>NZ_CP109485.1:8215000-9415000 GCF_035918235.1 Streptomyces sp. NBC_01445 | reverse complement strand
TCGGTGAGCGGGAGTACCGAGACTGAGGAGAGCCGGCCATGAGTGGACGACTGCAGGACAAGACCGCACTCGTCACTGGGTCAACCAGCAACATCGGAAAGGCGATCGCCGAGGCGTTCGCCGCCGAGGGGGCCCACGTCGTCGTATCGGGGCGCAATCGGGAGCGCGGCCGGCACGTGGTCGAGGACATTCGTGCAGCCGGCGGACGGGCCGACTTCGTCGAGGCCGACCTCGACGGCAGCGCGGATGCCTCCCGCCGCCTCGCCGAACAGGCCCGTGCGGTGCTGGGCGGGCGCCTCGACATCCTGGTCAACAACGCGGGCATCTACCCGCCCGGGACCACCACCACGACGGACGAGAAGACCTTCGACCAGGTCTACGCGGTGAACGTGAAGGCGCCGTTCTTCCTGACCGCGACGGTCGCCCCCGACATGGCGCGCGACGGTGGCGGAGCCATCATCAATCTCGGCTCGTGGATCGCGCGCCTGGGTATTCCTGTGGGGTCGCTGTACAGCTCCACAAAGGGAGCCGTGGAGACGCTCACGCGCGCGTGGGCGGCGGAGTTCGGTCCGCAGGGGGTGCGGGTGAACGCGATCTCGCCCGGCGTGATCGTCCCCCGAGCGACCGAGGGCGGCGAGCCGCATCCGGGCGAAATCATGATGAAGGGCACACCGTTCGGCGCGGTCGGAACGCCCGATGCCATCGCGCACGCCGCGGTCTGGCTGGCCTCGGACGAGTCGGCGTTCGTCCACGGCACGGTCGTGGACGTCGATGGAGGCCGGGTCGGCGCCGCCGTGATCGCCGCATAGCCCGGCCGTCGCCTGTTCCTGGCGGAACCGTCGCGTCCGGGAATCGTCAATGGCCTAGCGTGGCCCCACAGTTCGAGTGGGCGCCACGCTCGCTCGTTGCCCACCCCCGGCGATTGCGACGTGATCACTCCATGCACCTCCGCCCCAGCACCCCCCACCCCGCGCCTTCCCAGGGTGAACGCGCCTTGCAAGCCCACATGGGTACGAGTGAGCGCGCCGATGACTTCTACGACCGTCAGGTCCGGCCGCGTCTGACACCGGCCATGAATGAGTTCATCGCCCGGCAGACCATGGTGTTCCTGTCCACGGCGGACGCACGTGGCCACTGCGATGCCAGCTTCCGGGCGGGTCCACCAGGGTTCGTCGCCGTTCTGGACGACCTCCACCTGGCCTACCCGGAGTACCGGGGCAACGGGGTCATGGCCAGCGCGGGCAACATCACCGAAAACCCCCATATGGGCCTGCTCTTCATCGACTTCACCCATGACCACATAGGGCTGCATGTGAACGGATCGGCCCAACTGATGGGCGATCGTGAGCTACGGGCCATCTGCCCCACACTGCCGAGGGATTCGGCCCCGGGGCGGCAGGCCGAGATGTGGATATACATCACCGTCCAGGAGGCCTACGTCCACTGCTCCAAGCACATTCCCCACCTGGAACCCGCGCACCAGCCGAATCGAAGGGCCCCTGGGCGACCCAAGGACGGCGACTACTTCACCGAGCAGATGACCCACGCCTGTCTGGGGCAGGGATAGGCCAAGTCCCGGCAGGTCCCTGCCGCTTCCCGCGGCGGGAGGCATGACCGGAGCGGACGGGGGCACATGCTCTGGACGGGGCCGACACGAAAGGCAGGGACATGACGGCAACTTCGGTGCACACTCATGAAGAGGCGCGGGCGCAGGCCACGACGGCGCACATCGCCGACGCGACCATCGGCACGGGTGAGCTTCCGTGGGTCGAAGACGCCGGCAAGGTCGCGCCCAAGGACGCGCGTGAACTCTCCATGGTGTTCTTCGAACAGCTCCAGGTACTCGAAGAGGGGACGGCGGACTACCAGTACGCCCGGAACACGCTCATCGAGATGAACCTGTCCCTGGTCCAGTTCGCGGCGTCCCGCTTCCGCCACCGTGGCAGTGGCGAGATGGAGGACATCGTGCAGGTCGGGACCATCGGCCTGATCAAGGCGATCGACCGGTTCGACCTGTCGCGCGAGGTCCAGTTCACCTCCTTCGCCGTCCCCTACATCGTCGGCGAGATCAAGCGCTTCTTCCGTGACACCAGCTGGGCCGTCCATGTGCCGCGCCGCCTCCAGGAGTTGCGCGTCGACCTGGCCAAGGGCAAGGACGAGCTGTCCACGGTCCTGGACCACGAGCCGTCGCCCAAGGAGCTCGCCGAGCACCTGGAGCTCAGCGAGGACGAGGTCATCGAGGGCATGGTCGCCTCGAACGGTTACACCGCGGGGTCCATCGACATGCCGAGCGATCCCGGCGAGCGCCAGACCGACGCCTCGAGGACGTTCGCCGACGTACTCGGCGAGCCCGATCCTGCCATCGAGACGGTGGAGGACCTCCACACGCTGGCGCCGCTCCTGGAACAGCTCGACGGCCGAGAACGCCGCATCCTCGAGATGCGGTTCGGCCAGGAGATGACCCAGTCGGAGATCGGCGTCGAGATCGGCGTGTCCCAGATGCACGTCTCCCGGCTCCTGACCCGCACCCTCACCAAGCTCAGAACAGGCATGTTCGCCTGACGCAGAGGGGCTCCACCATGATTCGGGCCGCGGATGTCCGTGAGTGGCGCTCCTACGAAGTCGTCGACCAGGTCGGCCGCAAGGTCGGCGCGCTCGAGGACGTCAACGTCAGCACGAGGACGGACGAACCGGCCATGGCCACGGTCCTGCTCGGCCTCCCACGCGGCACAGGCTCGTCTAAACGTTCCGCTGGACGGCGCGGTCGTCGGGCCGGCCTACGTCGAGGTCGACTACGCGAAGGCGCTGGTGAAGGGGTGGTCCCCGTCGATCGGCGCGGACGATGTGCTGCCCGCCGAGGACGAGGACCCCTGTTCCGGCTCTACGGCCTGCCGTACAAGCCCGGGGCGAACGGGGAACACCGGCTCGCCCGCCGCTGACAAGCGCCCCCTGGCACCCATCCGTTCGGCCGCGGCTACGGATTCGTCATGATGGCCTCGCAGCGCCGAGCCGCGTGGCCGGAGCACGAGAAAGAGGAGACGACGTGCTCGTATGGGACGACGATCCGCGATCGGCACTCGTGGCGCCTCGCGCCGTCGAACCGCCGCAGGCCGCGGTGCTCCTCTTGCACGGTGGCCGCTCGGAGGGCACGGAAGCGGTGTCGAGGTTGAGTCTCGCGGGTGCGCGCATGCGCCCGTTCGCCCGTGCCGTCGAGCGCGCATGCGAGGGCCAGGGGCTCTTGGTGGGGAGCGTCCGCTACCGCTGCCGGGGCTGGAACGGTGACCGCGAGGACCCGCTCCGGGACGCGCTGCGGGCGCTGGACGAACTGGCCGTACGCGCCGGGGACGTGCCGACCGTGCTGGTCGGTCATTCCATGGGCGGACGTGCCGCGTTGCGCGCTGCCGGGCATCGGCTCGTCCAAGACGTGGTGGGACTCGCTCCGTGGTGTCCCGAGGGTGAGCCGGTGACGCAGCTCCGCGGCAGGCGCGTGGTGCTGCTCCATGGCGACCGGGACCGCACGACGGACCCCGCGGCCTCCGTCGACTACGCCGACCGGGCCTCGGCCGCGGGCGCGGAGGCCTGCACGCTGCTGATGCCGGGCGGCGATCACGCGATGCTGCGGCGGGCCGGTTCCTGGCACCGGCAGACCGGCCGGATCGTGAGCGGTCTGCTGGGGTTCGCGCCGCTCCCCACCGACGTCGCCGACCGTCTCGCCGTCAACGGCCGTACGCCGTAAGCGTGCTGAACCGCACGCCCGGAAGCGCACGTTCCGCCGAACGGGCGACAGTGAATCCTTTCGGCTTCTGTCGACGGCGTGACGGGCGGGCCCATGGGTGAAGCTGCCATGGACCGTCCCCGAGCACCGAATGATGAGGCTGTCCATGCGCCGTCGCTCCACCGTTGCCGCTTCCCTCGCCGCCTTCGCCCTCGCGCTGGCCCTTCCGGCCTCCGCCCAGGCCGCCACCGGCGACTTCTCCTACAAGATCGTCGGGCTCGACGGCCAGACGCAGTCGGTCACCCTCCACGACCTGCCGAGCCGCCAGTGCGTCACCCTCCCCGAGGTCGCGGACCCCAGCTCCTCCGAGCCCGCGTTCGCCCCGCACAACGACACGGACGAGTGGGCCCTGGTCTTCACCGGGCCCGACTGCGAAGGGGACTCCTGGACGCTGCGTCCGCACGGCCGGCCGGCCACCGACTACCTCAAGCTGCGCTCGGTGTTCCTCACCCCGGCACGCGACTGACCGGTGGTACGGGGGGAGAGGGCGCTTCCCCTCTCCCCCGATAGGTCTACGCCGACTGCCTGAGCACCAGTTCGGGCTCGAAGATCAGTGACGTGGGTTCGGTCCGTGTGCCCTCGATGTGCTCCTGGAGGAGGCGGGCCATCGCACTCGCCATTTCCTCCACCGGCTGGCGAACAGTGGTCAGTTGCGGCTTGCAGGTGACGGCCACGCTCGAGTCGTCGAACCCGACGACGGCGACGTCCTCGGGCACACGCCTCCCCTGTTCCCGCAGGACCTGGCAGACGCCTTGGGCCATCAGGTCGTTCGCCGCGAACACCCCATCGACATCCGGGTGTTGACCGAGAAGCCGCTCCATCGCGACCGCCCCGCTGTCGAGAGTGAAGCCGCCTTCGGCGACCGGCACACAGGGGACGCCGCCGCGCTCCATCCCGTCGCGAAACCCCGCCAGCCGCTCCTGGCCCGCCGGTACGTCCAGCGGCCCCGACACGGTCGCCACCCGGCGGCGCCCCCGCCCCAGCAGGTGTTCGGCAGCGAGCCGGCCGCCGTCCCGATGGGCGAGATCGACATAGCTGACCGGGGCCGTGAGGGCCGGGCGGGCGAAGAACACAGCGGGCAGCCGCTCGGCAGCGAGGAGCTCCGGCAACGGGTCCTCGGCGTGGGTGGACACCACGAGCGCACCGTCCGCGCTGCCCTGCCGCAGATAGGCGGTGACCTGCTTCCTGGCGGTGTCCGACTCGGCGAACATCAGGACCGGGTGCATCGAGCGCGGCCGTAGGAAGCCGACGACTCCGCTGACGATACGTCCGAAGAACGGATCCGCGAACACCCTTGCCGCGAAGGCGTTCTGCTCGCTGTCGGCCTCGTCCCCCGCGCCGGAGACCACCAGCGCGATCGTCTCGGCCCGCCGGGTCACGAGGGAGCGAGCGGCCCGGTTGGGCGCGTATCCCGTCTGGTCGATCGCCTGCCGCACCTGGTCCTGGATGCCCGGGTCGACGTTGCGTACGCCGTTGATGACGCGGGAGACCGTCGCGCGCGAGACGCCCGCCTCACGTGCGACGTCCTCAAGAGTCGGCGCCTGTCTGTTCATGTCGGCACCCTAACTTCCCGCCGGGGGACGGGATAGAGCGCTCTCCCTCCCATGGGTCCCGTGCGGCCGGCTCAGTTGTAGACGCCGAACTCGTAGAGCGAGTACCCGTATCCGGTGCCACGCGCCGTGCCGTTGACACGGACGTAGCGGCCGGTTCCGTCGACGTCGAAGTCGTCGATCCCGCCGTTGCCCGCCGTCTCCTCGTGGACGGTCCGCCAGCTCTGGCCGTCGTCGGAGGTCTGGATGGTGTACGCCTTCGCGTACGAGGTCTCCCAGTTGAGCTGCACGTGCCTGAAGGACTGGCGGGAGCCGAGGTCGACCTGGAGCCACTGCGGGTCGCTCCAGTCGCTCGCCCAGCGCGTGTCGTTCTTGCCGTCGAACGCGTTCGCCGCGGTGCAGGGGCAGTCGCCGCTCCCGGGCTGGTACGAAGACGCGGTGGCGGGCTTGCCGAGGGCGATGTCGGTGCCGTTGACGGGCGGCGGCACGACGCGGACCGAGCGGGTCTCGACGCCCACGTTGCCCTTGCCGTCGGTCGCCTTCACATAGATCTTCCAGACCCCCGGCCTGTCCGGCGCGGTGACCTTGAACCTGCCGCCGCCCAGGTCGGTGAACGGCACCGGCGTGAGCTGCTTGCTCGCGTCGATGTAGTTGCTGTTGGTCAGAACCTCGTACGAGATCTGGTCGCCGTCGGGGTCCGTGGCCCCGGTCGCCAGCGTCAGATTCCCGCCCGCGGGCACCTTGGCGGCGTCGCCCTCGACGTTCATCCCGGAGATGACGGGCGGGGTGTTGTCGTGCGACGTGTCGGCGCCGTAGGCCTTCTTCACGGCGTAGTAGGAGAGCCTCTTCTGGCCTGCGGGCAGCAGGTTGAACCAGATGCCTCCGAAGTCGTACTCCGTGCCGTAGTGGAACATGGTGGCGCCCAGGGCGACGCCCTTGTGGCCGGTGACGCAGCCCCACGCCTTGGTGTAGCCGTCGGCCTTGGCCTGGTCGGCCGGCTCGGCGGGGACGCCGTTGGCATCGTCGGGGACCTCCCACTCACCCGCGGGGCCGGTCTCGGTCACGATGTACGGCTTGGTGTAACCGCCTTGCTCCCAAGCCGACTTGACGTCGCACACGGCGTTGTAGGAGTTGACCGCGTAGAGATCGAGGTCGGGGGCGTTCTTCTTGTAGTAGGGCCAGGCGCCGACCCAGGCGTCGGTCGAGGTGACGGGGTGGTCGGGGTCGACCGCGTGGATCTTCTTGGTGATGTCGTTGACGAGGGTGGTGTAGGCGTCGCGCTGCTTCTCCAGTTCGTCGCCGCTGTAGCAGTTCTGCAGGCCGAGCACGGACTCGTTGCCGACGTTCCACATGAGGACGCCCGGGTTGTCCTTGTAGGTGTCGACCCACTTGGGGAACTCGTCGAGCATCTTGTTCTTGTAGTCGGTGTCCGTGAGGTAGTTGACGCAGCCGCCGCTGCCCGGGCCACCGCCGGGCTGGAGCCAGAAGCCCGCGATCACCTTGATGCCGTGCGCCGCCGCCGAGTCGAACAGTGGCTTGCTGGAGGCGTCCGTCCCCCAGGTGCGGATGGTGTTGACGCCCATGGACCGCAGATCCGGCATGTATGTGTCGGCGTCGGCCACGGACGGCCCCCAGGTCAGCCCCTTGATCTGGTACGGAGAGCCGTCGACGGTCAGCTGCCAGTCGCCCTGCGAGCCGGTGACCTTCACGACGCTGCCGGCGGCCTGCGCCTGCTGGGCCGGGAGCGACAGCGCACCGGCGGCGAGCAGCCCCGCGGTGAGGGGAGCGGTAAGACGACGGCGGGATGTACGGGATCTCTGCATGGTCGTTCTCTCCCTGGATGTGGGGGTGAAGGGGGTGCGACGCGTGTGTACGGTTCCCCGGGCCGGGGCGGCCGGCAGCGGTCGGCCCGGCCCGGGGAGCGCCTGGGTCAGGGCAGTTCGTAGTTCTCGTCGAGGGCGGCCCCGGCCTCGGGGTGGCTCTGGTCGTAGCCGCGGGGATCGCACTGGAGTCCGCCGACGACGCAGTGGTCCACCAGCGCCTTCAGCGTCGGGGCGTCCCACACGTTGAAGAAGTCGTAGTGGAAGGAGTAGCTCGGGCCGCTGGCGAGTCTGAGCTGCGAGAGGTCACCGTTGACCGGGAAGGCCATCTTGAACTCGATCATCGGCAGGGCGACGGGGTGGTCGGCCGGGCAGGCGTTGTTGTTGGTGCCGGGGACGACGACCGGGTAGGCCATGTGGCTCTTGTGGTCCGGTGTGTCGAGATACTTGCCGTCCCAGCAACTCGGCGCCTGGAAGCGGATGTTGAGCTGGGTGTCCGCGGTGGTGGGGCAGTCCTTGGGGAAGTCCACGTTGAAGTAGCTGGTGCCGCACTCCCATCCCTCGACGAAGCCGCGGTGGTCGCGGAACTCCTGGGCGGTCTGCATGGGGCCGCCGACCACGAACCGCAGTCCCTTCGGGAAGGGTCGGACGCTCGTGTAGTCGGTGACTCCGGCCTTGTAGTAGATGGTCTGCTCGCCGACCGGGAGCACGGACTTGTCCCCGTCGAACATCGTGGGCATCCAGTACCCGGACTTGTCGCCGGGGGCCAGACACGTGGTGGACCCCGCGTCGAGGGAGGCCGTGGTGCTGTTGGCGTCGGTCGTCGTGTTGCCCATGAAGGTGTGGTCGTGGGACTTGCCGGGCTGCCCCGGATAGACGATGGGGTCGTCCGGCCGGGTGTGGGTCACCGTGCAGTGGGCCTGGAACTCGTGGAAGTAGCGGTGCGGCGGCTCCTTCGTGGAGGGTTCCACGCCCGTCACCGGTGGATCGGCGGGGATGTATCCGTCGCCGTCCGGGTCCTCCGCCGAGGCGACGGTGGACGCCGCCATCACATGGCCCGCGTGCGCCGTGGACGATGACGCTGAACTCGGCGTCTCCTGGGCGGCGTTGGCGTTCATCGCCATGCCGCCCACACCCAGCGACGTCACCATCAGCGCGCCGGTCATCAGTAACCCTGAAACGATCTTCGATCTCCGTGCCATGGAGACCTCCTGCCACATCGGCATGGATGGGTGGGGGGTGGGCGGCCGGCGCAGGTGCTGCGTCACACGGCCACCCGCAGAGCGGAGCGCCCTCATGGAGCGGGGCGCTGGGAGAGCGCTCTCCGAGTCGGAGTGTTGCGGCAGTGGCGCGAGACTGTCAAGAGACCGTCAACGTCTCTTCTTTCAGGGGGTGTTGGGCCACCAAGGGCGCCGAGGCGTCGCGGCTCCAGCCCCAACTGACGCAGGCCCGCCACTAATTTCAACGATTCTGGATTTAAGTCTTGACGCAACGTTCACACAGATGAAGCATTCGACCGCAAGAGAGCGCTCCCACCCCCCTCATTCGTTCAATTTCTGAACCAGGAGAGTCGCCCCTATGCTCACGCCCCCCACGGACCCCTCAACGACGTCCACTTCGCCCGCCGCCGGTTCCGTCTCCCCCTCGCGCCGGACCGTTCTCGGCGTCATGGCGGCGACCGCGGCCACCATTCCCGGCCTCCTCGCAGTCGGGTCGCCCGCCTCCGCGAAGCCTGCCGCCGACCCCCTGCCCGGCGGCGGCGACCTGGGCCCCAACGTGATCGTGTTCGACCCTTCCACGCCCGGCATCCAGGCCAAGCTGGACGAGATCTTCAAACAGCAGGAGTCCGCACAGTTCGGCTCCGGCCGCTACGCGTTCCTGTTCAAGCCCGGTACGTACAACGGCCTCAACGCCCAGCTCGGCTTCTACACCTCGATCGCCGGACTCGGCCTGTCCCCCGACGACACCTCGATCAACGGCGATGTGACGGTCGACGCCGGCTGGTTCAACGGCAACGCCACCCAGAATTTCTGGCGCTCCGCCGAGAACCTCGCCCTCACCCCCATCAACGGCACCAATCGCTGGGCCGTCGCACAGGCCGCGCCGTTCCGCCGCATGCACGTGAGGGGCGGCCTCAATCTCGCCCCCGACGGCTACGGCTGGGCCAGCGGCGGCTACATCGCCGACAGCCGCATCGACGGCACCGTCGGGCCGTACTCGCAGCAGCAGTGGTACACCCGCGACAGTTCCGTCGGCGGCTGGACCAACGCCGTCTGGAACATGGTGTTCTCCGGCGTCGAGGGCGCCCCCGCGCAGAGCTTCCCGGACCCGCCCTACACCACGCTCAACACGACCCCGGTCTCCCGCGAGAAGCCCTTCCTGTACCTCGACGGCGCCGACTACAAGGTCTTCCTGCCCGAGAAGCGCACCGACGCGCGCGGCACCACCTGGGGCAGCGGCACGCCCCGCGGCACCTCTCTCGCACTCACCCAGTTCTACGTGGCGAAGCCGGGCGTCACCGCCGCCACCCTCAACGCGGCGCTCGACCAGGGCCTCAACCTCCTTCTCACACCAGGCATCTACCACCTCGACGCGGCCATAGAGGTGAACCGCGCGAACGCCGTCGTGCTCGGACTCGGGTACGCCACCCTCATCCCGGACAACGGTGTCACCGCGGTGAAGGCCGCCGACGTCGACGGTGTGCGCCTGGCCGGATTCCTGATCGACGCGGGCGCGGTCAACTCGCAGACTCTGCTGGAAGTCGGGCCTTCCGGAGCGTCCACCGACCACTCCGCCAACCCCATCACCGTCCAGGACGTCTTCGTACGGATCGGCGGCGCGGGTCCCGGCAAGGCCACCACCAGCATCGTGGTCAACAGCCGGCACACGATCATCGACCACACGTGGGTCTGGCGCGCCGACCACGGTGACGGCGTCGGCTGGGAGACCAACCGCGCCGACTACGGCGTGCGCGTCAACGGCGACGACGTGCTGGCCACCGGCCTGTTCGTCGAGCACTTCAACAAGTACGACGTGTACTGGGCCGGCCAGCGCGGCCGCACGATCTTCTTCCAGAACGAGAAGGCGTACGACGCCCCGAACCAGGCCGCCGTCCAGGACGGCAACGTCAAGGGCTTCGCCGCGTACAAGGTCGCCGACTCCGTGACCACGCACGAGGGTTGGGGCCTGGGGAGCTACTGCAACTACACGTCGGACAACACCATCCGCCAGGACCACGGCTTCGCGGCGCCCAACACGTCGGGGGTGAAGTTCCACGACCTGCTCGTCGTGTCCCTGGGTGGCCAGGGCCAGTACGAGCACGTCATCAACGACATCGGCGCCGCCACGTCCGGCACGTCCACGGTGCCCTCGACCGTGGTCTCGTACCCCTGACTCTGACCCCACCGGCGAAGGGCGACGGACCACGGCCCGTCGCCCTTCACCGCCGTCAGCCGATCTCCACCTGAATCGAGTGGTATCCGCTTGCCCCGTCCGGTACGGGGTCGGCGCGCTGCGCCGTCTGTGTCCGGCCCGTGCCATCGGTCGCGCGGACCGTCAGGCGATGCCCTCCCGAGGTCGCCTGCCAGGGATAGGACCACTGGCGCCAGGTGTCGCGGGTGTCCTCCGCCGCGAGCGTGGCCCGCTCCCACGGCCCGTCGTCGACGCGGACCTCGACCTTTTCGATCCCGCGACGCTGCGCCCAGGCCACCCCGGCGACCATGACCGTGCCGGCCTTGCGGTTCACGAAGGGCTTGGGGGTGTCGATGCGGGACTCCGTCTTGATGGGCGCCTGCTGGGCCCAGCTCCGCTTCACCCAGTACGCGTCGTAGTCGGCGAAGGTGGTGAGCTCGATGTCCTCGATCCACTTGCAGGCCGACACGTAGCCGTACAGACCCGGGACGAGCATGCGCACGGGGAAGCCGTGGGCGAACGGCAGGGGCTGACCGTTCATCCCCAGAGCCAGCATCGCGTCGCGCCCGTCCATGATGTCCTCGACCGGACTGCCGATCGTCATGCCGTCGACGGAGCGGGCGACCAGCTGGTCCGCGGGGCCGCCCTTCGACGGGGGCCTGACTCCGTTCTCGGCGAGCACGTCGGCGAGGCGTGCGCCGATCCAGCGGGCGTTGCCGATCAGGGCGCCGCCGACCTCGTTCGATACGCAGGTGAGGGTGATGGCGCGCTCGATGAGCGGCCTTCGCAGCAGGTCGTCGAAGGTCAGGGTGACGGGACGGGTGACACCCTTGCCGTGGATCCGCAGCCGCCATTTCATGGCGTCCACCATGGGGACCACCAGCGCGGTGTCGACCCGGTAGAAGTCCTTGTTCGGTGTGGTGAACGCGCCGATGCCGGGGATCGCCAACTGGGCGCCCGCCGGCGTGGGTTTGCCCGGTGACGCCGGAACGGGCAGCTTGACGCCGTTGCGTGAGCCCACGGCGTTCTCGTCCTGCGTGCCGCGCGAGGCCCGGGACAGCAGTCCGGCGGCGGTGGAGACGACGGCGGCGGTCGTCGCGAGTGTGATGAACCCTCGCCGGTCCCATCCGGGTTCGGTGCTGCCCTCGGGTGGCTCCTCGGTCAGCGTGGTCCGCGCCCGGCCGGTGAGCGCGTACAGGAGCCAGGCACCCACCAGTGCGCCGACGACGGACGGCACGGCGTCGGCCATGCTCGTGGAGTCGGGGCGAGTGGTGGCCGCGAGTGCGCCGATCACGCCGAAGATCAGGACGCCGGCCGATCCGGCGCGGCGGTGGCGGGTGGCGACGAGGCCCAGGACCACCGCGAGGAGGGCCAGCACGGCGACGATGCCGAGCTGCAGAACGAGCTTGTCACTCGTGCCGAAATTCCGGATCGCCCAGTCCTTGACAGGGGTCGGCGTGCGGTCGATCGCCGCGCCTCCCACCGCCACCACAGGGCTCGCCTGGGGACGGGTGACGGCCGCCGCCAGTTCGGCGGCGGCCAGGGCCGCGTAACAGGCCAGCAGTCCGCTCAGCGCGCCGAGGAGTGCGCGCCGCCGTGCAGCGCGCCGCCCCCAGAAATTCCGGTTCTCGCCCGCTCCAGAAATGGGGAAACCTTCCTCGCGGCCTGTGCGCCGCACCCTCGAGCTTCGTCAGCCCGACCATGCTGTAGGCGATACCGCACGCATTCAAGCGGACATGCGTGAGCGTACGGGCGCAAATGCCGCGGCAACGCGTCAGGCCGCGTTGCCCCTGAGTCCCCTCCCCTGCCGGTGCCTGCGGACGATGTCCGCGTAGCGGTGGCCGCTGCCCTTGATGGTGCGTCGCTGCGTCTTGTAGTCGACGTGGACGAGGCCGAAGCGCTTGTCGTAGCCGTAGGCCCACTCGAAGTTGTCCAGGAGGGACCAGGCGTAGTAACCCGCGAGCGGTGCCCCCTTGCGGGCGGCGGAGGCGCAGGCCGCGAGGTGGCCCTCCAGGTACTCAGTGCGTCCGGGGTCGTCGACGGATCCGTCGGGCCGTACGACATCGGGGAAGGCCGAGCCGTTCTCGGTGACGTAGAGCTTGCGGGCGCCGTACTCGTGGGTGAGGCGCAGGAGCAGGGTCTCGATGCCGCTCGCGTCGATCTCCCAGTCCATGCCGGTGCGCGGGACGCCGAGGCGGCGCACCTCGCGGGCGTGCGGGGCGGGTCCTGTGGGGTCGTCGGCGACGACGGCCGGCATGTAGTAGTTCAGGCCGAGCCAGTCGAGCGGGACGGCGATTGTCTCCAAGTCCCCCGTTTGTTCGGGGAGTTCGACCCCGTAGACGTCGCGCATGTCGGCGGGGAAGCCGCGGCCGTGGACGGGGTCGAGCCACCAGCGGTTGGTGTGGCCGTCCATGCGGTGGGCCGCTGCGGCGTCCTCGGGGCGGTCGGTGGCGGCCTGGACGGTGGACAGGTTGTTGACGATGCCGATGCGCGCGTCGGGTGCCGCGGCGCGGATCGCCTGGGTGGCGAGGCCGTGGCCGAGCAGCAGGTGGTAGGAGGCGCGGACAGCGGCGGTGAGGTCGGTGACGCCGGGGGCCATGCGGCCTTCGAGGTGGCCGATCCAGGCCGAGCACAGAGGTTCGTTGAGGGTGGCCCACTGGGTGACGCGGTCGCCGAATCGCTCGGCGACGACGGTGGCGTAGTCGGCGAAGTGCTGCGCCGTGTCGCGCTCGGGCCAGCCGCCCCGGTCCTGGAGGGTCTGCGGGAGGTCCCAGTGGTAGAGGGTGACGGACGGCTCGATGCCGGCTTCGAGGAGGCCGTCGATCAACTGATCGTAGAAGTCGAGGCCCTTGGCGTTGACGGGGCCGTCGCCGCCGGGCACGATCCGCGGCCACGCCAGCGAGAGCCGGTAGGCGTTGGTGCCGAGCTGCTTCATCAGCGCGATGTCCTCGCGCCAGCGGTGGTAGTGGTCGCAGGCCACGTCCCCGTGGTCGTCGCCTGCGACCTTGCCGGGGGTGTGCGAGAAGGTGTCCCAGATCGAGGGGGCGCGGCCGTCCTCGGCGACGGCTCCCTCGATCTGGTAGGCGGAGGTGGCCGTGCCCCAGGCGAAGTCCTTCGGGAGAGCGGCGAAGTCGATGGGCTTGGACACTGACGTCCTTTCGGGCGAGGGGTCGGCGGCACGGTCCGGTGCACTGCTCACTTCACGGCCCCGGCGGTCAGACCGGCGACGAGGTAGCGCTGGAGCAGCAGGAATCCGGCGACCACGGGGATGCTCACGACGAGTGAGGCGGCCATGATCTGGTTCCAGTACACGTCGTTCTGGGTGGAGTAGTTCTGGAGGCCGACCGCGAGGGTGCGGGTGGTGTCCGTCGTCAGGACGGAGGCGAAGAGCACTTCTCCCCAGGCGGTCATGAACGCGTACACGGCGACCGCGACGATGCCGGGGATCGCCGCCGGGACGACGACGCGGAACAGCGCCTTGAGCGGTCCGCAGCCGTCCACCATCGCGGCCTCGTCCAGGTCCCTGGGGACCGATTCGAAGTACCCGATGAGCATCCAGATCGAGAAGGGCAGGGAGAAGGTGAGATAGGTGAGGATCAGTCCGCCGCGTGAGCCGAACAGGGCGATCCCGGTGGACTGGCCGATGTTGACGTAGATGAGGAACAGCGGCAGCAGGAAGAGGATGCCGGGGAACATCTGCGTCGACAGGACCGTCACCGTGAAGACGCGCTTGCCGCGGAACTGGTAGCGGCTGACCGCGTAGGCGGCGAAGACGGCGATCACGACCGAGCAGACCGTGGCCGCACCGGCCACGATCAGCGAGTTCAGGAAGTACTTCGCCAGCGGGACGGTCTTCCAGATGTCGAAGTAGGGCCGGATGGTGAGCCCGCTGGGCATCCAGCGGAACTTGCCCGATACGTCCTCCAGCGGTTTGAGCGAGCTGGAGATCATGACGTAGACGGGCAGCAGGACGAAGCCCGTGAGCAGGGTCAGGAAGATCCTGCGGGACCAGATGAAGGAGCGCGGGGACGCCATCGGCGAGCGCGGAGCGCCGCGGGAGACGGTGGGGCTAGCCACGGGAGACCTTCCTCCCTCGTGAGGTGAGCACCAGGTAGATCCCCGTCACCAGGAGCAGGAACAGCAGCAGGAGTACGGACATGGCCGCGCCGGTGCCGAAGTTCCAGGTGGCGAAGGACGACTGGTAGATGTGCACGGAGATGAGGTCGGCCGCCTCGGGCGCCGCCCTGCCGAACAGCACGAAGGGTGTGTTGAAGTCGTTGAACGTCCACAGGAACAGGACGAGTACGAGCACCTGGTTGACCGGGCGCAGCGAGGGAATCGTGATGCGCCGGATCTGCTGCCAGATGCCCGCGCCGTCCATGGCTGCGGCCTCGTAGAGCTCCTTGGGGATGTTCTGGAGCCCGGCCATCACGATCAGGAAGGCGAACGGCCAGCCCTTCCAGACCGAGACGGTCAGCAGCGCGAAGAAGCTGTTGTCGCCGATGAGCCAGAAGGGATGCCCGCCGGTGAGGCCGAGCTGGTCGTGGAGCACGTGGTTGACCAGGCCGTTGTCCCTTTGGAACATGAACGCCCAGGTGATCACGGCCGCGTAGACGGGCAGTGCGTACGGCACCAGGAACAGGGTGCGCAGGAAGCCGCGGCCGGTGAACGTCTCCTGCATGAAGACGGCCGCCGCCGTGCCGAGGAGCCAGCACAGGCCGACCGACATGAGCGTGAAGACGCAGGTGATCCAGAACGAGTGGAGCAGGGCCTTGCCGACGGGTGCGTTGAAGTCGACGGCCACGTCGAAGTTGCCGAGGCCGGCCCAGGGAGCCGCGCCCCAGTCCCGCAGATAGAACTGGGTCAGTTCCTTGAACGCCATGAAGAAGCCGATGGCGATCGGCAGCAGGTGGACGAGGATCTCGAGCAGCAGCGCGGGGAGCAGCAGCAGGTACGGAAGTCCCAGGCGGCGGATGCGCCCGGGGCGGCGCGGCTTGCGCGTCGCCCCGGGTGTGTCCTCACGCACCGCCGGATCCCCCTTCGGGGAGTTCACGATGGTGGTCATGGGCACATCGCTCACTGACTGGCCATCTGCTGCTGAGCCTTGGTCAGCTCGGCCTTGACGTCAGCCGTGGAGAGCTTCTTGCCGTTCGCCGCCTGGGCGAAGAGGTTCTTGACAGCGGTGCCGACCGAGGTCTCGAACTGGGACTCGTCCGACACCTGGGGCAGCGCGGTGGCGCTGGTCGCGAGGGTCTCGCGCAGCACCTTGAGCTCGGGCCGGTCGAACGCCGGGTCGCTCTGGGCGGCCTTGACCGGCGGGATGGAGCCGTAGGTCTTGCAGAGCAGCTTCTGCTCGGCGTCGCTGGTCATGAACTTCACGAACTTCATGGAGCCGTCGATGCTCTTCGTGTTCTTGAAGACGGCGAGGTTGATGCCCGCCACCATCGAGTTGGTGGCCTTGCCCGCGCCGGGCGCACCCGACTGGACCGGCACCGGGGCGACGCCCCACTCGTCGTCCTGCATGCCCTGCGACTTGAACGTGGTGGCCGCGGCCTGCCACAGGACCATGGCGGTCTTGCCCTTGGAGAAGTCGCTGAGGGACTGGTTCTTCGCGTACTCGGCGTTGCCGGGCGCGATGATCTTGTTCGTGGCCATCATGTCGACGTACTGCTTGACGGCCGCGACCGCCGCGTCGTTGGTGAAGTCGGCCTTGCCGTCCGCGGTGAAGAAGTCGCCGCCGTGCTGCTTGGCGAGGACGAACACCTGGTGGATGTTGTTGGAGAGGTTGGAGCCCTCGGCGCCGAGTCCCCACTTGCCGCCCTTGGATATCTTCGCGCCGTCCGCGGTGAGTTCGTCCCAGGTCTTCGGCGGCTCGGTGATGCCGGCTTCCTTGAACATCGCCTTGTTGTAGTACAGGGCGTACGCCATCGAGTAGAGCGGTACGGCGGCCGGGTCCTTGCCCTGCGCGCCGGTCGAGCCGAGCGCCGACTCCACGAAGCGGTCCTTGCCGCCGATCTTGTCGAAGTTCTTCTGGTCCCACGGGACGAGGGCGCCGGTCGCCTGGAGCGAGGACGACCAGGTGTTGCCGATGTTGAGGACGTCGGGGCCCTCACCCGAGGTGGTCGCCGTGAGGATGCGGGTGAGCAGGTCGGACCAGGGGACGACCTCCAGCTTGACCTTGATGCCGGTCTGCTTCTCGAACTTGTCGAGTTCGGGCTGGAGGATCTTCTTGTCCGCCTCGACGTTCGGCCCCTGGTTGGACGCCCAGTAGGTCAGGGTCTTGGGCGACTCGTTCGATCCCTCGTCGGATGAACCCCCGCCGCAGGCGGTCGCAGCGGCCAGCAGGGAGACGACGACCGCGCTACTGGCGAGTGCTCGAATTCTTTGCATGGCTCCAGGTGTCCCTTCCTCAGGAGCGTCCAAGCCGGGGCGCGGGTCTGCAGGCCGAAGCGCTCGGCGTTCAGTTCCTGAAGTCACCCACGACTTAATTTAGGCTGTGAGTTAAACCGCGCGGAAAGGTCGCGTCAAGGGTTTGGGCAGGGGTACCTTGCGTCTGTCGCAGGTCAGGAAGGAGCCCAGATGGATCGGCGGAGCAGACGCACGGTGAGTGACCTGCGCAGAGCCAACCGAGCAGCGATACTGCAACAGTTGTATTTCGACGGCCCGACGAGCCGCCAGGCGCTCGGCCCGCTCACGGGACTGAGTTCAGGATCCGTCAGCAACGTGGTGGCCGAACTCGCCGCCGACGGGCTCGTGGAGGAGGCCGGCAGCCTGGACTCCGACGGCGGCCGGCCGCGCATCCTGCTCCGCGTCAGCCCGCACAGCGGCAACCTGATCGGCATCGACGTCGGCGAGACCCGCGTCCGCGTGGAGGTCTTCGACGTGACCCTCACCGAACTCGCCCGCGCCGACATCCCCTTGACGGGCGACGGGTACGACGTCGCCGTCGTCGTGGAACACATCCGCAGCGGCATCGAGCAGGTACTCGCCGAGGCCGGCGTACCGGCGGACGGCCTTCTCGGGATCGGGATCGGCGTTCCCGGTGTCGTCGAGCGGATCCCCGAGTCCGGGGCCGTCGTCCACTGCCAGACGATCGGCTGGGACGCGGTCCCGTTGGAGGCGCTGCTACGGGCTTCCTCCCAACTCCCGTCCACAGTCCCGTACTTCATCGACAACGGCGCCAAGACGCTAGGGCAGGCGGAGATGTGGTTCGGCGCCGGGCGCGGTGCGCGCAGCGCCGCGATCGTCCTCTTCGGCACCGGGGTCGGCGCCTGCCTTTTCGCCGATGGGAGGGGGCGGGCGCTGGAGTGGGGCCATCTGACGGTGCAGGCCGGCGGGCGGACGTGCCGGTGCGGCGCGCCGGGCTGCCTGGAGGCGTATGCGGGGGCCGAGTCCGTACTGGAACGGTGGCGCGAGGCCGGTGGGCAGCCGCCCCGAGGAGTCGACGAGGAGACCCAGTTGACGGCGCTGCTCGCCGCCGCGTGCCCGACGGACGGGACCGATCCCGACCCGGTGGCGTACGAGGTGATGGCGAAGACGGCCGAGTACCTGGGCGCCGGGCTGTCCGACCTGATCAACCTCTTCCAGCCGGAGCGCATCCTGATCGGCGGCTGGGCCGGGCTGCAGTTCGGCTCCCGCTTCCTCGACGACGTCCGGAAGCACAGTACGAAGTACGCCCTGTCCTACCCGGCCGGAAGGGCCACCATCGAACTGGGCAAGCTGGGCCCCGACGCGGTCACGGTCGGCGCGGCGACCCTTCCCCTGGAGGACTTCTTCGCCCGCGGCGGCCGCCGCGACGCCCCGGCCCAGGAGCCGGCACCGCCCGCCTGGCGCACGGCACTTGAGGGCCGCGTTCTCGGGTGACCCGTGCCCGGCCCCCTCGTCACGTAGTGGCCGACCGGTGCGCGAGGTCTTGCAGCAGCGCCACCGCCTCTTCCGCCCGCTCGTGCGGGACGAAGAGGTGGTCATGGTGGAACCCCGCCACGACGTTGCAGCTCAGGCCCGCGATGGCGAGCTCCTGGGCGACGGCCGCGGTCAGGCCCACGGCCTCCAGCGCCGAGTGGACGCGCAGGGTGATCCACCCCGCCACGTAGTCGTGGGCGAGACCTGCCGCGTCGGCCTCCTCCAGCGGGACCACCAGCGTCAGGGCCTCCCGCTCGGCGACGGTCACCACCGGGGTGACGCCGGGCGGAATCGCGCCGTCGACGGTGGTGAAGACGTAGCGCCCGGGGTTCAGCTCCGGCCGCATGCCGCTCAACAGGGTCCGCAGATCCCTCTCACCACTCATGATCACCAGGGTAGGCGGACCGCCCCCTCGCGCGCGCCCCGAGGTCACGCCCCCTCATAGAATCCTCTCGCGCCTTCTTGCCAGGTGATGTCGTGGATTTTCACGTCCATATCAAAATCTTGCGCACACTTATGGCGATCAGCCCATCGGGCGCCCTAGCCTCTGAGCGTTCGCAGTGTTCCCACGAGCGACAAGGACCCCTTCCGTGGTGCACCCCCCGAGAAGTCACCTGTTCAGACATGGCATGTTCACGACATTAGTCATGGCGCTGACGGTGTCAGGAACGGCCACCGCCGTCGCGCTCTCCACCTCCGCCCCCGCGGCCAGGGCCGCAGCGGTCCAGGCCCCCTCCCCGCTCGACGTCAAGGACCGCGGCGCGGCCGTCCCCTTCAAGGAGCAGGAGGCCGAATACGCCGCCACCAACGGCTCGTTGACCGGCCCGGACCGTATCTACGGCAAGCTGCCCTCGGAGGCGTCCGGCCGTCAGGCGGTCACGCTGGACGCCGTCGGCGAGTACGTCGAGTTCACCCTCACCGCCCCGGCGAACGCGATGTCGTTCCGCTACTCGCTCCCGGACAACGCGGCGGGCACCGGCCGGGACGCGACGATCGACCTCAAGGTCGACGGCAACCAGCTCAAGAGCGTCCCCGTCACCTCCAAGTACGGCTGGTACTACGGGGGCTACCCGTTCAACAACAACCCGGGCGACACCAACCCGCACCACTTCTACGACGAGACCCGGACCCTGCTCGGCTCGACGCTGCCCGCCGGCACGAAGATCAGGCTCCAGGTCGCCTCGGTCTCGGACTCGCCCTCGTTCACCGTCGACCTCGCGGACTTCGAGCAGGTCGCGGCTCCGACCGGCAAACCGGCCGGAGCGCTGGACGTCGTCGGCGACTTCGGCGCCGACCCCACCGGCGCCGCGGACTCGACCGCCAAGATCCAGGCGGCCGTCGACGCGGGAAAGGCGCAGAACAAGGAGGTCTACATCCCCGAAGGCACCTTCCAGGTCCGCGACCACATCGTGGTGGACAAGGTGACCCTGCGGGGCGCGGGCCCCTGGTACAGCGTCCTCACCGGACGTGACCCCTCGGACCGCAGCAAGGCGGTCGGTGTCTACGGCAAGTACGCGGCGCAGGGCGGCAGCAGCGGCGTCACCCTCAAGGACTTCGCCATCATCGGCGACATCCGCGAGCGCGTCGACAACGACCAGGTCAACGCCATCGGCGGCGCACTGTCCGACTCCACCGTCGACAACGTCTGGATGCAGCACACCAAGTGCGGGGCCTGGATGGACGGCCCGATGGACCACCTCACCATCAAGAACAGCCGCATCCTCGACCAGACGGCCGACGGTGTGAACTTCCACCAAGGGGTCACGAACTCGACCGTCACCAACACCTTCGTCCGCAACACGGGCGACGACGGCCTGGCGATGTGGGCGGAGGCGAAGCCCAACGTCGCCGACAAGTTCACGTTCAACACCGTGATCCTGCCGATCCTGGCGAACAACATCGTCACGTACGGCGGCAAGGACATCGTCCTGTCGGACAACGTCATGTCCGACACCGTCACCAATGGCGGCGGCCTGCACATCGCCAACCGCTATCCGGGTGTCAACTCCGGTCAGGGTACGGCGGTTTCGGGCACGATCACCGCGGCGCGCAACACGCTGATCCGCGCGGGCAACAACGACTTCAACTGGCGCTTCGGCGTCGGCGCGATCTGGTTCAGCGGCCTCAACGAACCCGTCGACGCGACGCTGAACATCACCGACAGCGAAGTCCTCGACAGCTCCTACGCGGCGATCCACCTCATCGAGGGCGCTACCAACGGCCTGCACTTCAAGAACATCCGCATCGACGGGGCGGGCACGTACGCCCTGCAGATCCAGGCGCCGGGCACCGCCACCTTCGAGAACGTGACAGCCACCCACATCGCCCAGAGCAACCCCATCCACAACTGCGTGGGCAGCGGCTTCCAGATCACCCGCACCGGCACCAACTCCGGCTGGTACGCGGACCCGCCCGCCTGCACCGGCACGTGGCCCGACCCGGTGTGGACCAACGGTGGCGTGCCGCAGGGCGGCGGCGACCCGACCGATCCGCCCACCGATCCGCCGTCCGACCCGGGCAACCTCGCCAAGGGCCGCCCGGTCGCGGAATCCGGGCACGCCGACGTCTACAAGGCCACGAACGCGGTGGACGGTGACGCGGGCTCGTACTGGGAGAGCACGAACAACGCGTTCCCGCAGACGATCACCGTCGATCTGGGATCCGCCAAGGCGGTCAAGCGCCTCGTCCTGAAGCTGCCGCCCGCGGCGGCGTGGGCGACCCGCACACAGACGCTGAGCGTGTCCGGCAGCACGGACAACTCCACGTTCACGACGCTCAGGGCGTCCGCCGGCTACACCTTCAACCCGAACAGCGGCAACACGACGGAGGTCGCCCTGACCGGAACGCCGACCCGCTACCTACGGCTCACCTTCACCGACAACACCGGGTGGCCCGCCGCCCAGCTCTCCGAACTGGAGGCGTACACGGACCAATAGTGCGGGACGCCCAGGACCGGCCCCACCGACACCAAGTCAGCCCGCCGGTGGGGCCGGCAGGGGACGGTTGGGGGCCATGGCCCAGCGCACCAGCGAAGTGACGCCGCGGCCGAGCGGCCGTACGGCCACGGTGTCGACCAACGGCAGCCGCGGCAGCCGCAGTTCCGCCGCCGCCCAACTGGGCAGCAGGGAAACGGCGTTCGCGGCCAGAACGCCGTAGGGAAGGCGGGCGACCAGCGGCACCGGTGGGTTCAGGAGAAGGAAGCGGGCGGCGCCGCGCGCCTCGGGGGTCGCACGCAACTCACCCCGGTACGCCGTGAACCGTTCGGCGAGCTCCGCGCGGTTCGTCGGCGGGTCCAGTACGCCGAGCGCGGCCGCGACCCGCGCCGCGTCGGCGACATAGCCGTCGTACTCGTCGCCCGTCAGCGGCTGGGCGCCGTACCGCTGATGAGCCCGCAGGAAGCTGTCGACCTCCGCGATGTGGACCCAGCCCAGCAGGTCCGGATCCCCTGCGTGGTACGCCTCGCCCTCCGTGGTCACCCCGCGCACCCGCGCGTGGACACCCCGCACCTGGTCGCAGGCTTCCTGCGCGCCGTCGGCTGGGCCGTACGTCGTCATCGCCAGGAAGGTGCTCGTGCGCTGGAGCCTGCCCCATGGGTCGCCGCGGAAGCCCGAGTGGGCGGACACGGCGGCCATGGCGAGCGGGTGGAGCGACTGCAGCAGCAGGGCGGAGAGCCCGCCGATGAACATGGACGCGTCCCCGTGCACCGCGCGGATGGGGCGGTCCGGGCCGAACCAGCGCGGTCCGGGGGTTTCGTGGATACGGACGCGGTTCTTTGGCCCCTCCGGGCCCGCGACACGGGCGAAGAGGTTCTTTCCCAGCCGCTCCTGCACCCCGCGGCTGTCCGGTCCGGTCAGTCTCATGGTGACGTGACGTCCCTTCGGATGCGCGTGTCCAGCCTACTTTGTCCGGTCCGGGAGGTCGCGTGTATCCATCCCGGCCACCCGGGGAGACTTCGCGGCGGTGGTGCGGCAAGGATGGGGTCATGATGCAGCATTCCGGCGGCCCGGAGGAACGGCCTTGAGCGCAATGATCCGCACCGTGCCCTATCCCACCGGCAGGGAGCACAAGCCTCTCGACATCCACAACTCGCCCCAGGCCGAGGGTCCTTGTGTCCTTCTGTGGCACGGCATCGGGTCCGACGAGCGCGACGTGATGATCCCGCTGGCCCAGGGCATGGCCGAGCGGGGCCTCACCGTCCTCGTCCCCGACTGGCGTGCGGACACCCCTGACGAGGGCCGCGCGCACCTCACCGATTCGTTGCGGTTCGCCCACGACTTCGCCGGCCCGTCCCGGCAGCTGGTCGTCGCGGGCTGGTCGGCGGGTGCGGGCGCCGCATTGGGGGTGGCCCTGGACCCGGACCACTTCGGCGGCCCGAGCAGCAGGCCGCCCGCCGCGGTCGTCGGCATCGCGGGCGGCTACCGGCGCCCGGCGCGCACCACGGGAGCCGTGCCCCTCCAGGCGCTCGGGCGCGCCACGGCACGTGTGCCCGTACGCCTCGTGCACGGCACGGAGGACCCCGCCGTCCCCGTCGAGTCCTCTCGGGAAATGCACGAAGCGCTGCGCGCGCACGGCTGGGACTGCGCACTCAGCGAACAGGCCACCGATCACGCCGGGGTGCTCGGCTGCGTGTACAACCCGGTGGCGGGCCGCTGCGTGGGCGATGCCTCCGTCAGCGCCTTCGGCGAGGCGACCGCCGAGGTGGTGGCGGCGGTCGCGCGGTCGGTCTAGGGCCATTCGTCCGGATCCGGCGGCGGAGGCCATCAGACACCACTCCCCTACGGGGACGCCGTCACTGGTCGCGGCGCAGCAGGTCCTCGTACGTCTCGCGGCGGACCACCGCGCGGGCCTCGCCGTCGCGGCAGAAGACGACCGGGGGGCGGCGGGCGCCGTTGTAGTTGTTGGAGATCGAGTAGCAGTACGCGCCGGTGACCGGTACCGCGATCAGGTCGCCGACGGCAGGGGCGCGCAGCGGTACATCGCGGATGAGGGTGTCGCCCGACTCGCAGTGCCGGCCGACCAGGTCACAGGGCTCGCCGCCGCCTACGCGGGAGGTGACCGTCGCCTCGAAACGCTGGCCGTACAGCATGGGTTCGAGGTTGTCGCCCATGCCGCCGTCGACGGCGACGAGGGCGCGTGGGCGGCCCCGCTTGACGGTGACCGCGCGGTAGAGGGTGAGCGCCGACTCGGCGACCAGGGACCGTCCGGGCTCGATGATCAGCCGGGCGTTCGCCGGGAGGTGGGCGCGGGCCGCTTCGGTCAGGGTCCGTACATACTCGTCGACCGTCGGCGCCTGGTCCGCGTAGGTGTACCGGACGCCCAGGCCGCCGCCCAGGTCGTACACCGCGTGCTCGCCCAGCTCGCCGAGGGAGGCGATGGCCTCGACGGCGCGGGCGAACGGGGCGGTGTCGAGGAGCTGCGAGCCGACGTGGACGTGCACGCCGTCGAGGCGGAGCCGGTCACTGGCGCGCAGCCGGGCCGCGGCGCGCACCGCGTCGGGCACGGAGAGGCCGAACTTGGAACCGGCGTGGCCGGTGGCCATCGCCTCGTGGGTGTCGGCCTCGACGTCCGGGATGACGCGGATCAGGACGCGCTGCTCGTCCGTGACGATCTTCTCCAGGCGGTCGATGTCGTCGAAGTTGTCGATGACGATCGTGCCGGCTCCGGCGCCGACCGCCATGGCGAGTTCCTCGTCGGTCTTGGCGTTGCCGTGGACGACGAGCCGCGCCGGGTCGGCGCCCGCGGCGAGTGCGGCCACGAGTTCTCCGCCTCCGGCGACGTCCACGCCGAGCCCTTCCTCGACCATCACCCGGACGACGGCGGTACACGGGAAGGACTTCGACGCGAAGACCACTTGTCCGTTCGGCCAATGACGCTCCAGGGCGTCCACGTACTCGCGTGCGCGGGCCCTGAGAACGCCCTCGTCGACGATGACGGCGGGGGTGCCGAAGCGCTCGGCGAGGTCGTCGAGGCGGCATCCGCCGACGACCATCTCGCCGTCCGGGGCAAGATTTGTCCCCTTCGGGAAGAGTCCGACGATATCTGAGGTGGCGGTCGTGGCGCTCATGGGCGATGGCTCCTGTCCCTGGTCGGTGGGCCTATCCTGGCGGCTTCCCCCGTCGCCTTCACCGGCGTCCCGCCCCAGGAATCGAGGCCCCCGTTGTCTGATCGGACAATCCCCGACGGCCGGACCGCGGGCTCCTTGCGCCTGCTCGTCGGCTCCACCGGCCCCCTCCGCGTGCTCGCCGCACCCGCCGGCCTCGACGTCCCGGTGCGCGGCACGGTCATCCACGACCCGGGCGACCCGCTGCCCGCGGCCCCCTCGGCGCTGCTGCTGCTCGTCGGCGCGGACGTGGCCGATCCGCGTACGGGTACTGTGCTGCGGCGCGCGGCGGCGGAGGGGTACGCGGGGGTGGTCGTCAAGTGCCGTGGGCAGGAGGCGGATCGGCTGACGGCCGAGGCCGAGCGGTGTTCCGTGGCGGTCCTTGCCGCCGGCGACGCGGTCCCATGGCGGTACGTGGACGCGGAGATCGGCTGCGCCCTCGCGGCGTACGGAGTGGGTGACCTGTCCCCGTCGGCCCCTGCCGGAACCGAGGAACTCTTCGCGCTGGCCGACGCGGTGGCCGCCGTCGTGGGCGGCTCGGTCGCGGTGGAGGACCTGGACCAGCATGTCGTCGCCTACTCGAACGTCCCTGGCCAGCGCATCGACAGCCTGCGCGAACGCGGCATCCTGGAGCGGCGGGTCCCTGACGACCCGGGCCAGCGGCAGCAGTACCGCGATGTGCTGGCGGCGCAGGGCGTCGTGCGGTTCCCCCGGGCGCGCGACGAGTTGGCGCGTGCGGCGGTCGCGGTGCGGGCGGGGACCCTGCCGCTGGGGACTCTGTGGGCGATCGAGCCGGAGGGCGGCCTGTCGGAGCAGGCCGAGTCGGCGTTGCGCGACGCGGCGCGGCTGGCGGCCCCGCATCTGCTGCGCGCGCTGAACGCGACCGAGGCCGAGCAGCGCATGCGCCGGGACACCCTGCGGGCGCTCCTCGAGGGGTACGGGCCGCCGGCCGACGAGGCAGCGGGCCGGCTCGGGCTCGGCCAGGGGGAGAAGGTGTGCCTGGCCGCGTTCGCCCCCGACGAGGGCAGCGCCCTCGTCGCCCACCTGGAGTCGTCCCTGGTCCGGTACTGCGCGGCGCACCTGCCGTCGGCGACGGTGACGGCGTCGGCGCGTGCGGTGTACGTGTTGCTGACCTCGCTCTCGCCCGCCGCCGCACGGAGGTTCGCGGACGGTGCGCTGGGGACCGTACGGGCCGCGCTGGGCACTCCGGTGCGGGCCGTGGTGACGCGGGCGTACCCGGATCTGCTGCGGGCCTGTGCGCTGCGGCGCGAGGCGGACGACATTCTCCGGGCCACCGGCGGCGGCCCGGGCGACGCGCCCACGGCCACCGCCGAGGACGTACGGCATGTGGTCCTGCTGAACCGGCTCGGAGACGAGCTGCGCCGGGAGCCGTGGCTGCGACTGCCCGGGGTCGCCGCGCTGCTGGCGCACGACGGGGATCAGGGCACCGACTACGCGGCGACGGTCACGGCCTGGCTGGACGCGACCGGGGATGTCGCGAGCGCCGCCGCCGGTCTGCGGGTGCATCCCAACACCCTGCGCTACCGGCTGCGGCGGGTACGCGAACTCTTCGGCCTCGACCTCGACGACCGCGAGGTACGGCTTGCCGCATGGCTCGAACTCAGGCTTGCGCAGAGGTAGTTGTCACGATGGCCTCCTCCTCTGGAGCGCCCCGCCCACGCAGGGCGGAGTGGCGGCGGCCGAACGTCAGGTAGAGCACCGCCGCGAGCACCAGCCACACACCGAAGAGCACCCACGTGACACCCGGCAGCAGCCACGCGAGGTAGAGGCAGGACGCCGCGGACACGATCGGCACCACCGGATACAGGGGCACCTTGTACGGCCGCGGCGCGTCGGGGACGATGCGGCGCAGGACGATGACGGCCGCCGCCACGGCCACGAACGCGACGAGGGTTCCCATGCTGGTCAGGTCGGCCAGGTACTGCAGTGGTACGAACGCGGCCAGCGCCCCGACGCCGGCCCCCACGATCCATGTGTTGCCGACCGGGGTGTGCCGCTTGCGGTCGACACGGCGGAAGACCTCGGGGACGAGCCCGTCGCGGGCCATCGAGAAGAGGATGCGCGTCTGCCCGTACAGGGTCACCAGCACCACGCTGACGATGGACACCACGGCACCGGCCGACAGCAGCACGACGGGCCACCCGGCGCCCGTGACGTCGCGCAGGATCTCGGCGAGGACCGCTTCGCCCGCGTCGGCCTGCGCGCCGAACCGGCCGGCGGGCTGTGCGCCGACCGCCGCGAGGGACACCAGGATGTACAGCACCGTGACCGCTCCGAGCGTCAGGAGCAGTGCGAGCGGGATGGTGCGCCGCGGGTTGCGGACCTCCTCGCTCGCCGTGGCGACGGTGTCGAAGCCGACGTAGGAGAAGAAGACAGCGGAGGCGGCGACCCCGATGCCGGACGCGCCGTGCGGTGCGAAGTCGGCGAAGTGACAGGCGCGGAACGCGGTGAACGCCACGGCGACGAACAGCACGAGGACGCTCAGCTTGATACACACCATGACGGCGTTGAGGCGTGCGGACTCGCGCGTGCCCCGCGCCAGCAGCAGGGAACAGAGCAGCACCACGACGAGCGCCGGGACGTTCACCACTCCCCCGGCGCCGGGCGGCTGGCTGATCGCGTCGGGCAGCGTGAACCCGAAGAGCGCGTCGGTGAGTTCGTTGAGGTACTGCCCCCAGCTCACCGCCACGGTGGAGACCGCGACCCCGTACTCGAGAATCAGACACCAGGCGACCAGATACGCCGCTCCCTCACCGAGGGACGCGTAGGTGTACGAGTACGTGCTGCCGGCCACCGGGATCGCGCCGGCCAGTTCGACGTAACACAGCGCGGCGAGCCCCGCGACCACCGCCGCGACGACGAAGGAGAGCACCACGCCCGGTCCCGCCTTGGGGACTGCCGTGCCGAGCACGAAGAAGATGCCGGTGCCGACGACGGAGCTGATCCCCAGCAGGGTCAGCTGCGTCAGCCCCATACTGCGCCGCAGTCCGCCCGGCCCCGAGGCCTCGCCCTCCGCCTCGCCGATCATGCTCTCCAGCGGCTTGCGGCGGCACAGTTGACGGGCCGTCACGCGCATGAGTCCTCCTGGATGTCCCACGCCCCGCGGTGGATCGCGAGGGGCTGCGGGGGATGCTGCGGCACGCGGACCGCGCACTCAACATCGGATCCGTACAAGAGCGGCAGGACGCTTTGGCCGATACGACAGGCGTGCGAACTGCACGTCGTGTCGCCGGGGGCGCAGGTCAAAGAACAGATGAAGACGCGGGTGAAGACGCAAGTGAAAGCGCCTTCTCCGATTGGCAGTTGATGTCCGTATATGTGCTGCGATTACGGCGTTCGGGTGTTGTGGCGGGCAGGGCGGAACCAACCGGCGGCCCGGCAGCCTCCTGTCCGGCACAGACACACCGTCCGACCGTCGTGAGGAAGTGCCGTGAACTCTCCTGCCACCGTCCTGCCGACCCCCGACCGGGATGCCGACGCCGACTTCCTGCTCCCGCTGCCCGACCCGGAGCAGCGCTTGGACATCGCTCCGCCGGCCCCCTCACTCCTGACCCCCCGCGACCGGCACCGCCTCAGCCTGAACGCCACGCTCACCACCGCCGGGATCCCTCCCCACCCCGACGACATGGAGGCCATCGACGCGCTCAGCGCCCTCGACGACACCGTCGCGCTCGCCGTCCAGAGGTGGCTCGTCTCCCGCCCCGCCGCCCTGTTCGGGTGATGTGAGGCACCGGCCCTCTCCCCGCAGCGGGCGCCTTACAGCAACTGGTCCATCCGCACCTGCATCGGACGCAACCCGATGGCCTGGTAGAACGGCCGTGCCGCGGCGTTGAACTCCCACACGCTCGCGACCGGCCGCCGGCATCCGGCTCGGCGGCCCACATCACGGACGGCTTCCACCAGCGCCGCGCCGACCCCGCTCCGAGCGCTGCCGGGGTCCACGGCCAGGTGCTCCATGGAGACCACTGCGGCCGGCCGGGTGATCAGGGATCCCTCCCGCCTCTCGACGCGGCAGAACGTGTAGCCCACCACTTCGCCCTCGTCGGACTCGGCAACCAGGAGGGTCGAGGCCTCTTCCCTCAGCCAGCCCCGGAAGCGCTCCGCCATCCCTGCCTCCGACGGCTCGTCGACGAACAGGTCCGGCCGGTGCCGCGCGTGCAGCCGCTGAACCATGCCGCTCAGGCGGACCATGGCGTCGACGTCACCGGGGGAAGCCTCACGGATCCTCGTCATCACTCCATGGTCGTGGCCACCTCCCACGGCCACCAGCCGGATTCCGGCCCGGTGTGTGCCCACGTGCCTCTGCCGGGTACGCCGCAACGCCCCCGCGCCGAAAGAGCGGGAGCGTTGCGGCGTCGATGTGTCAGCGCTTCAGGCTCGACTCGGCGACGCGGGCGGCGATGGCGTTCACCTCGTTCTGGGGCAGTCCCGCCTCGCACACGATGGTCACCACGCGACCGTCGTCGAGCGTGGCCCGCCGCACCCCGACACCCAACGGCACGGACGGTTCCCGCCGCTGCTCCACTTCAAGTTCCTGCTCGGGCATGCGCGCTCCAACCCTCGACGAGAGGCCACGGTAAGCACAGCCGGGAACGCGGATCACGCCAGCCACACAGGCGCATCACACAAACGAGCCCACACGTTCCACGCAGACGGAGCACCCCGCCCGCCGGTCGTCACGATGCCCGGCGCACACCTGCGAAGACGGTGGTGGCCGAGAGCACGAACGCGTCGGGGCGTCGCAGGATGCTCTCCGGCGCCGAGTCGTCGAGCAGGACGTCGAGCGTCTTGCGGTCGTCGGCTTCCAGGGTCTCGCTCATCACGTCGCGCAGCCGCGTCAGTTGGTTGTGCAGAAACGTGCGGGCCGTCTCGCCCAGGGGCGCCGGCAGGTCGAGCAGGTACGTGAAGCTGCCGACGTCCGTGAGTCCTGCCCTGCCGAGCATCGCGGGCCAGTCCTCGACCGTGCGGGTGCTGCCTGGCAGCTCGGAGCGCATCCGCTCGAACCAGTACTCCTGCAGGGCGTCGAGCCGCGCCTGGAACCCCGGCTTGGCGATGCCGATGTCGCGGGGAAGGCAGCGCATGGGCAGTCCGCCCTCGGCGACCGCGAGCATGCCACCGGGCCGCAGCGCCTCGGTGAGCGCGGCCAGGACACCCTGCTGATCACCGATGTGGTGAACAGCCTTGCTGCTCCACATCAGATCGGCCTCGCCGAGTCCGCCGCCCGTCTGCCCGTCGGCGCCTTCCAGGTCGCCGGGCAGCTCCGCGTGCCGGATCGTCAGCCTGTCGCCGAGTCCGAGCCGTTCGGCGCGGGCCAGAGCGCGGTCGAGCAGTGCGGGCGCGCCGTCCACCGCGACGACTTCGGCGTCCGGGAAGGCCTCGGCGAGCGCGCAGGTCATCACGCCCGGGCCGCTGCCGATGTCGAGGATGCGGCGGACCTGCTTGTCCGGGCCCAGCAGTTCCGCGAGCCGGCTCGCCGTCCGCCTCAGGACCGGGAGGTGCAGATCGCCGTTGTTCTCCAGCGTGTCGGCCATGGCCTCCCAGTCGATGTCGGTGCTGTCGGAACCGTGGTCATGCCCGTGACCGTGCGCGTGGTCGTGTCCGTGGCTCTGCGCGGGATTGCTGTGAGTGCTCATGGCCAGGAGAGTGCACCCGTCACCCGTGAACGGCAATCTGTGTTGCTATTTCCGGGACAGCCGGATGAAATGCCCACATGGACGATGTGGATGACGTTGATGACGTTGACGATGTGGACAAGCCGGCGCCCTATCAAGCGGTACTCGACGAGGTCGCCCCGCGGTTGAGACGACTGCGCGACCGGCGTGGGCTCACCCTGGCGGCCCTCTCGGAGGTCACCGGCATCTCCAAGAGCACCCTTTCGCGCCTCGAGTCCGGACACCGCCGCCCCAGCCTTGAGCTGCTGCTGCCGCTGGCCGGTGCGTACGGCGTGCCACTGGACGAGCTGGTCGGTGCTCCCGAGGTGGGCGATCCCCGGGTCCGGCTGACGCCCCGCCCGATGCCGAGCGGCGGCACGTTCGTCCCCCTGACCCGGTCGCCCGGCCCGCTTCAGGCGTACAAGATGGTCATCGCCGACCGGGGCTGCGAGCCGGATCTCCGTACGCACGAGGGCTACGAGTGGCTGTATGTGCTGGATGGACGGCTGCGGCTCGTGCTCGCCGAGCACGATCTGGTTCTCGGCCCGGGCGAGGCCGCCGAGTTCGACACCCGGGTCCCGCACTGGTTCAGCAGTGCGAACGGCCGGCCCGTCGAACTCCTCAGCCTCTTCGGGAGGCAGGGGGAACGCATGCACGTCCGCGCCAAGCCTCACGGATGAGCCGCCTCCCCCAGAAGAGCCCGGTGCCCGGCACGGCTAAGGTTCTGATGTGTCGTCGTACAGCATTGGCCAGGCCGCGCGCCTGCTCGGGGTGAGTGGGGAGACCGTGCGTCGGTGGGCCGACAGCGGGCGGCTGACGATGGGGCGGGACGGTACGGGGAACCGTGTCATCGACGGTGTCGGTCTCGCGCGGTTCGCCAAGAGCCGGGCCGCGGAAGCCGATCGGGGCGCGAACGGAGCTCCGCGCACGTCGGTGCGCAACTCGTTCACGGGGATCGTGACGGCGCTCAAGGCCGACGACGTCGTGGCGCAGGTGGAGATCCAGGCCGGCCCGCACCGGATGGTGTCCATGGTGACGCGGGAGGCCGTCGAGGAGCTGGGCCTCGCCGTCGGGGTCACCGTCACCGCGCGCGTGAAGTCGACGAGCGTGCACGTCGACCGTTCGTAGCCGGCTCCTCGCGGCTCAGCAGCGCGGCCCAGAGGTCCGCGCGGTCGTAGAGCCGGGAGAGGTCACGGCCGGTGAAGTGCTCGATGCGCTGGATGCGGTAGTGGACGGTGTTGACGTGCAGGTGGAGCGCCTCCGCGGTGCGCGCCCATGAGCCGTCGCAGGCGAGGAAGGTCTCCAGGGTCTGGAGCAGAGCGGTCGCGGACGCGTTTGTCTCGTCGAGCAGGGGGCCGAGGACGGTGCGGCTGAACGCGGCGCGCACCTCGGCGGGTACGCCTGTGAGCAGCGTTTCGAGGCCGGTGAGCGAGGCCGCGTCGGTCAGGCGTGAGGCGCCGGGCGCTGTCGTACGGGCCGAGGTCAGGGCGTAACGGGCTTCGGACAGCGCCCCGTTCAGGTTCCGGGATGCGGTGGCCGGGGAGGCGATGCCCGCGTGCAGCGGGTCGGACGGCTCGCAGGCAGCGAGCAACGGCCATACGTCGGCGAGTGCTTCGCTCACGGCGTCCGCCCCGGCGATGACGGCGAAGGCGGTGCCGTCGGGGAGTTGGCCCGCGGCGGTGCCGGTGTGCGGAACGTGTGCGGCCGCCTCGGTCAGCGCGCCCTGCGCCGAGTCCTCACGTCCTGAGCCGACTTCGGCGACGACCACGTGGTACGGGCCCTCGTCGGGGAGCCCGCAGCCGCGCAGCGCGGCTTCGAGGACGGCCTTGTCGGTGTCGGGCGCGGTGAGCAGCGTGCCGAGTTCGCGCACCGCGCGGTCCTCGTCGGCCCGGCGGCGGGTCCGGATTTCCTGGCATCGTCCCAGGATCTCCGCAATTTCGTGCAGCATGCGCGGCGGGGCGTCGTCGGGGTCGGGGACGTGCAGATGCCAGCGTTCGTAGGGCGAGACCGCGTCGGTGTCGGCCTGTACGGGCAGGGTGACCGATGCCCGGCCGAACGGCGGACGGGCCCCGGTACCGGAGCTGTTGTGGCCGCTCCTCTGCGCGGGGAACGTGCCCGTCGCGATCAGGGCGGCGGCGTCACGCGTCGCGAGATCGGCCGAGGCGGTGGTGGCGGCCACGGTGCGTCCGGTCGGCGTGAGGACGTAGGCGACCGGCCTGTCGAGGTGGGCGAACGCGGCGTCGACGAGCGCGGCCGGGTCCGCCTCCTGCGCCAGGAGCCGGCTGAGCGTGGCACGCACGTTCTCGGGCAGGGCGTGGTGGCGGCTGAGCTCGCCCCACTGCTGGAGGTACACCGTGTCCGTGATGGCGCGGAACATGATGTGCGCCGGGACCGCCGCGACCGGGAGCCCGTGGCGGCGGCAGGCTTCGACGAGGTCGTCCGGGACGGCGCCGTGCGTCTCCTCCCCCGCGAGGAGCACGGCAGCGCCCGCCGTGCGCAGCGCGGAGACGAACCGGTCCGCCTTGGCCCGCCCGCTCCGCTGGGTCCACCACACCAGGCCGCTGAGCACGACCTCGGCCGGCCGCACGAAGCGGGCCGGGTCCTCGAGGTCGGTGACGGTCACGCCGCTGATCTCCTGCCGCAACTGCGGTTCGTCGGCCCAGAGCAGGCGCAGGCCGAGTGACTCGTCCCTCAGGAGATGTTCGATGTGCATGTGCGCTGACTCCCTGTGTACCCGGGGACGCAGGAAAGCGGCACCCATTTCTCACATTCGCCAGGCGAGTGCGAGTCATCGCATCGTAAATGCAAGAGCGTGTGAGCGATATGGGTCTTGGTTGAACATCCAAGGACCTGACCCTCAGAGGTGGAGATTCCGTGCTGCGAGCCAGCCGTCCGGACAGCGGTACATGGGCGCACGTCCGCTCCTGTCGGCGCCATCGGAAAGCGGGGCCCCTGCGTCCGCTCGTAAAGAAACGACCCTCAAACGACCCCGGGCATGTAGTGAAAACCGGCCGCTAGATCGTCACCGTAGAGACAGGTCCTCCTCCGAGGTGCAGCGAGGCACTCAGGAGCGGGACCGTCCGACTGTTTCCGGCAGCGGTCACAGCCTGTGGCCCATCGAACGTGCCGGCCCGACCACGGGAGCGAAGTGAGGCGATACGTGATCCAGGTGCGCGCCGTCGACGCGAAGGTCCGCGCCGAGCGCACAGGCACGCCCCCGCCCGCGCCCACCCGGTCCCTCCTGTCCTGGACGCTCCGGATGAGGTGTCGGCGGCTTGCCGCGCTCGGACGGCGTGCGGTGGCCGTGGCGACGTGCAGGTCGAACCGCGGCGGTGCGTCCACCAGGTTCAGTACGCGCACTCCCGCCTCGACGGGCGGTGCCGCGAACTCGCGCAGGAACGCGAAGCCGAGGCGACGCCGGACGAAGGGGGAGGCCGCGCCGAGTCGGTCACTTCGAGAGCGACGCGGCGCTCGATGCCGGTGATGGCGAAGGCCCGGTCGACCAGATCACGATTGCCGTAGCCGACGGGGAGGGTGATGAACTGCTCGTCGGCGAGATCGGCAAGACGGCTCCCCTGCAGCTGGACGGTGGCCGGCCGGGACGACGAGGACCATCGGCACCGAGGCGACCTGCCGCAGCGTCAGCCCCCGGGGATGCCTCCCGGGGACGCCGGGCAGGCCGCGAGGTCGAGACGCCCGGCGAGCAGGCTCTGCGCGAGTCCCGCCGCCCCGCTCGGCGACACCCGCAGGCGCAGCGCGACGTCCGGAGGCTCGGTGTGAAAGGACTCGAGCAGGCTGGGCAGATCCAGCAGCCGGACCGCCGTGAGGCATCCGATGTGCCTGGCGCCGCGCACGACTCCCGGGCCGGCCCGTAGGGCGTCGAGCGCACCGCGGGCGGCGTCGAGGGTCGCCGGCGCCTCGGGGCGCAGTGCCGCGCCCGCGGCCGTCAGCGCGAGCCGTTGCGGGGACCGGTCGAACAGCGCCGCCCCCACCTCGCGCTCCAGTCCTACTTGGGCATGGGCCTGCCCGCGATCCTGCTCGGCGTGATCATCCGGCATTCGAGCGTCGAGGCGACGATGACGGAGTTCGCCGTCGCCCTGTGCGTCGGCGCGGTCACGGCGCTACGCGTCGCGAGCGCGCCTGACGGACCAGAGGCTCGGCACGGCGCGCAGGGGGTGACACACGCGGCCCCTGGCAGGGACGAGCCTCAGGGACGCTCGGTCACCGCGAACGCGAACGGACCGTCCGCGCCGAAAGCCAGGGCGTTGAAGCGGTCGCCGATGCGCCGGTGCGTGGCGGCGTCCGGGTGGAGCTGGTCGGGCAGCGGCAGCTCGGCGAAGTCCGCCTCGCCGTACAGGTCGCGGCCGTCGAGGTAGTACAGGTTCGGGTCGTCAGCAATCCGCTGCTTCACGACACGCGCCAGCTCGTCCCGGATGACGTTGAGCGTGAGCTTCCCCGCTGCTCGCTCCGCCGGGTCGCCGACGGCCATGAACTGCAGCCTGCCCGCACTGAGGTTGCTGAAGTCCGGGGCGCTGGGGCCCGGAGTGTCCTCGTGGATGGCGCAGTAGATCGGCGACACGACCAGCAGCGGCACGGTCGGGTGTCCCTCACGGATCGTGTCGAGGAAACCGTGCACCGCCGGGGCGAACGCGCGCAGGCGCATCAGGTCGGCATTGACGATGTTGATGCCGATCTTGACGCTGATCAAGTCCGCGGGGGTGTCCCGCAGGGCACGCGCGGTGAACGGGTCGAGCAGGGCACTGCCCCCCAGACCGAGGTTCATCAACTCCACGCCCCCGAGGGAGGCTGCCAGCGCCGGCCACGTCGCGCTGGGGCTTGCGGCGTCCGAGCCGTGGCTGATCGAACTGCCGTGATGCAGCCACACCTTGCGCCCGCTGTCCGGCATGCGCTCGACCGGGGCATCGGCACGCAGGGCGACCAGCTCGGTGATCTCGTTGTACGGCAGCCAGATCTCGACGTCCTTCATGCGGTCGGGCAGCCCGGTGAACCGCACGGTGCCGATGGGTCCGGGCTGCGTCTCCCTGGTGCCTGTGGTCATGTCCACCGTCTGTACGTTGCCGCCGGTGACACCGGCCTGCGCGGCCAGACGGCCGTCGACCAGCAGGTCGTACACGCCGTCCGGACGGGGCGGAGCGCCCTTGAAGGCCATCTTGGTCCGGAGCGCGTCCAGCTCGATGACGGTGGCCCGGGTGCGGAACACCAGCCGTACGCCGGAGGGTTGGGCCTCGGCCATGGCCAGTTGTGCGTCGGAGCACTGTGCGCGGGCCCGCGCGGGCAGCCGGTGCGGGAGCACGCCGTGCTCGGAGCGCTCCACCTCGTACGCGCCACGCACGAGGTCCGCGGTGACGGAAGTAGTGGTCCAGTTGTCATTCATGTGCATTGCCTCAACCTGTTGATCAATATGCCTGTGGGGCTGCTCGGGCTCACCGATAGGGGTCGGCGCGGGACCGCGGTCAGGGTGCGGGCCAGTTCCGCAGCGTGGCGTCGAGGGAGTCGAGGATCCGCGACCAGCTTTCCTGCGAGTCGGGTGCGCTGTGCCTGAAGCCCCCCTGCGTCTCCAGGCTGACGTAGCCGTGGAAGACGCTGCCCAGGAGTCGGACCGCGTGGGTCTGGTCCGGCTCCGTGAGGTCGTAGCCGCGCAGGATCGCCCGCATCATCTGTGCGTGCCGGACGCCTGCGCTGGCGGCGGCCGTCTCCGGGTCGAGCCGCAGCTGGGCTGCCGCGTAGCGACCGGGGTGTTCCCGGGCATAGTCGCGGTAGACATTCGCGAAGGCGGCGAGGGCGTCCTTGCCCGCACGCCCGGCGAGCGCCGCGGCGCCCCGGTCGGCGAGCTCCTCCAGGGCGAGCAGCGCAATCCCGGTCTTGAGTTCCTGGGAGTTCTTCAGGTGCGAGTACAGGCTCGCGACCTTGACGTCGAACTGTCTCGCGAGCGCAGAGACGGTCACCTTGTCGAACCCGACCTCGTCGGCCAGCTCGGCGCCGGCTCGGATCAGGCGTTCCCTGGTCAGCCCCACACGCACCATAACCTTCACCCCAATCAACGAAATCGATTATGCAGTTACCTAAGACCTTTAGGCAAATCCGCACCCAACTTAGGTAACGCACGCGAGGAAGTGGGCGGCCCGCAGGGCGGATCGCCACAGCGGCGCGTCGCCCGGCCGATCGGGGGCGGGAGTGGTGGCATGGGCCACGTCATTACCGGTCGCGTCCTTGGGTAGGCGGCCGGATGATCGTCTGGGTGGGCCCGCTCATCCAGGCAGGACCGAAGAACAGCGACACCTGGGAGGTAGCAATGTCCTCGAAGCGACGGCGCAAGAAGAAGGCTCGCCGCAAGCACGCCGCGAACCACGGCAAGCGCCCCCAGTCCTGAGGGAACTCGCCGGACGGGTCAGGGGCGGCGCCGGACGGCGCCGCCCCTGACCCGTTTCGCTCACACCCCTCCGGCATTCGTGTAACCCGCGCGAGCGCTGACCGGGATCGCCTCGACGGCGACCTAGGATCCGCTGCGTGGCACACACCTTCGACGAACTCGTCGAGAGACAGCAGGCCGCGAACGCGGCACACCACGAGGTCCTGAGACTGCGGGACGGCTACGGACCACCGGGGCTCGAGCCGCCGAGCGAGTCCCAGACCCAGACGTACGAGACGGCCTGGCGCGCGTGGCGGGATCTGGCCCGCGATGTGCAGCAGGCCGTCACCGAGTACGCCAAGGAGGAGGGCCTCGCCAGGACTGACGTCGAGGCGGACGTGAAGGCGAAGGCGGGTGGCGGCGAAGGCGCATAGCGCTCTCAGGTGGCGAAGACCTGCGAGTCGTCGGCGAACGCCTTGAACTCCAGGGCGTTGCCCGCCGGATCCAGCAGGAACATCGTCCACTGCTCGCCGGGCTCGCCCGCGAAGCGTACGTAGGGCTCGATGACGAACTTCGTGTCCGCGGCGCGGAGCCGGTCCGCGAGCTCCTGGAACACGGGGATCGTGAGGATCAGGCCGAAGTGCGGTACGGGCACGTCGTGTCCGTCGACGGGATTGCGGATGTGCTCGGAGCGGGTGGGGGCGAGGTGGGTGACGAACTGGTGGCCGTGGAGATTCCAGTCCACCCATGTGTCGGCGCTGCGGCCCTGCTCAAGGCCGAGCACCTCACCGTAGAAGTACCGGGCGGCGGGCAGATCGTCCACCGGCACGGCCAGGTGGAACCGCGGGATCGGCGAGTCGAGTTCGGTCATGGGGCCGGTCTCCTTTCGGGAGACTGCTCGGGAGACAGGTCGGGAGACTGCGCGGCGACGGAGCGTCAGCAACGCTTGCCGCTCAGGACGCTGTGGGCCTACCCGTCCGCGGCGTCGAGATCACACCGTCGAAGCCGCAACCCGTACGGGTGCTGGATCCTGGCGCGTTTTCGCCGCCCACCGCGCCACCGGCCCCAGCGCGTACGACGCCGCCAGGACCAGGCCGCCGAGCAGCAGCCAGCCCGGCGTGCCCATCCCGAGCAGCAGCGCGGTGAGCAGCAGCGGGCCGAGCGTGCGGGCGACCGTGACGCCCGTACCGAAGAAGCCCTGGTACTCGCCGATGCGCCCGGCCGGGGCCAGGTCGAAACCCAGCTGCCAGGATCCGGCCGACTGGAGCATCTCTGCGGCGACCAGGAGCACCGATCCTCCGACCAGGGCGGCGACCGCGGCCCAGACCGAGCCGGTGGCCGAGGCGGCGAAGATGCCGCAGGCCAGGAGCATGAGCACGCCTGACCGGCGGATGGCGCGGGTTGCCGTGGGGAGGCCGGAGACCGAGCGGGCCGTGCGGACCTGGAAGAGCATCACGGCGCCGGTGTTGAGGATGAAGAGCGCGGAGACGAGCCACGTGGGGGCGTCGGTGCGCTCGTTGATCCACAGCGGGAGCCCGAGGCTGAGCAGCGGCATCCGCAGGAGAAGAACGGTGTTGAGGAGGGTCACGGCGGCGTAGGGCCGGTCGCGCAGGACTTCGAGTTTCGCTCCGCGGACGGCCGGCGCCGGCGTGACGGCCGGGAGCCGCAGCAGGACGAGCGCGCAGAGGACGAAACTGACGGCGTCGATCGCGAACACCGCCAGATACGCCGACTTCGTCCCGGCGGACAGTGCGAGGCCGCCGAGCGCCGCGCCCACCGCGAGACCCGCGTTGAGCGTCGACTGCAGGTGGGCGAGCGCACCCGTGCGGTCCTCCTTGGCCACCAGACCGGCGAGCAGCGCCTGGCGCGCGGCCGCGAGTCCCGACTGCGCGCTCGCGTAGAGGCAGGCGGCCACGAGGAAGGGAAGGAAATCGCGTACGACCAGGAAGGAGGCGACCGCGGCGCCGGTCGCGAGGGCGAGCAGGACCGCCGTTCCACGCGGGCCGCGGCGGTCCGCGATCCGGCCGAGCGGCACCCCGACGACTGAACCGATCGCCCAGGCGACCGTGAGGCCGAGGCCGATCCTGGCGGGCGCGAGGCCGACGACGTGAGTGAAGTAGAGCGCCGAGGTGACGTAGTACGCGCCGTCGCCCAGCGAGTTGCTCAACTGGGCCAGGGCGAGGGTGCGTTGAGGGCCGGCGGGCGGCAGCAGGTTCGGCATGGCAATGACGGTACGCGCGCATCGGCCCATCCATGTGGGGCAATTTTGAGCTCTGTGCTTGGGCCATTCAACGCGCGTACTGGCTGGCCGGAAACCGTCGTAGACTCGAACACATGTCCGAACTGCCGCCCGACCTGCCGAGGCTCCGCACGCTGGAGACGTGGCTCGTGCTGTCTCTGGACAGGGTGCGCCGCAAGATCGCGGAGGCGGAGCGGCAGGAAGCCGAGAAACAGCGCGGCGAACGGGACCGGCCACTGGCCCCCGACTGGCTGATCGAGATGGGGCTCGGCGGGCGCGCACCTGTGTACGTGCACGTCGGCGGCTGCCACATGGCGGGCAAACGGTCGCGAGGCGTCACGGACGACCAAGCGCGCCGCGCGCTGTGGGAGCAGGTGCCGGCCTGTCCGCACTGCAACCCCGACGGAGTGCTCGGAGTGCTGGACTGAACCCGGTGGCGGTAGCCGTCAGAGCGCTGGACTGAACCCCGTGGCGGTGGCCGTCAGAGTGCTGGTTCCGAGGCGGCCTCCGGATGATCCGCCGCCCACGACGCGAGCATGCGCAGCCCGTCGCGGGTGGGCGTGCACCGGCCGATCGGACGGACACCCTCGGAGCTGCTCGGCCGACCGGGATTACTCGGTCACCTTTCAGACCTGAGAGACGGGCCGCCCCGCTTCGAGGGGCAAGTCCCGTGCGGGCACAGGCCGTTGAGCCCAGCGGACGGCGAAGGGGGCCGCCAGGCCGGTGACGGTGAACAGGGCGCCTACGACGTACCAGCCGGGCCGGCCCCAGGTGATGCAGAGCGCGATCAGCAGGCTGGGGCCGAGCGCGTCGGCCAGGCCCGCGCCAAGGCCGAACACACCGAGGTACTGGCCGGTGGCGCGTTCCGGGGCGAGGGCGAAGGAGACCTCGAACCCCGCGGCGGAGTGCCACAGTTCGCCGACCGTGTGGACCACGACCGCGACCAGGAGCAGTGCCGCGGCGGCCCATGCCGGAACCCCCGCGGACAGGGAGATCAGCGAGCAGGAGACGAGGAAGACCACGCCCGCCCTCCGGTACGCCCCGCCACCCGCCGCCGGGGAGTTGACGGTGCGACTGGCCCGCACCTGAAGGGCGATCACGATGACGGTGTTGACGAGCATCGTGCCCGAAATGAGCCAGTGGGGTGCGCTGGTGGCGACGACCAGCCACAGCGGGATGGCCACGGTGAGCACCTTGAACTGGATGGCCATGATGCCGTCCAGCGCCGTGAGGAGGAGGTAGGGCCGGTCCCGCAGCGCGATCCACCGGGGGCCGGCGGCCGCGGGCTCCGGAGCGACCGGCGGCAGGAAGAGCAGGATGGCGGCGGAGGCACCGAAGGCGATCGCGTTGCCGATGACCAGGACCTGGTACGCGGTGTGGGTGCCCACCTGGAGGGCCCAACCCGCCAGCAGTGCGCCGAGTGAGATGCCGATGTTGGTGACGGCCCGGAGGTAAGCGCGGTACTCCTGCGGCCGGTCCCCGCCGAAGTATCTGATGAGCGGGCTGCGCGCGGCCCGTCCCGCCGCTTGCGCCCCGGTCGCGGCGCAGACGGCCAGGACGAACGGCCAGAAGCTGTCCACCAGGGCGAACCCCGCTGTCGCCAGCGCCTGTACGACGATGGTCGCCGCGTAGACGCCGCGCGCGCCGCGCCTGTCCGCGAGGTGGCCGGCGGCTATGCCCGTGACGAGCGAGGCGAAGCCGGCGACACCGAGTCCGAGCCCCACCTGCGTCGCGGGGAGGCGGACGTCCTGGGTGAAGTACAGGACTCCGGCGGTCAGGTAGAGGCCGCTGCCGACGGTGTTGACGAAGTTCGATGCGGCGATGACGCGTTGGGGTCCCGCTTCGGGCATCAGCTGGGGCATGACGGGCATGTCGTGGCTCCGCGTCCTGGGGCAGGCGGTAAGGACCGGGCCAGCTTGTTGCATATTACTTGCAAGAGCAAGAAGGTTGCGAGATGCCTCCCGCGGACAACCACGGCGAGATCCCGCGCGCACAAGGCGAGCCCCGCCCGGCCGGGGGGGGTGGGCCGAGCGGGGCTCTGTCTCCATCTTCCAGCAAAAAAGCCTGGCCAGCGGATGCACGCGCCCGGCATTCGAATGACCCTGTACTTATGGACGTCGTGCCGATAGTCGTGCACCGCCCCTCGCGTACGGGTGGACGCAGGGTGACGGCGCACGGTCAGATACTTGGCCTCGCGCACTCCGACTTGGAAGTCGTCGAGTTCCTGCGCCGGGCCGGGCTGCCGGACGCGGAGACGCTGCTCGACGATCCGGCCTGGGTGAAGTGGCGCGGCGGTCGGGCCCACCACTACGAAGCGGCGTAGGCGGGCCCACCGAGAGGCCCGGCTTTCGCGGCTTCCGACCCGGTTCGGCAGGTCGAAGAAGACATCGCCACGGACGATCGCGAACGGGTCCCCAGCGGCTCGCCGAGCTCCGCGACACCACTGGGCGTCCAGCTCCAGGCGTTGACCGTCCCCGCGATGAACAGCAGTGAGCCGCCGTCCCAGGTCTTGACGCGCTTGAGCAGCCCGTCCCGGCACTCCGCCGCCCCATCCCTGCGGGAAGAAGCCGCCGATCACCGGCACGCCCGCGGGCCTGATCCGGAGATCCCCCGTCTCCCAAGACTGGATGATGCCGCGCACCTGCGTGTGGTCCCGGCAGGAGCGGACGACGCACTCGCCGAAGGGGACCCATCCGTCGCCGGCCGCGTTGCGGGGGTTGCACGCGTAGACCGGATCCAGTCCGGTACGACGCGGGAAGCGTCCGGTGAGCGACGTGTACGCGTCCAGCGCCTGCTCGGGCCAGGAGCCGGCGTAGGTGTGTCCCGCGCCCGAGGGGCCCGTGATCAGCAGGTCATTTCCGGTGGCGGCCTTCTGGCAGTACGCGAGCAGCGCGGTCCCGATCCCGGCGAGCAGGGGGCTGACCGTCCAGTTGACGGGGACGACGCCGCGCTTCGGGTCGTCCCGGATGTCGCGCATGTGGCGCTGGCAGTACTGGACGTTGTCGCCCTCTCCGAACATGAGGGCGAGGTGGACGCCGTTGCGAAGGGCGGACTTCAGCCGGGGCCTGATCTTGGCGGAGACCTTCGCCGGGACGCCGACGCACACGGTGCCGTTCATGTAGAAGTCGGCGGGCACCACCCCGAAGCCGTGCTGCGACGCCCGGTCGACGCCGCCCCACTCCGCCACGTCGTGGGAGAAGCAGCTGGTGAACGGGGCGCCCGGGAAGAGAGAGCAGGTACCTGGCGAAGCGGCACGACCGCTGGGGCGGCCGCTGTACTACGTTGAAGATTCTGCGCCGTCCAGCATGAGAGTCACGGGCGCGGAACCCTGTCGCACCCATCCGTCGGCCCCGCACGGAACGACCCAGGCCACCACGCCGGAAACGGCCCAACACCATTGCAAACGAGCCGACATCGAGAAGCGCCCGGCACGGGAGCGCTACCTCCACCCGATTCGGCTCACCCGCGGACCTGCGACATCCACTCGATTCGACACAGCCGCACGATCACCCCCGTGCCGCCGGAACCCTGCGCAGGAGCTCCCCAGCCGTGCACCCCTGATCCATATCCAGAACCAGGCAGAGATTAAAGCCCCGGTAGTCCCTCTGGACGGCGGCCTGGAGGTCGCACCACTGCGAGTCGGGGTCACCGGCGTCCACAGTCACCACGAGCGAGTCCCCCTCGGTCACCGAGTCGGAGGCGGTGACGAACCCGGACGAGTCGGCCCGCGTGAAGAACTGCCATCTGGCGGCCTTCACCGTCGTCGGGCACGTGTAGTCGGGCACGGCATGGTCGACCCCACTCGCCGTCACGGTGTGATCGCCCGCCATGTGCACGTGAGCTCCGGCCGAGTTGGCCCAGTCCCCGACCAGATCGGCCTGCTGGATCACGGCCGCCTCACCGCCCGCGTCGGCGCACGACGCACAGGCCAGGACCAGACATCCGAGCAGCACCGCCATCCTCGACTTCACGCCCCACCCACCGCCCCGACCTTGTCGACCGCACGCCCCAGCAGGCCACCGCGGGCAGCGTCCGCCCGTTCGAGCCGGGGTCAGCCTGACAGAAGTTTTGAACGTGTTCAACCGAGTCCATGAAGTCGCACTCGCCTTCTTGTCAGCAAACTTTGCAACCCGTCGGATCGCCCCCGCGGAGTTACCGAGGGGTCGTCTTGTCGTGACCCTGGACAGCGCACCTGAGGGCGTGCTGTCATGCCAACTGCCCGCTCCTTCCAACGTTGTACAGACGCAAGCGACGAGCCGCCCCCTCTTCCTCAGTCAAGGAGGATTCGTGCGCACCAAACGACTCAGAGGCCGACTGGCCATGCTGCTGGCCGCGGGACTGGGCCTCGCGGCACTCACCGGGTCGCCGTCGGCGACAGCGGCCGACGACCCGGTCGAACCCCACGGCCTGAAGGGCGAGTACTACACCCAGTCCGCCCCCGGAGCCTTCGACTTCAACGAGCTCAAGGCCACCGGCTTCGACCCGAAGCTCGACTTCGACACCCTCGAGCCGCGGCTGCGGACCGCCACCGGCCAGGCCGACGACGCCAGTGTGCGCTGGACGGGCAAGGTCGTGCCGGAGAAGACCGGCGCGACAACGTTTTCCATCACCGGCGACAACGGCTTCCGGCTCTGGGTCGACGGCAAGCTCGCCATCGACCACTGGGTCGACGACTGGGACAAGGAACAGACCTCCCAGCCCGTCGAGTTGACGGCCGGCAAGGCGTACGACATCAAGGTCGAGTACTTCGAGCACTTCGGCGGCTCGAACCTCCATCTGCGCTGGACCGAGCCCGGCGAGACCAAGGAAGCGATCCCCTCCTCCGCCTTCCGGCTGCCCGACGGCTGGGACTACGACGGAGCGATATCGACGACCGTCCTCAAGGACGGCCGAACTCTCAAGCTCGACTTCGCGCAGTCCCTCGCGGCCCCGCCGGCCGGCCTCACGGATCACCTCCAGGCCGTGATCGGCGGCGCCCAGTGGCCGCTCTCCACGATCAAGGCCGACCCGGCCGACCCCCGCACCCTGCTCGTCGGGCTCAAGGAGCCGGTCGTCGGCAAGAAGGGCGGCGGCGCGTCCGGCCAGGCGGACGTCACGTACGACGGCAAGGGCGGGCTGACCAGCACCGGCGACAAGGCCGTCGGCCAGTTCTGGAGCAGCGGCCCGAACGACTCCGAGTACGAGCTGCGCACCAAGTGGGCCGACGAGGTGGGGCCGAAGAACGCCCACCCCGAGTACCCGCGCCCGCAGCTCACCCGGGACGCCTGGCAGAACCTCAACGGCGAGTGGCAGTTCGCCGCGGCGAAGTCCGGCGACAAGCCGCCGGTCGGCAAGCAGCTCGGCGAGAAGATCCTCGTGCCCTACCCGGTCGAGTCGCAGCTCTCCGGCATCGAGCGCCACGAGGACCGCATGTGGTACCGCCGCACCTTCACGGTCCCCGCGGGCTGGAAGGTCGGTGACGGCAAGCGCCTCCAGCTGAACTTCGGCGCCGTCGACTGGCAGTCCGAGGTGTACGTCAACGGCAAGAAGGTCGCCGAACACAAGGGCGGCTACGACAAGTTCAGCGCCGACATCACGGACGCGCTGAAGCCGGGGCGCACCCAGGAGCTGATCGTCGGCGTCTACGACCCGACGGACGCGCAGGGCGGCGAGAACCCGCCGGTCGGCAAGCAGCGCCTGGACCCGAGCGGCATCTGGTACACCCCCTCCTCCGGTATCTGGCAGACCGTGTGGATGGAGCCGGTAGCGGCCGACCACGCCGCCGACCTCAAGATCACCCCGGACGTCACGGCGGGCAAGGCCACCGTCGAGGCCAAGGGCGTGCGCGACGGAGTGCCGTTCACGGCGACGGCGTACGACGGCAAGCGCAGGGTCGCCACGGCGAGCGGGGTCACCGGCGCGCCGCTGACCCTGAAGATCGACAAGGCGCATCTGTGGTCGCCCGACGACCCGTTCCTCTACAACCTCAAGGTGAACGTCGGCAAGGACAGCGTCGGCAGCTACTTCGGGATGCGCTCCATCTCCGTCGAGAAGGTGAACGGCACGCCGCGCACCCTGCTCAACGGCAAGCCCGCCTTCATGATGGCCACGCTCGACCAGGGCTTCTGGCCCGACGGGCTGCACACCGCGCCGACGGACGAGGCGCTGGCCTACGACCTGAAGATGCACAAGCAGATGGGCTTCAACTCGGTGCGCAAGCACATCAAGGTCGAGCCCGACCGCTGGTTCTACTGGGCGGACAAGCTGGGCCTGATGGTGTGGCAGGACATGCCGGCCATGAGCGCGGCGCCGGACACGGCCGCGCGCGCCGAGTACGAGCGCGAGATGAAGACGATGATCGACCAGCACAGCAGCCACCCCTCGGTGGTCATGTGGGTCACCTTCAACGAGGGCTGGGGCCAGTACGACGTGGGCCGCATCGCCGAGCAGGCCAAGGCCTGGGACCCGACGCGCCTGGTCAACAACATGTCGGGCCTCAACCTCGGGGCGGACGGCGGGACCGGCGACATCATGGACGAGCACGGCTACCCGAGCCCGGCCCTGCCGCCGCACCCCGACGGCAAGCGCGCCCTGGTCAGCGGCGAGTACGGCGGCCTCGGCCTCGCGGTGCCCGGTCACGCCTGGGCGGTGCAGCAGTCGTACGTGGACGTCGACCCGGCGAAGTACACGGACGACTACCTCGCACGGCTCGCCGAGGTGCACAAGCTGGCCTGCCAGGGCAGCAACGGCGCCGTGTACACGCAGATCTCGGACGTCGAGGGTGAGCTCAACGGTCTGGTGACGTACGACCGCAAGATCGTCAAGCCGGATGTGAAGCGGGTGAAGGCGGCGCAGGACGCGCTGATCCGCGACGCCTCGCAGGCGACCGTGGCCGGCTGCTCCGGCAGCTGAGCGCGGTCGGTCCGACATGTGCCCGGTCCCCCTTTCGCGCCTCTCGGGGCGGAAGGGGGGCCGGGGCGTGGCGCGCCCGCTTCTTGCGCGAGCGCGACCCCTTCGTACCCCCCTTCCCCGTACCTCCCTCACCCGTACCCCCCGAACAGGAGCACCCGCATGCCTGTCAGCAGACGCGCTCTTCTCGGTGCCGGCGCCCTGGGCCTGGGCGCCGCGGCGCTCGGCGGCCCGTTCGCCCCGTCCGCGGCGGCGGCGGCTTCACGGCCGTCGGCCGGCACGCTGCTCCCGGACGCGTTCCGGAAACTGCCCTCCGGCAGTGTCACCGCCCGTGGCTGGCTCGCCGGACAGCTGAAGCTCCAGCTCGACGGGCTGTGCGGCCGGTACGAGGACCTCTCCCACTTCCTGGACTTCGACAACACCGGCTGGGTGCACCCGGAGCGCGGGGCGTGGGAGGAACTGCCGTACTGGCTGCGCGGCTATGTGCCCCTCGCGGTCGCCACCGGTGACGAGCACGCCCTGGCCCGTTCGCGCGAGTGGATCGACGCGATCCTCGCCACGCAGGAGAGCGACGGCTTCTTCGGCCCGCGCGCGCTGCGCACCTCGCTCAACGGCGGTCCGGACTTCTGGCCGTTCCTGCCGCTCCTGATGGCGCTGCGGACCTACGAGGAGTACTCGCGCGACCGGCGCGTCGTCCCGTTCGTCACGCGCTTCCTGCGTTTCATGAACGCCCAGGGGGCCGGAGCCTTCAACTCCAGCTGGGTTTCGTTCCGTTGGGGCGACGGACTCGACATCGTGGTGTGGCTGTACCGGCGTACCGGGGAGAAGTTCCTCCTCGACCTGGCGGGCAAGATGCACACCCTCGGGGCGGACTGGACAGGCGGTACGCCCTCGCGGCACAACGTGAACATCGCCCAGGGATTCCGTGAGCCGGCCCAGTACGCGCAGCTCACCGGCTCTGCCGAGCTGACCCGGGCCACGTACCGCGGATACGACGCCGTGATGGGTGCGTACGGCCAGTTCCCCGGCGGTGGCATGGCGGGGGACGAGAACTACCGGCCCGGCTTCGGGGACCCCCGTCAGGGCTTCGAGACCTGCGGCATCGTCGAGTTCATGGCCAGCCATGAACTGCTCACGCGCATCACCGGTGACCCGGTGTGGGCGGACCGCTGCGAGGAACTCGCGTTCAACATGCTGCCCGCCGCACTCGACCCGCAGGGCAAGTCCCTGCATTACGTCACCAGCGCCAACAGCGTCGACCTGGACAACACCCCGAAGACACAGGGGCAGTTCCAGAACGGCTTCGCCATGCAGTCCCTGCAGCCCGGCGTCGACCAGTACCGCTGCTGCCCGCACAACTACGGTATGGGCTGGCCCTACTTCAACGAGGAGCTGTGGCTCGCGACGCCCGGCGACGGCCTCGCCGCCGCCATGTACGCCCCCTGCACGGTCCGTACGCGGGTCGCCGGCGGCACCGAGGTGACCATCGTCGAGGAGACCGGCTACCCCTTCACCGAGACGGTCGAGTTCAGGCTCTCCACCCCGAAGCCGGTGCGTTTCCCGCTCCAGCTCCGCATCCCGGGGTGGTGCCGCGGGCCCGAACTCCTCGTCAACGGCAAGCGTCTGGCGGCCGAGGACGGACCGGTCTGGGCCAAGGTGGAGCGCACCTGGCACGACGGTGACGTGGTGACGCTGCGCCTGCCTCAGCGCACTTCCGTACGCCACTGGCCCGACAACCATGACGCCGTCAGCGTCGACCACGGACCGCTCACCTACTCCTTGAAGATCGGCGAGCAGTACGAGCGCTACGCGGGCGACGACACGTTCCCGCACTACGAGGTGCACGCGACCTCCGCCTGGAACTACGGCCTGTCCCCCGCCCCCGGCCTCGCCTTCCGGCGCGACGACGGGCCGGTCGGGGAGAACCCGTTCACCCACGAGACGATGCCGGTGCACATCACCGCGCAGGCCCGTCGCATCGAGGAGTGGGTCGCGGACGACGAGCACGTCGTCGCACCCCTGCAGAGCGGACCGGCCCGTAGCGACGCACCCGTCGAGACCGTGACACTCGTGCCGATGGGCGCGGCCCGACTGCGGATCACGGCGTTTCCCCAGGCCTCGCCCGACGGCAGGGCGTGGACGCCGGAGCCCGCGTTCCGGCGGATCGCCAACAAGCACAGCGGGAAGGTCCTGGCCGTCGACGGCATGTCGACCGAGAACAGTGCCCGCGTCGTCCAGTTCGCCAACTCCGGTACGGGCGACCACGCGTGGCAGCTCGTCGACAAGGGCGACGGCTGGCATCTGATCCGCAACGGCCAGAGCGGCAAGGTCCTCGGGGTCGACGGGATGTCGACGGACAACAGCGCACACGTCGTCCAGTACGAGGACAACGGCACCGTCGACCATCTGTGGGCGCTCGTCGACAGCGGGGACGGGTGGTACCGGATCCGCAACAAGAACAGCGGCAAGGTCCTTGGCGTGGACGGGATGTCGACAGCGGACAGCGCGCAGGTCGTCCAGTTCGACGACAACGGGACGGACGATCATCTGTGGCGGCTGCTCTGAGGTCGTGACCGGTCGTGGCGCGCCGGGTGGATCCCGGCGCGCCACGGCGTCGGTGTGCGGGGGTCCGCATCCTCGACGGTCGAACCGCTGGTCCAGCAGCCGGTGCCGGGGATATCCGTCCCCTTGCCGTCCCCTTGCCACCTTTCGCCATACGGACGTATAACGTTGCAAGCCCGGCTCCAGAGCCTTTGCGCCGGGGCCATGGCTCCGGCGCCGTGCGGGCACGCACCGGTCCCGGCGCCCGGCAGTTCACCGGAAGGAATGTTGTGCGGGTCAGCCTCAAGGACGTCGCCGCGCGTGCGGGCGTGTCGATCAAGACCGTCTCGAATGTGGTGAACAACTACCAGCACGTCACCCCCGCGATGCGCGAGCGGGTGCAGCAGGCCATCGACGAGCTCGGCTACCGGCCCAATCTCGCCGCCCGCCACCTGCGTCAGGGGCGGACGGGCATCATCGCCCTCGCCCTGCCCGAGCTCGGCAACCCGTACTTCGCCGAGCTCGCGGCGGCGGTGATCGACGCCGCCGCCCTCCACGACTACATCGTGCTCCTGGACCACACGGGAGGCCGGCGCGAGCAAGAGGTCCTGGTCAGCCAGGGGTTCCGCGCACGCGTCATCGACGGCCTGATCCTTAGCCCCATCGAGCTGGAGGCGGAGGACCTTCGTGAGCGCACGGAGAACGTGCCTCTGGTCCTGCTCGGCGAGCGCCACTACGACCTGCCCTACGACCACATCGCGGTGGACAACGTCGCGGCGGCCCGCACGGCCGTCCGTCATCTGATCGACATGGGGCGCCGCGAGGTGGCGTTCATCGGTGCCCGCCGTGGCCACAGCCAACCCGCCCATCTGCGTGTTCAGGGGTGGCGCGAGGAACTCCTGTCGGCGGGCCTCTCCGTGGACGACGGGCTGATCGCGACGACCGAGGGGTGGGGGCACGCGGACGGCGCGGCGGCGATGACCCGGATCCTGGAGACCGGGCGCCGGCCCGACGCCGTGTTCGCGTACAACGACCCCATCGCCATCGGAGCGATGCGGGTGCTGTCGGAGCGCGGTCTGCGCGTGCCCGAGGACGTCGCTGTGGTGGGCTTCGACGACGTCGTGGAGGGGCGCTTCGGGGCGGTCACGCTCACCTCCGTGTCGCCGGACAAGGAGGCCATCGCGCGGATGGCGGTCGAGTCGGTCCTGGCCCGGCTCGGCGGCCAGGCGGACGAGCCCCGCCGCGTCTGGGCGGACTACCGGCTCGTCGCGCGCGAGAGCACGCTGGGGCGGCACACGTAGGCCGAGCGGCGGAACCGCGTGATCGTTCCCGCCGACAAGCCCGGATAAGGACTTCCCGCCGAAATCCCCGACCCGTTGGCCACCGGACAACCGCTCGCCCTCCGAGTATCCGAAAGACCCGAGCAGATACCTGTACCGGCCTCTTACAACGACGCCTTACAACGTTGTAATGTCCAGGCGTCCGCAGCTGCCGGTCTCCGGCTCCGTCCGCGCCCCGCCGGTATCCCCCGCGCCCGGCGCCGGACAGTGCCCGGCCCTCACCCCCCGCGAGGAGCCCATGTCCTTCGCCGCCCCCTTCTCGGCACCCTTCGGCGCCACCCCCTCGGGCCTCCCGGTCGAGCGCTGGACTCTGCGCAGTGCGAGCGGAGTCGAGGCCGCCGTCCTGACGTACGGCGCCGTACTGCACTCCCTGCGTGTCCCAGGTCCGTCCGGGAGCCGGCCGCCCGCCGAGGTGGTCCTCAGCCTCCCGGACGTGAAGCACTACGCCACCCATGGCGCGTATCTCGGCGCTGTGGTGGGGCGGTACGCCAACCGCATCGCCGCGGGCACCTTCACTCTGGACGGAACGCGACACCACATCCCGGGCAACGACCGGGGCAATTCGCTGCACGGCGGGGCCGACGGGTTCGACCGCCGGGTGTGGCGTGCCGAGTCCCGCGAGCGGCCCGACGGCGCCGCGAGTGTGCGCCTGAGCCTGGACAGTCCGCACGGCGACCAGGGCTTTCCCGGTTCGCTCCAGGTGTCCGTCACCTACACCCTTGCGTCCGACGGATCCCTGACGCTCGACTATCGCGGCGTCACCGACCGTCCCACGCCGGTCAACCTCACGAACCACGCCTACTTCAACCTCTCCGGGAACCCGGACCGAGGGGTACTCGACCACCTTCTGACCGTGGACGCCACCACGTATCTACCCATCGACGAGACGGGCCTCCCGCTGCCTGGCGCACCCGCACCGGTGGCCGGTTCGCCGTTCGACTTCACCCGGTCACGGCGGATCGGTGCGCGGATCGCCGAGCCCGACGAGCAGTTGAGGCGCGCCGACGGATACGACCACTGCTGGGCACTCGACGACCGTGAACGACCGTCCGGAGAGGGGCAGTTGGTCCTGCGGCGTGCGGCCCGTCTCGAGGACCCCGGCAGCGGGCGCGTGCTCGAGGTGCACACCAGCGAGCCCGGGCTCCAGGTGTACGCGGGGCAGCAACTCGACGGTGGTTTCGGCGACTTCCTGGGTCGCCGGCTCGGCGCCCACTCGGGTCTGTGCCTGGAGTCGCAGCACTTCCCCGACTCCCCCAACCGGTCCGAGTATCCGAGCACCGTCCTGCGCCCGGACCAGGTCATGCGCAGCCGGACCGTGCTCAGCTTCCCGCACCTCACCACGGTCGCACGTTGACCACGACCGGACGGCCCGCCCGAATCACAGGGCGGTCACGTCCCGCACAAAGGCTTTACACCCCCCTTTCAACGATGTAAAAACTCCTGCGGGCGGACCAGTCGCGACTCTCGCCTCGTCGAGCCGCACACGCGCCGCCCTCGCTGCTCCCTGCCAACCCTCCGTCGCCGCGTCACCCGGATCGGGGTCACCATGAAGCACTTCGCCCACCGCCGTCACCTCACCGCCCGCCCTGTGATCGTGGCCCTGGCCGCCGCCATGGCCCTCACCGCCTCCGGCTGCGCCAAGTCCGAGGACGACGCCTCGAACAAGTCCGACTCCTCCGCGTCCGCCGCCGACGCGGGCCAGAAGGTCGTCACGCCGAAGCCCGGCAGCAAGGGCTGCACGATCGACGCGTACGGCGGGAAGAAGCTCGACCTCAAGAGCGCCACGGTCGGCTTCTCGCAGTCCGAGAAGGAGGCCAACCCCTTCCGGATCGCCGAGACGGCCTCGATCAAGGCCGAGGCGAACAAGCGCGGTCTGAAGCTGCTCACCGCCAACGCCCAGTCCCAGTTCTCCAAGCAGATCAGCGATGTGCAGGACCTCCTCGCCAAGGGCGCCGACCTGCTGGTGATCGCTCCGCTCAACTCGGACGGCTGGGAGCCGGTGCTGAAGGCCGCCGCGGCCAAGAAGGTGCCGATCGTCACCATCGACCGCAAGATCAACGCCACGGCGTGCAAGGACTACGTCAGCTTCATCGCCTCGGACTTCGTCGACCAGGGCAAGCGCGCCGCCGACCAGATGATCGAGGCGACCGGCGGCAAGGGCGAGGTCGCGATCCTGCTCGGCGCCGCGGGCAACAACGTCACCACCGAGCGCACCAAGGGCTTCAAGGACCGTATCAAGGAGAAGGCACCCGACCTCAAGGTGGTCTTCCAGCAGACCGGCGACTTCGCCCGTGAGAAGGGACAGCAGGTCACCGAGCAGCTGATCCAGTCCAAGCCCGGCATCAAGGGGATCTACGCCGAGAACGACGAGATGGGTCTCGGCGCGGTCGCCGCGCTCAAGGGCGCCGGCAAGAAGGCCGGTGACGTGAAGATCGTGACGGTCGACGGGACGCGCAACGCGGTCCAGGGCATTGTCGACGGCTGGATCAGCGGTGTCATCGAGTCCAACCCGCGCTTCGGCCCGCTCGCCTTCCAGACCCTCGACACGTTCACGCAGGGCAAGGAAGTCCCCCAGGACGTCATCATCCAGGACGGGGCCTACGACGTGAAGAATGCCAAGTCCGAGATCGGCAAGGCGTTCTGACGCAGCTTCAGGCGGGCGGGGTGGGGCAGGCCCGAGCGGCGGCCCACCCCGCCCCTGATCCGTACTCCTCTCCCCTGCCCCAGCCCTTCACCCCACCTGGAGGCACAGGTGACTCCCTCCGCCGAAGTCCTCACAGTCCGCGGACTCAGCAAGTCGTTCCCCGGTGTCCGGGCCCTCGACGGTGTGGACCTCGCGCTGCACGCCGGTGAGGTCCACGCCCTGATCGGCGAGAACGGCGCCGGCAAGTCGACGCTCATCAAGGTGCTCACCGGTGTGTACCGGCCCGACGCGGGAGACATCACCTTCCAGGGCCGCCCGGTCTCCTTCGCCACACCGCTGGAGGCCCAGAACGCGGGCATCTCCACGATCTACCAAGAGGTCAACCTCATCCCGCTGCTGAGCGTGGCCCGCAACCTCTTCCTGGGGCGCGAGCCGCGCAACCGGTTCGGGCTGCTCGACTTCGGCCGTATGCACCGCGACGCCGCCCAGACGCTGCGCGCGTACGGGGTGCGGGTGGACGTGCGGCAGCCGCTGCGCACGCTGGGCGTCGGCGCCCAGCAGATGGTGGCCCTGGCCCGGGCCGTCGCCGCCGACGCACGCGTCGTCATCATGGACGAGCCGACCTCCTCCCTCGAACCACGGGAGGTGGAGACGCTGTTCGAGGTGATCCGCCGGCTGCGCGCCGACGGGATCGCCGTCATCTACGTCAGCCACCGGCTCGACGAGCTGTACGCCGTGTGCGACGCCGTGACAGTGCTGCGGGACGGCTGCCGCGTGCACACCGGACGGCTCGCGGACCTGGACCGGCTCACGCTGGTGTCCACGATGCTGGGGCGTGACATGGGTGAGGTACGCAGTGAGGGCGTCACCAAGTTCACCGGCGACCACCATGCCGCGAGTTCCGAACCTGTGCTCAGCGCCCGGGATCTGACGGTTCCTCACAAGCTGCTCGGAGTCTCGCTGGACATCCGTCCCGGCGAGGTAGTCGGTCTGGGCGGGCTGCTCGGGTCGGGGCGCACGGAGACCGCCAAGGCCATCTCCGGGGCTCTGCCGTCGAAGGCGGGCAGCGTCACCGTGGCCGGTGTCCCGCTGCGCTCGGGATCCACGCCCGCCGCCATCCGCGCCGGCATCAGCCTGCTGCCCGAGGACCGCAAGAGCGAGGGCATCGTCCCCGGGCTCTCCGTCCGCGAGAACATCGCGCTTGCCGCACTGCCGAGGCTCTCCCGCTTCGGTCTGGTCTCCGAGGCCCAGGTCGACAAGATCGTGGACACCTTCGTCAAGAGGCTCCGGATCAAGGCGTCCTCGCCGAACCAGAAAGTCGGTGAGCTGTCCGGCGGCAATCAGCAGAAGGTGCTCCTGGCCCGCTGGCTGGCGATGAACCCGAAGGTGCTGCTCCTGGACGAGCCCACGCGCGGCATCGACGTGGGCGCCAAGGCCGAGGTGCAGAAGCTCGTCGACGAACTGGCCGACGACGGCCTCGGTGTCCTGCTCATCTCCTCCGACCTGGAGGAACTCATCGAAGGATCCGACCGCGTGGTCGTGCTGAAGGACGGCGCGGTCGTCGGCGAACTGACCGGCGACGACGTCACGGAGGACAAGCTGATGCAGACCATCGCGGCGGGCAGCCCCGCCCCCGGCGCCGCCGGGGAGGTGACCCGCCATGGCTGAGGCCGCGATACACCCGGCCGCCCTCGACCGCGCGCGAGTCCTGCAGTGGATGCAGACGTACGGTGTGTACGCGGGCGTGGCCGTCCTGCTCGTCGTCAACATCGCCGTGACGCCGCACTTCCTGTCCGCGGAGAACTTCCGGACGCAGGCCGTGCAGGTCGCGCCCGTGATCATCGTCGCCCTCGGCATGGCCCTGGCCATCGGCACCGAGGGCATCGACCTGTCCGTGGGCGCGGTCATGGCGCTCGCCGCCTCGGTCACTGCCCTCTATCTGGGGTACGGGCTGGTGCCGGCCCTGCTCACGGTGGCCGTGTTCGCGGCCGTGGTGGGCCTGGCCAACGGGGCGCTGGTCGCCTGGGTCGGTGTGCAGCCGATCGTGGCCACCCTCGCCCTCATGGTCGGCGGCCGAGGCATCGCCCTGGTGCTGCTGCCGCAGCTCAAGGACCTGCACAACCCGGGGCTCGCGTCGCTCGGTTCGGGTGACGTGCTCGGCATCCCCTACCTCATCGTGATCGCCGCGGCGCTCGCTCTGCTGGTCGCCTTCGTCATCCGGCGCACCACCTTCGGGCGGCAGTTGCTCGCCATCGGCGACAACCGGGCGGCCGCGAAGCTCGCGGGGCTCCCGGTGCGCCGCGTCCTGATGCTCGTCTACGTGGCGTGCGCGCTCCTCGCCGCCGTCGCCGGTGTGCTCGCGACCGCGCGGCTGCAGGCCAGCGACCCCACGTCGCTGGGCAACCTCATGGAGCTGTCCGCGATCACCGCGGTGGTGGTCGGCGGCACCCCCCTGAGCGGCGGCAGGGTCAACATCGCCGGAACGGTGGCGGGCGCCGTCCTCATCCAGCTGCTCACCGCCACCCTCATCAAGCACGATCTGCCGCCTTCGTGGACGCAGATCGCCCAGGCCATCGTGATCGTGCTGGCGGTGTACGCGGCGCGCGGACGGGGGAAGCGATGACGGCGACCAGGACGGAAACGGAAGAGGCCGTGGCCCGTACCGAGAAGGAGCTGCTCGACGCCGCCGAGCCCGTGGGCAGCAGCCGCTCCGAGCGGCTGAGCGCCCTGGTCCAGCAGCACGGCGCGCTCGCGGTCCTCGTGATCGTGTCGGCGGTGGCGTCGCTGAGCTTCGACTCGTTCGCCACCGGGGACAACCTGTCCAACATGGCGACGAGTTCGGCGTTCCTGGCGGTCGTCGCGCTCGGCATGACCTTCGTCATCATCACCGGCGGCATCGACCTGTCGGTCGGTTCGCTCTTCGCTCTCGGCGGTGTTCTTGCCGCGTGGGGTTCGCAGTACGGCACTTTGGTGGCGCTCCTGCTGCCGATGGTCGTCTGCGGTCTCATCGGTGTGGTCAACGGCCTGCTGATCGCCCGCTCGCGGCTCGCTCCCTTCATCGTCACGCTGGCCGCGATGCTGGGCGCGCGCGGCCTGATGCTGTCCCTGACCAACGAGGGCGCCGACACCTACCTCGTCAAGAAGGGGTCGTTCCTCGCCGAGCTCGGCCAGGGCACGACCCTCGGCGTCGGCAACCCCGTGTGGATCACTCTGGTCCTGTTCGTGGCGGGCGCGGTGGTCCTGCGCCGCAGCCGCTTCGGCCAGCATGTGTACGCGGTCGGCGGCAACGAGGATGCGGCCGCCCTCATGGGTGCTCCCGTGGCCCGTACCAAGATCATCGTCTATACGCTGTCCGGCGTCCTCGCGGGCCTGGCCGGCGCGCTCAACGCCGCCTGGCTCGCCTCCGGCGTCACGATTCTGGGCAACGGCATGGAGCTGGAGGCCATTTCCGCGGTCGTCATCGGCGGCACCCTGCTGACCGGCGGTCTGGGTTACGTCAGCGGCTCTCTGGTGGGTGTGCTGCTCCTGAAGGTGATCCAGAACGTCATCAACCAGATCGGCTCCCTCGACTCCTCCTACCAGCAGGTCGTCAGCGGCGCGTTCCTCGCGGTCGTGGTCATCGCCCAGACGTGGCTCGGCCGCAGGCGGCAGTTGTTGTAGACGACCGGATCGCGCCGAGGCTCTACGACGTGGACCCCAGCGGGCGGGCCCGGGCGATCAGGAGGGCCACGTCGTCGCGGTCCCCCTCGTCCCGCAGTGCCACGAGGAGGTGGTCGCAGACCTCGTCCAGGGACCCCTGCGGCTCGGAGAGCAGATCGAGCAGTGTGTTGATGCGGGCATCTATGGCGTCGGAACGCGTCTCGATCAACCCATCGGTGTAGAGCACGAGTTGGTCGCCGCTCTCCATCTTCACAGTCGTCTCCTGGAAGGCGACGTCCCCCACACCGAGAGGTGTCCCCGTGGGCAGGTCGAGGAGTTCGGGGCGCCGGCCGGGCCTGACCAGGATGGGCGGCAGGTGGCCCGCGACGGCGATCCGGCACTCGCCGCGGTGCGGGTCGTACACGGTGTATATGCACGTGGCGAACGCGGGGTCGAGTTCGGCGGCGGTGTGGTCGAGGTGGCGGAGCACCTCGGCCGGCGCGAGGTCCAGGTCCGCCAACGTGCGGGTGGCCGTGCGCAGTTGGCCCATGGTGGCGGCGGCGTTGATGCCGCTGCCCATCACGTCACCGATCACGAGGGCGGTCTTGTTCCCGGCCACCGGGATGGTGTCGAACCAGTCGCCGCCGATCTCGCTGGCCGACTGGGCGGGCTGGTAGCGGTAAGCGATCTCCAGGCCGGGCCTGCGGGGCGGCCTGGGCGGGAGCAGGTGGCGCTGGAGGGTGAGGGCGGTGCGGCGTTCACTCTGGTACGAGCGGGCGTTGTCGATGCAGACCGCCGCGCGGGCGGCCAGCTCGCCGGCCAGGACGACGTCGTCCTCGTCGAACGGCAGCTCGTTCCTCGCGCGGCCCAGGTCCAGCGCGCCGAGCACCTCTCCGCGCGCGATGAGCGGCACCGCAAGATAGGAGTGCAGCCCCGCCCGGGACAGGACCCGGGCGGACTTCGGGTCGGGGGCGATGCGCTCCAGGTCCGCTTCGCTCACGTGCTCCACCAGCACCGGACGCCCTGAGGTCACGCACTGGGTGATGTACCGGTCGGCCGCGTAGCTGGCGATCTGCCCGGGGGTGTCGGCGGCGTGGAGCGCGTTGGTGGAGTAGGCCGCCGTCACCGCCAGTGCCCGGAACAGAGCGGGTCCTCCGGCGGCCGGGGTGGTCTGGCGCAGGCCCTGGAGCACGGCGTCGAGTATGTCGACCGCCGCCAGGTCGGCCAGCTCGGGGACGACCACCGACGCCAACTCGTGCGCGGTCTGCTCGACGTCCAGAGTGGTGCCCACGATCTTGGACGCGTCGGCGATGAAGGCCAGGCGCCGGCGGGCCCGGGCGGCTTCCTGCGAGGCCCGGTGCTGTTCGCTCACGTCCACCACGGAGATGGCCAGGCCGAGGACCCGGCCCGCCGGGTCGTCCAGCCGGTAGTAGGACACCGACCAGGCGTGTTCCACGTCGGAGGCTCCGCCGGGTCGGCCGATGGTGAACTCGTTGAGGACCGGCGTGCCCGTGGCCATGACCTGGCGCATCGTGGCCGTGATGGCTTCGGTGTCCAGGAACGGCAGGGCCTCGCCGACGCCGCGGCCGATGTGCTGCTCGGCGGGCAGGGCGTTGATGCGTTCCAGCGCGGGGTTGACCATCACGTAGCGCAGGTTCGTGTCCAGTACCGCGAGCCCGATGGGCGACTGGGCCACTAGCTGCACGGACAGCGCAAGGTCCCTCTCGACGCGGCGCAGGAGGGCCTGATCGCTGGCGATGCCGAGGGCGTAGACGTCTCCGAGCTCGTCGTGGAGCCGCATGTTGCGGAACTCCACCAGGCGGGTGCTGCCGTCCTTGTGGCGTACCGGGAAGACGCCGGCCCAGCTCCGGCCGCTCTCCATGACCTCGGCGAACAGGCCGAGCACGAGATCCTGGTTTTCCGGGGCGACCAGGAGCGGCGCAGCGTACTGCCCCAGCGCCTCCTCGGCGGTGAAGCCGAACAGCTCCTCGGCCTGCGGGCTCCACAGGCAGATCCGGCCCTGGGCGTCGATCATCACCGCGGCCACGGCCAGGGCGTCCAGAAGGCCGCCGGGCTCGGAAACCGTGCCCGCCGTTGTCAGGCCGGCCCGCGACGAACCGATCGCATCCATCCAGTCACCTCCCCAGAATCGCCGGGGTCCGAGGGACTGCTGAAAGGGATCAGCCCGGTTCGGGATGTCATCGACTCCATCGAGGACGAGTATTTTGTCAGCCGGAGCCCCGGCGTGTACTGCGGTCCAGATTCTCGGCCATAGTGCCTCCAGACTCCCCACGGCATTTTATGCCCCTTTCCAGGGGAAGGTCATGTTCGCTTCCTCCGCTACTGGTGGGTCGCGGCCACACGGGGCCGACGGTTGCAGCGCACACCGGTCATCGCCAAGCCGTCGACCGCCGCGGGGGACAGCTCGGACTCCCGCAAGCCGGACAGGGGCATCCAGGTGACGGCGCTGGTGGAGTCGTCCCCCTTGGTCACCACGGGAGGGCCGGGCTTGAGGTCGACGCGGTAGAAGAGCCCCACCAGATGCCAGTCGATGCCGAGCCGGTGAGCGGTGTACGTCCTCGCGTCGACCAGCCGGGCGTCCAGGAGCTCCAGGCCGGTCTCCTCGTACAGTTCGCGCCCCAGCGTCTCGCGCGGCTGCTCCCCCGGGTCGATCCCGCCACCGGGCAGGTGCCACAGGCCGGGCTCGAACACCGGCGAACTGTCCGCGAGTTGGGTGAGCAGCAACTGCTCGTCCATGACAGCGACCGCATACGCCGAGACTCGCGAACGCATCTGACCTCCCACGTTGCACCGCTGCGGACATCGCCGTCCGGATGACGGCTGATGCAGGGGAACAACCTATCGATCACGGGCGCCGCACGGTCGGGAATCACGGTGAACGCATGGAGCCCGCACAGCGCGTCAACGTGCCACGCCGATCAGCTCCGTGCGGGTCTCCCGTACGGGTATGGCAGAACATGGCACATGTCCGCTCGTTGAGATACCTGAGGACGCCTTCAGGTTCCTGTCGTGGCGACGGCAACCGGTGCACACCCTGAGGGCGAGCCTCCGTCAAGGCCCCCTCCGCGCCCCCACCGGGTAGGGAGGGGGCCTTCCTCGTCGTACCGCCCCTCGGCCGGCCGCGTCGGCATCAGCCGATCGGTTGACCCCGGTGTCGTCCGTCGGGCTCCCGCACCGCAGACGGCAGGCCGACCGGTGAGCGCGGGACGCCGCCGGAGAATGGACTCCGGAACGGAAATCGGAGGCACCCCCCGTTCCTTCCCTACGGATCCTTCCCTACGGACATGGAGCACCGAGATGCACGACCGCGACCGCCGACTCCTGGAGGCCGCCCGGCGCGGTGACGCCGCCGAGGTGCGCGCCGCACTCGACGCCGGGGCCTCGGCAGAGACCTGCGACGAGGAACTGCGCTCCCCGCTGTTGCTCGCCGCCCTCAACGATCACGTCCAGGCCGCGCGGGTCCTGGTCTCGGCCGGCGCCGACCCGGACGCCCAGGACCGGCGCCACGACAGCCCGTGGCTCGTGACCGGCGTGACCGGCAGCGTCGCGATGATGCGCGTCCTGCTCCCGGCGGGCCCGGATCTCACTCTGCGTAACCGCTATGGGGGTGTTTCGGTGATCCCCGCCAGCGAGCGCGGCCACGTCGCGTACGTACGGGCGGTGCTCCGGGAGACGGACATCGACGTCAACCACGTCAACGATCTCGGATGGACCGCTCTGCTCGAAGCCGTGATCCTCGGTGACGGGGGCCGGGCGCACCAGGAGATCGTGGAGCTGCTGCTCGCGGCGGGCGCCCGTCCGGATCTCGCGGACGCGGAAGGCGTCACGGCCTTGGAACACGCGCAACGCCGCGGCTTCGATGCGCTCGCGGCGCTGCTCAGGGCCGCGTCATGACGGCCCGCGCGCGCGGTGCGCTCGGGGCAATGGCCGTCGTCCTCCTCGCGGCGGGGTGCACCGCGACCGGCACCGCCGACTCCACCGCGCCCTCACCACGGGCAGCCACCGTCATCCCTTCGGTGCCGGCGCCCCCGCGAACCGCTCAAGGCACGTTGCTGGTGGCGGACTTCGGCAGCGGCACGGTCACGTTCGTGGACCCGGAGCGCGGCGCCCTCGACTCGGTGAAGGTGGGCACCGCACCGTACGGGCTCGTCGTCGGCAAGGACGGCCGGGCGTGGGTTGCGACGGCCGAAGGGGTGGCCGTCGTCGACACCGAGACGCGCGAGAACGTCGGCCGCATCCCGTACACGACGGAGACCGGCCCCGCCACGACCGGCGAGTACCGCGGCGGCGGCATGGGCATCGCCCTCGCACCCGACGGAAAGCATGTCTACGTGGGCGTCAACGTGCCTGACAGGAATGGAGTGTTGGAGGTCGTCGACACGGCGACGCGGAAGGTCACGGACACCGTCCCGGTCGGCCGCCGCCCCTTCGATGTGGATGTGGCCCGCGACGGCAGCGAGGTGTACGCCACCGGCCACGACTCGTTCGACGTGACCGCCGTACGCACGGACACGCTCACTCCGCGCCGGTTCGAGGTCGCCCCGTACGGCACGGAGGGCGGTCTCGGCTCGTGGCTGAAGCCGCACTACGCCGCCGTGCGCGACGACGGAAAGCTCCTGCTGCCCTTCGAGGGCGAGAAGCTGGCCGTGCTCGACCCGCGCACCGGCAAGGTCGCCGTCGAACCGATGACCGCCGACACCCACCAGCACGGCGCCCGGCTCACCCCCGACGGCACGCTGCTCGCCGTCGGCACAGGCCCGATCAGCGCAGGCGACAACGACGCCTCGCTGACCATCCGTACCGCCGAGGGGAAGGAGCGCGTCGTCCCGCTAGACGGCCCGCACGAGGATGTCGCCGCGTCGCGCGACAGCCGCACCGCCTACGTCACCGGGGGCTTCACGCGAGACGGATTCTGGGACGGGATCACCGTCGTGGACCTGGAGAGCGGGAAGACCCACCGGCTGCCCGCAGGTCATCGGCCGCTGGGCATTGCCGTTCTGTGACCATGCCCAGCCCCGCACGGGCCCGGCTCCGACTCAGATGCGAACCGGCAGCGCGATCGGATAGGTGCCGTCCCCCGCGAACCCGACGCGCTCGACCGCCTCCCGCTCGACGGCCAGCTCGAGGCTGTCCCGGCGCAGGAACAGCTCGTCGAGGATCACCTCGGTCTGGAGGTTGGCGAGCGCGGCGCCGATGCAGCGGTGCGCGCCGTGTCCGTACGCGATGTGCCCGGCCCCGCGTGCCACCTCGCGTGTGAGGTCGAGCCGCGTGGCGTCGTCAAAGCTTCCCGGGTCGCGGTTGGCGGCCAGCAGACCGCTCGTCACGCCCTCGCCCTGGCGCACCAGGACGCCGCCGAGTTCCACGTCCTCGGTGGCGTACAGAGTGGCGCCGACCCGTACCGCCGACACATGGCGGAGCAACTCCTGGACGGCACGCGGCAGCAGGTCGCGCTCCGCCCGCAGCCGGACCGTCTCCTGCGGGTGGTCGAGGAGGGTGAGGACCGCGTCGGTGATGAAGAAGGCGGGCGGCGCGATCCCCGTGTTGATCAGCAGGAAGACGAGCGCGATCATCTCCTGGCGCGTCAGGCGCTGCCCCTCGGCCGCCGTGGCGCTGGAGCGCAGCAGATCGGAGACAAGGTCCTCCTTGGGCGCCGGGCCACGGAGGTCGAGCAGCCCGCCGACGTACTCGGCGAGGTGGTCGATGCCGGGCAGGAACCGGTCCGGTTCACCGGACTCGTAGTCCCTGATCCAGCCGCTCACCTTCGGCCGGTCGGCCGCGTCCACGCCGATGATCTCGCAGATGACGTCCGTCATGACCGGGTAGGCGAAGGCGCTCAGGAGGTCGAACTGGTCCCCCTTCGCGACGAGTTCACCGGTCACGTCCTGGACGATGCGCTCGATGCGCGGACGCAGCGCGGCGATCCGGCGCGGCGCGAAGGCCCGCATCACGTGCGTGCGCAGGCGGGTGTGCTCGGGCCCGTCGACCATGACGAGGATCTCCAGGTACTGCCGGTACTCCGGCGGCAGCCCCGCGTCGTCGAGCAGTTCCGCGCCGACACCCCCGCCCTGCGCACCGGGAACCTTCGCCAGGTCCCGTACGAAGCGGGTGTCCGCGAGAGCCGCCTTCACCACGTCGTAGCGCGTGGCCAGCCATACGGGGGTCGTGGTCCCCGGGAGTGTCACCCGCACCAGCGGGACGTCGTGGCCGTGCGACGCCTCGTCGATCTGAGTGTGGGTCAGTTGCAGTGGCGCGGCGGTCGGATCGGTCATGTCCTCACTCCGTTTCGCGAGCACGTATCCCCTGACGTGATCTCGGTCGCCAGCATCCAATGGAACACGGATACGGGTGGGTGGCGTGACCAGTTCGTGATCCAAGGGTAAACCTCGCGCTCAGCGGCCGGAATCGCCTCCGGAGAGCCGCTCAACGGCCCGGGACGTAGTCGCTGCTCTCCGCCGGGCGGCCTTCTGTTCGCGTGCGGTGTCCCGGACCCGCACGGACGCCTCGTCCGCCGCCTCGGCAGCGGTGCGCCGCTCCTCCTCGGCATCGCCGAGCTGAACCGTCAGGAGCGCGACGCGTTCGTCCGCCGCGGACCGCCGGGCTGTGGCCCGCTCGTGCTCCTCCTCGGCACGGCGCACCTCGTCGTCGCGACGGCCCGCTTCGGCCGCGGCCTCGGTGGCTGCCTTCATCGCCTCCTTCAGGCGGACGCGGCGCTTCTCCTCAGCGGGGTCGGGGGCCTTGCTTGCGGCGGCGGGAGTGGGCTTTTCGTCCTTCTTCGACACCTGCGCGAGGGGCGCCGTACCGGGGAAGTCGGTGGACACGGTGGGCACCTTCGTGAGCCTGCCGGTGGCCCACTGCTCGGCGACCTCCGCGTCGGCCAGCGCCGCGTGGAGGATCTGTTCGACCTCGTGCAGGACGCTCAGGCTCACCGGCTGGCCGGCCCGCCTGGCGAGTCCACCAGCCTGTCGCGCGAGGCCCGCGATCAGCACGTGCTGCTGGTGGCTGAGAGTCCGGAACTGCTCCGGGTCGAGCGTGCGGTGCGCTTCCCGCAGCGCCTCCGCGAGCTCGAGGAGCTGCCCCGCCTCCTCCGTCTCACGCGCCAGGAGGTTCGACACCCAGGCGGCGAGAGTCGGCTTGCGGAAGGCGGCGATCCGGCGCGCGGCGGCCGTGTCCCCGGCCCGCTTCGCCTCGGCGACCTGCGCGTTCCGCGCGGCCATGAACTGTACGGGCGGCAGGCGGTAGAGATCCTCCGCGACATCATCTGCATCCACACGCCCACTCTGCCGTGCGGGCGGCGCGCGCGGCTGAGACGCGCCGGTCGCCGTGCTTCAGCAGGACTGGGGCGCTGCGCTCGGCTTCGACGCGGCTGCGCTGTGGAGCGCCTGGGCCGAGGACCTGCGGCACACCCCGGTCGCGTACGGCCACTTCCGGAGGAGGCGCCTGCCGAGGTCACGAAGGAACTTCGGGACCTGCTGGGGGTGCCTGACGCACCCCGCCCCGCGGTCAGCGCGAGGCCAGCACGCGGTCGAGGGTCAGTCGGCCCGCCCGCCCCCACGTGGGCTTGCCGCCGGGCAGGCCCTGGTCCCCTGCCCGGCCGATCGCGACGAGGGACAGAGCCTGCAGGACGGCCCACCCGCGGGCACGTCGGATCATGGCCTCGTCGGCGCGTTCATAGGCGTCCAGGAAGCCTGCGGCGGAAGGCAGCAGGAGCCACCCGGCCGCGAGGTCCATCGCCGGATCACCGGCACAGAGTTCGCCGAAGTCGACAACGCCGGAGAGTGTGCCGTCCGAGACGACGACGTTCGCGGGGTGCAGGTCTCCGTGGAGCCACACCGGCGGCCCCTCCCACGCGGGAGCCGCTACGGCCTCGTCCAACACGTCCCGGACGCCTTCGGGCACGTGGGCGGCGACGGATCGGACGGCCTCGTCGAAGTGATGTGAGATCGCGGCGAGGGGAACTCCGCGGCCGGAGTTGGCCGGTGCGTCCGCGGGCGCCTCCTGGTGGAGCGCCGTCAGGAAGCGCGCCAGCGCGTCGGCGGACTCCCCGCCCTCGCTGATCGGCGAACGGTCCGCCGGCTCGCCGGGGACCCATTCCGCGATGGTCCAAGGGTGTGGGAAGAGGTCGGACGGTTCGGCGAGCCGGAGGGGCGTGGGGACCGGGAGGGGGAGCCTCTGGGCGAGGAGCGGCAGCCAGCGGTGCTCCTTGCGCAGCAGGTCCGGGGCACGTGGCGTACGCGGCAGACGTACGGCCAACTCGTCGCCCAGCCACCAGAGTTGGTTGTCCCAGCCTCTCACCGACTGATGGAGTTCCAGCGCCGCCAGATCCGGATACCGCTCCTCGATCAGCGACCGCACCAACTCTTCGCCGATGGCTTCGTCGCATGCTTCGCCGATGGCTTGGTCGATTGCTTCGTCGACTGCTTCGCCGAGCGGCTCGTCGATCTCGTGGTCAGTCATCCGGAGAGCCTGCACGACCGGCGAGGCGATCGCCCGCCTCCGTGCGCCGGTACACCACACGTCGCCCCACTCTCGTACCAACGACCATGTTCGCCTCGCGCAAAACGGCCAGGTGGCCGCCGACCGTGCCGAGCGACTGCCCCAGTTGCGACGCGAGTTCACTGCTGGTCGCGGGGCGTTCCAGCTCCTGGAGGAGGGCGGCGCGGCCGGTGCCGATCAGCCGTTCCAGAGCCTGCGCCGCTCGCGGCCGCCCGGTCTGCTCGGCTGTGCCGCGGGCCGGGTACACCAGGGCGTACCGGTCGGGAGGCGCCTCGGCGAGCCAGGTGCCGCTCGTCACGCACACCGGGACGAACAGCATTCCGCCCTCGCCGACGATGCAGTCGGGGCCCGGCTGGTCGCTGAAGCGGATCGCGTCGGCGCCGACCCACGCACTGCGCCGGTTCATGTGCTGGAGCGCCCTGGGCCAGCCGTACGCGGCGAGCAGCCCCGCCCGGTACGTGACGTCCCGTTCCAACAGGGCGCGGCGGCGCGGCCAGTCCGGCGACACATGCGTCTCCCACACGTGCCGGAAGAGGTCGGCGGTCCGGGCTCCCCACCCGTGCCCGGTCAGCCACTCCAGGTCGTGGCGCTTCCAGCTACGGGCCACCGCCGCGTCGAGGTCCGCGCGTATGTCGTCGTCACGGGCCGCCGCGACGACCCTCAGTTCGTCGACGAGCGTGGTGCGCATTCCGCCGGACGGCGGGCGGCTCAGGTAGCCGGGGAGGTACTTGGTCGAGCAGATCAGCTCGACGAGGCCTCTGGCGAACGGGTCCGCGTCGAGCGCGGCGTGGAAGGCGCCGTGGTGGCGGGTGTACCAGGAGGTGAGCCACGGGTCGGAGCAGGGCGCCATCAGGACGCTCATCGACCCCAGCGTCTCGGCGCTCGGCGACAGCGCGAACCGGGACTGTGACAGGGCCATCGAGCTCAACCGCAGCAGCACCATCTTTCGCCTCCTGCCGAAACGTTAGCTTGCGCACCCGCGGCTCCCCACACTCGGGCCGATGCGTTACTCCCTCCTCCAACAGGCCGCGTTCCGCTCGTTCTTCGCCGGACGTCTGGTATCCCTGCTCGGAAGCTCGATGGCTCCGGTCGCGCTTGCCTTCGCCGTCCTCGACGCCTCGGGCAGCGGCCACGACCTCGGCGTCGTACTCGCCGCCCACATGCTGCCGCTGCTCGCGTTCCTGCTCGTGGGCGGCGCGGTCGCCGACCGGTTCCCGCGCCGGACCGTCCTGGTGGCCGCCCATCTGGGGGCGGCATTCACGCAGGGCGCCGTCGCCGCGCTCCTGCTGACCGGGCACTACTCGCTGCCGCTGGTGACCGCCCTCGAGTTCGCAGGCGGCGTGCTCGGCGCCTTCACGACACCGGCGCTGCGCGGCGTCGTCCCTCAGCTCGTCGCCAAGTCCCTTCTGCGGCAGGCGAATTCACTCCTCGGTTCGGCCCGCAACGTCACGAAGATCCTCGGTCCGAGTCTGTCAGGTGTGCTGGTGGTGACGGTCGGGAGCGGGCCCGCCATCGCGTTCGACGCGCTCACCTACCTCGTCGCGGCCGGTTTCCTCGCACGGCTCTCCCTCACCGGCACCTCTGAGGCGTCACAGCGAGACACGGTGCTGGGCGACATCCGCGACGGATGGAGCGCGTTCCGTGCGATCCGGTGGGTGTGGGTCGGAACCCTGTCCTTCTGCCTGCTGAACCTCGTCCAGACCGGAACGTGGCAGATCCTCGGCCCTCAGCTCACCCGGCAGCTCAGCGGCGAGACGACCTGGGGTTTCGTGCTCAGTGTGCGCGGGGCCGGCATGCTGGCGTCGAGCCTGCTGATGTACCGGATGACGGTGCGGCATCTGCTGCGGTTCGGGCAGGTGGCGGGGGTGCTGGGCGCGCTGCCGCTGCTCGCACTGGGGGCACAGGGGCACGCTCCATGGCTGGTCCTGGCGGCGTTCGTCGCAGGGCTCGGCTCCTCCGTCACCGCGGTCGCGTGGGACACCTCGCTCCAGGAGCACGTCCCCGCGCACGTGCTGTCGCGCGTCGCGTCCTACGACGACCTGCTGTCCTATCTCGCGATTCCGGTCGGGCAGCTGTGCGTGGGCCCACTGGCGGAGACGTTCGGCGCTTTCCGGGTGACCGCTGCAGCCGGGGCCGTCTCCGCCGCGGCCAGCCTGATCCCCCTGGCCTCCAGAGCCGTACGCCGACTGCCCCACGCCCAGCCCGACACGTCCGCACCGACCACACCCACCGCGCCTGGCGCACCCGCCACACCCGCTCCGCAGAAGTTGCCCGAGTCAACACACTGCGCGCCGTCCTGACCGTCCTGCTCGAGACCGGCACCGGCAACGCGGTCGCCGACCTGCTCGACCGCATCGGCGTCCCGTGACCGTTCAGATCCCGCGCCCGTGAGCCCTCGACGGCGGCGCTCCGTCGGGGTATGCGTCGGCGGCATGGTCCGCCATGGGCCGGCCGTTGAGAAGCGGGCGGAGCAGGTGCCGCGTGGGTACGCGTTCGATGACGAGGAGCGCGATGTCGTCGTTGAGCTGCCCGCCGGTGTGGGCGAGCAGGTCGCGGTGAATGTGGTTCAGCAGGGAGTCCGGGCCGCCGGCGGGAAGGGACGGGAATGAGGCGACCCGCTCGGCGAGCGGGTAGAAGGCGCCGGTGGGCGAGCGGGCCTCGATGACTCCGTCGGTGTAGAGGACGAGGAAGTCACCGGCCGTGAAGGCGAAGCGGTCGCTTCGGAGCGGGGGACCGGGGAGTTCGCCCATGCCCAGGGGTGGTGCGGACTGACGTGGCGCAAGCTCGGTGACCTGGTGTTCGCGCACCAGCAGTGGCGGCGGATGGCCGCAGGTCACCATCTCCGCGTGCGGGCCGTCGTCCGGGATGTCGAGCACGAGGGCGGTGACGAAGTGCTCTCCGGCGTCGTGCTCGGTATCGGCGACCTCCTCCAGGTTCCGGGCGACGCTGTCGTCCATGGCCGCCACCAAGTCGGGCAGCAGAGCGTGGCGGTGCGCGCCCTCGCGGAACGCCCCGAGCACGACCGACGCCTCACCGATGGAGGCGAGGCCCTTGCCCCGTACGTCACCGATGAGTGCGCGGGTGCTGGGGTGGGCGGCGCGGGCGACCGCGAACAGGTCGCCCCCGATCTTGGCCTCGTCCCCCGCGGCCAGGTAGAGCCAGGCCACGCGCAACGGACCGACCTTGCGGGGCGGCGGCCTCAGCAGCACCCGCTGCGCCGCCTCGGACACCGACCGCACCCGGTTCAGCTCCTGGCGGCGCCGTTCCCCCGCTCGGCAGAAGATCACGATCAGTACGGAGAGCAAGGTGATGGCGATGATCTGCGAGATGTGGTTGGCCGTGCCCAGACCGCCGTGCAACGCCCCTATGAGGATCTGAGCGCCCACGGCCAGGAGCCCGACCAGGGCGGTGAGCCGGGGGCCTGCGATGGAAGCGGTGAGGGCCGGTGCGATGACGAGCAGCGGGCCGAGGTGGACGTCGGTCGGGGAGTGGACGTCCACCAGGGTGATGACCACGATCAGAGCGAGCGGAACAACCACCAGACCGTGGCCCGATGGCCGCTCCAGCTGGCGATCCATCGACCATCGCCGGAATCTCACATGGGAAATTTTATACCCGCGTGACTCCGTCGCCCTGTCGCACGGACGGCGCACCAACGCCCCCTAATCCCCTGCGACCTGCGCGAATACCATGCGCACCCGGTGCACCACTCCCCCGGTGCGGGTGCGCCACTCGGGCGTTCCCACGCCCCCGCCCGCAGGACGCGGGCCGCCACCAGGACCGCCGGACCACCACACAAAAGGGAAGTAAAACTGCTCAGTCAAACTGGACAGGTACACCTGTCAAATCTACGGTGGAGCCATGAGCAAGAACGCCGTGACCCCGCCACGTACCCGCCAGGGGCTGACCCGCCCATGAGCAACCCCGACATACCCGCACCGGCGGCAGAGGGCCTCTCGGCAGAGTCCGAACCCGGGCCGCACGGCGCCCCGGCGGGTCAGTTCGACCGCAGGCTGATCCCGCCGATGATCCTCGGCTCGGTCCTGAACCCGATCAACTCCACGATCATCGCCGTGGCCCTCGTCCCCATCGGGGTGGCGTTCGGGGCGCCTCCCGCGCAGACCGCGTGGCTCATCTCGGCGCTCTATCTGGCCACCGCGCTCGGGCAGCCCGTCGTCGGACGGCTCATCGACCTCTTCGGACCGCGACGCCTCTTCCTGATCAGCACGTCTCTGGTCGGCATCGCGGGCATCGCCGGCACGCTGGCCCCCAACCTGGGCTGTCTGATCGCCGCACGCGTGCTCCTCGGCTTCGGGACCTGCGCCGGCTATCCGGCCTCGATGTCCCTGCTGCGCAGCGAGGCGGAGCGGACCGGCCGGGACAGTCCCGGCGGCATCCTCACCACGCTCGCGGTGTCCAGCCAGACGATCGCCGTCATCGGCCCCTCGCTCGGCGGGCTCCTCATCGACGTGGGCGGCTGGCGCGCCACGTCCGCCCTCAACGTCCCCCTCGCGGCGGCCGCCCTGATCCTCGGCGCGCGCCGGCTGCCCGTGCAGGCCCGCCCGCGCCGCACGGGCGGCAGGAGCATCGCGTCCGAACTCGACCTCCCCGGCATGGCGCTGTTCGCCGCGCTGCTGTTCTCGCTCCTGCTGTTCCTGATGAACCTGCACGCCGACACGTGGTACCTGCTCGCCATCGCCGCAGCCGCGGCCGCCGCGTTCGCGGTACGTGAACTGCGCGCCCCCGTACCGTTCATCGACCTCAGAGTGCTCGCCGGCAACACCCCGCTGCTCGCCACCTACGGCCGTGCCCTGGTCGCCTACGTGGTCTCGTACGCGTTCCTCTACGGCTTCACGCAGTGGGCGGAGGAGGGCCGTGGGCTCTCGCCGTCACAGGCCGGCCTCGTACAGCTGCCGATCTTCCTCACCGGCATCGCCGTCTCCACCCTCACCGGCCGCCACAAGTCGATCCGCGGCAAGCTGCTCATCGGCGCGGTCTTCCAACTTGCCGCCTGCACACTGCTGTTGAGGCTCGGCGGCACGAGTCCCATCTGGATACTGCTCGCCGTCGCCCTGATCTTCGGCGTGCCCCAGGGACTCAACAGCCTCGCTCTGCAGAACTCGGTGTACTACCAGGCCGATCCGGCGCGCGTGGGCACTTCGTCCGGGCTGCTCCGCACGTTCATCTACCTCGGCTCGATGGTCGCCTCCGCGGCGAGCGCGACCGCGTTCGGGCAGCACGCCGACACCGGTGGCATGCACCATCTGGCCTGGTTCATGCTGGGCGCCGGGGCGCTCTTCCTGCTCCTGACGGTGTTCGACCGGGGACTGCGCCGCGTCGCCACCCCGGGCTCCCCCGCCTGATCCAGGAGGTCGGCTACCGTGCCTTCGATGACTACTACAGCGATCGGCACGGATTTCAACACCCCTGTCGGAGAACGCTACTTCGAGGACTACGTTCCCGGGTCCAGCTACGTGTACGGGAGTGTCACGGTGACCGAGGAGGAGATCCTCCGGTTCGCCGGCGAGTTCGATCCGCAGGACATCCACACGGATCCCGAGGCGGCGGAGCAGGGCCCCTTCAAGGGGCTGATCGCGAGCGGCTGGCACACCGCCTCGCTGATGATGCGCATGTACGCGGACCACTACGTGAGCAAGGTCGCGAGCCTCGCCTCCCCGGGCGTCGACGCGTTGCGCTGGACCCGCCCCGTGCGCCCCGGTGACAGCCTGTCGATCCGTACGACGGTGGTGTCCGCGCGCCTCTCGCAGTCCAAGCCCGACCGCGGGATCGTGCACACCGACATCGAGGTGTTCAACCAGCGCGGCGAAACCGTGCTCACGCTGTCCGCGATGAACTTCCTGCGGCGCCGGACGCAATGACGGCGGGACCGGGTCCGACGCGAACGCCACGGCCCTGCTCCGAACGCGAGCCCTCGGTCACGGACCGTCGTCGGGCTCCTCCGGTCGCAGTCGGGGTGCGAAGAGCGTGAACTGGGCGCCCTCGGGATCGAGCAGGGTCACGCAGTCGCCCGTCGTGTCCGCCTCGCAGCCCGTCACCGTTCCGCCGTGCTTCACAGCGGCCTGCGTACACGTGGCGACATCTCCGACGGTGAAGCGGACCTGCCAGTGCGGCCGCAACTGCGGGTCGGGGGCCGATCCCGGCGTCCCGCCGATGAGCGCGGCCACCGGCTGTCCAGCACAGACGAGGACGACCTCCTCGTCCTCGTAGCGCACGTCGCAGCAGCCCGGGCACGTCCACTCGAGGACTTCCCCGTAGAAGATCGCGGCGTCGAACGCGTCGCGGGTGACCAGGCGCAGCCACAGGGGCGCGTCCCGGCGCCACGCGCCGAAGTTGCGGACGAGCGCGCCGGCCCAGATCCCGAAGACCGCGCCGGCGCGGTCGGACACCAGCGCCGCCCGACCGGTCGCGAAGCCGATCGGACCGACCCCCACCGTTCCGCCGCGCTCCTGTACGCGGCCGACCGTCTCGTCCGCGTCGGCCACCGCGAAATAGGGCGTCCACGCGACGGGAACCTGCAGAGCCGGAGCGACCGCTCCGATCCCCGCCACGGCCCGCCCCTGTGAGAGCGCCACCACGAACCGCTCACCCAGCGAGCCCGCGCGGAACGTCCAGCCCAGGACGGCACCGTAGAACGACTGGGCGGCCGACAGGTCGCGCGCCGCCAGGCTCACCCAGCAGGGAGATCCGAGGATCGCGTGGTGCGACGTGGCGTCGTCCGGTCCGGTCCTGGAGATCAACTTGCTGTTCATGAAGGGCCGCCCCCTCTCGGTGCCCGGGGGACTCGGTCAGGGCTCTGCCGGCGACCGGGTACCCCTGACACCAGGTCCGACACACCAGAACTCGACGGAAACCGTCCGCCGAACGTCCATGACCCGCCGTGACGCGACGCCCGCCGAGTCGCATATGGGCACGTGCGGCCGGAGAATCGAAGTGCAGTCGCATGTCGATGCTTCGGACCGGAGGCACTGCTGGGCCTCGTTTGGACCGTTCCCGCGGCCCGCGCCGGCACACCGTTGAGGAGCGAATCCCGATGCTCACTGACATCACTGCGGGCCCCGCCCACCGCCGTCGCACCTCCCGCCACGCCCATGACGACTCCCCCGACACAACGGCGGCTTTCGCGCGCATGGCCGGTCTCGCCGAGGGCCCCGAGCGGGACCTGCTGTGCGAGGAGCTCGTCGAGGCATGGCTGCCCATGGCGCACCGCATCGCCCGCCGCTACCGCAACAAGGGCGAGAGCACGGAGGACCTGGAGCAGGTCGCGGCCATGGGACTGGTCAAGGCGATCAACCACTACCGGCCCGAGCGCGGCCCCTTCCAGTGCTACGCCGTGCCCACCATCACCGGCGAACTGCGCCGGCACTTCCGCGACCGGATGTGGGACGTGCACGTGCCCCGCCGCGTGCAGGACCTGCGCAACAAGGTCCGCGCGGCCCGCCGCGACCTCATCGACCGGCCCGGCAGCCCAGAACCCGGCGTCGGCGCCATCGCCGCGCACGCGGGGCTGACCGAGGCGGAGGTCCTCGACGGGCTCAAGGCGATCGAGAGCTACAGCGCGCTGTCCCTCGACGCAGAGCTCTCCCCGTCCGGCCACGACGGACAGAGCCTCGCCGACGCGCTCGGCGCACCCGACACCGCGTACGACCTCATCACCGACCGCGAAGCCGCCAAGACGGGGCTGAGCCACCTTCCCGAGCGCGAGCGCGCCATCCTCTACCTGCGCTTCTTCGAGGGCATGACGCAGGCCCGCATCGCCGAGAAGTTCGGCATCTCGCAGATGCACGTCTCCCGCCTCATCCACCTCAGCTGCGCTCGGGTACGCGCGGAGGCGGGCCGGGAGTACGGGGCGGCCGACGGCGTGACGGCCGCCTGACACCAGCCGCTCTGCCCGGCCGGCGGGAGGACACTGGGATCAGGGGCTGAGCTCCGCCCCCTGCCCCCGGCCCCTTCGGGAGCAAGGGTGGCAGCCGGCGGGGAGCGGCCGCCGCCGGGATGACTTGGGCGACGGCCGTAGGGCGCGAGGACACAGCGTCTCCCCTCCGCGAGTCCTCGTGCCCGCCTTCCGACGCCCTCCCCACTCGACGAGCGCCTCACCGGTATCGCGGTCACCATGTCTGAGGGGGGCGGGGGTCTACGGGGCACGGCGCGGGACCCCGATCGCGGGTGACGGGAAGGAGGCCTGACCGTGGCGCCGAGACTGGAACTGCCCGGGCGGGGCGAGTCGTACTGGATGCACACCAGCGGCACGACCGCCTACCCGTCTCTCAACGAGGACGTCGAGGTCGATGTCGCGGTGGTCGGCGGTGGAATCGCCGGGCTCAGCACCGCCTGGGAGCTGACGCGCGCGGGCCGGACCGTCGCCGTCCTCGAGGCCGACCGCATCGCCGCCGGAGTCACCGGCTACACCACGGCGAAGGTGTCCGCGCTGCACACCCTCGTGTACGACCGCCTGAGCCGCACGCACGGCGAGGAGGCCGCCCGGCTGTACGCCATGTCGCAGCAGGGCGCGGTGGAGCGCGTGGCCGAGATCTGTGCCGGTGTGGCCATCGACTGCGATCTGGAGCGCGCCCCGGCCTTCACCTACTCGGTCCGCCAGGAGGGCACGGGGGTACTGCGCGCCGAGGCCGAGGCCGCCCGCGAGGCCGGTCTCCCCGCGCGGTACACCGAGGACACCGGTCTGCCCTTCGCCGTCGCGGGCGCGGTCCGGGTGGACGACCAGGCGCAGTTCCACCCCCGCAAGTACCTGCTGGGCCTGGCCGAGGATCTGGTCGCCCAGGGCTGCGTGATCTTCGAGCGGTCCCGGGTGACCGAGATGCTCGGCGGCATCCCGTGCACGGTGACCACCGAGGCGCAGCACACGGTGACCGCGCACGCCGTCGTCGTCACCACCCATTACCCGATCTTCGACCGCGCGTTCCTGTTCGCCCGCCTCCAGCCACGCCGGGAACTCGTCGTCGCCGCGCCGCTCGCCTCCGACCCCGGCCCGCTCGGCATGTTCATCACCGAGGACGAGGGCAGGCGTTCGGTGCGCACCGCGCCGTACGGCGCCGACAGGCGGCGGCTGCTCATCGTGACCGGGGAGAGTTTCACACCGGGTACGGGCGACGCGGCGGCGTCCTTCGCCCGGCTCGACTCGTGGATGCGCGAGCACTTCGCCGTGGAGGACACCGCGTACCACTGGGCAGCCCAGGACAACGACTCCGGCGACGGGATTCCCATGATCGGCCCGCTGCATCCCGGGGCCCGGCACGCGTATGTGGCGACGGGCTTCGGCGGGTGGGGCATGAGCAGCGGCGTCCTCGCCGGGCAGCTGCTGAGCGGGCTGATCACCGGCGACGAGCCGCCCTGGGCCGGGTTGTACGACCCTCGCCGCCTGTGGAGCGCGGTGCGGGAAGCGCCCGCTCTGCTGCGGCAACAGGCCGACGTCGCCCGGCACTTCGTCCGCGACCGGCTGCACACCGCCCATGTCGACTCCGTCACCGAGATCCCGCCGGGATCGGGCGCGGTGGTGCGCGTCGACGGACACCGGTGCGCCGTCTACCGCGCCGAGGACGGCACGGTCCGGGCGGTCTCGGCGCGCTGTACACATCTGGGCTGCATCGTGGCGTTCAACGCGGCGGAGACGACGTGGGAGTGCCCGTGCCATGGCTCGCGCTTCGCCACGGACGGATCGGTGCTTCAGGGGCCGGCCATGTGGCCACTGGCACCGGTGGAGCTGCCGGTTACATCGCTTGCGCCGGATGACGGGGAAGGAGGCCCGAGTGGGCCGTGACAGGACCACCCGTTTCCACCGAGAGATACGGAGAACGACGTGAACGGAACATCAGCTTCGACAGCCTTCCCCGCGGAGGCCCCCTCGTCCCGGGACCTGGTGGAGGTCGTGCTCGGCGGCTGCTCCGCGCCGGACGCCGACGCGGTCTTCCACCTCCTGGGCGACCACTTCGACTCCGACCGCGGCGAGGCCGTCCCCCACGGCAACGAGGGGCCGCGCCCCGCCGCGTGGACGGGCAACTTCCTCGTGGAGCACGCCCCCGCCGAGGTCTCCGGCGTAGCCCTTGCCGGAACGGTCACGGCCGACCTCCAGGGCTGCCCCGTGGCGGTGGAACGCCTCTGCCGGACCCTGGACGCGGCCTTCGCCGTCGAGAAGGTCGGCACCGTCGCCGGCGACCAGGAGGTCGAGGTCCAGCTCCACCTCACCAACCCGTGACCACGCACATCCCCGGTCACTCAGGAGGAGGCCGCCGTGCCCCGAGGGTCGAACGCCAAGCGGGAGCGCCAGTACGAGCACATCAAGGAGAGCGCCGAGGAGCGGGGAGAGAGCAGGAAGCGGGCCGAGGAGATCGCCGCCCGCACCGTCAACAAGGAGCGCGCCCGGGCCGGTGAGTCCCGTACGGCAAGCAGGAGTTCGACGCAGGACATGTCGTCCGGCAAGCGTGGCGGGCAGCGGTCGCACTCCGGCGCCGGAGGCCCCACGTACGACCAGCTGTACGCGGAGGCGCAGCGGCGCAACATCCACGGGCGGTCGTCCATGGACAAGGCGGAGCTCAAGAAGGCCCTCGGCGACTGAGCTCCGCCCGGGCCGGGCTCACTCCGCGGTGGCGACGGCCGCCTCCGGGGCGAGCACCCGCCCGGCCCGGCTCTGCGGACGGCCGACGCGGCGGGCGACGGCCACGCCGAGGAGTGCCGGTGCACCGCAGGACGCCCGGACCGTGACGGATGGGGTCTCCGAGGTGCACCGCGTCCAGCCCGACCACCTGCACCTGTGCCACGGCCCGTCACTGATGGCCGCCTACGCCCGCAACCTGCGGGCGACCGGCCGGGAGGTCCCGGAGCCGGGCCCGTCGCCGGTGGGTACGGACGGTTTCACCGACATGGGCGACCTCACGCACGCCCTGCCCGCCATTAACCCGGCGATCGGGGTGCTGGGCGCCCAAGGCATGCCGCGCAGCCGGCAGTTCGCCGAGGAGGTCTCCGGCTCGGCCGGGGACGAGGCGGTACTGGACGGCGCACTGACGATGGCCCGGACCGGCCTCGGCCTGGCCATCGCCCCCCAGTGACCCCACCCGCTGCGTGGGGTCACGCCGGGGCTGACCGGCCCGGCGCACTGGGCGCTCAGGGCGTCGGGGGTGTCCGGGTTCAACTAGCGCTGGGCCGCCATCAGTTCGGCGAGCGTCCCGGCAGGGACGGCGAGTTCGCGTTCCGCGGTCGTGATCGCCATGGCCGTCACCGCTGGAGGGCGGTTGGTGCGTTCCGTGTTGGCGTGGACGCCGAGGCCGTCCAGGACCACGAGGATCTGGATGGCGGTCACCTCGGGGTCCTCGGTACGGAAGAACCCGGCCGCTACGCCGTCGCGGATGAGCTGGGTCAGACGTTCGCGCCACTGGGCCTCCTGGTGGCCCACGCGGTCGCACAGCCTGTCCCGGTAGCGGCTCAGGTGTCTGGCGTTGAGCCATAGCCGGCTCATGCCGTCGAAGCGGTCCCCCGTGGTCAGGAGGAAGAAGCGGGCCAGGTCCTCCAGCGCCTCGCCCTCGGGCCGGTCGGCGGGAATCAGTTCGTCCAGCTCGGTCGTCGCCGCCACGCCGAAGGCCTCGGCGACGAGGTCCTCCGCGACCGGGAAGTAGTGGCTGATCAGGCCGGGGCGCACCGCGAGTTCGTCCGCGACCCGGCGCATCGTGATGCATTCGAGGCCCTCCGCGAGGGCGATCGCCGCCGCGGCGGCCACGATCTCGGCGCGGCGGGCCTCGGGATTCTTCCGCACGCGTTTCGGCGGAGTGCTTGACGGCACCCCCTGCCCACTATTGGATTCCTGACCAATAGACAAGTCGGCTCCCGTGCTCGCCTGTTCGGAGGACTGCATGGCTCCCACGATCCCAGACCCCACGACGCAAGCCGTCACACCCCCCGCCGACCGGGCCGGGCGTGTGGAGGCGCACGGCATCGACTTCATCCCGGACGCCGAGCGGCACGGACGCGCCCGCGAGCTGTTCGCCGTGTGGGCGGCCCCCAACGTCAGCTATCTCAGCCTCGTGGTCGGCGGCGCCCTCATCCTCATGGGCCTCGGCCTCTGGCAGGCGCTGGGCGTGATCGCGGCGGGCAACCTGTGCTGGGTGCTGGTCGGCCTTGTCGCCGTGAGCGGTCCCGCGGCCGGCACCCCGAGCCAGGTGATCACGCGCGCGATGTTCGGCGTCCGGGGCAACCGGGCGAACATCGCCCTGACCGGCTGGTTCGTGTCCGTCTGCTATCTGGCCCTCAGCTGGGCCGCGGCCTCGCTCTCCGCGTTCAGCCTCGTCGACAAGGCCGGCTTCGAGCTCACGACGGGCGTCAAGGTCGTCGTCATCGTGGTGCTGGCCGCGGCGACGCTCGCCATCAGCGTCTACGGCCACGCCACCATCGTGAAGCTCTACCTGCCGTTCACCCTGGCCCTGACCGCGGTCTTCGTCGTCCTGGCCGGCTACGTGCTCGGCCACGTCGACTGGGGCTACGCGCCCCCACACCCGCTCCACGGCACGGAGTTGTGGTCCGTGGTGATAGGCGGCATCACGCTCGTCGCCTCCGCGCCGCTCTCGTACAGCAACAGCGCCGACTTCGCCCGCTACCTGCCCCGCACCACTTCGCCCACAGCGATCGCCGGCTGGACCACCCTCGGCGCCTACGTGCCCTGCGTCCTGTTCACCTCACTCGGCGCCCTGGCAGGCACCGCGCTCGACATGTCCGACCCGCAGACCGCTCTCGAGGGCATCCTGCCGAGCTGGTTCAAGCCGGCCTTCCTGCTGGCCGTCATCCTCGGCGCGATCTGCAACAACGCCATGACCGCCTACAGTTCCGGCCTCGCCCTGCAGTCGATAGGCGTCCGGATCCGCAGGTCCCGCAGCGTCGCCCTCGACGGGGCCCTCGGCGTGGCGCTGACGCTGTACGCGCTGCTCGTCTCCAACTTCCTCGACACCGTGAACAACATGCTCGAACTCATGGTGGCGCTGATGGGCCCGAGCATCGCGATCTACGCCACCGACATCCTGTGGCGCCGCAACCGCTACGACGGGAGGGAACTGACCGACGAGTCCCGAGGCAGCGCGTTCTGGTACTCGGGCGGGGTCAACTGGGCCGGCGTGACCGCCCTGGTGGTCGCCACCGCGGTCGCGTCCCAGTGCGTCAACACGCCGATGTACACCGGGCCGATCGCCCGGGCGGCGGGCGGCACGGACCTCTCCCTGCCGATCGGGATCCTGGTCTCCGCGGCCGTCTACGTCGCCATGATGCGCTCGCGCCGTCCCGCCGCGGGCGGCCCGACACCTACCTCCGGATAGATCCCGGCCCGGCGCCGCCAATGGCCGCGCCGGGCCCCCGGTTCACCTCACCGGAACACGCGCCGGCGCCTCGCGCTCGCCACCAGCTCGTCGACCGTGGCCAGTTTGACCCGTGGCCGGCCGGCCTCGCGGCCCCGCGCGGCCTCGGCCCGTTCGATCGCCGCGAGGCCCTTCGCGTCGAGGACGCGCCGGTTGCGGCGCCTGGCCAGCCGGTGGAAGGCCTTGGGCGCGTGCGGTGGCGTCGGCAGCGCGCCGGAGACGGCGTCGGCCAGCAGCGTGGCGACCGTCTCGGCGGCGCAGGTGCGGTTGGCGCCGATTCCGCCGCTGGGGCCGCGCTTGATCCAGCCCACGACGTACGTTCCGGGCATGCCGGTGACGCGTCCGCCCTCGTGCGGAACGGTGCCGGTGGCCTCGTCGAAGGGGAGGCCGGCGAGCGGGCCTCCGCGGTAGCCGATCGCGCGCAGCACCATCCCGGCCGCGATCACCCGCTCCCCCGACGCCCCTTCGGTGCGCACGGCTTCGATCTGTTCCGATCCGAGCAGCTCGACGGGCGAGCTGTGGAAGCGCAGGACGATGCGGCGCCCGGGCGGCGGTGCCACGTCCCCGTCGAAGCCGCCGCGGGGAACGCCCTTCAGGACAGCGGTCCTGTCGTTCGGACCGGCTTCGTCGATGGCCGCGGCGATACGGGGATCATGGTCGTCGACGAGCAGTTGCAGGCCCGGCACGTGCTTGAGCGCCAGCAGCTCCGGCGTGGTGTACGCGGCATCCTCGGGGCCACGGCGTCCGAGCAGGACCACTTCGCGTACGGAGCTTGCGCGCAGCGCCTTCAGCGCGTGGTCGGCGATGTCGGTGCGGGCGAGGGTGTCCGGGTCGGCGAGGAGGATGCGGGCGACGTCGAGGGCGACGTTGCCGTTGCCGACGACCACGACGCGTTCGGCGGAGAGGTCGATCGCTTCGTGCGCCACGTCCGGATGGGCGTTGTACCAGGCGACGAAGGTGCGGGCCGAGATGCTGCCGGTGAGGTCCTCGCCGGGGACGGACAGCCGGCGGTCGGCGGCGGCCCCGACGGCGTAGATGACCGCGTCGTGGTGCTCGGCCAGCTCCTGCGCGGTGACGTCGTCACCCACTTCGAGGCCCAGGTGCATCCGTACCCGGTGATGGGTGTGGAACCTGGCGAAGGTCTCGCCGACCTTCTTGGTGGCCGGGTGGTCCGGTGCCACGCCGTAACGCACGAGGCCGCCGGCCACCGGCAGCCGGTCGATGAGGGTCACCTCCGCGTTGGTGTGCAGCAGCAGGTCCTGCACCGCGTACATCCCGGCCGGTCCGGTGCCGACGACGGCGATCCTGAGCGGCGCGAGGTCGGACGGCAGGACACGCGGGAACGAAGGGCTGCCCCAGGCGTGGAAGTTGGGGCCGTCCTCGACCGCGTCCGTGCCCGCATCCGTATGCCTGCCTTCGAAGTACACGGCGTTGATCGCGGCGTACTCCGTCTGCTCCGGAGCGAGACGGTCCACCGGGAAGATCGCGTCGACCGGGCAGGCGTCGGCGCACGCGCCGCAGTCGATGCAGGACACCGGGTCGATGTGCAGCATCTCCGTGCTGCCGAACGCCCGCTCCTCGGGGGTGGGGTGAATGCAGTTGACCGGGCACACGGCGACACAGGTCGCGTCACTGCAGCAGGTCTGGGTGATGGCGTACGTCATGTCGTCAACTCACGTCGGTTCAGATGAGGTTGGCACGCTTGTAGAACGCCAGCGCCGGCCTGGTGAGCAGCCGTGCGGAGGCCAGGAACTCCATGAGGCCCGAGCAGCTCGCACGCATCATGGACTTGTGGTGCTCGTTGGCCCCGGCCTCGGCCACGGCGCGCCGCACGTCGAGCCCTGCGCTCTCGTAGACCTGCCGGCGGACCATGCTCGTCACGATGAAGTAGGACGCGGTCGCGACCAGGAAGGCGTTGATGTGGCGGCGCAGCCGGCCCGCACCGGCGAGGCGCTTGCGCGTCTGGTCGCGGGCGAACTTCATGTGCCGAGACTCCTCGACGACATGGATGTTGTTGATCGTGCGGACGAACGGCACGACCCGCTCGTCGCGCATCCAGTCGCGCTGCATGACGTCGAGGACTTCCTCGGCGACCAGGATCGCGGCGTACGCCGCCTCCCCGAAGGCGAGCGTCTTGAACACGCGGCCGAGTTCGATGACGAACCGGTGCGGCCGGTAGGCAGGCGCCCCCAGCTTCTGCGCGCCGCGGGCGAACATGATCGAGTGGCGGCACTCCTCGGCGACCTCGGTGAGGGCCCACTGGAAGTCAGCCTTCGTCGGGTCCTTGGCGTACATGTCCCGCAGCACCATCTGCTGAAGGATCATCTCGAACCAGATGCCGGTGCTCGCCACCGAAGCGGCTTCCTGCCGGGTCAGTTCCTTGCGCTGTTCCTCGGTCAGCTCCGCCCAGTAGGCGGTGCCGTAGAGCGTGCTCCACTCCGGGCTGGCGCCGTGGAAGTCCTTGTCCAGCGGCGTCTCCCAGTCCACTTCGGTCGCCGGGTCGTACGCCAGCACGGCCGCCGATTCCAGCAGTCGCTGCGAGACGCCGCGCTCGTCGTGGAGTTCATGCGATTCCGGCCGAACAGTGCTGCTTGCCATGCTGCGGCTCCTTGGATCAGACGTGTGCGTTGTCTGTCGGTGTGCGTTGTCTGTCGGTGCGCTCCCTGTCGGTGCGCTCCCTGTCGGTGCGCTGCCGTCTCCGTCGCCGGCCGTGAGTACACCCGGGGGTACGCGGGGCTGATCACGGAGGCCACCGTGCGGGCACACGCACGGGGCCACGGACCGCCACTCCGTCGCCCTGCCGTGGCCGTCGGCGGGGCGCCGCCTGCCGGCTCCGCAGGCTGCGCGGAGACACCAGGTCAGCACAGGTGGACGGGGGCTCTGCAGAGGCCACCCGCCCGCTTGTTAGACGGACCGTATAACAAGGGACGTGCGTTGGCCTACCCCCGGGTAAGTAGCGGGCGGCAGCCCGCACACGCCTCCGCCGACGCCTCGGCGCGGTCAGGCCTGCCGGTAGCCGCGGTCCTTGACCAGGTCGCGCGCGAGACGGGCGAACGCGCGCGCGGCCGCGCTCTCGTAGGCACTCCCCCTGCGCAGGAGCACGGCGGTGCGGGTGGGCAGGGGTGGGTCGAGAGGGACGGGCCGAAGGTGCGGATGATCTTCGGCGATGGCGTCGGGGAGCACCGTGGCGAGCAGGCGTGAGCGGCGCACGATCTCGGTCAGCGCCAGGATGCTGTTGGCCTCGACGACGACCGTCGGATCGACGCGGTACGCCGCGAGATAGTCGTCGATGTGACCCCGGGTCGCGAAATCACCGCTGAGCAGGGCTAGTTGGCGGTCAGCAAGTTCGCGTACGGGCAGCGGTCGGCCGCCCCGGAGCCCATCCCCGTCGGCACTCACGACGAGGCTCAGGTGTTCGGTGAACAGCGCTGTGGCGGCGATACCCGCCTGATGCGCCCCCTCGAAGGCGATCCCGAGGTCGAGTTCGTCGGCGAGCAGGCTCGCCTCGATGTGATCCTGCGTCATTTCCCGTACGTCGACGGTGATTCCGGGATGACGGCTGCGGAGCGTGTCCACGAGCGGGCCGATGAGGTAGACGGTGAACGTGGGCGTCATGGCGAGACGGAGGTGGCCCCGCGAGAGGTCCGCGACGTCGACAACGGCGCGGTCGGCGGCCGCGAGGTCCCGCAGTACACGCTTCGCGTAGAACACGTAGCCCTCGCCGGCGTCGGTGGGGCGCACCGTACGGCCGCTGCGGTCCAGCAGCTGGGCGCCGACGACTCGTTCCATCTGTTTGATCTGCTGGGACAGGGTCGGCTGGGAGATGCGCAGCTCCTCGGCGGCACGGGTGAAGTTGCCGTGCTCGGCCACCGCGATCAGATAGCGGAGATGACGAAGTTCGGGACCCATACCCCGACTATAGGCGGAGAAATAGATGTCATCGATAGCAGTCATGGCCAGCGCGTCTTGGACGCTATAGCAGCTGGTCATGCATGGTGGATTTCGTCAGCCCGACGGGCCGGCAGTCATCGAAGGGAGTGACCCATGCACGATCTCTCGGACGGTCTCGCGCGCTTTCGCCGCGACGTCTTTCCCGCAAAGGCGGGGCTCTTCGCCCACCTGGCCACGACCCACCGCCCGACGACGCTCTTCATCGGCTGCTCGGACGCCCGCGTGGTCCCCGAACTGATCACACAGAGCGAACCCGGCGAGCTGTTCGTCGTCCGCACCGCGGGCAACCTGGTCCCGGCCTACTCCTCGGACCCCGACGGCGTCGCGGCGAGCATCGAGTACGCCGTCGCCGTGCTGCACGTGAGCGACATCGTCGTGTGCGGCCACTCCGCCTGTGGGGCCATGACCGCCCTGGCCGAGGGGCACGACCTGAGCGCGGCGCCGGTCGTCTCCGGGTGGCTGCGGCACGCGGACGCCGCGCGGGCCCGGGCCGCCGCCGTCCCGGCCGCGTCGGGTCCCGACAGGGTCGCCGCCCTGGTGCGGGCCAACGTGTCCGCACAACTGCAGAACCTGGCCACCCACCCCTCCGTGGCCCGCGGCCTGGCCGACGGAACGCTCACGCTGCACGGCTGGGTGTTCGACATCGCCACCGGAGCCGTCGAACCGGTCGGCGCCACCGCGATCGCGGCCTGACCGCGCCGACCAGAACCGAAGAACACAGAACCCGAATCCCGAACCCGGAATCCCGCACCCCGCACCCCGAAAGAGGAATCCCCCATGCCGCACGCCCAGTTCGACCCCACCGCCCGCGAGACCCTCGCCGTCGCCGCCGTCGCCGCCAAGACCCGTAAGGACCTGACCTGGCAGCAGATCGCCGACGCCGCCGGGCTGTCGCCGGCCTTCGTCACCGCCGCCGTGCTCGGCCAGCACGCCCTGCCGCAGACGTCCGCCGAGGCCGTCGCGGAACTCCTCGGCCTGGACGAGGACGCGGCCCTGCTGCTGCAGACCATCCCGACGCGCGGCTCGATCCCCGGCGGCATTCCGACCGACCCGACCATCTACCGCTTCTACGAGATGCTCCAGGTCTACGGCACCACCCTCAAGGCGCTCGTCCACGAGCAGTTCGGCGACGGCATCATCAGCGCGATCAACTTCAAGCTCGATGTGAAGAAGGTCGCCGACCCCGAGGGCGGCGAGCGCGCCGTCATCACCCTCGACGGCAAGTACCTGCCCACAAAGCCTTTCTGAGTCTTCGTCAGCACAGATACCGCAGCCGGTCACGCCATCCCCGGAGGACCCCCATGGACTTCGCCCAGCGCACCATCGACCTCGCCCGCCAGAACGTCGAAGAGGGCGGACGCCCCTTCGCCACCCTCATTGTCAGGGACGGCGAGATCCTCGCCGAGAGCCCCAACAGGGTGGCCCAGACCTCCGACCCCACCGCGCACGCGGAGATCCTCGCCATCCGCGACGCCTGCCGCAAGCTCGGCACCGAGCACCTGGTCGGCGCCACCATCTACGTACTCGCCCACCCCTGCCCGATGTGCCTGGGTTCGCTGTACTACTGCTCCCCCGACGAGGTCGTCTTCCTCACCACCCGCGACGCCTACGAGCCGCACTACGTCGACGACCGCAAGTACTTCGAACTCGACACCTTCTACGGTGAGTTCGCCAAGGACTACACCGAGCGGCGCCTGCCCATGCGCCACGAGCCGCGGGACAACGCCGTCGACGTGTACCGGCTGTGGCAGGAGCGCAACGGCGGCAGCCGCCGCGTCCCCGGCGCGCCGACGGCCTGACGCGGTCCCGCCGCCGACTCAGCCCAGGATGCCGCTCCCGGCCTGTGCAGGAAGCGCCACCGCCGTACACCCCCGTGGCACAGGCACCGTCGGCAGGCCGCTGCGGCTCCCCCGGTCGATGTCGGTGATCAGATCCCGCAGCGCGGCGCAGCCGTGCGGTGCCGGCAGCCGGCCGTCCAGGGCGGCGAGCGCGCGGTGTGCGCGCTGCCGGGCCCTGCCGGTGCGGCCGTCGCTGTGGTCGACGAACGCCTGGGCGTGGCGGGCGACGAGGCACGCCCAGGCGTCGCCGCTGATGCCGGGCTGGCTGAGGGCGCGGCGGGCGCTCCGGCGCGCCGCCCGTGGCGACCGCTCCGCCTGCGTCACGGCGAGAGCGGCCAGGCTCACTGCGGGCGGCAGTCCGCCGGGGGCGTGCGGCGGGATCGTGCCTGCCGCCTCCTGGAACTGCTCGGCGGCCCGGTCGAGGTCGCCCCCGTGGAGCGCCAGCGTGCCCTGTACGTGCGCGATCCGGCCGATCGTCGCGTCGTCCCCCGCCAGGACGGCGGCGGGCCACGCGTGCTGGAGCAGCTCGTTCGCTCCGCAAGGGTCGTCGTACGCCGTGAGCCAGGCCGCGAGGCACAGGCCGCGCGCGATCAGGAGGGTGTCCGAGCGGCACATCGGGAGCAGCCGCAGCAGATGTCGGCGCCCCTCGTCGGCTGCGTCGTAGACCGCCCACCAGAACCACAGGTTCAGTACGGACTCCAGGGCCGCCGCCGCGAGTTCGGGCTGCCGGGGCGCGTACTCCAGCATCGCCCTGAGCCCTTCGGCCTCGTCAAGGACGAGCCGTACGGCCTGTGGCTGGCTGCCGAGGCTCCACAGACTCTCCGCGAGGGCGGCCACCCGGTGGAAGTGGATCGCGCGGCGCTCGGCGGCGACCTCGAACTCCCTTGCCTCACGCAGCCGTTCGCCGCCGAAGTCGTGGGCGGCGGGGGCCATCCGGTAGCGCGGTTCGCGGATGCCGCCGGGGTCGCGGACCGGAGTCAGGACGCCGATCGCGGCGAGGCGGGTCAGGCACGCGGGCACCCGGGCCTGGGCCAGGCCGCCGCCGGCGCAGACGAACGCAGCCGTCGACTCGTCGAAGTCTCCGGCCAGAATGCTGGCGCGGGCCCACACGATCCGCTCATCGCGGTCGCACAGCACGTAGGCCGCGGCGACGGCGTCCCGCAGCGACCGGTGCCGAGGTGCGGCCATGTCCGGTGCGCTCAGCCAGCACTGGTGTTCCTCGAGCCGGGCCGCGACCTCCCCCACACTGCTCCTGGCGGCCTGCTCCGCGGCCAATTCGACCGCGAGCGGAAGGCCGCCCACGTATCGGCAGATGTCTGCCACCGCATTCGGCTCCGCATCGCCGGAGTCGAAGGCGGCGCCCGCCCGCGCCAGGAACCGCTCCAGGAACAGCTCCACGGCAGGCGCGGCCCGGTCGTCGTCCGCGGGCTCGGCGCTGAGCGGCGTGAGACGCAGCACGGCCTCGCCGCCCAGCCCGAGGGGCCGGCGCGCGGTCACGAGCACGCGCAGCGACGGTACGAACTCCAGCAGTGTCTGCACCATGCCCACGCACTCGGCATGGACCGGATCGACGTCGTCGAGGAGGAGCAGCACGTCAGCGGCGCGCAGCCGCTCGGCGAGGGCTCCGGCACCGGCACCGGCACCGGCCGCGCGGCGTCGCCCGTGGATCCCACCCGCCGCCTCCAAGACGGCCGCCGTCAGCGAGGCGGGCGCCTCCGGCCCGGCACCACCGGACCCGGCGTCCTGCCCGCCCCCCGGCCAGCGGACGACCATGACGCGCGGCCGGGTCCCCTGCGCACCGACGCCGGCGACGGCGTCCGAGGCGAGCCGGCCCTTGCCCACTCCGAGGACGCGCTCCACCGCCCCCCGCGCACCGACATCGGCGACCGCCTCCACGCCAACCCGGCCCTCGCCCACGCCGAGGACACGCTCCACCGCCCCCCGCGCACCGAAGCCGGCGACCGCCTCCGCCGCGAGTCGGCTCTTGCCCACGCCGACCTCGCCGGCCACCGTCACCAGCCGATGGTTCTCCAGGAGGGTGCGCAGGGCCTGCGACTCCACCTCCCGGCCCACCAGAGGACCGGGCACGTGGCCGCGGCCCTCCGCCGACGGCGCGCTGTCGCCGCCCTTGCGTGTCCACACATCCGCCATGCTCCGCACATTCCTGCCCCTCGTCCGTCGGCAGTCACCGCCGTCCGTAGCCCGCGCCCGCCCTGTGCAGAACCGTCACTGCACCCGCTCCACGGCAACCCCAACGCCTGAGCGGCCCCATGGTGTCGTCACCGGACGACGGTCCACTCGTCGCGCGGAACGGTCGAACCCGTGCCCGACTCCACGGAGGGGCGGAGGGCCACCGAAAGTGAGCAGTTTTGGAGAAGCGCCGCTCATGAGCCGCGCCTAGCCTGAACTCCGTGGACAGCGCCCCTCACGGCAGCTCTCCCGCCGTCCTGGAACCAGACGACGGCCGCCACATCCACCACCTTCAGGAGTGATCATGTCCAGCTCTTCCACTCAGGGAATCAAGACCGTGCTGCACCCTGTCTCCGACCTGGAGAAGGCCAAGGCCGTGTACGTCGCCCTGCTCGGCGCGGAGCCGACGGCCGACGCGCCCTACTACGTCGGCTTCGACGTCGAGGGCCAGCACATCGGGCTCGTGCCGGGCGGCGGGGGCATGACCTCGCCGGTGACGTACTGGCACGTACCGGACATCGCGGCCAAGCTGGCCGAGGTCACGGCCGCGGGTGCCGTGGTGAAGGAGGCGGCACACGACGTCGGCGGCGGCCGCCTCGTGGCCACGTTCACCGACCCCGACGGGAACGTCCTCGGGCTGCTCCAGGACCGTTGACGGGCGGCCCGGCCTGCCGGACGCCGGGCAGAAGCTCAGAAGCCAGGAGCTCAGGAGCTCAGAAGCAGAAGAGGACCAGGCGGACGGCTCGGAGCTGGTTAGATCGAGCGGCGACGCCGACGGGGTCCGCGAGGGCGGTCCCGCGCAACAGATGGAGACACGATGAGCATGGCCAAGGGGACGCAGGCGCAGTCAGCTGCGCTGCACGCTGCCGACAGCCACGACCTGATCCGCGTGCACGGTGCGCGCGTGAACAACCTCAAGGACGTCAGCGTCGAGCTCCCGAAGCGCCGGCTGACGGTGTTCACCGGTGTCTCCGGCTCGGGCAAGAGTTCGCTGGTCTTCGGCACGATCGCCGCCGAGTCGCAGCGGATGATCAACGAGACGTACAGCACGTTCGTGCAGGGCTTCATGCCGACGCTGGCCAGGCCCGAGGTCGACGTACTCGACGGTCTGACGACCGCGATCATCGTCGGCCAGGAGCGGATGGGCGGCGACGCCCGCTCCACGGTCGGCACGGCCACCGACGCCAACGCGATGCTGCGCATTCTCTTCAGCCGGCTCGGGAAGCCGCACATCGGCTCGGCGAAGGCGTTCTCCTTCAATGTCGCGTCGATCAGCGGCGCGGGTGCGGTCACCATCGAGCGCGGCGGCGAGAAGGTGAAGGAGCGGCGCAGCTTCAGCATCGTCGGCGGCATGTGTCCGCGCTGCGAGGGCCGGGGTTCGGTCACCGACTTCGACCTGACGGCGCTGTTCGACGACAGCAAGTCGCTCAACGAGGGCGCGCTCACCGTCCCCGGCTACAGCGTCGAGGGCTGGTACGGCCGTATCTACCGCGGCTGCGGCTTCTTCGACCCGGACAAGCCGATCCGTAAGTTCACCAAGAAGGAACTGCACGATCTGCTCCACCGGGAGCCGACCAAGATCAAGGTCGACGGCATCAACCTGACGTACGAGGGCCTGATCCCGAAGATCCAGAAGTCGATGCTGTCGAAGGACATCGACTCGCTGCAGCCGCACATCCGCGCCTTCGTGGAGCGGGCGATGACGTTCACGTCCTGCCCGGACTGCGGCGGCACGCGGCTGAGCGAGGCGGCCCGGTCGTCGAAGATCAAGAAGATCAGCATCGCCGACGCCTGCTCGATGCAGATCAGCGACCTCGCCGAGTGGGTGCGGGCCCTGAAGGAGCCGTCGGTGGCGCCGCTGCTGAAGGCGCTCGGGGACACCCTCGACTCGTTCGTGGAGATCGGGCTCGGCTACCTCGGCCTCGACCGCCCGGCGGGCACGCTCTCCGGCGGTGAGGCGCAGCGCGTCAAGATGATCCGCCACCTCGGGTCGTCCCTGACCGATGTCACGTACGTCTTCGACGAGCCGACGATCGGGCTGCACCCGCACGACATCCAGCGGATGAACGACCTGCTGCTGCGGCTGCGGGACAAGGGCAACACGGTGCTGGTCGTCGAGCACAAGCCGGAGGCGATCGCGATCGCCGACCACGTCGTCGACCTCGGCCCGCGCGCGGGCACCGAGGGCGGCGAAGTGGTGTTCGAGGGCACGGTCGAGGGGCTCCGCGCCAGCGACACCCTCACCGGGCAGCACCTGGACGACCGCGCTTCCCTGAAGCCGACCGTACGGACGCCCACGGGGAAGCTGGGGGTGCGCGGCGCGGGCACCAACAACCTCCAGGACGTCCACGTCGACATCCCGCTCGGCGTACTGACCGTCGTCACCGGCGTCGCGGGTTCGGGCAAGAGCTCCCTGATCCACGGCTCGGTGGCCGGGCAGGACGGGGTGGTCACGGTCGACCAGGCCGCGATCCGCGGCTCGCGGCGCAGCAACCCGGCGACGTACACCGGACTGCTCGACCCGATCCGCAAGGCGTTCGCCAAGGCCAACGGTGTGAAGCCGGCGCTGTTCAGCGCGAACTCCGAGGGCGCCTGCCCCACCTGCAACGGCGCGGGCGTCATCTACACCGACCTGGCGATGATGGCCGGTGTCGCCTCCACCTGCGACGACTGCGAGGGCAAGCGGTTCCAGGCCTCAGTCCTCGACTACCACTTCGGCGGGCGCGACATCAGCGAGGTGCTTGCGATGCCGGTGGCCGAGGCCGAGCAGTTCTTCGGCGCGGGCGAGGCGCGCACACCGGCCGCGCAGAAGATCCTTCAGCGGATGGCCGACGTCGGGCTCGGCTACCTCACCCTCGGGCAGCCGCTCACCACGCTGTCCGGCGGTGAGCGCCAGCGGCTCAAGCTGGCGACGCACATGGCCGAGAAGGGCGGGGTCTACGTCCTCGACGAGCCGACGACCGGCCTTCACCTCGCCGACGTCGAGCAGCTGCTCGGGCTGCTCGACCGGCTCGTCGACTCCGGCAAGTCAGTCATCGTGATCGAGCACCACCAGGCGGTCATGGCCCACGCCGACTGGATCATCGACCTCGGCCCCGGCGCCGGTCACGACGGCGGACGGATCGTCTTCGAGGGCACCCCCGCCGAACTCGTCGCGGACCGCTCCACCCTCACCGGCGAGCATCTCGCGGCCTACGTGGGCGGCTGACCGGGGGCGAGGGCGGGCAGTCCCTGGGCCGGACGCCAGTAAGTGGTGCTCATTCGACCCAGAGGACTGCACGAACCGCGTTCCCGATACGTCCCCCTCGCCGATCCGGGATCAACTGCTCGACGCCGCCCAGGCGTTGGTGGCGGAGTCCGGCTGGGCCAAGCTCCGGATGACGCACACATCGCCCCTGCCGCGGGTGTGACCCGGGCGGTCGTGCACGAGCATTTCGGGTCGTTGCACGCGGTGGTCCGGTCATTCGTGTCGAGGGAGGCGGACCAGTTCCTTCTCGGCATCGCGGCCGAGCTGCGCAAGCACCCGGACGACCTGGGACGGGGCACCGCGGCGGGGGTCGGCACCGCCCTGAGCCTCGCGGCGGACAACCCGCTGACGTCCATCCTCACCAGCAACGTGGGCGAGGACCGCGTCCTTGTCGCCCACATCGCGACGCGCTAGGAGCAGATCTTCGGCAGTGCCTGCACTCCGATCGCCGACTGCGTAGGGGAGGCCTGGCCGACGATCCCCGACGAGCGTCGGCGTCTCATGGTCGACGCCGTCGTCCGCATGACCATCAGCCACATCGTCGCGCCCGCGCTGCCTCCGGAACAGGCGGCGCGGGACATCGCCGACATCGCGGTTCACGTGGCGGGCACGCGCGAGGGCTCCAACTCCGTCCGAGGCGCGGCCAGTTCTGTGATGAGCCGGACAACGGCTCGTCCGTCATCAGTCCACGGGACAGATCGAGCGCCGACTGAGTGTCCATGCCGTGTCCGTAGAGCACGAGCGGCTCCGGGGCGTCCGGGTCGATGCGGGCGGCCGGGGCGTCAGAGATGTCCTCGACCCGGTCCAACGGCGCCTGCCCGACCCTTCGTCCACGGCCGGCACGTCCCAGCGCGACACCTCCGCGATGGCCTCGCCGAACCGCTCTCCGCCTGGCACCGTCCCGCGTGACCGTCCGCGCGCTTCTGCGTCAAACGGACTGGACCCCGCCCCGGCCTGAGCTGCCCAGCAGCGCCGACTCTCACGGAGCGTAGTCGTCCGCCGCGCGGCTTCGGCGCCGCCGTTCTACGTTGGTCGAGCAAGAGCCGTACAAGACAAAGGAGTCGTAATGGCTGACAAGGGCGGCATGGACAAGGTCAAGGGCAAGGCCAAGGAGATGACCGGCAAGGCGACCGGTGATCGCCGCAAGGAGGCTGCGGGCCGCGCCGAGCAGGCGAAGGGCCAGGCCAAGAAGACAATGGGCGACGCCCACGACCGCGCCCGCGGAGTCCAGGACTCCCTGCACCGCGACGGCTCCTGACCAGAGCCTGAAAGGAGCCCCCGCGCGTGTTGCGCGGGGGCTCCTCCCCTGCTGTCACACGGTGCGGGCCAGCCGGAACCCGAGGTCGTCGATCGCGAACGTCGGGTGGCTGCGGCGCCGCACCGAGGCCCCGCAGCCGCGCTCCGACTCGGCCCAGCCACCGCCGCGGAAAATGCGGTAAGAGCCGTAGACCTCCTCGTCGTACAGGTCCCAGCACCACTCCCAGACGTTGCCCAGCATGTCGTGCAGCCCCCACGCGTTGGGGGCCTTGCCGCCGACATCGCGGACTCCGCCGCCGGAGTTGTCCGCGTACCAGGCGATGTCGTCGATCGCCCCGTACCGGTAGCCCTCCGTGCCCGCCTTGCAGGCGTACTGCCACTCGGCCTCCGTCGGCAGCCGGTAGCCGTCGGCGTTCCAGTCGCAGGTCACCTCACCGCTGCCCGCGTCGCGGGTGTAGGCGGGTGTCAGCCCGGAGCGCGCCGAGATGGCGTTGCAGATGTCGATCGTGTCGAGCCAGCTGACGTTCGTCACCGGCGAAGCATCGCTCGTGGCGGGAGCCGGGTCCGCTCCGGTGGCGAAGCGGAGGAGATCCGCCGTCACGGGATGGCGGCCGAGCAGGAAGGGGGCGATGTCCGCCGTCCAGCGCGTGCCGCGCCGGTCGTCCCGTAGGCCGACGGTGCCACCGGGGATGCGCACCATCCCGTTCGAGACGGTGTCTAACACGGCGTCGGTCGCGGGGTGCACCTCGTGAAGCCTCTCTGTGGAGATCATCCGTAGAAGTTACGCTGCCAGCGGTGCCCGGCCAGCACGGCGAGTTGGTCCGCGGTCAGCGGCCGTCCGTCGCTGAGGGCAGTGTTGCGCTCGACGTTGCGTACGGTGCGCATACCGGGGATGACGGTGGAGACTGCGGGCGAACTCAGCACGAAGCGCAGCGCGTTCTCGGCGATCTCGTCGGGCGCGATGCCCAGGTCGGCGACGATAGCGGCGACCTTCCTCTCGACCTGCGCCGGCCGGTCGTCACGGAAGTAGCGCGCCCGGAAGTCGCCCTCGGGGAACGTCGCACCGGCAGTGATCCGCCCCGTGAGCCCTCCCTCGTCCAGCGCCACGCGGACGATGACCCCGACGCCGTGTTCTTCGCAGGCGGGCAGCAGCGCGTCGGCGGGTGCCTGGTCGAAGATGTTGTAGATGACCTGCACGGTGTCGACGGCGCCGCTGCGCACGAGGTCGAGGGCGTTGTCCGGCTGGTGATCGTTGATCGAGACGCCGAACAGGCGGATCTTCCCCTCCTTCTTCAGCTCCTCGACCGTCTGCAGCCAGTCGCCCCGGCCCACCCACTCGTCGCTCCAGACGTGGAACTGCACCACGTCGAAGTGGTCGAGGCCGCTGACCCGCAGGCTGGTCTCGACGCTCTCGCGTATGTGGGCGCCGGGGAACGCCTCGACGGGGTCGATGCCGTCGGGCGCGGGCCAGATCCTGTTCATCGGCGGGACCTTGGTCGCCACCAGTACCTCGTCGCCGGTCCGCTCGCGCACGACCCGGCCCACGATCCGCTCGCTCTCGCCGTAGCCACGGGCGGTGTCGATGAAGTTCACCCCGAGGTCGACGGCACGGTGCAGGGCGCGTACGGACTCGTCCTCGGTGGCGCCCACCCACCCGGACGCGCCGATGCCCCAGGCGCCGTAGCCGATCTCGGACACGGACATTCCGCTGCGGCCCAGCTCGCGGTAGCGCACTCTCAACCTCCATGTCGTGTTTCTTCTCCCGGACCACATCGAAGTCGGAGCGCCCGGAAGCGTTCCGACGATCCCTACCCTCCTCAGGGCCGCTCGTCCCCCGATATGGACACTTTGCCTACGCAGGAGAGGTCACCGGTAGACTCGTTGGCTGATTCCTCCGGTGCCGGGGGCATCGCCAGCCAAGGAAAGAGGGAAGTCTCGACGTGTGGGCCGCACAGCACGAAGCTCCGATCTACAGTCGGCTCATCCAGGAACGAGGAGACATCCCCGCCCAGGTCCGTGCCGTAGCCGAACAGACCCTGCGGGATCTGGAACGGGTGATGCCGGCGCCGCTGCCGCGCGCCATGCCGACGCAGCAGACGCAGGCGCCAGCGCTCAACAGCGGCGGGCAGGGCTCGCTCTAGCGCGTAACGGGAGCCGGCGGCACGGGGAAAGTTTCCCGAGCCGCCGGCTTCCGTCTTGTTCCGTTCCCGATCAGCCTTGTTCCGTTCTCGATCAGCTCTTCGCGGCCAAGTCCTTGAGCGCGATGTTGAGTTCGAGGACGTTCACGCGGGGCTCGCCCACGAAGCCGGCGACCCGCCCGTCGGTGTGAGCCTTCACGAGCTGCTGCACGGAAGGTGGTTCCGCTCCGCGATCCGGTGGACCTGGAGGTCGGCGTGCGCCGGGGAGATGTCCGGGTCGAGGCCGGAGCCGGAGGACGTGACGGTCTGGGCGGTTAAGGCGATCCATTCGGCGCCGGCCGGCTCGACCTGGTGGCGTTCGCGCAGCCCGCACTTCTCCTTCGCGAGGACCACGATGGAGCGGCCCTCGGGGGTCGCGTCGGACAGCGAGGACAGCTGGGCGGCGTGGGCGAGTTCGGCCGCGGTGACGCCCTTGACGGGCGGAACTGGAGGCCTGCTGGTTGCCGAGCGTGATCGTGCCCGTCTTGTCGAGCAGCCGGGTCGATACGTCGCCTGCCGCCGCGACCGCCCTGCCGGAGTGGCGAGGACGTTGCGCTGGACGAGGCGGTCCATGCCCGCGATGCCGATCGCGGAGAGCAGTGCGCCGATCGTCGTCGGGATGAGGCAGACGAGGACACCCCCGTTCAGGACCGGAATCGCCCGCCCTTGACGCCTCCCATACGGCGGGGTGCGCGGCCTTGACGCATCCCCTACGCGTCTGCGCGCCAAGGCGACGTGGACCACCCCGGCACGCCCGCGTTCCCGCAGTTCAGAAGCCCCTGGACTGCTCGTCGAGCGGTCCAGGGGCTTGCCTGTATCGCGAACATCCCGCTCCTTCGGTGCGGGCTGCTCCTCGGCCGAGGCCCAGGCCGAATCCCTGCCACCGCGGCGGTCGCTTTTGGTCTAGACCTTGACAGGTTCAGACCAGGTTCGCTTGAGTGACCGACACCCCCCATGGCGGCGCCGGGATCCCCAACTCGCGCCGCGCCGAAGGAGCGTTGGCATGATCAAACGCGTCACGAGTCTTGTCGCCACCCTGGCCGCGGTCAGTGCCGTGGTCGTCATCGGCCCTGCCACCACGGCATCGGCGGCCGAGTGCGCCGCACCCTGGAACTCCTCGTCCGTCTACACCGGCGGCGGATCGGCCTCGTACAACGGGCACAACTGGAACGCCAAGTGGTGGACCCAGAACGAGACCCCCGGCACCTCCGACGTCTGGGCGGACCAGGGCGCATGCGGCGGTGGCGGGACGAACCCCGGCGACCCCGATCCGTCCGGCTTCGTCGTCAGCGAGGCCCAGTTCAACCAGATGTTCCCGAACAGGAATCCGTTCTACACGTACAGCGGACTGACCGCCGCGCTCAGCGCCTACCCCGGCTTCGCGAACACCGGCAGCGACACGGTCAAGCGCCAGGAGGCCGCGGCGTTCCTGGCCAACGTCAGCCATGAGACCGGCGGTCTGGTGTACATCGTCGAGCAGAACACCGCCAACTACCCGCACTACTGCGACACCAGCCAGTCCTACGGCTGCCCGGCGGGCACGGCCGCGTACTACGGCCGCGGCCCGATCCAGCTCAGCTGGAACTTCAACTACAAGGCCGCGGGCGACGCGCTCGGCATCGACCTTCTCCACAACCCGTACCTGGTGGAGCAGGACGCGGCCGTGGCCTGGAAGACGGGCCTTTGGTACTGGAACACGCAGAACGGCCCCGGCACCATGACGCCGCACAACGCCATGGTGAACGGCGCCGGCTTCGGCGAGACGATCCGCTCCATCAACGGCAGCCTGGAGTGCAACGGCGGCAACCCCGGCCAGGTCCAGAGCCGCATCGACCGGTACAAGGCGTTCGTCCAGATCCTGGGCACCACACCGGGCGACAACCTGAGCTGCTGACGCGCCACCGCGCATGACGTGACCCGCCGCCGGGCGGGCCTGGAATCCACCAGGTCCGCCCGGCGGAGTCGTCACGGGGCGGCCGGGCGACAGAGACCGAATCAAGTGACCTGACTGGAAGAGAAGTTGGGCCGGCCGGGTTCACTGTTGAGCAGCTTGTCGACGTTCCCCCGGAACCACTGGCCCCTGGGGCACCTTCCTGCCGAGCGCGGTGCCCCCGAGCCGGCTCTCGAACGCCTCGGCGTCCAGGACGGCGATGATCTCCAACCCGTCCACCCCGCTGATCCCGCCGCCCCGTCCTCGGGGCTCAGCGCACTGCCGCCGCGACGGCCACCAGCCCGAAATGTACAATTTAATTGCGTTCACGAGCGAGCGTCCCGTCTGCGAGGTGACACCATGCAGTGGTGTGTGTCGAGGCATCGCAAGGCCGCACTGATCCCGGTGAGCGCTGCCGTCGCGTGCGTGACAGCTCTCGCGGGAGTTCCGGCGTTCGCGGACGACGGGGGCGACGCGTCGAAGCTGAGCGCGCAGCAGCTCGCGGACGACGCGAAGAAGGAACTGCTCGACGCGAAGTCCCTCCATATGCTCCTGAGGAGCAACTCCACGGGACCCGCCGACGCCCGGTCCCCCGCGGTCCTGGACCTCGTCCTGGACCAGGACGGCAACTGCACCGGATCCCTGAAGATGGGCACGGGCGGCGCCGATGGCGGCACCGTCGAACTCGTCAAACGCGGCGACGAGTTGTGGATGAAGCCCGACACCACGTTCTGGAAGTCCCAGGTCGAGGGCGGCGCGGGGGAGCTTGCGGCCCAGGTCTTCAAAGGGCGCTATGTGCACGGCAATGCGAACGACGGCCTGCTCAAGAGCCTGGGCGACACATGCGACTTGAACGCGTTCCAGGCCCAGTTGAACGGCGGCCCCACCGGTGCGCCCCCCGAGAAGCTGACGAAGGGCAAGCAGATCAAGGTGGACGGCGCTGACGTCGTGCCGGTGAGTGGCAGGAACGACGGCAGCGACGTCGTCCTGTTCATCACCGCGAAGGACCCGCACCGGCTCGTGCGTGCCACCCAGAAGAACGGCGACCTGAACACGACGATGACGCTCACGGACTACAACCGGCCCGTACCGACCGCGACTCCGTCGAAGGAAGACTCGGTCGACGTGTCCAAGCTCCAGAACCTCTCCCCGAAGGCGACGCCGCCGCAGGCCGTGGCCCCGGATCGGGGCGTGTGGTGAACTGCCCGGCCTGTTGAGCGAGTTGAGCGCACGCTCCTCGTACAGGCCGTCAGTTGCCTGCTCCGCCGAATCTGGCGTGGTCGGCCAGGACTTCGTCGATCACGCGGTGATGGGACGCGGCGCTTTCCGGGTCGGTGCCGAGCGACTGGGACATGACCAACAGGGACTTCCACAGGGCCCAGCCGCGCGCTCGGGCCCATGTGCCGGCGTCCTGGGCGACCGTGCGGCGGAAGGCCTCGCGGCTGTCTCCGGAGAACGTGCACCAGGCGATCACCAGATCGCAGGCGGGGTCGCCGACGCCCGACGTGCCGAAGTCGATGACGGCCGTGAGTTCGCCGTCGGCGACGAGCAGGTTGCCCGTGGCGATGTCTCCGTGGAACCACACCGGCGTCCCCTGCCACCGCGCCGCGAGCGCGGCCTCCCAGACGGCGGCCGCCCGGGATGTGTCGACATGGCCGTCGAGCGCCGCGAGGCAGCGCCGGGTCTCGTCGTCGTAATGGGTGAGCGACGCGCCCCGGTACCAGCTGTGTTTTCCGGCCGACGGTCCCCCGACGCCGTCGCAGCGTTGCAGCGCGAGGACGAACTCGGCCACCGAGACCGCGAACTGCGCCATGTCGTCGATGGGGCCGCGGGCCGCCGTCTCTCCGTCCAGCCAGCCGCGTACGGACCACGGGAAGGGGTATCCCTCGCCGGGCTCGCCCTTGGCCAGGACGGGCGGGACGGCTACGGGCAGTGACGGCGCGAGCCGTGGCAGCCACTCGTTCTCCTTGGCGACCGCGGGAACGTAGCCGGCGCCGGTGGGCAGGCGGGCCGTCATCGCGTCACCCAGGCGGTACGTCCTGTTGTCCCAGCCGTCGACCTCCACCGGTGTCACGGGGAGGCCGCTCCACTGGGGGAACTGCGCGGCGATCAGACGTTCCACGAGTGCGGCGGTGATTCCGGCACGGCCGTCGGAAGGACTCGGAGTCGAAGCCATTCAGGGATCATCACGCCCGGAAGACGTACGGGGCAACGGAATATCGGTGGCCGCGACCTCTGTCGCTACTACGGCTTGCGGCGCGGCTTCCCGCGCTTGGAGCCGCCCTTGGAGCCGCCCTTGGAGCCACCCTTGGGACCGCCCTTGCCGCCGCCCTTCGGCCCGGGTTTGGCGCCGCCCTTGGCGCCGCCGCTCCGCGGGTTCCTACCGGCGGCCGGCTTCTGTCGCGCCGCCCCGCTCTTGTCGGTACGCGCGGCCTTGGGCTGCGGCGGGGTCGCCGTACGGCCGCGTGAGCTGTTGACCGTCCGCCCGCGGACGATGCCGATGAACTCCTCCACCAGGTCGGTGGTCTCGTCCTCCGGCCACGACAGCGCGACCTGGGACTCGGGGGCGTCGGTAACAGGTCGGTAGGTGAGGTCCTTGCGGTGGTGCAGGCGGGCGAGCGACTGCGGGACCATCAGCACACCGATCCCGGCGGCCACCAGCTCTACGGCGTCCGCCGTCGTCGCCGGGCGCTCGAACGCGGGCTCACCGGGAAGCTGCTCCCAGGCGAGGGTGTCGTCGAGGGGGTGCAGCACGGTCTCGTCGTCCAGATCCTCCAGGGACACCTCGTCGACCGCGGCCACGACGTGGTCCTTGGGGATCACCACGACGGTCGTCTCGACGTAGAGAGGGATCGCGCTGAGCACGGTCCGGTCCACCGGCAGCCGCACGAGGCCGGCGTCCGCCCCACGGTCTCGCAATACGTCGGATGCCTCGTCGGCGGGCGTCGCGACGAGGGTCAGCGGAACGCCGGGCAGCCGCTCGTTCCAGATCCGCACCCACTTGGTGGGCGTCACTCCCGGGACATACGCGAGCCGGAACGAAGGGGATACATCCGAGCCTGTCACTCCGCCAGGTTACCGGTCGTGGTCGGAGGTATCGCACACAGTCGATACCCTTGACACCATGACGTCGCACCAGACCACCCAGACCATGAAGCCCGCGACCGCGGCCAAGAAGCTGGGTGTGTACCTCGAGGCCACCCCCGCCGAGTTCCAGGAGGGTGTCGTCTCGCGCAGCGAGCTCAACGCGCTGCAGGCCGATCCGCCCGAGTGGCTCAAGGAGCTGCGGCTCAACGGCCCGCACCCCCGGCCCGTCGTCGCGTCCAAGCTCGGCATCTCCATCTCGGGTCTCGCCCGTGGCGGGATCACCGAGGCGCTCACCACGGAGCAGATCGAGGCGCTGAAGACCGAGAGCCCCGAGTGGCTCCAGCAGGAGCGTGCCACCCAGGCCGCGGTCCGCAAGGAAGCCGTGCGTATCAAGGAGCGGAACGCGCAGCGCGCCGAGCAGTCCGGCGACCAGCGTTCCTGACCGACCCACCTGACCGACCTCCCCGGCCTCACCTCCGGCCTGTCAGGGCACGAACTCGATCTCGGGGAAGCGGGGGGACGGCCCGGACAGGAGACGGCTGTCCCGGCACCGCAGGTGAAGGTCGAAGAAGGCGCCCAGACAAGCCCGCTCGGCAGCGACGGCGCGGTGCGCGGTGATCGTGCCGATGGCATCGGTCATGGCGTCGACCACCTCGGGCGGAAGCGGAAGCGCTCTGTCCAGCTGTTGCATCAGCGGGGACAGGTCGGTGTAGGTCTGGTGTCCGGACGCGCGCAGGCGCAGGCTCCGGTGCCAGCCACGCAGATGCGACCAGAACTCCTCCCAGGACGGGTCGTTCTCGCGTCCGTGGCTCGCGTTGCTCATCAGCAGGAAGGGCCGGTCGAGGCCCGTGGTGGCGACGGACCCGTTGATACTGCCGTCCAGGTCGGCGCCCGCCATGATGCGGTGATCCGCCGCCATGGCCTCCGCCGCCGTGTCCCCGCCGAGCGAGTGCCCGAACATGCCGGTCCGGCCCAGGTCGAGCGAGCCGCACAGGCCGTGGGGCAGCGGGCGGCCCTCGGCGTCGGGATTTCTCCCCGCGTTCAGGCGGGCCAGCTCGTCCAGCACGAACCTGGTGTCGTCCTGGCGGACCCGCAGCGCCTTCGCGATGTCCTCGTCGGTCGGCCGGGCCGGCTGCCGGCCCAGTTCGAGACGACCTCCCGGGAACTCCACGATGTCGCTCTCGTGCGTGTGGTCGATGGTGACGACCGCATAGCCGCGACTGGCCAGGTCCTCGACCAGCGCGGTGCCGAGGGCGCGCTGCGCGCGGTACCCGGGGGCGAAGAGCACGACCGGCAGTCCATGGCCGGACACCTCGACGGCGGCGCCTGTGTACGCGTGCGTGAGTGGCAGATCCACGGCGTCCAGGGACGTGTGAAGCTGTTCGCTCACTTGCTGTTTGTACAACGCCGACGCCTTGGGCGGGAGCCAGGGAGCGCGTGTGCGGCCGTGCGTGGGGCGGGCCGGGTACCAGAGGCTCACCATCAGTTCCCGGGGCGAGTGTGTCGACCGGGACGACCGGGGCGAGGTCCACGGATCCTCGCGCGAGTGGTCGACCAGATGCAGCTGTGTCGTGCCGACAGCTGCCCGCCCAGCCGGTGCGGGCAGGGTCAACCGGACCCGGCCGCCCGGGCGCGCGGCGACTCCTTGCCTGCCGGCGGTGGCTGCGGCAGCCGTACGCGCATCTGCCGTAGCCGTCCCCGCCGTGGCCGCCGCGAGCGCGGCCGCACTCATCACCGACAGCACCGACCGCCGCGTCGGACGGTCCGTCATATCGCTCATGAGGCTCCCTCAGTGGCAGTGGAACGTGGGGCGGATCAGTCATCGACACTGGCATCGCGGGCAAGGCGGCGACAGGCCGTGAGCGCGATCTCAGGGTGCGGCCCGGGCCATCCCGGATGCCACCTCCGGGATGGCCACCAGGGGTGCGTCCACCACGAGTTGCTGGTGTGGCGCAGGTCACCGGAACGCGTGCTGGGGTGCGGAGAGGTACCGGATGTGAAGCGCGATGAGAAGGAGTGCGGATGCGTGCACGGATCCGGGCAGGGGACCGCGAGGCGTTCGCCGACCTGTATGAGGAGTACGCGCGGGCGATCTACAACCACGCCCTGCGACTGACCGGCGACTGGTCGCTCGCCGAAGAGATCATGTCCGACACGTTCCTGACCGCGTGGGCGACCAGGGAGCGTCTCGACCCCGCCCCCGATGCCGACGCACCGCTCGGGCCCTGGCTCTACGGCATCGCGACCAACAAGGCGCACAACGCCCGGCGTGGTGTGCGGCGCCGGCTGGCCTTCCTGGCCCGCCAGCCCGCCGCACCCGACGTGGACGACTTCGCGGAGGAGACGGCCGGCCGTATCGACGACGCCCGCCAACTCGCCCGTATCCACGGCTCGTTGGCCAAGTTGCGGCGCCCCGAGCGGGACGTGATCGCCCTGTGTGTCTGGGCCGGGCTCGACTATGAGCAGGCGGCGGACGCGTTGGGCGTCCCCGTGGGCACGGTCCGCTCGCGGCTGTCCCGGGCGCGCGCCAAACTGCAGCAGCTGAGTCAGCAGGAAACACCGGAACCGCGCCCCGGTCGCGGAGAGGTACCGAGTGAGGCCGCGTTCGCGGCCCTGCCCCTTCGGGAGGAAACCCGATGAACGCAGCACACCCGTCCGGGAGTGACCGCAAGAAGGCCCAGGAGGTATCCCGGCTTCTGCCCGAGGCGCCCGAATGGGACCTGCCGCGGGGGCGACACCGCCACCACAAGGACATCCTGATGCAGCAGATCGACCGCCACCACGAGAGCGTCGCGCCCACCACTCCGCCGCGTCACCAGGAAAGCGTCACCGCCCGCCGACGCTTCCTGCGCCCCGCGGTGGCCGTGCCCGTAGCGGCTCTCGCTCTGACCGGCGCGCTGGCCGCCACCCTGACGTTCGTCGGCGACGACCACGGCGCGACGCCTGAAGCCCACGCACCGGCGGCCGACAGCGGAGCCACCGTCCTGCTGGACCAGATCGCCGACGCCTCGCTCAGGACGGACACCACACCGGTCAAGGACGGCCAGTACGTGTACGTACGCAGCACCGTCCGCTCGAACGAAGGCACGTTCGCCGGGCCGGTCGAACTCGGCGCCCCGCACCGGCGCGAGGCCTGGATGGCACAGACGTCCAAGCCGGTGAAGCGCCTCGGCACCATCATGGAAACCGGCAAGGGCGTTCCGATGTCGGGGCAGCGGCTCCCCTACGAGTCGGCCGACGCGCTTGCTCCCGGCCTCGACCGGCCGACGTACGCCTGGCTGGCCTCGCTGCCCACCGACCCGGACCGGCTCCTCGACGAGCTCTACGCCGGGACCAGGGCCATGGGCCGCGAGTCCAAGGACCAGGCCGTCTTCGAGAAGATCGGGTCCCTCCTCGACGAGACGGTGATGCCGCCGAAGAACGCCGCGGCGCTCTACAAGGCCGTCGCACGGATCCCCGGGATCAAGCGGGTTCCCGACGCGGTCGACGCGGCGGGGCGCCACGGGTTCGGCATCGCCCGCCAGGACGCCAGGTCCGCGAGCCGCAGCGAGTGGATCTTCGACAGCGAGAGCCTCACCTACCTCGGCTCACGCTCGTACCTGGACAAGGACGGCAAAGGCATGAAGCCGGCGGGTACGAACGCGATCCTGCGCCGCACCGTCGTCGACAAGTCCGGCGCGATGCCCGCCGACACGACGGCCGACAGCTGACCGAACGGCGGGGCGGCTTCGGGCGCTCCATCGTTCAACTCCCGCATGACTGCCGCGCCTTGGCGCGCTTCAGGCGCCCTCGGGCCGGTCCACCGTCTCCGCCCCGTCGAGCGGGCTGCGCTCCAGGAACGCGGCCGCCGCGGGGACGGCCGTGCGCAGCCGCAGCAGTCCGGCCGCGGTAAGGGTGCGGCACACGGAGTCCTCCTCGGCCATGACGCGCTCGCCGAGGCGGGCGTGGAAGTCGGCAGGGGTGAGGGCCGCGCCCGGCCCGGCGGACCAGGTGCGGCCCGCGGGTGTGGGCCGTGAGCTGTGGGCGCACACGGCCAGGCGCCCCGACTCCACGTACCAGAGGACCACGGGCTCCGCGCGGGGTGGCTCGACGGTCTGGCCCGCGGACAGGGACATGGTGCCGAAGCAGTCGAAGACGGCCTGCGCGGCCTGCTCGCCGGCCCTCCCGAACAGGTCGCTGTCCGTCAGGGGAACCGGCGCGGAGGGGTCGAGTCCGAGGCCGGTCAGGAGTTCGTCCTCGCAGGATTCGATGGCGCGACCGAGGTCGGCGAACTCGTCCTTGGTGTGCGTCACGGGTCGGGCCGATGGGTCGGCGATCACCATGCGGATCCCACGTTCGCGCAGGTCGTGGCCGAGGGCGCGCAGGAGGTCGGCCGCGACGGGTTCGATGCGGCCGACCCGGGCGAGGTCCAGAACGAACCAGCGGGCGGCCTTCGGGAGGTCGCGGGCCGCGCGCAGGGTCTGTTCGGCGGTGGCGAAGTCCAGGTCGCCCTGAAGGACGTGGACCCGGATGCGGTCGGGTCGTTCGTCGAGTGCGGCGCGCTGGTCGCGGGGGCGGTGGCGCAGCGAGCGCAACGGTCCCGGGTCGAGGGAGCGGGGTGGCAGGGGGCGTCCGCTGCTGCCGGTGGCGCGCATGAGGTGCAGCCCGAACTGCTCCGACAGGAGGTGGCAGGCGGCGATGGCGCGGACGCTGTTGCCCTTCTCGTCGAGGGGCGGGCTGAACACGCCGATGCCGAACTGGCCGGGCAGCGCCACGCCGATCCCGCCCGAGACGCCGCTCTTCGCCGGCAGGCCCACGCGCAGCATCCACTGCCCCGAGGCGTCGTACATCCCGCAGGTGGCCATGACGGCGAGCACATGCTGGGCATGGCGGGAGGCGACGACGCGCTCGCCGGTGAGCGGGTTCGTGCCGCCGCCGGCCAGCGTCGCGTGCATCACGGCGAGGTCGTCGCAGGTCACGAGCACGGAGCACTGTCGGAAGTAGACCGCGAGCTGCTCTTCCACGTCGCCGGTGAGCGATCCCGCGTTGTGCATGAGGTAGGCGAGGGCGCGGTTGCGGTCTCCGGTGGAGCGCTCGGAGGCGAACACCGCTTCGTCGACGGTCAGGTCCCGGCCCGCGAAGGCTCCCAGTCCGGCCAGGATGCGGTCGAAGCGCTCGTCGGGGTTCGCTCCCGCGACCAGTGAACTGGTCACGATGGCACCGGCGTTGACCATCGGGTTGGGCGGGCGTCCGGTGCCGGGTTCGAGGCGGATCGAGCTGAACCCCTCACCGCTCGGCTCGGCGCCCACGCGCGCCAGGACGTCCTCCAGGCCCCGGTCCGCGAGTGCGAGCGCGAAGACGAAGGGCTTGGACACGGACTGGACGGTGAACGGCACCTCACTGTCGCCGCAGCTGTAGACCTGCCCGTCGAGCGCGCACAGGCTCAGTCCGAACAGGTCGGGGTCGGCCCTGCTCAGCTCCGGGATGTACGAGGCCGGCTCGCCGTCGGTGAGGTCGCGCAGCCGGATGCGGACGCGGTCCAGGAGCGCGGCGAGCGGATCGTCCAGCGGCTTGTTGTGCCTCACACCGCAATCGAACACCACGGCCGGACGATGCGCCTTCCCAAGCGGGCAACGGGTGCCCGCGACGCCCGGGTCAGATCCGGCTCCCGGACGCGGTGTCCGAGGACAGACGCTGGGCGAGGTAGATCGGGATGACGGACAGCAGGACGAGGACGGCGGCGACGACGTTGACGACGGGGGCCTGCTGCGGGCGCGCCATGTTCGAGTAGATCCAGACGGGCAGTGTCTGGATGGCGGGTCCGGCGGTGAAGGTCGTCACGACGATCTCGTCGAAGGAGAGGGCGAAGGCGAGCAGTCCGCCCGCCACCAGCGCGGAGCGCACCAGCGGGAACGTGATGTCGAGATAGGTGCGGAAGCTGTGCGCCCCGAGATCCATCGCGGCCTCTTCGTACGACCCCGGCATGCGCCGCAGCCGGGCGATGACGTTGTTGAAGACCACCACGATGCAGAACGTGGCGTGGCCGACGATGACGGTGAACAGGCCGAGGCCGACGCCGAGCGGTTCGAGGACCGTGCGGAAGGCGGTGTTGAGCGCGACGCCGGTGACGATGCCGGGCAGCGCGATCGGCAGGACGACGACGAAGGAGATGGCGTCGCGTCCGAAGAACCTGTAGCGCTGGCACGCGAAGGCGATGAGCGTACCGAGGACGAGGGCGATGGCGGTCGCGCCGAGCCCTGCCTTGACCGACGTCCAGAGCGCGTCGCGGGCGCCGGAGCTGTGCCAGGCGTCGGCCCACCAGTCGAAGGTGAGCCCGGGCGGCGGCCAGCCCGAACTGCGGTCCGGGTTGAGGGAGTTGACGAGGACCAGGAGCAGGGGCACGTAGATCACCGCGAAGCCGAGCGCGGCGGCGATGCGCAGGGTGATGCGCGCGGGGCGGGAGAGATTCATCGGAGGGACCTTCGCTGTGCGTGATCCGGAGGGTCGGCGGGGGCGGGCGGCGGCCCGGGACGTCAGGGGCGTCAGAGGAGGCGGAGGGCTCCGGGCCTCACAGGCTGCTGAGGGCTCCTGTGCGGCGTACCGCGAGCAGGTAGAGCACGATGATCACCACGGGCACGGTGCCGAGCGCGGCGGCGAGCGGCAGGTCGAGGGTGATGTTGGAGTAGATGAGGTTGCCGATCAGCTGGGTCTTGCCGCCGACGATCTGTACGGCGATGTAGTCGCCGAGGCTGAGCGAGAACGTGAAGACCGAGCCGGCCGCGACGGACGGCAGGATCATCGGCAGGACGACGGAGCGGAAGGTTCGGCCCGTGCGGGCGCCGAGGTCGGCGGAGGCGTCGAGGAGGCTGTCCGGGAGCTGTTCGAGTCCGGCGTGGATCGGCAGGATCATGTACGGCAGCCACAGATAGGTCAGGACGAGGACGGTGGCGGTGAGGCCGTAGCCCGGACCCTTGATGCCGAGCGGCCCCAACGCCCAGTCCAGCAGGCCGCCTTGGGCGAGGATGAGCCGCCAGGCGTACGCCTTGACGAGGTAGCTGGCCCACAGCGGGGTGAGGATGGCGACGACGAGGAGGGGCCGCCACCGGGGGTTCGCGATGCGGGCCGTGTAGAACGCGATCGGGAACGCGATGAGCACGCACAGCGCGGTGACCGCGAGGGCGACGCCGACGCTGCGCAGGGCCACCTGCCGGTAGACGTCGGTGGTGAACAGGGCGGTGAAATTGTCCGTGTTCCAGATCTTCACGACGTTCGAGGTGAAGGAGTCCGTGGTCCAGAACGCGGACAGGAACAGGACGGTGAGCGAGCCGAGATAGGCCAGAACGAGCCAGGCCAGTGGTGCGGAGAGCAGCAGGGACAGCTGTAGCCGGGGGCGGCGGTACAGGGCCCCGGCGAGCCGCCGGACGGGTCCGGCGGCAGGCGCGGTGTCGGTCATCGGCGGCAGGTCCTAGCCCTTGATCTCGGTCCAGGCCTGGACCCACTTGGCGTACGGGACGCACTTGGTGTCCGTGCGGCCGTCGATGCACTGGGCGATGGGCGTGGTCCAGAAGTGGACGTTCTTCCAGTAGGCCTCGTCGGCCGCGTGATAGGTGGCGCAGTGGTTCTTGTCGGCCGTCAGGTCACAGGCCTTCGCGTTGGCCGGCGCCTCGCCGAAGTACTCGGCGACCTGGGCGTTGGCCTTGGGCGAGATGATCCAGTCCATCCACTTGTAGGCGCAGTTGGGGTGCTTGGCCTTGGCGGAGAGCATCCACGTGTCGGACCAGCCGGTGGCGCCCTCCTTGGGCAGGACGCCCTTCACGGGGACCTTCTCCGCCTGGGCGGTGTTGAGGATCACCTGCCAGCTGGTGCCGACGACGGAGTCGCCGCTCTTGAACGCGGAGACCTCCTTGAGGTAGTCGCTCCAGTACTCGCCGACATTGGAGTTCTGCGCCTTGAGCAGGGCGACCGCCGCGTCGAACTGCTTCTGGTCCAGGGCGTACGGGTCCTTGATGCCGAGGGACGGCTTGGACTTCATCAGGTACAGGGCGGCGTCCGCGAGGTAGATCGGCGAGTCGTACGCGGTGACCTTCCCCTTGTGGGCCGAGGCCTGGTCGAAGACCGCGGACCAGGAGTCGGGTGCCGGGGAGACCTTCTTGGTGTTGTACATCAGGAGGTTGGCGCCGCGGCCGTGCGGGATGCCGTAGGCGACACCCTTGACCGAGTTCCACTGCTGGTTCTTCAGTCCGGCGAAGACGTCCTTGTAGTTGGGCACCAGCTTGGTGTTCACGGGGGCCGCGTCACCCGAGGCGATCAGCCGCAGCGACGCGTCGCCGGACGCGGAGACCGCGTCGTACTGGCCGGTCTTCATCAGGTTGACCATCTCGTCGGACGTGCCCGCGGTCTTGGTGTTGACCTGGCAGCCGGTCTGCTTCTCGAAGTCGGTGACCCAGTCGACCTTCGGGTCGTTCGAGCCGTCCTCGGCGTAACCGGCCCACGCGATCAGGTTGACCTGGCCCTCCGTCTTGCCGAGGGTTTTCTGCGCGGAGAGCTTCGGCGGGGTGAAGTCGCTGCCGCCGGGCGAGGATCCGGCGGTGTCCGAGGAACCGCAGGCGGAGGCGAGGAGCAGGGCGCCGAGCGCGGCCACCGCTCGGGATGTTCGGGTCAGTCGCACGGGGATCTCCACGGTGAGGGGGCGGTCGGGCAGGCGATAACGGTCGTACGGGGTCTGCGGGGACGTGTGCGTGTGCGTGTGCGTCAGGAACGCGGCGGGCCGGGGGTCAACTCGCCTCGGGCACCTGGAAGTTGTGCCGCCGGTGCCACTGGAGTCTGACCCGGGAGCCGCGCAGGGCGGCCACGTCCTCGGACGAGGTCTCGAGGTTCTGCTGGAGGGCGGTGAGGCGACCCCCGGCATCGAGGTCGACGAGGAACCGGGTCGCGTCGCCCAGATAGACGATCTCCGCGACGGTGCCGGTCGCGCTCGCGTGCTCCGGCTCGGCGGCGGCGGACTCCTTGAGCACATGGATCTTCTCCGGGCGGATGCTGTACGTCCCCCGGTCCCCCACGACCTGCTCCGCCGCGTCGCCGCACAGGAGATTCGAGGTGCCGACGAAGCCCGCGACGAAGGGGGTGGCGGGACGCTCGTATATCTGGGCCGGGGTGCCGACCTGCTCGACGCGGCCCTGGTTGAAGACCGCGATGCGGTCGCTCATCGTCAGCGCCTCCTCCTGGTCGTGCGTGACGAAGACGAACGTGATGCCGATCTCGCGCTGGATCGCCTTGAGTTCGACCTGCATCTGCTCGCGGAGCTTGAGGTCGAGGGCGCCCAGCGGCTCGTCGAGGAGCAGCACCTTCGGGCGGCCGACGAGGGCGCGAGCCAGGGCCACGCGCTGACGCTGGCCGCCGGACAGCTGGGAGGGCCGGCGCCCGCCGAAGCCTTCGAGCTGCACGCTCGCCAGTGCCTCCCTGGCCCGCGCGAGGCGCTCGGCCTTGGGCACCTTGCGGACCTTGAGGCTGTAGGCGACGTTCTGCTCCAGGGTCATGTGCGGGAACAGGGCGTAGTCCTGGAACACGGTGTGCACGTCACGCTCGAAGGGGGCACGGCGGGTGACGTCGGCGCCCGCGAGCTCGATGGTTCCGGCGGTCGGGGCCTCGAAGCCCGCGATCATCCGGAGCACCGTGGTCTTGCCCGAGCCGGACGGCCCCAGCATCGAGAAGAACTCGCCGTCCGCGATCTCCAGGTCGACCCCGGCCACGGCCTCCGTCCTGCCGAAGGACTTGCGCAGGCTCTGCAGCCGGATGGCCATTCCCTCCATGGGCGGGAACCTTTCTGGTGCTGTCGGGAGTTGGCCGTAAACATATGAAGCCATAGTTCTAATTTCAAGGCCCCGCTAAGGTAAAGGCTGTGCCAAGTGGCAAGGTGGTGACCGTGAACCGAGACAAACCCGGCGTCCGAAGAGCCGTCTTCACACCCGTCGACACGCTCGCCCGCGTGGACGCCGTCGTGCGGCGGCTCGGTGACGCCATCGACCTCGGGCTGCTCGCCGACGGTGAGCAGCTGCCCGGCGAGAGCGACCTCGCCGCCCAGCTCGGCGTCTCCACCGTGACCCTGCGCGAGGCCCTCATGGCGCTGCGGCAGCGCGGCCTGGTCACCACCCGCAGAGGACGCGGCGGCGGCAGCTTCGTCACCGTCCCCGACGGCCCCGCCGAGGACCGGCTCCTCGCCCGCCTCGCCGACTGGAGCACCGAGGAACTGCGCGATCTCGCCGACCACTGGGCCGCCGTCTCCGGCGCCGCCGCCCGCCTCGCGGCCCGGCGCACAGAGCCCGCCGATCTGCGGCAACTGCAGAGGTCTTTGGGAGAGTTGATGGACGCCAAGGACTCGGGGGCCCGCAGCCGCATCTACGGTCGCTTCCATGTCGAGCTGGCCGCCGCCGCCCAGTCCACCCGTCTGACCAGGGAAGAAGTCACTCTGCAGACCGAAGTCGGGGCGCTGCTGCGGCTGGTGCTGCACGACGACGACCTCCTCGCGGACGCCGCGGACCGTCACCGCGCCGTGATCTCGGCCGTGCATGATGGGGCGGACGACCGCGCCAGGGCCCTGGCCGAACAGTGCGTGCAGACCTCCATGGCGCGCCTGATCGAACTCCGCCTCGGCCCGGCAGGCGACGCGAGCGGTCCCCGCCCGAAGGAGGCCCCCGATGGGCAGCAACCCCCGTCCCGCACACGCCGGATCGGCGCTGCTTGACGACCTGTCGGCAGCCGACGCGGCCGCCCGCGTCCGAGACGCGCTCGAAGGGGTCTTCGACGCCGTCGGCGCCACCGCCGCGGACATCGAGTCGGTACTCTCCTCCGTCGCCGCCGAGGGCCGCCGCCCGGCCACGGACGACCTGACCGCGCTGCGCCCCGGACTGCACACCCGGCTCGACCGCTACGACCTGGTCTCGGGGATCGGCTTCGTCGCGGCGCCCGGTCTCCTCGACGACGTACCCGCGTGGCTGGAGTGGTGGCAGCGGACCGCGGACGGATCCGTGCAGCGGCTGCTGCTCGACCTGGATCCGCAGCGCTCCGCGTACTCCGACTACACCCACTGGGACTGGTTCACGCTGCCCCGCGACACCGGGCAGCGGGCGGTCGCGGGCCCCTACGTCGACTACCTCTGCTCCGACGAGTACAGCCTCACGCTGTCCGCGCCCGTGACGGTCGGGGGCCGCTTCATGGGAGTGGCCGCCGCCGACGTCTACCTGCGGCGCTTCGAGTCCGTCGTCGTGCCGCTGCTCCAGCGGCTTCCGGGTCCCGCCCGCCTGGTGAACGCGCGCGGCCGCGTCGCCGCGTCGACGGACCCCCGCCACCTCGTCGGCTCCCTCACCAAGGGCCCCGACCTCGCGGCGGTACTGGCCGGACCGGCACAGGGCACGGACCACGACGAGCTGCGCCTGCTGCCGTGCGACGGCGTCCCGCTGATCCTGGCCACGACACCTCCGATGTCTGCGACGAGGCGGTCATAGACCTGCTCCGGCCGCCTCAGGCGCCACCCGGCGCACGCACCGCCGCCGCGACTGCGCTGTACGCGCGACCGTCCACCACGTACTCGCCCAGGGGCCGCATGCCGAAGCCGTCCACGTGCACGCGCCAGGAGGGCCGGTTCGTGGACTCGATGAACGCGACCACGGCGTCGGCCCGCGCCGCGGCGGCCTCGACGGCCATGGTGAACAGGCCACGCGCCACCCCGTGCCCCCGGTAGGCCGCGTCGACGACCACAGGGCCGTAGAGCAGCCAGCGCACCTCGCTCAGCGGGCGGCCCTCCCAGCGCAGCGTGTCCTGCGCGGCGAGCAGACCCACGACCGGTGGCGGCGGCGCGGGCAGTTCGTCGGGGCCGGAGAGGGCGAGGAGACCCGCCACCTTCCCGTCGTCGTCGGCGACCAGGAGCGTCCCGGCGGCGGCCATGGCGCGGAGTGCGGCGGCGTCGAAACCCCCTTGCACGAAGCCCTGCTCGTCCCGCTGCTGTTCCGTCAGGGCGTCGCGGTGATTGGCGGCGAAGAGCGCGGCCATGGCGGGAGCGTCGGCCTCGGTCGCCCAGCGATACATCATGGAACCGATCCTGACACGGCAGGCGCGGGCGGCACGGCACACACGGCGGCGGCTATCCCAGGAACGAGGCCACCGTCTCCGTGAAGCGATCGGGGTCGTCGACCCACGGGAAGTGGCCCGCGCCGTCCTGGACGACCAGTTGGGCGCGCGGGAACAGCTCCGCGACGGCGGCGGCGACCCGGGGGAGCGGGCCGCCATCCCGCTCCCCCGCCAGGACCAGGACCCGCGCGTCCCACCCGACCAGGGCGGCGCGGGCCGCGGCGGGGTCGAAGGATCCGGGGGACGCGTAGACGTCCGCCGCCTCCTCGTTGGTCTGCTCGACCTCGCCGGCGGCGTGCGCCTCGGCGGCCGTGTCCCAGCGCCCGTAGAAGAACGGGACGGCCGCGTCGAAGTCCTCGTCGGTCGCGGTGCCGTCCCAGACGCGTCCGAACGCGTCGCGTGCGGAGACGAACCAGGGTTCGTCCGCGCGCAGGTCCGCCGCTTCGAGCCGCTGCTCCGTGGTGAAGTCGACACCGAGGGCGCGTGCGCGGGCGGTGACCATGGTGAGGGTGCGGACGCGCCGGGGGTACCTGGCCGCGTAGAGCAGCGCCAGGTCACCGGCCGCCGAGTGGGCGAGCAGATCGATACTCTCCAGGCCGAGTTGGACGCGGAGGGCCTCGACGTCGCCGACCTGCCGGTCGCAGCGGTACGTGGACGGGTCGGCCGGGACGTCGGAGTCGCCGGTGCCACGCAGGTCCAGCAGGACAAGGCGGCGCCGCTTCGCAAGCCCGCCCAGGTCGCCGAGGTAGGCGGAGGCGCGCATGGGCCCGCCGGGCAGGCAGATCAACGGCTCACCCTCCCCCACGACGTGGTAGGCGAGCCGGGTGCCGTCGGGTGCGGTGAAGGCGGGCATGGCGTCATCCTCGGGTCCGCGCGCCGATCATGGCAAGCGGATTGGCCCCCGGTGGGTGGGGTCGGGAGCCGCTAGCGCGGATCCGGGTCGGGTACGCGCATGAACTCCCGTACAGCCGAGGCCAGTTCGGTCGGTTGGTCCAGCGGGATGAGGGTGTAGCTGTCCCCGATCTCGACCAGCCGCCCGTGCGGGAGGAGTTCGGCGAGGCGCCGGCCGTGGTCGACCGGCATCACGCGGTCGTCGCGCGCCCAGACGACGAGCGCGGGCCGGTCGAATGCCGGCAGGCGCTCCGCCGCCCTGAGCAGGACGCGCGTGTCGGCGAACACCGCGCGCAGCATCCGTACAGCATCTCGGCGGATGTCCGGCTGTGTGATGACCGGCGTCATCCACCGACCGGTCGCAGCGCCGCCCCGCTTCGTCAGCCACCCGAACGCGACCGGCAGCCGCCGTACCGCGCCGAGCCGCATCTGCTGCATGAACAGCCCGAACATCCGTGGCGACAGCTTCCCCGCGAGAGCGAGTGTCCTGCCGGTCAGCCCCGGCGGAAGGTTGTCGAACGCCTCGCACGAGACGAGCACCACGCGCCCCACACGCTCGGCTGCGCCCTCGGAGATGACCAGCTGAACGAGCGCCCCGCCGGTGTCGTTGCCGACCAGGGTGACGTCGCGCAGGTCGAGCCGGTCGAGGAACTCGACCACGAGACGGGCGACGCCGGGCAGCGACAGATCGGCGTCGTCGCGCATCGCACGGCGGTGTGCGCCGAGGGGCAGCGTCGGCGCCACGCACCGGTGCTCGCCGGACAGTTCCGCGATCGGCCCGTCCCAGAGCGAGGCGTCCATCATCAGGCCGTGCAGGAAGACGACGGTGGGGCCACTGGCGTCCGCGTCCGCCTGCCCGCCCGTGTCCTCGTACTCGATGGTCCCTGCGGACAGTTCGAGCTCCCTCATGACCGGCTCCGGACTGAAGGGTCAGCGGCCGCCGCGACACCATCGCCGACGGGTGCCTCATCGACCAAGTGGCGCTGCAGAAAGGCGAGTTCGGCCTCAACCGCCGACTCGTGCGCGTCCATGAAGGGTGCGTAGTGCCCTCCCGGCAAGTGAACCACCTCGGCCTGCGGTGCTCGCCGTGCCGCGGCGACGGCCGGCCCCGGCAGGGCTGACCGGTCCTGGTCGCACACGACGACCAGCAGGGGACACCGCGCCTTGGCAGCCTGGCGGCCAGGCCGGTAGAAGCTGAGGCTCAGCGCCGTGCGGGCGGCGACCTCCTGCTGCCACTGCGGGTAGCGGTTGCCGGGGTTGAGCGCCCGGTCCCCGTCGTTGCCGTCCGGCGTGGTGAGCACCGCCACGGTCCCGGGCGGACCAGCGAGCGGCATCAGCAAGGGACTGCGTCCGACGAGACCACCGGCGGCATCGAGCAGGCCCCTCACGGTGAGCCGGAGCATCCCCCACGGCGTCTGATACGTCATCGCCCTGCGCGACGCCTCGGGTCCGTCGGCCAGCGGCGTCTGCGCGATCGCCGCCGCCAACTGCGGTGCGCTCGCCGCGACTTCGAAGATGTGGCCGCCCGAAGCCGAGAAACCCCAGGCCGCGACCCGAGCGGGGTCGACCTCCGGCAGAGCGGCTGCGCACGCGATCGCGGCCCGCCAGTCGGCGAGCTGCTCCCTGATGTTCAGGATCTGGCGCGGCGCTCCCCCGCTTTCGCCGAGGCGCCGGTAGTCGAAGGCCAGGACGCTGAACCCGGCGGCGTGGAAGCGCGCCGCGAACGGGTCGGTGCCCGGCTCCTTGGTCACCCCGCCGCCGGCCGCCATGACCACACACGCGCCGTTGGTCCCCGGGTAGTGCCACGCGGCACATTCGGTGCCGCCGCTGGGGAAACGGACTTTCTCCCGCTCCATGGACATCCGCATGACCGGCCTCCGAGTGGACCCGCGTGGATCCGAGTGGATGAGAAGCACCCTCAGCAAAAGTGAACCACGTGGTTCACAACCTGTCCACGGTCTCCGCCCACGGGGTCCGGCAGGATTGGGGGCCGCCCGGGCGCCGCGGTTACGCCTCCGCCGCCTCCTCCCGCTCCAGCGCGCGGGCCAGTGCCTCGAACCCGGCGGCGACTCCCTCGGCGTCACCGCTGGTCCGCGCGTCCACCAGGAAGCCCCGGAGCGTGGCGAGGACCATCTCGGCGACCTCGAGCTTGCGACGGTCGGACCAGTGCCGGGGACAGACGGACAGCAGCGTGGGCAGATACTGCTGCGACGCCTCGCGGCCCAGCGCCGCATGGCGGTCCGGGTCGTACATCGCCAGCCCGATGGCCTGGTCGAGCACGCGCGCCTCCTCCCCCACGAGGATCGGCCAGACCGCGCGCACCCAGTCCGCCAGCGTCCTGCGGTCGTGGCCCTCGGTGGCGGCGGCCAGCGCCTTCGCGATGCGCCGCTCGCGCAGCTGGACGATCGCCTGCGTGAGCAGGTCGTCGGCCCCGTCGAAGTGGTACAGCAGCACCTTGTGCGTGGTGCCGGCCGCTCGCGCCGCGCGCCGGAGCGAGAAGTCCACGAGTCCGTTCACCGCGAGGTCTTCGGTGACAAGGGCGAGGAGTTCCCGCCGCCGGGCTTCGCCGCGCGGCGACCCGGCCGACCGCCGGTAGCCCGCCCGTCCCGGTGGGCCGTCGTCGGCAGGGGTGTTCACATCGGCGGCTTCCATGACCGGTCCTCCTCGCGCAGCGAACGCTCGGGCCGACCCTAGCCTCCGGGGGCGGACCATGATCCGTACGTCCCACCGGGGTCCCGGTCAGCGAGGGAGCGCCGCCACCGGTCGCGGGCGCCGCAGCAGCCACTGCCAGAAGCCGCGGCGGGGCGGCCTGGGCGGCCGTATGGTGACGCTGCCGCTGTCGACTTCACCCGTCATCCGGATGCGCAGGCGGACCGGCGTCGCGGGCTCGGGCCGCGCCTGCTGGCGCACGCTGCCGCTGCGAACGGTCACATCGTCGACGTCGGCGACGACGTCGGGTGGCACCAGCAGCGTCACCGACCCGCTGCGCACCGCGACCTCGATCTCCAGGGTGGGCACCGCTATGACGGCCTGGGTGAAGTCGAGAACGACGGAACCGCTCCTCGACTCGATCTCCAGACGCCTCGGGACCACCCAGCCGCCGTCCCGCTTCGCGCTCGCGCTGTCGACGACGATCCGCGACACGTCCTTCGGGGTCGCGGCCGCGACGCCGGCGGCCCACGCGGGACCGGCGTCCGGCAGGTCGGCGAGCAGGGCCGCCAGCTCACCGTGGGTACGGGCCGTCAGCGCGGCCTCGAGCCGTTCGTCCAGCTCGTCCGCGGTCAGCCGGCCGTCACCGGCGGCGACGGTCAGCCGCTCCACGACCTGGTCGCGCTCCTCGTGCGACGCACGCAGTTCGCGGCGGTCTGGCAGCATTTCACCGGGCATGGACGCACTCTAGTGGCGTGGCCGCCACCCATGGAACCGGCCCGTGCGGCCACCCGCGACCGGCCCGCCCCGTCAGGAGTCCAGTACCGCCGCGACGCCCTCGATCTCCACGAGCTGGTCTTCGTACCCGAGCACCGTGACCCCCATCAACGTACTGGGGACGTCATGGTCGCCGAACGCGTCGCGCACCACCTCCCACGCAGTCACCAGGTCCTCCTGGCGTGTGGACGCGACGAGGACGCGGGTGCTGATGACGTCGCCGAGCGTGGCGCCGGACTCGGTGAGCGCCGTCCGCATGTTCTCCAGGGCCTTGGCCGCCTGTCCGGCGTAGTCGCCGACGGCCGCCGTCGAGCCGTCCTCGTTCAGCGGACAGGCCCCCGCGAGGAAGATCAGCCGCGCTTCGGCGGGCGCGGTGGCCGCGTAGGCGTACTCGGCGACATCGGACAGCGAGGACGAGCGGATCAGCGAGACGGCGCTGGGCACGTGAGTTCCCTTCGAAGCGGGTACGACGGGCGGTCATCCTCGCAAGGAACCCCGTCGGGCGCCCCGGATTTTCCCGGCGGCGGAGGCGTGCGGGTGTCGAACAGCTGCCGCCATCGTCACACGAGGTGAAGAATGGACGAGAGGGGGAGGCCACCTTCAGGACGGAGCGGGGCGCCGTGGGGACGAGCGAGCACAGCGATGCCACCGAGCAGCGTTCCGACGTGGCGGACGCCGCGCCGGTGCTGCTCGACACGCACGGGGTGGTGTCCGGCTGGTCGGGCGGAGCCGGGCGGCTGCTGGGGTACGCGGCCGCCGAGGTCGTGGGCCGGAAGGTGGCCGAGCTGCTGCTGCCCGCGGACGCGGCCCGGGTTCCCGCGCTCAGCGAGCGATGCAGGAGGGGCGGCGGCTGGTCCGGGATCCTGACGGCGAGGCATCGCGACGGCCACTCGGTCACCCTGATGGTGCGCGTCGTCGAGGCGCAGCTCAGCCCGGGGTCCGAGCGCTGGATCGCGCTCGTGACGGACCTGACGGGGGCGCCGGGATGGAACATGAGCCGCTCCGTCCTTGAGCAGATGGCCACGCGCTCCCCCTTGGGGATCGCCATCGTGGACACGGATCTGCGGTACGTGTGGTCGAACGAGGCGCTGGAACAGTTCGGCGGCGGTCCGGCGCAGGACCGTATCGGTCGCAGGCTGGCGGACATCCAGCCCGGGCTCGACTCCGAGCGGCTCGAAGAGAAGATGCGCGAGGTCCTGGAGACGGGCGAAGCGATCGTGAGCTACGAGCAGGTGGGCCGCGTACAGTCCGAGCCGCACCGCCAGGTCGCCCACGCCATGTCGTTCTCGCGGCTCAACGACGACGACGGGCACCCACTGGGCGTGTACTACACGGCGATGGACATCACCGACCGCTATCTGGCCCGGCAGCGGCTCGCCCTCCTGGACCGGGCCGGTGAGCACATCGGCCGGAGTCTGAACGTCCTGCAGACCGGGCAGGAACTGGCCGATGTGGCGGTGCCCGGCATCGCGGACTTCGTCGCCGTGGATCTGCTGGAGTCGGTGCTCGAAGGGGCCGAGCCGACACCGGGGCCGCCGAGCGAATCCGAGATGGTGATGCTGCGGCGGGCGGGCCACCGGTCAGTGCGGGACGGCGTCCCCGAGACCGTCGTCCGCATCGGGGAGACGGTCCGCTATCACGCGGATTCACCCCCCGTCCGCGTCCTGACCAGCGGCGAGTCCTGGCACGAGGAGCGGGTCGGCCCCCGGGCCGAGGACTGGGCGGCGGCCCACACGGGCCGCCCGGCGACCTCCCTCATGGAGCTCGGGCTGCACTCGATGATGATCGTGCCGATCCGCTCGCGCGGCATCACGATGGGCGTCACCAGCTTCTTCCGGCGGGACCGCCCCGACCCGTTCGACGCGGACGACCTGGCGCTCGCGGAGGAGTTCGTCGCCCGGGCCGCGATCTGCGTGGACAACGCCCGCCGCTACACACGCGAACGCGACGCCGCGCTGGTGCTTCAGCGGAGTCTGCTGCCGAGCCATCTGCCCGAGCAGAACGCGGTGGACGTCACCGCCTGCTACCGGCCCGCGGACGAGCTGACGGGCCTCGGCGGCGACTGGTTCGACGTGATCCCGCTGTCCGGCGCCCGGGTCGCCCTCGTCGTGGGCGACGTCCCCGGCCACGGCATCGACGGCGCCGCCGCCATGGGACGGCTGCGCACCGCGGTCCAGACGCTCGCGGATCTGGACCTCCCGCCGGAGGAGGTGCTGGCCCACCTTGACGACCTGGTCAGCAGGGGCGGACGCGAAGAGGACGCCCTCAGCGCGGTCCAGGCCGTGGGCTCCAGCTGTCTGTACGTGGTGTACGACCCGGTCAGCGGCCAGTGCGCCATGGCCAGCTCCGCGCATCCCCCGCCCGCGCTCGTGACCCCGGACGGCGCGGTCTCCTTCCCCGACCTCCCGGTGGGGCCTGCGCTCGGCACGGGCGGTCTGCCCTTCGAGGCGGCCGAGTTCTCCCTCGCGGAAGGCACTGTGCTCGCGCTGCACACCGACGGACTGCTCGCCGTCGACCCACGGGAACCCGGCCGCGAGCCCGGCCTCGACGCGGGCAGGGAGCGCCTGCGCAATGCCCTGGAGCTGCGCGGCCCGTCCCTGGAGGGCCGCTGCGTGGCCGTCGTCGACGCGCTGGTGCCCGCGCGCCAGATCGACGATGTGGCCCTGCTGATGGCCCGCACCCACCGTCTCGGCGCCGGGCAGGTCGCGTCGTGGGATCTGGAGAGCGACCCGGCGGTCGTCGCCGAGGCACGCAAGAAGGTCACCCGGCAGCTGTCCGAATGGGGGCTCGACGAACTCGCCTACACCACGGAACTCGTCGTCAGCGAACTCGTCACCAACGCGATCCGGTACGCCTCCGGGCCGATCCGGCTGCGTCTGATCGTCGAACGGGCGCTGATCTGCGAGGTGTCCGACGCGGGCGCCAGCGCTCCGCATCTGCGCCACCCCCGCACCACCGACGAGGGCGGGCGCGGGCTGTTTCTCGTCTCCCAGTTCTCCCAGCGCTGGGGAGCGCGCTACACCCTCGACGGGAAGATCATCTGGGCCGAACAGTCCCTCACCGACGAACCGGACACCGGGACCGCGACCGACGCCCCGCCCCCGGAAACGACACGCTGAAGCAGCGCCGCGCCACCGCATCCCCTCCAGGCCGGAAAGAAGTCGCCCGATCACCGACTGCCGGACGCCGATATGCAGTTGACGTTCGGCGATGCGCACGATTTCCTGCTGCGATGACTGATCTGCGCATCGAGAAGGTGCAGGGCGACGCCCTGATCGAGGACTGGCGTCACGTCCACAACCTGATCATCCCGGCCGACCCGCTGTCCCTCGACGACGTGCGCGAGCGGGTGGGGCGCAACCATCTGGAAGTCGCCTATCTCGGCGACACCCTCGTGGGCTGCACGACGGTGCGCCCGCCGACGGACGACACCGCCACAGCCACAGTGATCGCCCGCGTGCTCCCCGACCACCGGCGGCAGGGCTTCGGCGAAGTGCTCTACCGGCACGGCCTGGAGCACGCGCGGACACTGGACGCCGCCATCATCGAGACGGTGATCCTGGCGTCCAACGTGGCCGGGGTGCGGTTCGCGGAGAAGCACGGGTTCGTGGAAGTGGAGCGCTACGTGCTGCCGGAGGACCCCGCGCTGTGGTTCACGATGCGCCTCGCCGAGGACGGGCTCACCTGAGTCTTCGTCTATCTTGACGCGTATGCAGTCCTACACGATCGGCCAGGCCGCGCGGCTCCTCGGCGTCAGCCCGGACACCGCGCGCCGATGGGCCGATGCGGGCAGAGTGGCCACCCACCGTGACGCGGGTGGGCGGCGGCTCATCGACGGCAGGGACCTGGCCGCCCTCTCGGTCGAGGTCGCCAGGACCGGCGGCGAGGACGACATCTCGTACACCTCCGCGCGCAACGCCTTCCCCGGCATCGTCACTGCCGTGAAGCTGGGCGATGTGGCGGCCCAGGTGGAAATCCAGGCGGGTCCTCACCGGCTGGTGTCGCTGCTCACGCGTGAGGCCGTGGAGGAGCTGGGACTTGAGGTCGGCGCGGAGGCCACCGCCCGCGTGAAGTCGACGAACGTGCACATCGACCGCACCTGACGTCTGCGGGCGACGGCCGTCTCATCGACCTCGGGAGACACTGGTCGACCAAGCCTCAGGAGTCGCCGGTCGAAGGGGAGTAGGTGTGCGCGCCCGCCAACTGACCGCCGCGCAGGGCCCGGTCGACCGCGTACCGGCCGACGGTATGCGCCCGGGTCCGGTGTGCCGGTGGCGCTCTCCCCCTGTCACGCCCACGACGTGTAGCGGCCGTCCACGCGGATCGCGTTGATGCCGCTGATGTGCCGCGCCCCGCAGCGGTCCTGGGGCAGGACGAGCTGGGGGCCGGCCCGGTCGAGGGGCGTGTCGTCGATGGTGACGGCGAGCAGGACGGGTGCCTGCCCGAAGTCCGGGTCGATCTCCGCCCAGGACAGCAGGGCGTGATGGCCGTCGGCTCCGGTCACCGCGATCAGGAACCGCAGGCGGTCCTTGCGCCGGGCTGGATCGAAGCCGGGTCCCGCGTCGTGCAGGACGTCGTGCAGCAGCGGGCCCGCGAAGCTGTGCTCCTGGACGCCGCTGGTGGCGCACTCGAAGCTGACCCGGGCCGCGTGCTGCGGCCAGTCGAGCAGATCGGGCACCGTCAGCCGGGCCGGGCGCGCGACATCGCCGGTCAGGGCGAGCTCTGCCACCGGGCCGGCGGCCGTAAGGGATTGACGCACGGACTACCACCTCCCGAATGACCGTACCCGGGCCGCGGCCGGAGCACTCTCATACAAACGCACATGCCTACCCCCGTCCGCACATCATCCAGCTCATGCGATGCGACAAGAGACTTACGCCTCGCATCTGCGGCAGTATGATCCGTGCATGCGCACCTACCGGATCGGGGAGGCGGCCGCCTTGATGGGCGTCAGCGCCGACACCCTTCGGCGCTGGGTCGACGGCGGGAAGCTGCATGCCGAGCGTGACGAGCTGGGCCGCCGGATCATCCCCGGGCCGGACCTGGCGTCCTTCGCCCGGGAACTGCACCGCACCGAGCGGACGAACAACGGATCCTCGGCGCGCAACCGCCTTTCCGGCATCGTCACCGAGGTGATCCTCGGGGATGTGTCGGCGCAGGTGGAGATCCAGGCCGGACCCTTCCGGGTCGTGGCCATGGTCAGCCGGGAGTCGGCCGAGGAGATGGAGCTGGAACCCGGTGTGCCTGCCGTCGCCGTGATCAAATCGACCAACGTGGTCGTCGAAAGTCCTTGAAGTGTCCGCCGGACGCTTCGCGGAGAATCAGCCCGATTCTTCTCCAGAGAGCCCTAGGGAGTAACCCCGTGATGACCCGTTACGCGCGCCGGACCCGCCGGACCCTGCAGGTGACCGGCGTAGGCGTCGCCGCGCTGCTGGCGCTGAGCGCCTGCTCCTCCGGCTCGGACTCGTCCTCCAAGAAGGACTCTTCCTCCTCGGCGTCCGCGGACTCCTCCAAGAAGCTCACGGGCACGGTGACCGTCTTCGCCGCCGCCTCGCTCAAGGAGAGCTTCACAACCCTGGGCAAGGACTTCGAGAAGGCGCACCCAGGCACGAAGGTGACGTTCAGCTTCGGCGGCAGCGACACTCTCGCCGCCAGCATCACCGGTGGCGCGCCGGCCGACGTGTTCGCCGCCGCCAGCCCCAAGACGATGGCGATCGTGACGGACAAGAAGGACGGGAAGGGCACAGCTACCGCCCCGGCGACGTTCGTGCGCAACCAGCTGGAGATCGCGACCCTGCCGGGCAACCCCGACAAGGTCGCCTCCCTCAAGGACCTCACCAAGTCCGACCTCAAGGTCGTGCTCTGCGACAAGACGGTGCCGTGTGGCGCCGCCGCGCAGAAGGCTCTGGACGCCAGCAAGCTGAAGCTCACTCCGGCCTCGTACGAGCAGGACGTCAAGAGCGCCCTGACGAAGGTGGAGTTGAAGGAGGCCGACGCCGCCGTCGTCTACAAGACCGACGTGAAGGCCGCGGGCGACAAGGTCGAGGGCGTCGAGTTCCCCGAGTCCGCCGACGCCATCAACGACTACCCGATCGCTCTCCTGAAGGACGCGCCGAACGCCGAAGCGGCCAAGGAGTTCATCGCGCTCGTGCAGTCCCCCGAGGGCCAGAAGGTCCTGACGGCGGCAGGGTTCCTCAAGCCGTGACCGAGCTCGACAAGTCCGGGGCCGCGGCCGAGGTCCTCACGGGTGGCGACACCCGTGGGGCCGGGCCGCTGCGTCGGCGTGCCCGGCCGGGCGCCCGAGGACGCGGGGTGCCCCTCCCGCTTCTGCTGCCCGCCCTCGTCGGCCTCGCGTTTCTGCTGCTGCCCCTGATCGCCCTGCTCGTACGAGCCCCTTGGCGCAGCCTGCCGGACCAGCTGACAAGTCCGGAGGTCTGGCAGGCGCTCCAGCTGTCGCTGATCTGCGCGACGGCGGCCACGGTGGTGAGCCTGGTCCTCGGGGTGCCGCTGGCCTGGCTGCTCGCGCGCACGGAATTCCCCGGGCGCGGCTTCGTCCGGGCCCTGGTGACGCTGCCGCTCGTACTGCCACCGGTGGTGGGCGGTGTGGCGCTGCTGCTGGCACTCGGGCGCAACGGTGTCGTCGGGCAGCTGCTGGACTCGTGGTTCGGGATCACGCTGCCGTTCACCACGGCGGGGGTCGTGGTCGCGGAGTCGTTCGTGGCGATGCCGTTCCTCGTCATCTCCGTGGAGGGCACGCTGCGCGCTGCCGATCCGCGGTTCGAGGAAGCCGCCACGACGCTGGGCGCCTCCCGCTTCACGGCGTTCCGCAGGGTGACGCTGCCGCTGATCATGCCGGGCATCGCAGCGGGCGCCGTCCTCGCCTGGGCACGCGCGCTCGGCGAGTTCGGCGCGACCATCACCTTCGCGGGCAACTTCCCCGGCCGTACGCAGACCATGCCACTGGCCGTGTACCTGGCGCTCCAGAACGACCCGGCCGCCGCGATCGCCCTCAGCCTGGTGCTGCTCGCCGTGTCGATCGCGGTCCTCGCGGGGCTGCGGGACCGCTGGATGACAGCCTCATGACCGGCCCCGCTCTCCCCCTCACGGTCCCCGCCGGACCGTCCGACCACCGGATGACCGCCCCATGACGCACATCGACCAGGTCACCGGCGGCGTCCCCGCCGACGACTTCCGCGCCGAAGGCCTGGACGCCCACCTCGTCGTCGACCGCGGCACCTTCCGCCTCGACGTCGCCCTGAGCGTGGCCCCGGGCGACGTGGTCGCGCTCCTCGGACCGAACGGCGCCGGCAAGACCACCGCCCTGCGCGCCCTGGCGGGACTCACGCCTCTGACGGGTGGCCATCTGCACCTGGACGGCGCCGCGTTGGACCGTACGGCGCCCGAATCCCGGCCGGTCGGCGTCGTCTTCCAGGACTACCTCCTCTTCCCCCACCTGAACGCCCTGGACAACGTCGCCTTCGGACCGCGCTGCCATGGCGTGCCCAAGGCCGAGGCGCGGGATCAGGCCGCGAAGTGGCTGGACCGCATGGGCCTCGCCGGCCACCACGGCGCCAAGCCGCGCCGGCTGTCCGGCGGCCAGGCCCAGCGCGTGGCCGTGGCCCGCGCCCTGGCCACCCGTCCCCGGCTGCTGCTCCTCGACGAGCCGCTCGCCGCGCTCGACGCCCGCACCCGCCTCGACGTGCGCGCCCAACTGCGGCGCCACCTGGCCGAGTTCGAGGCCGTCGCCGTACTGGTCACTCACGACCCGCTGGACGCGATGGTGCTCGCCGACCGGCTCGTCGTCATAGAGGACGGGCGCGTCGTCCAGGAGGGCGCCCCCGCCGACATCGCCCGTCGTCCTCGTACGGACTACATCGCCCAGCTGGTCGGCCTGAACCTCTACAAGGGGCAGGCCGACGGGCACGTGGTGCGGGTCGGCTCCGGGCCGGACATCGCGACCAGCGAGGAGCTGTCGGGACCCGCCTTCGTGGCGTTCCCGCCGATCGCCGTGACCCTGTACCGGGACCGGCCCACCGGCACCAGCGCCCGGAACCTGTGGCACTGTCAGGTCGCCGGGCTCGAGACCCACGGGGACCAGATCCGCGCGGACCTCACGGGTGAACTCGAGCTCGCCGCCGACCTCACGACGGTCGCCGCCGCCGAGCTGAACCTGCACCCGGGCGCGCCGGTCTGGGCCACGGTCAAGGCGGCGCAGACGCACGCGTATCCCGCCTGACTCGGCGCCCCGGGAGCCCGTGACAGAGTCGGCGCCTCCGACCTGCCAGGCGCTCATACCCCCATGCCTCGCAGATGCGACGGGCCTCACACACAGCTGCACCCAACCCGACTACGGTGATGCCCATACAGGCCTAAAGCCTGACATTCCGTACCATTTTTGTGAGGCGTTCCGCATGAGCCTGAGCATCCGCAATCAGCTTTCCGGCAGCGTTACCGGCATCACCGCCGGTGAGGCCATGGCGACAGTCACGGTCCGCCTCGACGGCGGCCAGGACATCACCGCGGCGATCACCCTGGATGCCGTCAAGGACCTGGGCCTCGCCGAGGGATCCGCCGTACGCGCCCTGGTCAAGTCCACGGAGGTCTCCCTCGCCACCGGCACGGTCGAGGGCCTGTCCATCCGCAACCAGCTCCCCGGAACGGTCGACGACGTCGTCGCGGGCGGCGCCATGGCCTCCGTCAAGGTCAGCATCCAGGGCGGCGAACTGACGTCCGCGATCACCAAGGACGCCGTCACCGACCTGGCCCTGGCCCCCGGCTCCTCGGTCGTGGCCCTGATCAAGTCGACCGAGGTCTCCCTCGCGACCGCGTGACGGCCGGGGGTTCACTGGTTACTTGACCGAGGAAACCCGGCCGGCCACCGGAGAGGCCGCCGCCCGGACGCACGTCACATGTTGATCATGTGTCCGGCCAGCCCGTGCACCGCCTCCTTCACGGCCTCGCCGAGCGTCGGGTGGGCGTGCACGTTGCGGGCCACCTCGTGGACGGTCAGGTCCCACTGCTGAGCCAGCGTCAACTCCGGGAGGAGTTCCGTGACTTCGGGGCCGATGAGGTGGGCACCGAGCAGCTCGCCGTACCGGTTGTCGCTGATGACCTTGACGAAGCCCGTCGGCTCACCGAGGCCGTGGGCCTTCCCGTTCGCGGAGAACGGGAACTTCGCCACCTTCACGTCGAAGCCGAGCTCGCGGGCCTGCGCCTCGGTCCAGCCGAAGCTGGCGATCTGCGGCTGGCAGTAGGTGGCGCGCGGGATCATGGTGAAGTCGACCTCCATGGTCTCCGCGCCGCCGATCGTCTCGGCGGCGATCACCGCCATGGCCTCCGCCGCGTGTGCCAGCATCAGCTTCGCGGTGACGTCGCCGATCGCGAAGAGGTGGGGCACGTTGGTGCGGCCGCGTCCGTCCACGTCGATCGCGCCGCGGTCGGTGAGCCGTACGCCGGTGTTCTCGAGCCCGTATCCGGTGGTCCGCGGCGCGAAGCCGATCGCCTGGAGGACCTTGTCGGCCTCGATCACGCGCTGCTGCCCGTCCTTGGAGACCGTGACGCGCACCTTGGCCGCCGGGTCGCTGTCGTCGATGGACTCCACCCGCGTCCCGGTGTGCACCTCGATGCCCAACTTCCGGTACTGACGGGAGAGTTCCTTGGACACGTCGGCGTCCTCGGTCGGCACCATGCGGTCCAGGAACTCGACGACGGTCACCTTGACGCCGTAGTTGTGCAGGACGTAGGCGAACTCGACGCCGATCGCTCCGGCGCCCGCGATGACGATGGACTCGGGGAGCGTCTCGGAGAGGATCTGCTCCTCGTAGGTGACCACGCGGTCGCTGAGGGCGGTGCCCGGCAGGAGGCGAGTGGTGGCGCCGGTCGCGATGATGCAGTTCCCGAAGGTGACGGTCTCGGTGCCGCCGGCCGTGAGGTCGATCCGGAGCGTGCGGTCGTCGGTGAACGTGCCACGCCCGTCGTACTCGGTGATGTCGTTCTTCTTCATCAGGTAGTGCACGCCCGCGACCCGGCCGTCGGCAACCTTGCGGCTGCGGCGGTAGGCCTCGCCGTAGTCGAAGCTGACCTGCCCGTCGACGTGGATGCCGAAGGTCGAGGCCTGCTGCGTGAAAATGTGCGCGAGTTCCGCGTTGCGCAGGAGCGCCTTGGACGGGATGCAGCCCACGTTCAGGCAGACACCTCCCCAGTACTTCTCCTCGACGACCGCCACGCGAAGGCCCAGCTGGGTGGCGCGCACGGCCGCGGTGTAGCCACCGGGCCCGGCACCCAGGACGACGACGTCGTAGTGCGTGGTACTCATGGAGCGTTCCTGCCGTTTCGGTGAGACGCGAGTCTGGCGCTGACGTGCACGACGGTACGTCCGAGACCCGGACCCACGCACATCCGCAACGCCAGCGCCTCCCGGGTCACCGCGCCGTCACGCCCCGGGACGGGGCTCAGTCCTCGGCCCGAGCCGCGCTTCATCTACCTTTTGATCTTGGCCGGTGTTCCGGCCTTTACGCCGGGGGTGAAGGCCATCGACGTGCAGGTTGTGGACGACGTGCCGGCCGGTTCTGACATCGGTGTTCGGCTTCCATCATGGTGGCATACACCAACGGTAGTATGGTGATCACCATGGGTGAACTCGGTTGGGAGAAGCGGCAGTTCGGGCACCGTGCCCGACTGGCACTGTCCCCTGCCGAGAATCTCCTCACCGACGAGCAGGCGCACGCCGCCCGCGCGATGTGGAACTGCCTGCACGCGTGGTGGCAGATAATGCCGAAGGACAAGCGGACTCTGGCGAACGCGGACGCCGCGATACGCCAGGCCCGCAAAGAGATCGATTTCCTCGCCGTCCTTCCTGCGCAGGCCGCGCAAGCGGTCCTCAAGACGTACTTCCAGGCCTGGAAGAACTGCTGGGACGGCCGCGTGGACGCTCCGAACTTCAAGGGCCGGTTCCGGTCCGTGATGAGCGTGGACATTCCGCAGGGCCGTGACCTCCAGATCAAGCGGGTACACCGCCGCTGGGGCATGGCCAACATTCCCAAGGTCGGCCGGGTCCGCTTCCGCTGGACCAAAGACCTCCCCGTGGGCAACAAGGCGAACGCCGACAACCGGATCACCGGGGCACGGCTGGTCAAGGACCACCTGGGATGGCACATCGCCTTCCGTGTGCAGAGCTTCGAAGCCAAGCCCGCATCCCACCAGGGGGCGGAGGTCGGAATTGACGCAGGGGTGAACCTGCCCCTCGCCCTCTCGGACGGCAACCACCAGGACCACGGGCGTGCGCCTCGCCTCCCGGATGGCAGCGCCGACCGTGACAAGTGGCTGAACACCGAGGAAAAGGGCAAACTCCTGCGCCTCGAGCGCCGGGCCGCCCAGCGCAAGACACACCGCAAGCCCGGCGAGCGCACCAGCCGCCGCCTGCACCACACCTATGACCAGATCCGGGGGCTGCGCGCCAAAGCCACGCGACGACACCAGGACTGGCAGCACACGACGACCACCACCCTCGCCCAGAAGTACGGCGTCATGGTGGTCGAAGCACTCACCATCACGAACATGGTCAAGTCCGCTCGGGGCACCATCGCCGAGCCGGGGACAGGCGTCGCCCAGAAAGCCGGACTGAACCGCTCCATCAGCCAGGAGGCATGGGGCAGGACGGTCACGATGCTGACGTACAAGGCCGGCCGGTACGGCGGCACCGTGCACAAGGTGCCCGCCCCGAACACCTCCCGACGCTGTTCCGCCTGCGGCTTCATCACGCCCGGCAGCCGGGAGGACCAGGCCACGTTCGTATGCAAGAACCCGGACTGCGGATGGTCGGGCAACGCCGACCACAACGCGGCCCGCAATATCTTGCACCTGTACCGGATGGGCCACGCACTCATCCCGGCTGCCGGGAGGGCAGTCGTCAGGCGTGCGAACCGCGTCAAGCCCGCCACCGCAAGGTAGACGGGAATCTCCTTCCTGAGCTTGCGAAGGGAGAAGAGCACTTCAATCCACCTCGATGCCGAAGTCCTGGACGAGCTGCTCCAGGCCCCCCGCGTAGCCCTTGCCGCCCAGGACGAAGTCCCAGTCCCCGTTCGGTCTGCGGCGGAAGGAACCGAGCACCAGGGCGGTTTCGCCCGGGCGGCCGTCGGAGACCTCGAGCCGTCCCAGGTCGGCCAGCCTCGGGTCGAGCAGGCGGATGCAGGCGTCCGTGAAGCCGGAGAGGTCGGCGTCCGGATTCACCTCCGGGTCGATCGCGGCGACGAGCACGAACCGGTCGGCCTCATCCGGCAACTCGTCGAAGGAGACGCAGATGGCGGCCTTGTCCGGCGCGGTCGGGGGCAGAACGCGTACGGAGCCGTCCGCCGTGTGCGGGTTGTTGTAGAAGACGAAGTGATCGTCACTGAGAATGCTGCTGCCACGGCAGACGAGAGCACACACATCCAGGGCGACGCCTCCGGTCCACGACATGCCCAGGATGTTGTAGTCGTCGGGCAGTCGAAAGTCCACAACCGTCGGAGTCGGCTGCGCTGTCGGGCGGCGGGCAGCATCGCCCAGGCGCCCTCGTAGCCCGTGCCGATGCAACAGGTCGACGAGTTCTGTGCCGGAGATCAGTTCCAGCGGCTTGCCGTTGGCGAAGGTGTGCGAGCCCGGGCCGAACCCTGATGTCGTCACGAGGACACCCTTGTTGGCGCCGGCGTCCTGCACGGTTCCGTACAAGTCGCGGACGGCGGTGGGCGGCACCGTGTTGCGGTAGCGCTTCACCTGCACGACGATTTTGCCGCCTCGGATGGGTGTCGGATCCAGAGCGTCGACGTCCACCCCGCCGTCGTTCGAGCGTTGGGTGGTGACCGCCTGCATCCCCATGGCCCGGAAGAGCTCGGCGACGAGATCCTCGAAGGCGATCGGATCCATGTCGTACAGGTCGGGTTCCTCGTCGCTGCCATGCGTGACGACGCGGTTTCCGACCTCCTGCGGCCGGCGGCCGGGCCGTACCGGCGTGAGCTGATCGGGGCGAGCGGAGAGTTGCCCGCGTAATGCGTCGGACAGGCAGCTGCCTGCGTCCACCTGGGCCAAGTACAGGTCGCGGAACGTTGCGCCCGACGTCATGACGGTTGCCAGGTAGATGTGGCCCGGTCGGCCCGTCGTCGGGTCGTGCCCGTCCACGAACCCGTTCAAGGTAACCGCCTCGAGCGTGCCCATCTCGTCCGCGGCGAAGAGTTCGTGCAGGACGAGCAGCATGCACTGCGCGAGAACTTCCCGGTACAGAGCCCGACGTTGGCCTACGGGGCGGGACGTCTCCTTGTCCTGGTCCAACCCGGACATGTACCGAACGGACTTGACCTCGGGGACGACGGTGTAGGCGGGCAACTCCCAGTCCAGCACCAGCTGGCGAGCCGCCGAGTCGTACGCGGCTGCCACCTGACGCGGGAAACCCTCCGGCCATGCGGTCGAGGCGTAAAGAGCGGCGGAGAAGTACTCGACCACGGAGTCGGGTTCGCGGCGCCTGACTGCTTCGGTCAGTTCTTCGACGCCTGCGTTGTGTCGGCGCACATCGGCCAGTCGGGCATCGGCCCACTGCTGGTACTCCCGCTAGTACGACGCCAGCTGCTGCTGCCGTTGAGCCTCCGCCGCCTGGGCCGACTGCCAGTCCCTCTCGAAATGCGCCCGAGCCTCGGCCTGCGCCTGGGCCCGCCGAGTGGCAGTCCACCCGCTCTGCGTTTGGTAGCGATTGAAGTCCGGCATGGGCACGGGCTGCGCCAAGGAGCCCGGAGCGAAGGGCTGGACCTCTTCAGTGCGCATGAGAGAGGGAGCCCTGAAAGGCGGAGCATGACAACCCGAGGCGAGAAAACCCTGCAGCGACGTGACTTGAGCGTCCAGTTCCTCGGTTCGGCGTAGGGCCTCTGCCTGCCGGTACTCGCGGTGGTTCTGGATCGCTCGCCGTTGATAGGCACGTGCCTGCTGCGCTTCCTGCCTCTGCCGTCTGGCTTCGGCCTCCATCTGGCGCTGCTGCTGCCGCTGCATTTCAGCGGATTCTTGCGAGGAACCCTGGGCGTTCACGCCCGGGAGGAATCGCATCCACGGGGTGTGACGCGGAGCGTCGCCGTGACGTGCCGCAGGCCATCACGGCCGCGGAGCGGCCGGGAGGCGTTCCGGCGGGGCCGGGCCACGGCGGTGTGCGCGGGCAGGGCCGGGGTGGGTGTCGCTCGTTCGGGTGAGGTGGGGCGAACGTGTGGTGGGTCTTCGTCCGGGTGTATAGGTTCGCTGATCGTGAAGCTGGTGGTGCGGGTGAAGCTGCTGCCGACGCCCCTACAGGCGGCGGCACTTGAGGCGACCCTGCACGCCTGCAACGAGGCCGCCACGTGGGCCGCGTCCGTCGCATTCGAGAACGAGACGCGACGCCCGCTGGAGCTCCGCAAGCACACCTATGCCGAGATCCGGGAGAGGTGGGGGCTGGGCGCGCAGGCCGCCCAGCACGCCATCAAGAAGACCTGCGACGCCTACACCACCTTGAAGGCGAACCTGCGCAACGGCCGCTACGGGCGGCCCAGTTCCAGGCGGCACGCCCGCGCCTCGGGCAAACCGGTGGTCTTCCGGCCCCAGGCGGCGCAGCCTTACGACGACCGGATGCTGTCCTGGCAGCACCAGGCACACACGGTATCGATCTGGACCACCGCCGGCCGCCTCAAGGGCGTGGCCTTCACGGGGCAGGCCGAGCAGCTGGAGGTCCTGGCTGCGCACCGCAAGGGCGAGTCCGACCTGCTGTTCCGGGACGGGAAGTGGTTCCTGATCGCGACCTGCGAGATCCCCGAGGGGGATCTGAACACGCATCCGGACGGGTTCCTCGGAGTCGACCTGGGGATCGTGAACATCGCGGCCACCTCCGACGGCGAGCGCCACAGCGGCAGGCGGATCAACCGCAAGCGGGAGCAGGACCGCAAGCTGCGGTCCAAGCTGCAGAAGAAGAACACCAAGTCAGCCAAGCGGCGGGCGAAGAAGCACGCGGGCAAGGAAGCCCGGCGGAACAAGGACATCAACCACAAGATCAGCAGACGGATCGTGGCGGAGGCTGAACGCACCGGTCGCGGGATCGCCCTCGAGACACTCACGGGCATCCGCGAGCGGGCACGGCTGAGAAAGCCCCAACGCACCACGCTCCACTCCTGGCCCTTCGCCCAACTCGGCTCGTTCATCGCCTACAAAGCGAAGAAGGCCGGAGTACCGGTCGTCTACGTCGACCCGGCCTACACCAGCCAGGAATGCTCCCAGTGCCATCACACCGCACGCGGAAACCGGCCCTCCCAGGCCGTCTTCGCGTGCCGGGTCTGCGGATTCGTTGATCACGCAGACCACAACGCGTCCCACAACATCCGCCAACGCGGCTGGATGGTGTGGGTCTGCGGGGCTCAGTCAACGGCCCCCGAACTCAACCTCATCGCGTGAGAACTGGACGCAGCCGACCCCATCACAGCCAGTGATGACTCGAGCAGCAAGCCCGATCGTTTCACGACCGGGTAGTTGACCCCAGACGCCGACCGAGCCACTGGAGCGTCGACTCATGTGTTGCAGGCCCTCCCCAAGGCGCTCCGGTTGTCCCCACAACCAGTTGTAATGGGACGACTGTATCGAGCGATACCCATTTCGCACATCCACTCGTCAAAGGCAGACCGCGGCGGGGCTCCATTGGTCAGGTGACGGTCGGGCAGGCATCACCGTCGGGCTTCACCTGATCACCGCATATGCTGTGGCCGCCCGGAGGAGGGGCCATTCACGTGAGTGCACAGCGCTGCCCCTTGTGCGGGTCCGAACCGATTGCCGGCCAGCAGCCGGCGTGCGGCTGCGCGACGTCCGCACCGGCGGTGCCGGCGAACCCGGTGTTCGGGCAGGTGGCCCCGCCCGGTCAGTCCGCCGGGACGGTGGCCCAGGAGGATCTGCAGCTCTTCGAGGGGCCGGTCGGGGTCGGGCCGGCCGTCGAGGGCATGTCGGTCCGGACTTCGGAGCATGTCGTCGCCGCCGGTCGCGGTCGTCGGCCAGCCGCGCGCCTCAGGCGCCAGTGGGTGATCGTCGGGACCGCGGCGTTGGGTGTCGGGGCGGCCGCCGTCATCGCCGTGGCGAGTGGCGTGTTCAGCTCCGGGACCGGCCCGAGCCAGACCGTGTCGGCGGCGGACGATTCCGCCGTGCCCGCGCCGTCCGGATCTGTCTCGTCACGGTCTGCGGAGGCTTCTCCCGAGAACGGCGGCGCGAACGCGACCCGCTCCCCCGGCCCGTCGTCGGCGGCCTCCGGAACGGCGTCCACCTCGGCGACCGCACCCTCGTCCACCTCGGCGAAGTCCTCCGCCGCGACGCCTTCCGCACCCGCGCCCACGGCGTCTTCCGCCGCCCGCCCGGTGTCCGGCGCCCGAGTCCTGTCCATCGGCAGCCACGGTGGTCAGGTCAAAGACCTCCAACGACGGCTGACCCGACTCAACTTGTACACGGAGCCGGCCGACGGCAGGTACTCGACCGATGTCGCGGACGCGGTCCACCGCTATCAGGTGGCCCGCGGCATCGACGAGGACGCCGGTGTGTACGGTCCCGAGACGCGGGCCGCGCTGGAGTCGGAGACCCGGCGCGGCTGAGAGCATGGCCGTCCATCGTCGTCCCGTACCACGTGAGGAAGTTGACCTGTCATGTCGCTCGTGCCCGCCGATCCGACCGTGCTTCACCCGATGCCGGGGCAGTCGCGGGTCGTGCTGCTCAAGCCGCTTGTCACCTCGCCGCTGATCGAGGTCGGCGAGTTCTCGTACTACGACGATCCTGACGACCCGACGGCTTTCGAGACGCGCAATGTGCTGTACCACTACGGGCCGGAGAAGCTGGTCATCGGGAAGTTCTGCGCGCTTGGCGAGGGCGTGCGGTTCATCATGAACGGTGCCAACCACCGTATGGACGGCCCGTCGACGTTCCCCTTCCCCATCATGGGCGGCTCGTGGGCGGACCACTTCGATCTCATCAGCGGACTGCCCGGCCGAGGTGACACGGTGGTCGGGAACGACGTGTGGTTCGGCTACCGCACCACGGTGATGCCCGGCGTGCGCATCGGGCACGGGGCGATCATCGCCTCGGGTTCCGTGGTCGTCGACGACGTGCCCGACTACGGGGTCGTCGGTGGCAACCCGGCGAAACTCATCCGCCGCCGTCACTCCGACGAGGACGTCGAGCGCCTGCTCGCCCTCGCGTGGTGGGACTGGCCCTTCGAGCACCTCACCGAGCACGTGCGCACGGTCATGTCCGGCTCTGTCGACGCGCTGGAGGCCGTGGCGCCGAAGCCGCGGTGATCGGGGCGGCGGGCATCGCTCCCATCACCTCCCTTGTGTGCGCGCCCAGTTCGGGCGCCGGCGTGCGGAAGGTGTTCAGGCCGGATCCGAAGCGGACCGGAAAGCGCGTCTGCGGCGCAGGACCGGAGGCCCGGGAGAACAGGTTTCTTGCCGTCAGATGCGGGTCGTCGAGGAGCTGTTGGGCCTCGGTGAACACGGGTGCCCAAGGCGCGCCGATCTCGGTCAGCGTGCGCTCCCACCACGCGTAGTCGTGGGTGGCGAACACCGCGGTCAGCAGATCGCGAACCTTCTCCTTGGCGGCCGTACGAGCGGGCCGACGGTCGTACGCGTCCGTGTCCAGGCCCGGGAACTCCGCACCCAGCGCGGTGCGGAGCTCCCGCCAGAACTTGTCCTCGAACGTGGCGAGCGAGAGCAGGCGTCCGTCGGCCGTGCGGAAGACGTCGTTGTCGCCTTGGACGAGCCCGCTCTTCAGCGGATCCCCGGCATCGGCCAGGGGCAGCGCGAACAGGGCGCACCAGCCGGCGATCGATTCGGTGAGGGAGACGTCGATGTGCTGCCCCTGTCCCGTGGCGGCCGCGCCCGCGAGCGCCACGGTCAGTGCGAACGCCGCCTGCATCGCGCCCGCCATGTCACCCACCCGCACGCCCGGCCGGGTGATCTCCCCGTCGATGCGCCCGGGGACGGCGAAGAACCCGGACAGGCCGAGGAAGTTCAGTTCGTGGCCGGGCTTGTTCGCGTACGGTCCCGTCTGGCCGTATCCGCTGAGGGAGCACAGGACGATCGGGTTCGCCTCGCGCAGGACGGGATAGGAGAGGCCGAGCCGGTCGAGGACGCCGGGGCGGAAGCTCTCCACCACCGCGTCGGCAGTGCCGACGAGGCGCAGGAACTCGGCCCGGTGCGTGTCGTCTCGGAGGTCGAGGGTGACGGAGCGCTTGTTGCGGTTGAGCGCCTCGAACAGCGCCGGCGCCGCACGCGCGGGATCCCCGCCGTCGGGTTCCTCGATCTTGATGACGTCCGCGCCCACGTCGGCGAGCATCGAGGTGGCGTACGGGCCCGGCAGCAGCCGCGACAGGTCGAGCACGCGCTTGCCGGTCAGGAAGGACCAGTCCGGCGGTCCGCCGTGCGCATCACTGACGGGCTCGAACTGCTCGGCCGTTTCCGGGTCCTGCTTTTCAACTGCCATGATTTTGCGGCTCCTTGGTGGAGGGCTGGGGATGTGACGCGCCGGCGTCGGGTCACAGGCCCGTCGCCAGCGGAAGGACGAGAAGGGCCGGGGGCAGTACCAGCGCCGCGCCGACGGACCAGGCCATCAGCCGTCGGAAGACGCGCGGCGTGTCCGCCTCCTCGATGTTGGCGAGAATCAGGCCGCCGCCCAGGTGGAGGGGACTGATCGCCACTGCACCGATCGTGGCGCACACGGCGATCAGCAACACGGTGAACTGCGACCGGTCCGCGTGTGGCAGCACCGCGGCGGCCAGCGGGACGACTACGCCGAGCACGGCGACCGTGGAGGACTCGACCGTCGCGAAGAGCGCCGCGAGGTAGGAGACGGCGAGCACCGCCAGGAGGGTGCTGTCGATGCCTCCGAGGTGTCCCGAGAGTGCCTTGAGCGTGCCCGTCCGCTCCAACACGCCGACGTACACCATGATTCCGCTGGTCAACAGAACGACGGACCAAGGGAGTTCGGCGACCACACGCCGCGTGTCGGGCCGGAAGACCAGCTGGAGGATGAGGCCGGTCAGGAACGCCACGAAACTCACGGACACCCCGAAACCCAGTACCGCGATCACGGACACGCCCAGGCCGATCAGCGACCCGGTCTCGTACGGGGTGGCCGGCGCGGCGCCTCGCAGGACCGGCACCTCGCCCTCTTGCGCGGTGACCCTGCGCACCCGGGAGTCACGCACCAGCCGCACACCGCCCAGGGCGAAGAAGGCGATCAGCGCCAGGACCAGATTGAGCGCCGCGAGCCCGGCGAACAGCATCGCGGGCGAGTAGGCAACATCGAGCTTCCCGGCGAGTTCCTTGACGAGCGCACCCCACGGCGACAGCGGCGAGAACCCTCCGACACCGGCTCCGCCGCACGCCACGACGGCCATGAGGACGGGGTCGATCCCCCTGGTACGGGCGATGCGCATCGCCATCGGGAGCACGACGGCGACCGTCGCACTGGGCAGCGTCCCGATGGCACTCAGAGCCGCCGCGACCAGGAACATGCTCCAGGGCAGGAACCAGTCGCGTCCTCGGGACAGACCGACCATGAGATGGACGAGGCGGTCGATGGCCCCGCTGCGCTGGGCGTGGCCGAACATGTACATCACACCGAGGATCAGGACGACGAGGTCCGCGGGGAACCCGGCGAGCACTTCCTCCTTGGGGATGTCGGCGATCACCGACATCACGAACGCCGCGGGCAGCACGACGAGACCCACGTTGACGTCGCGCCACATCGCGAGGCCGAACGCGGAGACGAGCAGGACGATGGACAGCACCTCTGGCACGGACATGCGGGCTCTTCCCGTGGGCGGCTCTTCAATACAGGACAGATTGTTCAATATCTTGCGATGAGATCAGCAATGTAGGTCAGGTGCCGTCGCCACTCAAGAGGGAGGAGCAGGGAAGAAAAGGAGAGAAACGCCGCCTCCAGGGCAGCAGTCGGCCCCGCCGCCTCGGGAGGCGGCGGGGCCGGTGAGCGTCTCGCGCGGGGTGCGCCGTGCGGCGCCGGGGTCACTCGGGCGCGTCGAACCCGCTCGCCCAGTAACGGCCGCGCAGGGCGAGGTCGAGCAGCATCCGTACGACCTCCTCGGCGGGGGCGGGGGGCGTCTCGCTCTCGGCCCACCACCGCAGGACGGCGACCTGCTCCCCGACCCAGACGCGGGCGAGCAGTTCCGAATCGATGCGCGGCTTCACGTCGTTGCGCTCGGCGCGGGCACGGAACTCCTGCTCGGTGTTCGCGGCGCACACGTCCGTGAACATCTGGAGAGGCTTGCCGTCACCCTCCCCGCGCAGCACGATCCGGTACAGGTCACGCTCGTCGCGGGCGTGCCGGAGCATCTCCAGGAGGGGCTTCCCCGTGAAGCCCACGGCGCTCCCGGCGACGGACGGGGCGAGGCGCCGGCCGAGTTCGTCGAGGAGGTCGGCGGTCACCCGCGCGAACAAGGCGTCCTTGTCCTTGAAGTGGCTGTAGAAGGTGGCGCGGGCGACGTCGGCCCGCTCCGTGATGTCCTCCACGCTCAGCGCGCTGAAGCCGCGCTCCAGGACGAGTTCCACCAACGCGTCCGCCAGGGCCCGCCGCGTACGCCTGGTCCTTCTGTCCTCAGCCATCGCTGCCTTCCACGGTTGCCGGGCCGGCCTTCACGCAGGCCCCAGTCGTCGCGCCCCAGTCTAGGAGAGCCTTGACAGTCCATGCGTTATTGAACAAGCTGTCGGCTATTGATCAGAGTGATCAGAGTGTAAATCTTCTGGCTCTGGAGTACGTCGATGAACCTCGGCACCTATCTCTCCCGCAGCGCCCGCTACTGGCCGGACGGGACGGCCCTCGTCTGCGGCGAACGCACCTGGACCCACACACACCTCGACAGCGAGACAAACCGTCTGGCGTCCGCCCTCGTCGCGCGCGGGCTGCGTCCCGGTGACGCGGTCGCCTCACTCGCCTGGAACAGGGGTGAGCTCGTGGAGGTCGAATTCGCCCTCTACAAGGCGGGGTTGACCCGGGCACCGATCAACGCCCGGCTCGGCCGCGGCGAGATCGAGCACATCCTGCGGTACGCGCCCGTACGCGTCCTGGTCTTCGACGCCGCACACCGCGAGGACGCGCTGGCGGCGATCGCCGCGGCGGGCACCGGCTGCGTTCCGGTCCAGCTGGAGGACGCCCCGGCCCACGAGGGCACACCCCCGGTCGTCGACACCCCCGAATCCCGCGCGGTCGTCCGCTATCGGGACCTGCTCGCCGAAGGCAGCACCGAACCGGTCCGCGTCGACGTCTCCGAGGGCGACGCATGCGTCCTCAACTTCACGTCCGGTTCCACCGGCGCGCTCAAGGCGGCAGTCCAGACCGCCGGCAACCGCCTGGCCAACATGCGCAAGCAGTTGATGAACGACGAGTCACGGCCACGGCCCACCACCCGATACCTCGCGTGCGGTCCCATCACCCACGCCACCGGCATGGGGCTGCTCGCCGGGGTCTTCGGGGGGTCGACGACGTACGTCCTGCCCACCTGGAGCGCCGACGCCTTCCTGGACACCGTGGAGAAGGAGCGCATCACCGCGACGTTCCTCGTGCCGGCCATGCTGAACATGGTCCTCGCCCACCCCGGGGCCGCCGAGCGTGATCTCTCCTCACTCACCAGTGTCCGCGTCGGCGGCGCGCCGATCTCACCCCAACGGCTGCGGGACGCGGTCGCCCTGTTCGGCCCGGTCGTCGCCCAGGGCTACGGCCTCGGCGAGACCACCAGCGTGGTCGCCGGTCTGAGCAGCGCGGAGACGGCACGCGCCGTCGCCGAGGACCCCGAACTCCTGCAGTCCTGCGGGCGCGCCATGTTCGACACCGAGATCCGGATCGTGGACGACGCGGGCCACGAGCTCCCGCCGCGCGAGGTGGGCGAGGTCATCGTGCGCGGACCCGACTGCGTACACGCGTACTGGAACGAGCCCCAGCTGTCCGCCGAGACCTTCCGCGACGGCTGGGTACACACCGGCGATCTGGCGTGGATGCGCGAGGACGGCTATCTGTTCCTCGTCGACCGCAAGAAGGACATGATCATTTCGGGCGGGTTCAACATCTACTGCACCGAGGTCGAAGCAGCCCTCTACGAGCACCCCGCCGTCCAGGAGGCCTGCGTCGTGGGCGTTCCGGACGAGAAGTGGGGTGAGGCGGTCAAGGCCGTCGTCGTCACCCGCCCCGGCCACAGCCTCACCGCGGACGAGGTCACCGCGTTCTGCGCACAGCGCCTCGACCGGCTCAAGAAGCCCCGCTCCGTGGACTTCGTGGCCGAACTCCCCCACAACCGCAACGGAAAGCTCGACCGCAAGGCCGTGCGCGAACCGTTCTGGGCCGGCTCGGCCCGCCGCGTGAACTGACCCCGAACGACCTGAACGAGGAACCCGCACATGACGTTCTCCCTGCGCCCCACCTACGACGAGCCGCGCCTCGCCGACCTCGTCGCCACACTCCGCGACCACCTTGACGGCGAACTCGCCGACTACGAACGCGAGCGCGGCATCACCCACACGTCCCGGCTGACCCGCGCCGACCTCGAAGCCGTCTGGCGGCGCAGCCGCGAACTCGGCTTCTACGGCATCCACCTCCCCGAGGAGTTCGGCGGCCAGGCCCTCTCGTACACCGAACTCGCGGCACTGAAGGAGGAGATAGGTGCCTCCGGGCGCGTCCTCGGCCACTGCGTGCTCGGTGACATGGGCGGTCCGCTGCGTGCCGGCGACATCCTGCGGCACGCCACCGAACACCAACTCGACAAGTACCTGCTGCCGTTGGTCCGGGGAGAGCGCGCCTGCTGCTTCTCGCTCACCGAGGCGGACGCCGGCTCCGACGTACGCTCCATGCGCACCACGGCCGTCCGCGACGGCGACGGCTACCGCATCACCGGGCACAAGGTGTTCAGCTCCGCCGGGCCCTTCGCGGACTTCGCGATCGTGGTGGCCCGCATGGCTGACGGGGGCGGGGACGGGGACACGAAGCCGTCCTTCTCCGCCTTCCTCATCGACCTGGACAGCCCCGGCTGCCGCGTCCTGGACGGCGCCACGCCCATGTCGGGGGAGCACATCGAGAGCGACATCGTCCTGCAGGACTGCTTCGTACCCGCGGCCAACCTCCTGGGCCAGGAGGGCGAGGGCATGCGCATCGCCCTGGGCCGTGTCACCACGAACCGGCTCCTGCACTGCCCGACCGTGCTCGGCGCCACCCGGCGCGCCCTCGACCTCACACTCGACCGCACCCGCCACCGCAAGGTCGCGGGCGGACAGCCCCTCCTCGCGCTCCAGTCCATCCAGCACAAAGTCGCCGACATGGCCACGGAGTTCTACGCCGCACGCTCGATGACGTACGCCGCCCTGGCTGCCCTGGACAGCGGGGCCGACGTGCGGACCGAAGCCTTCATGTGCAAGCTCTTCGTCGCGGAGTCCGCCTTCCGGATCCTGGACGAGGCCGTACAGATCCACGGCAAGGAAGGCCTCACGCAGGGCAACGAGGTGGAGTACCTCTTCCGCAAGGTCCGTATGTTCCGGGTCCTGACCGGCACCTCCGAGATCCAGAAGAACGGCATCGCCAAGGGCCTGGCGTTCCTCACCTGACCGAGCCACCCCGGCGCCGGAGCGCCGGCCGGACCGGACGACCCCACAGGCCCTCACGGCCGTGGGGTCGTTCGCGTGCGCCTGACGTCGCCCGGTGACGGGATGTCACGTACCCGCACAGGCCTCGGTCCCCGCCGTCGTGGCGGGGACCGAGATCCTCCTGGCGGAACCGGGAGGGGGTTGTCAATTGGCTGGGCGGCCGGCCCCCTCGACAGCGCTCGCCCGTTGCCAGGCGCTGCGGCGCACGAGCAACTGCGCGCCCGCCGCCAGGACGCTCACGGCGATCCCCAGGCCCCATACGGTCAGATACGCGGTGAGTGTCGGTGTGTCCGTCGTCCCGACGACCAGCGTGGCGAGGACCGCCGCGAACACCGCCCCGGCGACACTGCCCCCGAGTGTCTTGAGGTTGTTGTAGACGGCGGCGGCGCTCGCCGTGCGGTCGGAGGTGCTGCCCTCCACCACGACCGACGGCAGGCCGCCGAGGGCGAGCCCCATGCCGATGCCCACCGCCCCGTACGCCACCGCGAACAGCGGCAGTGTGGAGTGGGCGGCCATCAGGCCGGCGTTGCCGACGGCGATCAGGGCGAACGCGCCGAGGAGCGTGCGCGCGTACCCGATTCGCGCAGCGATCCCCGCGCACAGCATTGAGCCCAGGAAGGCCATGACGTGCGGGATCGCGCCCCAGACACTGATCTGCCAGGTGACAAGGCCGAATCCGTAGCCCTCGTCGCCCGGCGACGCCGCGAGGAAGCTGACGGCCACCCCCTGTCCTCCCATCATCACCACGCCGAGCACGAACCCGGAGGCGTAGTAGGGAGCCGCTCGGCGACGGGCCACCGCCCGGAGGTCCACCAGGGCGTGCGGGCGGGACAGTTGGACGCGGGCCCACCACCACAGCAGAGCGCAGGACAGCGCCACGGCGGCGAGTGTGCGCGGGGAGAGCCACCCCCAGGCCGTGCCGCGCGAGATCGTGCCGAGCAGCGTCACCAGGGCGACCGCGAGGAGAACGGCACCCGCCCAGTCCATGCGGCCGGTCGCCTGGACGGCCGACTCGGGGATGGCGAGGAAGGACACGACAAGGCACCCGACCGCCAGGGCCGCGAGGACGGCGAGCGTGGGGCGCAGGCCGCCGACGGCCGAGAGGAGCGGCCCCACCAGCGCATGGCCGAGGAGTGACCCGAGGGTGAGCGCCCCGACCAGGAGCCCGACGGCGCGGCGGCCGCCGTCCACGTCGAGGCGGTCACGCACCAGGCCGATCTCCAGCGGCAGCAGCGCGGCCAACGGGCCCATGAGTGCCCGGCCGAGCAGCAGGACCGGCAGGTTCGGCGCGAGGGCGACCAGGACGGTGCCCACGGCGACACAGCCGAGCGCCACGCGGACAAGGCGCCGGTGGCCGTAGAGGTCACCGAGGCGGCCGAAGGCCGGGACGCTGACGGCGGCCGCGAAGAACTGGACCGTCGTGAACCACTGGGCCTGGGCGGTGCTGAGGTGCTGCCACTTCTCGACCTCCGGGATCAGCGGCGGTGCGGCGCCCTGCAGCAGTCCGCTGACCAGCTCGAAGGCGACGAGCAGACCTACCACGGCGGCGACCTTGGCCTGGGGAGGGGGCGAGGTGGTTCGCGCAGTGGGGCAGCCGTCGGGCTTCCCCGGCGCCGTCATGCCGCCGCGCCCGCGGCGAGGCGGCGCTCGGCGAGTTCGGTGAGGAGCGCGGCCTGGCGGTACAGGACCCGGTCGTCGAAGACGGCGTGCGGTGAGTGGTTCATCGGAGCCTCGTCCAGGTCCACACCCTCAGGGGCAGCACCGACGAGGAGCATCGCGCCGGGGGTGCGCTGGAGGACGAACGCGAAGTCCTCCGAGCCGTTCGCGGGGTGCGGGGCCTGCCAGGCCTGGTCGGCACCGAACAGGTCGCGGGCTGTGTCGAGGGCGAAGGCGGTCTCACCGGGTTCGTTGACGGTGACCGGATAGGCCACGTCGTAGTGGACCTCCGCGTCGATGCCGTGCGCGTCCGCGATCCCGCGGACCAGCCGGGGCAGTCCCTCGATGAGGCGCTCGTGGTTGGCCTCGGAGTAACTGCGCACCGTGGCCTCGAACTCGGCCGTCTCAGGAATGACGTTCTGCTTCGTACCGGCGTGGAAGCTGCCCACAGTGACGACCACCGGGTCGAAGATGTCGAAGCGGCGGGTCACCCAGTTCTGCAGGGCGGTGACGATCTCGCAGGCGACGGGGACCGGGTCCTTGGCGCTGTGCGGGGTCGCGCCGTGCCCTCCCTTGCCACGCACCGTCACTCGCAGCACGTCGGAGGCGGAGGTGATGGTGCCGGGACGGGAGGCGATCAGGCCGCCGGGGACCCGGTTGGCGGCGACGTGCAGCGCGTAGGCCGCGTCGAGGGGCTTCCCGGCCGCGTCGAGGACGCCCTCCTCGATCATCGCGCCCGCGCCGTTGTGACCCTCTTCGCCGGGCTGGAACATGAACACCACGTCGCCGCACAGGTGTTCACGGCGCTCGGCGAGAAGGGTGGCCGCGCCGACGAGCCCGGCCGTGTGCAGGTCGTGGCCGCAGGCGTGCATGGCGCCCGGGGTCCGCGAGGCGTAGTCCACCCCCGTCTTCTCGGCGACGGGCAGGGCGTCCATGTCGCCGCGGAGCAGGACGGCGCCGCCCGGATGCCCGCCGCGCAGGACCGCCGTCACGGAGCTGAGGTTCTTGCCGAGGGTGATGTCCAGCGGGAGGCCGTCGAGGGCCGCGAGGACCTTCTCCTGGGTGCGGGGCAGCTGGAGTCCGAGCTCGGGTTCACGGTGCAGGGAGCGCCGCAGCCCGGCCAGTTCGGGCTGAAGTTCCTTGGCTCGTTCCGTGGTCGACATGCTGGATGAACCTCCTGGTACGGTGCCGGCGGTAACGAGGCCAGACTGATGCCATGAGGCATTTCAGGGCTGAAACTCCCAGGAAAGACGCAGGAGCAGCGTGATGACGCAGGATTACGTGCATGCGCTGGACCATGCGGATCAGGCACTGGTGCACGCGCTCCAGATCGCGCCGCGCGCCGGCTGGGCCCGGATCGGCGCCGCCCTCGGCATGGACGCGGTGACGGTCGCCCGGCGCTGGAACCGGCTCACCGACAGGGGGGCGGCCTGGATCAGCTGTCACCCCGCACCGGTCCTGGCGGCGTCGGGCCAGGGCTGCCTGGCTTTCGTCGAGGTCGACTGCGCCAACGGGAGCCTGCTGCCGGTCGCCCGCGAACTCTCCGCCGAGCGGCACGTGTCCGCCGTCACGCACGTCAGCGGCGACCGTGACCTGCTCCTGACCGTGATGGCGCCGGACCCGGTCGCGCTCACTCGCTGGGTGACCCACCGGCTCGGCAAGATGGACGGCATCGTCACCACCCGCACCCAACTGGCCAGCACCGTCTACACCGAGGGGAGCCGCTGGCGTCTGCGCGCGCTCGGCGGGGGCCAGATCGCCCGCCTCGCGGCCGAGGGGGCGCCCGGCCCTGACGTGCCCGTGTTCCCGCTCACCGCCCTCGACCACCGCCTCATGGCCGCACTGTCGGTCGACGGCCGCGCCACGTACCGCTCTCTCGCGGACGTCTGCGAGGCGAGCCCCGACACCGTCCGCCGCCGGACGGGCCGCCTCTTCGCGGCGGGCATGGTGCAGACGCGCTGCGAGGTGGCGCGCCCTCTGTCGGAGTGGCCGGTGTCGGTAATTCTCTGGGGCAAGGTCGCGCCCGCGGACCTGCGGGCCGTGTCCGCGCTGGTCACCGGCATGCGCGAGGTGCGTCTGTGCGCCGCGGTGATCGCCCGCCACAATCTCAAACTCGTCGCCTGGGTCCGCTCGCTCGACGACGCCCAGCGCTTCGAGGTGCGCCTGGCCGAGCGAGTGCCCGGGCTGACCGTCGCCGACCGGGCGGTGGCCCTGTGGCCGATAAAGCACAACAGTCACCTGCTCGACGAGCGCGGCTACCACGTGGGGGCGGTACCGCTCGACGTCAGCGGGCTGCCGCACGCGTGAGGGCCCGCCCGCTTCCCGCGGCCGGCATCGACGCTCGAACGCGCCGCCGCGCCGCTCCCGTCACTTGGTACATGCCAACTCCTTGACGCCACGGTGGCCACTCCTTTAAATCAAGAAGTGAAGGAAGTGCCTCAAGTGGCCGTCGTCGGCGTTCACTTCCGGATGCTTCGCTTGCTTCTTTGTCATGCACGCGACCCCCCACACGACCCCCCACGTGAAGCGATGTGATGACCGTGCGCTCATCCTGGCGCCGCCGCGCCTCCCTGTACGCCGCCTCCCTGGCCTGCTGCGCCGCGAGCCTGGCGGCGATGCCCAGCAGCGCGTCCGCCGCCCCGGCGCCCCTCGACAGTCCCGCGAAAGCCGCCGCCGCGGCCACGTTCACCGATGATTTCAACGGCGCCGCGGGCTCTGCCGTCGACGGCGGCAAGTGGCAGATCGAGACCGGCGACAACGTCAACAACCATGAGCGGCAGTACTACACCGCGGGCAACAGCAACGCCGCGCTGGACGGCCAGGGCAACCTGGTCATCACGGCCCGCAAGGAGAACCCGAACAACTACCAGTGCTGGTACGGGCGTTGCGAGTACACCTCGGCCCGCCTCAACACCTCGGGCAAGTTCACCCAGGCCTATGGTCATGTCGAGGCCCGGATGAAGGTGCCGCGCGGGCAGGGCATGTGGCCCGCGTTCTGGATGCTCGGGGACGACATCGGCAGCGTCGGCTGGCCGGCCAGCGGCGAGATCGACGTCATGGAGAACGTCGGCTTCGAACCCAGCACGGTCCACGGCACGCTGCACGGCCCCGGATACTCGGGCTCGGGCGGCATCGGCGCGGCCTACACGCTGCCCGGCGGGCAGGCCTTCGCGGACGGATTCCACACGTTCGCCGTCGACTGGGCCCCGAACTCCGTCAAGTGGTCGGTCGACGGCAACGTCTACCAGACCCGAACGCCCGCCGACGTCGGCGGCAACCAGTGGGCGTTCAACAAGCCGTTCTTCCTGATCCTCAACCTCGCGGTCGGCGGCTACTGGCCGGGCGACCCCGACGGCAGCACGAGCTTCCCCCAGCAGCTCGTCGTCGACTACGTCCACGTAACCACCCAGTAGGAGGGGACGGTGTCCCGGGACGGCCGGTGTCCGACGGACCCGCCGCCCCGGGACATCGGCGTCCGGTTCACGGTGCCGCCGGGCCGTACCCGGTCAGCTCGTCCGTCAGGGCCATCAGGCACCGACGGGCCTCCTTGTCGTAGGCCTGTTCGTGGGCGCGGGTGTCCGTGAAGCGGTCGAAGTACCGGCCTGTGGTGGACCCGAGCTCCGGGTCCGTGATCAGCCGCACCGTCGGCCGTACCCCCTCGTCGATTCCCGTCACCGGGGTGAGGCCGTGCGCGCGCACTCCCTCCGTGTCCATGAGATGCGCCGGGTGCAGGGCGTTGACCGTGACACCCGTGCCTTCGAGTTCCGCGCCCAGCTCGAACGTCGCCATGATCAGGGCGAGCTTGCTGCGGCAGTACGCCCGCAGCCCTTCGTAGTCCCGCTCCAGCATGACGTCGTCGAAATCGATGCGCTCCTGCCCGAGGGAGGCGACGTTGACGACGCGGGCGGGCGCGGAGGCCTTGAGCAAGGGAAGCAGGCCGCGGATCAGGGCGTACGGGGCCAAGTGGTTGACGGCGAACCGCAGTTCATGCCCCTGCGCGCTCAGCTCCCGCCGCAGCGGCTCCGCGCCGCCACCGGCGACCGCGTTGTTGACCAGCACGTCGAGACGGGGTTCGGCGTCGCGGATCCGGTCCGCCATGGCGCGCACCTGGTCGAGGTCCGAGAGGTCGGCGAGGTACGTACGGACGGTGGTGTCCGGTGCGGCCGCCCGCGCCTCCGCGGCGACCGCTTCGAGCCGGCCCGCGTCACGGCCGTGCAGGAGGAGGGTCTCGCCGCGCGCGGCGAGGTCGAGGGCGATGCCACGGCCCAGCCCCTGGGTCGCTCCGGTGATCAAGGTGATGCGTGGGTTCATGACGCCCATCCTGACGGGCGCGACGCCGCGTAAGGGAGAGCGTGCCACGCCTGGTGTTCCCACCACCACTCAGCGAGGCGTACGCCTCTCCTCCCGCCGTTCGACGACGGCCGCCGCCAGCTCCCGTACGTCGGGATCCGTGTCGGCCGCGAGGCGTTCGAGGAGTGCGTCGACCCCCGGTGTCGACCAGCCGGCGACCGCGTCGGCGAGGGCCTCGCGCACCGCCGGCTCAGGGTGGTCGACCAGCCGCGACAGGCGTGCGACCGGACCCCGCCGGCGCAGCCCGAACCAGCGCAGCGCCTCGCACAGCGCGGTGGCGTCGCCCGGCTCTCCGGCCGCCTCGACCCGTCGCAGCAGGACCGGCGCCGGGGGCGGCGGGCCGTCGTCGGGGTGCGGCCTGCGCTCACGCAGCCGCCGGGACCCGTACTCGCCGCGCACCCGGCAGCCCGCGCAGGTGCACGGCACGACGCCGTGCGCGTTGGGGAAGTAGCGCCATCCGGTCACCTGACGGACGGCTCGGACGCGCTGCACCTCCCGCTTGGTGACCGCCCGGGGGAGGAACACCTCCCACCCGCGCGGGTCGTCCATCGCGGCCAGCCGGCGCACCGCGTCGCCGGCCGTCGTCGCCAGCGGGTCGCGGTTGTACCGGCCCACCGTGACCGGCTCGTCGTCCGGCAGCCGCACCTGGACGGCGACAAGCCCGCGTGGCCCACCGTGCCGTGCCAGCTCCCGCAGCCACTGGTGCGTGAGCGCGTACGACGCGAGCACGGGGAAGCAGTACACGCCACGCCCGCCGTCGCGGTGCCGGCTGACGGCCCGGATACCCGCCCGCCTGATGCGCGCCGCGTTGGCCTGGGGGGTCAGGTGTACGAACATCGCCATGGCCGCGATCCTAGGGTCCTTCGTCTGGATCAGGCTGGGCTCACTTGCCCAGCTCGGCCGCGCGGGCCGCGCGCCGGGCGAACACGTCACCCTTCATTGCCTCCATCTCATCCAGCGCCGCCTTCCGTTCGCGCCGGGCGAGCCGGTCCAGATACGTACGGCCGTAGAGGTGGTCCGTCTCGTGTTGCAGGCAGCGCGCGAAGTATCCGCGGCCCTCGATCACCAGCAGATTGCCGTCCTTGTCACGCCCTCGGACGACTGCGTGGTCCGGTCGGGGTACGAGTTTGTAGGGGCCGGGGACGGACAGGCATCCCTCCGATTCCTCGGCCAGGACGCGTTGTGCGGCGGGCAGTTCGTCGAGGACGGGGTTGGCGATGTGTCCGACGTGGCGTACGCCCCAGTCGTCCGTGATGTCCCACACGAACAGCTGGAGGTCCACATCGATCTGGTTGGCGGCGATGGCCGCGCCGTCCGCGACCGCGTTCGTCGCGAACATGTCGTCGACGAGGTGGGCGAGTTCGGGGGTTTCGAACTCTGTCACCTCGCGGCAGCGGCGGTGCAGAACATCCTCCCCCACGACCGTGATGCGGCGCACCGTTCCGCGCGCGACCTCCGGCGGGAGCACAGGGAACGAGTCCACGGGGACACCCTGCACTCTCATCCGGAGATCGCGTGATGTTCCGTCACTGAACGGGACAGCCATGGGCGTTGACGCCTCCAGAGCAGGCCGAAGGAGGACCGGGCCGGAGCGCGTCCCGGTCCGGCTCGGCGGACTTGACCGACTTGACCAACTGCTTTGCAAAGTAGCACTCTTTGCAAAATGAGCGACAAGGAACGGCCCGCACCGTCCACCGGCCACGGTCCCAGCTCCGCCCCAGGCCCCGGCCCGTGGATCCCGCCGCACGGAGCGACGCGCCGGCCCCTGCCCGACCACCCGGTCCGGATCGCGCTCCTCGACCTGCTCGCCGAGGTCGGCACCGTGACGTCCACCGAGGCCGCCGCCCGGCTCGGCCACAGCTCCGGCCTCTGCTCGTTCCATCTGCGCCAGCTCGCGCGCTACGGCCTCATCGAGGAGGCGCCGCCCATGGACGGACGGGCGCGTCCGTGGCAGTTGCGCTGGGAGTCCGACCACCTGCCGGACCAGGCCGGCGCAGTGGAGTTCACCGCGTTGACCCACAGCCTGGAGGACGAGAGCTACCGGCACCGCCTCGCTCACCTGGAACAGGCACCGGCGGCGTGGCGTCACGACGAGTCGTTCAGCGCAGTGCTGCGCCTCAGCCCCGACGAGGTGACCCAACTCACCGCATCCATCCGCCAGTTGATGACAGAGTTCCAGGCGCGTCACGACGCGGCCGCGACGCGCCCGGCGGACACCGTGGCGGTCGCGGCCGTCGCGCGGCTGTTCCCTCTGCTCGACGAGGACGCGGCTCCCGCCCGAGGCCCTGGCCGCAGGGCGGACTCCGACGGGCCTAGCGGACCTTGAAGCTGTCCACGATCAGATAACTGCCCGTCTTCATCACACCCTTGATGGTGTGCTCGCCCGGCGTCAGGCCCAACTTGCTGAACACGGTCTGCTGATGCTGCCGCGTGGGGCTCGAGTTGTCGATCGTGCCCACCGGCTGCCCGTCCACGTAGAGGTCGACCTGCCCCTCGTCGCTGTTGATCTGGGTGATGACGTCGATCGCCGTGCCGTTGAAGGTGAGCTCGAAGGAGTCGCCCCTGTTCTGCGTGGCGTGCACGTCGTCGGCCCAGCCGCCCGCGCCGCCGCGAGACGCGTTCTTCCAGTCCCAGCCCGAACCGGCGTACACGACCCCGGACGTGTTGTTGATCTGCTCGCCCGACTCGGGCTTATGGACGGTCAGTTGGACGACCGCCTGGTTGCGCCAGATCGTCAGCGGGACGTCGACGCCTGGTGCTGAGCGGTTGTAGACGCTCCAGAAGCTGTCGCGGCCGGTGACCTTCTTGCCGCCGATCTCCCGGATGACGTCGTTCGTGCGCAGGCCCTGCCGGTACGCCTCCGACTCGGTGGGGACGGTGGGCAGATGCAGTCCGTCGTAGTCGGTCAGTCCTGTCGCCGACTTGACCGCGTCCGAGTAGATGCGCGTCGCCGACGCCCCGAGCAGCGGCTCCGGGAAGGCGTCGAGCGTGTCGGTCGGGGTGTCGTCGACCCACTCGAGCGGGGGCGGCGTGGGGCTGCCGGCCTTTCCGAAGCCGTCCATCGCGAAGGGGCGGAAGCCGAGGGTGCGGGCCGGGGAGTCCGCCTGGAGCGTGTAGTCGAGCTTCTTCGGGTCGGTGAAGGGCGAGGCCCCGGTGAACTTGGGGTCGGCCGTCACCGAGTGCGTGTCGAGGCCGAGGGCGCGCCACGCGTCGGTCACACCGGTGACCGGCCTGCCGTTGTTCCAGAACAGGTTGTTGTCGACGGTCGGCCTGCTCTTTGCCATGTCGGCCTGGATCAGGCTGTACGGGGTGCCGGTGACGAAGATGTTCTTCTCCACCGTGTCGCCGCTGTCCGCGTACCAGACGTGGAAGTGGGCGCCGCCGTTGACGAAGATGTTGTTGCGCACGGTCCGGTGGAAGCCCTCGCGGAGCTTCACCCCGCCGTTGAGGAGGAGGTTGTCCTCGATGAGGTAGTTCGAGCTGCCGTCGTCGAGGTCGATGTCCCAGTGCGAGGAGTGGCGGATCCGGTTGTGCCGGATGACGGTGGTGTCCATCGCGTCGAGCTTCGCGTACGACTTCTTCGTCGCGTCGTCGGCGGTCAGCGGCCAGAACCTGTCGCGGCCCCAGGAGTTGATCGGCCCGTGGTCGGAGGTCTCCTTGACGCAGTTGAAGATGTCGTTGTTCTCGATGACGTGCCCGCCCCAGGTGCCGTCGTTGATGTCGACGCAGGCGCGCGGCCCGTCGTGGAGCGTGTTGCCGTCGACGGTGACGCGCCGGCTCATCGAGATCTGCACGCCGGAGGTCTGCTTCTCGAACTGCCCGTTGTCGTGCATGTAGTTGTCGCTGACGCGGATGTCGCGCGGGTAGTTCTCGGACTTCGGACCGGGGGTGGTGTCCGTGAGGGTCTTGCGCATGCTGTCCCACGTGGACGGCTCGCGCACGGCGTCGCGGTTGCCCACCACGGCGACGTCGGAGGCGCCCGAGTGGCTGAACTCGTTGCCGGAGACGGTGTCTTCGCGGTTGTAGCCGTCGACGAAGAGGGCGTTGCCGCCGACCTGGTCGAAGAGCGAGTCGCGCACGGCCACGTTCTCGGTGTTCTTGAGGTGGACCGCCGCGGCGCGCGCGATCGCCCAGTCACCGAGCTGGAGCTTCTCGTACGGCTGGTCGAAGAGGGTGCGGTGGGTACGGGCGAACGCGAAGCCCGAGAAGCTCAGATCGTGCACGACGTCGTCCGGTCCGCCGCCCTGCACCCTGATGAGTTCGTCGAGTTCGGCGGTCTCGATGTGCGCCGAGGCGAGATCGGCGCCCTTCGGAGGGAAGAAGTAGAGCTTGCCGGCCGCTTTGTCGTAGAACCACTCACCGGGGGCGTCGAGTTCCTCGAAGACGTTCTCCACCATGCGGTACGTGGTGTGCAGGCCGCTGCCGCGGTTGTTGTCGCCCACCCAGTCGAGCTGGGGAGTGCCGTCGGCCTTCAGGCCGGTGACCCGGTAGGAGTTGCCGCCCCACTCGCCCTGGTGCAGGCCTCGTACGAGTGCGGTGGTGGGGTTCTTCCAGCGGGCGGCACGCTGGGCCGAGATGGCGTCGGCCGCGTAGCCGCCCAGGATCGCCGTCTTGGGATCGTAGTTGGGGTAGCGGGCGAGAATCTGGCGTTCCTCGTCGAGGAAGAGGCCGTCGAAGTCGAGCCCGGCGCCTATGTCGGCCACCTTGATGGTGTCGTTGTACGAGTTCCAGTCCGGCCGCAGCGAACGGCCGCCGCTGATGACGACGCGTTCACCGGGTGCCGCGAGGTAGCGGACCGGGGCGCGGTCCGTGCCGGAGTCTTGGGGGCCGAACGTCAGGGTGCGGTCCAGGCGGTAGGTACCGGCGTGCACCACGACGTCGACGGGTCTCGCCCGGTGCTTGCGCGCCTCCTTGCGGGCGGCTCGCTGAGCGCGCTCGACCGTGCGGAACGGCCTGGCCGCCGAGCCGTTGGCGCGATCGCTGCCGGTGGGCGCCACGTGGAGGGTGACGGCCTTGACGCCACCCGCGGCCGCCGACGCGGTGGGCGCGGTCGCGGCGCCGAAGCCCAGCGTCACACCCACCGCCGCGGCGAGCAGACCGGGAAGCGGGGATCTTCGGCTCTTGCGGAAACCAGGGACAGAACGCACGGGGACTCCTGAGGCCGGGCAGATCGGGCTGGGTGAGCAGGTTGGGCAGGTTGGGCAGGTCGGGATTGACCATCGATCTACGGACCGAACATCCAACGTTTGCGAGGTAGTCGGCTCAATTGAGGAGCTTCTGGCCACGGAAGCTATAAATTCATCGGATGACTGTCAAGGGATCCGGCACGTATCGGCGCGATATCGGCGCGACTCCTCGTCGAAGGCATCCGGGCGGGCAGGCGATCAACTACCCTGCCTGCGACCGCAGTCGCAGACCGGTCACTGCGGTACCCCCGCCACCCCACGCTCCCCCGGCCCCGGCCCCCGCCCACCAGCGGCATATCTCAAGAGATGCGGTCCGTCATGCGCGAAGACACCCTCGTCCACGCCGCCAACGGCGTTCATCTGGTCCACGGCAGTAACACGAACTGGGTGATCCTGAGCGAGGGCGACGCCGTCACTCTCATCGACTGCGGCTATCCCGGCGACCGGCAGCAGGTCCTGGACTCACTGGACGCGGCGGGCCACTCCCCCGAGGCGGTTACGGCGATCCTGCTCACCCACGCGCACAACGATCACCTCGGGTCCGCCGATTACCTCAGCCGCACCTTCGACGCACCGGTGTACGCGCACGAGGCCGAAGTTCCGCACGCCCGGCGCGAGTTCTTGCACCAGGTCTCGCTCGGCCGGATCCTGCGCAACGGCTGGCGCCCGGGTGTCCTGCCCTGGGCCGTCCACGCCCTGCGCTCCGGCGGGACGACAGACGCCCGCGTCGACCGGGCCCAGCCGTTCCCCACTGAGGGCGCCCTCGACCTGCCGGGCCGCCCCGTCCCCGTCCACACCCCCGGGCACACCGCGGGCCACTGCGCCTACCACCTCCCGGGCGCGGGCATCGTCATCTCCGGCGACGGCCTGGTCACCGGCCACCCGATCTCTCGCATGCGGGGACCTCAGCTCCTGCCCTCCATGTTCGACAGGGACCGCGATCGCACCCGCGACTCCCTGGACGTGTTCGAGAACCTCGCGGGCGACATGCTGCTGCCCGGGCACGGCCCGGTGCACCACGGGTCGGTGGGCGAGGCAGCCAGGACGGCACGCGAACGTGCGACTCCGGCGCGGCGGAGGTCGTAACCAGACTGTCTCAGTCCTGCGAACCGGAGCGGCGCCTGGCTGCGTACACGCCAGCGCCCACGGCACCGGCCACCAGGGCGGCGCCCGCCAGGAGCTGTGCGGCGTCGGGCTTGGAAAGGCTTCCGCCGTCTCCAGCCTCTACGCCCCTCGGCACTGTGGGCGTGGTGGGACGAGTGCCACCGCCGGACTCACGGGCGGGGGTGGTGCCGCCACCATCAGACTCACGGGCGGGGGTGGTGCCGCCACCATCAGACTCACGAGCCGCGGTCGTACCGCCACCATCAGACTCACCAGCGGCAGTCGTACCGCCACCATCAGACTCACCAGCGGCAGTCGAACCGCCACCATCAGACTCACCAGCGGCAGTCGTACCGCCACCATCAGACTCACCAGCGGCAGTCGAACCACCACCAGCAGACTCACCAGCGGCAGTCGTACCGCCACCATCAGACTCACCAGCGGCAGTCGAACCGCCACCAGCGGATTCGTAAGTGGGGGTGGTGCCGCCACCATCAGACTCACCAGCGGCAGTCGAACCACCACCAGCGGATTCGTAAGTGGGGGTGGTGCCGCCACCATCAGACTCACCAGCGGCAGTCGAACCACCACCATCAGACTCACGAGCCGCAGTCGTACCGCCACCAGCGGATTCGTAAGTGGGGGTGGTGCCGCCACCATCAGACTCACCAGCTGCGGTCGTACCACCACCAGCGGACTCGTAAGTGGGAGTGGTGCCGCCACCATCAGACTCACCAGCCGCAGTCGAACCACCACCAGCAGACTCACCAGCCGCAGTCGAACCACCACCAGCGGATTCGTAAGTAGGGGTGGTGCCGCCACCGTCGTCCGCCACGGACGCCGGTGCAGTCACGGACAGAAGCGCGGCGGCGCCGAACAGCGCTGCGGAAGCGAGACCTATGGAACGCACAGTGGACCCTCCAGACAGAAATACCCCCTGCCTGTGGGAACGCTAGGTTCGGCGCCGGAGGGCAGCGACCCGGGCGCCGCCGAACGGACCAGCCCTGCGGTGCTCCGCAGGGGATCACGTTCAGTGACCGGCGAAGAGTTCCGTCACGAAGGCGTTGCTGAACTTCCCTGCCGGGTCCAGCTCTTGTCGTAGCCGCCGGAAGTCGGGGGCTCGTTCGTAGAGCGCGGCGACGGTACGGGGAGCAGCCGTCGTCAGTTTGCCCCAGTGGGGGCGCGCCCCGAGCGGCAGCAGCCGCTCCTCGATGGCGCTGATGACGGGGAGCACGTCGTCGGGTCGTCGCACCCAGGTGAAGTGCAGGGCGAGAGATGCGCGGCCGTGGCTCGGGCTGAGCCACAGCTCGTCCGCGGCGACCGTGCGGATCTCCGAGACGAGGAGTACCGGGGCGATCCGGTCTCCGAGCGCGCGCAGGGCCGCCATCGCGCCGGCCGCGGCCTCGCGCGGCAGGAGCAGTTCGGACTGGAGCTCCTCGCCGTTGCTCGGGGTGAAGTCGGGGCGGAAGTGGGGCAGGCGCTCGTGCCACGGCCCGGGGACGCCCAGCTGCTCGGTGCAGGACGACGGTGGCATGCCGGGGACCGGGTGGCGTGGGCCGTCCGCGAGCAGGCCGCCCATCCACCGGTCGCCCGGGGTGCCGGTCGGCAGGCGGTCGGTGCGGCGCTTCAGCCACACGGTGGCGGTCTCCGCGCGCCAGTCGGTGAACGCGCTGACGCTGTACGCGGCGCCGAACACGGTGTCGAAGTCCTCGGCGATGCGGTCCAGCGGCACGTCGTCGTACACCCACTGGGCGACGTCGAAGGCGGGTTCCACGGCGAGTGTCATGCCGACGACGACACCGAGAGCGCCCAGGTTGACCACGGCGCCGGGGAAGCGGTCCGGGTCGGAGGCGCGGTCCAGCGTCGTCCGCGTGCCGTCGGGGCCGATCAGCTCGATCCCGGTCACTGCGGTGGCCAGACCCCGCAGCGAGTCCCCTGAACCGTGCGTGCCGGTGGCGCACGATCCCGCGACCGAGATGTGCGGCAGCGACGCCAGGTTGGCGAGAGCGAGGCCCTGCGCCTGGAGCGCCGAGGCGACCTCCGCGTACCGCATGCCGGCCGAGACGCTCACGGTGGCGCGGTCCTCGGACACCCGCACCCGGCGCGCGAGCCGGTCCAGGAGTACGAGGTCGCCGTCCGTGTCCGCGATGCGGTTGAAGGAGTGTCCGCTGCCGAGGACCCGTACCTTCTCGGCGGAGGCGACGGTCCGGCTCAGCTCGGCCTCCGACGTCGGACGGTGGACCCGCGCAGCGCCGAAGGTGACGTTTCCCGCCCAGTTCCGCAGTGGTGTATCGGTCGCGGGCATCCGCATGTCCGTCCTCAAGGGGTGTTCGCGTTCAACTATTTCGACGCTGAAGACGCATGTTGCGAAAATCTAGAAGGATCTTGCCGGTGCGTCAAGGCTGCTGGGGGTGCGTTGATCCCCTTGCCTCGTCTCACCCCCATGAAGTTACGATCCGTACCGTGAACTCCTCAACGGTGCAGAAGAAGCAGACGTCGGCGTCCCAGGAGCCTTCCGGGGCCGGCACGGCGACGCTTGCTGAGATCGCCCGCGAGGCGGGAGTCTCCGCTCCGACTGTTTCGAAGGTCCTCAACGGCCGGGCCGATGTCGCTCCGGCCACCCGCGAGCGGGTCGAGGAACTGCTCCGCCGCCACGGCTACCAGCGCCGCAGGGCCAACACCACGGCCATCCCCCTCCTTGAACTGGTCTTCCACGAGCTGGACAGCTCCTGGTCGATGGAGGTGATCCGCGGGGTCGAGAACGTGGCCCGCGAGGAGGGGCTCAGCCTGGTCCTGTCCGAGCACGCCGGGCAGCTCAGCATCGGCCAGTCCTGGGTCGACGGCGTTCTCGCCCGCCGTCCCACCGGCGTGATCCTCGTCCTGTCCGGGCTCGACGCCGCTCAGCGGGCGCAGCTCACCAGCCGTGACATCCCGTTCGTGGTGATGGACCCGGCGGGCGACCCCGGTGACGACGTGCCCGCGATCGGCGCCACGAACTGGCAGGGCGGGCTCGCCGCCACGCGGCACCTGCTGGAGCTGGGTCATCGCCGGATCGGTGTGATCGCCGGCCCGGCGGGGATGATGTGCAGCCGTGCCCGGATCGACGGCTATCGGGCGGCCCTGGAGACGGCCGGGGTCGCCTTCGACCCGGCGCTGATCCGCGAGGGGACCTTCCACCACGAGTCCGGTCACGCGGCCGGTCTCGAACTGCTCGGCCTGCCGGACCGGCCGACCGCGGTGTTCGCCGGCAACGACCTCCAGGCGCTCGGCCTCTACGAGGCGGCCCGTGAAATGGGCCTGCGGATCCCGGACGACGTCAGCGTGGTGGGCTTCGACGATCTGCCCCTGGCCCGCTGGGTCGGTCCGCCGCTGACCACCGTCCGCCAGCCCCTGGTCGAGATGGCCGAGGCGGCGGCACGGCTGACCCTCGACCTGGCACGGGGCAAGAAGCCCGCCACGCTGCGCATGGACCTGGCGACCAGCCTCGTCGTGCGGAGCAGCACGGCGGCGCCCGCCGAGCGATAGCCCTCGCTCCACCTCGCCACCACGCCACCACGGCTATTGGCCATCACGCCCTGCGGCGATCTTCGAAACTGTCGGCGCGCATGGTCCGCGCGCTCTTCGACGGCCCGAACCGGACCGCCGCCCCGTCGTGCCCTTTCGCCACAAGGCCCGCCCTGCGCCAGGCGCCCGAACCGATAACGCTTCGGAAACCCGTCCGCCGAGGGTTGACCGCCCGTTCGGCGCGCCTTAGCGTCACACCGCCCAGCATATTTCGCTCTCTTGACCGACACTTTCGAGAGGCTTCAAAGATGAAGACACCCGCACGGATCTCCCGCGCTGTCGCCGGAGGCGTGGCGCTCGCCCTCGGTCTGACCCTGTCGGCCTGTGGCGGCGGCTCCTCCGACTCGGCGGGCGGCGGGGACTCCGACAAGATCCACGTGCTGGTGTACGGGGACGCGGCCAACAAGGTCGAGAAACAACTCGTCGCCACCTTCAACAAGACGTCGAAGGTCAAGGCGGTCCTGGACACCATCCCCGGCGCCGACTACCAGCAGAAGCTGCAGACCATCATCAGCACCCCGCAGGCCCCGGATGTCTTCTTCAACTGGGGCGGCGGCAGCATCAAGCCCTTCGTCGACGCCGACCTCCTGCTGCCGCTCGACGACTTCATCAAGGACGACCCGGCCCTCAAGTCCAGCTTCCTGCCGTCGGTCTTCGACAGCGCGTCGGTGAACGGCAAGCCCTACGGCGTCCCGATGCGCGGCACGCAGCCGGTGCTGCTCTTCAACAACAAGAAGGTGCTGGCCGACGCCGGTGTCACGCCGCCCAAGACCTGGGACGACCTGCTCGGCGCGGTGAAGGCGCTGAAGGCCAAGGGCGTCACCCCGATCGCGCTCGGCGGCGGCGACCAGTGGCCGACGCTGATGTGGTTCGAGTACCTCTACGACCGTGTCGCCGGCCCGGAGGTCTTCCAGAAGGCGCTCGGCGGTGACAAGAGCGCCTGGGAGAGCGCGGGCAGCAAGAAGGCGCTGGGCATGATCAGGAAGCTCGTCGACGCGGGCGCCTTCGGCACCAACTACGACTCGGTCAAGTTCACCGACCAGGGCTCGCCCACGCTGCTCGCCAGCGGCAAGGCCGGCTTCGAGCTCATGGGTTCGTGGGAGTACTCGACCCAGCAGGACTCCCACCCCGCGTTCGCCAAGAAGGACCTCGGCTACTCCTCGTTCCCGACGGTCGCGGGCGGCACGGGCGACGCCGGCAACCTCGTCGGCAACACCAACAACTTCTACTCCGTGATGAAGAAGACGAAGCATCCTGAGGCCGTCGCCGCGTTCCTGAAGCTCCAGTACTCCGACGAGTTCGTGAAGGCGCAGCTGGGCATCGGCAACCTGCCGACCACGACCAACACGGAGAAGTTCCTCGGCGCCTCCGCGAGCCCGGCGTACTCGAAGTACCAGTTCGACCTCGTGAAGAAGGCCCCGTCGTTCCAGCTCTCGTGGGACCAGGCCTACCCCCAGTCCGCCTCGACGCCCATGCACCAGGCGGTCCAGCAGTTCTTCAACGGCGGGCTCGACACCGACGGCTTCATCAAGGCCATGCAGGCCTTGCCCACCGCGTGAGACCTGGTACCGAGATGACCACCACCGTCACCAAGGCCGCTGTCGTCGCCGAACGGCGGCCCGCGCAGCGGCGCACAGCCGGCGTGGGGCGCCCGGGCTTCGCCTGGGCGCTGCCCGCCACCGCGTTCTTCGTCCTGTTCGCCGTCGTCCCGCTCGTCCTGGTCGCCGTGCTGTCGTTCACGAGCTGGAACGGCCTGGGCGCGCCCCGGTTCGCCGGGCTCGACAACTGGACCAAGCTCTTCGACGACCCGGTGATGCTCAACAGCCTCTGGCTGAGCGTGCTGATCACCGTCCTCGGCGTGCTCGTCCAGACGCCGCTGAGCATCCTGCTCGGCGTCTGGGCGGCAGGCCGCCAGCGCAACCGCGCGATCCTGTCCGCGATCTACTTCGTCCCGCTGCTGCTGTCCGCCACCGCGGTCTCCGTCCTGTGGCGCACCCTGCTCGACCCCAACTTCGGTGTGCCGTCGCAGGCCAAGTGGCTGTTCGGCGACGGCAATCTGCTCGGTATGCAGAGCGGGGCCATCGGGGTGCTCGTCTTCGTGGGCGCCTGGCAGTTCACCCCGTTCCACACCCTGATCTACCAGGGCGCGGCGCGGGCCATCCCCCAAGTCCTTTACCAGGCGGCGCAGATCGACGGGGCGGGCACGGTGCGCCAGTTCTTCCACATCACGCTGCCGCAACTGCGCAACACCATGATCACGTCGATGATCCTGATGGTCGTCGGCGGCCTCACCACGTTCGACACCGTCCTGATCCTGACCCAGGGCGGCCCGGGCACGGACACCACCATCAGCGCCTACTACATGTACCAAAAGGCCTTCAAGAGCTTCGACTTCGGCGCGGGATCGGCCATCGCGCTGCTCCTGGTGGTGGTCGCTACGGTCATCTCGCTCGTCGTCGTACGGGTCTCGGGGTACGACAAGATGCGCAGCTCGGTGGAGGGCCTGTGAGCAAGCAACGCCCCAACTACCTGGCCGGCCTGGGCTCCGTGGTCTGGCTGCTCGTCGTCGGCGCACCGCTCTACGTCCTGGTCTCGGCGTCCGTACAATCACGCGCGGACTACGGCGCGAGCGGTCCGCTGAGCCTGCCGCGGCACTTCACGCTGCACAACTACGTCGACGACTTCTCCACCGGCTTCGGCCGGTACTTCCTCAACACGGTGATCGTGACCGTGTGCGTGGTCGCCATCGTCCTCGTGGTGGTGCCGCCGCTGTCGTACACCATCGTCCGCAGCCGCGGCCGCGTCACGACCGCCGTCTTCCGCCTCTTCCTGCTCGGTCTCGCCATCCCCGCGCAGGCGGTGATCGTGCCGATGTTCTACGTCATCAGCAAGGCGGGGCTCTACGACAACCTCATCGGCGTCATCCTGCCGACCGCGGCCTTCTCGCTCCCCATGTGCGCCCTGGTCCTGACCGGCGTGATGCGCGACATCACCCCGGACCTGTACGAGGCGATGGCCATCGACGGCGCCTCCTCGTGGCGGGTGTTCGGTCAGCTCGTACTCCCGCTGTCGCGGGGCGGGCTCGCCACGATCGCGGTCTTCTCCGCCCTCCAGGCGTGGAACGGCTTCCTGTTCCCCCTGGTGCTCACCCAGTCCGACTCCACCAAGGTGATCACCTTGGGGCTCTACAACTTCCGCACCCAGTACGGCATCAACGTCCCGGGGCTGCTGGCCGCCGTGGTCCTGTCCATGGTGCCCGTCCTGCTCGTCTACCTGTTCGCCCGGCGCACCCTGGTCCAGGGGCTCATGGGCGTGGGAGGAAAGTGACCCACATCGTGGCCGTAACGACAGACTCCACCACGCCCCTGTGGCGCGACACGACCCTCGACCACGAGACGCGCGCCGACGCCCTCATTGCCGAGATGACCCTCCAGGAGAAGGTCGCCCAGCTGTTCGGCGTCTGGGTCGGGGCGTCCGACGAGGGCGGCGAAGTCGCCCCGTACCAGCATGAGATGGAGGAGCCGGTCGACCTCGAGGCGCTGCTGCCGCGGGGGCTCGGGCAGCTCACCAGGCCCTTCGGCACCGCCCCCGTCGACCCCGCCCTCGGCGCGCTGTCGCTGCTGCGCACCCAGCGCCGCATCGCCGCGGGCAACCGCTTCGGCATTCCGGCCGTCGCCCACGAGGAGTGCCTCGCGGGCTTCGCCGCCTGGGGTGCGACCGCCTATCCCGTCCCGCTCTCGTGGGGCGCGACGTTCGATCCGGCGCTGGTACGGCGCATGGCCCGGGCCATCGGGCAGGACATGCGCTCGGTGGGTGTGCACCAGGGCCTCGCCCCCGTGCTCGACGTCGTGCGCGACGCACGGTGGGGCCGCGTCGAGGAGACCATCGGCGAGGATCCGTACCTCGTCGGGACGCTCGGCACCGCCTACGTCCAGGGCCTTGAATCCGCGGGGATCGTCGCCACCTTGAAGCACTTCGTGGGCTACTCCGCCTCCCGCGCGGGACGCAACCTCGCGCCCGTCGGCATGGGGCCCAGGGAGCGTGCCGATGTGATGCTGCCGCCGTTCGAGATGGCGCTGCGCGAGGGCGGCGCCCGCTCGGTGATGCACGCCTACACCGACACGGACGGCGTCCCGTCGGCAGCCGACGAGCAGCTGCTCACCGTGCTGTTGCGGGACACCTGGGGCTTCACGGGGACCGTGGTGGCGGACTACTTCGGCGTCGGGTTCCTCAAGACCCTGCACGGTGTCGCCGCGACTTGGGGTGAGGCCGCCGGCGCCGCGCTGACGGCGGGCGTGGACGTGGAACTGCCCACCGTCAAGGCGTTCGGGCAGCCGCTTCTCGACGCGGTCGCGGACGGTCGGGTGTCCGAGGCCGTCGTGGACCGCGCCCTGCGCCGTGTGCTCGTGCAGAAGGCACAGCTGGGCCTCCTCGACGCCGGATGGGACGCGGTGCCGCAGGCGCTGGCCGGCGCGGACCTCGGGGACCCGCAGGCGCTGCGCGGAACCGTGGTCCTGGACACCACGGACCGCCGCGCCCTCGCCCGGGAGGTCGCCGAGCAGGCCGTCGTCCTGCTCCGCAACGACGGCACACTCCCCCTGACCCGGCCCGCCAGGATCGCGGTCGTCGGCCCGACCGCCGACACCGCGACGGCCGTTCTCGGCTGCTACGCGTTCCCGGTGCACGTGGGCGCCCGGCACCCCGAGATACCGGCCGGGATCGAACTGCCCACCCTGGTCGAGGCGTTGAGGACCGAGTTTCCCGACAGCGAGGTCGTCACCGCGCCCGGGTGCGGCATCGACGACACCGGCACCGGCGGCTTCGCCGAGGCCGTGGAGCTGGCCCGTGGCGCCGACGTCGTCGTCCTCGCGCTCGGCGACCGCGCCGGGCTCTTCGGCCGCGGCACCAGCGGCGAGGGCTGCGACGCGGACTCGCTCGCGCTGCCGGGCGTGCAGGAGCAGCTCCTGAACACGCTCCTGGACACCGGCACACCGGTCGTGCTGACACTCCTGGCGGGACGCCCGTACGCGCTCGGACGTGCGGTACGGGAGTCGGGCGCCGTCGTCCAGTCGTTCTTCCCCGGCGAGGAGGGCACGCCCGCCATCGCCGGTGTGCTCAGCGGTCGGGTCGCCCCGTCCGGACGGCTGCCCGTCAGCATCCCGAACGGCCCGGGGGCCCAGCCGTCCACGTATCTGGCGGCGCGGCTCGGGCAGGTCAACGAGGTGTCGAACATCGACCCGACACCGGCGTTCGGCTTCGGGCACGGCCTGACGTACACGTCGTTCGACTGGTCCGATCTCACCGTGGAGCGCGCGACGGTCAGGACGGACGGCGAGGCCGAACTCGGCTTCACCGTAAGGAACTCGGGCGACCGTGACGGCACCGAGGTCGCGCAGCTCTATCTGCACGACCCGGTCGCCTCGGTCGTGCAGCCCGTCCAGCGGCTGATCGGGTTCGTGCGCCTGGCACTCGCGCCCGGGCAGGCCGCGCGGGTCCGGGTGACGGTGCCCGCGGACCTCGCGTCGTTCACCGGGCGGGACGGGCGGCGGATCGTCGAACCGGGCGAGCTGGAACTGCGGCTCGGCGCGTCCAGCACCGACCTCCGGCTGACCGCGAAGGTGACGCTCACCGGACCTGTGCGGGCGGTGGACCACGCCCGCAGGCTGCACGCCGATTTCGGCGTCACCACGCGATGAAACAGCCGTGGCCCGTACCTTCCAGAAAGGTACGGGCCACGCGTCACCGGCGCGCTACCAGATGCGCACGCGGTCCGCCGGGTCGAGCCACAGGCCGTCGCTGTCCGACGTGTTGAACGCGTCGTGGAACTCGTCGAGGTTGCGCACGATGTTCGCGCGGAACTCCGGCGGCGAGTGCGGGTCGATGGTCAGGTACTGCTGCTCCTGCTCCTTGCGCCGCTTGGTGCGCCAGCAGTAGGCCCAGTTGAGGAACAGGCGCTGGGAACCGGTGGTGGCCTCGTGCTCCGGCGACGGGGTGTCGCCGAGCGAGATGACGTACGCCTTGTGGCCGATGGTCAGGCCGCCGAGGTCGCCGATGTTCTCGCCGACGGTGAGCGCGCCGTTGACGGACTCGCCGGGCAGGTTGCGCGGCGAGAAGCCGTCGTACTGCTCGATGAGGGCCTTCGACTTGGCCTCGAAGGACGTCTTGTCGGACGCGGTCCACCAGTCGTTGAGGTTTCCCGCGCCGTCGTACTGGGCGCCCTGGTCGTCGAAGCCGTGGCCGATCTCGTGGCCGATCACGGAGCCGATGCCGCCGTAGTTCTCGGCCGGGTCGGCGTCGGGCGCGAAGAACGGCTTCTGCAGGATGCCCGCGGGGAAGCAGATCTCGTTGGTGCCCGGGTTGTAGTACGCGTTCACCGTCTGCGGCAGCATGAACCACTCGTCGCGGTCGACCGGCGAGCCGATCTTGGCGAGCTCGCGGTCCGTCTCGAACGCCGCGGCCGCCTGCGCGTTGGCGAGCAGGTCGTCCGCGGCGACCTGGAGCTTGGAGTAGTCGCGGAACTTGTCCGGGTAGCCGATCTTGGGGCGGAACGTGGCGAGCTTCTCGTACGCCCGCTCCTTCGTCTCGTCGGTCATCCAGTCGAGCTGGGCGATCGACTGGCGGTAGGCCTCGAGGAGGTTGGCGACGAGCTCGTCCATCAGCGCCTTGGACGCCGGCGGGAAGTGCCGGGCCACGTACTCCTTGCCGACGGCCTCGCCCATCGCGCCCTCGACGAGCGCGACGGCGCGCTTCCAGCGGGCGCGCAGCTCCGGGGTGCCGTTGAGCGTGCGCCCGTAGAAGTCGAAGTTGTTCTGGACGAACGCGTCCGAGAGGTACGGCGCCGAGGCGCGCAGCACGCGCACCAGCACCCAGTCGCGCCACTGCTCGATCGGGAACTCGGTCAGGACCTGGGAGAGATGGGCGAAGTACGACGGCTGCCGGACGCAGGTCTCGGCGATGGTCGCGTCGGTGCCGCCGATCCCGGCGGTGTAGCCGTGCCAGTCGAACTCCGGCGCCAGTGCCTTGAGTTCGTCGAGCGCGGTGAGGTTGTACGTCTTCTGCACGTCACGCGTCTCGGCCCGCTCCCAGTGGCCCGCGGCCAGCTTGGTCTCGATGGCGAGAACCGTGCGCGCGGCGGCCGCGGGGTCGGCGTGCTCGGCGAGCGTCAGAAGATCGGTGAGATAGGTGACGTACTTGTCGCGGATCTCGGCGAACTTGTCGTCGCGGTAGTACGACTCGTCCGGCAGGCCGAGGCCGCCCTGCACGACGTTGACGAGGTAGCGGTCGGAGTTGCGGTCGTCGGTGTCGACGTACGACCCGAAGAGGCCGGAGCCGCCGACGCGCTCGAAGCGGCCGAGGAACGTCGCGAGGCCCCGGAGGTCGGCGATGGCGTCGACCTCGTCGATCAGCGGGCGCGCCGGCGCGAGCCCGAGCGCCTCGATGGCCCGCTCGTCCATGAAGGAGGCGTAGAGCGCGGCGATCTTGCGTGCCTCACCGGTGTCGGCCGAGGTCGACTCGGCCCCCGCCGCGAGTTCCTCGATGATCGCCTTGACCTGCTCCTCGGCGGTGTCGGCGAGCTGCACGAAGGGGCCCCAGCTCGAGCGGTCCTCGGGGATCGGCTCGGTGTCCAGCCAGTGGCCGTTGACGTGGCCGAACAGGTCGTCCTGCGGCCGGATCTCGGGGTTCATACCCGGGCGGGCGTCATCAAGAATGCTCATCGACGCAGCTTATGCGAGGTGCGGCCGGGACGTTTCGTAATCCCCCGGGCCGGGACTGTCACGGGATTTTACGAACATGTTCGTTAGAAACTTGTTCGTCACGAACATGTTCGTTACCTTGGTGGAGCGGCTCCCGGAACGGCGGGCGCCACTCCACCTGAAGGAGCACGCCATGACCACCACCCACCACCCCATCGCGATCGTCGGCGGAGGTCTCGGCGGCCTCGTCCTCGCGCGCGTTCTGCACCTCGGCGGCGTCGAAGCGGCCGTCTACGACCTGGAGGCCTCGGCCGCCGCCCGTCCCCAGGGCGGCATGCTCGACATGCACGTGGAGTCCGGCCAGGCCGCGCTGCGCGCCGCGGGTCTCCACGAGGAGTTCGTGGCCGCCATCCACCCGGGCGGCGAGTCCATGCGGATCCTGGACCAGCACGGCACCGTCCGCATGGAGGAGTCCGACAACGGCGGCACCGACGGCCGGCCGGAGGTCAACCGCCACGATCTGCGCGACATGCTGCTCGCCTCTCTGCCCGAGGGCACCATCCGCTGGCGCGCCAAGGTCACCGGCGCCCGCCCGCTGACCGGGGGCCGCCACGAGGTGACGCTCGCGTCCGGCGAGACGTTCACCACCGACCTGCTCGTCGGCGCCGACGGCGCCTGGTCCAAGGTCCGCCCGCTGCTCTCCGACGCCCGCCCCGCCTACTCCGGCATCTCGTTCGTCGAGGCGTACCTCGACGACGCGGACACTCTTCACCCGGAGAGTGCCGCTGTCGTCGGCGGCGGAGCGCTGTTCGCGCTCGGGGACGAGAAGGGCTTCCTCACCCACCGGGAGAGCGACGGCCGGATCCACGTCTACTGCGCGCTGCGGGTGCCCTCCGACTGGTTCACCACCAGCGGCATCGACTTCGCCGACACCGAGGCGGCCAAGGCCCGTATCCTCACGTCCTTCGACGGCTGGGACGAGGCCTTGCGCGGACTCATCGGCGACGCCGACGGCGCTCTCGTCCCGCGGCCCATCCACGCCCTGCCCGTCGGACACCGGTGGGACCGGGCCCCGGGGGTGACCCTGCTGGGCGACGCCGCCCACCTGATGTCCCCGTTCGCCGGCGAGGGCGCCAACCTGGCGATGCTCGACGGCGCCGAGCTGGCCGCCGCGATCCTGGCGCACCCGGGCGAGACCGAGAAGGCCCTCGCCGTCTACGAGGAGGCGCTCTTCCCCCGGAGCGAGCACGCCGCGGCCGGTTCCGCCGACAACCTCGACGTCATCTTCAGCCCCGACGCACCGCAGGGCCTGCTCGACATGTTCGCGTCGTTCCGCGAGGAGGCGGAAGCCGCGGGAGAGAAGGCAGAGACGGTGGGAGATGCGGCGCAGACCGTGGGAACAGGTTCGTGACGAACTTGTTCGTCACGAACCCGGCTCGTTACGGTGAGCACGTGTCCCCCCAGCCCGCAGCACCCCGCAGCCGCCGAGAGCGCCCGGCCAAGCCCGCCCTGACCCGGGACGGCATCGTCGCGGCCGCGGTCACGATCATGCGCGACGAAGGCCTCAAGCGCGTCACCATGCGCCGCCTTGCGCAGGAGCTCGACACGGGCCCGGCCTCGCTCTACGTGTACGTGCGCAACACCGCCGAGCTGCACGCGGCCATCCTGGACGAGCTGCTCGGCGAGGTCGACCTCTCCCCTGCCACCGCTGCGGGCGACTGGCAGGACCGTCTGGTGCGGATCCTGTTCTCGTACACCGCCGTGCTGTTCGAGCATCCGAGCCTCGCCCGGTCGGCACTCGTGGCGATGCCCTCGGGCGAGCACTACCTCGACCTGCTCGAAGCCCTTCTCGCGCTGCTCGCCGAGGGTGGTGTCCCGGACGGGCAGGCCGCGTGGGGCGTGGACGCTCTTCTGCAGTACGCCACTTCGACCGCGGCCGAACAGTCCACCCGCGACCGGGACGAGGACGCCCAGGGCGACTGGGACGCCCTGACCACCGCGCTGCACGACGTGTCCGCCACGAGCCACCCGCGCCTCGCCGCGCTGGGCGACGAACTGCTGTCCGGGCCGGGCCAGGCCCGCCTGGGCTGGGGCCTGCGGGTGCTGCTCAACGGGATGCCGCACACACCCAGGCCGTCCAGCGCCGACACTCCGTGACCCCCCACCCGGTGTCGCGGCAGGTCAACGCGTCGCCCTGATGTCCAGGCGCACGGTCAGCCGGCGGCCGGTCATGCCCTTCGCGGTGGTCACACCGAACGCGTACCGGTCGACGACGGCCGACCCCACGACCGTCAGCCTGCGGCCCTCGACGGCCACACTCTCCACGGTGACGTCGACCGGCCGGCTGACGCCCATGACAGTCAACTCCCCTGTCAGGACCGGCCCGTTGGATCCCACCTCGACACCGTCAGCGCGATACGCGATCTCGGGGTGGGTGGCCGCGTCGAGGTAGTCGGCCGACCTGACGTGTTCGTCGCGGCGCGCCACACCCGACTCGAACGTGTGCGCTCCGATCCTGACGTCCACTGTGGACTTCTCGACAGGTCCGGCCACCTCGATCCGTCCCCGCGTGATCCGGAAGCTGCCCCGCACCGGGAACAGCCCGAAGACCGTGCGCATACGGAAGTTCACGCTCGACGCCGCCGGATCGATCTCGTACGTGCCTCTCTCCGGCACAGGGTGCTCTCCCACTCGCGATGCCACCATGACCTCCATCGGTCTCGTCGCCGCCACTTCGACGGCTGACCTCAGCATGTCCGGCGGCGGGCGGCACGCGGCAGAGCGAGATGTCGTCACCCGACCGGTACAAATGTCACTCCTGACGTCCATCGCGCAGGTGCCATGCCCATCCGGTGCGACCAACTGCCATCCCACGTAGGGGTGTTGGTGTTCCGCACACCTCTTCCGACACCCCTCGAATGGCCCCGCGCAGCCGTACATCGTGCCATCCCATCAACACTGCGCAGGGGCAATGCACCGAAGAACCGTGCACAAGTGTGTGTGGTGTGAGTACCCTTCGGCACCAACACACACAGCCCCACAGCAACAGGAAGCGGGCAGTCATGTCGGACAGCAACACGCTCAAGTCCCAGTACTCCGCCCAGGTGGAGGCCGACATCGAGCGCAACGCCAAGGAACAGGAGCGCGTCGCCGCCGAGTTGGCCGCGCTTCAGGAGCAGCTCCAGACGCTGGACCACGACCGCACCCTGCTGGTGGGGATGCGCGAGGCGCTCTCAGGCCAAGGCACCGCAGCGGTGGCCGAGGAGGCACCGGTCGCGCCGAAGGCGGCGCCTCCCGTCGAACTCCCCAAGGCACGCAAGCCGAAGGGTGAGAGCGCGGCACCCAAGCAGCGCGCGAAGAAGGCGGCCGGCAAGAAGGACACCGCGAAGAAGGCACCCACCGTCGCGCAGCCCCGCACACCCGGTACCCCCACCCTGCGGGAACTCGTCCTGAACCTCATCACCACGAGCACCGAGCCGCGTTCGGCCGCCGAGGTCACCACGACGCTCGCCGGGACCCACCCGGAGCGCAAGGCCGGCGGCACGGTCGTGCGCAACACCCTCGAATCCCTCGTCGCCCGCGGTCAGGCCGAGCGCACCAAGCAGAACAAGTCCGTGTTCTACACCGCCCTTCCGGCGCCCGCCACCGCCGATGACGCCGCCGGCAAGAAGGACGCACCGGCGAACGCCTGAGACTTGGCGGACGCCGGGTGGAACAGCCACCGCTATCGTGCACCCTCATGGAACCCACCCCTGAGACGTACACGGCACTGGCGGCCCGCATCCGGGCGGCGCCACCGCGGTGCGGACCGGTCAGGCTCGTCGCCGTCGACGGCCCGTCGGGGGCGGGCAAGAGCACGTTCGCCGAGCGCCTGGCCGGGGCACTCGGCAGCGCGCGGATCGTGCACACGGACGACTTCGCCTCGTGGGACGACCCGTTGGGCTGGTGGCCCCGCCTCGAGGAGCAGGTGCTCCAGCCGTTGGGGAGCGGGGTGGCCGGCCGGTTCCAGCGCTACGACTGGGTGCGGCGCGAACTCGCCGAGTGGCACGAGGTTCCCGTCGGCCACGCCCTCGTCCTCGAAGGTGTGTCGACGGCGCGCCGAGCCGTCGCCGACCGTCTCGCCTGCGCCGTGTGGGTCGAGACGGGTCGGACGGTGCGTCTGCGCAGGGGCCTGGCCCGTGACGGTGAGGACGCGCTGCCGCAGTGGCGTGCGTGGATGGCCGCGGAGGACGAGCACTTCGCCCAGGACGGGACCCGGGAGCGGGCCGACGTGGTGGTCGACGGCAACCCGCGCACCGCGCCCGCCGATCCGGCGCACACCTACCTGCGACTGCAGTAACCACCCACCCCCGTAAGGGAGTTCAGGATCGGCCGGCCCGTGACGTGCGACGCGCCAGGATGTCCAGGACACGCTCGCCCCACCGGAGGTTCTCCTCCTCGAAGGAGCGGCCGCGCATCAACGTCAGGTACGGGCCGATGCGCTCGGCGTCGCGCAGGTACGTGTCCTCGTCGCGCCCGTCGAGGAGCCGCTCCCTGAGGCGTTCGTAGCGGGCCAGCTTGCCGCGCGCCCATCCCATGCGCTCCTCGACGAGCGCGCGTACGGCGTCCGGGTCCGCGCCGTCCGAAGCCTGGATCTTGACCATGAGTTCGTCGCGGATGGCGGTGGGCCTCGGCGGGGCGACGGCGAAGTCGTCCAGGGCGGCACGTCCCGCGTCGGTGAGCGTGAACATCCGCTTGTTCGGCCTGCGTTCCTGCGGCACGACCCGCGCCTCGACCAGGCCGTCCCCGGCGAGGCGCTCCAGTTCGCGGTAGAGCTGCTGCGGGGTCGCGGACCAGAAGTTGGCCACCGCCACGTCGAACACCTTGGCCAGGTCGTACCCGGACGCCTCGCCCTCCAGGAGAGCCGCGAGGACCGCGTGCTTCAGAGACATCTGGACACGCTAACACTTGCACGATTAATCTCGGCCGCACCTATTCAACAAATTGACTATGGAGCGCGCGCATGAAGGCATTCCGCAAGGCCGTGGAAGCGAACGACCCCGACGCCGTCGAGGCCCTCCTCGCCGAGAACGTCGTGTTCACCAGTCCGGTCGCCTTCCACCCGTACCCCGGCAGGGCGATGACCGCCGCGATCCTCCGGGGCGTCATGCGGGTCTTCGAAGACTTCCGCTACGTACGGGAGATCAGCAGCGCCGACGGACGCGACCACGCCCTGGTCTTCGTCACCCGCGTCGGCGACCGGGAGGTCAACGGCTGCGACTTCATCCACCTCGACGAGGACGGGCTCATCGACGACTTCACGGTCATGGTGCGCCCGCTGTCCGGCGCCGAGGCCCTCTCCGAGGCCATGGGAGCGCAGTTCGAGCGGATCCGGCAGGAGGCCGCGGGCGCGTAGCCGCGCCGCCGCTGTGAGGCCGGTGAGGGCTACCAGCCCCGGCCGGCCTCCAGGAGCTGGTCGCGGACGAGGGCGATGTGCGGGTTGTCCGGCGTTCCGGGGCGCTGGACGACGTAACCGGTGTTGAAGGGCGGGTCCTCCGGGTCGTGGAGGAGGACGAGAGCACCCGCCGCGAGCAGTTCGCGGCACAGGTAGCGGGGCAGCACGCTGAACCCGGCGCCGGCCGCTACGGCGGACACGACCCCGCGCAGGTCGGGCACGGTGACGGCGGCCTTGCAGGTCAGGCGTCTGCCGAAGACGTGATGCCAGTACCGGCGGACGATCGGGAGTTCCTCCGCGTACGTGATGAGCGGGACGGTGTGCAGCATCCCGGGCCCGTCGGTGGCGATCCGGTCCGGGCCGCCGATACGGTCCGCCCAGGCGGGCGCGGCGACCAGGACGAACTCCTCGTCGGCGAGAGGCACCGACGTCAAGTTGCGGCCGCGGGGCCGGGCGGTGGCGATGACGAGGTCGTGCCGGCCGGTGCGCAGCTCCTCCAGGAGCGGGTCGGTCAGCCCGGTGGTGACGCGCAGCCGCACCCCCTTCTCGACCAGTGGTGCCAGCGCCGGCAGGACGCAGTGGCACAGGATCTCGGCCGGTCCCGCGAGGTGGACGGGCTCGGCCGCGGCGTCGGTGCCGGGTCCGCCCTGTCCGGCGACGGCCGACAGGGCGTCGAGCGGGTCGACCACGCGGGACGCGAGCTCGTCGGCGAAGGGGGCGGGAGCGACGCCGCGCGGCAGCCGCTCGAACAGCTCGCGGTCCAGCTGCCGCTCCAGCGCACGGATCTGTGTGGTGACGGTCGGCTGTGACAGACCGAGGAGTCGCGCGGCCGCGGTGAAGGAACCCGACCGGTACACCGCGAGGAAGGTGCGGAGCAGATTCAGGTCCAGCGGGCCCGTGTGCGCCGTCCGGCCTATTCCCGGAGACCCATTCGAATCCCTATTTCTCATATTGGCCACCCTATTGGATTCCTATGGGAGACCCGCCCTACGGTCGGTGCCGTCGCCACACACTGACGATCTGAGCACAGAGCGTCAGACTTTCCGCGATCCGAACCCGTACTCCGGGCCCGCGGGCCCGCACCCTCGGAGCACTCACCATGTCGAAGATCCTTTTCGTAGTCACCGGCGCCACCTACTGGACGCTGGCCGACGGCACCCTGCACCCGACCGGCTTCTGGGCGGAGGAGGCCGTCGCCCCGTACGAATCCTTCAAGGCCGCGGGTTACGACGTCGTCGTGGCCACCCCCGGTGGCGTCGTCCCGACCGTGGACAAGGGCTCCCTCGCGCCCGAGTTCAACGGCGGCCAGGAGGGCGCGGACCGGGTGGCCGCGGCCCTCGCCTCCTTCAGCGAACTCCAGCACCCGGTCAAGGTGGAGGACGTGAACCTCGACGACTACGCGGCGGTGTTCTACCCCGGCGGCCACGGCCCCATGGAGGACCTCTCCGCCGACGCCGACTCGGGCAGGCTCCTCACCCTCGCCCTGGAGACGGGCAAGCCGCTCGGCATCGTCTGCCACGCCCCGGCCGCCATGCTCGCCGCGATCAAGGGCGACGGCTCCAACGCCTTCGCCGGGTACAAGGTGACCGCCTTCACCAACGCCGAGGAGACCCAGGCCGGCTTCGCCGACAAGGCGAAGTGGCTGCTCCAGGACCGCCTCGTCAACGCGGGCGTGGACTTCCAGGAGGGCGAGCCGTGGGCCCCGAAGACGGTCGTCGACCGCAACCTGGTCACGGGCCAGAACCCGTCCTCCGCCGCCCCGCTCGCGGCCGAGCTGCTCGAGAAGCTGGCCTGACGATGGGCGCCGACCGGCTCGACGAGGTCCTCGACGCCGCCTACGACTGCCTGACCAGGTACGGCGTTCGGCGCACCACGATGGACGACATCGCCTCCACCATGGGCGTGTCCCGGTCCGCGGTCTACCAGTACGTACGGAACAAGGACGACGCCTTCCGCCGGCTCGCCGAGCGTCAGCACACGCAGGCGCTGGGGCGGGCCCGGCGGGCGGCAGCCGAGGATTCTCCCCTCGCCGAGCGCGTCCGGGGTGTCCTGGCAGCCAAGCTCGACCTGGTCCTGCGCCTCGCCGGGGACTCGCCGCACTCCGCCGAGCTCCTCGACGCGAAGGCCCGGCTGTTCGCCGACATCTGCCACACGTTCACCGCGGACCTGCGCCGGCTGCTGACCGACCTGTTCACGGAGGCGGGCACCCCCGCCGCCGTGGAACCCGCCGAGGCCGCCGACATCTGCATCGCCCTGGTGGTCGGCCTGGAGTCGGTGTCCGACGCACGGCAGTTGTTCACCCCGGCCACGGACGCGCTGCTCGCAGGGCTCCTCGGCAGCCCCGTATCCGTATGCACCTCGCGGGTGACAACGCCCGGCGGGGCGCCGCCCGGATCCGCGACGCATCCCGCCTGACCGGCCACACTGTGCCCACCCCAGGCCACTGCCGCGTTCTTCCCCCACTCTGACGTCCCGCTCGACACCCGCCGAGCACCCCCTCGCAGGAGACCCCTCGTGACCGACATCGATGACCTTGTCGCCCGCCTCCGCGCCACCTTCGCCAGTGGCCGCACCAAGCCGCTCGCCTGGCGCAAGGAGCAGCTCACCCGGCTGCGCGCCATGTTCACCGAGCACCGTGGCGACATCGCGGACGCCCTGTACGCCGATCTGCACAAGCCGCGCGCCGACGCCTTCGCCACCGAAATCGACTTCCCCGTACGGGAGATCGACCACACCCTGAACCATCTCGACGAGTGGCTGCGCCCCCGGCCCGTGGCGTCCGGCGCCCTGGCGGGTCTGCCCGACGGATCGGCGGCCGGAACGCAGTACGACCCGCTCGGCACCGTCCTGATCATCGCGCCCTGGAACTACCCGGTGCAGCTGCTGCTGGTGCCGCTCGTCGGCGCGCTCGCGGCCGGCAACACCGTCGTACTCAAGCCGAGCGAGGTCACCCCGGCCACCTCCGCGCTCATCGCCCGCCTGGTGCCCGAGTACCTCGACAAGGAGGCCGTCGCCGTCGTCGAGGGCGGCATCCCCGAGACCACCGCACTGCTCGCCCAGCGCTGGGACCACATCTTCTACACCGGCAACGGAATGGTGGGCCGCATCGTCATGCGCGCCGCCGCCGAGCACCTCACCCCGGTCACCCTCGAACTGGGCGGGAAGTCACCGGTGTTCGTGGACCGCGACGTCGATCTGAACCGCGTCGCCGAGCGCCTCGCGGGCGCCAAGTTCCGCAACGCCGGCCAGACATGTGTCGCCCCCGACTATGTGCTGACCGACCCGGAGACCGCCTCCGAGCTCGCCGCCGCACTCGCCAAGGCGGTCGAGGCGATGTTCGGCACCGACCCGCAGTCCTCGGACGCGTACGGACGCATCGTCAACGAGCGGCACTTCGACCGGGTGTCCGCGCTGCTCGGCTCCGGGACGACGGCCTTCGGCGGGCAGACCGACCGTGACGACACCTACATCGCGCCGACCGTCCTCACCGGCGTGAAGCCCGACGAGCCGGTCATGCGGGAGGAGATCTTCGGCCCCGTCCTGCCCATCGTCGAGGTCGCCGGGCTCGACGAGGCGATCGAGTTCATCAACGACCGCGACAAGCCGCTCGCTCTCTACGGCTTCACGGCGAGCGAGGACACCCGGCGCCGCCTCACCGACGAGACGTCCTCCGGCGGCATCGGATTCGGTCTGCCGATGGCCCATCTCCGCGTCCCCGAGCTGCCGTTCGGCGGAGTCGGTGAGAGCGGTCTCGGCAGCTACCACGGCCCGCACTCCATCGCGACGTTCAGCCACCGCAAGGCCCGGCTCGACGTGCCGCTGGGCTGAACCGGCCGGGCGGGGCGGGTCTCGGCGCCCCGCCCCTCTCGCAGCCGCGAGCTGTGATCCTCATCTGCCCCCGCATACGCGAGTGTGTGGCAGTCATGTGGAGCTTCCCCGCACCGTATACACCGTCCGCCTCCCGCGCCCTAGGCTCCCCGGTTGATCAACTCAATCCGTGCGCCGGGAGGCACCCCATGGCAGAACAGAGCCGTTCGCCACGTGAACCCGCTCAACCCGATGGTCGTGGCGGTCCCGGACGGCGGCGGGTGCTCGCCTATCTGCTCGCCGCGCCGACGCTGGCGGTCGGTGCGCGCATCGGCCTGGATGCCGCCGGCAGTGAGTCCGCAGAAGCCGCGGTGCCTTCCGTGCCGCAGCCTGAGGAGCTCTTCGACCTCGGTGACATGCAGACCCTGGCGGCGGCGCCCACGTCCGGTCTGATCTCCGTCCAGGTGCACTCCGACGGGACGGCGTCGTTCGCGGTTCCGCGCGCCGAGGTGGGCCAGGGCATGACGACGGCGGTCGCCATGATGATCGCCGAGGAGATGGACCTCCCGCTGGCGAAGGTACGGGTGTCCCTGGCCGACGCACGCCCGGAACTCCTGATGAACCAGCTGACCGGCGGCTCCAACTCGATGCGCAGCATCTACCTCCCCGTCCGCTCCGCCGCGGCCGTCGCCAGGCAGCGGCTCGTCGCCACGGCCGCAGAGCAGTGGGGCGTACCGGAGTCCGAACTGGCCACGCGGGACGGCGTGATCACGCACGGCGCCACGAAGAGCGCGACCTACGGCTCGCTCGCCGAGGCGGCCGCCACCGCGCGCACCGTCACCGCCTCCGCCCACCTCAAGTCCACGTCCGACTTCACGATCCTGGGCACGCCGCAGAACCGTATCGACGCACGCGACATCGTGACCGGCGCCAAGAAGTTCGGCATGGATCTGCACGTGCCCGACGCCAAGCCGACGATGGTGCGCAGGCCGCCCACGGTCAACGGCACGGTGGTGTCCGTCGCGAACGCCGACGCCGTCAGGAACATGCCGGGCATCACCGATGTCGCGACCGTCGAGCACGGTGTCGCGGTTCGCGGCGAGACCTTCGGCCAGTGCATCGACGCGCTGCGGGCGCTCGACGTGACCTGGGGCCCCGGCACCGTGGACAAGGAGTCGGACGACACCGTCCTCGCCAAGCTCAGGGCCGCGGCGCTGCCCATGGTCGTACCGCCGCTCCTCACCAAGAAGATCGACGCCGAGTTCACCTTCGCGTTCGCCAGCAACAGCCCGCTGGAGCCGGACAACGCGATCGCCGACGTGCGCTCCGGCCGCGCCGAGATCTGGGCGAGCCTCAAGGTTCCGATCGTGGCGCAGCGCGACATCGCCGACCGGCTCGGGCTGCCGCAGACGGCTGTCACGGTGCATGTGGTGGAGGGCGGCGGTTCGTTCGGGCGGCATCTCTTCCACGACGTGGCCGCCGAGGCCGCGGAGATCTCGCAGAAGATGGGCAAGCCGGTCAAGCTGTCGTGGTCACGGACCGACAACTTCCGGCAGGGCAGGACCCATCCGATGTGTGTCTCGCGCGTGCGCGCCACCTACGCGCTCGGCAACGTCGTCAGCTACGAGCAGCGTCACACCAGTTCGCAGACCGACTTCGGGCACGGGCTCGGAGAGATGATCACGTCGACGGCGGCGAAGCTGCCCGTGGCCGGCAACCTCACGTTCGCCGAGACCATCTTCCAGCTGACCCAGTCCACGCCGTACAACTTCGGTGTCACCACGCAGCTCCTCAACGAGGTGCCGCTGAAGTTCAACACCGGCAGCATGCGCAACATCTACTCGCCCAACGTGGCTTGCGCGCGCGAGCTCGTCGTCGACCAACTGGCCGCGAAAATGGGCAAGGATCCCGTCGCCTTCCGCCGCGAGTTCCTCAAGGAGAAGCGGCTGCGCGCCGTCCTCGACAGGGCGGCCGAGGCCGGGGAGTGGGGCAGGTCGCTGCCCGCAGGTGTCGCACAGGGGATCGCCCTGCACACGGAGTACCGCGGCGCGGTCGCCTCGCTCGTCGAGATCGACTGCCGGCCCGAGACGGTGAACCGCAAGGTCAGGGACGGTGTCACCGGCCCGCGCGTGACCCGCGCCCTGATGGTCGTCGACGCCGGATTCGCCATCAACCCCCGTGGTCTGGAAGCCCAGATGATGGGCGGGATGAACGACGCGCTCGCGATGGCCCTCACCTCCAGCCTGCACATCAAGGACGGCATCCCGCTGGAGGGCAGCTGGGACCACTACTTCTACACGCGGCAGTGGAACACCCCGCCCGAACTGCGGGTCATCGTCATGCCGTCCACCGGTGACAAACCCTCAGGGGCGGGCGAGCTGGGTGTCGCGCCCGCGTTCGCCGCCATCGCCTGTGCCTACGCGCGCGCCACGGGCACCCTGCCGACGAGCTTCCCGATCAACCACGCCACCCTCTCCTTCGACCCGCTGCCCCTCGAACCGTCCACGCCCCAGTCCCCCACCGACGGTCTCGACCGCGCCTTCTGAGGAGCCCCGCCATGCCCAGTCACACCTTCAAGCTCAACGGCGAGCAGATCACGGTCGAGGCCGAGGACGACGTACGGCTGCTGTGGGTCCTGCGCGACCTGCTCGGCGTCACGGGACCCAAGTACGGCTGCGGCCTCGGCGTGTGCCAGGCCTGTACGTCGCACATCAACGGCAAGGCGTTCAACCCGTGTTCGGTGCCGGTGTCCAAGATCGGCCCCGAGGACGAGGTCACCACCATCGAGGGTCTGCCCGCCACGGTGGGCAAGGACCTCCACCCGATGCAGGAGGCCTGGCTCGACCTCGATGTCGCGCAGTGCGGGTACTGCCAGCCGGGCCAGATCATGACGGCCGTCGCCAAGGTCCGGCGCGCGGCGGAGGCCGGCCGCGACATCACCGACGCGGACCTCGACGAGATCCGCAACATCTGCCGCTGCGGCACGTACACGCGTATCCGCGAGGCCATCAGGACGGGCGCGAAGAACATGTGAACGCCCGTCGTGCGCCGCCCCGGCGAAAGGTCCTAGGTCAGCGGCCGGGGAGGTGCGGGTCCTCTGCCGACGTCGCGTACGAGATCCAGGCCGAGTACCCGGTCCACATAGGCGAAGGTCTCGAAGAGCGCTCCGGCCGGAGCGTCCCCGGAGTGCTCCAGGCGGTGCAGCGTGCGCAGCACCCCGGGCAGGTCGAGGTCGTCCTCGAGGCAGTCGCGAATGCTGTCGCGGGCGGGTCCCGGCATGGGACGGGACGGGCTGTCCGCCCAGGTGGCCACCGCGTGCCGCCACCGCAGAAGCGTGTGATGGGCGGCGGACACCGACGCGGGTGCGAGGCGCAAGGGCTCCGTGCGCGGCTCGGTCAGGAGCGCGAGGCGCAGGGCCAACGGGTCGTCGGCTCGGTCCGCGACACCGTCGGCGGCGTGGGCGTCGCCGACGGCGAGCCGGATGACGTCCCCGTTCGCCGCGTCCTCATTCGGTCCCACACGGACGGCGAACGGACCGCCCAGCTCGCTCTCCACACCCCGCTCGTCCCCGTGCGCGGCGGCCGGGTGCATGCCGAGGTCGGCGGCCCGCGCCTGGAGCGCCGCGCGCCGCGCGTCGGCCCCGTCCGGGCAGATCAGCCCTGTGTACGCGATGGTTCCGGACAGCTCCAGTACGCGGGTCAGGACGTCGGCGACGAGCATCGCCCGTACGTCGGAAAGCGCCTCGCCGCCCTCGGGGAGGGCTACGGGCACGCCGATGCGCACCACGCTCCGGTGCATCACCGGAGCGACAGGAAGGCCCGAGCAGGCATCGACGAGGCGCAGCATGGCGCGAAGCCTATGCGCAACTCCCTCCGCCCGCCGAGACGTGCGGCCGAATCCGGACCTCGCGCGTCGCGGATCGGGGGTCCGCGACCGGCGTTCAGCCCCAACTGGCCGACAACGTCGGCGTGTTGGCGGGGCGGTCACGGGCGGCAGAGCCTGACGCCGGTGACGGCCGGCAGGAGTACGGCCGCGCCGGAGGGGCGCTCACAGGGCGCTCCACGACATCTCCATCCAACGCGGCCACACCCACGACCGCGGCGAAGACGCCGTCCCCTGCGGCCCGGCGCGACGAGATCGGCCACGACTGCTCGCAGAGTGGCCTCCTGCACACCGGTCGCCGCACCCCACACCAGAGCGCCGAGCACGACCGGGGCGAGGGAGTCGGTGAACGCGAGCGCGGGCACCGCAGCCGAGAGGACCGGCAGGACGATCAGCACCCCTCCTGTCACGGCGCCGACGACGGCCGCGGACGCGCCGAGCAAGGCGAGGAGGGGGCCGGTGACCGAACGGGCGCCCTCGTAGGCGAAGTCGGCGAGGAGGCTGACCGTGCCGAACCGGACCATGAGCTGACCGTGCCGAACCGGACCATGAACCGCCAGGGCCTCATCCCTGTCGCCTCTTGGGTCATCCGGCCTCCTCCCCGCCGCCTTTCGGGTAAGCCGGCGGCGCCCCGGCCGATGAATCCGCGCCGCGTGGGGAGTCTCCCCTTCGACCCCACACTCGAGAAGGTGGATCGATGACCAGCTTGCAGGACATTTTCGCGCCGCACGTCCGCGACGGTTCGCTGCCGGGGGCGGTGGCGCTGGTGGCCCGTGGTGACCGGGTCGAGGTGGAGACCGCCGGTTCGGCCGCCCTCGGAGGCAGTACTCCGATGGCCCGGGACTCGATCTTCCGCATCGCCTCGATCACCAAGCCCATGGTCGCCGCGGCCGTGATGATGCTGGTCGACGAGGGGCGGATCGCGCTGAACGACCCGGTCGACCAGTGGCTTCCCGAGATCGCGAAACCGGTGGTGGTCTCTGCGCCGGACGCTCCGGTCGACGACGTGGTCCCCGCGGCCCGGCCGATCACGGTGGCCGATCTCCTGACGTTCCGCGCGGGCTGGGGCTTCCCGTCCGACTTCTCGCTGCCGGCGGTGCAGTCGCTGTTCGGGCTGCAGAAGAACGGCCTCTCCCCTCAGCTCGTCCCGCCGCCCGACGAGTGGATGGCGCACCTCGCCCGCATCCCGCTGCTCAACCAGCCGGGTGAGGCGTGGCTGTACAACACGTGCTCGGACATCCAGGGAGTGCTGATCTCCCGGGTGACGGGGAGCACGCTGCCGGACTTCCTGGCTGAGCGCGTCTTCGAGCCGCTCGGGATGACCGACACCGGATTCGAGGTGCCGGCCGGCAAGCTCGACCGGTTCACCACGTCCTACCGCCCGCGCCCGGAGGGCGGCCTCGAACTCGCGGACGCTCCCGACGGGCAGTGGAGCAGCCTGCCCGAGTTCCCGTCCGGCGCGGGCGGGCTCGTCTCGACCGTCGACGACTGGCACGCCTTCGCCAGGATGCTGCTCGCGGAAGGGGTCGCGGGCGGCAGGCGTCTCCTGTCGGCCGACGCGGTACGGCAGATGACGACAAATCACCTGACGGCCGCTCAGCGCGAAGCCAGCGGCCTGTTCACGGAGGGGCAGGGCTGGGGCTTCGGCGGCTCGGTCGACGTGGCGCCCGACAATCCGTGGAACGTCATGGGCCGCTACGGCTGGGTCGGCGGCACCGGAACGGCGGCGTATCTCGTCCCGTCCACGGGCGCGGTCAGCATCCTGCTCACGCAGGTGGAAATGACAGGCCCCACCCATCCCGCGCTGATGCGCGACTTCTGGCGGTACGTGGCCGCCGAGACCGCCTGACCGTCAGGCGAGACCGAACGCGTCGGCCAGCATGTCGATCTGGGCCGCGAGCAGCGTGCCGCCACCGTGGCCCATCCCCGCGAACTGACCGGACACCTCAAGGCTGATCGCTCCATGAAGGTGGGACCAGGCGAGCACCGCCCCGGCGAGGGCGGTGCCCGCCTCCTCGCCGTGCGTGGACTCGCCGGCATGCTGCTGCACCCACTCGGCGACCGAGGTGTCCCGGCCGGCCCATGCCGTCATCTCCTCGACGAGCGACTGAGCCGCCTCCGAGGCGCGCGCCCCCTCGAACGCGGTGAGGAACGGGCCGAGTACGGCGCGGGCGCTGTCGAGCGTGTCGGCCGGGGCCGTGTACCCGGGCACGGGCGTGCCCTGGATCAGCAGGTAGCGGTGCGGCTGCTCGGTCGCCCAGGAGCGGCAGGCGTCCGCGAGCCCGTGCAGCCGGGCGCGGGCCGTGGGCGCCTTCGCGGGCCAGGTCCCGGCGACCGCGGTGACAGCGGCGGCGAGGTCGGCGTACGCGTCGCGGATCAGCTCGGTCAGGAGCGCGTCCCGGCTGTCGAAGTAGCGGTACAGGGCCGGGCCCGACAGACCGACCTGCTTGGCGATCCGGGTCAGGGCCACGGCCGCAGTGCCGCCCTCGGCGAGCTGCGCGAGGGCGATGTCCTTGATCTCCGCGCGCGTCTGCTCGCGGTAGCGGGCCCTGGGGGTCCGGGCGGCCTCGGCCACGGTGGCTGCTCCTCTGAACTACTGACGGCTGACCGCTGGACGAATCAACTGCGTGACTCAGCCTAACGACAGTTCCGGAGCATAACGACGGCAGGCCACCCAGGACCTTGCCACACACCAACACTTCAGTTACGGTCTCTAACTAAAGCAATACACAATCACCCGCTGAGAGGAAAGCATCATGACTGCCACCGCACACGGATCCCACACCGTTCTCGGCTCGGGCCCCGCAGGGACCGCGCTCGCCCAGGAGCTGGCCGGCCGAGGCCACGCCGTGCGGCTCGTCGACCGCAAGGGTGACGGCCCCGCCCTCGACGGGGTGGAGCGGTTCGCGGCCGACGTGAGCACCCTCGAAGGCGCGCGGGTCGCTGTCACGGGAGCCGACGTCGTCCACCACTGCGTCAACGTCGGCTATCACCTCCAGGTCGAGGTGATGCCCCGCATCACGAAGGCGATCCTGGGCGCCGTACAGGAGACGGGCGCGCGGCTCGTCGTCCTCGACACCCTCTACCCCTACGGGGAGACCAAAGGCGAGGTGATGACCGAGAGCACCCCGTGGAACGCGACGTCACGCAAGGGGCGGATGCGGGCCGAGCTCGACGGGGAGTACCTCGCGGCCCACCAGGAGGGCCGGGTCAGGGTGGCGCTCGCCCGCTCGGCGGACTTCGTCGGCCCGGGCGTCATCAACTCCTCGCTCGGCGCCACCGTCTTCCCGGGCGCGCTGACCAGCGGCGAGGTTCTCGGCCTCGGCGACATCGACCTGCCGCACAGCTACACGTACATCGGCGATGTCGCCTCGGGGCTCGCGACGCTCGGCGAGCGGACCGACGGCGACGGGCGCGTATGGCACCTGCCGACCGCGCCGGCGGTCAGCACCCGCGAGATCCACCGCTTGATCGAGGCGCGCGTCGGACGCCCGCTCAGCGCGACGATCCTCGACGAGGCCCGCCCCTTCGGCCCCTTCGACGAGGTCTTCATGGCCGAGTACGCCGAGATGTTCTACCAGCACACCGAGCCGCAGATCGTCGACTCCGCCGCTTTCGAAGCGGCCTTCGGTGTGCACCCCACACCGCTCGGCGAGGTCCTGGACCGCACCCTCGCGTGGTACAGCGAGTGGCTCGCCGCGCAGTGACGGGCCTGCCGTTCAGTGCGAGATCGAGTCGATCAGCTCACGCGCTCCCTGCCGCAGCAGGGCCACGGCGACCGAGGTTCCGAGGGTCGCGGGGTCGAGAGGGCCGGCCCACTCGTGAGCGTTGAGCACGGTCTTCCCGTCCGGGGTGAACACGCAGGCCCGCAGCGACAGATCACCGCTGCGCTCCGCCCTGGCGAACCCGGCGATCGGGCTGTTGCAGTGCCCCTGGAGGACGTGGAGGAACATGCGCTCCGCACTCGCCTCGCGGTGGGCGTCGGGGTCACCGAGCCCGGAGATCGTGTCGATCAGGTCGGTGTCGCCCTCACGGCACTGAAGAGCCAGGATCCCTGCGCCGATCGGCGGGCACATGACCTCGGGCGACAGGACCTCTGTGATCACGTCCGTACGCCCGATGCGTTCGAGGCCGGCGGCGGCCAGGAGGAGCGCGTCGGCGTCGCCCGCCGCGAGCTTCTCCAGGCGCCGGTTCGCGTTGCCTCGCATCGGCACGCACTCGAGGTGCGGGTACGCGGCGGAGACCTGGGCGATGCGGCGCACGGACGAGGTGCCGATCCGCGTACCGGACGGGAGTTTGTCGAGCGTCAGGCCGTCCGGATGGATGAGGGCGTCCCGGATGTCGTCCCGCTTGAGGAACGCGGCGAACACCGTTCCCGCGGGCAGGGGCCGGTCGGCGGGCACATCCTTGACGCAGTGCACCGCGAGGTCGGCCTCACCGGCGAGCAGCGCGGCGTCGACCTCCTTGGTGAACGCCCCCTTCCCCTCGACCACGGACAGGTCACCCATCCACTTGTCGCCGGTCGTCTTGACGGGGACGACCGAAGTGCGGATTCCCGGGTGCAGGGCGGCCAGTTCGGCACGTACGCGCTCCACCTGGGCCAGTGCCATGGGCGAGTCGCGGGAGACGATGCGGATCAGTTCAGGGGCGGACATGGCCTCCACGATAGAGGGTCACGCCCGCCCGTCCGACGCGTGTTCAGCCACCGGCCGTGAACTGGTCGCCCGTCACGGTGACCTTCCGGCCGACCGGCGTGTCGGACGACGTGCTGCTCAGGCAACTGCCGGACGCGGGATCGGTGACGGTGGGGAGGTTTCCGGTGTACTTGTTCCCGCCCTCCGTCCCGACAGGTCTGCCATAGGTGACGGTCACCTGCTGCGAGCAGCCCGCCGTCAGATACGGCTCGATGAACCCCTGGTCGGCGGACTTGAACCGGCCGGACGCGACGGGGAGCCTGAAACTGCCGATGTGCGCCACGTCGGCACCGGTCTCGGTGTTGACGACCTCACCGTTCATCAGCTGCGTCGTACCGTCGTCGCTCACCCGTGAGAGCTTGACGGCATACATCGTGCCCTTCGTGTAAGGGAATTGGACGGCGCAGCTGACGCCCGCGCCGCCGTCGGCGCCGTACTTGCAGTGGCTGTCCGTGGTGGTGGCGTTGGGGTTGAAGGAGCTGAAGATGGCCTGGAGGGTGGGCTTTCCGTCGACGGCCGGCTTCGGCTGGAAGCCCGCGTACGGCCGGGTCCCGCTCTCCAGGGTCGTGTAGTACGCGAAGTAGATGCCGGACGCGTCGGGGGCTGACTCGAACGACATCGGCAGGGTCAGCTCGGTGACGGGCGTCGGTGCGCCCGTCGTCCAGCGGACGGTGGGCGTCGAGGCCCAACTCTCGCCCGCCGCACCCAACGTGAGCAGTACGGCGGCTCCGGCGGCTGTGGCCAGACGTAGCGGCTTCATCGGATACCTCCGTGGATACCCCGCCCTTCAGGGCGGAGAGGAATCGGACTCCTGCGGAGCAGTGCCGCGGGCTGGGATTCGCCGCCAGGGCGGATCACAGTGCTCTGACCCGCAGGTTGGAACTTCACGTGTGGTGACGCTAGTTTGTGAGCGTGACTACGAGCCATGTGAAGCGGGCGTTCAAGTACCGCTTCTATCCGACGGATGCGCAGGCAGCGGAGCTGTCGCGCACGTTCGGATGCGTGCGCAAGGTCTACAACATGGCGCTCGCCGCCCGGACCGAGGCGTGGGCGCGGCAGGAGCGGGTCAACTACAACCAGACCTCCGCGATGCTGACAGCGTGGAAGAAAACCGAGGAACTGGCCTACCTGAACGAGGTCTCCTCGGTCCCGCTCCAGCAGGCGCTGCGGCACCTGCAAGGAGCGTTCACCCACTTCTTCGGCAAGCGGGCCAAGTATCCGCGCTTCAAGAGCCGGAAGAAGTCGCGGAAGTCCGCCGAGTACACCACCTCGGCATTCCGTTTCCGGGACGGTGAGTTGCGGCTCGCGAAGATGTCCGAACCGCTGAACATGGTGTGGTCCCGGCCCCTGCCCGAGGGCAGTAGCCCCTCTACCGTGACCGTCAGTCAGGACGCGGCCGGGCGCTGGTTCGTCTCCCTGCTGTGCGAGGACCCCAGCGTCAAGCACCTGCCCACCAAGGATGCCGCGGTCGGCATCGATGCCGGTCTCGACCACCTCCTGACCCTCTCGACGGGCGAGAAGATCGCCAACGCGAGGCACGAGCGGCGCGACCGGGTCGCACTTGCGAAAGCTCAGCGCAGGCTGGCGAAGAAGGCCAAGGGCGACGGCGCCAACCGGGCCAAGGCCCGGCGCAAGGTCGCCAGGATCCATGCGCGGATCGCCGACCGCAGGCGTGACGCGCTCCACAAGATCACTACTCGTCTCGTGCGTGAGAACCAAACGCTCGTGATCGAGGATCTGACCGTGCGCAACATGGTCAAGAACCGGAAACTGGCCCGCGCCATCAGCGATGCCGCATGGTCTCAGTTCCGTAGCATGCTGGAGTACAAAGCCGCCTGGTACGGGCGTGAGGTGATCACCGTCGACCGGTTCTTCCCCTCGTCCAAGCTGTGCTCCACCTGCGGTGCCTTGCAGGACAAGATGCCTCTGCACGTTCGCACATGGACGTGCGACAGCTGCGGCACGACCCATGACCGGGACGTGAACGCGGCGAAGAACCTTCTGGCCGCCGGACGGGCGGTTGCAGCCTGCGGAGCTGGTGTAAGACCTCAACGGAGTTCTCCGGGCGGGCAGTCGGCGATGAAACAGGAAATCTCACGGCGCGAGCCGTAAGAATCCCCTCCCTTCAGGGAGGGGAGCGTCAACGTCTCTCCTCGTACTCGTCGTCGGACTGCGGACTGCGGACTGCGGACTGCGGACTGCGGACTGCGGACTGCGGACTGCGGACTGCGGACTGCGGACTGCGGACTGCGGACTGCGGACTGCGGACTGCGGACTGCGGACTGCGGACTGCGGACTGCGGACTGCGGACTGCGGACTGCGCGACAGCATGTAAGCGTTTGCTGTCCGCTCGCAAGAGGGCTCGGAATGTTTCTGTCTTTTACTATGGCGGCGCCGATTTGACGGGTAGTAACCGCTCACATCGGCAAGGCGGTCCCGCACGCCCCGTACCGGCACACGAAAGGCGAGAAGTCCGTGGACACGAGCCAGGCCCGGCACACCGACGGCGACCTCACGGTCCGTAAGGGAGGGGCCGAGCTCATTGACCGCCTCGCTCCCCTCTGGCTCGCGCTGCACGCCCATCACCAGTCCGTGCAGCCCGGGTTCACCTACTTCCCCGACGAGGACTCCTGGGAGCTGCGCCGCGGCTGCTACCGGCGCTGGATCCTCGACGAGGGCTCGTTCGTGCTGCTCGCCGAACGGGACGGGCAGCCCGTCGGGTACGCCTTCGTACAGATCGAGGAAGGCCCGGACGACACCTGGGTGACCGGCACCCGCATCGCCGAGCTCCAGACGCTGTCCGTCCTGCCGGCCGAGCGCGGCCACGGCATCGGCACCCTCCTGCTCGACCTGGTCGACGCCGAACTGGACCGCATGGGCGTCACCGACCTGCTCATCGGCACGCTGGCCGCGAACACGGGGGCGCAGCGCCTCTACGAACGCCGGGGCCTGCGGCCGGTGTTGGTGTACTACGCCCGGTTCGCCGCGGACGACGCGAAGCCGGCGTAGGAGCTCATCCCTCGCTGGGCCGTGCCCGCACGTGGAGCCGTTCGCCCTGGGGGCCGAACAGGGAGAGGAACTCGACCGGGTACGTGCCGGCGTTGGCGAAGCCGTGCGGGGTGCGTGTGTCGAATTCGGCGGCCTCACCGGCCGTGAGGATGAGGTCGTACTCACCAAGGGCCAGGTGCAGGCGGCCGGTGAGCACGTAGAGCCACTCGTAGCCCTCGTGCGTGTTCTGCTCGGGCCGCACCCCCTCGCCGAGTTCGCGCACCGGCATGATCTGTTTGTAGGCGTGCAGGCCGCCCAGGTGCCGGGTCAGCGGGATGTAGGTGTGGCCGTTGCGGGTGATGGGGCGGGGGTGGATCCGCGGGTCGCCCGTGTCGGGTGCGCCGACCAGCTCGTCGAGCGCCACATGGTGGGCCTTGGCCAGCGGCAGCAGCAGTTCCAGCGTGGGCTTGCGCTGCCCGGACTCCAGGCGCGAGAGGGTGCTCAGCGAGATGCCGGTCTGCTCGCTCAGCCGGGCCAGGGTCGTGCCGCGCTCGTTCCGCAGGGCCCGCAGCCGAGGCCCCACGCCGGCCAGGACCGGGGTGAACTCGTCGTCGCTCATGCCTCGATTTTGCTCTTACGGCAAAGAACTTTGTCAACCGGGACAGGACCGGCGCAGGCTCGGTAACGAACGGAGGCAATCCCATGAGCAATCAGCTGGGCAAGCAGATGGAGCCGATGATGAGCGTTCACCCTTCGCGTGACGAGCGGCGCTACGACGTCGTGGTGATCGGCGGTGGCGCCGCCGGGCTGAGCGGGGCCTTGACTCTGGGGCGGGCGCGCCGGTCGGTCCTCGTGATCGACGCGGGCGAGCCGCGCAACGCCCCGGCCGACGGCGTGCACAACTACCTGGGCCGCGAGGGCACACCTCCCGGCGAGCTCGTGTCCACCGGCCGCGACGAGGTCCGCCGGTACGGCGGGGAGATCGTGGCGGGCCGCGTCGTCACGGCCGAGCGGGACGGCGACGGGTTCCGGGTCGTGCTCGACGACGGCGGCGCCGTGTGCGCCGCCCGGATCCTGGTCACGACGGGCCTGGCGGACGAGCTGCCGCAGGTGCCGGGCCTTGCCGGACTGTGGGGTTCTGACGTCCTGCACTGCCCTTACTGCCACGGCTGGGAGGTCCGCGACCAGGCGGTCGGCGTCCTCGGTACGGGACCGGCCGCGGTGCACCAGGCCCTGATGTGGCGGCAGTGGAGCAAGAGCGTCACCCTCTTCCTGCACACCGCGCCCGAGCCGACCGACGAGGAGTACGAACAGCTCGCCGCCCGCGGGATCAGCGTGGTCGACGGCACGGTGGCCGCGCTGGAGAGCGAGAACGGCCGGCTGGCCGGAGCCCGCCTGGAGCGCGGCACGCTCGTGCCGGTCCAGGCCCTGGTGGTCGCGCCCCGGTTCACCGCGCGCGCCGGCTTCCTCGGCTCGTTGGGGCTCGAACCGTCCGAGCAGGAGATGAACGGCATGGTCATCGGCACGCGCATCCCCGCCGGTCCCACCGGCCAGACGGCGGTTCCCGGGGTGTGGGCGGCGGGCAACGTCACCGAGCTGACCGAGCAGGTCATCGGCTCGGCCGCCGCGGGACTGCGCGCGGCCGCGGCCATCAATGCCGATCTGATGGCGGAGGAGACCCGTGCCGCCGTCGAGGCGCGGCGCGCCGACTTCTCCGGGTTCTCACCGGAGGCCGAACGCCAGGTGTGCGAGCGGGTACTCGGCAGCCGGCGTCACGGCCTGTGACGCGGAGGCCCTCCCGAGCCGTGACGCCCTGAGCCGCGCGGTGCGGCCCACGTCCCGTCGTCCTGGTCAGAGTGCGAGCATGCGCTCGGTCAGATGGGCGGCCACGTCGGTGTCCGCGGCGAGGACGACGCGGCAGCGGGCGCCGGGCTGGTCCGGGAAGCCCTGGTGGGCGCCGCGCAGGTCGCAGATGGTCTGGCCGCGGCCGGGTCCGTCGGTGTCGTCCACGGTCACGTGCACGCGGGGGGCGAGGCTCGCCACGACGCCGCCGGTGGCGACGGCGGCGGCCAGCGGGTCGTGCGCGGCGCAGCAGGGGCGGCCGAACGTCTGGACGTAGAAGGCGAAGTAGACGTCGAGCATCTCGCCGAGTGCGCGCGCCATGGGACGTTCCGACTCCAGGAGCTGCGTGCGGTGCGACTCCTCGAGGGTGTGCGAGAGGGTCACGTCGAGGGGGACGAGGGTGATGTCCCACGGCGCATCGAGGACCGCGTTGGCCGCTTCGGGGTCGTTGTAGATGTTCGCCTCGGCGACGGGCGTGACGTTCCCGGAGACGAGTCCGGCGCCGCCCATGATGGTGATGTCCTGTACCAGGGACGGGAGTTCGGGGTCGAGCTTGAGGGCGGCCGCGATGTTCGTGAGGGGGCCGGTGGTCAGGAGCCGCAGGCGGCCCTCGTGGGCGCGGGCCAGGCGGACGATCATCTCGGGGCCGCTCTCGGCCTCGGGGGCGGCCTGGGCGTCGGCCACTTCGATGTCACCGATGCCGTTCACGCCGTGGATGTGGGGGACGCCGCCGGGGAACGTGCCGGCGAGCGGGTCGTGCTCGCCGACGGCGACGGGTATCTCGGGCCGTCCGGCCAGTTCGAGGAGCGCGAGGGTGTTGCGGGCGGCCTGCGTCGAGTCGACGTTGCCGCTGACCGTGCCGATGCCGACGAGGGAGATCTCGGGCGAGGCCAGGAGGTAGGCCAGGGCCATCGAGTCGTCGATGCCGGTGTCGCAGTCGAAGTAGAGCGGCTGCGGTGCGTTGTTCATGGGGTTCTCGACTTCCTTGTGCACGTGCGGGTTCGGGTTCGGGGAGGCCAGGGTGTCAGGAGTGGCCGGTGCGGTGTTCGGAGAGGTCGGGGTGTCACTCGTGGTCGGTGCGGGGCACCGCGATGCAGAGGCTGGTCCCGAGGGCGAGGACGGTGATGGCGACCGAGATCCACAGGGCGGTGGCATAGCCGCCTGCCGTGGCGCGGGCGGCGTACGGGGCGACGATGCCGATACCGAGGCCCGCGCCGATGCCGAACGCGGCGCCGTTCAGACCCGGGAGCCCCGCTGCTCGTCCTCACCCAGACCGCGCAGCACGGCGGCCGGCCGGCGTATCTCGCGAAGTACATCGTCCGCGCCGGGGAACGGCTCTCGATCAACCAGCCGCCGCAGTCGTAGGACGCTCGCCGGGGAGCGCGTCCGGGTCAGGGCCGTCAGCCACCGCCCATCCCGCCCTGCGCCGCCACCATCGTCATGCCGAGACCGCCGACCGCCTTGCCCAGGCCGGGGGCCACGGCGTCGAGCCGTGCCGTCAATTCCGCGATGCGGTCCTTGCGGGCGCGGGCATCCGATCGGGAGACGACCGACCGGATGCCGCCGGCGGCGGCCAGGGCCACCAGCGCGGCGTCGGCGGGCGCGATCCGCGCGGCCGGCTCGACGCCGTGCAGCAGCCCGGCCGCCGTGGCCTGGAGGGAGGTGACCGCGGAGGCGTCCCGCACCGTCACCTCACGGCGGGACCGGCCGAAGGACTTCTTCTCCTCGACCGCGAGGACCCCCTCGGCGACGAGCCGGTCCTCGACCGCGTGCAGCGTCTCCTTGCGGTCGTGCTTGATCCAGGACTTCCAGCCGCGCCGGTCGCGCGCGACATGGCTGAGCGTCAGGTCGAGGACCGGGTCCCCGGTCGGTCCCGGCGTCGCGACCGACACGTCGCCTCCGGAGCCGACGAGGTTCCCCCGGATCGCCAGCTCGGCCAGGACGGCGGCCCGGATCAGGAACCCCGTCCTCGTGCGGTCGTAGAGGCCGTGGGCGGAGGTGTCGTAGGCCGTGAGATAGATCCGGCCGTACAGAGTCTGCGTCATGGCATCGACGCTACGGCGAGCATGACCGTGAGTGATCCGCCCAGCGGGTGGAGCGGCGCTGCGCCCAACGGATGAGCCGGCCGGGCTCTCATCCGGAAGGGCGCTCACGCCACTGGGGTCCCGGCGGACGTCAGGCGCTCTCCTTGACGTAGGCCTCAAGGCAGTCGGCGAGCTCGATCGGGTGACTCAGTGCCGCCAGATGGCCGCCCGGCACCTCGTCGGGGGTGATGCCCAGTCGGTCCTCCGCCACCCGGCGCTGGAAGTCGGCGGGGAAGAAGCGGTCGTCGCGGCCGGTCACCACCCGCGTCTCCACCGCCGGCCACACGTCGAGGGTGAACGGCGTGGCGAAGGCCGCCGCGGACTCGTCCTGGTTGTGCTCCGCCGACGCGTCGATCAGCGTCTGCGACAGGTCGTGCAGGAAGTACGTCTCCAGGTCGGTCTCCGCGTCGGGGTCGCGGCCCTCACGCACGTCGTTCGCGCGGCGGGCCTCTTCCTGGCCGGTGTGGGCCCACCACTCCCCCGGTGTCTCGCCGGGCCGCGGGATCATCCCGTTGACGAGTACGAGGAGCGACACGGGCAGGCGGGGGCACACCAGCGGCGCGGTGAACCCGCCGAGGGACTGCCCCACGACCACCAGGTCGGTCCGGTCACCGACCGCGTCGACAACCGTGTCCACGTACTCCGGAAGACCCGCCCGGGTGTCGTCTCCGGGGAGGTCCACGGAGACGACGTCCCACCCCCTGCGCATCAGCTCGTCACCGACCCCGTGCCAGTACCAGGCCGAGCCGCCGGCTCCAGGGATCAACACGTACGTGGTCATGGTGCACCCTCCACGATGGGACCGTCCGTCTTCTGTGTGACCGCCGTGCGCACGACGGTCCTCTCTCTGACTCTCGGTCCCCGCGGAACTCACCGCATGTCGGCAGGCCGCTCCTTGGACTCGAACGGGAAGCGGCGGCGGAAGTCGTCGGCCGCGTCCTCCAGGGTGCAGAAGGAGACTCCCTCGTGGGCGGAGACGTAGGCGATGAAGCGCTCCAGCATCAGCAGCACCTGGGGGCGGCCCGAGACGTCCGGGTGCAGGGTCACCGGGATGACCGCGTAGTCGAGCTCGCGGTGGACCCAGTCGAACTGGTCCTTCCAGTCCTGTTCGAGCGCGCGCGGCGACACATAGCCGTGGCTGTTGTGGGAGTGCTTGTTGAACATCATGGGCGGGAGGTCGTCCACGTACCAGTTGCCGCAGAACTCGACGAGGTCGACCTCGTGGCCGTGGATGAGGGGCTTCATCCAGTCCTTCGCCTCGCCGGAGTAGTCGATCTTCGTCCAGGAGTCGCCGACGCGGGCGTAGAACGGGGTGAAGTCGCGGTAGTTCTGCGAGTGGTCGTAGGAGAAGCCGTACTTGTGGAGCAGCGCGGCGGTCGACTCGGACATCTCCCACCAGGGGGCGACGTAGCCCTTGGGCCTGCGACCGGTGAACTGCTCGATCAGTTCGACGGACTTCGCGAGGACGTCCTCCTCCTGCTGGGGGGACATCGCGATGGGGTTCTCGTGGCTGTAGCCGTGCGCGCCGATCTCGTGGCCCGCCTCGACGATCATGCGGGTCTGCTCGGGGAACGTCTCGATCGAGTGACCGGGGATGAACCACGACGTGCGGATGCCGTGGCGTTCGAACAGCTTGAGCAGGCGCGGGGTGCCGATCTCTCCGGCGAAGACGCCGCGCTGGATGTCGTTCGGGGAGTCCTCGCCGCCGTAACTGCCGAGCCAGCCGGCGACGGCGTCGACGTCGACTCCGAGGGCGATCTTGATGTCCTTCATGGGGGCAGCTCCTAGGTCACAGGGCGGTGCGGATACGGGTGACGGCGTCGTCGAGGGCGGCGGTGTCGGTGGGCGTCCAGTCGCGTTCGGCCAGACTGTGGACGGAGATCCAGCCGGTCATGGCTCCGCCGGTCTCTACGGGGGCGAGCATCTGGGCCTGCACCCCGTAGACGTCGATGAGGGCCTGCGGCGGGTGTGGGTGCTCGTGGAAGTGGGGCTGGATCAGCGGCTTCCGGTGCTGTTCGAGCCACACGACGGTGTTCAGGTTGCGCTGGTCGAGCGACGCGTCGCGGCGGATCGGGCGGACGCCGGGGCGCAGCGCCTCTCCGGCGGTGAGGTCGACGTGGAGGCCGAGCTCGGGCAGGTCGACGCGGAACGTGGTGCGGTCGGCGCCGGTCGCGGCGAGGAGGCCGTTCAAGGTGTCCTGGATCAGGGCCCGCAGGCTGCCCGAGCGCAGCAGGTCGCCGTGGCCGGTGAGGCGGGGGGCGGCGCCCGCGAGGTCGAGGGCCTTCCAGAGGGTGACGGTGACCGAGTCCAACACCGGTATGCGCAGGGCCCCTTCGAGTCGTTCGGCCTCTCCGGCGCCGCGCACGTTCGTGCAGAGGACGGCCACGGCGTGCGTGTCCTCCTCGGCGGCCTGCTCGATCTGCCGGGCGATGTCGGTGGCGGGGATACGGGCGAAGGCCTCGTTGTCGTCCTCGCCGAAGGGCTCCGCGAAGGAACAGGTGATCCCCTCCTTCGCGTATGTGTCGACGATCCGTTCGCACACGTCCCGGGTGTAGGGCAGCGCGAGTCCGAGCCGGGTGACTCCGTACGCGGCGCAGGCGTCGAGGAGGGCGAGCGTGGAGGTGGTGGCGCGGATGCCGGTCTCGGCGGTGATCGCGGCGGCGAGTGCGCGGTCGCGCTCGATACCGAGCCAGGAGCCCGACGTGCCGTTCCACGCGATGACATCGACCTTGGCGTCGGCGAGCTGTCGGGCCGCGGCCAGCATCGGGCCGGGGTCGAACTGGGCGTCACTGTCCCCGTCCAGGGCTATCCGGGTGACCGGGACGCGCGCGAAGTGGGCGGTCGCGGCGTCGGTGCCGTGCAGGAGGGCGTAGGTCTCCGGCTCCAGGGCGGTGTTGGACGACGGGGTCAGCATCCCGAGGCGGGGTGGCGTGTGACTGGTCATCGGGTGGCGAGCCTCCTTGAGTAGTCGATGACGAGGGACGAGACGGTGAACAGGACGCCGGCGCCGACGAAGTAGAGCAGGGCCCAGGTGTAGGAGCCGGTGCCGCCGACGATGAATCCGACGGCGATGGGCGTGACGATTCCGGCGATGTTGCCGGAGAGGTTCATGGCGGCGCCGACGACGCCCGCGTTGGCCCGGCCGCCGAGGATCGAGGGCAGGGACCAGTAGAGGCCGGCCCAGCGCAGGAAGAAGAGCACGCCGGAGAGCAGCGCGACCGCGGTGAGGGCGTCGGGTACGAGGACGACGCCGAGGAGCCCGGCGACGACCGCGGCGCCTGCGATGCCCATCAGCGTGCGCATCACGCGGTTGGCTCCGGCGCCGGTGGCCTGCCAGCGGTCGGAGATCCAGCCGCCGGTCAGCTCGCCCACGAAGCCCGCGCCGAAGATGGCGAGGGTGGACCAGCCGATGGTCTTGATGTCGAAGCCCTTGGTCTCCGAGAGGTAGAGCGGGCCCCAGGTGAGGATGCCGTAGAAGACGCCGTTGAAGCCCATCCAGCCCAGGCACATGCCCCAGAACGAGCGGTACCTGAGATAGGCGCGGAGGCGGGCGCGCCGGTCGGTGCCGGCCGCGGCGTCCTCGGCGGCGTGGGCGCGGTCGATGTAGTCGGCCTCCGCCGCGTTGACGCCACGGTGGGCGCGCGGGGTGTCGCGCAGGAACCACAGGGCGAAGAAGCCGATGGCCGCGGTGAGGACACCGGCGACGACGAAGCTGATGCGCCAGCTGCCGGTCCAGGCGATGAGTCCGGAGATGGCGATGCCGCCGAGCGCGGAGCCGAGCGGTGCGCCGCCGTCCATGAGGACGGCGCCTCGGCCGCGTTCCTTCGCGGGCAGCCAGTTGGCGTTGAGTTTGCCGCCGGCGGGCATGACCGGTGCCTCTACGGCGCCGAGGAGCAGGCGGAACCCGAGGAGGGAGCCGACGCCGGTGGCCGCGCCGGTGAGTCCGGTCGCGACGCCCCATCCGACGCAGGCGCCACCGGCCATGTAGCGGGGCCCGAAGCGGTCGATGAGCCAGCCGCTGGGGATCTGCATGAGCGCGTACGTCCAGAAGAACGCGCTGAGGACGAAGCCGGTGACCTCCTTGGAGAGGTGGAGGTCCTCGGTGATGAGGGGCAGCGCCACGGAGACGGAGCCGCGGTCGATGTAGTTGAGGGCCACGACGGCCAGGAGAAGGACGAACACTTTCCAGCGGGTGCGGGTGGGCCGGGCGGCGGGGGCGGGCCCCGCGTCGGCCCCGGTTCTTTCATCTGTGCTGTGTACGGGGTTGACCTGCGACATGGCGGACCCTCGATTCGGCAGACTTCGGGTACGTGCTGACGTGCAACTTCCGCGCTATGGCATACCAAACAATGAAGGGAACCCCAGGGCCTCGTCAAGCGTTTGGTATACCGTAAGAGCAACTTTTCGGGGAGGACACATGACACAGGGCCAGACCCGGGACACCACGTCCCCGACCGGGACGGGGTGGCTTCGCGACCAGGTCTGCGAGGGGATCCGCGACCAGATCATCGACGGCAGACTCAAGCCGGGCGACCGCCTCGTCGAGCGGGACGTGGCCGAGGAGTTCGGCGTCTCCCGCATCCCGGTGCGCGAGGCCATCCGCATCCTGATGAGCGAGGGGTTCCTCCAGGCCCTGTCCCCGCGGCGCATCGTCGTCAAGGAGCTGTCACGCCAGGACGTGGCCAACCTCTTCGACCTGCGCGAGGCACTTGAGGTCCTGGCGGCGCGCCGGGCCGCCGAGAACGCGGACGAGGCTCAGCTCCGCCAGATGCAGCGGCTGTTGGAGACCGCCCGCAAGGCCACGCTCGCCGGGCGTCCCGAGCGCGTGTCGCGCGCCAACACCGCGTTCCACCACCACATCATCGAGACGGCGGGCAACGAACTCCTCGCCGCGACCCTCGAACCCCTGGAGGGCCGGCTGCGCTGGCTGTTCCACCAGATCGACGACCCCACGTCGGTATGGGAGGAACACCGCCGCCTGTACGAGACGATCGCCGCGGCAGACCCCGAGGCGGCGGCCGCGTGCGCGCTCCGGCATGTGCGCCACTACAGGGAGGTGGCGCTGCGCCTCCTGTTCGACGCGCCCGACACCTACTGAGCCCCGAGCCCCGTCGGCCACCGGTGGGCTCACCGCGCCACGCGCTCGAACGCGGCGGCGGCGCGCAGGACTTGGGCGTCGTCGAGGTGGCGGCCGACGATGTACAGCCCGGCGGGCAGACCGTCCCGCGCGGGCTCGCGGTCAGTGCCCCGCGAGCAGCTTCACCCCCACCACGCCGGCCCCGATCACCGCGTCGACCGCGGCCGCCAGGCTGGAGGCGAGCAGCCCGCCGCCCATCCGGCGGCCGCCCTCGAAGCCCCAGGCGGCGATGCCCGCGATGCCCGCGCCGGCCGCGATCCACAGGGCGGTGTCGAGGTCGAGGGCGCCTGCCGCGGACAGAGCGTCCATCGCAAGCGGGCCGGCCGCGGACGAAAGCAGAGGGCTGCTGACGTACAGCATGTGCCGCACGTCGGCGCGCCCCGGGAACCGCTTGTGCACGACGCGGTGCGCCTGCACGTCCGCGACCAGCGTGGCCAGCCACAGCCCGACCGCGGTGCCCGTCACATAGGCGGCAGCGGTCCAGTGCTCCGCGTGCGGGCTCTGCGCGAGGCCCACGACCACCGCGAGCATCGTGATCGCGGCGTAGATGCGCTCCTTGAGGCGCTCACGCTGGGTGTCGAGCAACTCCCCTTTTTTCTCCACATTTGCTGCCATGCGCGAACAATAAATGCAGCGCCCGCCGGGAGATCACTCCCGCCGGACGCTGCACCGGTGTCCGTCTCGATCCGTCCTACGGCTTGCGCGCCACCGCGCCGTAGATTCCGCCGTTCTCCGCGCGCGGGGCGTCCGTGTCCCGGAACCACTCCGTCGCCGTCACGAGGCCGGGCTCCACGAGTTCGAGCCCCTCGAAGAAGCGGGCGACCTCGTCCCGCGAACGGAACCCGAGCTCGATCCCGCCCTTCGCGTACTCGGCCGTCACCTGCGCGGACAGCTCCGGGAAGATGTCGGACGACGCATGCGACAGCACGAGGTAACTGCCGGAGGGCAGCGCTTCCACCAGGGTGGAGACGATGTCGTACGGCTCCTGGTCCCCGGGCAGGAAGTGCATGAGCGCGATGAGCGAGAGCGCGACCGGCCGGTCGAAGTCGAGCAGCTTGCGGGCGTGGTCGAGGATCTCGCGGGGCGCATGCACATCGCCCTGGACGTAGTCGGTCATGCCCTCGGGGCTGCTGACCAGCAGGGCCTCGGCGTGCCGCAGCACGATGGGGTCGTTGTCCGTGTAGACGACGCGCGACTCGGGGCGGATCCGCTGGACGATCTGGTGCAGGTTCGGCGCGGTCGGGATCCCGGTACCGATGTCGAGGAACTGGCCGACACCATTGGCCGCGAGCCACGCGACGGCGCGGTGCATGAACTCACGGTTCTGGCGCGCCCCGTCCCTTGCCTCGGGCGGCAGTTGCTCCCCCACCGCCTCGTCGACGGGGTAGTTGTCCTTGCCGCCGAGAAGATAGTCGTAGACACGGGCCGGGTGGGGCTTGCTGGTGTCTATCCGGGGGCCGGGTGATGTCTCTGCCGTCATGGCCACGCAGTCTGCCACAGCAACTCGCTTGTCCGTACGGATGGTTGGCGGTTGACCTGCGGTCGGTCAGCTGACGCCGACCGACGTGTCGTCGACGACGAACGACGTCTGGAGGGTGGACCCTTCCGTGCCGGTCAGCTTCACGGTCACCGACTGCCCCGCGTAGGCGCCCAGGTTGAAGGTCTTGAGCGCGTAGCCCGGGGCCGCGTTGAGGTTGGAGTAGGTGCCGAGCGTCGAAAGGACGGTGCCGCCGCTGTTGAGGACCTGCACCTTGAGCGTGTCGTACGCCGTAGTGGTGGTGGTCTCGGCCGTGTCGATGTGGAGGTAGAGACTGAGGGTGGCGGCGCAGCCGGTCGGGATGTTCACCGCCTGCGACAAGGTGTCCGTGTGGGCGGAGCCGTAGCCGCCGAGCCATGCCTTGTAGGTGCCGGTGCGCGCGGGTTCGCCGGTGTCGTTGGTGATGACACCGCTGGAGGCGGTCCAGGTGGTGCTGCCCGACTCGAAGCCCGGGTTGCCGAGGAGCTGGGCGGCGGTGCAGGTGCCCCCGCCGCCGCTGCTGCCGGTGGCTCCGGAGAGCCACTCGGTGGCGTTCAGGGCGAGTGGCGCGTTCGTGCCGGCGGGGTCGTTCCAGCCGTCGTAGAGCGTGTTGCCGGACTGGCCCGTGCCGTCGTCGATCGGGGAGCTGTCACCCCAGAACGCGACGCGGCCGCTGCCGAACGTGCTGGTGGCGAAGAAAGCGCCCGTGTTGCCTGAATATCCGGTGCGGTAGACGAGGCCCTTGACCGCGGAGTTGTCGCCCGGCTTGAGCGTGGCCGTGGTGCCGCTGCGGATGATGCTGCCGCCGACCTTGCCGAACGACCCGTTGATGACGGGGTCGGTGGTGGAGGTGATGGCCTTGGGGTTGTCGGTGCTGATGCTCAGCGTGTCGACGGAGAAGCCGAACGGGTCCGTGGAGTCGACGGAGTTGTTGGTCATGAGGTCGTTGATGACCTCGACCGCATCGTTGCCGTCGTTGTTGCGGTCCGCGCCGGTGTGGTCGGAGATGAGGAAGAGTCCGCCGCCGTTCTGGACGAACTTCATGACGGCGGTCTTCTCCGCCGCGCCGAGCAGCACGTTCGGCTCGGGCAGCACGAACGTGTCGAAGTTCTTGAGGTCCAGGGCCGACGAGGTCCCGTACGTGATGGTGTTGCCGGAAGGCAGTGTCTTGAGCGCGTAGTCGCCGGTCTTCTGGAGGCCCACGCCCCATGCGGAGAGCGCGCCCGTCCAGTCGTTCTCGGCGGAGGGGGTCGCGTCCTGGCCGAGCGGGTCGGGCTGGCTGGTGCCGATGATCCAGTCGGCGTTGCCGGCCGTCTCGGCCTTGGTGTTGTCGAAGAGCACGCGGTGGGGCGTCGCGGCGGCGGCCGGGGTGGCGGCGGTGGCCGCCTGGCCTGCCGTCACACCGGCGACAAGCATCCCGAGGACGGCGGCCGCGCAGGCGACGCGGCGGCGGGGACTTCTGGATCCGAGCATCCGTCATACCTCCGTGAGGGGTGGGGAGAAGGCGGTGCGGGCGTCGAGTCTGCGCGCGTAGAACACCGGCCGTAAGGAGGGAGGGCCCACGCGCGATTGAACAGTACATGGCAATCCGATGTCTCGACAGGGCATTGCGAGTCGACGGTCCGCATCACCGCAAGCCGATGCCCCAGGTCACTGCAGACCGATACGCCGCGCGATCTCCTCGGTGTGCCGCAGGCGCGCCGGCGCGTCGTCGCCGAGCGCCGCGACGACTCCGGCGACGACGGTCTCGATCACGGCGAGGGTGGGCACGAAGCTGTCGTACGGCGACGGTGTCGTGACGAGGCTGGGCAGTACGACCTCGGCGTGCGCGGAGACCGGGGACAGCCATTTGTCGGTGAACAGGACGACCTTCGCGCCCTGTTCGAGGGCGAGTTGGGCCATGGTGACCTTGTCCTGCTCGTAACGGCGGTAGTCGAAGACGACCAGGACGTCGCGGCGTGTGAGCGCGCCGAGCGCCGCGGTCCGCTCGACGTCGCCCGCGGGCAGGAGGCGGATGTCACCGCGCAACTGCATGAGGTGCAGCCCGAGGTACTGGGCGAGGAGATGGGTGAAGCGGCCGCCTGCCAGGGTGATGCGCCGCTTGCCGTCGGCCAGGAGCGAGACGGCGTGTTCCAGGTCGTGCGGCGGGAGTTCGGTGAGGGTCTGGGCAACGGCGCCGCTGAACAGCCGGCTGCCCTGCCCGAGAAGGGACGCGTCGCCGTCCGCCCCTTCGTCGGCGCGGGCGCGGTCGGCGGATTCGTACAGGGACAGGGGCGAGGCGTTGCGTTCGTCGAGTTCCTCGCGCAGGGCGCTCTGGAAGTCGGGAAAGCCGCGGTAGCCGAGCCTGCCGACGAAGCGGATGACGGTCGGGGCGCTGACGCCCGCCCGCTCGGCGAGGACGGCGACGGTCTCGAAGCCGGCAGAGGGGTAGTTGACCAGGAGTACGCGGGCGACCTTGCGCTCGGCCGGGCTGAGGTCGCCCAGCTTGTGCCGGATCACGTCGGCGAGTGCGCCGGAGGCCATCGCGGGTTCCTTTCTCGGTCGTCGGCGGGCGTGGGCCCGCGTGCCGAGCCTAATGCCGATCATCGGAGCCGCGGTCCCGGCCGTCGCCGCACCCCGGGCCACGACAAGTGCTCCCGCACCGGGCAACGGCGCGATCGAACCGGTGCGGGAGCGTCTGGGGCAGCGTCAGTCGCTGCGGCTGTCGCCGAGATCGGCGATCAGAGAGGCGAGCAGGGCGACCCGGGCCGGGACCGAACCGACGTCGAGCCACTCCTCGGGGGTGTGGTCGGCGCCGCCGACCGGTCCCAGGCCGTCCAGTGTCGGGACCCCTGTGCCGGCGATGGTGTTGGCGTCCCCCACGCCGCCCGTCGCCGTGGCCCCGAAGTGCAGGCCCAGACGTACGCCGATGTCCTTGGCCCGGTCGAGCATCCGGCGGGAGGCATCGGTGTCCTCCATCGGCGGGCAGGATTCGAGTTCCTCGACGGTGGCGCGGGTGCCGGGGACGACGGGCCGCGCGGCGGCCTCCCGGATGGCGGCGGTGGCCTCGCGCATGCCGCTGTCCGTGGCCGAGCGGATCTCGACGAGGAGTTCCGCGTCGGGGCAGACGATGTTGAAGCGGCTGCCCGCGCGGACGACGCCGACGTTGAGGGTGACGCCCTCCCACCTGCCGTTCAGCGCCTGGATCGCGATGACGAGGTGGGCGGCGGCCAGAGCGGCGTTCGCTCCGCGTTCGGGTTCGATGCCCGCGTGTGCGGCGCGGCCGGTGACGGTGAGCCTGAAGTCGGCCACGCCCTTCCGGGCGATGACCAGGTCGCCGTTCTCGCGGGCACATTCGAGGGCGAGGGCGTAGTGCGCCCCCTCGGCGGCCCGCCGGGTGACCGGTCTGCTGGCGGGTGAGCCGATCTCCTCGTCCGGCGTGGCGAGGAAGACGAGTTCCGCGTAGTCCTCGACGCCGGCCCGGGCGAGGATCTCGAGGGCGGCAAGTCCTGCGACCAGGCCTCCCTTGTCGTCGCTGACGCCGGGTCCGTGGGCGAGGGATCCGCTGAGGGAGAAGGGACGTTCGGCAGCGGCCCCGTCGTCGAAGACGGTGTCCATGTGCGCTGCGAGCAGGAGCCTGCGGCCTCCGTCGGCGACGGCGAGGCGACCTTGTCTGCGCCCGATCAGCACATCTCCGGTACGGCGACCGTGGGCCGGCGGCAGCGGGACGCGTTCCACCGAGAAGCCCAGACGCTCGAGGCGGGCCCGGACCAGGTCGGCCACCCGGTTGACGCCGTCGGGGCTGTACGAGCCGGAGTCGATCGCGACGAGTTCGGCCAGGTCTTCGAGGTACCGCGCCCGGTGTGCGTGGGACAGGGCCAACAGCGCCTCGTCGAGGGGCTGCTGCCGGGGCGGGGCGCTCACAGGACCTTCGAGAGGAAGGCGCGGGTGCGCTCCTGCTCCGGTGCGGCCAGGACCCGTCGGGGATCACCGGATTCGACGACGACGCCTTCGTCCATGAAGACGGCCAGGTCCCCGACTTCGCGGGCGAAGCCGATCTCGTGCGTGACGACGACCATGGTCATGCCGTCGGCCGCGAGTCGGCGCATGACGTCGAGGACGTCGCCGACGAGTTCGGGGTCGAGCGCCGACGTCGGTTCGTCGAACAGCATCAGTTTCGGTTTCATCGCGAGGGCGCGGGCTATGGCCACGCGCTGCTGCTGGCCACCCGAGAGCTCGGCCGGGTAGTGGCCCTCCCGGTCGGCGAGCCCCACCTGGTCCAGCAGGGTCCTCGCCTCGTCGCGGGCCTGGTCCTTGGCCGCGCCGGCGACCTTGACCGGGGCCTCCATGACGTTCTCCAGAGCCGTCATGTGCGGGAAGAGGTTGAACCGCTGGAACACCATGCCGATGTCGCGCCGCCGGGCGGCGACCTCGCGCTCACGCAATTCATGGAGGCGGGCACCCTGCGGCCGGTGGCCGACCGGTTCGCCGTCGACGGAGAGGCGGCCCCCGTCGATCTTCTCCAGATGGTTGATGCACCGCAGGAACGTGGACTTGCCGGACCCGGAGGGCCCCAACAGGCAGCACACCTGCCCGCGTTCGACCGTCAGGTCGATGCCTTTGAGGACCTGGAGCTTCCCGAAGTGTTTGCGCACGCCCTCGGCGTGCACCATGGGCGCGTTCAACGGCCCGCCTCCTTCTGTGTGCGGCTGCGCAGGGCGGTAAGAGATCCGGCGCAAAGGCGTCGCAGTGGGGAGACCGCGGCGCCGCGGGCCGTGCCGCGCCCGTAGCGGCGTTCGAGCCACGCCTGCGGAACGCTCAGGACGCTGACCAGAGCCAGGTACCAGAGGGACGCCACCACGAGCATGGGGATGACCTGGTAGTTCTGCCCGTACACGTCCTGGATGTTGGACATCAGGTCGTGCGCCGCGATCACCGACACCAGGGCGGTCATCTTGAGCATGTTGATCGTCTCGTTGCCCAGCGGCGGGATGATCACCCGCATCGCCTGGGGCAGCACGATCCGCCGCATGGTGAGCGCCGGGCGCATGCCGAGCGAGTGGGCCGCCTCGGTCTGCCCCGCGTCGACGGAGCGGATCCCTGCGCGGACGATCTCGGAGGCGTACGCGGCCTCGTTCAGGCCGAGCGCGAGCAGGGCCGCGACGGCCGGGGTGAGCAGGGTGTTGGTGTCGGCCTGGAAGAGGGTGACGCCGGTGAACGGGATACCGATCATCACGTGCTGGTAGAGGGCTCCGGCGTATCCCCAGAAGATGATCTGGACGAGCAGCGGAGTGCCGCGGAAGACCCAGACGAACAGCGATGAGAGGCCGTACAGGACCGGGTCGTCGGAGAGCCGCATGACGGCCACGAGGGTGCCGAGGACGAGGCCGAGGGTCATCGCGGCGACGGTCAGCCACAACGTGGTGGCCAGACCGTCGAAGATGAGCCCGGCGAACAGGTAGTGGCCGACGACGTCCCAGTGCAGGTTGCCGTTCTTGGCGAGCGAGCCGATGAGGCCGGCCAGCGCGGCGACTGCGGCCACCGCGGAGATCCAGCGACCCCAGTGGCGGACGGGGACGATCTCGAAGGCGTCGGGTGCGGGGGTCTCGCCCGTGCGTTGCCGGCCCGTGGGGGTGGTGGTGGCCATCTCTAGTCCACCGCCGCGTTCTTGGTGGCTTCCTTCACGGCGATGGAGGCGACGCCGTACTTGTCGCAGATCTTGGTGAGGGTGCCGTCGTCGATCAGGGCCTGGAGCGCCCGCCGGATCGCGTCGGTCAGTTGCGGAAGTTGTCTGGTGACCGCGATGCCGTTGGGTGAGGCGCGGTAGCCTGCCGGCGCCTTGGGGTCCTCGGCCAGGTCGAAGGCCTTGCCGCCGTCGGCGGTCATGGCCGACCATCCGGCGGCGGGTTTGGTGACGACCTCGGCCGTCACCTTGCCTGAGCGCAGGGCGAGTTGGGCGTCCGAGTCCTTGGGGAAGGTCTGGATGTCGGCCGCCTTCCGGCCGGCCGCCCGGCAGTCGGCCTGGTGGGCGTCGAGCAGCTTGTACTGGTTGGTCGCCGCCTGGACGCCGACCTTCCTGCCGCAGAGGTCGTCCAGCGTGCTGATCTTCGCCGGGTTGCCCTCGGTCACCAGGATGCCCGAGCCGGATCGCGAGTAGTCGACGAAGTCGACGACCTTCTGCCGCTCCTTGTTGTCGGTCAGGGCCGACATCGCGGCGTCGAACTTGCCGGCCTGGAGGGCGGGCACGATGCCGTCGAACTTGGTGGGGGTGAAGGCGAACCTGACGCCGAGCTTCGCGCCCAGGGCCTGGCCGAGGTCGTAGTCCAGGCCGGTCAGCTCGCTCTTCCCCTCGGTGACGAACATCGCGAACGGCGGGTAGGGGACGTCCGTGGCCACGCGCACGGTGCCTGCCTTCCTGATCCGCTCGGGCAATGCCTCGTGCAGTGCCGCGTCCCGCGTGACCGTGACCCCGGCGACCTTGTCCCGGGACGCCGGCCGGGCTCCGCCGGCGCCGCTCGCGCCGCAGCCGGAGACCACCGCCAGAGCCGTGCAGGCCAGCACGGCAGTCGCCCCGCGGCGGGGCACAGAGATGTACATCAACGTCGTTCCCTCTCGGACGTCCGAAGCGCGCGGAATCACCTCCGCCGACGTCCCAGAAGTTACACATCAATGTTCACGATGGCTAGATGTAATAGACGTTACATACCTGGCTCGCGCTCGGGCAGGTACCTGTTCCGTGTCTCGTCGGCAGGTACGAGGCCCGACGCGCTCATCAGCACCCGGGCGGACGTCCTCAGCGGGGAGACGGGTGCCGGGCGTGCAGGTCCGACGGTCTACGCGGCCACGGAGGCGGGCGCCGGAGCGGGCGGGCGAACGTCCGCCATGCGGCGCTCGGGTCCACGCCGCCGCAGCACCAGATGACCGACGAACGCGGCGGGCCCGAAGAAGATCTGCGCGGGCACGATCTCGGGGAGATGCCCGGTGAGCGCCTCGACCGTGACCGGTGTGAGGGTCGGCAGCAGCGCGCCGAACACGGCGACGAGACCGAGAGCGGTGGCGAGGCCGGACCGCCCGTAGGCCTTGTACGCGACGGTGCTGTAGAGGGCGTACACGAGGAGGTCACCCATGCCGAGCACCGCGCCGAGGTCTCCGACGCGCAGGCCCGCGGAGGGCGCGAAGGCGTAGCCCTGCACGGCGTCGAAGAGCCGCTGCGTGATGGGCACGGCCGTGGCGAAGAACAGGTCGTACGCGGCGAGGGCGAGCGCGAACCGGGCGACGTGCCGCAGGCGGAGACCGCCCTGGGCGTTGAGATTGGCGGCGCCGACCGCCATCAGCATGATGACGGTGCTGTTGATCAGCCAGTACGGGAGCGCATGGGTCGGGTCGTGTTCGGCGGTGCGCGCGGCGAACCAGTCGGCCGCGAGGAGCGCGGCGATGAGGAGCCACCGGAGCCGGGCGCTTCGGACCACGGGGCCGTAGGCGACGGCGAGGCCGCCCGCCAGGGTGAGGCCGAGGACGGGCGGCAGGAGCGCACCGGGCAGGGCCAGGTAGAGGAACGGCAGGGCGACGACGAAGCCCATCATGATGACCATGTCGTTGCCGTTGAAGGCTCCGACTGCCGGCCGCGGCAGGGTGACGAGCCGGAAGTACGCGACACCGGCGAGCGAGACGCCCACGGCGATGCCCAGCGTGACGAGGGTGAAGAACACGGACTGTGCGGCGCTCACGAGGCCCTCCCGGCAAAGCTGTGCTCGACCAAGTCGCAGCGGTACCGCCGCAGTTGGTGCCCCTCGGCGTCGGTGAGGGCGACGGTCGCGTCGATGCCGGCCTCGACAAGGCGGCCGGCGATGTCGGCCGGAGTGTTGCCCGCGGCACACGTGGCCGCGAGTTCGAGCCGTAGCCGGCCGTCGGTGACATCGGTCCGGTAGCGCATGGGCCACCGGGCGCCCGGCAGTGCGTCGAGGACCTCGATGATGTCGCGCGGCATCACGGCCCCGGCGCGGGTGCTCAGCACGTGGTCCGCCTTGCCGAGAATGTGCGAGGTGCCCGGGACGTTCGCCATCTCGCAGGTGAGGGGCACGTCGGGCAGGCGCCGCACGAGATCGCGGGTGTCGTAGCGGAAGAGCGGCATGCACTCCCGGTACGGGAAGAACGGGGTGGCGACGATGGTGCCGAGCGCACCGGGCTCGGCCGGCTCCCCGGTCTCCAGGTCGCACACCTCGACGAGGCCGATCCCGGCGTCGATGTGCAGATGCCGCTGCGCGCAGATCGCGCCCGCGACCGGAGTCACCTCCGTCATGCCGTAACCGTCGTGGACCGGGGCGCCGAAGGTCTCCTCGGCGGCCGAGGCCAGCGCCGGCGACAGGACTTCGCTTCCCACGTTGATGCGCCGCAGCCGGAAGTCGGCGGGACCGAGGCCCCGTTCACGCGCGAGGACGACCAACTGGCCCAGATAACTCGGGTAGGTGACCATCACGGTCGGGGCGGCGGCGTCGGTGCCGACGGTGAGGTCGAGGGTCTCGGCGGGGGGCACCAGGCCGACCATGCGGATCGCGGCCCCGGCCATGCGGGCCACCTGCATCTCCGCGTACGCGGTGCCGGTGGCGCGGGAGCTGACGTTGAACTGGACGAGGTCCGTGGTGCGTACATTGCCGCGCAGGACCTGCGAGAGAGCGACCAGAGCAGGCCACAGCCGCTCCTCGTAACGGGAGTACCAGACCTCGGCGGGGCGGCCCGTCGTGCCGGTGGTGCGCGAGGCGAGGAAAGGCTCACCGCACAGAAAGTCACGCGGCCGCTTGACGAGGTCCGTCTTCGTGGTGACGGGGACACGGCCCATGGTGTCGACGGTCAGCGTGGCGGGGTCGACGCCCGCGGCCTCGAAGTGCTCGGCATAGAAAGGCGACTTGTCGGCCAGTCGCCTCGCAGTTCGGCGCAGGGCCTTGTTCGTCAGGTCGGCACGCAGTTGCGGATCGGCGGCCGCGCCCCGCAGGAGTTGCTCGACATCCTCTCCCGGCGAGCCGAACTCGGCGATCGTCGCCAGAGCGTCCTCGACCAGCCGCTCGGCGGACCGTACGTCGATGGGGCGGCCGAGCACCATCGCCAGCGCCATTCGGAACTGCCGGATCCCCGCGTCGAACATAGTTCCTCCCCCGCCTCCGACACATCGCGCACCGTGACCCCCCTGAAACGCAGCGAAGAGACGGGGCGGGCGGCCGTCGCCGCCCGCCCCGTCGCCGCGTCAGCTGGGACAGTTGGTGAAGAGCACCGCCGCCAGCGAACCCATGACGTACTTGGTGTGCTTGAGCGTGGAAACGATCGCGGACATTCGAAAACCCCCTCCATCGTTCGGATGACCTTCACCGGCTGGTGAAAGCACAACGATGCTCATTGCGGCAAACTCTCCTGTCAAGAACACATCCAGCGATCCATTGTCCGCACCGAAACATGCAATCGGACGAGATCGTCCCGCGTCCCGCCGCTCCGCGTTCACGCGATGAGTTCCGGCGCCGCTCACGGTCATACACGGAGCAGCACCCCCGACCGAGGAGAGCTCCCGATGAACATCCCCCGCATCGGCTTCAGCCTGCCGAGCTACGGACCGTACGCAGGCCCCGAGGCCATCGCCGAAGTGGCGCGGGCCGCCGAGCGGTTCGGGTTCGACAGCGTGTCCCTGTCCGAGCGGCTGCTGCTCCCCGCCGGACCCGACTGGCGCAACGAGGCGCGGCTGCCCGAGGCGTACGTGTGGGATCCCCTGGAGACGCTGACCTGGGCCGCGGCGCACACGAGCCGGATCAGGCTGGCGACGGGCATCGTCAACGCGCTGTTCCAGCCGCCGCTGATCCTGGCCCGGCGGCTCGCCACCCTCGACCGGCTCTCCGGCGGGCGGCTCGACGTGGGGATCGGGCAGGGCTGGCTGCCGGAGGAGTTCACGGCCACCGGGGTGCCGGCCGGTCGCCGGGGCGCGGGCTTCGAGGAGCACATCGCCGCGATGCGGGCCTGCTGGGGTCCGGACCCGGTGGAGTACGAGGGGAAGTTCTACCTTTGATCTTGGCCAGTGCTCCGCCGTTTACGGCGGGGGTGAAGGCCATCTCAGGGCTGCTCTGACCCGCGCGTTCGCACGGGTCCGCAGTGTTGTCCTCAGCCGGTGGGGCGCTGCTGGTTTTCGATGTACTGCTTGACGACGGTCAGCGGTGCGCCGCCGCAGGATCCGGCGAAGTAGGAGCCGGACCAGAAGTGTCCGCCCCACAGGTAGCGGCGGACGTGGCTGTCGTATTCCTGGCGAAGCCTGCGGGAGCTGACGCCCTTGAGGGAGTTGACCAGTTTGGAGAGCTGGACCTTGGGCGGATAGTGCACGAGCAGATGCACATGGTCCTGCTCGCCGTTGAACTGCTTGAGTTCGGCCTCGAAGTCGGTGCAGACGTCGCGCATGATCTCCTCGGTGCGCGTCAGCATGGCGTCGGTGAATGCCTTACGCCGATACTTGGTGACGAATACCAAGTGGACGTGAAGGTTGTAGACGACGTGACGGCCGGTGCGTACGTCAGGATTCGGGTTCCATCGTGGTGACATAAGCCAACTGTAGTAGGGTGATTGTCATGGGCGAACTCGTGTGGGAGAAGCGGCAGTTGGGGCATCGCGCCCGGCTGGGGCTGACGCCTGCACAGGTCCGGCTCATGGATGACCAGGCGCACGCGGCACGCGCGATGTGGAATCAGCTCCACGACCTGTGGCGGATGACGCCGAAGTGTCAGCGCTCTGCGACCCGCATGGATCAGACGCTGCGGCAGGCCCGCAAGGAGATCGACTGGTACGCGGTGCTGCCCGCGCAGGCCGCGCAGGCGGTCCTCAAGACGTACTTCCAGGCGTGGCGGAACTGCTGGGACGGGCGTGCGGACGAGCCGAACTTCAAGGCCCGCTTCCGCACGGCATTGTCGGTGGACATCCCGCAGGGCCGGGACTTGCAGATCAAGCGGGTGCACCGCCGGTGGGGCATGGTCAACATCCCCAAGGTGGGCCGCGTCCGCTTCCGCTGGACCAAGGATCTCCCGGTCGGCAAGCACGCCAACAAGGAGAACCGGATCACCGGGGCACGGCTGGTCAAAGACGGACTCGGCTGGCACATCGCCTTCCGCGTCCAGACTCTTGAGGTCAAGCCCGAACCGCACACCGGACTGGAGGTCGGCATCGACGCCGGGGTGAACCTGCCCCTCGCGCTGTCCGACGGCAGCCACCAGGACCACGGACGGCCGCCCCGGCTCCCGGACGGCACCGCCGACCGGGACAAGTGGCTGAACCCGGACGAGAAAGCCAAACTGCTCCGCCTGGAACAGCGCGCCGCGCACCGCAAGTCCTTCCGCAAGCCGAAAGAGCGCAGCTCCAACCGGCTGCACGCCACCTACGACCAGATCAAGCAGCTCCGCGCAAGAGCCACGCGCCGAGCAATCGACTGGCAGCACAAGACCACCACCGCCATCGCCGAGCAGTACGGCACGGTCGTGGTGGAGCAGTTGCAGATCACGAACATGGTCAAGTCCGCCAAGGGAACCATCGAGAACCCGGGGAGGAACGTCGCGCAGAAGTCCGGCCTGAACCGTTCCATCAGCCAGGAGGCGTGGGGTCGCACCGTGACGATGCTGACGTACAAAACTGCCCGCAACGGTGGCACCCTGGTCAAGGTTCCCGCCCCGAACACCTCCCTGCGCTGCTCCGCGTGCGGATTCATCACGCCCGGCAGCCGGGAAGACCAGGCCACGTTCGTATGCAAGAACCCGGACTGCGGATGGTCGGCGAATGCCGACTGGAACGCGGCCCGGAACGTCTTGCACCTGTACCGGATCGGCCTCGTGGCGATCCCGGCTGCCGGGAGGGCAGTCGTCAGGCGCACCCGTGGCGTCAAGCCCGCTGCCGCAAGGTAAGCAGGAATCTCCTTCCTGAGCCTGCGAAGGGAGGAGAGCACTTCAACGGATCCCGCTGTCGACCGTCGGGCCCAAGCCGGTGAACGGCCCGCTCTCCCTGGTCATCGGGGCGGGCGCGCGTTCTGCCGTGGAGCGGGCGGCCCGGCTCGGCGCGGGGTTCGTCACCGTGGCGTTCCCCCAGGACTGGGACACCGCCCGTACCCAGATCGGCTGGTACCGGGAAGCCGGCGGTGCCGGTCCCGTGGTGATCCGGATCCTCGCGGTCTCCCAGGACACACCCGACCCGGTGGCCACACTGGTCGACGGCGCGCGTGAGGAACGTGAGCGGTGCGTGGAGCTGGGTGCGGACGAGATCCAGTGGGGTGACCTCAATCTGGCGGAGGTTCCCATCAGGGACCAGGTGGCCGCGATGGAGGCGATGGCGAAGGCCCTGGACCTCGACGCCTCCTGAGGACCACTGCGCCCGACCGGCCTCGGCATGCTCCCTTTACGATGGCGCCATACCGCCGCTCATGTGCCGGCGGGCCGCCGGTCGGGAGGGGCCAACAATGATCATTTTCGGTACGCGGGGATATCTGTACCAGCTCGCGATGCTCACGTTCGTCTGTGGCAATTGCGGGAATCCCGCGGCGCACGCGCTGCGCAAGTACGTCACGAAGTTCACGCTGTTCTTCGTGCCGCTGTTCCCCATCTCGACCAAGTACCGCTCGCAGTGCACGTTCTGCGGGATCGAGCACCACCTCGCCAAGGAGCAGGCGGAGGCGCTGCTCGCGCAGGCCGCCGCGCCCGCCGGTTACCCGGCCCAGGGCCAGCAGCAGCCGGGCCAGCCGCTCGGCCAGAACCCGTACCAGCAGTAGTCGTTCAGGGGCTGGCGGCGAACGGCGCCGTGAGGCGCAGCCGCCAGTCCCGGTCGGTACGGACCACCAGATCGACCCGCCAGGCCGCCACGCGCAGCGGGAGCAGCGGCCGCACCCGGTCCCGCACGAGCTCCGCCTCCTCGTCCGTGGCCCCCGTCGCCAGCGTGACATGCGGCTCGGGACGCTCCCCGAACCGGCCGCCGTACGGCGCGATGTGCGGCCAGCGTGCGCAGAACGCATCAGCCACGGCCTGCAGCGCGGGCACGGGCACGGCGACGAAGCGCGGCGCCACCACGAAGTCCTTGAGATCCGTCTCGACCGCCGGCAGCGATGCCGCGAGGTCGCGCACCCCGGCGTCGACGTCTGCCGTCAGCTCCGCCGCGGGCAGGAACGGGTAGAGCAGCGAGACATGGGCGGGCAGGCCCTTTCTCACCAGCGCGGGGTTGACCTCCGCCGCCGCTTCGAGCAGCGGGTTCGCCATGGGCAGGGTGATGACCAGAGCGCTCCGGTCCTCCGGGGCGCGCCCCTCGCCGACGGCCGTCATGGCCACCTCACCTCCGTGCTCGGACATGCGTGCGGGGGCGGACCAGGATCGGCCCGCCCCCGCACATCTTCTCAGCCCTGAGCGGCGCTGCGGCGCTTGCGCGTCGCCCACACGAGGCCGCCACCCGCGACGATCACCACGGCGGCTGCCCCGGCGATGAGCGGCGTGGCGCTGGACGAGCCCGTCTCGGCGAGGTCACCCGAGTCGGAGCTCGGCTTGGACGAGGGCACCGCGGCAGCGGAGCTGGTCGCCGTGCTGGGCTTCTCGCTCGGCGTCGGAGTCGCCGAGTCGGCGGGCTTCGTCGGCGTCGGCGTCGGCTTCGGCGTGTCCGACGGCTTGGGCGTGCTGCCCTCGCACACCGGGGCCGTCTTCTCCTCGTCGCGCGAGTACTGGTCACCGTCGCTGGCCTTCACGACCAGGCGGACCGTGAGTTCCTTGCTGTGCTCGGGCAGCTCCAGCTTCTTGTGGAAGTCGTTCTGGAACTTCTCGGTGGGCAGCAGGTCCTTTCCGTCCACCGTGACCGTCACCGTGTTGTCGGACCGCGACCCGTAGTTGGTCAGGTCGAGGCTGACCTGGGAGCAGGTCACCTCCCACACGGGGGTGTGCGCCTGCGCCGGGCTCGCGAAGAGCCCCACGCCGAACGCACCTGCCGTGGCGGCCGCTATGAGGGCGCCCGATGCCCGCCACGTCTTCTTGTTCTCTACCACAGAATTTTCCTCCGCGATGTGTTCGCCCCGTTTGACAGTGCGCGCACCCTACTCCTGACGCACCAGGGGCTCGCAACCGCCTCCCCCTAATCTCGCGCACCCCTGGTTCAGAGGGAGTTGGGAGCGTCCCCGAAGTCCGGGATGTCCAGACGTGCACCCCCTCGAAGCGCCGACTCGTGAGCGACGATGCCGGGCAGGGTGTAGCGGGCGGCGACCCACGCGTTCACCGACGGCAGAGTCCTCGTGGCGACGGCGGTGACGAAGTCGTCGACGAGGAAGTGATGGCTTCCCTCGTGGCCGTTGGGCATGTGGTCGAACTCCCGGGGCAACCGGGCGCGGTCGTGCACGGGCGCCGAACCGGAGGTGAACGCGTCCCTGAGCGCGGGCGCGATGTGCTGGAGCGAGGGATCGTCGGCCGGCAGGGTCGGCTTGGGCTGCAGGAGCTCCGAGATGTCCTGGACCCCCTTTTTGTCCTGCCAGAAGCTGACCGTGGCCAGCTGCTCCATGCTGGCGTCCGTGCCGAAGAACCTGAACCGCGATTCCCGGATGTGCGACGGATAGCCGACCCTGCGGAACTCGTTCGTACGGAACGAGCCGCCGCCCGCGACCTCGAAGAGCGCCGTCGCGTTCGACAGGTCGTTGCCGAACTGGCTGACCTCCTTGTCGAAGACCCCGTCACCGCGCTCGTCGGGCACACCGATCGCGGAGACGCTCACGGCGTGGGTCTGCCAGGCGCCGAGCACGCCGCCGACGGAGTGCGTCGGGTAGAGCAGGGGCGGATAGCTGGCGGTGGCCTTCCAGTCGTCGCCGCCGCTGTACCGGTAGGCGTCGTAGAAACCGAGGTCCATGTCGTGGACATAGTCGCCCTCGGCGTAGAAGAGCCGCCCGAAGGCACCGTCGGCGATCTGGTTGCGGGCGTGCACCGTCGCCGGGTTGTACTGGCTGGTCTCGCCCATCATGTACGTCAGCCCCGTGTCGCGCACGGCGTCGATGATCGCGGCGATCTCGTCCTCGGTGATCGCCATCGGCACCGCCGAGTACACGTGCTTCCCGGCGCGCAGCGCCTTCAGGACGAGCGGGCCGTGGGTCCAGCGCTGGGTGAAGACCGCCACGGCGTCGACCGCGTCGGACTCCAGCATGGCGTCGAACGAGGGGAAGGTGCCGGTGAGCCGCTCGGCGGCGACGAGCTGTTCGGCGCGCTCCGGCAGCAGGTCCGTGACGTGGATGTCGCCGACACTCGGGTGGGCGCGGAACAGTTTGGCGAACTGCCCGGAGAACTGCCCGGCGCCGACGATGCCGATGGAGAACGTCATGAGGATCCCTTCACAGACTGAACTTCACTGAACGTCAAAGAACTTCACGGAACTTCACTGCACGCTCCTCCACTTCCGTCAACTGCCCGGTCGTGAAACGACCGGGCTTGCTGCTCGAGTCATCACTGGCTGTGATGGGTTCGGCTGCGTCCAGTTCTCACGCGATGAGGGTGAGTTCAGGGGCCATTGACTGAGCCCCGCAGACCCACACGTACCACCCGCGGTGGGCGATGTTGTGGGACGCGTTGTGGTCTGCGTGATCAACGAAGCCGCAGACCCGGCACGCGAAGACGGCCTGGGCGGGCCGGTTTCCGCGTTCGGTGTGATGGCACAGGGAGCATTCCTGGCTGGTGTAGGCCGGGTCGACGTAGACGACCGGCACCCCGGCCCGCTTCGCCTTGTAGGCGATGAAGGAGCCGAGCTGGGCGAATGGCCAGGAGTGGAGCGTGGTGCGTTGGGGCTTTCTCAGCCGTGCCCGCTCGCGAATGCCCGTGAGTGTCTCCAGGGAGATCCCGCGACCGGTGCGTTCAGCCTCCGCCACGATCCGCTTCGAAATCTTGTGGTTGATGTCCTTGTTCCGCCGGGCTTCCTTGCCCGCGTACTTCTTCGCCCGCCGCTTGGCGGACTTGGTCTGCTTCTTCTGCAGCTTGGAACGCAGCTTGCGATCCCGTTCCCGCTTGCGGTTGATCCGGCGACCGCAGTGGCGCTCGCCATCGGAGGTGACCGCGATGTTCACGATCCCCAGGTCCACCCCGAGGAACCCGACCGGATGAGTGTTCAGATCCCCCTCGGGGATCTCGCAGGTCGCGATCAGGAACCACTTCCCGTCCCGGAACAGCAGGTCGGACTCACCCTGGCGGTGCGCAGCCAGAACCTCCAGCTGCTCGGCCTGCCCCGTGAAGGCCACACCCTTGAGGCGGCCTGCGGTGGTCCAGATCGATACCGTGCGTGCCTGGTGCTGCCAGGACAGCATCCGGTCGTCGTAAGGCTGGGCGGCCTGGGGCCGGAAGACGACCGGCTTGCCCGAGGCGCGAGTGTGCCGCTTGGTCCCGGGCCGTCCGTAGCGGCCGTTACGCAGGTTCGCCTTCAAGGTGGTGTAGGCGTCGCAGGTCTTCTTGATGGCGTGCTGGGCGGCCTGCGCGCCCAGCCCCCACCTCTCCCGGATCTCGGCATAGGTGTGCTTGCGGAGCTCCAGCGGGCGTCGCGCCTCGTTCTCGAATGCGACGGACGCGGCCCACGTGGCGGCCTCGTTGCAGGCGTGCAGGGTCGCCTCAAGTGCCGCCGCCTGTAGGGGCGTCGGCAGCACCTTCACCCGCACCACCAGCTTCACGATCAGCGAACCTATACACCTGGACGAAGACCCACCACACGTTCGCCTCACCTCACCCGAACGAGCGAAACCCGCCCCGACCCTCACCGCGCTCAAGGCCGAAAAATCCCGGCTCCGCCGGAACGCCTCCCGGCCGCTGCGCGGCCGTGATGGCCTGCGGCACATCACGGCGACGCTCCGCGTCACACCCCGTGGATGCGATTCCTCCCGGGCGGGAACGCCCAGGGTTCCTCGCAAGAATCCGCTGAACTTCACTGGGAGAGCAGGAGGTTGATCTGGCTGTTGGTGCGGTCGAGGTCGCCGACGGGCGCGTCGTTGGCGTAGATGTCCTGCATGGTGGGCCGCATCAACGCGTACACGTCCGCCGCGTAGTTGGTGATCGGGAAGGAGAAGGTCGTCTTGTCGGCGACCGGCTTGGTGAACGCCGTGACGTCGATGCCGTCCTTCTTGTACGCGGCCACGGCCGCCGCCGTGCCGTCCTTGGTGGCCGGGAACACGATCCCGTGCTCGCCGACCGTCCGCTGGCAGGCGTGGGAGGCGAGGTAGGCCACCCACTTCTCGGCGCCCGGCTTGTTGCGCGCGTTCTTGGTGACGGAGTCGGCGAGGCCGTTCATCATGGTGGCGCGCCGGCCGCTCGGGCCGACCGGGGTGACGGCGGTGCCGGTCTCGATGCCCTTGAACCCGTAGTACGTCTTGATCATCCACGAGCCGTTGAGCGAGGTCGCCGCCGTGCCCGAACCGAACTGCACATCGGGGCCGTTGGTCTGGGAGAAGTCCTTCTGGGGCGGGAGGTAGCCCTTCTTGGCGAGACCGAAGTACCAGTCGATCGCGGCCTTGAACCTTTTGTCGTCATAGTTGTAGTGGGTGCCCCAGGCCGGCTGGTCGGTGTAGCGCCAGCCCATGGACGCGGCGAACGCGCTCCACTGGGTCTGGCCGTCGCCGTCGCCCGCGTCGTTCGTGGCGAGGCCGTAGACCTTGACGTGGTTCTTGTCGAAGCCCTTCTCGTCACCACGCACGCCGTTCCTGTCGACGGTCAGGTGCGCGATGGCCTTCTCGAAGGTTCCGCCGTCCTCGGGGTTCCAGGTGAGGTTGTTCAGCTGGCCGGCGGTCAGTCCGGCCTCGCGCGTCATCTTCTTGTTGTAGAAGAGGGCTACGGTGTCCCAGTCCTTGGGTGCGCCGTAGCGGTGTCCGTCCTGGCCGACCCAGGCTGCGGCGAGCCCGGGCTGGTAGTCCGCGTCCTTGATGCTCCTCGTGTGCGGGAGCCTGTCGAGGGGCGCGAGCACCTCCAGGTCGGCGAACTGGGCGAACTTCTGGATGTGATCGGTGAACACATCGGGCTGGGTGCCCGCGACGAAGCTCGCGGTGAGCTTGGTCCAGTAGTCGTTCCACCCCATCTGCGTGATCCGTACGTCGAGGCCAGGGTTCTCCTTCTCGAAGTCCTTGGCGCAGGCCTCGTACGCGGGCAGCTGGTTGGAGTCCCACAGCCAGTACGTGACGGTGTGCGAGGCGGAGCCGGAGGAGGATCCCGCCGAACAGCCGGACACCAGTGAGAGGGCGAGTGCCCCCGCGAGGGCGGTCAAGGCACGCAGTCGCATCAGGTTCCGCCTGACGAAGCCGCTCATAGAGTCGGGCCTGCTGGTCGAGGAGGCCACGACGGCGGCATCCCTGCGCCAGGGACGCCCCTCGCAGCCGCTCGACATCGTGGCCGGGTCACAGAGCTTCGCCGGGTTCAAGATCACGGGTGACGCGGTCTACGGGGTGGTCACCACCCTCAGGAGCGAGATCGTCGCCCGCCGCTCCGAGCCCCTGGACACGCACGATCCGCAGGAGATCGCGGATCTCCTGCACCGGATGACCACCGGTTTCCAGGAGAACTTCCCCCGCCTCGCCGGAGTCGGCATCGGCGTGGGCGGCAACGTCAGACACCGGGCGACCGTCGTCGCGAACGCGTTCCTCGGCTGGGAGGAGGTGCCCCTCGCCGGGATGGTCGAGGAGCGCACGGGGCTGCCCGTCGTCGTCGACAGCGACGTGGCGGCGCTGATCGAGGCCGAGGCCTGGTTCGGCGCGGGCCGCGGCCTCGACCGGTTCGCGGTCCTCACCATCGGGGCGGGCATCGGCTACGGCCTCGTGCTCGGCGGACGCCTGGTCCGCACCGGCGAGGACGGCCACGGCGTCGGCAAGCGCTGGATCATCAACGCCAACGGCCCGCTCACCCCGGAGGGCGAACGGGGCAGCGCCATGGCCCTGTTGACCATTCCCAGCATCTGCTACCAGGTCCGCGCGGCCACCGGCCGGGACGTGACGTACGAGGAGATCCTGGCCGGCGCCGCCTCCGGCGCCGCCTCCGGCGACCCGCTCTGCTCCCGCGTGATCGACGAGGCGGCCCGGGCCCTGGGCACCCTGGTCGCACAGATCGCCAACTTCGCGATGCCGGAGAAGATCCTGCTGGCGGGCGAGGGGGTGGGCCTGGCCGACGTAGCGGGCGGCGTGGTCCACGAAACGATCCTCGCCAACCGCCATCCCCAGGCGGACCCCGTCCACCTGGAAACAAAGGTCTCCGACTTCCACGAGTGGGCCCGCGGCGCCGCGGTCCTGGCCATCCAGGTACTGGTACTGGGGACGAACGAGGGGTGACCGGCGCGCTAGCGGGAGCCTCGGGCCGGGCCGAGCAGGACGCCGGCGATCAGATCGTGGACCAGGAACTCGCCCGGCCCACGGTTCTCCTTGAGCCGGTCCAGGTCGGCAGCACCGAACCAGCCGTACGCGGAGTGCTTGGACCACTCCAGGGCGGGGTGGTCCAGATCCCCGTCGACCTCGACGACCCAGTCGGCCTCGTGCCGTCGGCCGCCACCGTCGTCGCCGGTCCAGGTGGAGACACCGAGGAACGCATCCACCCGCCGCAGGCGCCAGCCCGTCTCCTCGTCGATCTCGCGGGCCAGCGCGCCGAGGAGACTCTCGCCCGGCTCGACATGGCCACCGACGATGTCCCACGTGTCGGGAAAGAGGCGCCGGTCGGGGCTTCGCCTCTGCGCGAAAGCCTGCCCCTGCGCATTGAGGATCAAGGCACCCACCGTCCACACCTCGCCCTGCTTCATCACGGGTAGGGCAAGTGACACGGCGGTCCCTTCGTACTGCTCGCGCGGCGGCATGGCGCCACTCTAGAAGGACACCTACGCGACCCGGCAGGACGGCGGGAGCCGGGACTGACAGGGAACTGACAGGGTCCGTGCGCTACTGGTCGGAAGAGCCCCGGTAAGTGGCATCGTGGAAGGTGAGCGCACCGCCGGTCCCGCTCCGCGTGAGCGGCCCGTACGGCGGCGCGCACCGCGGAGCGAAGGCGGTGACGGCTGTGACAAGCACTCTGAAGGCCGGAGGGAGCCGGTTCAAGGCCGACCGGCAGCTGACCGTGCGCATGCTGGTCACCGTGTTCCTGCTGGGCCTGCTGTACGTGGCGTTCATCGGCGCGCTCCTGGTCCTGCTCAAGTCGACGCTCCTGGTCGTCGTGCTCGCCGCGGGACTCCTCGCGTCGCAGTACTGGTTCTCCGACCGGATCGCCCTGTACGCCATGCACGGCCGGATCGTGACCCGTGAGGAGCAGCCCCAGCTGCACGGCGTCGTCGACCGGCTGTGCGCGACCGCCGACATGCCGAAACCGCAGGTGGCCATCGCCGGCACCGACCTTCCGAACGCCTTCGCCACCGGCCGCAACGCCGATCACGCGGTGCTGTGCGTCACCACGGGCCTGCTGCGCCGCCTCGAACCCGACGAGCTGGAGGGTGTCCTCGCGCACGAGCTGTCCCACGTCGCGCACCGCGACGTCGCCGTGATCACCGTGGCGTCGTTCCTCGGAGTGATCGCCGGCATCGTCGTGCGCTTCGCGTTCTACTCCGAGCTGCTCGGCGGCCGCCGCAGGACCGACCAGAACACGCTGGTCGTCCTCGCGGTGGTGGTGGGCGTCTCGGCCGCCGTCTACGCGATCAGCTTCGTCCTCATCCGGGCGCTGTCCCGGTACCGGGAGCTGGCCGCCGACCGGGCCGCGGCGCTGCTCACGGGCAGGCCGTCCGCGCTGGCGTCCGCGCTGACCAAGCTCGACGGGGACATCGCCCGCATCCCGAACAAGGACCTGCGGACGGCCCGCGCGTTCAACGCGTTCTACTTCATCCCGGCGCTGTCGAAGACCGCCCCGCTCCCCCGTCTCTTCTCCACGCACCCCTCGCTCGAACAGCGCCTCGACCAGCTGGCGGCGATCTCCGCCGACCTCGGCCGCCCGGCCTGAGCCCCGAAGGGATCCACATGGGTTTCCTGGACATCCTGCTCGGGCGCACCAGGCCCGCCCCACCGGACCTCGACCGGCTCTTCGGCCTGCCGTCGGCCGCGGTCACCCTTGAGGCGGCGGCCGGGTTCACCCCGACCGGCCTGGGCTCGGTGTGCTTCACGACCGTGGAGGGGACGGCCTTCGACACGATCCGCCAGGACGTGGGGGCGCTCCTGAACGCCGATGCGGAGCGGGCCGTGGCGACGGAGTTCAGCCGGGACGCATACGGCTACACATGGCTGCTCTCCCAACGCGCCCCCTCGGATCTCCCGGCACTGGTCGGCGATCTCCACGCGGTGAACGCCACACTCGAAGGCAACGGCTTCGGCCCCCAACTCCTCTGCTCCCTGGCCGGATTCCACAACGCGGAGGGCCACTCACTGGCGCTCGTCTACCTCTACAAGCGGGGCACGTTCTACCCCTTCGCACCGCTCCCGGGCGAGAAGCGCGACAACGCCCTGGAACTGCGCGTACGCGCGGTGGTCGGCGACGACCTCCGTATAGAGCCGGACCTGGAACGCTGGTTCCCGGTGTGGGGCGCACCCGGCCTGGAAGAGACCGGCCCCTGACGCCGCACCCAGGAGAAAGGCCCGCTCCCTAAACGCGTTCCGCCTCCATGAGCCGGAGCACGGCGTCGAGCCCGCGTCGAGCCCCGGGGGCCGCCCCGGAGGGCAGGACGTAGGCGCGCAGCCCCGCGGCGACGGCCCCGCCGTCCTTGGCCGGGTGATCGCCCACCATCAGGGCCTCGGCGGGCGAGACGCCCAGTTCGTCGCAGGCCAGCTGGAAGAGCACCGGATCCGGCTTCTCGGTGGCGTGCTCATAGGAGTGCACCCAGCTGGAGAAGAAGCCGTCGAGCCCGCGCCGGGCGAAGGTCGCTCGCAGATCCCAGCCGACGTCACTGACGACGCCCAACGGAATCCCCCTGCCGGCAAGCCGGACAAGGGTCGCCTCCACATCGGCGTACGGCACCCAGTGTTCGGGCTCGCGCAGCTGCTCGTACAGCGCGTCCGCGACCGGAGCCAGCTGCGGAGCCGACGCGTACCAGGTGGTGAAGGCGTGCCGGTGGGCCTTCGCGGACACGTCCCTGCCGAGCTGCGCTGCGACCACGTCCGGGTCGGTGAGGCCGGCTTCGAGTCCGTCGAGGATGGCGTCCATCACCGGGCCGTCGACGGGCCCCAGCACGGCCCTGATCCTGTCGGCGTATGTGCCGATCTGGAACAGGGTGCCGGAGAAGTCGAAGAGAACGGCACGCACAGGCAGTTCGGATACAGCGGGTCCGGCGCGCAGAGGCCCTTCGGGCCCGCAAACGGTAGGTCGACTCATCCGGTCTTCCTAACCGCCCCGGCACACCCCGTCAATGAATCCCAGCCGTCACGCCCGCAGAGCGACAACGGCCTCGTCCGTGTACATCAGGAACGTCAACGTCTCCTGGAAGTACAGCTCGACGCCGGTCGCGTCGTGCGAGGTGTAGCCGATGGACAGGTCCTGGCCGATGCGGAGTTCGTAGTCGCCGCCGCGGGTGGTCAGGACGAACGCGCCGTTGATCGCGGGTGCCCAGATCAGATCACCGTCGAGGAGGCGGGCGATGTGGCCGGCCACGGGGAAGCCGTGGTCGGTGGTCTCACTGACCGCCGTGTACGCCTCCGCGCCGAGCAGCAGCGAGTACGGGCCGTCGACGCCGGCGAGGCGCAGGGCACTGAGGGCCCTCGCGATGGTGTCGGGGTAGTCGCGAGGCTCGGCCGGCAGACTCAGGACGGGGTTGGACGTGCGCTCGCGGACACCTTCGATCCGGGCCGCGGCGTAGCCGTCGAAGATGGCCTGGTCCTCGGCGAAGGCCATGGTGCGGGCCGCGTCCTTGACCGGCTGCCAGTCGGAGTCGTTGGAGCCGCGCGCGACATCGTCCACGGCCTCGCGGCTGACGGTGAAGGGAACGCGCAGTTCGACAAGCGGCTGGGCCTCGCGCAGGCGTGCCATGACTCCCGGGGCGGGCGGCGTGACGGACCGCAGATGCCCGGTGCCGACGGCGGCGAGTTCGAGCCCGTCGGGGCCGGTGACGTCGAGGACGCGGCGTCCCGCGACATGACGCTGGAAGGTCCGGCCGGCCTCTTGCTCGATCTCCGCCCAGGCGGCTTCGCTGATGGGGGCGAGTTCGCGGTGCAGGTTGTTCATGACGCGGGGGCTCCTTTGAGGCCGCCGATGCCCAACGAGCCGTCGGGCGGGGCGACGACGGGCTGCGGTGACGCGGCAGGGAGGGGAAGTTCGCGTGCGGCGTCCGGCAGGGCGGGCGGGTCCGGCAGGTTGTCGAGGAAGTCTGCGGTGGGGACGAAGAACAGGTTTCCCGTGACGGCGGTGGAGAAGTCGAGGATCCGGTCGGTGTTGCCGGGCGGGCTGCCGATGAACATGTTCTCGAGCATCTGCTCGGTGACCGCGGGGGTCCGCGCGTACCCGATGAAGTACGTCCCGAACTCGCCGCGCCCCAGGGTGCCGAACGGCATGTTCTTGCGGAAGATCTTCCGTTCCTCGCCGTCCTCGGTAATGGTGTTGAGGGCGACGTGGGAGTCGGCGGGCTTGGTCTCGTCGGACATCTCGATGTTGTCGGCCTTCGAACGGCCGATGACCTTCTCCTGCTCCTCCGTCGACAGAGCGTTCCAGGCAGTCATGTCATGCAGGTACTTCTGCACCACGACGTAACTGCCGCCCGCGAACGGGGCGTCCTCGTCGCCGATGAACACGGCAGCGCGCGCCGCGTCACCGGTCGGATTCTCGCTGCCGTCGACGAACCCGAGCAGGTCCCGGTCGTCGAAGTAGTTGAAGCCGTGCACCTCGTCCGCAACGGTCACGGCGTCGCCGAGCTGACCGACGATGTGGCCGGCCAGCTCAAAACAGAGGTCCATGCGCCGCGCCCGCACATGAAAGAGCAGATCCCCCGGAGTGGCGACGGCCCGATGCCGATCGCCGTTCAGCTCACGAAAGGGATGCAGCCCAACAGGCCGCGGCCCGCCGAACAACCGATCCCAGACAACAGACCCGATCCCGACGGTGCACGACAGAAACGAGTCGGGAGAGCGGAACGAGACCGAGCGGAGCAGCCCGTTCAAACCACCGAGCTGGTCGCGTACGCGGGGTTCGGCGCCAGGTGCCGTGGTCACCACGAGAAAAAGGGCCGCTGTCGAGTGCGGCGCCATGACAGGCTGCGTTTGCGTCACTGACTCTCCCGCAGGGGTGCACGATGCGGTCGGCTGACTTCCGTCACCCTAAGCCGGGCTCACCTCTCCCGCACGGTCAGTCGGTGACCCGCCGTGGATCACGCCCTCTGCGGACGTCCTCCACGAGATGCATGGCAGCCTCCTCTGCGGACGCGGCCGCGCCGTCGATCCCGACGTCCTCGGCGAACAGCTCGCCCTCCTCGTTCTTGCGCACGCCTTCGTCGGGCGCCACGAGCCGACCGGAGCGCTCGGCCCCCACCTCGTCGTCGAGCGACTCGCCATCGGTGTCCCACGTGTCGCCCATACCGTCGTCATCAGGAACCACCAGATCGGGGACCTCCTCGGACAGACGCTCGTCCAGCGTCTCGCCGAGCCGCTGCTCCGTGCAGGTGACACCGGTGTGCTCGACCCCCCAGGGCCGCTCGGGCGGCGAATAGCCCTGGTCGAGCGGATCGGTGACGCCGCCGCCGAGCAGGGTGTCCTCCTGGTCGAGGAGCCCTTCGTCGTCCTGGACCTCGGACCCGTCGGGCTGGTAGACGTCGTCTCCCCGCCCTTGATCGTCGATGTCCACGTCGCCTCCTTCAGCGGTGGCCTCTGTCTCCATTGTGGGCGGCGAGGGGGCGGCACGTCCTGCGGAAGGACGGACGGCCCGGAAACGGAAGTGCCCCGACCGTGACGGGGGATCACGGCCGGGGCGGTCTGAGTGGTCGCGGATGGCGGTCGCCTCTCGGCGGGGGCTCCACAAGGCATCAGCCGAACGATCGTCCTTGCAGGCAAATGAGATGAGGCCCGGGGACACAGCTCCATCCGCGTCCACGTCTAGTTTAACGAAGAACCACCCCGGGGAATTCCCCACCCCGCAACCGGCCCTATGAACTACGTCACGGACCGCCCCGGCACACAAAGCCAGGCGGATGCCCGCACGAGACAGGGACCGGCAATTGGCCAACCTGCGAAAACCCGTGGAACAGCGAGCACGTCCATGCCCCCGCGGCCCCGCACCCGGCAACACACCGCCCGAAGACGCCCCGCACCAGCTAACGCACCGGACCTCACCACCCACCCTTCCGTCACGGCGTCACAGCCACACCCTCCAGTGCCGAGATCCGCCGGCCAATGGCCTCGAGCGCACCGGGCCGCCGCCCGGGAACCGCACGCCGCAACCGCGTAAGAGAGGCCGCAAGCGCACGGGCCTGCGCCGGATCACCAAGCTGCTCCCACTGGTGATGAGCGCGATCGACGGCAGCCTCGACATCCTCCGAGCCCACCGCCTGCCCGCGCGCAAGCCGAGCCTCGGCCGCAGCTGTCCACAGTTCGCAACTGCGCCCAGGATCCTGAGCGAGCCGCGCAAGATCGGCACGCACCTCGAGCCAGTGGAGTGCCTCCGGCGACCCCGCACCATGGGTACGCAGAGCAGTGCTCTCCCACATCGCGGCGAGGGCAGCGGCCTCACCGTGCCGCCCGGACTGCGCGGCGGCGAGGATCGCCGGGTGCGGATCGGCATCAGGGCGAGGCTCGACGACAGGTACCTCCTCCTGCCGAGCGGCCGGCACAGGCGGGCGGGGAGCCGCCGGAACAGGCCCCGGCCCACCATCGACCGCGAGGAACAGGGCACCATCCGGACCGGCCTCCCCAGCCGCCTGAGCATGAAGATGCGCAAGCGGCGGACGGTGCCCGTTGCGCCATATCGAGGCGTAGGTCTTGAGATATCCGGGCACGGCGGTGGAACGACGCGGAGGCGGAGGCGAGACCCGCCCGAACAAACGAACACCCACCCCCACACCGAACCCCCCGCCCCGCACCTGCTCCCAGGCATCCCCATCGGCCACCAGGTCAAGGACAACCGTGGTGGTGTCGGGCCGCCGCAACGCGAGTTCGCCGGTGAGCCAGTGCCAGGGCAGGGAGGTGTACCGCAGGGTCGACGGAGTGGTACGGGCCAGGGCGAGATGAAGCAGACGCTGGCGCTGATCCAGATGAAGCTGCCCGGTCACGAACAGGGCGAGAGGCCCGGGCGCGGCGACCGCCGTACGGATGCGGGTGAGGACAGTCTGCGGATCGACGGGATCGGCGAGTTCGACGACGGTCGCGGCGGTGGTGCCGGTCAGGGCACTGGGCGGTACGGCCGCGAGCGCGGGCAGTACGGAAGTCGCGTCGATGAGGCAGCTCTTGTTCGCCGGGGCGGCCGCAAGGAGCAGCGCGGTCCCGGTCACTGTCTGTTCCCCGTTGTCCTGCTGAGTGGTCACCACTACAGCACCGTAACTGGTCCTTCTGTGCCGCGCGTGACCGGCAGGAGCAGCTCGACTGGTGCTCATACAGGGCGATTTGGACGTAATCGGGAAGTGGCTGCCGCACGCGCACGCGTTCCGTCATTGTTGGCGGAACGAGAACGCCACGCGTCCGCCGCCGGGACCCCGTCCGGGTGCGGAGCCGATTCACCTCACGGAAGCTGAGGACTATGGACGAACCTGAAGGATTTCCCCCTGTAGTCGTGCACGCCACTCAGCCCGGCGGGCGCCGGGTGACGATCCGCGGCGAGGACGCCGGGCTGGCCACCGGGCAGGAGGACGTGCTCGAGTTCCTGCGGCGCGCGGGCCTGGAGGACGCGCGGCTGGACGACCCCGAGCTGGTCGAGTGGCGGGGTGGCGGCACGCAGGTGTGGCCGGCACAGATCTAGACCAACCGCCGAGCCCTCAGCCCCAGCCCCAGCCCCCACAGCGTCAGCGGTAAGAGCCCGCATCAGCCGGCTTGCCCGGATCCTGCACCTCGACGAGATAGCGCCAGGCGTCGGGCCGGCTCCCGTCGATGTCGGTGAACCCGTACACCTGGGCAAGTGCCCCACTGGACGTCGACTGCCCGTTCCAGCGGGCCACTTCGGGGTCGGCGGCGAGCGCGGCGACGGCCCGGCCGACGTAGAACGGGGTCTCGGAGATGCCGAAGTGCGGTGTCCGTTCCAGGGCGTCGCGCCAGTTGTCCTCGGTGACGCCGTAGTGCCCGAGCATGATCTCCGAGCGGAGCCAGCCCGGGGTGAGGGCGAGGGCTGTGGCGCCCCGTGGACCCAGCTCCTGCCCGAGGGCGAAGCCCATGCGCAGGACGGAGCTCTTGGCGAGGTCGTAGAAGAAGGAGACGCGATAGTTGTCGCGGTTGTATTCAGCCGTGCCGTCGGTCACCTCGACCACGAGACCGCCGGGGCTGCGGAGCAGGAGCGGCAGCGCGTAGTGACTGGTGATGGCGTGTGTCTCGACGGCGAGGCGGAGCAGCCGAAGCCCGTCGTCGAGGTCGTGCTCCCAGACCGGGGTGTCCCAGGCGAAGAGGTTCTCGCCGCCCCAGATGTCGTTGACCAGCACGTCGAGCCGACCCTGTTCGTCGGCGATGCGGTCGACGAGGGTCTTGACCTGGGCGGACTCCAGGTGGTCGGTGGGCACGGCGATACCGCGTCCGCCGGCCGCGGTCACCAGGTCGGCCGTGTCCTCGATGGTCTCCGGCCGGTCGTACTCGGAGCGCCGGGCCCGCGTGGTGCGCCCGGTCACGTACACCGTGGCGCCGGCCGCGCCGAGTTCCACGGCGATGCCCCGTCCCGCGCCGCGGGTCGCACCCGCCACGAGGGCGACCTTGCCGTCCAGCCGGGCGCTTCCGGTCCCGGGTTCCTGCGTCATGAAGCCGCCTCCTCGCTGCTGCCGGACAGGCCGTCGTGGCCCGTCCCCGGTTCGAGCATGGCCCGAAATCAGGACACCGAGTGTCGCCATTCCTGAGCGGATGACGGCGATGACGACGCCCGGAACGAGAAGCGCGTTCTCGCCCATCGGTCACATTCCAGGGCCGACCCGTGTCATAACAGTGACCAGGGAACCCGCCCGATGCGACAGGGAGACGCCGATGCCACCCGCCCGGACCGCGAAACAGCGCAAGCAGGACACCCTCGACCGGCTCGAACGCGACGAGGACGTATGGGTGGCCACGGCGGACACGTCGGACGGGGAAGGCGCGACGCCCTATCTCGTGCCGCTGTCGTTCCTGTGGGACGGTTCGACGCTGCTGCTCGCCACCCCGGCGGCCAGTCCCACGGGACGCAATCTGCGGTCCGCGGGGCGGGCCAGGCTCGGCATCGGGCCGACGCGTGACGTAGTCATGATCGAGGGCACGGCACAGACGCTGACGGCCACGGAGCTCCCGGACGACGTCGGTGACGCGTTCGCGGCGAAGACAGGGTTCGACCCGCGCGGGCTGACCTCGGAGTACCTCTATTTCCGGGTCACGCCGCAGCGGGTCCAGGCCTGGCGGGAGGCCAACGAGCTGGCGGGCAGGGAGCTGATGCGGGAGGGCGCGTGGATCGAGGGCTGAACCACCTGCACCGCCGCACGAGTTGAAGAGCACCGCCACTCACCGCACCCCCGAGGCCGAAAAACACAGAACGCGCCCGCCGAAGACCCCTCCGACGGGCGCGCCCAGCGCCACACAAGCAGCCGGCTGACCCGACCGACCGACTCAACCGACGGCAGGCTCCAACTCCTTCTCCTCACCGCCCGGCCGCGCCGTCTCGTTCTCGGCATGCCAGTCCTCGTTGTCGGCGAGCGGCTTCTCCTTCAGCACGAAGGCGAGGACGAGACCGACCGCGAAGACGGGCACCAGGTACAGGAAGATCGGCACGAGTGCCTCCTGGTACGAGGAGACGACCGTGGCGCGCAGGTCGGCCGGCAGGGCTCGTACGAGCGCGGGCGTCAGTGAGTCGCTGTCGCCGACCTTCGAGGCGGCGTCCACGGGCAGGCGCGTGGCGAGCTGGTCGGTGAGGCGGCTGGCGAAGACCGCGCCGACGACGGCGGTGCCCAGCGTCGCGCCGATCTCACGGAAGAAGTTGTTCGCGGAGGTGGCGGTGCCGACCTCGGCGCCCGGGAAGTCGTTCTGCACGGCGAGTACGAGCGTCTGCATCATCAGGCCGACACCGGCGCCCGCGAGTCCGACGTACAGGCAGACCTGCCAGACCGGGTCGCTCACGTCGAGGCGGGACATCAGGAACGCGACGAGCATGATGATGACCGTGCCGACGATCGGATAGACCTTGTAGCGGCCGGTCTTGCTCATGATCGCGCCGGACGGCAGCGCCGTGGCCATGATGCCGACGACCATCGGGATGAGCAGCAGCCCCGACTCGGTGGCCGTCTTGCCGTAGACCATCTGCAGATACGTGGGCATGTAGCCGACGATCGCGAACATGCCGAGGCCGATGACGATCATGCCGAGCAGCGTGGCGACGTTGAAGATCGGGCTGCGGAAGAGGTGCAGCGGGATGACGGGCTCGGCGGCCCGCTTCTCGGCGACGAAGAACAGCACCCAGGCGACGACCGCGCCGACGCCGAGCCCGATGACCAGCGGGTCGGACCACGCGTACTGCGTGCCGCCCCAGCTGGCGAACAGCACGGTGCAGGTGACGGCGGCGGCCATCAGGGCGGTACCGAGGTAGTCGAGAGTGACCTTGACGGCCTTCCGCGGCAGCTTGATCGCGACGGCCGCGACGAAGAAGGCGAGGATGCCGAGCGGAAGATTGACCCAGAACGCCCAGCGCCACGAGTGCTCGTCGGTGAACCAGCCGCCGAGCAGCGGCCCGACGACCGAGGAAAGACCGAACACGGCACCCATGGGGGCCATGTACTTGGCGCGCTCCCGGGGCGGAACGAGGTCGGCGATGATCGCCTGCGAGGTGATCATGAGGCCGCCGCCACCCAGGCCCTGGAGGGCGCGGCCGGCGACGAGGGTGCCCATGTTCTGGGCGAGCCCGCAGACCACGGAGCCGACCAGGAAGAGCGCGATGCCCGCGAGGAAGATGTTCTTGCGGCCCATGAGGTCGCCGAGCTTGCCGTAGACCGGCATGCCGATGGTGGCGGCGAGGATGTACGCGGTGGTGATCCACGCCATGTGCTCGATGCCGTTGAGCTCGCCGACGATGGTCGGCAGGGCGGTGCTGACGATGGTCTGGTCGAGCGCGCCGAGCAGCATCGTCAGCATCAGCGCGCCGAAGATCAGCCCGAAGTTGTGCGGCTTGGCTATGCCGTCCTCAGGGGCGGGATCGGAGCCCGCCGGTGCGGGGGCGTGGGTCATGCTCAGGTCTCCGTACGTGAAGGGATGGGGTGCGCGGCGCGCGAGCGGTCGCCGCCCGGGGAGGCTGGGGAGTCTTCGGGGCTCGGGTGGGGAGTCGTGTGGGGGCCCTGCGCGGGGAGTGCGCGCACCGGTGCCGTGGGGGCGGCAGCCGGGTCGCGCTTCGGAGCCGCGCCTCAGGCCTCCCGGTCGGTGGTGGCGTGTGGGAAGTCCGCCGGGGAGAGGAGGCCGCGCAGGGCGGTGAACGAGTCGCGCACCGAGGCCGCGGGTCCGTCGGGGTGCTGCTTGTCGCGGGCCCATCGCATGAGGCCGTTGCGTACGGCGGTCATGGCGATCCCCGCGAGAAGAGCGACGGTCTGCCCGTCGGGGGCGTCTCCGGTGCGGCGGGCGATGGCGCCGGCGAGATCCCGTTCGAGCGCGTCGCACTCGGCGAGGAACGCACCGAGTGCCGAGGGCACCTTCTCGACGATGGCGAAGACGTCCTCGAACGCTCCGGCGCCGGGCGCCATCTCGTCCACGTGCGTGGCGAACACCTCGCCCAGGTCCCGCAGCACGGCGTCCGGGTCGCGGCCGGGCGCGGAGACGAACTGCTCCGCCTCGGCCTCCGTCAGGCCACCGGGCCAGGCGAAGAGCGCGGTCTCTTTGGTGCGGAAGTAGTTGAAGAAGGTCCGCGGGGAGACGCCGGCCTCCTTGCTGATCATCTCGACCGTGACGTGTTCGAGGCCGTGTTCACGGGCCAGGCGGACCGTGGCGGCGTGCAGTTCGGCCCGGGTCTGGCGCCGTCGCCGGGCGCGCAGCCCCTCGGCCGGCGCCTGCTCGCGGACCGCCGACGTCGCGGTGCCTGATGTCATCACGCCAAAGATTCTTGCACACACTGCAATCTTTGCGCGCACTGCACCTAGGGCCCATGGACCCTCGACACCCGTGGTCACGTCAGCGACGCAGGCACCGGCTTGAACACCGGCTCAGGCGCTGACATGGGCACTGACATGGGCAGAGGCATTCATCCGAGATAGGCTCCTTAAGCGTCATTTCAGGTGAAATGCGAAAAGCCACTGTTCGCCGGGAGACCAGACTGATGCCCACTCGCACCGTTCTCGCCGCCGCCGCGCTGCTCGTATCCGCGACCGGCGTGTCAGCCACCGGCGCCTCCGCCTCCGCCGCGTCGGCCGACCCCCGCCCCGCTCACCCGGCCGCCGCACCGGCCGCCGCCCTCAAGCAGTGCGCGGAGAACGCGCTGACGGTGCGGGCGGCCGCATCGGGCGAGGACCACGTCCTGCGCCTGAGCGTCAAGAACAACTCCTCGCACGCGTGCCTCGTGGGCCACGTCCCGCTGGTCACTTACGGCGATCTGGACGGGGCCGCCGTCCCGTTCCCGCTCTCCGGGAGCGCCACGTACAAGCTGGACGCGGGGAAGACCGCCCACGCCGCTGTGCGCTCCGTGTCCGCGAGCGCTGACGCCGATGCGCGGTCGGTCGGCTACGTCGTGGTGGCGGCGAATCCGGAACACGATGGGCAGAAGTTCACCGCCGCCTCACTCTCCGAGCCGGGCGGGCTGCGCGTCTGGTCTCCGGTGACAACGCTGTGGCAGCCGACGCGGGACCTGGCGGACGAGGTCCTGGCCGAGTCCGTCGGCGCAGGGGCCCTGAAGGTCTGATCCCGCCCGCCTCGGACTCTCGCCCAAGGTCTTTCGTTTGGACGAGGCCGGATCAGGGAGCGGGGCTGGGGTCCCCCTGCTCGAGCGCAGCCAAGAGCTCGGGGGGGGAGTCGGCCACTGACGACAACGCCGCGAGGTGCGGCACCAGACCCCGCGAGCCCGGCATGATCCGAACGAGAGCCCTAGGCCGCGGCCCGGACCGCGAGGAGTGAGGCGTCGTCCTGGAGCCGGCCCTCCGCGTGGCGGAGCAGGTCGGCGGCGAGAGCGTCGGTGAAGTCCTCGAGGACCGTGTTCTCCAGGGCCGCGGCTCGCTCCGCCAGCGGGTAGAACGCCCCGCGCGCGTCCCTGGCCTCGCTCACCCCGTCGGTGTAGAGCAGCATGCACTCCCAGGCGGTGGCGGGCACCGGTTGGGCGGCGCACCAGCCGGAGTGCAGGTCGAGCAGGCCGAGCGGTGGCGCGGGCGCGGGGACCGCCGCGTGGACGGCGGCGCCGTCGCGCAGCAGGACGGGCGGCGGGTGTCCGCAGCAGACCAGTTGGGCGGATCCGTCAGGTTCGACGCTGAGCAGGGTCGCCGTGACGAAGCGGTCGGGTTCGTCGGAGCACGCGACCAGCGAGTGCAGCCGTACGGCGATCCCTTCCAACCGCGCCTCGCAGACGGCGAGATCGCGCCAGGCGCATAAGACACTGTCCGCGGTACGGGCGAGCGCGCGGCCCTTGCCCATGACATCACCCATCAACAGGCGTGTGCCGTAAGGGGATTCAACGGCTCCGTACACATCGCCGCCCGCCGCCGCGGGGCCTGTCTCCACCGGCGCGACGGTGGCGTTCGCCAGGTGCCGGGCGCTGACGCGCAGCGCGCCGACCTGCTCGGGCAGAGGAGACACCGGCTGGGAACGGGCAGTCATGCAGGGACCTTCCGGGGTGCGGCCGGACGTGCTGCCCGACGTGACGCGCCGCGCAAGTGTAGCCAGTCGAGCGCACCCGGTAACCGATTGTCACCGAATCCGACCAACCGGATTCCGCCGCCCCGAAGTCGTCAACTTCGTGCTCGCACAAGCCAGTTCACGTATCCGCGCCGCGGGCCGCCGGCCTCGCCACGCCCATGCCGCGCCGGCACCCGCGCGCGGACGGCGTGCCTCAGTCGGTGAGGTCCGTGAGATCGGCCCGCAGCGTCAGCAGGTTCGTGCCGAGGGTGCGCACGGCGGCGCTGTTGTACCGGGGCAGGCGCTTCAGTCGCGCGCGGGCGTCGTCGTCCGGCAGAAGGTGTGCCGTGCCCGTGTGCCAGCGTCCCTTGATCCGTACGCGGATCTTCGGGTCGGCCTGGATGTTGCGCACGTACTGCGACTTGTCACCGTACTCGGACACCCACCAGAACTCGCGGCCGACCAGGCGGCCGCCGACCGGGGTGCGCCGGGGCAGCCCGGACGTGCGGCCGGTGGTCTCCAGCAGGATCTGGCCGGGGAGCCGGGAGAGGAGCGGGTTGCCGATACGCCGCTGGAACGACGTCACGGCCCTGAACTTGAACTCGCGATACCGCGACATGCGCGTCCCTCCGCCGGCACTGTGACTACCCGCCGCACTCTAGGCGAACCGGCGAGCCGGGTCAGGCAGGCGCCTTCGCCGGGGCCGCGGCGGCGGGTGCCGGGCGGGGCAGCGCCAGGGCCGCCGCCACCGCGAGCGCCCCGACGACCGCGGCGGTCAGCCAGCCGTGGCGGAACGCCGTGAGGGCCGCTTCCGCCGTGCGGGGCTCGCCGATGAGGCCGACCATCACGGCCACCCCGAGGACGGCGCCCGTCTGCCGGGCCATCGTCGTGACCGCGGACCCGGTGGCGAACCGGCCGGGCGGCAGCGCCGTGGCGGCCGCCCCCACGAGGGTCGGCAGGGCGAATCCGACGCCGACGCCGGTGATGAGCATGCCGGGCAGGAACGCGGCGGCGTAGTGCGGCGACGTGTCCAGGGCGAGGGCCCACCACACGAGGCCGCCGGCGAAGAGGAGGCAGCCGGCCGCGGCCACGCGGCCGGCGCCGAGGCGTCGCACGACGGGTCCTGACGCGACGGCGAGGACGGGGACGACCAGCGGGCCCGGCGCGATGGCCAGTCCGGTACGGATCGCCGAGTAGCTCCACACCTGCTGGCACCACAGGACGGAAGTGAGGAGCATCGCGGCGAACGCCACGGTGAAGAGGAGTGCGGCGAGCGTCGCGAACGCGAAGGCCGGGATGCGCAGGAGCGGCAGTTCGACGATGGGGACGGGGTGCCGGGCCGAGCGCAGCCAGAACGCCGCCGCGAGGATCACGGCGGCAGCCAGTGAGCCGAGCACGCGGCCCGAACTCCAGCCCCACGCCTCGGCCTTGACGAGACCGAGCGCCAGGGAGCCGATGGCGAGCGTGAGAAGGACGGCGCCCGCCAGGTCCGGCAGCGGGCCGCTGCGGTCGGGACGGTCGGCGGGCAGCAGCCGCACCCCGGCCACGAGGCCGGCTATCCCGACAGGCACGTTGACGAGAAAGACCCAGCGCCAGTCGGCCTCCACGAGCAGCCCGCCCGCCACGGGGCCGAGGCCCGCGGCGATGCCTCCGATGGCCGCCCAACCGCGAATGGCGCGCGGGCGGCGCTCCGCCGGGGTGGCGACGAGGAGCAGCGCGAGTGATGTCGGCATGAGGGCGGCGGCGCCCGCAGCCTGGAGCGCCCGCGCCGCGACCAGCCAGCCGACGTCGGGTGCCACGGCACACAGCGCGGAGGCGACGGTGAACACCGCGAGGCCGAGCAGGAATCCGAGGCGGTGTCCGTACCGGTCGGCGAGGCGTCCGGCGGCCACGAGCAGGGCCGCGAACACGATCGCGTAGGCGTTGAGGACCCAGGAAAGGGAGGCGAGCGAGGCACCGTCGAAGGAGGTGGAGAGGGCGGGTACGGCGACATTGACGATGAACAGGTCGAGGTTCACGACGAAGACGCCCGCGGAGACGATCCACGCGGTGGCGGATCCGGTCCTGCCGGTAGCCGGACCGCTTGCCCTTGAACCCGCCTCCGCCTTCGACGCCGAAGTGCCCGATTGCGCGTCCGAGCTCGCGGTCGACGCGCCCGCCCCACCCATTGAGTTTGCTTTTCCAACCGTCATGCACGGCAACCTAGCGCGAGTGAGTTTGATATGACAACCCTGCAGCTGGGCACGCAGGTGGATGCTCGCTCCCTCACCCCGATGCGCCGTGTCGTCACCGCTCACCACCGGGCACCCCGCCGTAACGTCCCTCTCGCCCACCCCCGGAGCCCACCCCTGAGCGAAGGACCACACCTCCATGCGCACCCCCCTCCGCGTCCGACTCGCGGCCCTCGCCGTCGTGGCGCTGGCCGGCCTCGCAGGGCCCGCCGCCGCCCCGGCGCAGGCCACCGACAACGTGCCGTGCCACAACACCGTGAAGCGGGACCTGACCGACCCGTCGTCCGGGCGCACCTGGCCCGGGACCGCCGTCATGTACTGCAACCTCACGCGCGGCCACGTCCCGGTCCACGCGAGCCGCTCCCCCGGCTCCCCCGTGGTCGGCTATCTGGCACAGGGCGGCGCGGCCAACTGGTTCGTCACCGAGATGAAGGGCGAGACGTACCGGGACGGCGCCGCGGAGAACAACTGGTGGGCCAGCACCCGGGCGGACAACGGCCGTTGGGGCTGGACGCCGGAGGTGTACTTCGCGGGCGGCGGCAACTACGAGGACGACGCGGGCCTGTTGAGGCCGGGCTCCTACACCTGCGCCAACACCTGTGCCCCCGTGCCCTTCTGGGCCCGCTGACCCTGCGGCGTATCGGGGGTCGGGCCCGGTCGCGACCCCCGATACGACCACCCGGGCACCCACCCCGGCTCGACAACCCCGGTTCGACAACCCCACCCATGATCATCAAGACTGCGGATCATGCGATTCGGCGTGAACCTTCTCAATTTCGGCTCCGGCACCACCCCGCGAACCCTCGAGCGCCAGGCGACGGACGCCCGCGCGCTGGGCTTCACATTCGCGATGATCTCCGACCACATAGCCGTCACCCCCGACGTGCACGAGGTGTATCCCGCCCCGTTCTACGACCAGTTCGTCCTGGCCGCGCATCTCGCGGGCCGGGTCCCGGGGCTTCAGCTCGGCACGACCATCACCGTCATCCCGTACCGGCACCCGCTCCAGACGGCGCGGCTCGCGGCCAACATCGACCAGCTCAACGACGCCGGGTTCATCCTCGGCGCGGGCGTCGGCTGGTCGGCCGCCGAGTACCGCGCGCTGGGCGTCCCGTTCGAGGAGCGCGGCGCCATCACCGACGAGTACCTGGCCGCGATCCGCGCCGCCTGGGCGCAGGACCCGTGCACCTTCGAGGGGCACTACGTCTCGTACGAAGGCGTCCGCACGGCCCCCGCCCCCGCTGCCGCGCAGCTGCCGGTCTGGGTCGGCGGCGACTCGCCCGCCGCCCTGCGCAGGGCCGCGCGGCTCGGCGAGGGGTGGCACCCCTTCATGCCGACGCTTGAGGGCCTGCGCGCGAAGCTGCCGGTCGTGGCCGCCGAGGCCGAGAAGGCCGGGCGGCCCGTACCGGCACTCGTGCCGCGGCTGCAGATCGCGCTCGGGGCACGGCCCGACACCGAGGAGCGCCCGCTCGGCCACGGCAGTCTCGACCAGGTCCGCGGCGACCTGCACGCGCTGGCCGGACTCGGCGCCACGCACGTGCTGTTCGACACCTACCCGGGCGGCCCTGCCGCGCGCGCCACGGCCGACGAGGACCGCCGGGTCCTGGAACTCCTCGTGGAGAAGGTCGTCGACCCGGCCACGGGCGACGTGCGCTGACGCCGCCATCCCCTGAACGGATACGTTCCCTGCCCAGGGCGCCTGTCAGCACCTCTCAGAACCTGCTCACCGCGCCCTGGGCAACCGTTCACCGAACTTACGCAAGCAGACTGCAATTCTTGCGCTAATCTTGCGTTCCATGACACGGAGACTTGCTCAGGTGGCACAGAAGGTCGGCGTCAGCGAGGCGACGGTCAGCCGGGTGCTCAACAACAAGCCCGGCGTCTCGGAGGCCACCCGGCAGGCCGTGCTCACGGCCCTGGACGTCCTGGGCTACGAGCGGCCGACCCAACTGCGCGGCGAGCGCGCCCGCCTGGTCGGGCTCGTCCTGCCGGAGCTGCAGAACCCGATCTTTCCCGCGTTCGCGGACGTGATCGGCGGCGCGCTCGCCCAGCAGGGCCTCACCCCCGTCCTGTGCACCCAGACCAATGGCGGCGTCTCCGAGGCGGACTATGTGGAACTGCTGCTCCAGCAGCAGGTGTCCGGCGTGGTGTTCGCGGGCGGCCAGTTCGCCCAGGCGGACGCCCGCCACGAGCACTACCGACTGCTCTCGGAACGCAAGGTCCCCGTCGTCCTTGTGAACGCGGCGATCGAGGACCTCGGTTTCCCCTGTGTCGCGTGTGACGACGCCGTCGCGGTCGAGCAGGCCTGGCGGCATCTGTCCTCGCTCGGCCACGAACGCATCGGACTCGTGCTCGGCCCGGACGACCATGTGCCGTCGATGCGCAAACTCGCCGCCGCGCGGGGCGTGGTGCGGGCAGCCGGCGGGACGCTGCCCGAGGACGCCGTCGAGCGGGCCATGTTCTCGCTGGAGGGCGGCCACGCGGCGGCGGCGCGCCTCATGCGGCGCGGCATCACGGGAATCATCTGCGCGAGCGACCCGCTGGCGCTCGGCGCGGTGCGGGCCGCACGACGTGAGGGCCTGCGCGTGCCCGACGAAATCTCGGTGGTCGGCTACGACGACTCGGCGTTCATGAATTGCACGGAACCGCCCCTCACCACCGTGCGCCAGCCGATCGAGGCGATGGGCCGGGCCGCCGTCGAGCTGCTCGTCACGCAGATCCAGGGCGGCTCGGTGACGCCCGGTGAGCTGCTGTTCGAGCCCGAACTGGTGGTGCGCGGCTCCACGGCACAGGCTCCGTCCCGCACAACCGTGGCATAGTCAGTTTTTTGCGGAGTCTGCACAACATCTTGCGGGTACCTGTTCGCGGTGGTTGAGTGTGCCGCGCCCCGGCTGCTCGATAGCCGTAGGCCTTCCTGCGGTTGTCGTCAGCCGTGGGCCCTCCATGCTCATGCCCGAAGGGGACCACCGATGAGAAGCTCCTGGTTCCGCCCTACCCGCCGTACCTCCGCGGCCGCGGTCGCCGCCGTGCTCACCCTGACCTCCCTCGCCGCCTGCGGCACCAGCAGCAGCGACGACAACAGTGGGTCGGGCGGCGGCTCGAAGGCCGGCATTTCGGCTCCGCTGGATCCGAAGACCAAGGTCACGCTCACCATCGACTGCATGCCGCCGGCGGCGAAGGCGGCCGAGCTCAGGGAGTGGAAAGAGGACGTCAAGGAGTTCAACAAGAAGTACCCGAACGTCACGATCAGCGGGAAGTCGACGCCGGGCCAGTGCGAGGAGCCCGCCCGCTTCACCGCCCAGCTCAAGGCGAAGTCCCAACCGGACGTCTTCTACACGTACTTCACCGATCTCCAGCAGGTGCTCGACAACAACGGCGCCGAGGACATCTCCGCCTACGTGACACCCAAGACCGTGCCGGCCCTGAACTCCATCGACCCGAACGTCCTCGGCGTCCTGAAGAAGGACGGCAAGCTCTACGGGCTGCCCACCAGCAACTACACGATGGGCCTGCTGATCAACCGCAAGCTCTTCGAGCGGGCCGGGCTCGACCCGGACAAGCCGCCGACGACCTGGGAAGAGGTCCGCACCGCCGCCAAGAAGATCGCCGGCCTCGGCAACGGCATCTCGGGCTACGGCGAGTACAGCGCGGAGAACACCGGCGGCTGGCACTTCACCGCCGCGATGTACGGCCTCGGGGCCGACGTCGTCTCCGCCGACGGCAAGAAGGCCGCGTTCAACGACGCCACCGGCAAGCAGGTCGCCCAGCAGCTGCACGACATGCGCTGGAAGGACGACAGCATGGGCAAGACGCAACTGCTGAAGTGGGGCGACCTCCAGAAGCAGATCGCCTCCGACAAGCTGGGCATGTTCCTCGCCGCGCCCGACGACATCACGTACATGGTCCAGCAACTGGGCGCCGACTACGAGAACTTCGGCATGGGTCCGATCCCCGGCGGCAAGGCCACGCTCTTCGGCGGCAACGACTACATGATCAAGAAGGGCTCGTCGCCCGACAAGATCAAGGCGGCCGTCGCCTGGCTGAACTTCAAGAACCTCACCCCGGGCAAGGGTCAGTTCCAGTGGGACCGCACCAAGGCTGACAAGCTGCCCGTGGGCCTGCCGCAGCCGAACTTCTTCACCGGTGACACCAAGGCCGAGGACCTCGCGTCCCGCACGGAGAACGCGACGATGCCCGTCGAGAACTTCAAGCCGTTCCTGGACAATCCGGTACCCGGCAAGGCGGAGCCGCCGAAGGCGCAGGAGGTCTACAAGGTCCTCGACAACGTGATGTCGGGCGTCCTCACCAACCGCAACGCCGACATCGACAAGCTGCTCGCCACCGCGGAGCAGCAGGTCAACCAGGTGCTGGCCAACCAGTAGCCCACGGCACCTGCACCCCGAGGAGCGACCATGTCGGCCCCCACGCTGTCCAAGAGCTCGCCGGCGTCCGCCCGCGCGCCGCATCACCTCCCCGAGCGGCGCGGCTCGTTGGCCCGAGCGGTGAAGCGCAATCTCTCCGCCCACGGCTTCCTGATCGGCGCGGTGCTCTGCTTCTCCTTCTTCTCCTGGTATCCGATGGTCAGGGAGTTCTTCCTGGCCTTCCAGAAGAACAAGGACGGCAGGACCACCTGGGCCGGCTGGTCCAACCTCTCCTACGTCTTCAACGACCCGGCCTTCTGGCAGGCCTGGCGCAACACCCTCCTGTTCACGGGACTCGCGCTCGTGCTGGGGTTCGCGGTGCCGTTCCTCGTGGCGGTCCTGCTCAATGAATTCCGGCACGGCCAGGGCTACTTGAGGATGCTCGTCTACCTTCCGGTCATGCTTCCGCCGGTCGCCTCGGTCCTGCTCTTCAAGTACTTCTACGACCCCGGCTACGGCCTGTTCAACCGGATCCTCGGCATCTTCGGGATACCTGACCAGCAGTGGCTGCAGTCCACGAGTACGGCGATGATCTCCGTGGTCATCGCGGCGACCTGGATGAACATGGGCGGCGCGACCCTGATCTATCTCGCCGCCCTCCAGGGCATCCCCGGCGAGCTCTACGAGGCGGCGGAGCTGGACGGCGCGGGACTCTGGCGCAAGATCTGGCATGTGACGATCCCTCAGACGAGGCTGATCCTCTCGCTGATGTTCCTCATGCAGATCATCGCCACGATGCAGGTCTTCACCGAGCCGTTCCTGCTCACCAACGGCGCGGGGCCCGAGGGCTCCACCATGACCGTCGTCTACCTCATCTACCAGTACGCCTTCAACTTCAACAACTACGGCGGCGCGGCAGCGCTCGGCCTGGTCCTGCTCGTCCTGCTCGCGGGGTTCTCCGCGGTGTACGTACGCCTCAGCCGCCCCCAAGAAGACTGACCCGCACGGGAGTTCACATGGCCACCGACACGATGCGTCCCCGGACTCTGATCTCACCGGCCCAGCTCGGCAGGCGGCGCGGCAAGGTCGTCTACTGGGTCGTCTTCGCCCTGGTGATGGTCCTCTTCACGCTGGTCTTCCTGGGGCCGATGTACTGGATGGTCAGCGGCGGCCTCAAGACCACGCAGGAGTTCGTCAAGTCCCCGCCGACGCTCGTACCCACCAGCGTGCACCCCGGCAACTACCGGGACGCGTGGCGGGTGATGGATCTGGCGAAGCTGCTCGGCAACACGCTGTACTACGCGTTCGGCGCGCTCGCCTTCCAGCTCGTCCTCGACGTCGCAGCGGCCTACTCGCTGTCCAAGCTGCGGCCCCTGTTCGGCAACGTCATCCTCGGCATGATGCTGGCGACGCTGATGATCCCGGCGACGGTCCTGGTCGTGCCGCAGTACCTGACCGTCCTCGACGTGCCGATCTTCGAGCGTAATCTGCTCAACAGCCCCTGGGTGATCTGGCTGCCGTCCGTCACCAACGCCTTCAACATCTTCCTGCTCAAGCGGTTCTTCGACTCGATCCCGCAGGAGCTGCTTGACGCGGCGTCCATCGACGGGGCGTCCGCGCTGCGGACCCTGCGGTCCGTGGTACTGCCCATCTCGCGGCCCATCCTGGGCGTCGTCTCCATCTTCGCGGTCGTCGGCGTGTGGAAGGACTTCCTCTGGCCGATGCTGACGCTGCCCGACCCCGGCAAGCAGACCCTGAACGTCGGCATCTACTCGCTGGCCAGCGGCGTTCCTGAGAACTGGCTGATCGCCGCCCTCACCATCGCCTCGCTGCCGACCCTGATCCTCTTCCTGCTGTTCCAGCGCAACATCATGAGCGGTCTCACCGCGGGCGGCCTCAAGGGCTGATCGCCCGCCGCCCCTCCCCGTACGCCGCCTCCGTGACGGCGCGCCCCGGCACGCCCTCCTGCCCGAAAGGACCACTACGTGGCAGCCCCCCATACCCCAGACACCGGCGACTGGTGGCGTTCCGCCGCCATCTACCAGGTGTACGTACGCAGCTTCGCCGACGGCGACGGAGACGGGACGGGCGATCTCGCGGGGGTCAGAGCCCGGCTGGGCCACCTGGCCCGCCTGGGGATCGACGCGATCTGGTTCACCCCCTGGTACCGCTCCCCGATGGCGGACGGCGGCTACGACGTGGCCGACTACCGGGCGATCGACCCGTCGTTCGGCACGCTCGCCGAGGCGGAGAAGCTCATCGAGGAGGCGCGTGACCTCGGCATCCGCGTCATCGTCGACGTCGTGCCCAACCATGTCTCCGACCGGCACGCCTGGTTCAGGGCCGCGCTCGCGGCGGGTCCGGGCAGCCCCGAGCGCGAGCTGTTCCACTTCCGGCCCGGCCGGGGCGCGCACGGCGAACTGCCTCCCAACAACTGGCCGTCCCAGTTCGCCGGCGAGACCTGGACCCGCGTCCCCGACGGCGAGTGGTACCTGCATCTGTTCACGCCCGAGCAGCCGGACCTCAACTGGGCGCACCCCACGGTGCGTCACGAACACGAGGAGGTGCTGCGGTTCTGGTTCCAGCGCGGCGCATCGGGCGTACGCGTCGACTCGGCGGCACTCCTCGCCAAGGACCCGGCACTCGCCGACGCCGCCGAGGACGACACGAGCGGCTATGTGGACCGCGACGAGCTGCACACGATCTACCGCTCCTGGCGGGCCGTCGCCGACGAGTACGACGGCGTGCTCATCGGGGAGCTGTGGGTCCCCGACCCCGAGCGCTTCTCCCGCTATCTGCGCCCCGACGAGCTGCACACGGCCTTCAACTTCGACTTCCTGTCACGCCCATGGGATGCGTCGGAACTGCGCGAGTCCATCGACATGACGCTCGCCCACCACGCGCCGGTGGGGGCTCCCGCGACCTGGGTCCTGTGCAACCACGACGTGACGCGGACGGTGACCCGCTACGGCCGGACGGACACCACGTTCGCCTTCGCGTCGAAGCGCTTCGGCACGCCCACGGACCTGGCGCTCGGCACCCGCAGGGCGCGCGCGGCGGCGCTGCTGTCGCTGGCCCTGCCGGGGGCCGTCTACCTCTACCAGGGAGAGGAGCTGGGCCTGCCCGAGGCGGAGGTTCCGCCCGGCCGCATCGAGGACCCTATGCACTTCCGCTCCGGCGGCACCGACCCGGGCCGCGACGGCTGCCGCGTGCCCCTGCCCTGGACGCAGGACGGACCCTCGTACGGCTTCGGGTCAGCCGGGGAGCCCTGGCTGCCGCAGCCGGCGGACTGGGGGACGTACGCGGCCCATCGGCAGGACACCGATCCGGGCTCGATGCTGTCGCTCTACCGCGAGGCACTTCGCCTGCGCCGCACGGAGCCGGGATTCGGCGACGGGCCGATGCGCTGGCTCCCAAGTTCCCCTGGCGTACTGGCTCTTGCCCGGGGCGAGGGCCTGGTCTGCGTCGTCAACTTCTCCGATCCGGCCGCTCCGCTCCCGGCCCATTCACGTCTTCTGCTGGCCAGTGGCCCCTTGGACGACGAGGGGCGACTCCCACGGGACACGGCGGTGTGGCTCCGCGCCTGAACCGGACGCCCGGGAGGACTCAGGTATATGCCAGAAGCATCACCGCACCGGGTGTTGCCAAACCCCTTACGGGGCCTGTCCGGCTGTGCAACAGTCATTACCGGTCCTTCCGTCAGTCTTGGTCGTGCCGCGCCTGTATCGGAGTACGTCATGCCTCCCCATGTCTTCGCGGACCGCCCCGCCGCCCAGCCGCCGGAGCACGGTTCGGTCGACGCGCTGATCACGCAGACGCGTCGGCTGCTCGGTGATGTCGACGCCGTGCGCCGCGAGGCCATTTCGGACGACGGCGACCCCGAGCGACGCTGGCAGCGCGCCCTCTACGAGCTCGCCGTGCACCAACTCAGCGATCTCGACAAGCACTTGGCGCAGCTGCGCGACGGGCCACCGCGCCCGACCGTGGATTCGCTGATCCCCGAGGCCCGCGACTGTGCGCCTGCCGAGCCGCCGAGCGGTTCCCTGCTCAGCCGCGTGGGCAGCGCCGAGTGGAATCTCCTCACCGACGAGGCGAGCTGGTCCGGGGAGCTGTTCCAGATCCTCGGCCGCAGCCCCGACGCACCCCCGCTGACCCTCGACGAACTCCCGTCCGTCGTGCACACCGATGACCAGGCCATGCTCACCAGGATGGTGACGGACTGCCTCATCGAGGGGAAGCCGATCGACGGCGAGTTCCGCATCCTGCGTACCAACGGCACCGCCCGCACTGTGCACATGATGGGCGAGCCCGTGCTCGACGCCGACGGCTCCACCGCCTCGATGTGGGCGGTCCTGCGCGACGTCAGCGAGCTGCGCCGCACCCAGCGGACCGTACGCGAGACCCATGACTCGCTCCAGCGCCGGCGGCACATCGAGCAGACGGAACACCGGCTCGCGGTCGAGCTCCAGGAGGCCGTGCTGCCGCCGTGGCGTGGCTCCCTGCGGTTCTCCCAGGGCGCACCGCACGATCTCGACCTCGCGGCCCGCCATCTGCCGTCGTCGACGGGCGAACTCGTCGGCGGCGACTGGTACGACGCGCTCGAACTGCCGGACGGACAGACCCTGTTAAGCGTGGGCGGCCTGACCGGACACGGCGTGGCCGTGACCTCCGGCGTGGCGATGCTCCTCGGCGCCCTGCGCGGCATGGCCGTCACGGGGACCCGCCCCGACGAGCTGATGGGCTGGCTCAACCAGCTGACCGACACGTCGGTTCAGCCGTCACTGGGCAGCGCGGTCTGCTGCCGCTACGATCCCCGGTCACGTACCTTGACCTGGGCGCAGGCGGGACACCCCGCCCCGCTGCTCTTCCGCGACGGGGTGGGGCGTGCGCTGACGCCGCCGGAGGGCGTGCTGCTCGGAGCGACACCCGGTGCCACGTACGGGCTGGCCGAGGAGACGCTCCGCGCAGGCGATCTGCTGCTGCTGCACACCGACGGCCTGGTCCCCCACCGCAGCGGCGCCGCGGCGGCGAACAGGCTCCTCGATCTCGCGCCACGACTCGCCGAGGCCGCCACCGCGCAGGACTGTGTGCGGACGGTCTTCGAGGAGTTCGCCGCGCACGAGCGCGCGGACGAGGCCTGTGTGCTGGTCGCCAGGATCGGCTCCTGACGCGGACAGCTGGTTGCAGACAGCTACTTGTTGAATTCGGGCCACGTGCCCCGGAGGGTCACGCCTGGGCGCGCTTGCCTCCCGTGGGCTTTCCGGGGGGCTTCGGCAGCGCGAGCTTGATCTCCTCACGCAGGTCCACGATCTTCGGGTAGCTCGCGTACTGCCCGGTGAGCCGGTACATCTCGCGGAGCCGGTCCCAGGTGCGATGGGAGGAGTTGGCCCCCATCGACACCAGCGCCAGGCGCGCGTACCGGTCGGCCTGCTCCGGGTCGTCGGCGATGAACAGGGCCGACGCGAGCGAGATGTAGTCGAAGATCTGCGACCGCTGCCGCCCGTTCGCCCGCAGTTCGAGGGCTTCCTTGGCGTGGCGCTGCGCCGTGTTCGCCGCGGCCGGCTCGTGGTCGGCGAGGGTGCGGTACGCCAGGGCCTGCATCCCGTGCAGGTCCGCCTCGTCGAACATCTGCATCCAGCTGGGCGGCGGGACGTCGCCCTTGTCGGAGACGAAGAGGTCCTCCGCCTGGCCGAGGGTGCGCCGCATGGCCTGGCCCTTGCCCATCGACGCCTGTGCCCAGGCCTCGATGGTGTAGAGCATCGCCCGGGTACGCGGCAGGGTCTGGTCGCCGGATCCGGACTTGGCGAGCTTCATGAGGTCGAGTGCGTCGTCGGGCCGGCCGAGGTGCACCATCTGACGGGCCGCCCTGGACAGGGCCTCCCCGGCGCGCGGCCGGTCGCCGCCCTCCCGCGCCGCGTGCGCGGCGATGACGAAGTACTTCTGGGCCGTGGGTTCGAGGCCGACGTCGTGCGACATCCAGCCCGCGAGGACGGCCAGGTTGGCAGCGACGCCCCACAGGCGCCGCTGGAGATGGTCGGGGTGCCGGTAGCTGAGCATGCCGCCCACTTCGTTGAGCTGGCCCACCACCGCCTTGCGTTGCAGGCCGCCACCGCGGGCCGCGTCCCAGGCCCGGAACACCTCGACGGAGCGCTCCAGTTCCTCGATCTCCTGCGACCCGATGGGGGCGGCCTCATAGCGGTCGAACCCAGCGGGGTCGGCGTGCAGGGGGTCTTCGAAACGTGGGGCGTCGGCCGCGAGGGCCGGATCGGTGTGCAGCCAGTCATGCATGGCGCCGCTGAGTACAGATCCTGTGGCAAGCGCGGCACCCGCGCCCACCAAGCCGCGTCGGTTGAGCATGAGGTCCATTCCCGTGAATTCGGTGAGGACCGCAGCTGTCCGCTCGGGCGCCCATGGCATTCCGTCGGGGTGTTGCACAGCCCCGTCGTCACGCCGTTTCCCCGTGCGCCCGTGCCGGACCAGACCGAGGTCCTCGATGGTCACGACACGGCCGAGTCGCTCGGTGAACAGCGCCGCCAGCACCCGTGGAACCGGATCGCGCGGGATCTCTCCCATGTCGATCCAACGCCGCACCCGTGAGGTGTCGGTCGACAGCTGTGGGTGGCCCATGGCCGCCGCCTGCCGGTTGACCAGCCTCGCGAGCTCCCCCTTGGACCAGCCGGCGAGGCCGAACAGGTCGTTCAGGCGGGTGTTGGGTTGTCCGTTCACGTCAAGCCCCCAGGTTCTCGGCTGAGTTGACAGTAACCCTCTGTCAGTTGCAGAGCGACTATTCGCCAGGGTTCGCCAGGGTGCGCCAGATGGTGTGCCAGTGGGCACCGGGTGTCAGGTAGGAATGCGCCACCCCGACCCGGTTGCCGCGGCTCACTCCCCAGGGTGCACCACGGTTCCCCGGGGCGGGTGGCGCAGGCAACTCGCAGGCACACGAAGGGATCTGTTCGCCCATGTACGCAGCATCGTCCTCCGTGTCCGCCCCGCCCCGGCCGCTCTACGCCCGGCCCCCGGCTCGCGGCAACGGCCGCGCAGGGGAGGCCCCACCGGCGGGCGGCGGCCCGTATCTCGACCCCGCGCGACCTGCGGCCGCAGCGCTCGGCTCCGGTCGGACCAGGCGCGTCCCGGGGCTCGGCACCCAACCGCTCAGCGGGAGACTCGACTTGTCCGGCCCCCAGGGGGCGCAGCTGCGCGCGGCGATCGCCTCGGTGCACCGGATCTGCCCGGAGTTCAATCCGGTGCAGGTGCTGCGCCGCAGTGGACGGTCCGTGCTGCTCGTCGGCACCACAGGGCGCAGCACCGCCGTCGCCAAGTGTTTAGTGGACCACTCCCCGATCTGGGCCGAGCGGATCCGCCACGAGATAGCTGCATACCGCTCGTTCGTCCGGCACCGGCCACCGGTCCGGGTGCCGCGGCTCATCGCCGCGGACCCCGACAACTGCACGCTGGTGATCGAGCGGATGCCCGGCCGGGTCGCCGCCCTGCAGCGGCACCCGGCCGAGGCACCGCCCCGGGCGGACGTGCGGGCCGCGCTCAGCGCGATCTGCCGGCTCAACCTCTGGCGTCCGCCGGCCGGCACGTTCAACGCGCCGCTCGACTACGCGGACCGGATCTCCCGCTACCACGACCTCGGGCTGCTCACCGACCGGGACATGGGCGATCTGCAGAAGCTGCTGCACGGCATCGCGCACTCGTCGGGCCGCCAGGGCATGGGCCAGTTCTGTCACGGTGACGCACTGCTGTCGAACATCCTGCTGTCACCGGCGGGCCCGGTACTCGTGGACTGGGAGCACGCGGGCTGGTATCTGCCGGGGTACGACCTGGCGACGCTGTGGTCGGTGCTCGGTGACGCGCCGGTGGCGCGCCGCCAGATCAGCCAGCTCGCGCAGTCCGGCGGTCCCGCGGCGCGGGACGCGTTCCTGGTGAACCTGATGCTCGTACTGACGCGGGAGATCCGGACGTACGAGACGGCCGTGCAGCGTTCGATGCACGACACGACCCCGGCGGCATCGGGCACAGCCCCGCACGGTGCTGCGCCGTCCGGCGAGGAACAGCGGCTGCTGCTGAGGCGGCTGCACGACGACTGCCAGCTGGCCCGCAGGGCCGTGCGTGCGGCGGTCGGCACTCGCTGAGGGGACAGGAATCCGCGGTGCGCCAGGACAGCGGCGCACCGCGGATTCTCGTGTGCCCTTGTCCCTAGGGGCGACCAACTGTTGCGTGAGTCATCAGTGAATCTCAGCCTTTCTCATCCGCTATCTTGATTGTGTGAAGCTTTCCGAGTGGGCGGCGCGCAATGGCGTGCACTACCAGACCGCGTGGACGTGGGCGAAAGAGGGCCGTATGCCGGTCCCAGTGCGCCAGACGCCGTCCGGCACGTGGCTGGTCGACGAGCCCGCTTCGCAGGCGCCTGGCCGCGTCGTGGCGTACTGCCGAGTGTCGTCAGCGGACCAGAAGTCGGACCTTGACCGGCAGGTGGCCCGCGTGGTCCAGGGGGCGACTGGTCTCGGCCTGCCGGTCGCGGAGGTCGTGACCGAGGTCGGCTCGGGATTGAACGGCCGTCGGCGCAAGCTGCACCGGGTTCTGTCAGACCCGCAGGCGGTGGTGATCGTGGTCGAGCATCGAGACCGGCTGGCCCGGTTCGGCGTCGAGCACCTCGAAGCCGTCTTGTCCGCGTCTGGGCGTCGCCTGGTTGTCCTCGACCCCACCGAGACAGCCGATGACCTGGTGCGCGACGTCACCGAAGTGCTGACGTCGATGTGCGCGCGCCTGTACGGGCGGCGGGCGGCGAAGAACCGGGCCGCCCGCGCGGTGGCCGTGGCGACCGGTGAGGCCGCCGAGTGAAGAAGTTCCGGCCGCAGCCCGGGTTCGTGGTCCAGGCGTACCGGTTCGCTCTGAACCCGAACGCCGCACAGCAGGCCGCGATGCGTTCGCACTGCGGCGCCGCACGTGCCGCGTACAACTGGGCTGTGGGCTGGGTGACCGCCTCGTGGTGGCAGCGCAAGGCCGAGGAGACGTACGGCGTGCCCGAGGCCGGGCTGACGCAGTGGCGGCCGTGGTCGTTGCCGTCGCTGCGCAAGGCATTCAACGCCGCCAAGCACACCGACCCCAGATTCGCGCACTGGTGGGGAGAGAACTCTAAGGAGGCGTACTCCACCGGGCTGGCCAACGCGTCGGCCGCGTTCGACAACTACTCCAAGTCCAAGCAGGGCAAGCGCCACGGCCGGAAGATGGGTGCGCCGCGGTTCAAGTCGAAGCGGAAAGCGCGCCTCGCCTGCCGGTTCACCACCGGCACGATCCGCGTCGATGCCGACGGCCGGCACGTCACGCTGCCGAGGCTGGGCACGATCCGCACCTACGAGCCCACCGTCAAACTCCTCACCCGCGTCCAGGCCGAAAAGGCCCGGGTTCTGTCCGCAACTGTGCGGCACGAGCGGGGGCGCTGGTTCGTCTCCTTCCAGGTAGAGGTGAAGCAGGACCTCGGCCGGGTCGCCCGGCCGGACACGGCGGTCGGGATCGATCTCGGCGTGAAGACCCTCGCTGTCATGGCCGACACCACCGGCGAGATCCGCGTTGTCGCCAACCCCGGGCACTACGACCGGGCACGCAAGCAGCTGCGCCGCGCCTCCCGCGTCGTCTCCCGACGCCAGGGCCCCGACCGACGCACCGGACACAAGCCCTCGAAGCGGTGGGAGAAGGCCAACGCCCAGCGGAACAAGGTCCACCACCGCGTAGCGAACCTCCGCGAAGACGCCCTACACAAACTCACCACGAGCGTCGCGGCCGAGTACGGCACCATCGTGATCGAGGACCTCAACGTCGCCGGGATGCTCCGCAACCGGCGCCTGGCCCGCCGGATCGCCGACGCCGGATTCGGCCAGATCCGCCACCAGCTCGACTACAAGACCCGCCAGCGCCAAGCCACCCGCATCGTGCTCGCGGACCGCTGGTACCCCTCCTCGAAGACCTGTTCCGAGTGCGGCGCAGTGAAAGTCAAGCTGCCGCTGCACGTTCGAACCTACGAATGCGACGCCTGCGGCCTGGTCATCGACCGGGACGAAAACGCCGCACTCAACCTCGCAGCCCTCGCGGCAGCCGCAGTAACTGGTACCGGAGTGGCCGGAGACCAGGACACCGCCCCGGCGGCGTCGAAGCCTCGTGGAGCTGACCGTAAGACCCGCGCAACCGCCCGCAGCCGCAAGGCCACGGGCGGGCGGGCAGGTGGCGCAACCCTGCCGCACCAACGGCAGACGGAAACGAGAGACCGTACTCAAGCCGAAGCACTCACGCTTTGGTGATGAGACGGACCTTCCGGGCCGCAATGCCCGGAATGCTGAGAGCTACTGAGGCTCTGAGCAACGGCTACGGGTTGCTGAACTGCACGGCGTCCACGTCGAACGAGTTGTCCTGCGGGGACTTGAACACGAGGTACAGCTTGTGTGTGCCGGTCAGCGCGTCGACCGGGACGGCGGGTGTGGCCTGGTAGGTGTCCCAGTCGCCGGTGTTCGGGACGGGTGTGGTGGCCAGGAGCTTGCCGTCGGGGGCGTCCGCGCGCAGCTCGATGGAGCCGACTCCGTACGGTGACGACAGTTTGTAGCTCACCTGTCCGATGCCCTCGACGCTCATCGGGTCGAACTGGACCCAGTCGCCGTCGCTGACGTCGCCGATGCGCTTGCCGTTCTCGGCGCCTTCCTGTGCGACGACGCGCGTGCCGGACTGGCCGTCGTAGTACTCGGCCTGCTTGTGCCTGGGCTGGAGCACGGACCGCCCGTAGCCGGTCAGGGCGCTGACGCCGTCGCCTCCCTTGTCGGTGTACTTGGCGTTGAGCACGTAGGTGAGGTCCGCGCCCTCGGGGTGGCCACCCAGGTCACCGGTGTCGACGGTGCCTTCGCAGCCGGGGATGTCGGTGGTGGGGTGCTCGTGGTCGTCGTGGCCGAGGGCCGGGTTGACGGTCACCTTGGAGCAGTCGACCGTGCCGTCCTCCGGGTCGGTGACGGTCACCTTGTACGGGATCTTGTCGCCGAAGTCGATGAGCTTGCCGTCGACGGGGAACTCGATCTTCACCTTGGGCGCGGTGTTGCCCGCGGTGACGGGGACGTTGGCGTAACCGGACTTGCCGGTGGAGTCGGTGACCTTCAGCTGGGCGTTGAAATCACCCTTCGCCGTGTAGGTGTGGCTCGGGCTCGCCTCGGTGGAGTCGTAGGTGCCGTCGCCGTCGAAGTCCCAGGCGTAGGTGAGCGGGTCGCCGTCGGGGTCCTTGCTTCCCTCACTGGAGAAAGAGACCTCGAGCGGGGTGGGGCCGTTGGTGACGGAGGCCTTCGCCTCGGCGATCGGTACGCGCTGTCCCTGCGCGTAGTCGATCCGGTAGAGCCCGGAGTCGTTGTTGCCGCCGCCGAACTGACTGCCCCATTCGAGGACGTAGAGCGAGCCGTCGGGACCGAAGGTCATGTCCATCGGCTTGGCGAACTTCGCGGTCTTCAGGAAGTCGTTGATCTTGAGGAGTTTGCCGTCCTGGTCGAAGCGGATCTCCTTGACCTGGTCGCGGGCCCATTCGTAGAAGAAGCTCGCGCCCTCGAAGTAGGCGGGGAACTTGGTCTTCGACGGGTTCTTCGCGTCGTAGTGGTAGACGGGCCCGCTCATCGGTGCGGAGCCGCCCTCGCCCATCTCCGGGAACTCCTTCGACTTGCCGTAGCCGTACCAGATCACCGGCTGCTGCACGGGCGGCAGGTCCTTGAGGCCCGTGTTGTTCGGCGAGGGGTTGACCGGCTTGTCGCAGTCGAACTTGGCGCCGACCTCCTTGGTGTCCGGGTTGTACGGGGCGTACGGCTGGTTGTTGCCGTGGCAGAAGGGCCAGCCGTAGTTGCCGGGCTTCTTGATGACGTTGTACTCGACGAGGCCCTCGGGGCCGCGGTCGGTCGTCGGGGCGCCGCGGTCGGGGCCGTAGTCGGAGACGTGGAGGGCGCCGTTCTTCGGGTCGACGTTGAAGCGGAACGGGTTGCGGAAGCCCATCGCGTAGATCTCGGGGCGGGTCTTGGCCGTGCCCTTGGCGAAGAGGTTGCCCTTGGGGATGGTGTAGCCGCCCGCGTTCGTGGGCTTGATGCGCAGGATCTTGCCGCGCAGGTCGTTGGTGTTGCCGGCCGTGCGGGCGGCGTCCAGCATCTGCTTGCCGGGGCGCCAGTCGATCGGCGCGTAGCCCTGCCAGTCGGGGTCGAGGTTGGGCGGGGTGTCGTCGCCGACACCGAGGTAGAGGGTGCGGTCCGGGCCGAACTCGACGGCGCCGCCCGTGTGTCCGGGCTCGGGGAAGCTGCGGTCGCGGTAGGCGGGGACGTCTAGGAGCTTCTTCTCACTGCCGAGGTCAAGGGTGTTGTCGGACTTGACCGTGAAGCGGGAGAGCCGGTTGACGTCGTCCTTGGCGTCCTTCGGCGCGTAGTACAGATAGATCCAGTGGTTGTCCTTGAACGACGGGTCGAGCTCCATGCCGACGAGGCCGTCCTCGCCGCCGGTGTAGACGTCGAGCTTGCCCGCGGTCGCGGTGGCGTGGGTGGCGGGGTCGTAGACCTTCACCTCGCCGCTGCGCTGGATGTAGAAGACCTTGCCGTCCTTGGCGACGTCGAGCTCCATCGGGTCGGCGGTGTTGTCGTCGAGGGCGGTCTTCTCGTAGCCGGACCAGACGGTGCCGCCGCAGTCGCCGGGCTTGTTGCCCGCGGCCCACTGGATACCGCCGAGCACGTGGGAGCGGAAGGCGGGTTCGGTGTACGAGGCGCTGTCGTGGCCCATGGCGGTCGCCCAGACCTTGCCGCCCTCGGCGTTGCGGCACCAGGAGATGGGGTGGTCGGCGCCCATCGCGGAGCCGCCCGGGTCGTACGTGGTCTCGTCGGCGGTGACGAGGACGTGCACGTCGCCGCGCGGGTCCTTGTCGAAGTTGTACCACTCCTCGGGGCGCTCCCAGCGCTCGGGAAGTCCCTTGGTGGAGGGGTGCACGCGGTCGGCGACCTTGGCCGTGCCCTGGAGCACGCCGGGTGAGTGGGCGGGCATGTGGGCGCCGCCGTTGATGGTCTCGTCCCACCAGGGGAACTGCTCCTCGACGCCCATGTCGAGGGTGTTGTGGATGGCGACGACGCCCTTGCCGCCGCGGACGTACTTCTGCAGGGCCTCGCGCTGGCCGTCGGTGTCCCAGACCATGCCGGAGTTCTGCAGCATGATGATGACGTCGAAGTCCTTGAGCTTCGCGTCGTCGAAGACGGTCGAGTCGTCGGTCTGGACGACCTCGAAGTTGTTCGCCGCGGCCTCCTCCTCGACCATCTTGATGCCGTCCGGGATGGAGCCGTGGACGTAGCCGACGGCCTTGGTGAAGAGCAGCGCGCGGAAGGCGGGGGCCTTGCCCGCGGCTGTGGCGCCGGTGGGCAGGAAGCCGACGGCGAGCAGCAGTGCGGTCAGTAACGCGAGGGCAGCTCTTCGCATGCCTCTGATGTCACGAGCATGACATCCCATGAGGTGGTCCTTTCCGTGGAAACAGTGGACGGACTTGCGGGGTGCCGGAATGCGGAGGAACTCAGAGGTTCAGCGGGTTCGGCCGGTCGCGGCGCGCAGGAAGCGCAGGCCGTCCGTGGCCAGGGCGTCCTGGCTGCCGGCGAGCGGGCGCCACACGGAGGCCGCGACGGCGATCGCGTCGTTGTGCGCGGTGAACGACTCGATGCACAAGGGGCCTTGGTAGCCCGCCTCGCGCAGCGCGTCCAGGAAGCCGCTCCAGTCGAGGTGGTCGGCCCCAGGTGTCCCGCGGTCGTTCGCGCAGACCTGGACGTGCGCGATGCGGTCCCCGGTCGCGCCGACGGCGGCGGGGAGCGAGTGTTCCTCGATGTTCTGGTGGTACGTGTCGAGTGCGACGCCGATCCCGTCGTGCGGCAGCCCGTCGAGGGCGTCCAGGGCCTGGGCGACGGTGTTGAGCAGGCTGGTCTCATAGCGGTTGAGGGGTTCCACCGCGAGGCGCACCCCGGCTGTGCGGGCGTGCTCGACGAGGGGGGCGAGGTGCCCTCGCAGTTCGTCGTACGCGGCCTCGCGTGCGGCGCGGTCCATGCGCCAGGTCCGGCCGACGGAGGCGTACAGGGGTCCCGCGACGACCGGCGCCCCGATCGCGTGGGCGGCGTCCACGCAGTGGCGTAAGTAGTCCTGTGTGGTGCGCACCGTGGCGGCGTCCGCGTCGACCAGCTCGCGGCCGTGCGGCATGACGGCGATCACGGCGGCGGGGGCGAGACCGGTCGCATCGAGGAGCTTCGCCGCGTCGCCCGGGTCCCAGTCACCCGCGCTCTCCATGGGGAGTTCCACGCAGTCGAACCCCCAGGCGGCAAGCCGGGGCAGCGTGTCGGCGAGGGCGCGGCCGGTGACCGGCGAGTGCCAGATCCAGGGGTTGGCGCCCAACTTCCAGGCAGGCGCCGTCACTTCTTGCCTCCCCAGTCCTTCGGGTAGCCGGGCAGGTCCTTGCAGCCGCACATGGCGTAGTGCAGGGGCGGCATGCCCTCCTGGAGGTACTCGTCGAGGTTGTCCTGGGTGACGGTGGGCTGCGGCAGCTTCCACTCCTTGGGGACCTGCTTGCCGTCAAGCACGCGCAGGGCGGCGATGACCGGCGTACGCCACTGGAAGGTGGGGTACGTGGGCGCGATCGCGGTGAGTTTCTTGTCCTTCCACGCCTGGAGGAAGTCCTGCTGGTCCTCGCCGGTGATGGGCGGGACGTCCACGCCGGCGTCCTCGAACGCCTCGACGGCGGCCACGGATGTGGCGCCCGAGTCCATCCAGACGCCGTCGACCGAGCCGTGCCGGGAGATCGCGTCCGCCACGATCGACTTCGTCTTGGCGGGGTCGCCGTCGGTGAACTTGACGTCCACCACGTCGAGTCGGCTCTTGTCGAAGGCGAGCTTCGCGGCGGACCAGCGGGTCTCCAGGACATCGACGCCGGGTGAGATGCGCAGGGCGAGGATCTTGCCCTTGGGCTTGACCTTGCCGACGAGGAAGTCCGCGGCGACGGCCCCGTAGCCGTAGCCGCCGATGGGGTTGATGAAGGTGACGGCGCAGTCCGTCTCGACGCCCCGGTCGAAGACGATGACGGGCAGCTTGCCGCAGGCCTCCTTCACGGCCGGGGTGAGCGTCGCGGTGGTGTTCGGGGACACGATCAGGGCGTCGCAGTTCTTGTTCCCGGCGAGTTCCTGGATGTCGGAGATCTGTTTGTCGTCCTTGCCCTGGGCGTCGAGGACGGTGAAGTCGGTGATCTCCTTGTGGAGTTTCACCTCGGCCTTCATGTCCTTGAGGCCGACCTGGCGCCAGGGGTTGAAGACTCCGGCGTTGGAGAAGCAGAGGTGGGTGCCGCCGGAGCCCTTCTTCTTGTACTGGGCCGTGTCGGTCATCTCGGGTTCGAGCATCTGCTCCCAGGGCTTGTCGGCGGGCCCCTCGGGCGTGACCTCGGCGAGCGCCAACTGCCTTTCGTACTCGGCCTGTTGGAAGAACTTCGACGGCTTGTCGGCGCCCCCCTTCGTCGCGCTCTCCGACGCCGTGCCCGCCGCGGAGTCGGCCGGCATGTCGCTGGAGCACGAGGTGAGCAGGGCGGCGGCCGCAATTGCGGCGGCGACCGCGAGTGGACGTCTGCGGGTCATGAGGGGGTCCCTCCCGAGGGATGAGTACGACGGCGGCGCAGGCGGGAGAAGTCGGCGGCTCCGAGACCTACGGCGGCGATGACGATGACGCCTTGGACCGTGGATTCGAGGGCGCCCGAGACGCCCTGCAGATTGAGCAGCGTGAACAGGGCCTGGAGCGAGAAGGCCCCGGCCATCGCGGCGACGACGCTGCCGCGGCCCCCGCCGAGTGCGACGCCGCCGAGCACGACGGCCGTGATGGCCTCGAACTCGTAGCCGCGGCCCGCTTGCGCGGACACTCCGGAGAATCCGCCGACGAGTACGGCAGCGAGCGCGGCCGCGACGCCCGACAGGACGAACGCGATGATGCGGGCCCGGTGCACGCGGACGCCCGCGAGGGCGGCGGTGCGTTCGCTGTCGCCGGTCGCGATCAGCGTGCGGCCGAAGTCCGAGCGCATGAGGAACACTGCGGCGGCGCCCGCGACGAGGCAGGCGAGGACCGCCCAGGGCAGCCAGCCGCCCGCCGTGCCGCGGCCGAGCCGGCGGAACTCCTCCGGGAGCGATCCGTGCGGCGAGCCCCCGGTCCAGAAGAAGACGGCGCCTTCGAGGATCAGCATCATGCCGAGCGTGGTGATGAACGACGGCACGCGCAGTTTCGTCGTGATCAGCCCGCTGACGAGACCGGTCAGCGCTCCGGCGAGCAGCAGCCCGCCCGTCACCACGATCCAGGAGGCGCCCGGGTACGAGCCGTAGAGCTCCGCCGCGACGACGACACCGGCGGTGACGACGGCCCCCACGGAGAGGTCGAACTCCCCGCAGACGATGACCAGATACTGGCCCGCCGCCAAAATGACGAGCGGCGCCGCGCGTTTGACGAAGGCGAGGAAGCGGTCGGGTTCGTAGAAGCCGGGGTCGGTGGCGGCCAGGGCCACGAGGAGCACGGCGAGGAGTACGTAGACGGGGGCGCCGGCGCCCAGGGATCGGGCAACTCGCTTGTGGAAGACGGCCGTTGGATTCGCGGTGGTCATGCGGGCCTCCGTGTGCCGCGCCGGGCGTAGAGGGCGACGGCGGCGGTGATCACGACGCCGCGTACGACGTTCTTGAAGAACGGGTCGACGCCCAGTTGGTTGAAGACGGAGTCGAGCACGGCGAGGACCAGGACGCCGCCGAGCGTGCCCGCCACTCCCCCACGGCCGCCCGCGAGCGCGGTACCGCCGAGGACGACGGCGGCGATCGACTCGAGGTCGTAGCGGGCCTCGGTGCCGGCCCAGGGGGCGCCTGCGCCGAGCCGCGCGGCGAGGAAGAGCGCGGCGGCTCCTACGCACAGCGAGCACAGGACGTGGGCGGCGACGACGGTGCGCCGGGTGCGGACGCCGGAGAGGCGGGCCGCGTGCTCGTCACCCCCGGTCGCGTAGAGGTGGTGGCCGAATCGGGTGCGGCGGGTGACGAGCCACAGGGCGGCGGCGACCGCGGCGAGCAGGAACACGGAGACGGGGACGGGCCCGATGCGGTCGTAGCCGAGATGCTGGAACGAGGCGGGGACCTTGCCCGCGGGGCCCGTGTAGGTGTCCTCGATCCAGCCGCGCAGGATGAACGCCGTGCCCAGGGTCGCGATGAACGCGTTGACCTTGAGGCCGGTGACGACGAGGCCGTTGGCCAGGCCGACGGCGGCGGAGAGCGCGAGTACGGCGAGGACGGCCGTGACGACGCTGCCGTCCTCCATCGTGGTGGCGGCGACGAGCGTGCCGAGGCTGATGAGGTACGCCACGGAGAGGTCGAGGGAGCCGCTGAGGATCACGGCGGTCTGCCCGACGGCGACAAGTCCGAGTGCCACGCAGTTCTGGAGGATGCCGACGACGTTGGCGAGGGTGAGGAAGTCCCCGCCGCGCGCGGCCACCACGATCCACCCGGCGGCGGTGACGGCCGCGGCGGCCAGCCAGACGCCGACAGCGGGGTCGGCGAGGCGGATCCTGCGCGGCGGGGCGGACTTCGCGACGGTCGGCGGGGCGACGGCGGTCCCGGTCATGCGCTTCCTTCCGGTGAGGCGGGGGCGGGCGGGCGCGCTGCCGGGCCGCCGCGTGTGGCCAGGCGCATGACGTCCTCCTCGCTTGCGCCGGCGGGGAGTTCACCGGCCAGGCGCCCCTCCGCCATGACGAGGACGCGGTCGCTCATGCCGAGGAGTTCGGGGAGTTCGGAGGAGACGATCAGAACGGCGAGGCCCTCGCGGGCGAGGTCGCGGACGAGGGTGTGAATGGCGGCCTTGGCGCCGACGTCGACGCCCCTGGTCGGCTCGTCGAAGAGCAGGATCTGCGGGCGGGCGGCGAGCCACTTGGCGATGACGACCTTCTGCTGGTTGCCGCCGGAGAGGAACTGGGCCTGCTGGTCCTCGCCGCGTGCGTGCAGCCGGACCCGCTCCAGGAGGGCGGTGAGGTCGCGGGCCGCGGGCGGCCGGCCGCGCGCGGGAACGGCCCGGGTCACGAGGAGCGCGTTGTCGCGCACGGACTGGCGCAGCGCGAGGCCCTCGGCCTTGCGGTCCTCGGTGACCAGGGCGATCCCCGCACGGATGGCCTGACGCGGGCTCGTGGGGCGCAGGTCGCGCCCGCCGACGGTCATGGCGCCGGTGGTGAAGGGCGCGGCCCCGAACAGGGCACGGGCCAGGGACGTACGTCCTGATCCCTGGAGGCCCGCGATACCGGTGACCTCTCCCGAGCGCAACGTCAGGTCGATGTCGCGCAGGCGCGCGTTGCCTCCACCGCGCACGGTCAGCCGGACGTCACCGGCCTCGCCGGGGCGGGCGCGCGGCGGGTAGTAGGCGCTGAGCTCCCGGCCGACCATGGCGCGGACGACCTGGTCGGTGTCGGTGTCCTCGGTGCGTACGGTCGTGACGTGCCGGCCGTCCTTGAGGACGGTGATGCGCTGCGAGAGGTCGAAGACCTCGCGCAGGCGATGCGAGATGTAGAGGATGCCGAGGCCACGGGCCGCCAGCCGGCGCACGAGAGCGTGGAGTTGGGCCGCCTCGTGGTCGGCGAGCGGGGCGGTCGGCTCGTCCATGACGAGGACGCGGGCGGGCGCGTCGTCGGAGGCGAGTGCTTTGACGATCTCGACGGTCTGCTGGCGCGCGACCGGAAGATCACGGACATAGGTGCGCGGGGTGATGCCCGACTCGCCGAGTTCGGCGAGGAGTTCGGCGGTGCGCGCCTCCATGGCGCGACGGTCGACGAGTCCGCGCCGGGTCGGTTCGCGGCCGAGGAACACGTTCTCGGCGACGGTGCGGTGGGGCAGGAGCGCGAACTCCTGGTGGATGATGCCGATTCCGGCGGCCTGGGCCTGCGCGGGATGGCTGAAGGACTGCTCGGCGCCGTCCAGGGTGATGGTGCCCTCGTCGGGGACGTGCTCTCCCGCGAGGACCTTCATCAGGGTGGACTTTCCCGCGCCGTTCTCCCCGACGAGCGCGTGCACCTCGCCCGGGGCGAGGTCCAGGGACACCCCGTGCAGCACCCGTACACCGAGAAAGCTCTTGGACACGCCGTGCATCGCCAACATCGTCTGTGTCGCCTGCATCGTTCAGCCTCTCCGGCCTCTTCGGCAGTCTTCCGCAGCGGTCTGCATTGCAATGTGCTGACCCTTCTTTGACCTGTCAAGGGCTCAACCCTGGTCCGTACAAAGGAAATTGACAGGTACTTAGGTCGATCGGCGAACAGCATCGGGCTTGTGAGCAGCGAAACTCGTCCCTATCGTGACTGCCATGTCTGGAGCGCCGGATCACCCCAGTTCCGCGCCGCCGTCGTCGCCCGGCGAGGTCCTCGCCCTGCTGCGTACGGGGGCCGCCACGACCCGCGCGGACATCGCGCGGATCACCGGTCTCGCGCGGTCGACCGTGTCGCAGCGCGTCGACGCACTCATCGCGCACGGCTTCCTAACCGAGGCCGGGGCGGAGGCCGGGGACTCGACGGGTGGCCGGCCCCCGCGCCGCCTCCATCTGCGCACCCGCGAGCACGTGGTGGCGGGCGTCGACCTGGGCGCCTCGCACTGCCGGGTCGCGCTGCTCGACATCGGCGGGGATCAACTGGCGCTGCGCGAGGACCAGTTGTCGATCGCCGACGGTCCTGCGTCGATTCTCGGCCACGTCGAGCGGACGCTCCACGCGCTCCTCGACGAGGCGGGCCTCGACCCGGCCTCGCTCCAGTCGATCGGTGTGGGCGTGCCGGGCCCCGTCGAGTTCACCACCGGCCGGCCCGTGGATCCGCCCATCATGCCCGGCTGGCACCAGTACCCGATCCCGGAGTTCTTCGCCGACCGCTTCGGCGTGCGGGCCCTCGTCGACAACGACGTGAACGTGATGGCGCTGGCCGAGCAGCGCCGGGCGTTTCCGGACACCCGCTATCTCCTCTACATCAAGGTCGGTACGGGCATCGGCTGCGGCATCGTCGCGGACGGCCGGCTGCACCGGGGCGCGCAGGGCAGCGCGGGCGACATCGGGCACATCCGGGTGGGCGACAGCCGTCAGGAGACGGCGCCGTGCCGATGCGGGAACTCGGGGTGCCTCGAGGCGGTGGCAGGCGGCGCGGCGCTGGCCCGCGAGCTGTCGGACCTGGGCCTGGACGCCGCGTCGAGCCGCGATGTCGTGCGCCTGGTGAAGTCCGGCAACCGTGACGCCGTACGGATGGTGCGCGAGGCGGGGCGTGCGGTCGGCGAGGTTCTCGCGGGGCTGGTGAACTTCTTCAACCCGGACACGGTGGTGGTCGGCGGCGCGCTGGCCGCCGTCCACGACCAACTCCTCGCGGGCGTACGGGAGGCCGTGTACCGCCGCTCCCATCCGCTGGCCACCCATGTCCTGCGCATCGAGCCGAGCCGCACCGGGGCGAACGCGGCCGTGGTCGGCGCGGCCATCCTGGCGATCGAGCACGCCCTCTCGCCGGAGCAGGTGGATCGGGTCCTGGGCGGCACATAGCCGCGCCGCCCACCCCGGGCCGGCTGTGGGGGAACAGCCGCGTGGTCGATCCCCCGATCAGGTGGAGTGCACTGTGAGCGCGCGGCGCCCTCCCGTATGCCGAGACGACGACCCCACTCTTTGCGGACGGTCATTGGTCCACTCCACTGACGCGCCGCAGGCGGTGAGGCCTCCCCGGCGAAAGCCCGCCGAACGGGCGCTGACATGGGAAATCCCTTGCCCTGAGCATGATTGACGGATCGTCGGCAAGCCGATACCACTGACCCACGATCGCCCCGCACACCGTCGAGCTCATCTGTCCCAGGACCGTCCCCAGGAGGCCGCTTTGCCCTCGACCACCAGCGACCGCTCCCCGGCCGCCCGCAGACGCACCAACCAGGCGGCCCGGGCGGCGGGGACGCTCGCGACGGCGGCCCTGCTGCTCCCCCTCCTCGGCGCCGCGCCCCCGAGCGAGGCCCGGGGGGCGTCGGACGCGGGCCTCCAGCACGCGTTCGCGACCGCGGCGGCCGAGTACCGGGTGCCCCAGAGCGTCCTGCTCGGCGTCTCCTACCTCCAGTCCCGGTGGGACACGCACGGCGGTGCGCCCAGCGTCACCGGCGGCTACGGCCCCATGCACCTCACGGACGCCCGCGCCGCGCTCGCCGGTGTGGCCGCGCACAGCGAGGCCGAGGGCGATCCGCGTGGTGACACGTCACGGCCGGCGCTCACCCCGAAGACGAAGGTGCCGCGCAACTCCCAACTCCCGGCCCGCCTCAAGTCGTTGACGCGTGCCGCCGAGCTCAGCGGCATCCCGGCCGAACAGCTGCGCTCCGACCCCGCGGCCAATGTGCGCGGCGGCGCCGCCCTGCTCGCCGCGGCCCAGAAGGCCCTCGGCAAGCCCCTCAGCTCCGACCCGGCCGACTGGTACGGCGCGATCGCGAAATTCTCCGGCGCCGATGACACCGCCACGGCGGCGACGTACGCGAACGACGTGTTCGCCGTGATCCACGACGGCGAGCGGCGCACCACGGACGCCGGGCAGCGCGTGGAGCTCGCGGCCGACCGCAGCCTGAAGGCCGACGCGGCGCAGGTCCGGAGCATGGGCCTGCGCAAGTCCGACGAGAGCGGCACCGAGTGCCCGGCGACCGTGTCGTGCGAGTGGATCCCGGCGCCCTACGAGGAGTTCGGGGACGGCGACTACGGCAACCACGACCTCGCCGACCGGCCGAACGACCAGAGCATCGACTACATCGTCATCCACGACACCGAGGCGACGTGGGACACGACGCTTCAGCTGGTGCAGGACAAGACGTATCTGGCCTGGCACTACTCGCTGCGGTCCACGGACGGGCACATCGCCCAGCACGTGAAGGCCAAGGACGTCGGCTGGCACGCGGGCAACTGGTACGTCAACGCCAAGTCCCTGGGCCTGGAGCACGAGGGCTTCCTCGCCCAGCCGGACTCCTGGTACACGGAGGAGATGTACCGGGCGTCGTCGCGTCTGGTGAAGTACCTGGCGAAGAAGTACGACATCCCGCTGGACCGGCAGCACATCCTCGGCCATGACAACGTGCCCGGCACGACACCCGCCGGGATCAAGACGATGCACACGGACCCCGGTCCGTACTGGGACTGGGCCCACTACTTCGCGCTGATGGGCAAGCCGTTCAAGGCGACCGCAGGCACGAAGGGCGGCCTCGTCACCATCGCCCCCGACTTCGCCAGGAACAAGCCGGTGTACACGGGCTGCGTCAAGGCGGGCGAGACCTGCGCGGCACACGGCTCCGGCGCCGTACGGGTGTACACCGCGCCCAGCGAGGACGCGCCGCTGATCAAGGACATCGGGCTGCGGCCCGGCGGCGAGGACTCCACGACCGATGTGAACGACATGGGCGCACGCCTGTCGACCGGCCAGCAGTACGCCGTCGCGGAGCGCAAGGGCGACTGGACCGCGGTCTGGTACCTCGGCCAGAAGGCCTGGTTCAAGAACCCGAAGAAGCAGCCCACGGCCGTGAACGCGGCAGGCCTGGTCATCGCCCCGAAGGCCGGCCGCACCGACGTCCCCGTGTACGGGCGCGCCTACCCCGAGAAGGAGGCGTACCCGGCGGACATCACGCCGCAGGCGATCTCTCCGCTGCCGTACAAGCTGCTCGCGGGGCAGCGGTATGTCGCGGGTGGCAGGACGACCGGTGAGTACTTCTTCTCGCCGACGTTCGACACGACGTCGCACCGGGTGGTGCGCGGCAAGGACGTCTACTACGAGATCCAGTTCGGTCACCGGGTGGCGTACGTGCGGGCCGCCGACGTGCAGGTGCTGCCGTCGGGAGCCTAGAGCGCACATGACTCGGCCGGGTCCGGATCTGCCGTGGGGGCAGGTCCGGGCCCGGCCGTTTCTCCTGGCTCAGGCCTGCTGGAACAGCTCGGGGGGCAGCGGCTTCAGAAGCGCGTAGAGGTCGTCCGTGATGGGCCGGTCCCAGGCCGCGATGGTCACGAGGACGTTGTCGCTGCGGTCGAACTGCACGCAGGAGATACGGCCCTCGGAGAGCTTGAGGCGGCGCACGATGAGGAGGTTGTCGCCCTGCATCACCGGGATGTCCTCGGTGCCGACGACGGTGACCTCCTCGTCGTTCTCCAGCGCGAGAAGGAGCTGGGCGACCTCGAAGGGGATCTCGCCCTCGGCGGTCTCGCGGGCCGACGAGCCCTCGGGGAGATTGCCGATGATCATCGCGGGGCCGCGGCCGCCGAACAGGTCGTAGCGCAGGAAAACGCCCTGGCAGCTGCCGTCAGGGGCGGGCAGCAGGCCCGCGCCGAGATTGCCCGGCCAGTCGCCCGGGTCCATGGCGAGAACATCGAAGTCAGGACCCGCGGGTGTGGCGGAGCTGCGTCGGCGGAGGAAGGACATGCCGCAATGGTACGTGCACCGGGGCGGTCCGCGGCGCGGGGGCCGCGGCCCCGACGGGGTCGTGACCGGGCCGACGCGGGCGAATCCCGGGGCGTCGGGGGTTCCCGCGGCGGCGCAATGGTCTGCTCATCGGTGTGCAACCGGCCGGGGGCGCCGGCCCGGGCCCACGCCGGCGCCCTCACTCAACACCACCTGCCCCGCGGCGAGTTCAGTCTTGTACCGCCTCCGCGCGGTGCCGCTCGTGGTGCCGGGCGACCCGTGCGCGGTTGCCGCAGGACGGCTTGCACCACTCCTGACGGGGATGATCCTTGAGGAAGTAGCGCACACAGCGCGGGGCGTGGCAGGCCCGCAGCCGCTCGCGGTCGTCGCTCGCGAGAAAGCCGACGGCGGCGCGGGCCAGGGCCGCGGTGAGCACGTCGGGGGCGGACGCGGAGGTGCGCGCCTCATGGCGTACGCGGGGGATGGCGCCGTCGTCCCAGGTGAGGACGGGAACGGTAGGGGTGAGCGCCGCCGCCTCGTTGAGCCGCCGCACGGCCTCGCTCACGGGGAGCAGCCGGTGGGCGTCCGCCGGGCTGGGCTCGCCGGGGCGCACGGCGTGGGCGAACAGCGCGCGGACGGCGGCCCGCACCTCGCACACCTCGGCGAGCGCGGTCGCGTCCGCTTCGAACCCGGCGGCGCCCGGCAGCACCTCGGCACGCTCCCGCACCCAGGCCGTCAGGTCTTCGGGCCGGTCGAGGTCGTCGGCGACACCGCCGTGCCCGTCGTGGCGGATAGTGAGGACGAGGTCCAGGGCGAGCGGCGTGCTGTGCGGGCCGGAGCTGATGTCGCGCATGGGGCTAATGATAAGGTCCCGCGCATCCATTAAATCTCGGGGGAGGCCGGCTGTGCTCTCGTACTGGCGGGCGGGCCTGAGAGACGTACCGGACGAGGTGTGGGACCACCCCCGCCTGGAGGTTCTCCTCCTGCCCGACAACGCACTCACCCGGCTCCCCGACCGCATCGGATCGCTCCCCCACCTGCACACTCTCGATCTCGGGCACAACCGCCTCGCCTCGGTCCCGGACACGCTCGGTGACCTGACGAGCCTGACCCGTTTCCTCTACCTGCACGACAACGAGCTCACCGCGCTCCCGGACTCGCTCGGCAGGCTCTCTCGGCTGGCCTATCTCAACGTCGGCGAGAACGCGCTCACCGGACTCCATGAATCGATCGGCTCGATGAAGGGCCTCGTGGAGCTGCGCGCCCAGCACGCCACCCTCACCCGGCTCCCCGAATCGATCGGCGGCCTGACCGCGCTGCGCGAGCTGTGGCTGCGCGGCAACCGCCTCACCGCCCTCCCCGATTCCGTACGGCACCTGCGTGAGCTGCGGGAACTCGAACTGCGCGAGAACGCCCTCACCGACGTGCCCGGATCCCTGCGCGGACTTCCGCTGCTACGGCGGCTCGACCTACGGTCCAACCGGCTGCGCGACCTGCCCGACTGGATCGCCGCGCTGCCCGCCCTGGAGAAGCTGGACCTCCGGTGGAACGACATGCACGTGCCGTCCGGGCTGCTCGAGGCCCTCACGGCGCGGGGGTGCGTGGTGCTGTACTGATTCGCCGAAGATCTTCTAGGGCGCGGCTTCCAGAACCGGCGGCACAACCGCGACCGGGCTCGCCGCGTGCAGCAGTACGGCCATGGTCACCGTGCCGAGCATCGGCGCGGGGCGCGTGAGGCGGCGGCGGTGGCGGCCCACGACCACGAGGTCTGCCTCGCGGGAGTTCTCGACGAGGTGCCCGGCCGCGTCGCCCGGCGCCACGTACAGGTCGACCTCGACATCGGGATGCATCTTGCGGAAGGGCGCCACCGCCGCGTTCACCAGCGTCAGCGTCTCGCGCTCGGCCTCTTCCTGGTCGACCGTCGTGGGCGTGAAGTCGCCGAACGTCGTCCAGGCGAGCACCGGCCACGGAAACACCGCGATCACCTGAAGGCGCGCCCCGCCCCGCGCGGCCTCCTCGAAGGCGAAGGCGAGGAGGGTGTCGTCGGGCTCGTCCACCTCGACGCCGACGACCACGCGCGGTCCGGGGGGCAGGTCGTCGTCACCGTGCACGGCGCGTCCGGGCCTGGGCACCACGACGACGGGGCAGGCGGCGTCCCGTGCCACCGCCACACCGTTCGAACCGAGCAGCAGGCTGGCGAAGCCGCCGCGTCCCCGCGAGCCGAGGACCAACAGTTGTGCCTCAGCGCCGAGTTCGGGCAGGACAGCCGCGGGAGCGCCCTCCAGCGTCACGTATTCCACCGGAGGCAGACCGCCTCGGCCGGTCAGGGAGGCGCGCACCTCGTCGACGACCGGGTCACCCGGGGGCTCCGGCGGGCCGGACACCAGTACCCCTGGCTGGGTCCAGGGGGCGTACTGGCGCACATGGGCGATCTGCACGGGCGCCCCGCGCCTGCCCGCTTCCGTCAGCGCCCATTCCAGGGCGCGCAGGCTGTCTTCGGATCCGTCGACGGCGGCCACGACGGGCAGAGGGCGCGGGGTACTCATGTCCAACCTCCGACACCGGGGCACGGTGTCGACGGGCCCCGGCAAGAGCGACTGTTCCTGCCCCCAGCCTCGCGCACACCGGGGCCAAGGGGCAGGGCCGTTTTTCATATGTCGCCGGAAAAGCCGGAAACATCACCTGACCGCGGCTCGGGCCAGGCCGGCTCGGGCCAGGCCCGCCGAGGTCGGACCCGCCGCGGTCAGCCCGGCTCAGGTCAGATCGAACTCCCCTTCGCGTGCCCCCAGCACGAACGCCCCCCATTCCGCGGGCGTGAAGATCAGGGACGGGTTATGGGGACTGCCGCCATTGCGCATCGCGATGAAGCCTTCGACGAAGGCGATCTGGACGTCCCCCAGCCCCTTGCTGCTCGAATGCCAGTCCGCGGCACTCAGATCGAGGTCCGGCTTGTCCCAACCCGCGAGCGTGTGCTGCTCCATGGTGCTTTCGGCCACGTCCGTGCTCCTCCCGGTTCGTCGTCCGCCCGCCAGCCTAGCGATCGGCCCGCGCGGCGGACAGGCCGCGGCGGTGAGCCGTTCAGGACGTGGGCGGGTGCGCCCCGACGAGCCACATCGAGAAGAACTGCGAGCCGCCCCCGTAGGCGTGCCCGAGCACCTTGCGGGCGCCGTCGACCTGGTGTTCCCCCGCCTGCCCCCGGACCTGGAGCGCGGCCTCCGCGAAGCGGATCATGCCGGAGGCACCGATGGGGTTGGTCGACAGGACGCCGCCCGACATGTTGACGGGCAGGTCGCCGTCGAGCTCCGTGACGCCCGATTCCGTGAGCTTCCAGCCCTCGCCCTCGGCGGCGAAGCCGAGGTTCTCCAGCCACATCGGCTCGTACCAGGAGAACGGCACGTACATCTCGACGGCGTCGATCTCCCGTCGGGGGTCGCCGATGCCCGCCTGCCGGTAGACGTCGGCGGCGCAGTCCTTGCCGGCCTTCGGCGAGACGAAGTCCTTGCCCGCGAACATGGTCGGCTCGCTGCGCATCGCGCCACCGTGCATCCAGGCCGGCGGCTGCGGCGAACGGGCCGCGCCCGCACGGTCGGTGAGGATCATGGCGCACGCACCGTCGGAGGACGGGCAGGTCTCGGAGTAGCGGACCGGGTCCCACAGCATGGGTGAGGACTGGACCTTCTCCAGTGTGATGCCGTGCTCGTGCAGATGCGCGTAGGGGTTCTTCAGCGCGTTGCGCCGGTCCTTGTACGCGACCAGAGAGCCGACGTGGTCGGGTGCGCCGGTGCGCCGCATGTACGCGCGGACGTGCGGGGCGAAGAAGCCGCCGGCGCCGGCGAGCAGCGGCTGTGTGAAGGGGATCGGCAGGGACAGGCCCCACATCGCATTCGACTCGGACTGCTTCTCGAAGGCGAGGGTGAGGACGGTCCTGTGGACGCGGGACGCCACGAGATTGGTGGCGACGAGGGCGGTGGAACCGCCGACCGAGCCCGCCGTGTGCACGCGGAGCATGGGCTTGCCGACCGCGCCGAGCGCGTCCGCGAGATACAGCTCGGGCATCATGACGCCCTCGAAGAAGTCCGGCGCCTTGCCGATCACCACGGCGTCGATGTCCGCCCACGTCAACTGGGCGTCTTCCAGGGCACGTCGGGCCGCCTCACGGACCAGTCCGGCGATCGAGACGTCCTTGCGGGCCGCGACGTGCTTGGTCTGGCCGATACCGACGACGGCCACGGGTTCTTTGTTGACCCCGCCGCCCACCCTGCCGCTCACCGTGCTGCTCATCGGGCGTCTCCTTCCAGAACGGCGACCAGGTTCTGCTGCAGGCAGGGGCCGGACGTGGCATGAGCGAGTGCCCGGTCGGACTCACCGCGGTGGATACGGGCGGCGGCCTCTCCGATACGCAGCAGACCCGCGGCCATCACCGGGTTGGCGGCGAGCGCGCCGCCGGAGGGGTTCACGGCCACGTCGTCGCCCAGCTTCAGCGCCTTGCGCAGGACGACCTCCTGGGAGGTGAACGGTGCATGCAACTCGGCGGTGTCCACCGGCCGTTCGAAGGCACCCGCTCGCTCGGCGGCGAGCCGCGAGGACGGGGAGTCGGTGAGGTCGCGGACGCCGAGACTGTGTGCCTCGATGCGGTGATCCATGCCGCGGATCCAGGCCGGCCGCTCGCACAGTTCGCGGGCCTTGTCCCCGGCGGCCAGGATCACGGCGACGGCGCCGTCGCTGACGGGCGGGCAGTCGCCCTTGCGCAGCGGCTGCACCTCGTAGTCGCCCTGCGGCACCGAACCCTTCACCTGCGCATGGCAGTTGGCCGAAGCGGACTCCCGACTCCTTGCGGCGATCCCGGCGAGCGCGGTCTCGTCGGTCTCGCCCGCGTCGATCAGGGCCTGTGCCTGAAGTGCCGCCAGGGCAACGGAGTCCGGCCACAGCGGGGCCACGTAGTACGGGTCGAGCTGGCGCGTGAGCACATCGCGCACCGAGCCCGGCGAGGACTTGCCGTACGAGTAGACGAGCGCGGTGTCGACCTCGCCGGTCAGCAGCTTCACCCAGGCCTCGTACATCGCCCAGGCACCGTCCATCTCCACATGCGACTCGGAGATCGGCGGCCACGCGCCCACGCCGTCGAGGGTCATGGTGAAGGAGAAGGCGCGGCCCGCGAGATAGTCGGACGAGCCGGAGCAGGTGAAGCCGATGTCGCTTGTCCTGAGGCCGGTCTGCGCCAGGACCTGGTGCAGCACCGGCATCACCATGTCGACCTCGGAGAGTTCGTCGGTCGTGCGCAGATGGTCGCTCTGCGCGAAGGCGACGATCGCCACCTCTCGCATCTACACCAGCTCCTTGTACGTGTCGTAGTCGGCGTCCGGTTCGCCGGTGGGCCGGTAGTGGTCGGGGTAGCGCCCGCCCTCGGTCCACACCGGCTCGACCTTGAGGCCCATTCGCACCTGGTCGTACGGGATGCCGGCGATGCGGCCGTGGAGTGCGAGGTCGGCGCCGTCGAGCGCGATGTGGGCGTAGACGTAGGGCAGTTCGATGTCGAGGTTCCTGGCCTTGACGTTGACGATGCAGAAGGTGGTGACGGTGCCGGCCGGGCCGACCTCGACCCGGTCGGTCGTGGCGACGCCGCAGGTGGGGCAGGCGCCGCGCGGCGGGACGTAGACCTTGCGGCAGGACGGGCAGCGTTCGCCGACCGTGCGCCGGTCGGCGAGGGCGTTGATGTACGCGGTCTGGGCGCGGCCCGGGGAGTACACGTAGTCGAGGCGGGCCGCCGCGACGATCCCGGTAACCGCATCGTCGAACTGCCCGTCGTGCGCGGCGGGTTCGGCATCCGCGGCCTCGCCCTCGTACGGCTCAAAGCAGGCGATGTCGGTGATGGCGCCGGTGCGTTCGGCGGCCCAGCGGACGCGGACGCGCATGCCGGTGGTCACGGCGTCGGGGCCCGGCGCGTCGAGTGCGTGCAGGAGGGCGGTGTCGGCGCCGTCGAGCCTGACCAGGACCCAGGCGAAGGGTGTGCCGAGGGGTTGGCCGCGCCGGGGTTCGGGATTCCAGGCCCAGGTGGTGACGGTGCCGGTGGACTCGACCTCCACGAGGTCGCGGAGTTCGTCCGCGGTGACGGGGTCGTACTCGACGGGCGGGACCATGACCTTGCCGTCGGTGGTCTTCACACCGAGGACGGTGCGTTCGCGCAGGCCGGTCAGGAACGCGCTCTGGACGGAGCCGAGCGAGCGGGTGAAGGGGAACTCGACGACGAGCGGGGCTTTGAGTACTTCGGGCACTTCAGGACTCCTTGGCGGTCGGAGGGCTTCACGCGCGCCGGTAGACGGCGGGACGCTTCTCGGCGAAGGCCCTGGGGCCCTCCTTCGCGTCCTCGGTGGCGAAGATCGGCCAGCCGCGCTCCAGTTCGGACTTGAGGCCGTCGGTCTCGGTCATCTCGGCGGTCTCGTACACCGAGGCCTTCACCGCCTCCACCGCGAGCGGGCCGCAGGCGTTGACCTGCTCGGCGATCTCCAGGGCCTTGTCGAGCGCGGTGCCGGTCGGGACGACGCTGCCGATCAGCCCGACGGAGAGGGCCTCGGCCGCGCTGTAGTGCCTGCCGGTCAGCAGCATCTCCAGGGCGTGGGTGCGCGGGATCTGGCGCTGCAGCCGCACGGTGGAGCCGCCGATCGGGAAGAGGGCTCGCTTGACCTCGGAGAGTCCGAAGGTCGCGCTCTCGGCGGCGACGCGGATGTCGGTGCCCTGGAGGATCTCCGTGCCGCCGGCCACGCAGTAGCCCTCGACGGCGGCGATCACGGGTTTACGGGGCCGGTGGTGGCGCAGCATCGCCTTCCAATGGAGATCGGGGTCGGCCTTGAGGCGGTCCCGGTACTGCTCGCCCTCCATCCCCTTGCCGGCGAGGGCCTTGAGGTCCATGCCGGCGCAGAAGGTGCCGCCCGCGCCGGTCAGGACGACCGACCGGATCGAGTCGTCCTCGTCGGCGGCGACCCATCCGTCGTAGAGGCCGACCAGCATCGGCAGGGAGAGCGCGTTCTTGGCCTCGGGCCTGTTGAGCGTGAGGACCAGGGTGGCGCCTTCGCGCCGCACCGCGAGGTGTTCCGTCCCGTGACCCGTCCCGTGTCCCGCGTCGTGTTCCGTGCCATCCATGGCCGTGCTCCCGTCTCGGATGCGTCTCGGATGCCGCGTACGTCTCGGATGCGAGAACAGGTTGCAGTAGGCGGGTGGCCAGTTCAAGAGTTTTCTGACAGTCAGTCAGATTTCTTGTGCGGGGGCCCTTCCCTGTTCCATGCGGCTCTGCTGAGATGACGGCCACATCGAGATGGCGCCTGGGTCAGGAGGAGCGGTGGAGTACAACCTTGCCGACCTGTTCGAGTCGGTCGTCGACGTGGTCCCCGACCGCGAGGCGCTCGTGCACATCGACCATCCCGGCACGGGCGCGGAGCGCCGGCTCACGTACGCCGGACTCGACGCGGCGGCCAACCGCCTCGCGCACCATCTGATCGACAGCGGGATCCGCCCCGGCGAACATCTGGGCCTGCACCTCTACAACGGCATCGAGTATCTCCAGACGGTGCTCGCCTGCCTCAAGGCGCGGATCGTGCCCGTCAACGTCAACTACCGTTACGTAGAGGAGGAGTTGGTCTACCTCTACCGTGACGCGGACCTCGCGGCGCTCGTCTTCGACGCCGAGTTCACCGAACGCGTCGCGGCCGCTCAGCCGCAGACGGAGAAGCTGCGCCACCTCGTGCGCGTCGGAACCCCGCCGACCGGCGCGCCGCCCGTCAAGGCCGTGGACTTCACGGAGGCGGAGGCCACGGGCTCGCCGGAGCGCGGCTTCGGGCCGCGCTCGGCCGACGACCTCTTCATCATCTACACGGGCGGCACGACCGGCATGCCCAAGGGCGTGATGTGGCGCCAGGAGGACCTGTTCTTCTCAGGGCTCGGCGGCGGCGCACCGACGGGCGACCCGGTCAGCAGGCCGGAGGAGCTGGCCGAACGCGTGGCGGCAGGCGGTGACGGGATCACCTTCTTCCCGACGCCTCCCCTGATGCACGGCACGTCCACGCTCACCGCCTTCATCGGCTTCAACTTCGGCCAACGCCTCGTCATCCACACGAAGTTCGTGCCCGAAGAAGTGCTGCGTACGGTCGAGAAGGAGAAGGTGACGAGCATGTCGCTCGTCGGGGACGCGATGCTGCGGCCCCTGATCGACGCGCTGAACGGGCCGATGAAGGGCACCGACTGCTCGTCGATGTTCAGCGTCTCGTCGTCGGGCGCGATCATGTCGGAGACGGTGCGCGCGCAGTTCCAGGCGCTCGTCCCGAACGTGATGCTCCTGAACAACTTCGGCTCGTCCGAGTCCGGCTTCAACGGCACGGCGACGGACGACTCCGGCCCGGAGAAGGGCTTCCGCCTGCGGGTCAACTCCCGTACGCAGGTGGTCGATCCGGCGACCTACGAGCCGGTCGACCCCGGAGAGCCGGGCCGCATCGCCCAGCGCGGGCACGTCCCGCTCGGCTACTACAACGACCCCGCGAAAACGGCCGAGACGTTCTTCCAGAAGGGCGACGAGCGGTGGGTGCTGCTCGGGGACATGGCGACGGTCGACGAGGACGGCATCGTCACGGTCCTCGGACGCGGCTCGCAGTGCATCAACACGGGCGGCGAGAAAGTGTATCCGGAAGAGGTCGAGCAGGCCCTGAAGTCCCACCCCGACGTGTACGACGCGCTGGTGGCCGGGGTGCCCGACGCCAAGTGGGGCAATCACGTCGCCGCGGTGGTCCAACTGCGCGACGGCGCGGAACCGCCCTCGCTCGACGACATCCAGACCCACTGCCGCACCCGCCTCGCGGGCTACAAGATCCCCCGCCAGCTGGTCCTGACCGACCGCATCCAGCGCTCACCCAGCGGCAAGGCGGACTACCGGTGGGCGCGGGCAGTAGCGGGCGGGGCGTAGCGGGGCGCGACCGGGGGCTCGTAGCGGGACATGGCGACGGCGCGTGGCGGGACACGGCCTCGTACCGGGGCGCGGCCTCGCGCCGGGCTCAATCCGGTTGCCACCCCGTCGTCCCGGTGCTGAAGTGACCGGATGGATCACCAAGCGGTGCTGGGCCTGTTCGACCAGCAGATGAGGCGGGACGCGAGGCCCGACGGCCCCGGCACGCGGGTCGAGCGGGTGGACGGCGTGGTGCGGCAGACCGGCGCCGAGGGCAGCTCCTGGAACGGCGTCGTGTGGTCGGACCTCGACGAGGACTCGGCCGACGCGGCGATCGCCGCGCAGGTACGCCATTTCACCGACCTCGGACGCGAATTCGAGTGGAAGGTGTACGGGCACGACCTGCCGCACGACCTTCCGCAGCGGCTCACGGCCGCCGGATTCCTCCCCGAGCCCGTGGAGACGCTCCTGGTCGCCGAGGTCGCGGACCTGCCGACAGATGTCCCGCTTCCCGAGGGGATCCGGCTGCTCCCCGTCACCGACGAGGCAGGCGTCGACCTCATGTCGGAGGTGCACGACAAGGCCTTCGGCAGGAGTCTCGGCCTCACCCGGCACCAGCTCCTCGCCCAGCTCGCCGAGGACCCGGACGCCGTTCCCGCGGTGCTCGCGCTGGCCGGGGACGTGCCGGTGAGCGCGGCCCGCATGGAGACGCACCCGGGGACGGACTTCGCGAGCCTGTGGGGCGGCGGCACCGTCGCCGAGTGGCGCGGGCGCGGGATCTACCGCAGCCTCGTCGCGTTCCGCACCCGCATCGCCGCCGAGCGGGGCTACCGCTACCTCCAGGTCGACGCCTCCAGCATGAGCCGCCCGATCCTGGAACGCCTCGGCTTCGCGGCCCTGAGCACGACGACTCCGTACGTCCACGAGGCCGCCGGTGGCGCCTGAGGGAATCTGGGGGCGCCCGGCCGGCGATTGAGTCCGTCCCGCCTCTTGACGCCTGCCCCCGCCCCTTGAATTACTGACCCTGAACGGATCAACCGAATGATCGGTCGACCGATTTGCCCGTTATGCCAGTGTGGGTGGATGGTCGGCCCTCAGGGCTCGGGAGTGCGGTCGACGATGACAGAACTGCTGGACGCGGGGGAACTGCTCGGCCCCGAGGAGCTGCACGCGCAGCAGCTGGAGCGGCTGCGGGCGACACTGCGCCGCGTGTACGAGAAGGTGCCGTTCTACCGCGCGTCCTTCGACAAGGCGGGCGTACACCCCGAGGACTGCCGCTCGCTCGCCGACCTCGCCCGCTTCCCGTTCACCACGAAGACCGACCTGCGGGACAACTACCCGTTCGGGATGTTCGCCGTGCCGGAGACGGATGTGCGCCGGCTGCACGCGTCCAGCGGCACCACCGGCCTGCCCACCGTCGTCGGCTACACGGAGAACGACATCTCCATGTGGGCCGACATGGTGGCGCGCTCCCTGCGCGCGGCGGGCGCCCGGCCCGGCCACAAGGTCCATGTGGCGTACGGGTACGGCCTGTTCACGGGTGGACTCGGCGCGCACTACGGCGCCGAGCGGCTGGGCTGCACGGTCATCCCCGCGTCCGGCGGCATGACCGCACGCCAGGTGCGGCTGATCCAGGACTTCCGCCCCGAGGTCATCATGGTCACCCCGTCGTACATGCTGACGCTCCTCGACGAGTTCGAGCGCCAGGGCGTCGACCCACGCGGCACATCCCTCAAGGTCGGGGTTTTCGGCGCCGAGCCGTGGACGGAGGAGATGCGGCGCGAGATCGAGGAGCGCTTCGCCATCGACGCCGTCGACATCTACGGCCTCTCCGAGGTGATGGGACCGGGCGTCGCCCAGGAGTGCGTCGAGACGAAGGACGGGCTGCACATCTGGGAGGACCAGTTCTATCCGGAGGTCGTCGACCCCATCACCGGCGAGGTCCTGCCGGACGGTGAGCAGGGCGAGCTGGTGTTCACCTCGCTCACCAAGGAGGCCATGCCCGTGATCCGCTACCGGACACGGGACCTGACCCGGCTCCTGCCCGGCACGGCCCGCCCCTCCTTCCGCCGCATGGAGAAGGTGACGGGCCGCAGCGACGACATGGTGATCCTGCGCGGCGTGAACCTCTTCCCGACCCAGGTCGAGGAGATCGTCCTGCGCACGCCGGGCGTCGCCCCCCACTTCCAGCTCCGGCTGACCCGCGCGGGCCGCATGGACGCCCTGACGGTACGCGCGGAGGCCCGCGCCGACGCGACCGCCGCCGAACGCGACGCGGCGGCCCGCACCATCGCGACCGGAGTGAAGGACGGCATCGGCGTCTCGGTGACGGTGGAGGTCGTGGACCCGGAGACGCTGGAGCGTTCGGTGGGCAAGATCAAGCGCATCGTGGACCTGCGGGGGCGGGAGGGGTAACCCGCCCCCATCGGCCCCGATTCCGTCAGCTCGCCTCGTCCCACAGGTCGTGCCCGTACGCGTCGACGACTGCCCCGACCCTGGCAAGCACCTCCTCGGCGGGCAGCGGGGCGGGGCGACGGCCGTCACGCAGGCGCAGCGCGACCCGACCGTCCGCCGCCTCCCTCCCGCCGATGACCGCCTGGTACGGCACGAGCCTGGCCTCCCGGACACGGGCGCCCAGGGTGCCGCGGTCCGGGCCCGCGACCTCCGCCCGCAGCCCCAGCTCGGCGCACCGCCGCGCGAGGGCATCGGCGTGCGGAAGCTCTGCGTCCGAGATCGGCAGGATCGCCACCTGGGTGGGCGCGAGCCACGCCGGGAAGGCGCCGCCCTGCTGCTCGATGAGGTGCGCGACGACCCGCTCCACGCTGCCGATGATGCTGCGGTGGACCATCACCGGCCGGTGCTTCGCGCCGTCCGGACCGATGTAGTGCAGGTCGAAACGCTCGGGCTGGTGGAAGTCGACCTGGACGGTGGAGAGGGTGGACTCGCGTCCCGCGCCGTCGGCGACCTGGACGTCGATCTTGGGCCCGTAGAACGCTGCCTCTCCCTCGGCCGCCTCGTAGGGAAGGCCCGAGCGGTCGAGGACATCGGTGAGCAGTGCGGTCGAGCGCTGCCACATCCCGGGGGCGGAGACGTACTTGCCGCCCGGGCCCGGCAGAGAGAGCCGGTAGCGCGCGGGGTTGATGCCGAGCGCCTCGTAGGCCCTGCGGATCATCTCCAGGGCCGCCCGCGCCTCGTCGGCCACCTGGGCGAGGGTGCAGAAGATGTGCGCGTCGTTGAGCTGGATGGCCCGTACGCGGGTCAGACCGCCGAGCACGCCCGACAGCTCGGAGCGGTACATGCCGCCCAACTCCGCCATACGCAGCGGGAGTTCGCGGTAGCTGTGGGAGCGGGAACGGTAGATGACGGCGTGGTGGGGACAGAGGCTGGGCCGCAGGACGACCTGCTCGCCGCCCAGGTCCATCGGGGGAAACATGTCGTCGCTGTAGTGCGACCAGTGCCCCGAGATCTCGTACAGCTCCCGCTTGCCGAGGACCGGCGAGTACACGTGCCGGTAGCCGGCCCGCCGCTCGGCGGTGCGGATGTACTCCTCGAGGGTGTGCCGTACGGCCGCGCCGTCGGGCAGCCAGTAGGGCAGTCCCGCGCCGATCAGCGGGTCGGTGCCGAAGAGGCCGAGCTCACGGCCGAGCTTGCGGTGGTCGTGCTTCGGACTCTCGTGCTCGGGGCGCTCGCGCTGCGGGTGTTCCTGACTGCGCTGCTCGTACTTCTGCTGGTCCTGCTTCTGCTGGTTCACGGTGGGATCCCTCGCGGTCGTCGGGCGAGTGGTCCCACGGCGAAGCCCCGGGGCACTCGCCCCGGGGCTTCGGACTGAGACAGCTGTCAGCGCGCCGGGACACTCTCCGGCGTCGTCGTCATGGCAGCTGCGCATCGCTTCATGGCCGGACCGTAACAGGGCCCCGGCCGCCTCCGCTCGTCATTTTCCGGCGGGCTCAGTGCACCGTACGGAACCGGTCCCGCAGCTCGCGCTTGAGAATCTTGCCGCTGGCGTTGCGCGGGAGTTCGTCCACGAAGACGACCCGCTTGGGCGCCTTGAAGTGGGCGAGTTTCTCGCGCGCGTGGGCGATGAGCTCCGCCTCGGTCACCTCGCCGCCACCGCGGACCACGACGGCCGTGACTGCCTCGATCCAGCGCTCGTCGGGCAGGCCGATGACGGCGGTCTCGGCCACCTGCGGGTGGGTGTAGAGCGCGTCCTCGACCTGGCGTGAGGCGACGAGCACTCCCCCGGAGTTGATGACGTCCTTCACGCGGTCGACGACGGTGAAGTAGCCCTCGGCGTCGCGCACCGCGAGGTCTCCCGAGCGGAACCAGCCGTCGCGGAAGGCCGCCTCGGTCTCCTGCGGCTTGTCCCAGTAGCCGTCGCACAACTGCGGTGAGCGGTAGACCACTTCACCGGCCGTGCCGTCGGGCACCTCCTTCCCGTCCTCGTCGACGACACGTGCCTCGACGAACAGGACGGGCCGCCCGCACGAGTCCATCCGGCCCTCGTGCTCGTCGGGTCCGAGGACGGTGGCGAGGGGCCCGATCTCGCTCTGGCCGAAGCAGTTGTAGAAGGCGAGTCCGGGCAGGCGCGCGCGGAGCCGTTCCAGGACCGGCACCGGCATGATCGACGCGCCGTAGAAGGCCTTGCGCAGGCCGCTCAGGTCCCGGGTGGCGAAGTCCGGGTGCTGCGAGAGGCCGATCCAGACGGTGGGCGGCGCGAAGAGGCTGTCGCCCGCGCCCGCCTCCACCAGGTCGAAGATTGTCGCGGCGTCCGGTGCGTCGAGGATCGTGTTCTGCGCGCCGACGGCGAGGTAGGGCAGCAGGAAGACGTGCATCTGCGCCGAGTGGTAGAGCGGCAGGGAGTGGACGGGCCGGTCCGTCTCCGTGAGGCCGAGGGCATGGATCGCGCTGACGTACTCGTGGACGAGAGCGCGGTGCGACATCATCGCGCCCTTGGGCAGCGCGGTCGTGCCGGAGGTGTACAGGAGCTGCACCAGGTCGTCGGCGTCCGGCTGCGGACCGTCGTACGGCTCGGCGGAGGGGATCCTGGCGAGCAGGGAGTCGTCCGCGTCGCGCAGGGCCAGGGTGCGCACGCCGGCGGGGAGCCGGTCCGCGAGGCCGGGGTCGGTCAGTACAAGTGCACAGCCGGACTGGCCGACGATGTAGGCGAGGTCGTCCCCGGTGAGGTTCTGGTTGACCGGCACGTGCACGAGCCCGGCGCGTGAACAGGCCAGGAAGCCGATCAGGTACGCGTCCGAGTTGTGCCCGTAGGCGCCGACGCGGTCCCCTCGTCCGAGGCCCAGGCCGCGCAGCACGCCGGCCGCGCGCGAGACGGCCGCGTCGAGTTCGGCGTACGTCCATGCGCGCGGGCCGTAGCGGACGGCGACGCGCTCGGGGGCGCGTCGTGCGCTGCGGCGCAGCGTCCCGTCGACCGTGCTGGCACGTACGTCTTGTTCATCCCGGGCACCCGTCATGGCGCGATCCTGTGCCCCGGCCGACACGAAATCAAGGCCGGTGACGCGCGTCGCGCGCAGGCCGCACCGGACGCCGTCCTTCCGGGCATACCCGTTGGTACGCTCAACCGCCCCTTCCCTCACTCCAGTTGGGAGGCACGATGCGCACCCGCCCGAGACGTCTCGCGGTCATCGGTTTCGCCCTGTTGACCGCGCTGAGCACCACGGCCTCACTCCCGTCGGCAGCCGCCGGCGGCCACGGCCGGCCCGAGCACCACCCGCACGGCGGCGGCCTGTCCGCCACGATCCGCTACACGGAGTACGGCATTCCGCATATCGTCGCCAAGGACTACGCGGGGCTCGGCTTCGGCACCGGGTGGGCGCAGGCCGCCGACCAGGTGTGCGCGCTCGCCGACGGATTCGTCACCGTGCGCGGCGAGCGCTCCCGCTACTTCGGGCCCGACGCGGCCCCTGACGGCTCCCTTTCCTCGGCCACGAAGAACGTCTCCAGCGACCTCTACTTCCGGGGAGTGCGTGAGGCGGGCACCGTGGACAAGCTCCTCACCGAGCCGGCGCCCGCGGGCCCGAGCCGAGAGGTGAAGGACACGATGCGGGGCTTCGCCGCCGGATACAACGCGTGGCTGAAGCAGAACAGGATCACCGACCCGGCCTGCAAGGGAGCGGATTGGGTGCGCCCGGTGACGACTCTCGACGTCGCGGCGCACGGCTTCGCACTCGCCGTGCTCGGCGGTCAGGGCCGCGGCGTGGACGGCATCACGGCCGCGCAGCCACCGACCGCGCAACCACCGGGCGGTGCCGGCGCGCAGCCACCGTCCACGGGAGCCCCAGCCCCTACGCCGGACAAGGCCACGACAGCCGCGGCGGCCAAGGAGCTGTTCTCGAACGAGGACGCCGACATGGGGTCCAACGCCGTCGCGTTCAGCGGTGCCACCACGGCGAACGGCCGTGGTCTGCTCCTCGGCAACCCGCACTACCCGTGGCAGGGCGGCCGTCGCTTCTGGCAGTCGCAGCAGACGATCCCCGGCGAACTGAACGTCTCCGGCGGCTCGCTCCTCGGCTCGACGACGATCTCGATCGGCCACAACTCTCGTATCGCCTGGAGCCACACCGTCGCGACGGGGGTCACGCTCAATCTCCACCAGTTGACACTGGACCCGGCCGACCCGACCGCGTACCTCGTCGACGGCAGGCCGGAGCGGATGACGAAGCGGACCGTGAGCGTCGCGGTGAAGGACGGCGCGCCGGTCACCCGCACCCAGTGGTGGACGCGCTACGGGCCGATCGTGAACTCGCTCGGCGCGTCGCTGCCGCTGCCCTGGACGGCCACGACGGCGTACGCGCTGAACGACCCGAACGCCCTGAACCTGCGCGCCTCCGACACAGGACTCGGGTTCAGCAAGGCGCGCTCCACGGACGACGTGCTGCGCTCGCTGAAGCGCACGCAGGGGCTTCCGTGGGTGAACACGATCGCCGCCGACGCCTCCGGGCACTCGCTGTTCGCGCAGGCGCAGGTGCTGCCCCGGATCACCGACGACCTGGCCGCACGCTGCTCGACGCCCCTCGGCAAGGTGACGTATCCGGCGTCCGGCGTCGCGGTCCTGGACGGCTCGCGCGGCGACTGCAAGCTCGGTTCCGACAAGGACGCCGTACAGCCGGGCATCTTCGGACCGTCCAGGATGCCGGTCCTCAAGGACGCGCCGTACGTGGAGAACTCGAACGACAGCGCCTGGCTGGCCAACGCCGACCGGCCGCTGACGGGGTACGAGCGGGTCTTCGGGACGGTCGGCACGCAGCGGTCGATGCGGACGCGCGGCGGCGTCGAGGACGTGTCGGCGATGGCGGGGCTCGGCGGACTCGCCGTCACCGACCTCCAGCGGCAGCAGTTCGCCGACCGGGTGCCCGCGGCGGATCTGGCGGCGGCGGACACGGCGCGCGCGTGCGCGGCGCTGCCCGGCGGCACGGCAACAGGCAGCGATGGCACGGCCGTTGATGTGGGACAGGCCTGCGATGTGCTCAAGAAGTGGGATCACACGATGCGCACGTCGAGCCGGGGAGCGCTGCTCTTCGACCGGTTCTGGCGGCGGCTCACCGCGGCCGTGCCGAACGACAAGCTCTGGAAGGTGCCGTTCTCGGCCACCGACCCGGTGCGCACACCGAACACGCTGAACACGGATGCGCCGGGCTTCGCGACCGCGCTCGCCGACGCGGTGGGTGAGCTGCGGGCGGCCGGGATCGCCCTGGACGACCCGCTCGGCGCGCACCAGTTCGTCGTGCGCGGCGGCAAGCGCATCCCCGTCCACGGCGGCACGGAGTCCCTCGGCGTGTGGAACAAGGTCGAGACGGTGTGGGACGCGAAGGCGGGCGGCTACACGGAGGTCGTTCACGGTTCGAGCTACATCCAGGCCGTCGGCTGGAACGGCGGTGGCTGCCCGGTGGCGCGGACCCTGCTGACGTACTCCCAGTCCTCGAACCCGAACTCGCCGCACTACAGCGACCAGACGCACCTGTACTCGGACGGCGAGTGGGTGACGTCGCGCTTCTGCGAGAAGGACATCCTGAAGTCACCGGCGCTGAAGGTGGTTCGGGTGCACGGCTGAACGACGGGAGCGGCCCGGGGATCTCTCCCCGGGCCGCTCCTCGGTCACACCTCCACGTGCATCACATCGCGCGCGTGCGGCCCTCCCAATACGGGTCGCGCAGACGGCGCTTGTAGAGCTTGCCGTTCGGGTCGCGCGGCATCGTCTCGATGAAGTCGACGCTCTTCGGCCTTTTGTAGCCCGCGAGTTGGCGCTCGCAGTGCGCGAGGATCTCGGCGGCGAGTGCGTCTGAGGCCGTGTGCCCCTCCGCGGGTTCGACGACCGCCTTGACCTCCTCGCCCCAGTCGTCGTCGGGGATCCCGAAGGCCGCGGCGTCGGCGATGGCCGGGTGGGTGAGGAGCGCGGACTCGATCTCGGCGGGGTAGATGTTGACGCCGCCCGAGATGATCATGTCGATCTTGCGGTCGCGGAGGAATAGATACCCGTCCTCGTCGAGAATGCCGAGGTCGCCGACGGTGAAGAAGTCGCCGATGCGGTTCTTCTTCGTCTTGGTCTCGTCCTTGTGGTACGAGAATCCTCCGGTGCTCATCTTCATGTAGACGGTGCCGAGTTCGCCGGGCGGCAGTCGGTTGCCGTCGTCGTCGAACACGGCGAGTTCGCTGATCGGCCACGCCTTGCCGACCGTGCCCGGCTTCTTCAGCCAGTCCTCGGCGGTCGCGAAGGCGCCGCCGCCCTCACTGGCCGCGTAGTACTCCTCGACGCTGTGGCCCCACCAGTCGATCATCGCGCGCTTGACGTGGTCGGGGCAGGGCGCGGCGCCGTGGATGGCGTGCCGCATCGCCGACACGTCGTACGCGCTCCTGACGCTGTCGGGCAGGGCGAGCAGGCGGTGGAACTGGGTCGGCACCATGTGCGTGTGTGTGCACCTGAAGGTGTCGATGAGGCGCAGCATGTCCTCGGGGGTCCACTTGTCCATCAGGACGAGGGTGTGCCCGATGTGCAGGGACGCGCCCGCGAACTGGAGCACGGCGGTGTGGTAAAGCGGCGAGCAGACGAGGTGGACGTTGTCGTCGAACGGCTTGATGCCGAAGATGCCGAGGAAGCCGCCGAGGTAGGTCTCCTCGGGAAGCTTGCCGGGCAGGGGGCGGCGGATGCCCCGGGGGCGGCCCGTGGTGCCCGAGGTGTAGTTCATCACCCAGCCCAGAGTGCGGTCGTCCGGCACCGACTCGGGCTGCCCGTCGAGGAGTTGCGCGTATGGGCAAAAGCCGTCGATGGCTCCGACCGCGTACCGCTGCCCTGCCGGGAGTGCCGCCTCGTCGGCGGCGGCCACGGCCTGTTCGGCGAACCGCTCGTGCGCGATGAGGACCTTCGCTCCGGAGTCGGCGACGATCCAGGCGATCTCGGGGCCGACCAGATGGTGGTTGACCGGGACGAGGTAGAAGCCGGCCTGGGAGGCGGCGAGATACGCGGTGAAGAACTCGACTCCGTTGGGCAGGACGACGGCGAACGCGTCGCCTCGTTCGAGCCCGGCGGCCCGCAGACCGTGCACGAGCTTGTTGACGTCGGCGTGCAGCCGGCCGGCGGTCCACTCCTCCCCGTCGGGTGCGACGAGTACGGTACGGCCGGGATCCGCGGTGGCCTGGGCCCAGAATCCGTTGGGGGGCGCGCTGTTGGGGTTGGGGCCGGTGCTCACGACTGGCCGCTCCTTCCTGCGATGCGGTTGATGCGGTCGACGGCGCGCTCGAAGCCGCGCGTGAGGTCGTCGAACACGGCCTGGACGGGGCGTTCGCTCGTCATCCGGCCGACGATCTGCCCGACGGGCGTGCCGAGCAGCGGATCGACCTCGTACTTCTGGATACGGGAGACGGCCTCGGCGACGAGCAGCCCCTGGAGGGGCATGGGCAGGGTGCCGGGGCCCGACGGGTCGTCCCAGGCGTCGGTCCACTCCGTGCGGAGCTGGCGCGCGGGCTTGCCGGTCAGGGCGCGGGAGCGGACGGTGTCGCCGGAGCCGGCCGCGAGCAGTTTGGCGGTGAGCGCGCGGGAGTGGAGGTCGGCCTCGGTGGTGGTGAGCCAGAGGGAGCCGAGCCAGACGCCCTGGGCGCCGAGCGCGAGGGCCGCCGCGATCTGTTCCCCGCTGCCGATGCCGCCGGCCGCGAGGACGGGCAGCGGGGCCACGGCGTCGACCGCTTCGGGCGTGAGCACCATGGAGGCGATCTCGCCGGTGTGTCCGCCTGCCTCGTAGCCCTGCGCGACGACGATGTCGATGCCCGCGTCCGCGTGTTTACGGGCGTGCCGGGCGCTGCCCGCGAGAGCGGCCACGAGGACGTCGTGGTCGTGGGCGCGCTGGACGACGTCGGCGGGCGGTGAACCGAGTGCGTTGGCAAGGAGTTTGATCGGGTAGTCGAAGGCGACGTCCAGCTGGCTGCGGGCTACCTGCTCCATCCACCCGGTGATGCGCCAGCCCGACGCCTCGCCCTCGGCGAGCTCGGGCACCCCGTGCTTGGCGAGGGTGTCTCTGACGAACTGGCGGTGTCCTTCGGGGATCATCGCCTCGACGTCGGCCTCGGTCAGTTTCTGGTGGTTCGGCCCCTCGACCTTCTTCGCGGGCATCACGACATCGAGCCCGTAGGGCGCGCCGTCGACATGCTCCTGCATCCAGTCGAGATCTCGGGCCAGGTCGTCGGGTGCGGTGTAGCGGACCGCGCCGAGCACGCCGAACCCCCCGGCCCTACTGATGGCGGCGGCCACCGCCGGGAAGGGCGTGAAGCCGAAGATGGCGTGCTCGATCCCCAGTTTCTTGCTCAGCTCCGTCTGCATGGGCGCAGAATGCCGCACTCCTCCGAACGAGGGAAGACACTTTCTGATGCTGCGTCAGATTTCTGTGACGCATTTCCGAGGCTTGACACGACCGGAGCCTGACATGAAAGTTTCATGCGTCGAGCTAGATCCCGAAAGATTCTTTCAGAAGGGGTTCGTTCATGACCGACGGCGCGGCGGACAGATTGCACGACACGGACGACGGGATGTCGATGTCCCGTCGCCAACTGGGCGCGGGGGTACTGGCGTTGGGCGGGGCGCTGGCCATTGCCCCCTTCCCGGCGGGGCCCGCCTCAGCGGCGGACACACACACCCCCGGGCACGCCGACGGGCACGGAACCACGCTGCGCCGCGGGTCCCCCGAGCGGGCCGGCCTGATCGCCGGGCATCTGCGCCAACTCGTCGCCGACGCCGAGAAGTTCCTCGCCCCCTCCCCCAAGCACCCCTGGTACGCGGGCGCCGTACTGCTCGCCGGCCGCGGCGGCACGGTCGCACTCCACCAGCCGATCGGCAAGGCCGTGCGTTACTCGGCCTACGACGACAAGACCGACACGGGTGTGGAGTTCCCCGCCGACCAGCAGATCGCGGCGGCCGAGGACACGGTCTACGACCTGGCCTCCGTGTCGAAGCTGTTCACCTCGCTCATCGCCGTACAGGAGATCGAGCGCGGCAAGCTGGAGCTGGAGGCCACGGTCGCCTCGTACATCCCCGACTTCGCGGGCGCCGGCAAGCAGGACATCACGATCCGTCAACTCCTCACGCACACCTCGGGATTCCGCGCCTGGATCCCCCTCTACAAGGAGACGACGCGCGAGGGCCAGCTCCGCCTCATCTGGAACGAGGCGCCTCTCAACCCGCCCGGCACCGTGTACCTCTACTCCGACCTCAATCTGATCTCGCTCCAGCTGGTCCTGGAGAAGCTGACGGGCCAGACCCTGGACGTGCTCCTGCACGAGCGGATCACGGGCCCCCTCGGCATGCGCCGCACCCGCTACAACCCGCCCGCCTCGTGGAAGCCGAAGATCGCCGCGACGGAGGACGCGCGCCTGCCCTGGTCCGGCCTCGACCGCGGACTCGTCTGGGGCGAGGTGCACGACGAGAACGCGTTCGGGCTGGGCGGTGTGGCGGGCCACGCCGGTGTCTTCTCCTGCGCGTGGGACCTCGCGATCCTCGGCCGCACGCTCCTCAACGGAGGTTCGTACGGCAAGGCGCGCATCCTGTCCGAGGAGTCGGTACGGCTGCTGTTCACCGACTTCAACCAGGCGTTCCCCGGCGACGAGCACGGCCTCGGCTTCGAGCTCTACCAGCACTGGTACATGGGCGCGATGGCGACACCTCGCACGGCCGGGCACACAGGCTTCACGGGCACCTCCATCGTCCTCGACCCGACGACGGACTCGTTCCTCATCGTGCTCGGCAACTCCGTGCACCCCGTTCGTACTTGGCGATCCGGCTCCGCTCCCCGGGTCGCCACCGCGAACAACCTCGCCCGCGCCGTCGCCGTACGCCCCGCCCAAGGGCGCACCGCCTGGTTCTCCGGCATGACGAGCGCCACGTCGGCGACGCTCACGCTGCCCGGCCTCGACGTCACCTCCGACGCGGCGAGCCTCGCCTGCGACCTGTGGTGGGACACGGAGCCGCACTCCGACTTCCTCTACCTGGAGGCGTCGGCCGACGCCGGGGCGACCTGGCAGGCCCTGCCGTTCGCGACCACCCGCAAGGGAGAGGACGCCGAGGACCACTCCAAGGGCACGGCCGACGGCTGGTCGGGCCGCGCCTGGCACCGCCTGACCGCCGCCCTCGGCGCCTTCAAGGGCAGCCAGGTCCGCCTGCGCTGGCGCTACGCGACCGACCAGTTGTACGTGGGACGCGGGGTGTACGTGGACGGAGTGCGCGTCACCGACGGCCGCCGGACCGTGTTCGACGAGGCACGCCCGTCCGACGCGGCGCGGATCGAGGCGGTGGGGTGGTCGCCGTCGCAGGACTGAGCGGCGCACCGGCCACCCCTGAGCCGGCGCCCTGAGGCCGCGCTCTGAATCGGCGCACCGACTCGGCGGCTCACCGGATTCCTCCGAGGATGCCCCGGCCTTTGGGCCGGGGAGGGATCGGACTCCTGCGGAGCCGGGCAGAGAAAGCCGGATCGCCGTCAGGGCGATCCGGCGTCCACCCCGCGTGATGATGAGGAACCCCAGCGAGATCAGTTGCTCTCAACTGTCAGTCCTCCCAGATAGGTTGTGCTTCATGACGACCGGAGCGTTGGCGGCAGGTGGCGGGCATGCCCGCTACACTTTCCGGCTGCGTCTGTCGTCCACGGCGGTCCGCGCGCTGGAAGCGGAATGGGCGCGCTGCCGCTGGGTGTGGAACGAGTCGGTGGCCAAGTCGAAGGCCGTGCATCTGCACAACAAGGCCACCGGCGAGAAGACAACGTGTGGCCCGGCGCAGCTCGACAAGATGCTGACCGCGGCCCGTACCGCGAATGCGTGGCTGCGTGAGGGCTCCAGCGTGGTGCAGCAGCAGTTGATACGGGACTTCGCGAAGTCCCGGGCGAAGGCGTTGAAAGACATCAAGGCCCGGTTGCCGATGCGGCAGCGGGCCGGTATGCCGAAGTACAAGAAGAAGCATCAGGTCGACCCGAGCCTGAACTACAGCCAGCGCGGTTTCCGGGTGAAAGACGGCCGTCTGCATCTGGCCGGCGGCATCGGGGCGACGGTCGTGTGGTCGCGTGAGCTGCCCGAGCCGCCGTCCAGCGTGCGCGTCTACCGCGACAGTCTCGGCCACTGGTACGCCTCGTTCGTTGTCGCCACGAGCACCCAGGCGCTTGTCGAAACCGGTTGCGTGATCGGCATCGACTGGGGTGTGAAGGAGACCGCGGTCACCACATCCGACGACTACGATCTTCCCCATCCCGAGCATGGCCACAGGGCCGCGCAGCGTCTCGCCCGTTACCAGCGGATGATGGCCCGCAGGAAGCCGAAGAAGGGCCGGCCTGGTTCGAACGGCTACAGGGGCGCCAAGAAGCAGGCGGCGAAGCTGCACAAGAAGGTGGCCCGGCAGCGTCAGGACACCGCCCGCAAGTGGGCCAAGCGTGTGGTCCGCGACCACGATGCCTTGGCGGTAGAGGACTTCCGCCCGAAGTTCCTGGCGAAGTCGACGATGGCCCGCAAGGCCGCTGACGCTGCGATCGGCGCGACCAAGAGCGCCCTGGTGGAGATGGCCCGTAAACACGGCCGCGCCGTGCACCTCGTCAACCCCGCGTACACCACCATGGACTGTGCGCACTGCGATGCGAGAGCCAAGCATCGCCTGCCTCTCTCCGAGAGAACGTATACGTGCACCGCGTGCGGAACCGTGTCCCCCAGGGACAAGAACTCCGCCCGCGTGATGCTCGTCCGGGCTGGTCTCAACCCGGCTAGTGCTGATCTTGTAAGCCCTGCCACCTGCTAGGTGCCAGGCAAAGTGAGCTAGAAATCCCCCTGCTTCAGCGGGGGGAGGACGTCAATTCCCGAGGACCGCCATCGCCGCGTTGTGCCCGGGGATCCCGCTGACCCCGCCGCCGCGCACGGCGCCCGCGCCGCACAGCAGGACGTTGGCGTGGGCAGTCTCGACGCCCCAACGACCCGTCCCTTCCTGGGAGTAAGGGAAGGACAGGTCGCGGTGGAAGATGTTGCCGCCCGGCAGGCGCAGGTCCCGCTCCAGGTCGAGCGGGGTCTTCGCCTCGATGCACGGCCGGCCGTCGGCGTCCAGGGCGAGGCAGTCCTCGATCGGCTCGGCGAGCTGCGCGTCGAGCTGGGCGAGGGTGGCTTTCAGGAGCTCGGCGCGGGCGGCGTCGTTGTCGCCCGCGAAGAGCCGGGCGGGGGTGTGCAGGCCGAACAGGGTGAGGGTCTGGTAGCCGCGCGCGACGAGGTCCGGGGCGAGGATGCTCGGGTCGGTCAGCGAGTGGCAGTAGATCTCCGACGGGGGCGCCGCGGGCAGTGAACCGGCCGCCGCCTGGCCGTACGCGGTCGCCAACTGCTCGTAGCCCTCGGCGATATGGAACGTTCCGGCGAATGCCTCGCGCGGGTCGACGGACGTGTCGCGCAGCTTCGGCAGCCGGGTCAGGAGCATGTTGACCTTGAGCTGCGCACCCTCGGCCGGGGCGGGCGGCTCGTCGCCGACGAGGGCGGCGAGGGCCTGCGGAGACGCGTTGACGAGCACGTGCCCGGCTCCGACGCGGCCCGCGCCGCGCTCCGACTCGTACGTCACCTCGGCGTGCCGCCCGTCGGTCTCGACGCGGGTCACCTCGTGCCCGGTGACGAGCTCGGCGCCGGCCGCGCGGGCGGCGTTGGCGAGGGCGTCGGTGAGGGCGCCCATGCCGCCGACGGGCACGTCCCAGTCTCCGGTGCCGTTGCCGATCACGTGGTAGAGGAAACAGCGGTTCTGCTGGAGGGACGCGTCGTGGGCGTCGGCGAACGTACCGATGAGGGCATCGGTGAGGACCACGCCACGCACCAGGTCGTCGCTGAAGCGCTCCTCGACAGCGGCGCCGATCGGCTCCTCGAAGAGCATCCGCCAGGCGGCCTCGTCGTCGACGCGCTGCCGGAGCACGTCCCTGGCCGGCAGCGGCTCGGTGAGCGTGGGGAAGACCCGCTCGGCGACGCGGCGGGTCGTCTCGTAGAAGTCGGTCCAGGCCGCGTACTCGCGCCCGCCGCCGGTGAGGCGCTCGAAGGAGGCGCGGGTGCGCTCCTCACCGCCGCCGACGAGCAGCCCGGTCGCCCGCCCGTCGCGCTCGGTCGGCGTGTACGAGGACACGGTGCGGCCGCGCACGGCGAAGTCGAGCCCGAGATCGTCGACGATCTTGTGGGGCAGCAGGCTGACCAGGTACGAGTACCGCGACAGGCGCGCGTCGACCCCGGCGAAGGGCCGCGTCGACACGGCGGCACCGCCGGTGGCGCCGAGCCGCTCGAGAACCAGGACGGAACGTCCGGCCCGGGCGAGGTAGGCGGCGGCGACGAGGCCGTTGTGACCTCCGCCGACGATGACGACGTCGTAGCGCTCGTGTGCTGGCATCCCTCTTGGTAACACGAGCCGATCATGCCGGGCCAGACCCTGGCTCGGCGGATCGCGAAGCGGAGGAGTACGGGCGGGCGCGCGTGGGCAGGCGTCCGCAGGCAACCCGCCCCAGGCGGACGATCGCGGGCAGGCGCTGCAGGCCCGCGGCCGCGGGAGGCCGACCGCAGGCAGAGGAGCCCGGACGTCACTCACGGGGGAGCCGACCCCAGGCAGACCCTCGGGCGTCCCTCACGGGCAGATGATCACGGGGAGCCGACCCCAGGCGGACGACCGCAGGCAGACGACCCGAGGCAGGCCATCGCAGGCCTCACGCGCAGGCAGACGCCCCCACACAGCCGACCCCACCCAGCCCTTCAGTGTCGCGAACCCGGCAGACGACCGCTGGCAGGCAACCCGAGGCAGGCCACCGCAGGCCCCACTCCCGGGCAGACACCCCCCCCACAGCCGACCCCACCCAGCCCCTCAGTGTCCCCCCGACGCCCGCTGCTGGCGCAGCGCAGCCACTCGGCGGTACACCTCGACTGCCTCCGTGCCGCGGCCGAGTTGTTCCAGGCAGTGTGCCTCGTCGTTGCGGCTGGCGAGGGTGTCGGGGTGGTCGGCGCCGAGGACCTGTTCGCGGGCCGCGGCGACCTGGCGGTACTCGGCGAGCGCGTCGGACCACCTGCCGAGCCAGCCGAGTCCGACGGCCACCTCGCGTCGGCTGACCAGCGTGTCCGGGTGATCGGCTCCGAGGACCCGGGCGCGGATCGCGCAGACGTCGCGGGCCTCGGCGAGCGCTTCCTCCCAGCGGCCCATCCGCCCGAGGTTGACGCCGAGGCCGTGGCGGGTGCGCAGGGTCTCGGGGTGGGCCGGGCCGCTGACGCGCGTACGGTCGTCGATGAGGTCGCGGTAGAGGCCGAGGGCCTCGGCGCTGCGGCCGAGCCGGCCGAGGCTGATGCCGACCTCGTAGCGCGCGGCGAGGGTGTCCGGATGGTCGGGGCCGAGCGCCTGTCCGCGGGCCTGCGCCACCTCGTGGTAGGTGCGCAGGGCCTCGGTCCAGCGTCCCAACTGACCCAGTGCGTAAGCGACTTCGTAGCGCGAGACGAGCGTGTCCGGATGGCTGGCGCCGAGGACGCGGGCGCGCGCCGAGGCGACCTCGCGCGCCATGCGGTACGAGTCCTCGAGCCGCCCGAGCCGGCTGAGGTTGTACGCGAGGTTGTGGCGGCAGCGCAGGGTGTCCGGATGGTCGGGGCCCATGGCCCGCTCACGCGCCGCGAGCACCGATGTGTACACCTGGTGCGCGTCGAAGTGGCGCCCCAACTGGCCCAGGACGTAGGCCATTTCCTGCCGGGCGCCGAGCGTTTCGGGGTGCTCGGGGCCGAGGACCCGCTCGCACCCCTCGGTGACGCGGCGGTACTCGCGCAGGGCGTCGGCGGGGCGGCCGGTGCGGCTGAGCGTGAAGGCGACCTCGTAGCGGCTGGCGAGCGTCTCGGGGTGGTCGGGGCCGAGGGCGTGCTCGCGCTCCGCCGCTACGGCGCGGTGGACCTCGCCGGCCTCCTCCCAGCGCCCGAGCCGGCCGAGGCTCAGGCCCGCGTTGTGCCGGGCGGCGAGATGGGCGACCAGCTCCGGTGCCGGCGTGGGGCGTTCCGTGCGCACGGGCTGCTCCCCGCGCCGCGACTCGGGGCGCGCGATCCACTCCCCGGCCAGCCCCGCGGCCGCGTCGGGCGGCGTGCCGCGCAGCAGGGGCGGCCCGGCCGCCTTGTGGCCCGTCGTCATGCCGCGCGTCCAGGACGGCAACCGCGGTTCACGGGACACCGGCCGCTGCGGCTCGACCGCCGTCTGCCGTACCGGGACGGTGGCCACCGTCGGCACATGTCCGGACGGGGAACGGCCGTCACCGATCCGCCGGGCCAGTTCGCGGGCGTCCCGCGGCCGTTCGTCCGGGTCCTTCGCGAGGAGGTCGACGATGATCCGGTCCAGGAAGCCGGGGAGCTCGGCCCGGTGCGTGCGGGGCGGTTCGGGCACGGTGTCGCGGTGCCCGACGAGGACGGCCCAGGCGTCCTCCAGGTCGAACGGCGGCGCCCCGGTCGCGATCTCGTAGAGCACACAGCCGAACGAGTACAGGTCGCTGCGCTGGTCGACATGGTCGCCGCCGATCTGCTCGGGCGACATGTAGTGCGGGGTGCCCATCGCGATGCCGGTGCCGGTGAGGCGTGAGGTGAAGCCGACGTCGTGGCCGAGGCGCGCGATGCCGAAGTCGCAGATCTTCACCGTGCCGTCGGCGAGCCGCATGATGTTCGCGGGCTTCAAGTCACGGTGGACGATGCCCTGTTCATGCGTGTAGGCGAGGGCGGCCGAGACCTGGCCGGCGATCTCGACGATGTCGGCGACGGGTAACGGGTGCTGCTTGTTGTCCTCCAGGAGCTGGCTGAGGTTCTTGCCCTCCAGAAGCTCCATCACGAGGTACAGCACGCCTTCGTGCTCGCCGAAGTCGTGGACGACGGTCACCCCGCGATGCTGGAGGGCGGCCGCCACCCGGGCCTCCCTGCGGAAGCGCTCCCGCAGGACCCGGGTGAAGGACTGGTCGTGCTGCGGCCCCATCGGCTTGAGGCACTTGACCGCGACTCTGCGCCCGAGCGACTCGTCCCTGGCGCGCCACACTTCGCCCATACCGCCCCGCCCGATGAGATCGAGCAGCCGGTACCGGCCCTGGATCAGCCTGGTCTCCCCCGACTCCGGCATCTCGCGCTGTCGCCCCCGTCGCCTCGCTGCGCCCTCCCCGGCCTGTCCAGTATGGCCGTCCGACTCCCGATTTTGTACGGTGCCGGGCGGCTGCCGGGGCCGAGTCGTGACATGGCGCGCAGGATGTGTTTCGGCGGGAGCTGCCAGCGCACACGTGCGGGAACGCAGCGCAGGACGGCGCCGGTGAACCGCAGCCCTCGGGTCACGGCGGCCGGTGCCGGGGCCTGCCTGCCGTACAACTCGTGGGCGTACGGCGGCAGAGAGGCGTACGCCAGATGCGACACGCGCCTCCAGAGCGTCGCGCGCGCCGGGATCAGCAGCGGGTGGACGGGCGGTCTGCGCAGGAAGTCGTCGACATCCTGGGCCTCCGGACCGGCGGCGAGCAGGGGCCTCATCTTCTCGAAGTACGCGGCGAGTTGGGTCCGGTCGCCGGGCACGTCGGCGGGGTCGAGGCCCACCAGCCGGGCGCTGGTGCGGTGTTCGGAGATGTACTGGTCGGCCTGCGCGTCGGTGAGCCGGAACCCGGAGCGGCGCGCGACGTGGAGGTAGGAGTCGATCTCGGCGCAGTGCACCCACAGGAGCAGCTCCGGCTCATCGACGCCGTACCGCTCACCGGTGCCGGGGTCGGTGACCTTGAGATGACTGTGGATCTTCCGCACGCGGGCACCGGCACGCTCGGCGGCCTCAGTGGTCCCGTACGTGGTCGTACCGACGAACCCGGCCGTCCGCATCAGCCGCCCCCAGGCATCCTTCCGGAAGTCCGAGTTCTGCATGACGCCCCGCACGGCACGCGGCAGGAGCGCCTGAAAGTAGAGCGCACGCACACCGGCGACCCACATCATCGGATCCGCGTGCACCTGCCAGGTGACCGACCCGGGTCCGAAGAGCCCGGGATCACCCCGCCCCTCTGCCACTCCTGTGCCCTCCACACCATCGCCCCTCTCCCGAATCAGCGGTGCCCAGTGCGATCGAGGATCTCTGCTCGGCGCTTTGGTACAACGCTACGGCGGGTTGGCGCACCGGTCGACGGCGCGGCGGCCGGGCGGGAATCCGATGCCTCCTTCGAGGAGGGCCGACGCTCATCGCCTGCCGGCAGCCCCTGGGGTTCATCAGGGTGTTCCGGTCGGACGAGTGGCCTGCGTACGGCGCGGGCCGGGAGGTCACCGGTGAGGAGCTGACCGAGCTCCTCACCGACCCCCGCAGCTGGGCGTACGCCGAGGAACCCACGCAGTGGATCTGCGTCGCCTCCGGCGACCGGCCGATCTCCGAGCTGGAGGACGGCATGTGCGACGAGGGCCAGTAGGCACTCGCGCCACCTGAACGCCTGTGCCCCGACCGACGTGTTGTCGGTCGGGGCACAGGCGTTAGGTCCTTCAGGCCTTGGATGCAGTCAGCCCGGACCGGCTCCGTTCCTCCGCGTCCGCGTCGAAGCCGATCGGCTCCCAGCGCTTCCCCAGCAGGGCCGTCAGGCCGAGGACGGGGGCGGCGAGGATGACCCAGTAGACGTGGGTGCCGAGGCCGGTGCTGAGGATGGGGAAGAAGAAGAGGGTCAAGGTCGAACCCAGGCGCAGCACGGCCTGGTTGAAGCCGATGCTGACGCCGCGCATCGACGTCGGGAAGCCCAGCGAGGCGTAACTCATGATGTGTGCGCCGGGGCCGAAGCCCTGCGCGAACATGAACGCGCCGAGCATCAGGATGCCCGCCGTCACGACGGCCGTCCCGGACGGATCCCCGATGAGGCCGAGCACCGTGATGGCGACGAACTGGATCGCGAAGCCCAGCGTCATCATCGGCCAGGCGCCGCGGGTCGACGCCCAGCGGATGCCGAGCAGCCCGCCGGTCAGGGCGAAGACGAGGTTCAGGGCGAAGGAGGACGCGATCGTGGTGAGCGGGCCCTGGGTCATCAGCGTGGCGATGATGATCGGCAGTCCGAACGCGACCGCGTTGTAGCCGAAGGTCTCCGCAAGACCGACCGCCACCGACTGGATCGTGCGCGTGCGGTACGGCGGGGCGAAGAGCCGCGCGTACGCGCCGAGGCCGGTGCGGGGCGCGCGGGGCGCCGTCTTGGGCGCGTCGTCGGCGACGCGCGCGTCCACGCCGTACGACTGCCGCAGGATCTTCGCCGCGCCTTCCAGGTCGCCCTGGTCGGCGGCCCAGGTCGGGGACTCGTTCATGTAGCGCCGGCGCAGGAGCAGTACCAGCAGCGCGGGAACCACGCCGAAGCCGACGGTGAACCGCCACAGCCAGCCCAACTGGGCGTCCGGCAGGACGAAGTACAGCAGCATGATCACGAGGTAGCAGCCGCTGGTCGCGGTGTACCAGGCGGGTGACCAGGCGGCCGTGCGAGAGCCCTTGCTGCCCTTGCCGTGCAGCCGGGAGAACTCGGCGAGGAACGCGATCGCGACCGGGATGTCCATGCCGACGCCGATGCCCATCACGAAGCGCGCGGCGATCAGCGTCCACACGTCCTGCGCGACCGCGCACACCAGCGCGGTGGCGACGAAGAAGAGCATGTTGGCCATGAAGACGCGGTAGCGGCCGATCCGGTCGACGAGCCAGCCGCCGACGAGGGCGCCGAGGAGCGAACCGACGCTGATCGAGGCGGTGACCGTGCCGGCCATGGTGGGGCTGAGGCCGAACTGCCGGGTGATGTCGGGCAGCCCGTAGGCCAGGGAACTCAGGTCGTACGCGTCGAGGAAGATGCCGCCGAGCGCGATGATCACGATCATCTTGGCGTGCCGGCCCCGCGCCGTGCCCGAGTTGACGAGATCGGAGACGTCGGCCGCGGAGCGGATCAGTACCGTGCCCGACGGCGTCACCGGAGATGTGCTGGTGGACAGGGGGGAGGTGGAACTCACGAGCGCCTTCCGGTGTGGTGCGAGGACGTACCGTCGGATCGTATGCACCGGCCGGAATTCACCCCTCCGCATGTCCACATCGTGGGCACGCCTGTGGACTCGGCAGCGGCGCGTGATCCAAGCTGTGACCATGGACCCATCCCGGCCGCGGACACAGGTGACATCCGGCGTTTGCCGTTCATTGGGGCAGAGCTGGTGCGGTGATCCGGAAAGCGCTCTACCTTCGTGCGAATGAGAGCGGCGGATAGCGGTATTCGGGTCTGGGCACAGCGTGGCATGTGGGGTTCTGCGTTGCTCTCATGCGGTGCCTGGGGCGCCGGCGCTCTGCCGCGCGGCGTGCCGAACGGGATTTGGGGAGCCCCGGGACCCGCCCTCGCGCTGATCGGTGCGACGGCGGCGTATGCGGGACTCAGTCTGCTGCTCTGGTCCTGGTGGCAGTTGGGCACGCTGCTGCGGGCCGGCGCGGTGATGAGCAGACGGCGCCAGTGGCTCACGCTGGGCGGCTGGGCGCTGCCCCTGCTCCCGGCGCCGGCGCTGTTCAGCATGGACATCTACAGCTACGTGGCTCAGGGCGCACTGGCCGGGCGCTCCTGGAACGTGTACGAAGTCGGGCCCTCGGCACTCGGCGGGCATCTCGCTGCAAATGTCCCCGAAGTGTGGCGGGACGCGCCGGCTCCGTACGGCCCCCTGTCCGTTCTGGTGAGTCGGGCCGTGGTCTTCGTGACCGGCGAACACCATGTGGTCGCCGCTGTCGTGCTCCATCGGGTGGCCGCGCTCGCCGGGCTCGCCCTGCTGGCCTGGTCGGTTCAGTGGCTCGCGACCCGGTCGGGCGGCGACGGCTCAGGCGCCTGGTGGGCGGCGTCGTTGAATCCGCTGGTGCTGGCCCACCTGGTGGGCGGGGCGCACAACGAGGCACTGATGCTCGGCCTGATGATGACCGGTCTTGTGGCGTGCCGGTCGGGACGATGGGTTCTGGGTGTAGTCGCGCTCACGTGCGCCGCGTTGGTGAAGGCCCCGGCCGCGGTCGCGTTGGGGTGCGCCGCCCTGGTGGCAGTCGCCGGTCAGACGGGCCGGTGGCGACGCTTGGGCCGCGCGGCGGGGATCCTCCTCGTGGCCGTCGGGACGCTGGTGCTGACGGTGACGCTCAGCGGGCTGGGCTGGGGTTGGCTCCATACGATCCGCACGCCGGCCCACTCGTACACGCCGATGTCGGTGGCCACGGACGTCGGGCGGCTGCTGAGGTGGATCGGGACCGAAGCCGGCTGGGACACCACGCCTGACCCGGTGACAGTGATGCGTACGCTCGGCACCTTGGCAGGGGGCTGCGGCGCCTTGTACTTCCTGGCGCGCGCTCCTCGCCTCGGCGCCGAACGCGCCGCGGCCCTGGGATTGTTGGCTTTGGTGGTGTGTGCTCCAGCCGTGCAAGGCTGGTACCTGCTGTGGGGTGTGGTGCCCCTGGCCACCGTCGCATGGCGCCCGCTGGCGGACACCCGGATCAAGATAGTGGTCGTCGTTGTGGTTCTCATGGTGTTTCCGTCGGGCCGGGGGCCCACCGTCCCGGATGTGGTCGGCGCCGTCCTGGGGATCTCGGCCATCCTGCTGTGGGCGGCATGGACGTCTCAGCGAGCCCGTGACGCAGGGCTTCAGCCTTCCCCCCGGCCCAGTTACGGAGAGCCTTTGCGGTTTCCCTGAAGTTATAGTGCGGGCGTTCCGGGGAACCGGGGCCCGGAGCCGGTCGGCCTCACGCGCCACCTCGCGTTCCTCGACGTCCAGGATCGCGGCGGATCCCCGATGACCACACCACTCAGGAGGCCGTCTCATGGAACCCGTCACGCTGATCACCGGTGGCTCGACCGGAATCGGCGCCGCCACCGCCCGCGCCCTGCTCAAGCAGGGCCACCGCGTGGCCGTCACCGGACGTGACGCGGACAAGCTCACCGCCTTCGCCGCTTCGGCCGCAGCGGGCGAGCGGCTGCTGACGATCCCAGGCGACACCAGCGACGAACACGACGTCGCCTCCGCCGTGCGCCACGTGGTGGACGCGTGGGGCCGGCTGGACAACGTCATCGCCAACGCCGGTTTCTCGCTGCCCGGCAACCTGGAGAGCCACGCCCCCGAGGACATGCGCGCCATGGTCCTCACCAACGTCCTGGGCCCGGCCCTGCTGGTGCGGGAGACCTTGCCGCACCTCAGGGAGTCCAAGGGCCGGATCGTGATCATCGGTTCGGTCGCCGGGGTGCGCAACACGCCCGGCAACCTGTACTCGGTCACCAAGTGGGCCGCGCACGCGCTGGCCGAGAACACCCGGCTGCTGGTCGGCAAGGACGGGGTCGGCGTGACCGTCATCGCCCCCGGAGTGGTGGACACCCCGTTCTGGGACCAGCGCGGCGGCACCCCCGAGGCGGCGCCGGCGATGACCGCCGAGCACATCGCGGACACGATCGTCTTCGCCGTCAACCAGCCCGCGGGCGTGGACATCAACCACATCACCATGCGGCCGTCCGGGCAGCTCGGCTGACCCCGCGCCCCGACGACCGTACGAAAAGGCGCCTGTGACGAGGATCGATACATGGCACTAGCTGATGTTCCTGACCTGTAGTGATGCCAAGTAGCTTCAGCACCTCGGAGGCCGAAATCAGAGAGATACTTGGCACATTGGTACACCGCAGGTCACACGCCATGGCGATGACTCTTGCGCGAGACGTTCTGTGCGGAGATCCCTCGACGTGGTGGTGCTCGCCCTACTGTTGCCTGAGGCCAGAGATCGGGTCTGCCGCAACCTCCTTCCCTTAGCGATCCAGCCGAAGCCGGGCGTAAGGCGCACATCTGTCCCTGTGGAGCACAGCTGGACGAGGCTCGTGGCGCCGGGGGCGATCTGTCGGCCAGAGAGATCGCACAGCTGATGGGCCTCCAGCGACGGCTCGAGAAGCAATTACTGGGCGGCTACCCACGGAGGAGCACCCCTCCAGGAGCGCAGCCAGACACCCACCTCCAGGCCTTGATCACGGCGACGGGAGGGGATCCACGAGCCGGTCAAGGACGTAGGCCGCAGCCCCAACGTCCACGCCGCCAGCCGACACGAACGCCGCTTCCAGGCGGCCAAGAGCGTCTGAACCAGTTCACCGTCACCCCCGACGACATGCCGGACCTCGACGCGGGATCCGGCGAACAGCCCCACATCCCGCCCCATGAACCGACGCAGAGGAAGAAGTCCCCAGGCCGAACCCGGACAGCGCTTCCGAGCAGCCGGAAGCGCTGTCCGCTCCACGGCTTCTGCCGCACGCCGCAAGGTTTGCAGTTCGGAGTGTTGGGTCGTCGGGAATCGCTGGTGCCCGGACGCTGGGGGGGGTCAGTGGATCGTCAGGCTGTCCATGTGGGCGCCGTTGGATCCGGCCGTGGTCGCGCGGGTCGTGACCCTGCCCACGGGCAGCGCGGCGGCGACGTAGGTCGTCTTCCAGGTGGCCCATCCCCGGTCAGGTGGAACGGCAGGGCGCTCTCGACAGGGGGAGCCGTTGACCGACACGGACAGCGGGCGATCGCTCGGGCCGCCGTTGGCATAGCGGAAAGTCAGCGTCCTGGTTCCGGCGTCGGGAACATCGACGGTCCACTCGATGAAGGCGCCGTCCGCCGAGGAGTCGGCGAAGCAGGCGTAACCCGACCACTTCCAGCCGTTGGCCGCGTCGGCGTTGTACGGGATGCGTCCCAGCTCGTCGGGCTCGTCCAGCCAGAGGCCGTCGCCGGGATACTTCAGAGCGGAGTCGAAGCCCTCCTTCCAGGAGACCCTCCACACCCAGGAGCGGGCGGCGGGGTTGGTCCAGTCGGGCACCGCGTCCTTCTGGTTCACCGCCGCGAGGTCGGCGGCGTCGAAGCTGTAGCCGGGCAGGGGCCCCGCGACCCAGCCTTCCATCTCGTTGGAGTTGTTGCGGTTGTAGTCGAGGGTGACCGTGACGCCGTTGGCAGCGGCCCACTCCGCGTATCCCGCGGGGTCGGGCCAGCGCTCGTCGCTGAACTCAAACCACGATCCCGACCAGGCGCCCGAGCCATGTCACCAGCGGTTGTCGTTGACCTGGTGGTCGAACGGGAAACCGGCGGCACGGTGCTCGGTGATCTTCTGACGCCACCAGTTCTGGTCGCTCACACTCGCGAAATTTTTGTCCGACGTCTGCAGGCCGAAGATGGCTGCCTGCGGCACCCGCGAGCGTCCGGTGAGCTGCGTGTACTGGTCGAGCAGGCCGGCGAAGTCCGGGCCGTTGATGAGGAAGTAGTACAGCTGGGGACGGGCCCCCTCGGTGAGCGCCCTTGATCAGGCTGGTGTGGATCCTGCCCGCCCGGTCCGCCAGCAGGGTCCGATCCCAGCCACAGGCCGGATGCCAGAAGGCGGACGGCGAACCGACCGCCCAGCAGCGCGACCGTCACGTCGTCGATCAACGGGGTCTCCGGCGCCGGGGGGCGCTCGGCAGTGGTCACAATACTCATGGTCATGAACTCCTCGGTGGTGGAGACAGGCGTGGGAGCCCGGATCGGGCGGACGGGGCGGTGGCCTCGGCCAACACGCGGCTCAGCAGGCTGCGCCAACGATCCGCCGGGTCCAGGGCAGGTGGTGCTTCCCCGGTCATGCCGCAGGTGTGCACCTCACCGACCGGCAGATCGCCCTGCGCGCACTGCGGGGTCCGTACCAGGCAATGATGCGGGTCAGTATCGACGGTGCGGCCCCCGTCGCCATCACGGTGTCGGCGCACAAGAACCAGGCGAGCCAGGGCCACGACATCTCTCTGGACGCCGTCGAAGGGCAGCGCTGAGGCGTGTCGTCACACTTCCGTCGTGGCCCTGACTGTTTTCAGCGGTCATGGACCGACCGAGGCCGCCCGTTGTCAGCCGCGAGTGACCCGCAGGCTGTATGTGACCTCCGCGTCGGGCATGACGCCGCTGTTGCGCGCGGTGATCGTGAACCGCTTCGTGCCCGGGGCGGTGGGGACTCCGGTGATGCCGCCGGTGTCCTTGTTCAGGCTCAGCCCCGTGGGCAGCTCGCCGGACGTTATCTCGTAACGGACCGTCCGGGGCGAGGTCGAGGTGACCTTGAACGCGTACAACTCCCCTACGCGGCCGTGGGCCGGCTCCGGTGTCGTGAAACCGGGCTTCGGCGCCCGCACCGTCTGCGCCTGGCCGACCGGGCTGCCGGACGGGTCCAGTTCTTGCAGCGACCACTCCTTGCCTTCGGTCACCTCGCTCAGGTGCCAGTTCTTCTTCTCGTCGGTCATGAGCTCCTGCTGGGCGGGCGTGAAGGCGCCGGCCTCGATGGCGGAGTTCCAGATCCGTACCGCGGTGAGCACCGCCGCGGTGTTGGGTCCCTTGGCGAGACTGTCCGTACTCGTCTCGAACCAGCCGAAGTTCGCGCCGATCGACGCGCCGAGAGCCAGGTTGTGCTCGACACCGAGCGGGCTCGTGCCTGCGTCGATCGGCAGTGAACCACCCATGGCGGGGAGGAAGTTGGCCCGGTAGAAGGTGTTGTTCCTGGTCACCTGCGCGTAGTTGGAGTCGGACCAGCCGATGCCGCCCCAGCTGATCCGCGACTGGGCGAACCACGAGTTGGACGACGGGTTGGACGCCTCGCAGATGAAGCCGTCGTGGGAGTCGAGCTGGCGGTAGACGCCGTTGACCAGGTGAGCGAAGCCCTGGCCGCGCCAGCCGCTCCAGGACACCTCCTCCAGTCCGTCGTACGAGATGCTGCGGACGCCGGTGGTGTTGGCCATCGTGGCGAGGCGGGTGGCTATCTCGTCGATGATCGGGAGGTCGCCCCGCGCTCCGCCGTACTGGTTCTCGCTGACCCGGGTGGCGTCAGCCCCGGCGGGGTGGGCCGCCGCGGCCGATCCCCACTGTGCCCGGCTGACGCCGGTGAACTGCCACTCGCCGGCGCCCGCCTGCGTCACACCGGAGTACGTGAGGAACTCGTCGCCGACGCGCAGCCGACGGCCGATGACGTGACCGCCGCCGCCGGAGTCGCCGTCGGCGTACAGGGTCGTGTCCGACGCGGCCAGCGCGCGGGTCAGCTTCACGGTCGCGCCGACCGTGATCCGCTTGTCGGCCGGTGCGGGAGAGATGTACGGGTCCCTGGCCTGGATGAAGTTGGACAGGGTGTGCACGCCGACCCGCATGCCGCCCGCGGCGGCGGTCGCCACCAGTTGGGCCGCGGCGGCGTCCGAGCCGCCGAAGCCGCTGTTGAACTGGTAGTGCCCCGTCGACGTCCAGGGACCGGCCGCGCCCTGCACGGAGTAGACGTTCTCGATGCCCGCCTGCTTCGCGAACTTCATGGCGTCGACGAGGTTCGAGGTGCCGAGGGAGTGCAGGGCCAGGAACGGCTGCCGGGTCGCCCGGGCCGTCTTCTGCCACTGCCCGTCGATGGTCGGGTATGGCAGCTGCTCGCCTTGTGCGATCTGGCTGAGCACGGTGAGCACGAGATCAGGGGCGCTGCCGTACACGGCCAGCTTCGATCCGAGGATCCGGCCTTCGAAGCCGGACAGGGGGCCGATCCGGATGCCGTCCTCGCGGGTCCGTACCGTGCTGTAGTCGTAGGAGTAGGCGCGCAGAATGCCACCCCACGACGTCTTCGCCGCGGCACCCCACTCGTTCTGCGTGCCGGCCTCCCCGTACGGCTTCGACTTCACCTCCGAGCCGAACCCGTACGCGTCGAACTCCTTGGGCCAGCCGCCGACGGTCTTGTCGTTGAGCGGGGTGATCCCGAGGGCGAAGCCGCTGTCGCGGACCACACCGACGGCCTCGCCGACGGTGTCGGTGACACTGGTGGCCAGCGGGCCCCACAGCAGCGTCCGCACGTCCACGCCCGGCGCTGCGTCCAGACCGACGACCTCGAGCGTCGCGTACGTCGCGTGGTTGACGACCTTGACCTCGACCGTCGCCTTCTCGCCGCTGAACACCAGCACGCGACCGTCCCGCCGCGAGACCTTCACCTGGGAGAGGACGTCCTGCTTCCCGTCGCCCAGGACGACGGACACGAGGGGAAGCGATCTGCCCGCCGACAGATGGTCGGTCCCCGTGCGTATGTCCTTCAGTTCGACTATCCGTCCTGCCGGGTCGAGACCCAGCGACAGGAATCCCGCCCTGATCCGCAACGGGCGGCCGGCCTGTTCCGTGATCGCCGGCCCTGCTGCTGCCGCCGGCTGGGCGAGGGCCGGCGTCGCGATCAGTGCCAGCGAACTGACACCACCGGCGATCAGGAAGTTCCTTCTGTCCATAATTCCCCCAAATCGAAATGATTTGTCACCGTTGAAGACCGCGGCGCCGACCGGTCGCCGTGTCGCCTATCGCCCGTTGACGGCAACCTCGAGCAGGTCGGTCGTCGACCCGTTCGAGCCGTCATCGAACGCCAACTTCACGTACTGGGCCTGGGCGTTGAGGGGGTACTGGTCGTGGAACCCGAAATAGGCAGTACCCGTCGGGCCATTGACGGTGCCGGCATCACTCCAGGTCACGCCGTCGACACTGGTCTGGATCTTGATCGTCTTGGGCGTGTTGACGTACTTCTGATCCAGCGTGTTGAAGTTGATGCCGATGTTCGCGAGATCGGACTTCGCGGGCAGCTTGAATTGAATCCAAGCCTTTTCGCTTCCCGGCACCGACCACTTCGACTGATCGAAGTGGTCGCCATCGATGAGCCTGCCGTCGGTGAGGTTCGACAACGCGTCCTGCCCCTGGTCGGCCGTGACTTCGGCGCCCTTCGCGAGGTTCCGGTACGGCAGCAGGTCCATGAAGACCCAGTTCGTTCGGTGGGTCTTACCGTCGAGTGTCACGTCCGCCCAGACGACTCCTCGCGTGGGTTCCTTGACCTGCGGGGTGCTGATCTTCTTCCCCTTGAACCCGAAGGTGTCGACTTCCTTGATGGCGACCGGCTTGTACTTGTCACCGCCGGCCAGATCGACGATTCCGCCGTGCCATGTGATCCGAGCCGCGTCCAAGCCGATGGGCCCGCCCGCGGTCGACCTGCCTTGTAGCTCGTACTTCAGCCCGTCGTTCAGGCCGAACTCGCCGTAGGCCTCCTTCCCTTCCACCGACAACGACGCGCTGAGCATGTCGGCGGCATGGACGAGGCCGTCCTTGACCGTCACCTTCAACACGCCTTGTTTGGTCACGCCCTCGTAGGTGCCTCGTACCGTGATGCTCGTCGTGCCGTCCGACACCGGATGCACGATTCCACTGGGACGGACGTTCGCTGTCCCAGGATCCGCGCTGCTGTACGTGACATGCGAAAGCTTGGCCTTCAGCGCGGGATACGTCATGTAGCCCTCGGCCTTGACCTTCAGCACCTTCGGCGCCAGTTGCTCACCGGTGACGTCGACGTCGGTCAGCTTGTACTTGCGCTCAGGATTGTCCGTCTCGATCTTGACGATCGTGTCGATCGGGTCTTCCTTCACATCGGCGAGGTCGATGGTCAGGCTGTCGTCCTTCTGACGGAACGACGTGACGGGGACATCGCTGTTCAGCCATCGCACCGACTTCACCCGATCCTTGACCGGACGAATGGTCAGGGACTTGTCGGTGATCGCGTCGAAGCCCTTCTTGCCGTCCGGCCCCTTCAGGATGTGCAGATAGATGTTGTTGTCCCGGGCGGTCGCATATCCCCATTGCGGACCGGTCGTGCTGTTGGGGAAGGCGAACTTCTCGTAGTTTCCTCGTCCATCGTCCTCGTAGCCGGCGTCCGCCAGGAAGTACGGCGTCGTGCCCGTCGTGGACTCGTGCCGCTCCGGCCCGCGTTCCGGAGCGAACCAGTTCGCGAGGTCCTCTCGTACGTCGATGAATTCCTGGGCAGCCTTCGGATACCGCGTGGCGATGTCCTGGGGAGAGTCCCAGTTCGGTCCCCGGCTGTCGAGAACCGATTGATCGTTGTTGTCGACATAGCCCCGACCGGCATTCATCACCATCTCTTTGGTGACCTGCCTGAAGTCGTCGCGCTTGCCGTAGTACGGCGAGAGCATGTTCTTGGTGTGGATCATCTTCCACGGTTCCATGGGGGTCCGCTTGAGAAGATGGTTCTTCCCCGTATTGGCGTAGATGCCCGACGCCTCGCTGGTTCTCAGATCCGGATCACCGTACTCCGCCCCCTGGGCATTCGAGTCCACGATGATCTCATCACTCTGGTTGCGTACCGCGCTGTACATCGCGTCGTAGTTGGCGTTGGGCATTGCCTGTGGACCGTCGAAGTACAGGTAGTCCGGAGCGTAGCGCTGAATGAGATCCTCCACATTCTGCACGAACACATCAGTGGAGTAATGCTGCAAACCGCCGCCCTCGGTCGCGTAGTACAGGCCGAACTTCATGCCGTAACGCTTTACCGCCTGTTCGTACGGCTTCAACCCGTCTACTACTTTTCCGCCCTTGTCCTTGGGGAGGTACTCCGCCCTGATGTGCTTCGGATCGGCGAATTTTGACGGCCAGAAGTAGTTCTGTTGCAGGGATTCCACCGAAACCAGCGAATGCCCTTCACGCTTCGCCCTCTCCGCCCATTGATCAACGGAGTAGTTGGGATCCACGAAGTAGTTGTACGTCGGGGTGGAATGGGTCAGTGCGCTGACCCTGCCTTCCTCGAACCACTTGTTCGGACGTTCCTTCACCTTGATGGTGAAGTCTTTTGACGCAGTCTTCCCTTCCTTATCCGCCACCTGGACGGTGAAGTGGTAGTCGCCTGGTTCGGTGTTGACGCCAATGACGCCTTTGGTGCTGTTCAGATCGACTTTCCCGTTGACCAGTCCATCCGCGATGGAGCCATCGGGGTTCAGTTCCAGACCATCAGGCAACTTCCCGTCGATGATCTTCCAGGTGTAGCCCGGCGCGCCACCGGCAGCCATGAACTGGAAAGCCGAAGCGCTGAGCCCGTACTTGTTGCCGCCCGCCGACTTGTTCCAGACGTACGGCCATTCCTTGTAACCGGTGGGCATGTTGTTCTTCGGGAGCGGAGTATGGATCGCGTCGTCGGTCGAGAGTCCCTGCGACACGATCTGCAGACTCCCCGAAGACCCTGTCACGGAATTGACCAGACCATCGATCTTGTTGCCGTTCTGATCCGCCACCCGGCCGTAGAACCCTAGATAGGCGACGTTCTGATCCTTGGCGATCGGCACACCGTTTGAATTCACGTCCTCCGTATAGGTGTGCTTGATCTGAATCATCAGCTTGTTCCAGCCCGCGTGCAGCTGGACAGCTTGCTTTGTCAGATCCTTCTGCACCTCCACCGGGGTGCTCGGGGCCGTCAGACAGCTGTCGTTCGCATACAGGCGGTACGAACCGCTCGCCCCGGCGTTGAAATACGCCTGCTGATCGACCGGACTGTAGACGTACGTGTGCGCGTACACGTACTTGTTCTTCGTGTCGACACCCTTCTTGACGGAGTAATACCCGTCAAGATCCTGGTAGTCGTCGTAGTTCCGGTTATAGATGCGGTCGTCGAAGTACTCCCAGTTTCTGCTTTCGTCGCCGAAGCCCAACGGCTCTCCGACCTTCGGGGCAATCTTCGTCTTCCCGTCGACCGGGGTCGCCGGGCCATCGGCTTCACATTCATACTGCTTGTCGACCACCGGTGAATCGAATGGCCCCGACACCAGCCACGAGTTGATGAACGGAGCGTTCCCGGCCGACTGCTGCGCGGATGCCTGCTTCGTTGCGGACAGGCCAAAAAGGAGTGATGCGACGATCATCACCCCCAGGAAATAAGCGATCTTTCTGTAGAAACTACTCACTGTCGAGTGGTCCTCTCTTCTTCAGTTGGCAGGGGTTGTGCGGTGGCGCCGACCGGCGCCGTCACCGGCCGGCACCACGCCTCAGCGGCGCAGGAGGTTCGTCGCCGGGCTCGCGGCCCGGACCTCGAGGCGCCGGAGCGAATAGCCGAAGGACGACATGCGCTTGATGCCCTGCATGCGGATGTACCGGCCCGACACGGGAGCGAAGGTGAGGTCGTCCACGCGGGCGCCCGCGGGCTTGTCCCGGACGGCGGCGGCTGTCTTCCAGTTCGTCCCGTCGTCGGAGACCTGGATGTCGTAGTCCTTTCCGGACGCCGTCTCCCAGTCGAGCAGGACGCGGCAGACCGTCTGTACCTGGCCCAGGTCCACCTGGATCCATTCGCCGTCCCGGTAGGCACTGGCCCAGCGGCTCGCCGGGTCACCGTCAGTGGCGTTCTCCGGTCCCAGGCTGGGCACTTCGGACGACGACGCGGTGGTCGGCCGGTGCAGCGCCAGATCCGCTGCGTCGAAGACCCGCATGCTCCACAGCGCGAAGCCGTCCTGCTTGCGGGCCGCTTCGGTGCCGACGAGACGCACGTACCGGGCGGTGACCGGTTCGAAGGTGAGCGTGTCGGATCCCGCGGACGCGCGGTCCGTGCGGCGGGCGACCGTGGTCCAGGTCGTGCCGTCGCCGGACACCTGGATCGCGTAGTCGCGGCCGTGTGCGGGCGCCCAGTCCAGGTCGGCCTTGGTGACGATCTGGGGGCGGCCGAGGTCCACGCGGAGCCAGGCGTGATCTCCCGGGCCGCTCTGCCACTTGGTGGTGCTCACCCCGTCGAACGCCGCGTCGGCCGTGCCCGCGGACGCGGTCGCCGGCTTGCCCGCGCTCAGCTCGCTGTTGGCCGGGGTGGCAAGTGTCGTGGCGACCTCGGTCAGGCCCGTACCCACGCCGAGCTTGCGCACAGTCGACATGAACTCGCTGTACGGGACACCCGAGTTGGCGCCGCTCCACATCTTCTGCGCCAGGACTCCGAAGGTCGGCTCGACCAGTTTGTGCACGTCGAGTTCGGTGTAGCTGGACTTGGTGAGGTCGTTCCACACCGAGGACATCGCGCCGAGGAGCTGGGGGTCCTTCGGTGCGACGCTCTGGCCGTCGGGGAAGACGTTGGGTTCCCACTTGTCGTAGAGGTACTTACCGTCCAGGCCGTGGCCGTGGTAGTAGCTCGCGAACGGGACGATGTAGAGCAGGGCGTCGTTGGTGTTGATGAACGAGTAGCCGTCCTTCTTGAGGGCCTGCGGGCCGTACCACGAGTTGTTCCAGCTGTTGAGGGTGACGTCGCGGTCGAAGCCCGTGGTGTCGGACGTCATCAGGGACAGGCTGCCCCAGGCGCGCGGATGCTTGCCGAGCGTGCGGATGTGGGCGGCGATCTCGTTGAAGTAGGTCTTGTAGCGGAGCTTGTCCGACCGGTACTCGTCGGCGCCGAAGTGCACGTCCGGACCGCGGAACCACGGCGTGAACTCGTCGAACACCGACTTCATGAACGCGGTGGTCTCCGGCTTGGACAGGTCCAGGTGGTCGGAGTCGCCGTTGTTGAGGCCGAGGGACGGCTTGAAGCGGATGAACGCGAGCGAGTGGGCGGGGGCGTCGAACTCGGGGACGAGCGTGACGCCGTTGGCGGCGGCAGTGTCCTCGAAGGAGTCCCAGTCGCGCCGGTCGTACGCCCCGTCCTTCGAGGCCAGACCGGACAGCGCGGGGTTGTCGGTCTTGAGGCGGAAGCCGGCCTGGGCCTCGCTCCAGGGACGGTCGCCCTTGAACCCGTTGTCGTTGAGGTGGATCTGGAACTCGTTGAGCTTGAACCAGCCCATGAGACGGATGTAGTCGCGGATGAAGTCCGCGGTGAAGAAGCGCCGCCCGACGTCGAGGGTGAAGCCGCGCACCTTGTAGTTCGGCCAGTCCACGGCGGTGCCCGCGGGGACCGAGTCACGGCCGTCGTCGAGCAGCAGGATCTGCAGGAGCGTACGGGTGCCGTAGTAGACGCCCTTCGCGGTCGGTGCGGTGATCCGTACGGTGTCGCCGGTGACCGTGAAGGTGTTGCCCTCTTCCTTGAACCGGGCGGTGTTCACCCCTTCGGGCACGGTGGGATCGATCGAAAGCACGATGTCGCCGCTGTGCGACTGGCGCGGCGAGATGGCCGGCTTGCGCCCCGTGACCTGCTCGATCTCGTCCGGGAGCGTGGCGAGTTGTTTGCGGAGGGTGTCGCGCTGTGCGCCGGCGAACACAATGCGGCTGTGTCGGCTCAGCTCGAAGAATCCGGTGCGGCCCTGCCACTTCTGGAGGGCGGGTACCACTGCGGGTTTTGCGTTGACCGGGTCGGGGGCGGCGCTCGCCGGCGTGGCGGGAGCGGCGAGTGCGAGGGCGAGCAGGGAGACCATTAACGCGAGAAGGCACAGCAGCTGTCTGGGACGCACTCTCATGTGAAACCCCAAGCGTTCTCGATGGATTCATTCCTGGAGGTTCGTGCGGGTGGCGCGGAGGGGAGCGGGTGCCGACTGCGCCGCGCCCCGGCCGTGACCGGGGCGCGGCGGCCGCTTTCACGGCCTGGTCGTCACCTTGTAGGTGATCTTCGCGTCGGCGACGGTCCCGCCGTTCTTGGCGGTGATGGTGAACTTGCTGGTGCCGGGGTGGGTAGGAATTCCGGTGATGCCACCGGTGTCCTGGTTGAGGGTCAGGCCGCGCGGGAGGCGGCCGTCGGTGACCTCGTAGCGGATGGTCCGCGGCGTCGTCGAGGTCACCTTGAAGCCGTACAGCTTTCCGATCCGGGCGTCCGTCGGCTCCGCCGTGGCGAAGCCCGGCGTCGGGGCCTTGATCGACTGCGGGTCGCCGATCGGCTGACCGGACGCGTCCATCTCCTGCAGTGTCCACTCGGCGTCCGGCGTGACCTCGGTCAGGTGCCAGTGCCTGCTCGCTACACCCAGTTGCTTCTTCTGCTCGGCAGTGAACGCGCCGGCCGCGCGCACCGACTCCCACATCCGGACGGCGGCGAGCAGCACGGTGGAGTTCTTCCCGGACTGGAGGCCGCTCACGGAGGTCTCGAAGTTGACGCCGGCGTCGAGGGAGGCCGCGTGCGCCAGGGTGTCCTCGATCTTCTGCAGGTTGTCGTTGCCCGAGAGCCCCTGCTGGCCCATCATCCCGGGCAGGTAGTTCGCCCGGTAGAAGGTGTTGCTGCGGATGATCTGGGCGTAGCTCGTGGGGCCGATCTCACCCCAGCTCGCCCTGGACTGGGCGTCCCAGGTGTTCGACGCGAGGTTGCTGCACTCGGTGATGAAGTTCTTGGTGGTGACCTGCCGGTAGACGCCGTTGACGAGGCGCGCGAAGCCGTAGCCGCCCCAGCCGTTGTAGCCGGTGCCTTCAAGGCCGTCGTAGGACGTGGCGTGGACGCCGCTGGTGTTGTAGGCGGTGGCCAGGCGGGTCGCGATCTCGTCGGTGATGGGCAGGCTGGCCAACGCACCGCCGTAGCCGTTCTGGATGAGCCGGGCGACGGTGGTGCCGGCCGGGTAATCCTTGGCGGCCGACGACCACTGTGCCCGGCCCAGGCCGCCGACCTGCCACTCGGTGTTGCTGACCTTGGTGACGGAGCCGTACGTGATGAACTCGTCGCCGATCCGCAGCCGTTGACCGTCGACGCCGGAGGCCAGCAGGCCGTCGGCATCCACGTACAGCGTGGTGTCCGAGCCGGCCAGCGGGCGGGACAGCCGGGCGGAGCCGGCCAACGCGAGCCGTGGATCGGCCGGCGCCTTCACGTACGGGTCGTTGGCGTCGATGAAGGTGGACAGGGTGTGCACCCCGACCTCGACGCCCTCCTTCGCCGCCGCGGCCACCAACTGGGCGGCCGCCGCGTCCGATCCGCCGAAGTTGCCGTTGAACTGGTAGTGCCCGTGCGACGCCCACGGCCCGTTGCCGCTGATCGCGTAGATGTTCCGCACCCCGGCCTGCGCGGCGAGCTTGGCGGCCGCAGTGACGGTGCCCGTGTTGAGGTCGTGGACCCAAAAGTGAGTCTGCGAGGTGCGCTGGGCCACCTTCTGCCACTGGCCGTCCAGGGTGGGGTACGCCTGGTCGTGCTCCTTGGCGATCTGGCTGAGCACCGTCAGGGCGAGATCCGGCGCACTGCCGAACAGGGCGATCTTCGACCCGACGATCCGGCCCTCCGCCGCGGGCAGTGGGCCGAGCGTGATCTTGTAGCCGTTCGTGCGCTGCCGGACCCGCACCTTGCTGTAGTCGTAGGTGGTGGCACGCAGGACGCTGCCCCACGTGGTCTTCGCGGCGACGTTGCTCGCCAGCCACTCGTCCTTCTCGCCGGTCTGGAGCCCGTACGGATTCCAGACGAGATCGGGGCCGAACCCGTACGCCAGGTGCTCGTTCGGCCACCCGCCCACCGTCTTGTCGTTCAGCGGCCGGACGCCCATGACGAACTCGGAGTCGGCGACCACACCGGCCGTCTCGCCGATGGTCTCGTCGAGCGTCGTCGGCAGCGGACCCCACAGCAGCGTCTGCACATCCACACCCGAGGCGGCCGTCAGGCCGACGACTTCAAGGGTGGAATGCGTGGGGAACCCGACGGCCTCCACCTGGATCGTCACACTGTCGCCGACGAACTCCAGGACCTGCCGGTGGTGCGACCTGTCGCGCGACACGACCCGCACCTTCGCGGGGACCATGTGCTTGCCGTCGGCCACCACGCTGACCAGCGTCACCGGGGTGTCCTTCGCCAGGTGGTCGGTGCCGTTACGCAGGTCCACCAGGCTGTCCACGTACCCGGAATCGCTGATGCCCAACGACAGGAAGCCCGCTTCGATCCGCAGCGACGAGAACGACTTGATCCTGGCCGTTCGCTCGGCCTGCGCGGCCTGCGCGGGGCCGGCGGCCATGGCCACGGCAGTGGCCGAACTCAGGCCGCTGGCAACCAGAAAGCGACGCCTGTCCACATGTCCTCCTAGGTGAAGTGACTCTCGATGACGCGCGGGATCGCTGATCAACTGCCGTGAGCAGCGCAGAAGGACGCAAGGCAGGCAAACGTCGAGCGACGAACGAGGTCACTGGATATTTCGTATTCCTCAGCGGAGATGGTTCACGCTGTTCCGGGGAGCGGGATCGGTGGACAGGCGTGAGCCGGAGGGCCCACAGGCCTGTCCGTGCAGGGAAGTGCGCTTGCTTCTCCTATGTAACTACCGCAGCACAAGTGCGATCTAGCGTGCACGGCAACAGGAGAGGCCGTCAAGGCTTAGTTCGGATCTATTTCCGATGGCGCGGGTGCCCCGTGGGGTGATCCGAGCACCCCTGAACGGACAGTCCGGGAGGTATCTTGGGCCCCAGCGCTTGGCATTTCGTGACCTGCATGCATCGGATATATGGAGCAACATGACTGGATCTTCCCGGCCCGCGTCCGCGGCATCGGATTCGGAGACGGAGGCGGCTCCCTACCGCCCCGGCTACGAGGTCGCGGCGGAGCGCATCCTGGAGTACGTCGCACGGCAGGGGATGGGGCCCGGCGACCGGCTGCCGACGGAGAAGGATCTGGCGGCCGAAGTAGACATGAGCAGGACGGTGGTGCGAGAGGGTGTCAAGATCCTCTCGGCCCTCGGGAGGCTCTCGGTGGAGAAGGGACGCGGCATTTTCGTGGCGCATCCCAAGAACGACCTGTGGTCCGACACGTTCTCCCGGTTCCTGCCGACCGACCCCAGCCGCGTCGGTGAACTGTTCGAGTTCCGGCGCTTCACCGAGACCGAGACCAGCGGGCTCGCGGCCACGCGGGCCACACCGGTTCAGCTCAGGGCGATCCGCGAGGCAGCGCAGCGTTCGGCGGAGGCCGCCGAACGCGACGACCACGAGTCGTTCGGCCGGGCCGATGCGGAGTTCCATCAGGCGATCGGTGCGGCGGCGGGGAACGCGTTCCTCTCCAGCCTGGTCGACGCGATCCAGCGGCTGCAGCGGCAGGTCACCATCGTGGCTCTGGCCGACTCCGCACCGGGATCGCTGGCCGGGGCCGCCGAGCAGCACCTTGCGATCCTGGAAGCGATCGGGGCCGGCGAGCGGGAGCAGGCCGCCGCCCTCATGGCCCGCCACATAGACACGACGGAACTCCAGGTCCAACGAGAGATCCGCAACCGCATCTTCGCCGCTCCCGCCGGCCCGGACGGGGCGTGACCGTGGGCGTCAGCCTCGATCAGTAGCCCCCCGCCGCCCCGCCGCCCACGCCGGAAACGGCCGGGCGACGGGGCGCAGCGTGCCGCGGGCGTGAACCGCGCCACCGATGTGTCTCGTTCTCGCGAAGGGAATCCGCAGAGGCCCGGGGCGAAACCCTACGGACATGTATCTGATCTATTGCCACCTCGCTTGGGGCAATAACTCCGTCTCATCTCTTGACATGCCGTCGCGTGCAGACTTCCATACCCCCAAGATGCCCTGAGGGGCGAACGCTGAGGGGAGCGGTCGCCCCCGAGAGCAGCAGGACTCTGGGAAGAGTCTGAACCATGTGACGGATTCGGTGGACGGTCGGCAGCGGGGTTCCCTCTCTCGTCTCGGTACGAGCAAGACAGCGACTCGGTACCGCCCCCCGGACAACGACGGGTAGGGGAAATTGAACATGAAGCGCAATCCGATACTCACGAGAACCGTCGCCCTCGCAGGTGCTCTCCTCCTGGCCGGGTGCACGGCCGGCAGTTCCGGTACGAGTGCATCCAAGGGCAACGGCGACAAGGTCACCTTGACCTTCCTCACCTTCGAAACGCCCAACCTGGACGCGAAGTACTGGGACGCCGCGATCGCCCGCGCCTCGACGAAGGTGCCCGGGGTGACGATCAAGAAGCTCGTGTCCCCCAGCGCCGACCGCACCGGGTACGCGAAGCAGCTCGACAGCACGGGCCAGTTCCCGGACGTCATGATCGGCCTGAACCCCGCCGGATTCGCCGAGGCCGGCAAGCTGGCGCCGTGGACGGACAAGGAACTCGCGACGTACGAGAACCCCCACGCCAACACGTACGGCGGCAAGGTCTACCAGCTGCCCTACGCCGCCCAGACGACGCTGGTCTACTACAACAAGAAGGACTTCGCGGCGGCCGGCATCGACACACCGCCCCGCACGTACCGTGAACTGCTCGACGACAGCGCCAAGTTGAAGAAGAAGGGCATCAACCCCTTCGTGGTCGGCGGTGGCGGCAAGGATTCCTGGGCCGACATGTTCCCGCTGATCTGCACGGTGGCCACCGACGTCTACAGGAAGACGCCGGACTGGCTGTCCCAGCGCGCCAAGGGCAAGGTCAAGTTCACCGACCCGGCGTTCGTCGCCGCCGCCCAGAAGGTCGCCGGCCTCGCGGACAAGGGATACATCGACCGCGCCGGCCTGTCCCGCTCCTACGCGGACACCGAACAGGCCTTCCGTGACGGCAAGGGCGCGATGTATCCGATGGGCAGCTGGTTCTCCGCCTCGGCCGACACAAAGAAGCCGGACTTCGACACGGGCGTCTTCGCGTGGCCCACGGACCAGGGGGCCCCTGCACTCCCGGGCGTCCTCGGCGGCGGGATGACGGTGAACTCCAAGGCGTCCGATGTGCCCCTGGCCAAGAAGTGGGCCAAGGCCTTCATGGAGGACCAGAAGAACCTGGACGCCGCCGTCAAGGCCGACGGGCTCATCATCGACATCAAGGGTTACAGCCCGCCCAGCACCATGGGCCCCGTCTACAAGAAGACCATGGCGGCGTATCGGCAGGCCCAGAAGGGCGGCGGGATCGTCAACTCCTTCTCCCAGGAATCCGGTGACGGTTCCCTGCCGCCCGGCCTGGCCGACAAGGCCGCGGCCGGCGTCCAGAAGCTCATCGGCGGCCGCATGACGGCCCGTCAGTTCGGTGCCTACATGGACGAGCAGTGGGACAAGGCCACCCGATAATGCGCATACGTACCCTGACCCGACCGGAAGGTCCCGCTGCCGCGCCCGCGGCGAAGGACACGGCAGCGGTCCGACCACAGGACGCCCCGGCGCGGCGGTCGTCGCGACCGTCCCGGCGCTTCCGCCCGAACGGCGGACCGGGCCGCTTCGCCGTCTTCGCGGCGCCCGGACTGCTCGCTTACCTGGCCCTCGTCCTGGTGCCGATCGGCATGACCGCCGGCTACAGCCTCACCAACAAGAACCCCTTCAACCCGCCGACCCAGTGGGTGGGCCTGTCCAACCTCACGAGCCTGTTCTCCGACGAAGATTTCCTCAAAGCACTGCAGAACACCGCCGTCATCACCGTGATCGTGACGCTGGTGACCAACGCCGGCGGCCTGGCGATCGCCCTGCTGCTCGACCGGCGCGGCTGGCTGTACAACGCTCTGCGCAGCGTGTTCTTCGTGCCGGTCGTGCTGAGCGCGGTGGTGGTCAGCGTCATCTGGCAGTCGATCCTCGTCGACGACGGCCTGCTCAACTCCATGCTGCGACAGCTGGGGGTGAGTCATCCGCCGGGCTGGCTCTCCGACCCGAGCCTCGCCCTCTACACGGTCTCGTGGGTTATCGCCTGGCAGGGGCTCGGCTTCTGCGTGGTGATCTACCTGGCCGGACTGCAGGGAATTCCGCAGGAGTTGTACGAGGCGGCGGCCATCGACGGCTGTGGGCCGATGATGCGGTTCCGCCATGTCACCTGGCCGATGCTGGCACCCGCCGTCACCATCAACACGGTCATGTCACTGATCGGCGGATTCAAGGCCTACGACCAGATCCAGGTGCTCACCAACGGCGGCCCCGGCCCCGGCACCACATCCACCCTCGCCTTCCAGGTGGTCCAGACCGCGTTCAACGGCAACCACGTCGGCTACGCCTCCGCGATGGCCGTGGCGATGCTGATCCTGGTCGCGACCGTCTCCGTGATCGCGCTCGGGTGGCTGCAGAAACGCGAGGTCTCCGCATGAGCACGAACACGAAGATGAACCCGGACCTCAACCCGAGTATGAACAGGGGCGGAACAAGGGCGTGGGTACGTCCGGTCGTCGCGATCCTCGCCGGCCTGCTGTTCTTCCTGCCGATCTATCTCGTGCTGGTCAACGTGTTCAAGGACGGTTCGGCGATCGTGTCGAACCCGCTCGGCCTGCCGAGCCCGCCCACCCTGGACAACATCCAGGCCGTGCTGTCGCGCCCGGACCACCTCTTCTGGTACGGGCTTGTCAACAGCACGGAGGTCACCGTGATCTCCATCCTCGTCATCACCGCGATCTCCGCCATGCTCGGCCACTACCTGGCCCGGTCGACCGGCATCCTGCCCAAGGTCATCATGGTCGTCCTGCTCTGCGGCCTCATGGTGCCGCCCGCCGTGATCCTCACCCCGATCACCGAAGTCCTGCACACGCTGGGGCTGATGAGCAGCGTGCCCGGACTGGTCCTGGCGTACGTCGGCTACTACATGCCGTTCGGGGTGTTCGTCTTCGCGGGCTTCGCCAAGACTATCCCCCGGGAGCTCGAAGAGGCAGCGGCGATCGACGGCGCCGGAGCGTTCCGCGCCTTCTGGCAAGTGGTCTTCCCGCTGATGCGGCCGGCGTCGGCCAGCGTGGTGATCTTCCTCGGCGTCTGGATCTGGAACGACTTCCTCAACCCGCTGATCGTCCTGGGCCCGGCGGCGGGCACCACGGTGACCGTCGGCATCTACCGGGCCATCGGCGAACACCAGGCGGACTTCGGCTCCGTCTTCGCCTTCATGTTCCTGGCGACACTGCCCATCCTCGTCTTCTACCTGGCCTTCCAAAAGCAGTTCGTCAAGGGCCTCACAGGTGGAGCGACGAAGGGCTGAGAGCGTCCGGTACGGCTGGGCATGTGACAGGGGGCGGGGACCGACGTAAGCCCCGCCCCCTGTCACATGTCGCGGACTTCGGACGCTCGCGCCCCTTCACGCCCGTTCATGTCCGTTCACGTCCCTTCAGCGAGAGGCACTCCTCCCCCATGCACCCCACAGCACCCGTGCACACCGCCACCGCCGTCGACGCACTGTCACTGGGTGCCGCCGCCCTGGGGAACCTGTTCCGCGCAGTCAGCGACGAGGACGCGGCCGCCACCGTGGAGGCCGCCTGGGCCTGCGGCATCCGTGCGTTCGACACCGCTCCGCACTACGGACTCGGCCTGTCCGAGCGCCGCCTTGGGGACGCGTTGCGCACCCGGCCACGTGCGCAGTTCACGCTGTCCACCAAGGTCGGCCGCCTGCTGCGCGCACGCGCCGGGCTGCCCGGCGACGACCTGGCGAACGGCTTCGCCGTCCCGGCCACCCACGAGCGGGTGTGGGACTTCAGCACCCGAGGTGTACGCACCAGCGTCGAGGAGAGCCTCACCCGGCTCGGCCTCGACCGCGTGGACACCGTCTATCTCCACGACCCGGACGGCCACGAGCGCGAGGTATTCGACTGCGCCTACCCCGAGTTGGAGCGGATGCGGGCGGAGGGCATGGTCGGCGCGATAGGCGTCGGCATGAACCAGACCGCGATGCCGACACTCTTCGTCCGCGACACCGACATCGACGTGGTCCTGCTGGCCGGCCGCTACTCCTTGCTCGACCAGAGCGCTCTGGCCGCACTGCTGCCGCTGGCGGCGCAACGCGGAGTGTCCGTGCTGGTCGGCGGGGTGTTCAACTCGGGACTGCTGGCCGATCCCAAGCCGGGCGCGACCTTCGACTACGCGCCGGCCTCGGCAACCGTGCTGAACCGGGCGCTGGCTCTGCGCACGCTGTGCGAGGCCTTCGACGTCCCGCTGCGGGCAGCCGCCCTGCAGTTCCCGCTGGGCCATCCGGCGGTCGCCGGCGTGCTGCTCGGGGCACGCAGCGCCGCCGAGGTGACGGACGCCACCGCGATGATCAGCCACCCCGTCCCCGAGGAGATGTGGCTCGCCCTGCACGCCCAGGGCCTGCTGCCGCCGGGCGTGCCGGTGCCCTTACCGACATTGATCTGAAGCTCCACTCACTGGAACCCACACACGAGGACGGTTGCAGAATGCTGGACAGAAGAAACTGCCTTGCCCTGTTGGCGGCCGCCGGGGTCGGAGCGACGGTCGCTCTCGAACCGACGATCTCGCAAGCCCAACCGCTCGACGCAGGAGTTGCCGGAGCCAGTGGCCAGGCCGCGGAACTCAGCCGCGCTCTGCGCGAGTTGCACGGTTCCCTCCGGGTGTCCGTTCGGGAATATGACGGCACGACGCTTCGTCGGACCCAGGAATTCGACGGCGACCTGCTGTCCGACGGGCCACGACAGTGGCAGCTGAAGTGGGACACGCGACGGGTGCCCGACGGTCACGGGTGGGAGGTCACTCTGACCTGCACCCTGGAGAAGGGCGAGGCGGAGCAGAGCGCGATCTCCCTTGATTTCCCCTTCGAGAGCTGGGAGACCGCCAACTACGTGATGATTCCCGGAATCCTCTACAACGGCAATCGCTATCGCGCCATCGGCAACGGATACAACCCGGACTATCCGGCCGACATGTACTACAACCCACAGACGCCGCTGACGATATCGAACAACCCGCGACTGGCCGTCGATGCTGCGGCGACTTCACGGATCGAGCTGGCGACGTTCAGTACTGCCGCCCCGGCGATGAGCTTCTTCTCGCCCAAGTTCAAAAAGGGCTGGATCGTCCTGACCGAGCAGGGAACCCCTCTGGGCAACAGTGGGCTCTCGGTCGAGGAGAGTGCGAGCAGGGAGAGCTGTGAATTCAGCATCTCGGCACCGGTTGTGCGCCGGCAGGTGGCCGGTTTCGGCGATTTCCGGACGAGCGACGACAGGGCGTCGAACTGGGCCGCCGGTGACGCGGTTTCGATTCGCTTCCAGGTCTTCACCTTCGATGCCGACGGAATTCCGGCAGTCCTGCAGAAGTTCATGGATGTGCGAAAGTCTCTCACCGGCGCCACCGCGCCTCGAAACCTGCTTCCGATGAGCAAGCTGGCGGAGCTCGGCACCAACATCTGCCGAGGCAATTTCACAGAGACCAAGGCGGGCCGCTACTACCTTCCGGAAAACAACAGGGACTTTCAACTGGGCTGGGTGAGCGGAATGATCAACACCTACCCCATGTTGGCCCTGAACGACCCGACGGAACGGGGCAGGGTCTCCGATGAGCTTGACTTCATCTGTTCCCGCATGAAGGGGCAGAGCGGATTCTTCTACGGCACCATCGGTGCAGATGGCAAGATCCGCTCAGAGAAGACGCACCCCGACTTCCCTGCCGTACAGGCGATGGTACGCAAGAACGGAGACGTGCTCTTCTGGCTGATGAAGCACGTGATGCTCCTGAAGGCGCAAGGGCACGGCGGCACCGTCAAGGAATCCTGGGAACTGGCCGCGAGCGGTCTGGCCGAAGCATTCACCCGGACCTGGCGAAAGCACGGAGAATTCGGCCAGTACATCGTGCCCGAAACAGGCGACATCGCCGTGTACAACTCGACGGCCGGCGCCATCGCTCCGGCCGGGATCGCCCTGGCGGCCGACTACTTCCACCGTCCGGACTGGTTGGCCGTGGCCGAGGAAGCAGCCGAATTTTTCTATGAGCGCGACATCAAGTCCCGTGGATTCACCAGCGGAGCGTGCGCGGATATTTCACAGGATGCCGACTCCGAGACAGCGTTCGGTCTCCTGGAGTCATTCATGGCGCTGTACCAGTACACCGGAAAGAAGGGATGGCTGAATCGCGCCAAGGTCCAGGCCGCACTGTGCTCGTCCTGGACGCTTGCGTACGATCCGCTGTTTCCGGCAGGCAGTGCTATCGCGCGGCTCAAGGGGAGGATGGCCGGCGCCGTCTGGGCGAGCAGCCAGAACAAACATGCCGCGCCCGGTGTCTGCACGTCCTCCGCGGACCACCTGTTCAAGCTGTATCGAGCCACTGGGGACAAGAAGTACGCCGAACTCATCAGCGATATCCAGCATGCCCACGCCGAGGCCGTCAACATGCCGGGGCATATCACCACCGACTATCGCATCGGTTCAAGCATGGAGCGCATCCAGCCCAGCGATGCCGAGGGCAAGGGTGCCGTCGGTAATTTCATCTGGACGAGAAACTCCTGGACCGAGACCGACGGTGTCCTGATGGCACTCGAACTTCCCGGAATCTACGTCCGGCCCGGGGAAGGGATTCTCATTCCCTTTGATCACGTCGAAGCCGAGTATGTCAGCGAGAGCCGCCAGGCCGCCGAAGTCCGCTTGACCAACAACACGGCCTACGCGGCACGGGTGTCGGTGCTGGCGGAAACGGCCCGCCAATCGGCCCGCCCCCTCGGGTACACGGCGTTCCTCGGCTGGCCGCAGGTCGACGTCCCGGCGGGCGGGGCGGTCACCGTGCAGGTCACGCGGAAGGGCAAGGTCACGCGTCTGGCCTGATCTGGCCGTTCTCGCTGTGCACCCATTCCACCAGCACCTTCGCCAGACACAGGAAGATCATGCCGAGCACGTCGTCAGAGACAACCGTGACCACCATCGACGCCCACCAGCACGTATGGGACCTGACGGTCCGCGACCAGGACTGGATCACCGGCCCCGAACTCGCCCCGCTGCGGCGTGACTTCACCCTCGACGACCTGCGCCCGCAGGCCGCGGCCGCCGGTGTCGACGCCACGGTGCTGGTGCAGACGATCTGCGTACCCGAGGAGACTCCCGAATACCTGGCGCTCGCCGCGGCCGACCCTTTGGTGGCCGGCGTCGTCGGCTGGACGGACCTGACCTCTCCCGCGGTCGCGGACGCCCTGACCGCACTGTGCGCGCTGCCCGGTGGTGACCGTCTCGTCGGCATCCGCCACCAGGTCCAGGGCGAGGACGAGGCGGACTGGCTGCTCCGTCCCGACGTGGGCCGCGGCCTGACCGCCGTCGCATCCGCCGGTCTCGCGTACGACCTGGTCCTACGCCCTGAACAACTGCCCGCGGCGGTTGCCGTGGCGAGGCGACGGCCCGAACTCATCTTCGTCCTCGACCACTTGGGCCAGCCTTCGGTCCGCCCACGCCGACCGGACACCTGGGCCGCGGACCTGGCCGCCCTGGCCCGCCTGCCCAACACCGTGGCCAAACTCTCCGGGCTCGTCACCGCCGCCGACCGGCACACCTGGAGCCCTGCCGCCCTGCGGCCGTTCGTGTCGGTCGCGCTGGAGGCCTTCGGTCCGGAGCGGCTCATGTTCGGCTCGGACTGGCCGGTGTGCACCCTGGCGGCCGAGTACGAACAGGTGGTCGCCGTCGGCCGCGAGCTCGTGGCGGACCTGTCGGAGCACGAGCGGACGGCGGTGTTCGCAGGCACGGCCGCGCGGGTCTACGGTCTGTGAACCGCGGCGGGCAAGCGGCAGGGGGCGGACGCAACTGCGTCCGCCCCCTGCCGCTTGCCCCCGATGTCAATCGAGGTGGAAGAGCTCTTCGGCGGGTGCCCACCGCTCGCCGTCGCCTACGCTGTCCAGTGGCTGCTGGCAGGGGTCGGTACGGGCCCACCAGTCCCGGGTGACGGGGCACTCGGCGATGTGCGCGGTGTCGGCGGTGTAGTCATCGCCCGTGTATTCGAGGTAGCTGAAGAGCAGGCCGTCACGCAGGAAGATCGAGTAGTTGCCGATGTGGGCGCGCTTGAGGGTCGCGAGGACCTCGGGCCAGGCCGCCGCGTGCAAGGCGCGGTATTCCGCTTCGAGTTCCCCACGCAGGCGTATGACCGCAGCGTAGCGTTGCACGGGTCACCAGCCCTGCTGGTCGAAGCCGATGCCAGGGGCCGTCGGCGCCCGCACCAGCCCGTCGGCGCCGACCGCCGGCTCGCGCTGTACGGGGTTGGTGTACACGAGGGACTCGTAGTACGTGGTGTTGGGGATCGCCATGCACAGGTGGGCGTTGACCACTCCGCTGCCGTGCACCTCGGCCCGCAGGTTGAAGCTGTCGGCCAGGTGCGCGATGCGCAGGGCCCCGGTGATCCCACCCTTGAGCTGCGCGCTGGTGCGGACCCGGCTCGCCGCGCCCGCCATGATGAAGTCGCCGGTGTTGAAATGCGCGCCGTCGGAGGTCTCCGCGACCAGCAGCGGAATGTCGACCTGTTCGGCCAGCCACCGGTGAGCGGTCACGCTGAACTCGCGCATCGGCTCCTCGTACCAGAGGTAGTCCGCCTCGGACAGTGCGCGGCCGAGATACACCGAGTCGGCGAGGTCGAACCCGGCCGAGCCGTCGTACATGAGTGGAATGTCGTCACCGACGTGGGCCCGCAGCTTCTGGCACAGGTCCGCGTCGGCTCGCGCGTCTCCCCACGCGTGCAGCTTGATGGCGGAGTAGCCGAGCTCCAGGCACTGGTCGGCCACGTCGAGGTACTCCTCGACGCTGCCGAAGGTGACCGTGCTCGCGTAGGCGGGAATGGCCTCGCGGTAGGGACCGAGCAGCCGGTGGACCGGCTGCCCGGCCGCGAGGCCGGCCAGGTCCCACAGCGCTACGTCGACCAGGCCGAGCGCGTAGATGGGGAGTTCCTCTATACGGTCCAGCTCCCACAGGCGGTGCCACAGCAGCTCGCGCATCAGCGGGTCGCGGCCGAGCAGGTCCTCACGTATACGACGGTTCACCAGGTCGGCGACGATCAGCCCACGTCTCGTGTGCGCCTCGCCCACCAGGCCGTCGCCCGTGTGGACCCGCAGAATTCCGCCCACGACCGCCGGCTCCGAACCGGGCAGCCCTGCTCGCCACCGGAAGGGCGGCTGAGCGGGCAGATCGACCAGTTCCACAGTCACGTCGGTGATTCGCATGGATGTCCTTCATGGGTGATGGTGTGCGGTTCAGGCGTTGGGGTGGCCGGGGGTGATGCGGTGCCGGATCTCTCGTTGGAACTGGTGGGTGGTCCGGTCGATGTGATGGGCCATGAGGGTGTGTGCGTACGTGGGTTCGCCGGTGGCGATGGCGTGGGCGATGGCCTCATGCTGGGCGGCGGCGTCGTGCAGGGAACCGCCCGCGAGGCCTGCCAGTCCTATGGCCGTGACCTGGTGCTGCAGGCGGCGCAGGGTGTCGATGGTGGCGGTGAGGAAGGAGTTGTTGGTGGCGGCGGCGATGGCGGTGTGGAAGGCGTCGTCGGCGCGGCTGAAGGCGTCGATGTCACCTTGCTGGGCGGCCCGGGTGGACTGATGGGCGGCCTCGCGGACGGCCTTGACCTGGGCCGGCGTGGCGCGTTGGGCGGCCAGGCGGGTGGTGGTGGTTTCCAAGTGCCGCCGGAATTCGAAGAGTTCGTCGACCTGGTGCAGGTCGGCGGGCAAGAAGTGGGTCAGGGAGTGCTGCCAGGAGGACTGGTCGGGCTGGGCGACATAGATGCCGCGGCCCTTGTGCACGGACAGCCGGCCCAGCGCGGAGAGGATCTTCACCGCCTCGCGGACCACGGTCCGGCTCATCCCCACCCGGTCGGCCAGGTCCTGCTCGGTGGGCAGCCGGTCGCCCGGCTCCAGGCCGGCCAGGACGAGGTGTTCGAGGATGCGTTCGGCCGCGACCTCGTAGCCGGGACGGTAACCGGGACCGTCGCCCGGGGGTTCCAGCGCGGGTGCGGTGCTGTGGGCTGCGCGGGTCAACGGCGCTCCCCTTTCACGTCGATCCACTTCTGCGTCGATCCATGGCACGGCGATCCGGACGGCATAGCGATAGCGGTCCGTGTCGGGCATGAGGTCACCGAACGGCGCAGAGGCGCCCCAAGCGCAATATGTTTCGGATACATCAGCCAATCCGGGGTCAGTGAATCACATTCAAACTCTTGACGCCAGGATCCGGCGAGCCCAGACTCGTTCCGTCCCATACCAGCCACTCCATCCCACCCCTCACCGGGGCAACACCCCTCTACCGCCTGGCCGTAGCGCCCCCGGGAGTGCGAGTGTCCTGGCGGTCGGCGCCACCTCAACCCCGTCAGGATCAGGCACAAACCCACCATGCAATCGGATATGTTCCAGATCTATCATCGATCATCCTGGCCCTGCTGGGGTCGAAACCTTCTGAAAGGGCAAGCACCTTGGACGACATCAGGCTCGGTGTCATCGGCCTGGGCAATCGCAGCGACCTGGCCGACCTGGCTCACCGGCCCGGATCGGGCTCACTGGTGGCCGCCGCCTGCGACCGCGACCGACAGGTGCTTGCGCACGCCGAGGAGCGATTCGGCACCCAGGTGCGGACCGCCGCGGATCACCACGAGCTGCTCGACGCGGGACTCGACGGCGCGCTGGTGCTGACTCCGGACCACACGCACGAGGAGATCGGCCTGGACTTCCTTCAAGCCGGTGTACCGGTGTTCCTGGACAAACCGATGGCGATCACCACCGACGGGTGTGACCGGCTGCTCGCGGCTGCGCGCCAGTCCCGGACCCGGCTGTACGTGGGCCACAACATGCGGCACATGCCGGTCGTGGTGGCCATGCGTGAACTGATCGCCAAGGGGGTGATCGGCGAGGTCAAGGCCGTCTGGTGCCGCCATTTCGTCGGCCACGGCGGGGACTTCTACTTCAAGGACTGGCACGCGGACCGACGTCTCACCACCGGCCTGCTGCTGCAGAAGGGCGCGCACGACATTGATGTCATCCATTGGCTGGCCGGCGGCTACACCCGGCAGGTGAACGCCATGGGCGGGCTGACGGTCTACGGGGACATCGACTCGCACCGCGACCGCAGCGGGGAGCGGATGACCGAGTGGCTGTCGACGGAGAACTGGCCGCCGCTCAGCCAGACCGGTCTCCACCCGGTGGTGGACGTGGAGGACCTGAGCATGATGCAGATGCGGCTGGACAACGGTGTTTTCGCGAGCTACCAGCAGTGTCACTACACCCCCGACTACTGGCGCAACTACACGGTGATCGGTACCGAGGGGCGGCTGGAGAACTTCGGCGACTCGGAGGGAGCGGAGGTCCACGTGTGGAACCGCCGCTCCGACGGCCGCGCCGAGGCCGATCTGGTGCTGCCCGTGCACACACCGACCGGCACGCACGGGGGCGCCGATCCCGTGCTGATGGCGGAATTCCTGCAGTTCGTACGGGACGGCGGAGCCACCGTCACCTCGCCCGTCGCGGCCCGCGAAGCGGTAGCCGCGGGCTACGCGGCCACCGTGTCGCTGCGGGACGGCGGCCGGGCCGTCGAGGTCGAGGCCCCGGACCGGGAGCTGGCCGCGTACTTCGGGCACGGCCAGAGCTGATCCGCCTCGGAAACTCGTTTCAAGTGGCTCCGTTCCGGGAGGAATCCGGACCGGCGCCACTTCGCATTCCGAAGGTCAGCCGAAGGTCAGCCGGTCGGGCCCGGATCGGCGGGGCCCAGATCCGCGACGTCGCAGAGCTCGATCCGCTCGCCCGGCCGGTGCAGTTCCAGGATCACGAGTTCATTCAGGCCGGCCCGCCACACCGGGGCGGGGGCGTACAGCGTGCGCTGGGGTCCGCGGTCCCAATAGCGGCCGAGGGCGAAGCCGTTCAGCCACACCTGGCCCTTGGTCCAGCCCGGCAGGGCCAGGAAACCGTCGGCCGGTTCCGGTACCTCCAGCGTCGCACGATGAAAGGCCGGGCCCTCGACCTGTTCGGCGGCCCCGAACCGCAATCCTGCCAGATCGGTCAGCGGGAGGGGTGGATCTCCCAGTCGAACTGGTACTGGCCGGCGATCCGGACGCCGCCGCTGATGCCCTTGTGATCCTCCAGCAGGGGGCCGTAGTTGATCCGCCCCATGTTCTCTACCAGCAGGTCGAGTTGGGCACCGGTGTCGGGGACGCTGATCGGCAGCGCGTCGAGCGGCCCGGTCCGCTCCAGGACGCCCAGCGGCACACCGTCGAGGAACACCTGGGCCCGGTCCGCGAGGCCGTGCACGCGCAGGGTCGAGTCGGGGAAGGAGCCACGGAGCCACGTGCGGTAGTGGATCAGCCCCAGTGACTGGCCCAGCACCTCCATCGGTTCCGGTGAGAGCCGGTGTTGAGGAGTGGAGAGCACGTCGAGGCAGTCGGCCAGCGCCACCGCGCCGTCCGGCCGGACCGTCTGCGGGGCGAGCCGGTCCGGTGTCCTGGGTATCGCGTACGGGACCGGGCCACGGTGCCGCTCGATCACCGCGCGGAACGCGTGGAACTTCTCGGTCAGCTCTCCGGCCTCGCCGACCGGGGCGTCGTAGTCGTAACTGCTGCAGGTGGGCTCGTAGTCGTTCTCGTCGTGGTTGGCTCCGTTCCACCAGCCGAAGTTCGTGCCGCCGCGACCCATGTAGAGGTTGACCGAGGCGCCCTGAGCCAGCATCCGGTCCAGCTCCGCTGCTGCCTCGTCCGCCTTCCGTACGTGGTGGTGCTCGCCCCAGTGGTCGAACCAGCCGTGCCAGTACTCGGAGCACATCAGCGGGCCGGTCGGCTGGTGGCGGCGCAGTGTCGCCAGTGACTCCTCGGGCTGTAAGCCGAAGGTCGCGGTCGCCAGGGTGCCGGGCAGCACGCCCCCGCGCAGTACGCCGTCAGTCGCTCCGTCGGCGGTGAACAGCGGGCAGTCCACGCCGCGTCGGATCAGGCCCTGCCGCAGATGGTCGAGGTAGGGGGTGTCATGGCCGTAACTGCCGTACTCGTTCTCGACCTGGACGGCGATCACCGACCCGCCCCGACTGGCGAGCAGGGGGCGCAGGACTGGGATCAGCTGGTCGAACCAGGCGTCCACAGCGGCCAGATAGCGGTCGTCGGTGCGGCGCAGCCGCAGCCCGGGGTCAGCCAGCAACCATGCAGGGAGGCCGCCGAACTCCCACTCAGCGCAGATGTAGGGGCCGGGGCGCACGATCACGTCCAGGTCGAGCCGGGCAGCGGTGCGCAGGAAGCGGGCGACATCGGCCTGTCCGGAGAAGTCGGTCTGCCCCGCCGGGAGCACCGCCGCGGCCCCGGCCGCGCCCGCGGTGCGCTCCCGGCCGGACGCACCGCACTCGGCGTGACGCCGGGGCCAAGCGGCGCAGGCGCCGATCGCGCCATGGTCGGGACGGTTGGGGGCGAAGGCGACCGGGTCGCCGTCGCCCTGCGGTCCGCTCAGCCTCCCCATGGCGCTCCAGCCGCCGGTACGGTCCGGTCCCGGCCTGGTGTCCGACGGCGGGATCACGGCCGACGCGGCGATGAAGGCAGGCTCGCAGCCGGTTCAATGGCCATTCGATATTTCTGAGCTACGGATATCCACGGTTGGCATGTATCGGATCTATGGTCTTGACGTTACGGCGCGCCCCACAAATACTGAACTTCGCCTCGCGGTGGATACAAGTACCGAGCCTCGGCGCCTCGGAAGACCACAGCCCCGCCCCTCGACCTTCGAGGGGAGCGCCCAGGCTCCTCACATTCAACTTGCCCAAGAATCTGAGTAATTTCCAGTTCCTCGCAACGGGAAGGTTCACATAAATGCTTGCTAAGTTGGCCGCGCGCTCCAGACGGCGGGCCGTACTCGGGAGTTTGTCCGCGGCCGCCCTGGCCCTGACAGCGGCGGCGTGCGGAGGGAGCGGCGACGACAAGGCCGCCGGCGGCACCGTCCACCTGGAGTTCTGGGGCTGGGCCCCCGGCTACGACAAGTCGGCCGAGCTGTTCAACGCCACCCACAAGAACATCAAGGTCACCTTCAAGAAGCTGCCGTCCGGTGGCCAGGGCGGCTACGACAAGATGCTCTCGGCAGTGAAGGCGGGCAACGCCCCCTGCCTGGCGCAGATCGGCTTCGAGTCCATACCCACCTTCCTGCTCGAGGGCGCCCTGGAGGACGTCTCCCAGGAGGCCGGTGCCGCGAAGGACAAGTTCGTTCCGTGGACGTGGAACCAGGTCACCGTCGCGGGCAAGACCTACGGCATCCCGGTCGACACGGGCCCGATGGCCATGTACTACCGCAAGGACGTCTTCAAGAAGTACGGCATCGCGGTGCCGACGACCTGGGACGAGTACGCCAAGGCGGCCGAGAAGCTGCACAAGGCCGACCCCGAGGCCCACATCGTGAACCTGCGGGCGATCACCCTGTCCGGCCTGGCCTGGCAGAAGGGCGCCAAGTGGTTCGGTACCGAGGGCGACGCGTGGCACGTCGGCGTCAACGACGACCGGTCCCGGCAACTCGCCGACTACTGGCAGCAGTTGGTGGACAAGAAGCTGGTGGCCACGGACCAGGGCTACAGCCCCGCGTGGTGGAGCGGCCTGCAGTCCGGCAAGGTGGCCACGGCGATCGGCGCGGTCTGGCTGAACCCACTGATCGCCCAGAACGCCCCCAAGGCCAAGGGCAAGTTCGCCGTCGCCCCGATGCCGCAGTGGACCGCCGGGGAGAAGAAGTTCGGCAACGACGGCGGCGGCAGCACGGCCGTGCTCAAGGGCTGTCAGCACAAAGACGAGGCAGTCGGGTTCGCCACCTGGATGAGCACCAACCCCGACAGCCTCAAGAACCTGATCACGAAGACCGGCATCTACCCGGCCGCCACCGCCGGACTCAAGCTGCCCGAAGTGAACAAGGGCGTGGACTACTACGGCGGCCAGAACATCTACAAGGTGTTCGGCGAAGCCGCCCAGCACGCGGACACGAGCTGGCAGTGGGGTCCCACGCAGTCGCAGTTCGGTGTCGACCTGGACGAGGCGACCGCCAAGGCCTACGCCGGTTCCGGCACGCTGTTCGACGCGTTCAACAACGTACAGAAGAGGACGCTCGCGGCGATCAAGTCGAAGGGCGTGAAAGTCAGATGACCCGCAATGTGGACTCCCCGACAGTGCCGGTCGCGTACCGGCCGGCGCCGTCGGGCGATCACGGCGCGGACCGGCTCGCCGGTGCCCCGGGCCGGGAGCCGCGGCCGTCGCGCGGCCGCTCCGCCAGCAGGCTCGCCGCCCGGCGCAACCGCTCCGCCGCCGTGCTGCTCGCCCCGTTCGGCGTCCTGTTCCTGGCCGTGTTCGTCATCCCGATCGGGTACGCCGTCCATCAGAGCCTGTTCCGGGTGGAGCGCTCCGGGCTCGGCTTCGGGGCTCCGCGCACCGTCTTCGCCGGCCTGGACAACTACACGCGGGTGCTCACCGACAGCACGTTCCTGAAGGGCGTGGGCAGGGTCCTGGTCTTCGGCCTCGTCCAGGTGCCGGTGATGCTGGGTCTCGCCCTGCTCCTCGCCCTGCTCCTCGACTCCCAAGTGGCACGGTTCAAGCGCTTCTTCCGCGTGGCGTACTTCCTGCCGTTCGCGATCCCCGGCGTGATCGCGGCGGTGCTGTGGGCCTTCCTCTACATGCCCGGCATCAGTCCGTTGAACGACATCGGCAGGAGCATCGGCGTAGACGTCGACTTCCTCTCCCACAACGTGATCCTCTTCTCGATCGGCAACATCGTCACCTGGTCCTGGACCGGCTACAACATGCTGATCATCTACACCTCGCTGCAGTCCGTCCCCAAGGAGCTGTACGAGGCCGCCGAGCTGGACGGATGCTCCGGATTCCGGATCGCCTGGCACATCAAGGTGCCGCTGGTGCGCCCGGCCCTCACCCTGACCGGCGTCTTCTCCATCATCGGCACGCTGCAGCTGTTCGGTGAACCGATGGTGCTGCGCCCCATGACCGCCGCGATCAGCAGCAACTACACCCCGGTGATGCTCTCCTACCAGGCCGCCTTCGGCCTCAACGACTACAACTTCGCCGCGGCTGTCGCGGTGGTCCTGGCCCTTGCCACGTTCGCCCTGTCCTACGGCTTCCTGCGCCTGAGCACACGAGGATCGCGATGAGCACGCAGCCCACAGCCCGACGCCGCAGGTCCGACCCCGGGCGGGCGGCGCTGCCCGCCCGCCGTCGCGGCACCTCAGCCGCCCGACTGAGCACCACCGTGCTGCTGTTCGCGATCGCGGGCTACTTCCTGCTGCCGATCTGGTGGCTGATCGTCTCGGCGACGAAATCCAACGGTGACCTGTTCGGCAGCAACGGCTTCTGGTTCGGCTCGCACTTCCACCTCGCCGACAACCTCACGAAGGTCTTCCGGCACAGCAACGGCATCTTCGGCCACTGGCTCCTCAACAGCCTTCTGTACTGCGGGGTCGGGGCCCTGGTGGCCACCCTGTTCGCCGCGATGGCTGGATACGCCCTGGCCAAATATCCCTTCAAAGGCCGGGAGGGTGTCTTCGCCGTGATCCTCGGCGCGGTGCTCATCCCCCCGCCGCTGCTCGCCCTCCCGCTGTATCTGCTCGCCTCGTCAACCGGCCTCGTCAACACGTACTGGTCGGTGCTGATCCCGAGCGCCGTCACCCCCTTCGGGGTCTACCTCGCCCGCGTCTACGCCGAAGCCTCCGTGCCCGACGAACTCACCGACGCCGCCCGGGTCGACGGCGCGGGAGAACTCCGGATCTTCTTCACCATCGCGCTGCGGCTGATGTCGCCCGCTCTGGTCACCATCTGCCTCTTCCAGTTCGTGGGGATCTGGAACAACTTCTTCCTGCCCCTGATGATGCTCGCCGACGACTCACGCTGGCCGCTCACCCTGGGGCTCTACTTCTGGAACAGCCAGCTTCGGGACCAGCCCTGGTACGACATCGTCGTCACGGGCTCCCTGGTGTCGGTGGTCCCCCTCTGTATCGCCTTCCTCGCCCTCCAGCGGTTCTGGCGCTCGGGGCTGTCCGCCGGAAGCCTCAAGAGCTGATGCGGGGACAGGTCCGTGCTGATCAGCTGTGGCGAGTGTTGCGAGCTTCTCTCGCCAGGTGAGGGCAGTGGCCCGCCCGAGGAAGCCGTGGAAGTGGGTGCCCTTTCGCTCGTACCGGATGGTGAGGCGCCGGTAGCCGAAGAGCCGGTCGATGGACCGCTCGGTCTTCCAGCGGTGCCGGCCGAGCCGTTCGCCGGACTCGATGCCCGGCCGTGCGATGCGTGGGACGACACCCCGCTCGCGCGGCCAGGCCAGGTGTTCGGCGGAGAAGTCCGCCTTGTCCGCGCGGAGTTTGACCGGGCGTCACCGACGGAGGTCCGCGTCGTGAGCGGATGGCGGGTATGCCGCCGACCGGCGGCTTGAGGGCGAGGCTCGCGTGCATGTTGGCGCCGGTCATGGCGACGCTGAGCGGGATGCCCTGAGGCTCGGCCAGCAGATGCAGTCCGCTGCCCTGCTTGCCGCGACCGACCGGGGTCGGCCCGCTCAGCGAACGCCCTCTTTCGCCCGCTCCAAGGCGGCGTCGACGATCGCGTACGTCCAGTCGAGCTCAGCCTGGGCGCCGAGTTCGTCCAGCACCGCCCGGTGCAATCCGCGCCACGGCCCCACCTTGGTCCATGAGGTGCGCCGTCGCGGGCGACATCCCGGACGTCTCCAGCAGGGGCCGCCAGGCACCCCCGCTGGTCGGCACGTACACCACCGCCGTGAACCCGGCCCGCTCGTCCAGCAGCGCGGTTCCGCCGCCCTGAGGGCGGGAGTTGAACGACGACAGCAACGGAGCGCCAAGTTCCGACAGACCCTCAGGAACCAGCCGCCGCGACAGATCGGCACCCCCGAAGAGACGTCGTGCCGCAGCTCACGCCACCACCACGTGAGACATCCTCTCAGTCCGAACCTTCGTGGTGCCCCGTCGTGGTCGCGGCACATCCATCCCGTCGGAGCCCAGAGGCTTGGCATCCCGATGACTGCAGGCTGCAGCCAGTGCCAACCATGCCTCTCTTGTGCCAACTATGAATCCTCGTCACAGGCGCCTCAGCGGCGGACACGGGGCATGCCCAGACCTATCCAGGAGATGATCTCGCGCTGGATCTCGTTGTTGCCGCCGCCGAACGTGAAGATCACGGCTGATCGGTAGCCGCGTTCGAGTTCGCCGTGCAGGACGGCGCCCGCCGAGCCCTCCTTGAGCGCCCCCGCCGCGGCGACGACCTCCATCAGCCAGGCATACGCCTCGCGGCGCGCCTCGGAGCCGTACACCTTTACGGCGGAGGCGTCCTGCGGGGTGAGGCTGCCTTCCTGGACGGCGTTCACCATCTGCCAGTTGAGGAGTTTCATCGCGTCGAGCCGGGTGTGCGTCTGGGCGAGGCGCTTGCGCACCCAGCCGAGGTCGATGACGCGGCGCCCGTCGGCGAGCTTGGTGTCCATGGCCCAGCGCTGCACGTCGCGCAGCGCGCGGATCGCCATGGTGCCGTGGGCGGCGAGCGTCACGCGCTCGTGGTTGAGCTGGTTGGTGATGAGCCGCCAACCCTTGTTCTCCTCACCGACGCGGCGGCTGACGGGAACCCGGATGTTCTCGTAGTAGCTGGCCGTGGTGTCGTGCGAGGCAAGGGTGTTGATGATGGTGCAGGAGTAGCCGGGGTCCGACGTCGGCACCAGGAGCATGGTGATGCCCTTGTGCGACGGGGCGTCCGGGTCGGTGCGCACGGCGAGCCACACCCAGTCGGCCGTGTCGCCGTTGGTCGTCCAGATCTTCTGCCCGTTCACCGTGTAGTGGCCGGTGGCCTCGTCCCCGTCGCGTACCGCCCGCGTCTTGAGCGCGGCGAGGTCGGTGCCCGCGTCGGGCTCGCTGTAGCCGATGGCGAAGTCGAGCTCTCCGGAGAGGATCCTCGGCAGGAAGTACGCCTTCTGCTCGTCGCTGCCGTACTGCATGATCGTGGGGCCGACGGTGTTGAGCGCCATGAGTGGCAGGGGCACGCCCGCCTGCGCGGCCTCGTCGAAGAAGATGAACTGTTCCATGGGCGTCAGGCCGCGCCCGCCGTACTCCTTCGGCCACCCGACGCCGAGCCACCCGTCGGTGCCGAGCCGTCGCACCGTCTCGCGGTAGAACCGCTTCTGCGCGGCCGGATCCTCGTAGCGGGCGTACGCGTTGTCGGGCACCAGCTCCGCGAAGTAGGCGCGCAGCTCCGCGCGCAACTGCTGTTGCTCGGGCGTGTATTCGAGGTGCACGGCCCCTCCTGGCGGTCGCTGGTACACCGGGTCCCGGTCCTGACGGCGCACACAGTAGAACTCGTTTCAGAAATAAGGAATGGGCGCGGGCGGACGGTTCCGGCGCCGGGGGCCCGCGCGGTCAATCCCTTTGCGGGGGCGCGCGCCCGTGGTTAGGTTCAGCCGCGTCCTCAACTCCCTGCACAAGGAGCCCTCTTGTCGCTGAACCTGACACCGCTGACCGATCCGTCCGGCGGTCCGGACGGCCGCCGCCTCGCCTGGCTGGCGTCCGACACCGACGGAAACCCGGTCGGGTCCGCGTTCCTGCGGCTCATCGACCGGGACGGGCAGCGGCATCTCGCCCAGCTGGCCCTCCAGGTCCATCCCGCGGAACGGCGTCGCGGCGCCGGCACCCGGCTCCTCGACGCGGCGGTGACGGCCGCGAAGGACGACGGGCGGCGCTCGCTCACCGCCCCGGCCGACGACGGCTCACCCGCGGACCTGTTCCTGGCCGCGCGAGGGTTCCGCCGGGTGCTGAACCTGACGTACGCGCGACTCCCGCTCGCGGACGCGGACGTCCCGGCCCTCACGCGGACGGCGCACGCGGAGCACCCCGGATACCGGCTCGTCTCCTGGGAAGGGACGGTTCCGGACCACCTGGCCGCGACGTTCGCCGCGTCGCGTCGTGCCATGGACGACATGCCCATGGACGACACCGACTACGGGACGGTCGCGTGGGATGTGGACCGCGTCCGCGCGGTGGCCAAGGCGGTCGAGGAACGCGGCGAACACCTCGACACGGTCGTGGCGGTCGACGCCTCCGACGGCACCGTCGTGGGGTTCACCGAGCTCGTCGTCCCCGGCGACGGCACGGGCGACGGACAGCACTACGGCACGGGCGTACTGCCCGAGCACCGCGGCCACGGCCTCGCGCGCTGGATGAAGGCCGAGGCCGTTCTCCGCGCCCGCGGCCGCCACCCGAAGCTCGGGGGCCTGCTCACGGACACCGCCGACAGCAACACGCACATGCGCGCCGTGAACGACGGACTCGGCTACGTGCCGACGCATCGGACGTACGAGTACCAGCTCGAGCTCCAGCAGGACTGAAGGCGCGTGCGGTGGCCGCCGCGGGGCCGCGGTGGCCATCGTCACACCCTCACCCGTACCCCATTGCGCCGAGATAGTTGTAGAGTACAACGTGAAAGGTTGTAAACACCAACCCAACCAGCTGGAGGTCCTGCCCATGCCCGCCGATCACAAGGCACACCGCTCCGAGTCCGCGGGCGCCGTGCACGGCGTGCGGAATCCGGCGCTGCGCCATGTGCTGACCCACCTCATCACCCCGCTGCTGATGTGCCTGGGCATGGGGCTCGCGTACATGGGGGCCTTCGTGGCGCCCGAGCCGCACCATCTGCCGGTGGCGGTCGTCGGGGCGGGGCCCGAGGCGAAGGTCTTCGCCCAGACGGTGAAGGACAATGCCGGCGACGCGCTCGACGTGCGTACGCTCGACAGCCGCCCGGCGGCCGTGGAGCAGCTTCAGTCCCGTGACATCGACGGCGCGTACGTCCTGAGCGCGAAGTCCCCCGAGCTGATCGTCGCCACCGCCGGGTCCGACATGAGCGCGATCACCGCCGAGAAGATCTTCACCCCCGTCGCCACGCAGCAGGGCGTGCCGCTCAAGGTGACGGACGTGACCCCGACCGTCTCGGACGACCCGACGGGCCAGGGCCTGTTCTTCCTGCTGGTGGCGCTGAGCATCGGCTCGTACGCGTCGGTGGCCGTGATCGGCGCGGCGGGTTCCGCCCTGTCGATGCGGATGCGGGCCGCGCTCGTGGTCGGTGTGTCCGGCGTGGTCGGCCTCGTCGGCGCGGCTCTCGCGGGACCGGTGTTCCGCCTGGCCCACCACGGCCTGTGGGGCATGTGGGCCATGTCCTGGCTCTACTCGGCGGGCATTCTGTTCATCGGCGTGGGTCTGCACACGTTCCTGAAGCGGTGGACGACGCTCGCGCTCATGGTGTTGTTCGTGATGCTGAACTTCACCAGCTCCGGCGGCCTCTACCGGCCCGAGCTGCAGAACGGCTTCTTCGGCACTCTGCACGCCTTCTGGAACGGCGCCGGCTTGGTCGAGGGCTCGCGCAGCCTGCTCTACTTCGGCAGCCACGACCTGGCCAGGAACGTGTGGACGCTGGCCGTCTGGCTCGTGGTCGGCCTGGCCTTGACGGGGCTTGCCGCGCTCACGGAGCGGCGGCGCGGTGCCGTCGCGGTCGAGCCCCGGCAGCATGCCGCGCACAGCGTGACTCAGGCGCCTGCCCGCTCCACGGAGGCAGCAGAGGAAGAGGCGGCAGAGGAAGAGATGGAGGAGACGGTCGCGGTCTGACCGTCACCGACAGACCGGAGCCGTCGCGCCGGGCGTCCCGATGTGGGCGCCCGGCGCGCGTGTATACGCTTTCAGGACCCAAGTCATACCCCGTGCGGAATCCGCTTCGCCTTGCTCCGCAGCTGGAACGCCGTGACGATCTCCACGACGCCGACCGCCAGCAGCCAGCAGCCGCCGACCAGGGTGAGTACGGCGACGGACTCGAACGGCGAGACGATCAGGACCACACCGGCCAGCGCGCTCACGACGCCGAGGAAGATCTGCCAGCCGCGCGCCGGCATCGCCTCGTCGGAGACGGCCGCGACGGTCTGGGTGATGCCGCGGAACAGCCAGCCGATACCGATCCACAGCGCGAGCAGCAGGATCGACTGCGTCGCCCCGCGGAAGCAGAACAGGCCGAGCAGGATCGACACCGCGCCGCTGATGAAGGCCATCACGCGCAGCCCGGTGGTGACATGCGTGCCGAATGCGGCCACCAGCTGGAATACGCCGGTGACCAGGAGATACACGCCGAAGAGCACTCCGGCGGCGAACAGGGACGCCCCGGGCCAGACCAGGACCAGGACGCCCAGGATCAGGGCGGCTATGCCTGCCAGGAGCACTACTTGCCAGGCGGATTGAGCCAGGCGCCCGAGGGGGCCCTCGGGCGGGGAAGTGCGCTCTTCGCGGGTCTCTTCGGCCGCCGGGGTTCGGGGTTCGTGCGGTGCGTGCGTCATGTCCGACTGTTCACACGACGTCGGTGCGCCCGCCACTCGGGTGAGGCGAACGACGTACGCCTCCGGCATCCGGGGGCCGTCACCGGAGCGGCGGACGGCCGCGGACACGACGCCGGGAAACTCCGCACAATTGGGCCATGACAGAACGTTCCAAGAGTTCCGAACCGCACTTCCGTGTCCGCCGGGTCTACGATCCGCCGTCGGCGGACGACGGAACCCGGGTCCTGGTGGACCGCCTGTGGCCGCGCGGCGTCTCCAAGGAGCGGGCCGACGTCGAGGCGTGGATGAAGGACCTGACGCCGTCCTCCGGGCTGCGCTCCTGGTACCACGAGGACCGCGCATCCCGCTTCCCGGAGTTCGAGCGCCGCTACCGCGACGAGCTCGCGGAGCCGGACCGCGTGGAGCTGACGGACAAGCTGCGCGCGATGGCCCGTACGGGCACGGTCACGCTGGTCACCTCGGTCAAGGACATCGAGCACAGCCATGTGCCGGTGCTGGTGCGGCATCTGACCGAGAGCTGACCGTCCGGGGACGGCGCGGATCGGGTCCCGCCGCACCCCTCGTGCGTACGGGCCCGACCCGACAGCAGGTGCGAACCGGCACAAGCTATGCCAATTTTGTGCAACGACGCGACCTGGGAGGGCCCGTATGACCACCATGGATGTCCCGTCCGACGAACCGGGACGCGGACGAGGGCGCCGGCACCGGTCACGGCGCCGCCGTGACGTGGAGGACACCGGCGCTGATGACGACCGCGTCGGTGGCGAGTCCGCGGGCCGCTCCGGCCATGGCCGTGTACGGCTCCTGATGGGCGTGGAGGAACCGCAGTGCCTGGTCCACGCCCCGGACGAGAGCGTGGACCCCTCCGAGACCGAGCACATGGCGCAGGTGGTGGCGCTGTTCCTGCGCGCGTCGTACGGCACTGAAGCGCGCCGCTGACACCCCTGGGAGACCGAAGTGACCACCTCCGACACCCCCGACTCCGCCCCCGACTTCGCCGACCGGTCCGACTTCGAGGAGGCGGACCGTGGCCTTGTCTCTCCGCCGCTCTCCTCGACGGTCACGGCCGAGGACGGGCGGGTCGTGTGGAACTTCGACGACACGGCGTTCCTCGACGAGGACTGTCCCGACACCGCGCACCCGAACCTGTGGCGGCAGTCCCAACTGTGCGCGCGGGCCGGCCTGTTCGAGGTGACCGAGGGCGTCTTCCAGGTACGCGGGTTCGACCTCTCCAACATGACGCTGATCGAGGGCGACCACGGCGTCGTGGTCGTCGACCCGCTCGCCTCCGCGGAGACGGCGGCCGCCGCGCTGGAGCTCTACCGGTCGCAGCGCGGCGAACGGCCCGTCGCCGCCGTCGTGTTCACCCACTCCCACCTCGACCACTTCGGCGGTGTGCTCGGCGTCATCGGAGCCGACGACGACGTACCCGTGATCGCTCCGCAGGGCTTCATGGAGCACTCCGTCGTGGAGAACGTGTACGCGGGTGCGGCGATGCTGCGCCGCGGCACCTACTACACGGGCGCCAACCTGGAGCGCGGGCCCGAGGGTCTCGTGGGCATGGGGCTCGGCTTCACCGCGTCCACCGGCACCACGGGGCTGATGGCGCCCACGGTCGAGGTCCGGCACACGGGACAGGAACTGACCCTCGACGGCGTCGTGTTCCGCTTCCAGATGACGCCGGGCACCGAGGCGCCGTCGGAGATGAACTTCCTGCTGCCGCAGCGGCGCGCCCTGTGCATGGCCGAGAACGCCACGCACAACCTGCACAACATCCTGACCCTGCGCGGCGCGGTGGTCCGCGACGCCCGGACCTGGGCCCGCTACCTCAACGAGGCCGTCGAGCTCTTCGGCCACGACGCGGACGTCCTGTTCGCCTCGCACCACTGGCCGACCTGGGGCTCGGACCGCATCAGGTCGTTCCTCGCCGAGCAGCGCGACCTGTACGCGTATCTGCACGACCAGACGCTGCGGCTGCTCAACCAGGGGTACACGGGGGCGGAGATCGCCGAGCTGATCGAGCTGCCGCCCGCGCTCTCCGCGGCCTGGCACGCGCGCGGCTACTACGGCTCCGTCAGCCACAACGTGAAGGCCATCTACCAGCGTTACATGGGCTGGTACGACGGCAATCCCGCATCCCTGTGGGAGCACCCGCCCACCGAGACCGCCGAACGCTACGTCGACTGCATGGGCGGGCTCGAAGCGGTGCTCGGCAAGGCGCGTACGTACCTGGAGGAGGGCGATCTGCGGTTCGCCGCCCAGCTCCTGAGGCACGCCGTGTTCGCCGCGCCGGACAGCGCTGACGCCAAGGAGCTGCTCGCGGAGACCTTCGAGCGGCTCGCGCACGGCGCGGAGTGCGCGACCTGGCGCAACTGCTACCTCACCGGCGCCCAGGAGCTGCGCGGCGAGATCAAGGCGACCAGCATCGGCGGCGGCAACATGGGCGACGCGCTGAACGTCGAGCAGCTCTTCGACTCGCTCGCGGTCAGGGTCGACGGGCCGAGGGCGTGGGACCACTCGCTCACCCTGCACTGGCATCTGTCGGACCTGGGCGAGATGTACCGCATGACGCTGCACAACGGTGTCCTGGTCCACACCCGTACGACCCGGCCCGCCGACAGCGCGGACCTCTCCCTCACGCTGACGAAGCCCCAACTCCTCACCCTGCTGGCCGGGAAGGGTCTCCACGGCGTCTATCACTCGGGCGACCTGGGCGCCCTCGACACCCTGCTCTCGGTCCTCGACGAGAACGATCCGGACTTCGCGATCGTCACTCCGTGACGGTGGTGACGGGGTGACGGAGTGCGTTGGCCGCCCATACGCACTAGTCCAGCGGGCCCTCAGCCACCGCATGGCATCCCATGAGTACATGACACCGGACCGTGACGACCGTCCCCCGGCGGACACCAGCGACGACATGGCGGCGCTGCGCGCCCGGGTCGCTCAGCTGGAGGCCGCGGCGCCGGCCCGGCCCCGGCACCATCTGCGCTCGTTCTTCGCCGGCCTCCTGATCGTCCTCGTGGCGATCCTGACGCCGCTCAGCGCGGTCGCGACATGGGCCGGCGACATCGTCGGCGACACCGATCGCTACGTGGCGACGATGGAGCCGCTCGCTTCCGATCCCGATGTCCAGGCGGCCGTCACGAGCCGCGTCACGAACGTCGTCATGGAGAACATCGATCTCAAGGCGCTCCTCAGCGACGTGGCACCCGCCGACCGGCCGAGGCTCGAAAAGGCACTGGGCAGGCTGAGCGGCCCGCTCACCAGCGGACTCAGCGGCTTTGTGCACAACACCGTCCAGAAGTTCGTGTCGAGCGACTCGTTCGAGAAGCTGTGGACCGGCCTCAACCGGCGCGTGCACACGGCGGTCGACAAGGCGCTGACCGGGAGCGGCGGCGGCGCCGTCAAGCTCACGAACGACGCGGTGACGATCGACCTGGCGCCCGTCATCGACGAGGCGAAGCAGCGGCTCGTCGACCGCGGCCTCGGAGTCGCCTCGAAGATCCCCGAGGTGCACACCGACTTCACGGTCATGACGTCCGACTCCATCGGCAAGATCAAGAAGGGCTTCCGGCTGCTCCAGCTCATGGGGGTCTGGCTGCCCGTCATCACCCTGGTCCTCGCCGCCTGCGCCGTCCTCCTGGCCGTCCGCAAGCGGCGCGCGCTGGTGGCGGCCGGGATCGCGATCGCGGTGGGCGCCGCGATCCTCGGCATCGGTCTGTGGGTCTTCCGCGCGTTCTATCTCGACGGGCTGCCCTCCGAGGTGTCGCAGCCGGCCGCCGGCGCCGTTTACGACGCGCTCGTGCGGTTCCTGCGGACGACGGTGCGCATGCTGATCACCGTCGGCATCGTGGTGGCGCTCGCGGCGTGGCTGAGCGGCGACGGCCGTGCGGCGACCCGGGTCAAGGCCATGTGGCGCGGCGGCATCGGCGCGGTGCGCGACGCGGCGGGCCTCACCGGCGGGCCGGTGGGCGCGTGGGTGCACCGGGCGAAGACGTGGCTCAACTGGACGGTCGTCGCCGTGTCGGCCGTGATCATGCTGGTGTGGGACCGTCCGACGGGCGTCGTCATCGTGTGGATCGCTCTCTGCGCGCTCATCGCTCTCGCGGTGATCGAGTTCCTGGACGACGACGGATCGCCGCATGTGACGGCCGCCCCTGCGGGGTGACGCGGCTTCGATGTCAGGCACGCGCGGGTCGGCGTACCGCGCGCGGGCGGTACTCGACCACGGTCAGCGCCAGGGCCACGTACCGCTCCACCAACTCGTCCACGGATACCGGTCCCTCGGACTGGTACCACTCCCCGATGGCGTTGCACATGGCGATCACCGCGCGCCGGGCGTCGTCCGGGTAGGGGGTGAGGAAGATGCCCTGCGCCACGCCCAGCTCGACGACGTCGCGGAACTGCCGGCTGCCGCGCGCCTCGTTCTTCCGGTAGCGCGCCAGGTGCTCGGGCTCCAGGCTGCGCCCCTCGGTCAGCACGATGCTGCTCTTCACGGGGTGTTCCGTACGGAACCGCACGGTCGCCGCGACGAGCGCCTCCAGTTGTTCGGCCGGGTCGTCGCCCGCCGCCTCCAACGCCTCGTCGCACGCACTGAAGTAGGCGTCGAGACCGTCGTCGAGGATGGCGACCAGCAAGTCCTGCTTGCCCTTGTAGTAGTAGTACAGGGCAGACAGGCTCACCCCGGCGCGCTGGGCGATGTCGCGGATCGAGGTGGCTCCGTAGCCGCGCTCGGAGAACTCCTGCCGGGCAGCCTCGACGATGGCCTTGTGGCCTGCTGCGGGTCGCGTGGACACAGCTCTCCGATCTCCTGCTCCTGTCCCGGCGTCTGGACACCTGCCGACGGGGACCGTAGCTTAACGAATGTTCTGACTGCACGCCCGTCGCACTCGTCGACAAGGGAGTTGCCGCGTGATCCGTCGCCACCCGAAGGGCATGCCGGCCCGCCTCTCCTACCCCGAGGCGTCCGTCGGGGACATCCTCGCCGGTTCGGCCAGGAGATACCCCGACCGCGTCGCCCTGCGCGACGGCGACGACACGCTGACCTTCGCGGAACTCCACCACCAGGCGCTCCGCTTCGCGCGGGGGCTGCGTGAGCGCGGCATCGCCGAGGGCGATGTGGTGGCACTGCACCAGCCCAACTCCCTCTGGTTCCCGGTCACTTACTACGGGATCCTGCTGGCCGGCGCGATCGTGGCGCCCATCAACCCGACCCTGCCCCCGGCGGCCCTGCGCGCACAGCTGGACGAGGCGGGCGCCCGGGCGGCCGTGACGCATCCGGCGACGGCACCGGCGCTCCTCGCGGCCGGCACCGAGGGGCTCGAACTGCTGGCCCTCGTACCACCGTCGGCCGTCGCGCCCGGCGATCCGGCACACCTCGACGGCACCGTGCCTCTCGCCGACCTGCTCGCGGCGGCCCCCGAGCCCGGCCCACGCGTCACGCCCGACGCGGTCGCCCACCTGTCCTTCACAGGCGGCACCACAGGGCGTTCGAAGGCGGTCCAGGTGCTGCACCGCCAGGTCGTGGCGAACTGCCTCCAGTTCACCTGCTGGCGCGCGGCCGCCGTGCCCGCGGTGGACCCCGACGGGGGCATCTTCCTCGACCCGGTTCCCGAGGCCGCCACCGAGTACACCAACCCTCCGGGGCAGGGCGTCTCGGTCGCCGTCGCGCCGTTCTTCCACGCCATGGGCCTGGTCGGCCAGTCGATCGGCGTGCTCGCCGGGCTCACGAGCGTCCTCGCCGGACGATTTGACCCCGAGCGGTTCCTCGAACTGGCCGAGAAGTTCGGAGCCACCCAGATCGCCGGGTCCCCCGCGCTCTTCCACGCCCTGCTCGCCGCCCCCGCCGCACAGGGCCGTGCGCTCCCCGCGGTCCGCGTGGTCAACTCGGGTGCGGCGCCCATCGATACGACGACACTTCGCGCCCTGGGGACACTGTTCCCGCGGGCGTGCGTCGTGGAGGGGTACGGGCTGACCGAGGCCACCATGGGCGTCACGTCGGGAATCGTCGACCCCGATGACCCGGTGCCGATCGGATCGGTCGGCCTGCCCGTCTTCGACACCGAGGTCGAGATCCGCGACCTCGTACAGACCGGGAGCTGCGTGCCCGACGGCGAGACGGGCGAGCTGTGGGCCCGCGGCCCGCAGATCACGGCGGGCTACCTCGGCCATCCCGAGCTGACGGCAGAGCAGTTCGTCGACGGCTGGCTGCGCACGGGCGACCTGGCGCGGTGCGACGAGCGCGGCCATGTCTACATCGTGGGCCGCGCCAAGGACATGCTGATCTACAAGGGATACAACGTCTATCCCGGCCAGCTGGAGGAGATCCTCAGCGGGCATCCGGCGGTCGCGCAGGTCTCGGTGATCGGGGTGCCGGCGGCGGACGCGGGCGAGATACCGGCGGCGTATGTCGTGGCGCGCCCGGATGCCTCGCCGGCCCCCGGCCCGGCGCTCGCGGAGGAGCTGATGGCGCACGTGTCCGCCCGCGTCGCTCCGTACCAGCGGGTGCGCGAGGTGCGGTTCCTGGAGGCGCTGCCCACCTCGGCCGCGGGGAAGGTCCTGAAGGCGGAGCTGCGGCGGGCACACCAGCCGTAGATTTAACGAACGTTCAACACGCTCGGCGCCGGGTCCCCAGATCGGTGGCGGCCCGGCCCCGCCCCCTCACACCTCCCCCGCACCCTCCTCACACCCCGGGCCGCCCCGAGCCGCATGGCGGGCCCCGTCCCGGGCAGGCGACCACTGTACGTGCGTGCCCCATCACCCGTTCGGGCTAACCCGAGATGTCGTGGAGCCGATCCGCACGCACGTTTGGAAGGTAGAGCCCGTGGGGTGCGTACCCGTCGGCAACCGCGCCGACGACCGGACGGGCGCCGGGGAGGTGCGTGATGCCAGAGATTTCCGTGGACGTCCACATAGGCCGATCCGTCACTGAGGTGTACGACTTCCTCTCCGACGCACGGAATCTCGAACTCTGGTTCTCGGGTGTCGACACCGTCGCCGAGAGCGCAGAGCCCGCAGGTCCGGGCGTGGTTCATGTGTACCGCTTTCCGGGGCGCCACCGGGACCAGCTGCTCCAGTGCGTGGCGTACGTCCCGGGCGAGCACCTCGTCTTCCGCGGCGACCGGATGTGGAACCCACTCGGCGCCCAGACGCCGCTGTACTCGTTCACGCTCTCCCCGCGCCGCCGCGGCACCCTGCTGCGCCTCACGGTGCAGTGCCGCCTCGCGGGCGCCCTGACGCTCCTTGCGCCCGTCGTCGCCATGGCCTGGCGGCGCGACCTGCCGAGGGACGCGCGCCGGCTCGGCGAGCGCCTCGGCGCCCCGCACTGCCACGTCATAGCCACCCCACGACGGATACGCCTGCCCGGCCCCTCCTTCACCCCCGCCGCCGAGCGCACGGCCGCTCCTCCGGCCCTCACGGCCCCGGCCCCACCTCGCCCGCAGGGCCGTCCCGAACCACGGCCCCAGGTCCAACCCGGGTCCCACCCTGAGCAGCACCCCGAGCCTCGCCCCGCCTCGGTCCCGGCCGCCAAGGAACGTGCGACGCGCCCCGCGGCATGAGGCGGCCCCAATCCGCCCACGGGAAATTCCCGTACGCCGGGTCCGCCGGGACCAGTAGCGTCCCCGCCCATGACCCTTCCTCGTATACGCCCTGCCTACGACGCCGACGAGCGAACACAGCTGGTCGCCTGGCTGGACATGCAGCGCGCCATCGTCGAGTGGAAGTGCGAGGGCGTGTCCGAGAAGGACGCCCATCGATCCGTACTCCCCGCGTCCCCCGCCATGACCCTGGCGGGGGTCGTGTCGCATCTGCGGTGGGTCGAGCACTGCTGGTTCGAGGTCATGCTGATGGGCGGCGCCGCCGAGGGCCCCCAGTTCGACGACGGGCCGGAAGACGCCGACATGCTGGTCGACGACGTCCCCCTCGACCAGCTCCTCGGCGAGTACGCGCGCCAGTACGCCCGGTCGAACGAGATCACCGCAGCGCACTCCCTCGACCAGGCGGGCCGGCACCCCGACTTCCGCGCGGGGGCCGCGAATCTGCGGTGGATCCTCCTGCACATGATCGAGGAGACGGCCCGGCACGCCGGTCACCTCGACGCGATCCGTGAGCTTCTCGACGGCGGGAGGGGCTACTTCTGACCCGGTTCCCACCCGCTTGCGACCCGGTTCCGGCCTTGGATAGTCACGGCCTGCCGGGCCCTGTACGGGGGTGTCGTGCGACCTGCGAGACTGTCGCCATGCCCAGTCCGGCCCGTACGTCGTCCACTGCAGGCGAGGGTCTTCGCGCAAGGCGCCGCCGCGAGACCGAACACGCGATCCACGCGGCAGCAGTGCGGCTCGTCGAGGAGCACGGCCTGGCCGGGGTGACGGTCGACATGATCAGTGCCGCCGCCGGGATCTCCCAGCGCACGTTCTTCAACTACTTCCCGAGCAAGGAATCCGCGCTCACCATCAGCCCGCCGCCGCTGCCGGACGCGCTCCACCTGCGCCTCACACACGGCAACCCGGCTCCGCGGGCCACGCTCACCGAACTGCTCGACGTACTGTCCGCGCACATCACGGACGACGTCGTACCCGACCGTGAACTCGTCCAGGCCACCTTCCGGATCGCCGACCGGCACCCGGAGCTGCGGGCGGCGCTGCACGCGCGGTTCGACGCCTTCGAGGAACAGGTGAGGGAGGCGGTGGCCGAGCGGATGGCCGCCCCTCCGGCCGACCCCCGGCCCCGCCTTCTCACCGGCATCGCGCTCGCCGTGACCCGCACCGCCCTGGAACAGTGGTCACTGGGCGCGGCCGGCGACCACGCATCGCCCGAACCGGATCTCCGGAGTTGCGTCGACCTGCTGCACACACTCATGCCGAAGACCTGAGGCGCGCGTCGACACGGCCTTCAGCGGCCGTCGGCGAGCTGCTGCGCGCGGGCCGTCAGATCCACCTTCCGGATCTTCATGGTCGTCGTCATCGGCATCTCGTCGACTATCTCCACGAGGGGAACCTTGTACGGCGCCATGCTCTCGCTCGCCTCGCCGAGCGGCACTGGTTCACCGGTGACGGGCGACACCACGGCGATGTCCGTGCCGGGCATGGGCACTCCGCAGAAGACGGGTTCGGCGTGCAGATCCTGGTCACCGCCCTGGAACCCATAGGGCGTCACGTCGATCGTGTGCGTCTCGGTCATTCCGTACGCGGCCTCCCGCAGGACGGAATGGGCACCGATCGCCCGCAGGACGCGCGCCGGGTCCTGCGGGCATAAGGACCGAAGTGCCGCCCAGCATCAGGAAGTTGAGGATGCCCAGATCCTCGCCCGCGATCCAGAAGACCGGGATTTGACATGCTCCTCGGGCTGAAGCCCGGGGATTCTGGCCGTCCCGCGGGTTGCTGTGCCGCTAGGCGGCACGGCTTCCTGCTGGGATTCCGTGGCTTCCTGTTTCTTCGCGCTGTGCCAGAACGGGTTCTGGTCTTACCGGCGCTCCGCAGGCCGATGCCGCCAGTCCAGCGGCCGCTTTCACATTCTTGGCGGCGTTGACATCCCGGTCATGCCGGGTGCCGCAGACGGAACAGGTCCACTCCCTGACGCGCAGGGGTTTGGGTCCGTCGTGGTGTCCGCAGGCGGAGCACACCTGGCTGGTGGGCTCGAACCGGCCGATCTTGACCAGGGTGCGGCCGTACCGGGCTGCCTTGTATTCGAGCATGGTCACGAACTGGGACCAGCCCGCATCGTGAACGCTCTTGGCCAGCCTGGTGCGCGCGAGACCGGAGACCGCCAGGTCCTCCACCGCGACCGCTTGATTCTCGCGGATCAACTGTGTGGAGAGCTGGTGGTGGAACTCCTTGCGCGCATCGGCTACTTGAGCGTGGGCGCGGGCGACCTTCAGGCGGGCCCTGGCCCGGTTCTTCGACCCCTTCTGCTTGCGGGACAGCTCTCGCTGAGTCTTCTTGAGTTTCTTCTCCGCCCGGCGCAGAAACCGCGGGGAGTCGATTTTCGTGCCGTCGGACAGGACCGCGAAGCGGGTCAGGCCCAGGTCGATCCCGATGGCCCGCTCGGCGGCGGGCATTCGCGCGGCGTCGGCGGCCGGGTCGGTGTCGACGACAAAGCTCGCGAAATACCGCCCCGCCGGGTCCTTCATCACCGTGACCGAGGACGGCACCACGGGCAGGGTGCGGGACCACTTCACCCGCACCTCGCCGATCTTCGGCAGGTTCAGCCGGCCGGTTGGGGTGATCGACCAGCGGGCGTTGGCCGTGAACCGGATCGACTGCCTCGAGTCCTTACGCGACTTGAACCGCGGGGCACCCATCCCCGCTCCCTTGCGCTCACCCTTGAGGGAGGCAAAGAACGCCCGGTAGGCGGCCTCCACATCCCGCAGAGACTGCTGGAGCACCACCGAGGACACCTCGCCCAGCCAAGACCGCTCCACGGTCCGCTTGGCCCGGGTGATCAAGTTCTGGGACAGCTCGGCGGCCTTCGGATACGGCAGACCCGCCGCGTGGGCGTCCTGGCGGGCACGCACCGCGTCGTTGAACACGACCCGCGCGCACCCGAACGCCCGGCCCAGCGCGAGGCGTTGACCGGGGCCCGGGTACAGCCTGAAGGCGTACCGGAGCTGCATGAACATCACCCTACAAGCGCCCTCCCGGGCACTGCCCCAGAAGACCGGAACTGATCGCGATCATCCTCCCGTTTGACGCTCGTGCTCACGTTCGACCCATCGCGCCCGCCAATGATCACTGGACGCGTGGGGCGGAGGCCAGGCGGGAGGCGAGCCATGATGCTCCGCACCGGCGGAACATCGGGTTGACCGGCACGTGCACCGCGCCGAGGCGCAGCACGGCGAGGAAAGCGACCAGGAACTGGGGGCAGTTGGGCAGGTGGACGGCGACCCGGTCGCCCGCGCCGACGCCCTCGGAGGCGAGCCGTCCCGCCACACGGCGGCTCAGCTCGTCGAGTTCGCGGTAGGTGACGGTGCGGCCCTCGAAGACGACCGCGGCCCGGTCGGGGCGCAGCCGCGCCCAGTGCGCCACATGATCCGGCACGGAGATCTCGTCGAGCGGGTACACGACGTCGGACGGTGTGCCGTGTGGGCGGACGCGGGCCTGACGGGCACGCAGATCCTCCAGGTACTCCTCGATCTTCATGCGGCTCCTCGGTTTGTTGTCCCGACCTGACCTACCCGGACCTTCACCGCACCGGCGTCACCACGTGTCGATGAATCGACCGCGGGTGTGCCGCTGGGGCGTACGCGGGTGCGGATACGGATCCGGATGCCTGGGGTGCTGGGCGAACGTCGTGGTGATCCAGCGGCGGGTGTCGGCCGGGTCGATCACGTCGTCGACCTCGAAGGTCGTCCCCGCGTTGAGGGCCTTGCCCTGCTCGTACTGCTCCGCGAGCAGGGCCTCGTACCTGGCCTGTCGCTCCTGCGGGTCGGCGATGGCCTCGAGTTCGCGGCGGTAGCCGAGCCGGACGGCGCCTTCCAGGCCCATCGGGCCGATCTCGCCGGTGGGCCAGGAGACCATCGCCGTGGGGGCGCGGAAGCCGCCGCCGGTCATCGCCATCGCGCCGAGACCGTAGCCCTTGCGCAGCACGGCGGAGAAGACCGGGACGCCGAGGTGGGCTCCTGCGACGAAGAGCCGGCTGAAGTGCCGTACGGTCGCGGTCTTCTCGGCGTCCGGGCCGACCATGAACCCCGGGGTGTCGCACAGGGTGACCACGGGCAGGCCGTGGGCGTCGCAGAGTTGCAGGAAGCGCGCCATCTTGTCGGCGGCGTCGCTGTCGATGGCGCCGCCGAGGTGCTGAGGGTTGTTGGCGACCAGGCCCATCGGCCGCCCCTCGACCCGTACGAGCGCGGTGATGACGCCGACGCCGAACTCGCGGCGCAGTTCCAGGACCGAGCCGGTGTCGGCGAGGAGGGTGACCGCCTCACGTACGTCGTACGCGCGCAGCCGGTTCTCGGGGACGACGTGCCGCAGGAGGCGCTGGTCCGCACAGTCCCAGTCGCTCAAGTCGCCCTGGAAATAGGAGAGATACTGCTTGGCGACCGCCACGGCCTCGGCCTCGTCGTCGACCAGGATGTCGACGACGCCGTTCGGTACCTGGACCGGCATCGGACCGACCTCCTCGGGCAGGAACTGCCCGAGGCCGCCCGCCTCGATCATCGCGGGGCCGCTCATGCCGACCGTGGCGTCGGGGGTCGCGATGACGACGTCGCAGCAGCCGAGGAGCGCGGCGTTGCCCGCGAAGCAGCGCCCGGCGACGATGCCGACCGTCGGTACCTGCCCGCTGAGCCTGGCCAGGGTGGCGAAGGTGGGGACGTCGAGTCCGGCGACGGCCATCATGTCGGTGTCTCCGGGACGTCCGCCGCCGCCCTCGGCGAAGAGCACGACCGGGATCTGCTGCCGCTCGGCGAGTTCGAGCATGCGGTCGGTCTTCTTGTGGTTGAGCATCCCCTGTGTGCCGGCGAGGACGGTGTAGTCGTACGCGAGGACGGCGCACTGGCTTCGCCGGTCGCCGAACTGCGCGCCGTTGACCTGGGCGACGCCGGTGACGATCCCGTCGGCCGGGGTGTTGGCGATCAGGTCCTCGAGGGTCCTGCGGCGGCGCTGCGCGGCGATGGCCAGGGCGCCGTACTCGGTGAAGCTGCCCGGGTCGCAGAGGTCGGCGAGGTTCTCGCGTGCGGTGCGGTGGCCGGTGCGCCTGCGGCGCTCGACGGCCTGGGGCCTGGCCTCGTCGAGGCCGATGCGGTGGCGCTCGACGACCTCGGCGAGGTCCGGCCTGATCACGTCGAGATCGACGTCGGCCGCCGCCTCGTCGACGCTGTCCTCGCCCTGCGAAGGTGCGAAGACGACGAGTTCGGCACCGGCCGGGACGACGTCCCCGACGCTCGCGCGGACCTCGCGCACGATTCCGCCGCGGGGCGCGGTCAGGACGTGTTCCATCTTCATCGCCTCGAGGACGACGAGTGGCGCACCTGCCGCCACCTCGGCGCCCGGCTCCACACAGACGTCGACGACACTGCCCGCGGAGAGGGCGGTGAGGACCGAGCCGTGGCTCTCCTGAGAGGCGGTGGCGCCCGGTACGAGCTTGTCGAGGTGTTCGTTGACGAAGGCGGTCGTCACCGTGCCGTCCCGGAAGGCCTCGTGGCGCAGAACGGCACGCAGCAGCGGGATGTTCGAGGGGACCCCGCAGAGCGTGAACTCGGCGAGCGCCCCGGCCGCCCGCCCCGCCGCGTCGGCGAAGTCGCCGCGGACCGTACGAGTGATCACCTTGGCGACGAGGGAGTCGTACGAGCCCTTGATCTCCAGGCCCGCGCGGCCGTGGGTGTCCACGCGCACGCCGGGGCCGCCGGGTGCCTCGAAGGCGGTCAGCGTGCCCTGCGAGGCGCGGGCCGTGCCGTCCGCGGACAGCTCTTCGAGGTTGACGCGCGTCTGGATCGCGAAGCCGCGCGGCTGCGGGATGTCCTCCTGGAGGAGACCGAGTTCGGCCAGCGACCTGCCCTGGGCGAGGCGCAGTTGGGTGGCCACCAGGTCCACCCCGGCGAGTTCCTCGGTGATGGTGTGCTCGACCTGGAGGCGCGGATTGGTCTCGATGAAGTAGTAGGCGTCCGGGTCGTCCGCGTCGACGAGGAACTCGAAGGTTCCGAGGCCGAGATACCGGGTCGCCGAAGCCATCGTGACCGCGGCCTCGATCAGCAGGTCACGCGTGCGCGCGGGGAGCCACGGGCTGGGCGCGACCTCGATCAGCTTCTGGTTGCGGCGCTGGACCGAACACTCCCGGTCCCACAGATGGGTCACCTGTCCGGTGCCGTCCCCGACGACTTGGATCTCGATGTGCTTGGCGCGGGGCAGGAGTTGCTCGACGTACACATCGCCGTTGCCGAAGGCGCGCTCGGCTTCGGAGCGGCAGCGCTCGTACGCCCAGGCGAGGTCCGACGCGTCGTGCACCGCGCGCATGCCGCGGCCGCCTCCCCCGGCGACCGCCTTCACCATGACGCCGTCGCGCACTCCGGCGTGGAAATCTGTGGCCTGCGCGAGTGAGGTCGGGGCGCCGGTGGCCGCGAGGACGGGGACGCCGTGCTGCACGGCGAGCTCCCGTGAGCGCGCCTTGTCGCCGAAGAGAGCGAGGAGTTCGGGGGTGGGACCCACGAAGGTCAGCCCCGCCTCGGCACACGCCTTCGCGAAGTCGGCGTTCTCGCTGAGGAACCCGTAGCCGGGGTGGACCAGGTCGCATCCCGCGCGCCCGGCGATCTCCACGATCTGACGCGCGTCGAGATAGGCGGCTACGCCTTCGCCCTTGAGCAGGTGGGCGTCGTCGGCGAGCCGCACATGGGCCGCCGAGCGGTCGTCCGCGGAGTGCACCGCCACGGTCCGCAGGCCGAGCGCCGACGCCGCGCGGTGGATCCGGACGGCGATCTCGCCCCGGTTGGCGATCAGCACACCTGTCATCGGACGTCTCCTCCACGGGCCCGGAAAGGGGGCCTTCTGTACGTGACGGCTTCGGGCTGTAGTGAGTGCATCGGGCTGTACATGGCTCTGCTTGGGCTGTACGTGACACGGCTTCGGGGCGCGCCGGACGTACCAACGCGCCAGTGCATTGACGCTGGTGTCAACCTCAATGGCGCGCCCAGTCTGCGTTGACGCCGTCGTCAACGTCAATATGCTGGGGCCATGCCGATCGCGAGAAAATCCTGGACCGTGCGCGACAAGCTGGACCGCCAGGACAGCGCCACGCGGGCCCGACTGCTCACGGCGGCCCGCACGGTCTTCGAGCAGCGCGGCTATGCGCGCACGACGATCGCCGACATCACGGCGGAGTCCGACGTCGGCCGCGCCACGTTCTACGTCTACTTCGCCTCCAAGCAGGACGTCTTCGCCGTGCTCGCCGCCGATCTGCGGGACCGCTTCCTGGCGGCCCAGGAGGCGGCGGCCCCAGAGGCCGAGGACCCGTATCTGCTCGCCGAGCGGACCAACGCGGCGTTCCTGGACGCCTACGTCGACAACCTCGCGTTCCTGACCGTACTCGAACACCAGTCGCTCACAGATCCGGCGATGCGCGTGCTCCGCGACGAGATCAACGACCGCCCCCGCGGGCGCACCGCGCGCTACATCGCCCGTCTGGTGCGCCAGGGCCTCGCCGAGCCGGCCGGTTCGCCGGAGTCCGTGGCCACCGCCGCGGCCGGCATGGTCGCGGGCTTCGCACGAGCCGTGGCCGCCGACCCGGGCTACCGGGACCGGGCCGTCGCCGATCTGACGGCGATGTACCTGCGGCTGCTCGGCCTCACACCCCGCGCCGGAGCAAAGCCCTGACCCCACGGGTTCCTCCGGCCCGTCCATTCGGCCCACGCCCGCTCGCGCCATGCACTCGCCCCTGTGTTGGCTTGAGTCAAGCGTCCGGACGGAGGGGGAAGATCCTCATGGAGACACCGCATACGCCCTATGGCCAGGACCCCGGCTACGGGCAGGATCCGCATCAGCTGTACGGGCCCGACCCGGCGCACCCCACCTACACGGCGTACGGGCCGTACGCCGACAGCGCGCCGCCTCCGCCCCCGCAGCCGCGCGTAGATGCCCGCAGGATCTGGTCCGGCGGCCTGATGACCGCGCTCGTCGCCGCGCTGACCGCCGTGGCCGGTGTGCTCCTCGTCCGCGGTGTCCTCGGCGTCGCCGTGTTCGCACCGGAGCGCGATGGCGCGATGGGGGACGCGTCCACCGGACTGCTCGCGGGCGGCGCCGCTGTCGCGGCCCTCGTCGCGACGCTGCTGCTGCATCTCCTGTGCCTGGGCACACCGCAGCCCGGGCGGTTCTTCTCCTGGATCGTCACGCTGGCGACGCTCGTCATGGTGCTGCTGCCCTTCACCACGTCGGTGGCCCTCGTGACGAAGGTGGGCACGGCCGGCGTCTATCTAGCCGTCGGACTCACCATCGGGATGCTGCTGACCCCGGTGGCGCGCGGCGCGGTGCGCGGCCGCTGACCTGGTGTGCCATGCCCCGGCTGCGAGTGGGCGACCGGCCCGGAGCTACCTTTGCGGCATGGAACTCATAGGTGAGGTCACCGCCGGCCGCCCCCTGCTCGTGCTGGCCGTGAAGGAAGAGGCGCAGTTCCTCGACTCGGATCTCCCCGTCCTGCTCACCGGCATGGGCAAGGTCAACGCGGCGACCGCGCTGGCCACCGTCCTGGCCCGCGGCCCGCAGCCCTCGGGCATCGTGAACCTGGGCACGGCGGGTGCGCTGCGCCCCGGCTGGACGGGCACCCACGTCATCGGCTCCGTGATCCAGCACGACCTGGACAACGCCGTGCTCGCCTCCCTGACGGGCGAGATCTACGGTGCGCCGATCGACCTGCCCGACCACGGCGGGCCCGTCCTCGCGACCGGCGACTCCTTCATCTCCGACGAGGCGGCCCGCGCCCGCCTGGCCGAGCTCGCCCCGCTCGTCGACATGGAGGGCTACGCTCTCGCCTCCGCCGCCCAGCAGGCCGGTGTGCCGCTGCGCATCGTCAAGCACGTCAGCGACGAGGCGGGCGACGGCGCGGCCAGGACATGGCGCGAGACGGTCGCCGACTGCGCACGCGTCCTCGCCGACTGGGCCGCGCGGAACATTCCCGTACGCTCCTGATTCACGACTCCCCCGACAGGCCGCGGGGCGGGCGATGAGATGATCGCGGGCCATGTCCCGCGCACACCGGCGCTCCCGCCAAGGCCGCCGGGGCGCCCTCCGACCGAGACGAGCACGCCTTGGGAACCCGGCCGACGGCCCAGGTCACCCGAACCGTCCCCTCCCCCGCCACGTCCGGCTCCGCCGACGAAGGCGACGACGACCACGGCCACAGCCACGTGCCGGGCGACAAGTCGATGTCCTGGCCCCGGCTGTGGGCGGCGCTGCGCCGCACGCCGGTGTCGATGTGGAACGACGACGTGTCGGACTGGGCCGCGGCGCTGACGTACTACGCGATCCTCGCCCTGCTGCCCGCCATGCTCGTGACCGCCTCGCTCATCGGCCTGGTCAGCCCGGCCACGACGGACGCCCTGATCACGCATGTGACGGCCTGGGCGCCCGCCGAGTCGGGCGCCGCCCTGCACGAGTCGCTCCGCCACATGGCACACGAGCGGTCCGCCGCGCTCACCGTGACGATCGCAGGCGCAGTCAGCGCCTTGTGGTCGGCGTCCAGTTACTCGGCCGTGTTCCGCCGGGCCCTCCACACGCTGCACGGCGTCCGCGACACAAGGCCCGTGTGGCGCAAGGCCCACCGCATCCTGCTGACCGCCTGCACCCTGCTCGCGCTCCTCGTGGCCAGCGCGCTCGCCCTCGTGCTCAGCGGATCCCTCGCCCAGTCCCTCGGGCACTGGCTCGGACTCGGCGACACGGTCGCCGCGGCCTGGAACTTCCTCAAGTGGCCTGCCCTGCTGTGCCTGGTGGCGCTGCTCGTCCTGGTCCTGTTCCGCTCGGGGCCGCCCGCCGCCCGAGGGTGGCGGCACGGCCTGCCGGGTGGTCTGCTGGCCGCGCTGATCTGGCTCGTCGCGTCGGCCGGCTTCACGTTCTACGCCTCGCAGCTCGGCACCTACAGCAAGCTCTACGGCTCCCTGGCGGGCGGCGTCGTGTTCCTCGTCTGGCTGTGGGTGTCGAACCTGGCGCTGCTGGCCGGGGCCCAGTTCGGCGTCGAACTGGACCGGACCGCGCCCCACGCGCCCGAGGTCAGCGCCGACGACGCAGCGCCTGCGGAGTGAGGTAGGCGAGCGTCGGATAGCCGTCGACGGCCATGATCAGGTCGGTCTCCGCGAGCAAGGACCGCAGCACGTGGACGATGCCGTCGACGCCGCCGAGGGCGAGGCCGTAGGCGTAGGGGCGGCCGATACCGACCGCCGTCGCGCCGAGGGCGAGCGCCTTGACCACATCGGCTCCGGAACGCACCCCCGAGTCGAACAGCACGGGCAGACCGTCGGCGGCCTCCACCACCTCGGGCAGGGCGTCGATAGCGGCGAGGCCTCCGTTGGCCTGCCGCCCGCCGTGGTTGGAGCAGTAGATCCCGTCGACGCCGCCGTCCTTGGCCCGCCGTACGTCCTCGGGGTGGCACAGGCCCTTGACGATGAGCGGCAGGTTGGTGAGCGAGCGCAGCCAGGGGAGGTCGTCCCACGTCAGAGGGTTGCCGAAGACGCTCGCGAACTGCATGACGACGGCCTGCGTGTCATCGACGCGGCCCTGCGGGAGCCGGGAGCGGAAGACCGGGTCCGAGGTGTAGTTGCTGAGGCAGTGGCCCCGCAGCTGCGGGAAGTTGCCGGTGGTCAGGTCGCGGGGCCGCCAGCCGGTGACCCAGGTGTCCATGGTGACGACGATCCCCTTGAAGCCCGCCGCCTCGGCACGGCTGACGAGGCTCTCGGCGAGGTCGCGGTCGGTCGGCGTGTAGAGCTGAAAGAAGCCGGGGGTCTCGCCGAACTCCTTGGCCACGTCCTCCATGGGGTCCGCGGACAGAGTGGAGGCCACCATCGGAACTCCCGTGCGCGCGGCGGCCCGCGCCGTCGCGAGGTCCCCGTGCCCGTCCTGCCCGCAGAGCCCGATCACGCCGATGGGGCACATGAACAGCGGACTGTCGAGCCTGAGGCCGAAGAGGTCGACGGTCAGGTCCCGCCGGCTCGCCCCGACGAACATGCGCGGAATGAGCCCCCACTGCTCGAAGGCGGTGACGTTCTCGCGCTGGGTGAACTCGTCGCCCGCGCCACCCGCGACGTACGACCACACAGACGGCGCGAGCGCCTCGCCGGCCCGCTGCTCCAACTCCGCGAAGGCCATGGGCAGCTCGGGGACGATGCCCCCGAGCGCGTTGAAGTAAATCTCGTGCTGGTAGTCACCGAACTGCTGCGTCATCGCGGCCACCCTCCTCGTCGAACGCCACCGTGTCCTGGCGGTGGCGATCAGACCCTAGTGCGCAGGCCGATGGATGGGAGCCCGTGGGGTACGGGGTCAGGTCCGCACCCCACGGGCGGCTCAGGGCCGGCCGCGCGCCGAACGCCAGACGGAGATCAGCCGGAGGTCAGGCGCCGCACGGCCGCCCGCGTCAGTTCGCGGCTCTGCGGGGCCGTGTCGAGGGAACAGTGCAGGACCAACCCCTCGATCAGCGCGTCCAGTTGGCGGGCGGTGTCCGCGTCGAAATGCCGCTCCAGGAGGTCGCGGCTGCGGGCCGTCCAGGCGTGGGTGAGTTCGCGGTACTCGTCGCGGCGGGCTGCGAGGGCGTACAGCTCGTGGGTGAGGACGAGATCGCGGCGCGGCCCTTCGGAAAGCGCGTGGATGAGGTCGGTGACGGCTTCCCGGGCCCGCTCGGGGGTGCCGGCGTCGGCCAGGTGCCGCTCGAACACGGCGACGATCTGGTCGGCGAACCGTTTGAAGGCCTCGCGCAAGAGGTCGTCGATGCCTGCGAAGTGGTAGGTCATCGAGCCGAGCGGCACGTCGGCTCGCATGGCGATCTTGCGGTGGGAGACCCCGGCGACGCCCTCTTCGGCGATGTGGTCGAGGGTGGCGGCGATGATGCGCTCGCGGCGCTGCGGGTCCGTGCGTCCGGTGGCCACGGGTGCGCCGGTCAGAGGGTGCGGACGGGGCGGGCGGGGTTGCCCACGGCGACGACGTTCGCCGGGATGTCCTTGGTGACGACGGCGCCGGCGCCGATGACGGAGTTGTCCCCGATGGTCACCCCGGGACACACGATGACCCCGCCGCCGAGCCAGACGTTGTCGCCGATGGTGATGGGCAGCGCGGCTTCCAGCTTGTCGCGGCGGGGCTGCGGCTCCACCGGGTGGGTGGGGGTGAGGAGTTGGACGTTGGGGCCGATCTGGCAGTCCTCGCCGATGGTGATCCGGGCGACGTCGAGCGCGGTGAGGTGGTAATTGACGAAGGTGCGGGCGCCGATGGCGATGTTGCTGCCGTAGTCGACGAACAGCGGCGGCCGCACCTCGACGCCCTCCCCCACGGAGTCGAGCAGGTCGGCCAGAATCGGCCGGGCCTTGTCGGCGTCCTCGACGAAGGCGGCCTGGTAGCGGGCCGCCAACTGCATCGCCCTCCGCTGACGCCGGGCGATCTCCGGATCGTCGGCGATGTACAGGTCACCCGCGAGCATGCGCTCCAGGTTCGTGCGCGGGTCGTCGGCGAAGTAGTCCGTCGTCGTCATGCGTACGATCGTACGCTCGGGAATGTACGAACGTACGCTCACGATCGGCGAGTCACCGAGCGCAGGGCGCTCGGCCCGGCTAACCCGGTTGCCGCATCAGCATGTCCCGGACCCCGATGCCGAAGTGGGCACGCAGGCGGTGCAGTTCCCACAGGCCGACGGCGGTCACCGAGGCGGGGGCCCCGAGCATGAGCAGCACCCGGAGCGGGCCCGGCACACCCGCGTAGGCGCCGGTGAACAGGTCGACGAGCGTCATCTCCCAGACCAGCGTCATGGCCAGCAGCGGCGGCACGGTCTCGTGGATGTCCGCGGTGCGGAACACGTACACGAGCGCCAGGCCGATGCCCCAGAAGATGAAGGGCACCACCCACACAAAGGTCAGCACGAGGACGGAGTACGTGACGACGGCCATCACCGGGTTGGTGGCGAACCTGCCCTCCATGAAGCCGGTGAGCATGATCGCCGGGAACACGGCCACCGCCGCCACGATGGACACCATCGCGCCGAACGACTTGGCGGCCCGGCGCAGCAGCTCGCGGCGGGCCGAGGGAGCGGCGAGGGCGAGCAGTACTCCCACGGCGACGGGGAACGTCACGGACAGCATCAGGACGCTGAGCCAGGCCTGGTCCCCTCGCTCACTGACGACGTCGCTCACCGAGTTGGCGAGCTTGTACGACATCGACACCCACACCACCGCGCCCAGACCGACCAGGGTGCGGATCTTCTGTATACGGGCGACGAGCGCGTCGTCGACGATGCCGGAGCGGGACGGCTTGAACACCCGGCGCGCGGTGTGGATGGGGCCGACCTTCTGCCACAGCCGCTGGAAGGGGCCAGGGGCGGGCGGCGGGCCGGGGTGCGGCGGATACGGGTGCGGCCCGTTGGGAGGGGGCCCGTAAGGGTGCGGGATCTGCGGCGGGTAACCGCCGTTGGGCGGCTGTGGCGGGTACGGGCCCTGAGGCGGCGGGTACGGGCCGGGCTGGGGCCGGTGCCCTGCCTGCGGGTCGTAAGGCGGCTGCCCGCCCGGATTCCAGGCGTTCATGTGTTTCCCCCGAGGTGTGACTGATGGAACACGAGCGGCAACAGAATAGAGGCGCCGCGTCCCGGCGGACCCCTACCGGACGATGCGGCGGCGGTATCGATACCGGCGGTTCACCCGGCGGAGGCCGGGCGGTAGCGCACGTTCACCACAAGCGACGGGTCGCTGCCGTTGACAAGGCCGAGTCGGACCGGCGAGCCGCCCGGGTTGTCGAACAGGCGGATCCCGTTGCCGAGCAGGACCGGCGCGATGTGCAGGTCGATCTCGTCGATGAGCCCGCGCTCCAGGAGCTGACGGCCGATCGAAGCTGACAGGACCTCAAGGTTCTTGCCTCCGCTCGCGTCCAGAGCGATCCGGACCGCCTCGGCCACATCGCAGTTGAGGAACGTCACGCCGTCGGCGGGCTTCAGGCCCCCCCCCGGGCGTTCACGCTCGGGAGGAAGCGCCTCTCTGGACTGCTCTGACCCGCAGGTTCCCACGGGTCCGCACGGTTGGCCTCAGACGGGAAGCCTCTGGTTCGGCGCCGAGGCCGCAACCGACGCAGACCCTTCAGCGAGGGCGCCGTAGCCCAGCCGGCGAGACCATCGAGCTCTTCCTCATCGAGGGAGCGATCCACGTGGACCTCTACACCGCAGGGCCCAGATCCGTGGAGATCCGGGCCCTGCGGTAATGCAGTAGCGGGGACAGGATTTGAACCTGCGACCTCTGGGTTATGAGCCCAGCGAGCTACCGAGCTGCTCCACCCCGCGTCGGTAAACACGACTCTACGCCATGGCCTCGGGTCCATTGACCAGTTCTTGTTGCGGGCAATCACCGCAGCCGCCCGTCGACTTCCCGCACCGCAGGCCGGGCCCGCTCGACACCTGAGACGCGTACCCGAATCCATCCGTCAGTTCCGTGCGGGTCTACGGGGGACGGTGGGCATCGAGGTCATGGTTCCTCCGTGATCCGTTGAGGCAGTTGTGGAACGGTCCGCCAATGGGGTTCTCGCGTGCCGGGGTTGGGCCCCCCTGCCCGATGGCCGGGGCCGAGGTCATCCGGGCCACCGGGCAGAGATCTATGGGGTGTTGCTGCGAGGACGGCACGTCAAGGCATGCCTCATGGCGCACTCTCTCTGTCGGGGTCGAAGGCGCTGGGCGTGGCTGCGAGGACGAACTGGACGCTGCCGTCGCAGAAGACGAGCGCGTAGGTGATCCCGCGAGAGAGTTGTCCGCTCGCCCGTTGGGGCTCGGGGTGGTCTTGGATCCATGCGCGCACCGGCCGGGCCAGTTGGTCATCGAGCTGGTCGGCAACGTGTCCGGCTCGCCATCCGATCCAGGCCAGCGCCTGCTCAGGTGTCCAGCAGGCCTGTCCGCCCAACCAGAGCATGCGGCCGTCGCAGAGGTGAGCGGCGGCATCGCACCAGAAGGAACCGCGCACTGGCGCTTGGGGAGGTTGCCGGTCATGGATTTTCTGCGGCGGGGCCTGATCCACGACCATGGTCAGGTTCGCCCGCAGCGCCTGGAGGGCAGGTGCGTGGGGAGCCCGCCGCCCTGTCACAGCGCGCCTGCCGTCTGCCCGGGAAGGGCGACCGCGGCCTCAACTTGGGTCCCGTCGGCGAGCGGTGTGGACTCCCATCGGGTGGCTAGGGCGTCGACGAGGGCCAGGCCTCGTCCGTGTTCCTCCTCGGGGCGCGCCTTGCGTGCGGCGGGTGTCCCGGACAGTCCCTGGTCGGTGACGGTCACGATGGCCTCAGTGGCGGTGACGGACACAGTGATCTCGATGGTTCGACTCGCTGTGTGGACCATCGCGTTGGTGGCGAGCTCACTGACGATGAGCCGCAGAGCCTCGACGATGTCGTCGTCGATCTGCCACTCCCGCAGAGCATCGACCGCGTGCGCGCGGGCCTTGGCCACGCTGGAACGCGACGCTCCAGGCAAGACCACCCTGCGCCGGCACGGAGGACAAGTGCCGGCTGTTGGGTGAGCTGTGGGCAGGCCTTGCGGAGGGACCGGTTCGAGGTCACGGCCCGAGACTCGCGCGGTGGAGTCGTAGCGCGCAGGAGGAGTCGGTTTCATGTGAGGCGCGCCCCTCCCGAGCATGTCCCTCGCGCGAAGGCGAGCCACGCCAGCGTGACCAGTGCGGTAGTGATGGCCTCGCACAACACATCGCTGTCGGTGGTGGCAGGCCTCGCGGGACCGGGGGCGCAGATCCAAGTGCGACCGCCCGTGTGGCGGCGGCTGGCGACCGTGAACTCCGGTGCAGGGCACCGCATCATGGCGCCCTCAACGCACTGTGTGCCTGGCAGCGCAGGCCAGGTAGCCCCCGTGCCCGCGGCGACGACAATCTCAGCCGTCGAGCGGGCGCGGTTGGCCAGGATCGACCCCAGCGGTGTTCCACTCGCCTCAAGAACAGCCAGAGCCGCAACAGCCACAGTGCCACTGACCCGTAACACCTCCGCGCCCGTGACCCGTACGGTGCCACAACGGCCCAACAACCAGGCCCGTTGAAGCCCCTCCCCCGGTTCGGCGCCGGGCATCCAGCTCTCGACCCTGCCGTAGGCGGGCATCACCGCGCGCCCCGGACAGATCGACGGCAGTTGGGGCAGACCCGCACCGCGTAGCCAAGTAATCCGCGCAACTTGACGTAGGCGAATCCACCGGGTTGCAGGTTCTTCGAACTCCCGCAGCCCGCACAGGCGTTGCCTCGAATCCTTTCCCAGATCTCAGCCGGCGTGCTCAGGCCGTCATGCTCGCGGGTGCGAACGTCGCCTGGCGTACCTGGCTTGTCGGGCTTGGGCGGGACAGGGACGAGACATGGTGCGGGGGCGGGGTGGGCTTGGGTGCTCATGAGTGGCCCTTTCTTGTCGTCGGCGGGCGGTCGACCTCGGCCCACAGGGTGGAGCCATCCGGGGCGGCAATATGGCCGAACCGGTCTGCCGTGGCCTGCAGTGCTGCGAGCAGCGTGCGGCGTACGTCCTCGTCGAGCTCGTCCGGGACTGGTGCGGTGACGCGTATGACGGTTGCAAGGGTCTGGGTGTGGGGTGGAGTGGCGAGGGCGTGCTGGATCAGTGCCTCCAGCTGGCTGGTGCGGTTCTTCGGTGAGTCCACAGCTCTCCCCCACACAGGTCTCATCACGCAACGTAGATCTGATGCATTAGCTTGCTGCTGATGCATTAGCTTGTCAATCGGGATGCAGTAATTCCCGCCGCCTTTGTCCACGCCGACGTACGGAGACACCACATGGGGCACGAGCCGCCGCCGTACCAGCGCGTCGCCGCCGACCTGCGCCGCCGGATCTCAGCCGGAGAATGGGGAGTCGGTGACCGGCTACCCAGCCGCGCCCAGCTCGCCGCGCACTACTCCGTCGGCCCCAACGTCCTCCAAAAGGCCACGGAACGCCTGATCATCGAAGGCATCCTGGAAGGCCGCTCCGGGTCAGGCACGTACGTATGCCGCCCACGCGAGCGTCGCCGCATGGTGCGTTCGCGTCACCGCGAACGCCGCGGCGGCTCCCCCTTCCGCGCCGACATGAGCGAACTCGGACAAGCCGGCGCCTGGGAGTCCAACTCGCAGGCCCGAACTCTCGCCCCGGACCACATCGCCCAGCGTCTCGGCATCTCACCAGGGGACCTCTGTGTGCGAACGGACTATGAATTCCTCGCGGATGGCCGACCCGTACAGACCTCAGCGAGCTGGGAGCCCATGGCCATCACCGGCCAGAGCCCGATCGTGCTGCCCGAGATGGGCCCACTCGCCGGCCGCGGCGTTGTGGAGCGGATGCGGTCCATCGGCGTCATCATCGACAACGCCGTCGAGATCCCGCGCCCGGGGCGTGCCACCCAGGCCCAGGCGAACCTCCTGGGCATCAGCGTCGGCGACCTGGTCCTGCTGATCGAACGGACCTACTACGACACCGACGGCCGTCCCGTCGAAACGGCGGACATCGTCGTCCCCGACGTACGCTGGGAAGTCGCCTACGAGTACGGCATAGAACGGTCGGATCAGTAACCCACATCCAGCTTGCACGGCTTGGCCGACCAGTCCCGTTGCCGGGGAGTCCCCTTCGGCGTGCCGTGCCGCTTTTGAGCAACAACTCCGAACCCGACTACCTGCAGGGCCTCTGCTGGTTCAAGGCCTCGGCGTCCTCGGGAAACTTCGGCTGCAGAGACGTGGCCCTTACCGGCGACGGCAGGGTTGCCTCAAGGACAACGAGGACTTCGGGAACCCCTCGAACTCGCCCTTGCCCGCGCCGTCGAGGAAGCACCGCCCAGCGGTAGTACCGGCTCAGGAGCCAGGGCCCGGGGTGATCAAGGTGCTTGGATCATCATGGCCAGCGGGCACGGTCGACGTCAGTCCAGTCGACACACCGGGCGCCAGGGCGGTGCGCTGCCACGTATGCAGCGGATGAGTCCGGAAACTGATTACTGACTGTCGACGGTCACGGTGGTCCAGCACGGATCGATGTGCCCCAGCCGCGCGTTTTGATCGTCTGCCAGTGGTTGCTCCATAGGAAGCTTTGTCGCGGCGTGGACGGCGTCGGCGTACTTGTCGAGGGCCTCGGCCATGTCGCGTGAGTTGTCGATCACGTCCTGGAGCCAGCCGTACTTCTGGTAGTAGTAGCGGCGCCAGTATGGGGCGTCGAAGGCGCATATTGCCTCGCCCTCGTTGTGTTCGATGATCGTGCGGGCGGGCTTGTTCGCTGCGGCGGATGACGCCCCCAAGGTCGTCGGCGAAGTCCCGCCATGCCTTGGCAGTGTCCCGCAGGCCGTCCTCGTCGGTGTCAGGCCATCACATGCTGGTTCGCCTCCGTCCCTCTTCCCGCCGCGGCCCGTCTCATCGGGCCGCGAGCGCGGAGGCCCCCGGCCGACGCGCAACAAGACACAACGCGGCTCCGACCCCGAGCGCGCACGCGCCGGCCTCGTCCTTCCGTCTGCTCTTTCTCTTCCTTTTCTTCCTTCCCCACCTGCTGCCAGGCCGGAGTGTGCGTGAGAGGGGTTGTCGGCGCGACCGGTACGCACGTACCAGCGGTCCTGGCCTGCCGTTTTCCTCTCTCAAGCGGTGGAGGGTGCACTAGGGACTTTGAGGCCCGCTTTAGGGGTGACTTTGCTAGGGGTTTTGAGGGTCAGTTTGTCGGCGATGCCGGTACTGGCGGCCGTGGTCCCCGGGCGATCGTCACGGGAGTTGGGCCTCCCACGCCCCGGAACGACGGCTCCGTGGTGATCGGCTCGATCATGACCTTCACCGGTCTCTGGTCGGTCGCCTGATCGCCGTCGACTTCCGTCCCACTGCCCAGCCAATCTCGGGTAGTGGGGTTGGTCATCTGGCTTGCAGGCCGTCACATGGCCAGCGATGCGGGAAGGTCCAGTGCCTGGTCCAGGGACTGGGGACTACCGCCGCGGGCTGCGTTCCACCACGTCTGGCCCCGTGGTCCGCGCTGGTGCAGACGGGTCAAGGCGGAGCCGATGACCGGGAACGGCGACCGATCAGGTTCATCACAACGTGATGCCGTAGAGAGCGATGGTGACGTAGCCGGCGAAGAGACCGGGGAGCAGCACTCTCCATCCGTACCAGCCAAGCGTCGCGTCGGCGCTGAGGGCGAGTTTCACGTCACCGAAGCCGATCACGCGGCTGATGGGGAACATCAGCAGGAACACGAGACCCAGCACGCCGGCACCCAACAGGACGGGCCGTGAAGGATCTGCGCGCCCCGGGCACCCAACTGGCGATGGCCAGCACGGCGAGTACGGCAAGGGCTAACGGCGCCACATCACAGTCCACTACCACCGGCCGGTACGCATCCCGGTACGCGTCCCGCTGGGCACCACGCTGCCGGGCTCCACTGCGCACCGGTTGCGCAGTCGCCTGTCGCCGCCTGCGCAACGGCTCGCGGATGGTGCGCAGCACGACCTGATCGTCCACTGCGCAGCGGTGGGCGGGGACGCTGCGCAGCGGGGATCCCAAGGTGCGCAGTCAGGGCGCACTGCGACTGCGCAGCGGAGGGTGCGCAGCATCGTGGGTGCTCCTTAGCGGTCGCTGCGCACTCCCCTGCTCCGGTACGCGTTTGGTTTCCCAACGCGTACCGGCAGCCTCGGCCGATTCCGCGTCACTCGGCTTCGAGGGCGCCTCGGCGACTGGCCGCGCCCGCCGCCATCCGGCGACCGGTACGCGTTTTGCAGGGGCGGAAAACCGCGTACCGAAACGCGTACCGGTCTCTAGAACACCCAGGTCACAGACCTGCCAGACGAAGCCATGGCCCCCAGGACGCAATCGGTTCGCTCAGGTACTGGTACGCGTTTTTGCCGTACCGCTCTGGTCGCCCGGTACGCGTTTTGGCGGGCGCCGCACAATGCGTACCGCCCGCTCACAGTCGACCGGTCCGGGTTGCGCAGTACCCGGTGCGCAGCGCGCCCCAGTTGGCACTGCGCAGTCGGAGTCGGGGCCGGGCGGGCCTGGCTGCGCAACTCCCGGCACCCCCGCTGCGCAGCGAGCCCGAGCACCTGCGCACTGCGCGCCGAGCACGTGTTCCTGGGGCGCTGCGCAGTCGTGGGCCGTACCCCGGGCACCGGCACCGGTCGCTGCGCACGCCGATAGTTGGACACGTTGGGTGAAGGCTCGTCAGGCCTGCCGAGAACCGGTTCGTGTTGGGGCGGGCGTCACAAGTGGGGCGTGCCGAAACGCCGGTTCTGCGCTTGCCGATCACCTCATCCGCGCTGGTCGGAGCTGGTGTGCGGGATGTCGAGCGCGGTCGGTCGAGTCTGCGCGCCGCGATCGCCTCGGCGGCCTTCTCCGCGCGTACGAACATGCCGCGTGACCTGCGCGGACGAGGTTATCGGCATGGGCAGCGCCGACGTACACGTGCCGGACCAGTACCACCGGTCCGTCTGAGCCACGGCTGCGCACGGTGCGCCTCGCACGAAGACCCGCGCCGCTATTCCGCCCACAGGCTCCGGATGTGTCCGATGTGCCGGGTCATGACCGCGCGGACCGCCTCCTCGTCGCGGGCGAGCAGTGCGTCGAGGATCTCGAGATGTTCCTCGGCGGAGGCCTGAAGCTTCTCCTCCTCGACGAGCGAGGTGAGGCCGTACAGGCGGGAGCGTCGGCGCAGATCGCCGACGACCTGGACGAGGTGGGCGTTGCCCGCGAGGGCGAGCAGTTCGAGGTGGAAGCGCAGGTCCGCCTCGACGTACGTGATGAGGTCACCGGCGGCAGCGGCGGCGACGATCTCCTGGGCCACGGGGCGCAGGGCTTCCAGGGCGGCGGGGTCCGCGTTCGTGGCCAGCTCCACCGTGGTGGGGATCTCTATCAGCGCACGGATGTGGGTGTACTCGTCCAGCTGCTGGTCGGACACCACGGTGACCCGGAAGCCCTTGTTGGGCACCGTGTCGACCAGGCCCTCCTTGGCGAGGTCGAGCATGGCCTCGCGCACGGGCGTCGCGGAGACGCCGAAGCGGGCGGCGAGACCGGGCGCGGAGTAGACCTCGCCCGGCCGCAGCTCGCCGGCGATCAGCGCGGCACGCAGCGCGTCGACGACACGTTCGCGGTAGCTGCTCCGCGTGCCCCCGAGGGTGGGCAGAGCGGGACCGGCGGTTTGGGCGCTGGTGCGCTGGGCGGCCATCGGGTTTCCTTCCATGCCAAGTGGCGAGCCACCAGTATCCAGGCAGCGGATGCGTGGCAGCGCGAGGTGAGGGGCGGTACGGGAGTGCCGGGCAGGGGTGGCGTGGATTCGGGGGGTCAGTGCTCTGCGGCCGCTTCCTGCTCCCCGGCCCGTGCGAGCACGCCCAGTGGTACCGGGCAGGCGAACGGCCGCTTCGCGGGCCGCTGTTCGCCGCCGGCGAGGGCCGCCACCGCCGGGCCGCACATTTTGCCCTGGCACCAGCCCATGCCGGCCCTGGTCAGCAGTTTCACGGTGCGTACATCGCCCGCGCCGAGCTCGTCCAGTGCCTCGCGGATCGCGGCCGCCGGCACTTCCTCGCAGCGGCAGACGACCGTGTCGTCGGTGATCTGCTCGGTCCAGTGCGCGGGCGGGGCGTACACGGAGTCGATGGCGGCGAAGAAGCGGCGCAGCCGGTCGCGGGTGCGGGCGGCTGCCGCCCAGCTGGCCGGGTCGGGTTCCGTCCCCTGTAGCCGGGCGGCCGCCGAACGTCCTGCGATGTGTCCCTCGGCGAGGGAGAGCGTCGAGCCTCCGATGCCGGTGCTCTCGCCCGCGGCCCAGACGCCGGGCACGTCGGTGCGCTGTCCCTCGTCGACCGAGACGCCTCCGTCGTCGACGCGGCAGCCGAGCGTCTCGGCGAGATCCGTGTGCGGGAGCAGTCCGTGGCCGACGGCGAGGGTGTCGCAGGGGATGCGCCGCTCGGTGCCCGGCCTGACCCGGCCGTCGGCGTCGAGCGCGGCGACGGTGACGGCCTCCAACCGGTCCGTCCCGTGCGCCGCGATGACGGTGTGGTGCGCGCGGACCGGGATCCGGTGGGTCAGCAGCGCCGCCGCGTACTGTGCCGCCTCGGCCAGCTTGTCCGGGTGGGCGGCGAGCCGCGGCGCGCGCGAGGTGAATGCCTTCGGATCGGCGGACTCGACGAGTGCGGCGACCCTGGCGCCCGCTGCGGCGAGGCCGACGGCGACGGGCAGCAGCAGCGGCCCGGTCCCGGCCACCACCACCGTCCGCCCCGGTAGCACGAGGCCGCTCTTGAGCATGGCCTGGGCGCCGCCCGCGGTGAGCACGCCAGGCAGGGTCCAGCCGGGGAACGGCAGCACCTTCTCGTAACCGCCGGTGGCGAGGAGTACGGCGTCGGCGCGCACGGTGGCCGGCTCCCGCTGCTCGGGGCCGGTCAGCGCGTGGACGGTGAAGATCTTCGACTGCCGTTCCACAAACCATACTTGGTGGCTCGTCAGGTGCGTGACGCGGCCGGCCGCGAGGTGGTCGGCCAGTCCGTCACGCAGCCGCTCCCAGGTCCGCCACTGGTGATGCAGTGCCTGCGGGCGGCGCGCGCCGAGCTCCTGGGCGGGCTGCCGGTAGAACTGTCCGCCCGCCTGTGCCGCGGAGTCGATCACGGTGACGCGGACGCCCCGGGCGGCGGCGGCCAGTGCGGCGGCGAGGCCGGCGGGGCCCGCTCCGACGATCGCGAGATGCGGCTCGGCGGGCGGGTCAACTGGACGCGGGTCAGCGGGATGCGGGGCGGCGGGATGCGGGGCGGCGGGCGTGTCAACCGGGCGCGGGTCAGCGCTCATCGTGGCCGGTCCCTTCCTGGGTACGGATCACCTGGCCGGGCTCGGCGGGGCGCAGACAGGCCCGCTGGTTGGGGTGCCCGTCGACGGTGACCAGGCAGTCGAAGCAGACGCCGATGCCGCAGAAGATTCCACGCGGCCTGCCCTCGCCCCGCGTCGACCGCCAGGACGTGACGCCCGCCGACCAGAGCGCCGCGCCGACGCTCTGGCCGGGCAGGGCCTCGATCTCCCGGCCGTCGAAGGTGACAGTGAAGGCAGGGCCCGGACGGGCCTCGGTCAGGTCCAGCGGCGTACGGGCTCTCACGGCTCTCACTCTGTCTCCTCCTCGGGAAAGCGGTCGGACTCGGGAAAGCGGTCGGGGCGGAACGGCGTCAGGTCCAGGTCCGGCGCCTTGTCGGTGAGCACCTGGGCGATCAACTGCCCGGTGCCCGGGGCGAGTCCGATGCCCGCACCCTCGTGCCCGCACGCGTGGAACAGTCCGGGGACGCGCGGATCGGGCCCGATCGCGGGCAGATGGTCCGGCATGTAGGGACGGAAGCCCAAGTAGGAGCGCATCGCGCGAACTTGCTCCAGGAAGGGGAAAAGCCGGGTCGCGTCCGCCGCGAGGGAGCGTACGACGGGGAGCGAGAAGGACCGGTCGAAGCCGACGCGTTCGCGGCTGGCGCCGATCAGGATCGGTCCCGCCGCCGTGCCCTCGACCACCGGCGAGGTCTGCAGGGCCGTGGAGTCGCTGGCCACGTCGGCCACGTAGTCGGCGGCGTACACCTTGTGGTGGACCATGCGCGGCAGCGGCTCGGTGACCAGGACGAAGCCGCGCCGCGGCAGGACGGGCAGGCGGACCCCCGCGAGCGCGGCCACTTCGCCGCCCCAGGTGCCGGCGGCGTTGACCAGCGCCGGGGCATGGATGTCCCCCTGGTCGGTACGGACGCCGCGGACGGAGCCGTCGGCGGCGCGCAGTACGCCGGTGACGGTCCAGCCGGTGTGCAGTCGGGCGCCGGCCGCCCGTGCCGCGCGCACCAGGTGGGCGGCGGCCATGGACGGCATCACCTGCGCGTCCTGCGGGTAGTGGACCGCGCCGGGGAGTCCTGGCGCCAAGTGCGGCTCGAGAGAACGGAGTTCACCGGGGTCGACGGGTATCGCCTCGACCCCTGCGGCGCGCTGCTCGACCGCGAGTTCCTCCAGGGCGGCGAGCCCTTCGGGCGCGGTGGCCACGACGACGCCGCCCTTGCGCTCGTACTCGACGGCGTCGCCCATCCCCGGCTCGGCGGCCAGCTCGGCCCACAACCGGACGGAGTGCAGGGCCAGTTCGAGCTCGGGCCCCGGTTCCTTGTCGGAGACCAGCAGGTTCCCCTCGCCGGCGCCGGTCGTGCCTCCGGCCACCGGGCCGCGGTCCACCAGGGCGACTCTCAGGCCGGCGCGGGCCGCGTACAAGGCGCATGCAGCGCCCGTCATCCCGGCCCCGACGACCACAACATCGCAGGTCAGTCGCTTAGTCACGGCAGTACTATGTCACACACCCCTGGCTCGTCAAAGGGATTCACAAAGTCGGACGGGCACCCACCGGCCGTGCGTGCCACCGGAGTTCGCCGCCACGTAAATTCCACGGAACATCCATTGCCGTTCAACTCCCCCCGGCTCTAAGGTCGGCGCAGCACGCCAGTGCTATTGCACAGTGCAATGCCACATACCACTGGGGATTTCATGGCATCAGGGCAGGTCAGGACCGTGTCAGATGAGCCGACGGGAGCCGTACGGACGGATATGGGTGCTGTCTCGCCGCTTTCCTCTACCCGCATCACGGGCGGTCTGCTCCGGGAGTGGCAGGACCGGAACCGGCACGCGACGATCCCGCACACCGTCGAGCAACTGCGCGCCGCCGGCAACCTCGACAACCTGAGCCGACTCCTCAGCGCCGAACCTCCCGCCTACCGCGGCCGTTACCCGTTCCTCGACACCGATCTGTACAAGACGCTCGAAGGTCTGGCGTACGAGATCGGCGAGGGCGAAGTGGACGCCGGCGTACAGGAGTTCTTCGACGAGGTCGTCGGGCTCCTCGAACGGGTGCAGGGCGAGGATGGCTACCTGAACTCCTTCTTCCAGGACCCGGAGGCGGCCAAGAAGCCCTGGCAGGATTTGGCTTGGGGGCACGAGCTCTACAACCTCGGCCATCTGATCCAGGCCGCCGTCGCGGCCCACCGCAGGATGGGCGACGCCCGACTCCTCGCCGTGGCCAGAAAGTTCGCCGACCTGGCCGTCCGGCGCTTCGGCGAAGAGAGCGAAGGGGGCAAGGAGGGCGTCTGCGGGCATCCCGAGGTGGAGATGGCCCTGGTCGAGCTGTACCGGGAGACCGGTGAGCGTGCCTATCTGACCCAGGCCCGCCTGTTCGTGGACCGCCGCGGGCACGGACACCTGCGGCACAGCGTCTTCCCGCCCGACTACTTCCAGGACCATCTGCCCTTCCGTGACCTCCCGACGGTCACCGGGCACGCGGTGCGCATGGGGTACCTGGCCGCCGGTGCGACCGACGTTTTTTTGGAGACGCAGGACCGAACCCTGTTCGAGACCCTGGACAAGCTCTGGGACGACATGGTCGCCACCAAGCTGTACCTCACGGGCGGGCTCGGCAGCCGGCACTCCGACGAGGCCATCGGTGACCGGTACGAGCTGCCGTCCGAGCGCGCGTACACCGAGACCTGCGCCGCCATCGCTGTCATGCAGTGGGCCTGGCGCATGTTCGTGGCCACGGGCAGCGCGAAGTACCTCGACGTCTTCGAGCGCGTGCTCTTCAACGCCTACGCCGTGGGGCTCTCGGCCGACGGACAGGCCTTCTTCTACGACAACCCGCTCCAGCGGCGCCCCGACCACGAGCAGCGCAGCGGCGCCGAGACCGGCGGCGAGGCGCTGCGCCGCTCCTGGTTCGGCTGCCCCTGCTGCCCGCCCAACATCGTCCGGTGGATGGCACAGCTCGGCGACTACGTGGCCGCCGAGCGCCCGGACGAACTGGTCATCGCCCTGTTCACCGAGGGCCGCATCGAGACGGACGCCGTCGCGGTGAGCGTCGAGACGGCGTATCCGTGGGACGGCGACGTGCGCCTCACCGTCGAACGCGCGCCCGGCCGCCGGTATGCGATCCGCCTGCACATCCCCGCGTGGGCCCGGGACGTCACGCTGGACGGCGAGACCGTCACGGCCGAGGACGGCTGGCTGACCGTCGAGCGGGAGTGGTCGGCGGGAGACACGCTGCGCCTGCACCTGCCGATGCCGGTACGCGGCCACGCCTCGCACCCTTACCTGGACGCGACCCGGGGCGCCGTCGCCGTCGCCCGCGGGCCGCTCGTCTACTGCGTCGAGCAGCAGGACTCCCCCGCCCCGGTCGACGATCTCGTCCTCCCGGTCGACCGTCTGGCCGACGCCGAACTCGCGGCGTTGCCCGACGGCCTGCCCGGACAGGTTGCCGTGCGTCTGACGGCGGATGTCGCGCCGGTGCCGCCGGCCGAGCTCTATCCGGAGATCACTGGCGAGCCCGTCGCCGCCGAACCGGCCGGGACCGCTCAGGTGACCCTCGTCCCCTACTTCCTGTGGGGCAACCGCAGGCCCGAGGCCATGCGCGTCTGGGTTCGGGCCCAGTGAGCACTTCCCCCGACGTCATCGAAACGTACCGATCCAAGGAGCGCACCATGAGGAGAACCACGGCTGCCCTCGGCGCCGCGCTTGCCTGCACGCTGCTCGCATCCTGTTCCGGGGAGGGCGGCCAGTCGGCCGCCGACGCCGGCGGTGGCGCATCGAAGGGCCCGGCCACGGGCGGCACCGTCCATGTCCTGGCCAACGCCGACTTCTCCCACCTGGACCCGAGCGCCGGGTGGGACGGCGGCGTCAACAACTTCTACCGGCTCATCTACCGCGGCCTGACCACGTTCGGCGCCGGTACCGGCGCCCAGGGCGTGAAGGTCCACCCGGACCTGGCGACCGACCTCGGTACGCCGTCCGATAACGCGAAGACCTGGAAGTTCACCCTCAAGGACGGTCTGAAGTTCGAGGACGGCACGCCGATCGACAGCGAGGCCGTGAAGTTCGGCATCGAGCGCGCCTGGGACCCCGACGGCGTGGGCTCGCCCTACCCGAAGGAACTCATCAAGGCGCCGGCCAGCTACAAGGGCCCGTACAAGTCCGGTGACCTCGACTCGATCGAGACTCCCGACGCCAAGACCGTCGTCTTCCATCTGAAGAAGTCCTTCCCCGACTTCCCCAGCGCGCTGACCATGCCCAACTTCACGCCGTTCCCGAAGGGCACGGGCGCGAAGCATGCGTTCGACACCAAGCCGATCTCCTCCGGCCCGTACAAGGTGGCGAGCTACAAGCACGGCGCGTCGCTCAAGCTGGTCCGCAACGCGAAGTGGAAGCGGTCGACCGACAAGATCCGCGCGGCCAAGCCGGACGCCTTCGAGTGGACCTTCGGCCTTGACGCCGCGACCATGGACGAGCGCATGCTCGCCGGGCAGGGCAAGGACGTCGACGCCATCACCCCCAGCATCCAGGCCTCGACGCTGTCGCGGATCAAGACGCCGGAGCTGAAGTCGCGCACACTCTCCGGGTACGGCGGCTGCACCACGTACATGGGGATGAACACGACCAAGAAGTACCTCAAGGACGTGCGGGTTCGTCAGGCCATCGAGTACGCGATCGACAAGAAGACGGTCGTCGCCGCGCTCGGCGGCAAGCAGCTTGCCACCGCGGGGACCGCGATCCAGCCGCCGACCATGCTCGGCCGCAGCGAGTACGATCCCTACCCGCGCAACGTGGCGAAGGCGAAGAAGCTGCTCGCCGAGGCGGGGGTGTCGAAGGGTTTCAGCCTCACCCTGGACAACCGCCCGGACGCCAAGTCGACGGCGGAGGCGGTCGCGATCCAGGAGGCCCTCAAGCCGCTGGGCATCAAGATAGAGATCAACAACATTGACACCTCGACGTACTACGAGGTGATCGGCTCCACGGCCAAGCAGCACGACCTCGCCATCACTGGCTGGTGCCCCGACTGGGCGTCGGGCGCGACCTTCCTGCCGCCGCTGTTCGACGGCCGCCGGATCACCCCCACCGCGAACGCCAACCTGGCTCAGATCGACAACAAGGCGATCAACAAGCGCATCGACGAGATCGCGGCCATGCAGGACGTGGACGCCGCCAACCAGGCGTACGGCGAGCTGGACAAGCAGATCATGGCCCAGGCGCCGATCGTCCCCCTCGCCTACGAGAAGGTCACCATGGTCCCCGGCTCCAACATCGCGGGCGCCTACCAGAGCGCGGCGTTCAGCGGCGGCATCGACCTCGTGTCGATCGGCCTCAAGGACCCGGGAAAGTAGGCCGCAGATGACGACTGCCATCGTGCCCGACGCGCAGGCCGGTCCATCGTCGACCGCGCCCGGCGCGCCCCCGACGGCGAGCCGGCGGATCATGGGGGTCCTGCTCCACGACCGCGGCGCCATGCTCAGCGCCGGGTTCATCGCCCTGATGGTGCTGATGGCGGTCTGCGCGCCGCTCATCAGCACCGTCACGGGCCACGGCCCGACGTCGTTCGACACCGCGGCCATCGACGTCGACTCCGGCGGCCTGCCCAAGGGGTCGTTCGGCGGTGTCAGCGCCGACCACCTCTTCGGCGTCGAGCCGCAGAACGGCCGCGACCTCCTGGCGCGGATCGCGTACGGCGCGCGCGTCTCGTTCAGCATCGCCGTCTCGGCGACCGTGCTCACCACACTGCTCGGGGTGGTGTTCGGCATGGTCGCCGGCTTCTACGGCGGCTGGGTCGACCAGGTGATCTCCCGGGTCATGGACTTCCTCATGGCCTTCCCGGCCCTGATCTTCATGATCGCGATCCTGTCGTCGCTGCCCACGGGCAACAAGTCGGTGCTGCTGGTCGCCGTGATCAGCTTCTTCGGCTGGCCCTATCTAGCCCGGGTGGTGCGCGGCCAGACTCTGACCCTGCTGGGCCGCGACTTCGTCGAGGCCGCCCGCGCCTCGGGCGCCTCGAAGCGCGCCCTGGTGTTCAAGGAGATCCTGCCCAACCTGCGCAGCTCGCTGATCGTGATGACCACCCTCGCCGTGCCCGGCTATATCGGCACCGAGGCCGGGCTGTCCTTCCTGGGCGTGGGCGTCAGCCCGCCGACCGCCTCCTGGGGCCAGATGATCTCCAGCTCGGTGCACTGGTACGCCGTGGACCCCCTGTACTTCGTGATCCCCGGCCTGTTCCTCTTCCTGACCGTGCTGTCCCTTACCGTGCTCGGCGACCGTGTCCGGGCCGCCACCGATGCAGGGGAGGCCGCCTGATGGCCCGCTATCTCGCCGGGCGGCTCGCCGGCCTCGTACTGATCCTCTTTCTGATCTGCCTGTTCACCTATCTCATCTTCTTCGAGCTGTCGCCGGATCCCGCGCTGATGATCTGCGGGAAAACCTGCACGCCGGACCGGGTCTCGCAGATCCGGGATGCCCTCGGCATCAACGAGCCGTTTCTCACCCAGTTCTGGCACTTCGTGACCGGCATCGTCGCCGGGCGGGACTACGGGTCCGGGAATGACCTCGTGCACTGCGCGGCGCCTTGCCTCGGGTACTCGTTCCAGACCAGCCAGCCGGTCACGGGGATGATCATCGAGCGGCTGCCGGCCACCGCCACCCTCGCGGTCGGCGCGGCCGCGCTCTGGCTGCTCGTCGGCATCGCCGCGGGCCTGCTCAGCGCGGTCAAGGAGGGCACCTGGTGGGACAAGGTCGCGATGAACCTCACCCTGGGCGGCGCGAGCGTCCCCAACTTCGTGCTCGCGCTGGCGCTGCAGTACCTGCTGGTGGTCAAGTTGAAGCTGCTGCCGTTCCCGTCGGCCGTGGCGTTCTCGGACAATCCGGGGCTGTGGTTCGACTCGTACCTCATGCCGTGGATCGTGCTCGCCACCGGCGCCGCCTGTCTGTACGCCCGGCTGACGCGGGCGAACGTCATCGACACGCTGGCCGAGAACTTCATGCGGACCGCCCGGTCCAAGGGCCTCTCGCCCCTGCTGACGATGCGCCGGCACGCGCTGCGCCCCGCGCTCACCCCGGTCGTCACGATCTTCGGGATGGACTTCGCGAGCCTGCTCGGCGGCGCGCTCATCACCGAGTCCGTCTACGGCCTCAACGGTGTCGGCAAGCTGGCCGCCGACTCGATCGAGAAGAACGACCAGCCGGTCATCATGGCGGTCACGCTGCTCGCGGCCTTCCTCGTGGTCATGGGCAACGTCGTGGTCGACCTCCTCTACACCGCCCTCGACCCGCGAGTGAGGATCCGATGAGCGAGCTGCTTGCGGTGGAGAACCTCACCGTGACCCTGCCGACCACGCGCGGTCCCGTGGACGTCGTCAAGGACGTGTCGTTCACGGTCAGGCGCAACGAGACCGTCGGCATCGTCGGCGAGTCCGGCTCAGGCAAGTCGATGACCAGCCTGGCCATCATGGGCCTGCTGCCGCGCGGGGCCGTGACGAAGGGCAGCGTCACGCTGGACGGCGTCGAGCTCCTCGGCCGTACGGACCGGGAGATGCGCAAGATCCGGGGCGAGCAGGCGGCCATGATCTTCCAGGACCCGCTGTCCTCGCTGAACCCGTACTACACCGTCGGCCTGCAGATCGAGGAGATGTACCGGGCTCACCGGGACGCCTCGCGAGCGGAGGCCAGGCAGGTCGCCATCGAGGCGCTGGAGCGGGTCGGCATCCCGGAGCCCGGCAGCCGGGTGGGCCACTACCCGCACCAGTTCTCCGGCGGGCAGCGGCAGCGCATCATGATCGCGATGGCGCTGGTCTGCTCGCCCGCGCTGCTCATCGCCGACGAGCCGACCACGGCCCTGGACGTCACCGTCCAGGCCCAGATCCTGCGCCTGCTCGCCGGCCTGCAGGACACGACCCGTACCGGGATGGTCTTCATCACCCACGACCTCGCCGTGATCAGCTCGATCGCGGACCGGGTGCTGGTGATGTGCCAGGGCGAGCAGGTCGAGTACGGGAGTGCCGAGCGGATCTTCTCGGCGCCCGAGCACGTGTACACGCGCAAGCTGCTCGACAGCATCCCGCGGATCGACGACGCCCTGCCCGAGGAAAACCTTCCCGCCGACGAGGTGATCGCATGAGTGAGGTACTGCTCAGCGCCCGCGACCTGATCAAGCGGTTCACGACCCGCGGTCTCTACGGCCGCAAGAGCGAGTTCACGGCCGTGGACGGCGTCAGCTTCGACGTGCGGCTCGGCGAGACCCTCGCGCTGGTCGGCGAGTCCGGCAGCGGCAAGTCCACCAGCGCGCGGATGGCCGCCAAGCTGATGGAACCGAGCGCGGGCACCCTGGAGTTCGAAGGCGAGGACATCACCCACGCCACGAGTGCGCAGCTCGCCCGCTACCGCGCCGATGTGCAGGTCGTCTTCCAGGACCCGTTCTCGTCGCTCAACCCGCGGCACACCGTCGAGCGCATCCTCATGGCGCCGCTCGACTACCAGGGCATCGCGCCCAAGGGCGGCCGGCGGGCCCACACCCGGGAGCTCATGGAGCGGGTCGGCCTCAACCCCGACCATGCGCTGCGCTATCCGGCGCAGTTCTCCGGCGGGCAGGCGCAGCGCATCGGCATCGCCCGCGCGCTCGCGGTCAACCCGAAGCTGGTGATCTGCGACGAGGCCGTCTCCGCGCTGGACGTGTCGGTGCAGGCGCAGATCCTGGAGCTGCTGATGCGGCTGCAGCGGGAGAGCGGATTCTCGTACATCTTCATCGCCCACGACCTCGCCGTGGTCCGGCGGATCGCGCAGCGGGTGGCGGTGATGAGCACGGGGAAGATCGTCGAACAGGGGCCGTGCGACCGGGTCTTCGACGACCCGCAGGACCCGTACACGCAGACGCTGCTGGCGGCGATACCCCGGATCAATCCGGAGTGGGAGCGCAAGCGGAAGGCGGCCACCGCATGACCGTCGAATACACGATCCCCGGCATGCGGGTGCGCGAGCACCTGGTCGACGTGCCGCTCGACTGGTCGGACCCGTCCCGGGGCACGATCCAGGTCTTCGTCCGCGACCTCGCCGCCCCCACCCGGGCCGGCGAGGACCTGCCCTGCCTCGTCTATCTGCAGGGCGGCCCCGGCGGCAAGGGGCCGCGCCCTGTGGACCACGGCGGCTGGCTCGGCAAGGCGCTGAAGACACACCGGGTGGTCCTGGTCGACCAGCGCGGCACGGGCCGCAGCAGCCGGGTCGACGGGCGCCGGATGAGCGCGTTCGCGTCCGCCCGCGAGGGTGCGGACTTCCTGGCCCGCTTCCGGGCCGACGCGATCGTGGCGGACCACGAGCACGTACGGAAGACCCTGTACGGGGGCCGGCGTTGGGCGACGCTGGGCCAGTCGTACGGGGGCTTCCTGACCCTGACGTATCTGTCGCGGGTCCCCGAGGGGCTCAGCGCCTGCTACGTCACCGGCGGGCTGCCCGGCCTCGACCCGTCGGCCGCCGAGGTCTACCGGCGTACGTATCCACGGGTGGCAGCGAAGAACGAGCTGTTCTACCGGCGTTACCCGCACCAGGTCGAGAACGTCGACCGGATCGCCGACCGGCTGGCCGCGGGCGACGTGCGGCTGCCGGACGGGGATGTGCTGACCGTACGGCGGCTGCAGTCGCTCGGCATCGACTTCGGCATGAAGCCGGGCCACGAGCGGATGCACTGGCTGCTCGACGAGGCGTTCAGCGGCGACGAGCTCTCGGCGGCGTTCCTGCACCAGGTGCTGGCCCGCACGTCGTACAGCGATAACCCGCTGTTCGCTGCGCTCCAGGAGAGCATCTACGGGCACGGCGCCGGGGCCACCGGATGGGCGGCGCAGGCCGAGCTGGCCCGGCATCCGGGGTTCGCCGAGGATGCCCGGCCGCTTCTGTTCACCGGCGAGATGATGTATCCCTGGATGTTCGCGGAGATCGCCGAACTGCGGCCGTTCCAAGGGGCGGTGGAACTGCTGGCCGAGCGCACGGAGTGGCCGCCGCTGTACGACCTCGACCGGCTGGCCGCCAACGAGGTCCCCCTCGCCGCCGCCGTCTACTACGACGACATGTACGTGGACGCCGGCCTGCAGCTGGACACGGCCGCCCGGGTCGGCAACGTGCAGACCTGGGTCACCAACGAGTACGAACACGACGGCATCCGCGACGGGCGGGTCTTCACCCGCCTCCACGAGCTGGTGCGCGACGCAGGAGGAGAGATCACCGATGCGTGAGGGCAGGCCCCCGAAGCTGACCGAAATCCCGGCATTCAACACCTACATGGGCACGGGCTGGGGCACGCCCGACCGCACCGCACCCGTCGTCCCCGGCGCCCCGGAAGCGGCCGCCGAGCATCGGGCCCGGCTCGCCGAGGCCCTGCCCGGCAGAACCGTCGTGCTGGCCGCCGGCGAGGCGCCGGTGCGCAGCAACGACACAGCGTACGACTTCCGCCCGGACAGCGACTTCTACTGGGTGACGGGCTGCGCCGTCGAGAACGCGGTCGTGGTGCTCCGGTCCGGCGACGCCACTCTCTACATACCGCCGCCCGCCTACCCCGGCGAGCAGGGATTCTGGCGCGACGCCCGGTATGGCGAGCTGTGGGTGGGGGCCGCGCCCGGTTTCGACGACTGGTCGAAGGCGCTGGGCATCGACGTCCGTCCCCTGGCCGAGCTCACCGAGCAGGTGACCGCCGACGAGGAGGTCGGCCGCACGCTGGCCGAGCTTCGCATGTTCAAGGACCCTTGGGAGATCGGGCAGCTGAGGCGGGCGGTGGACCGCACCGTCGGGGGCTTCGCCGCGGTCGTCCGGGAGATACCCGCCGCGATCGAGGGCCCCGGGGAGCGCTGGCTGCAGGGCACCTTCGACCGCTACGCCCGCGCGTACGGCAACGGCCCCGGCTACGCGTCGATCGTCGGCAGCGGCCGGCACGCCCCGACGCTGCACTGGGTGCGCTGCGACGGCCCGGTCCTGCCCGACGAACTGCTCCTGCTCGACATGGGCGTCGAGGTCCACAGCCACTACACCGCCGACGTCACCCGCACGTTCCCCACCTCGGGACGGTTCTCCACCGCCCAGCGGCAGGTGCACGACCTGGTGGAGAAGGCGCACCGGGCCGGTCTCGCCGCGGTCGGCCCCGGCCGCCGGTTCTCCGACTTCCACCACGCCTGCATGGAGGTGATCGCGCACGGCCTCGCCGACTGGGGACTGCTGCCGGTCTCCGTCGACGAGGCGCTCTCCGACACCGGCCAGCACCACCGCCGCTACCTGGTGTGCGGCATCGGCCACCACCTCGGCCTCGACGTCCACGACTGCGCGCGCGCCGCCGACGAGGCCTACCTGGGCGCCGACATGGCCCCCGGGATGGTGCTCACGGTCGAGCCCGGCCTGTACTTCCACGCGCACGACCTCACCGTTCCGCCGGAGCTGCGCGGCATCGGCGTACGGATCGAGGACGACATCCTGGTCACCCCGCAAGGCTCCGAAGTGCTGTCCGCTGCACTGCCGTTGGACGCCTCGGGCCTGGAGAAATGGATGACGGCAGCCGGGTCGACGTCCTGAACCGGACCGCCTATCGGCGCCCGCACCCGCCACGCCCCCGCACCTTCACGTTTCACAAGGAGACATCAGCATGTTCAGTCCCGCCACGCCCTGGCACGGCGTCCATGTCGCGACGGCGCTCCCCTTCCATGACGATCTCTCGGTCGACTACGACGCGTTCGCCGAGCACGTGCGGTTCCTCGCCGCGGGCGGCTGCGACGGGGTGGCGCCCAACGGTTCACTCGGCGAGTACCAGACGCTGACCGCCGAAGAGCGGGCCCGCGTCGTGGAGACTGCGGTCGAGGCGGCGCCCGACGGGTTCGGCGTCATGCCGGGGGTCGCCGCATACGGCTCGATGGAGGCGTGCCGCTGGGCCGAACAGGCCGCCGAGGCCGGCGCCACGTCGCTCCTGCTGTTGCCGCCGAACACCTTCCGTGCCGAGCCGCAGGCCGTCGTCGCGCACTACCGCGAGGTCGCCAAGGTGGGCCTGCCGGTCGTCGCGTACAACAACCCGTTCGACACCAAGGTCGACCTGACGCCCGAGCTGCTCGCCGAGCTGTACCACGAGGGCACGATCGTGGGCGTCAAGGAGTTCAGCAGTGACGTCCGACGGGCTTACCAGATCAGCGAGTTGGCGGCGGGCCTCGATCTGCTGATCGGCGCCGACGACGTGCTCGTCGAGCTGGGTCTCGCGGGGGCCACCGGCTGGATCGCCGGGTATCCGAACATGGTTCCCGAGTCCACGGTCGAGCTCTACCGCCTGGCCACGTCCGGCGACCCCGCCGACCTGGCCAGGGCGCTGCCGATGTACCGGGATCTGCATCCGCTGCTGCGCTGGGACTCGAAGGTCGAGTTCGTCCAGTCGATCAAGCTGTCGATGGACATCGCGGGCCTCAAGGGCGGCCCGTGCCGTCCGCCGCGCCTTCCGCTCGCCCCGAAGCTGGTGGAACGCATCACCGCCGACACCGAGGCCGTCCTCTCCAAGGGGTACAAGTGAGGTCCCGTCGTACGCTCCATGCCGTCGACTCGCACACCGAGGGCATGCCCACGCGGGTGATCGTCGGCGGGGTAGGGACGATCCCCGGTGCGACCATGGCCGAGCGCCGGCTCCACTTCATGGAGCACAGCGACGACATACGCACCCTTCTGATGTACGAGCCGCGCGGCCACAGCGCGATGAGCGGCGCGATCCTGCAGCCGCCGACCCGCCCCGACGCCGACTACGGCGTGCTGTTCATCGAGGTGTCCGGGCTACTGCCGATGTGCGGCCATGGCACGATCGGCGTCGCGACCGTCCTCGTCGAGACGGGGATGGTGCCCGTCGTCGAACCGGTCACGACGATCCGGCTCGACACCCCCGCCGGGCTCATCGTCGCGTCGGTGGCGGTGGAGGACGGCGCGGCGACGGCGGTGACGATCGAGAACGTGCCGTCGTTCGCCCACGCCCTCGACCAGAAGGTGGAGGTGCCCGGCTTCGGCGAGGTGGGTTACGACCTGGCCTTCGGCGGCAACTTCTACGCAATCGTCGAACTCGCCCACCTGGGGCTGCCGTTCGACCGCTCCCGGGCGCAGGACCTGCTCGCCGCGGGACTGTCGATCATGGACGCGGTGAACGAACGCGCCCGGCCGGTGCACCCGGAACGGGACGACATCAACGGCTGCCATCACGTCTATCTGAAGGCGCCCGGCTCGACCGCCGAACTGTCCCGGCACGCCATGGCCATCCATCCCGGCTGGTTCGACCGCTCCCCCTGCGGCACAGGGACCAGCGCGCGGATGGCGCAGCTGCACGCGCGCGGGGAGCTGGGCCTCGGCGACGAGTTCGTGAACGAGTCGTTCATCGGGACGCGGTTCACGGGCCGGTTGCTCGGCGAGACGACGGTCGGGACGCGCCCCGCGGTGCTGCCGTCCATCACGGGCCGAGCCTGGGTCACCGGGACCTCGCAGTTCCATCTCGACCCGACCGACCCATTCCCCGCGGGTTTTCTGCTATGACCCGTGCAGGCCACGCGCCCGGGGTCACGCGGTGGTGCGCTCGTCCCTGACGACTTCGCGCAGCGCCGTCTCGCAGCGGCGGCGCACCGGTGCGCAGTAGGCGGCGCCGCCGCGGTGGCCGTCGCGCAACGCATCCCCGCTGCACAGCAGTTCGACCGCGAGAGCCGTGCGTCCACAGGCCGCCGCGATGCCCGCCGGCAGTTCGGCGGTGCACGCGGCGGCCGCCGCGTAGTCGTGGGCGCGCAGGGCCCACCTCACCTCCGCCGCCGCGACCTCCAGCGGGCCTCCCGGCGCAGCAGCTCCGCCTGTGCGTGACTCCGCCTGGCAGCATGACAGTTGGAATTAGCCATCACGATCGCGCAGTGACAACCTGGGCTCGCCCCGACGGTGTCGACACGACGGTCGGTCACGAGTGGGCCAACCGGTCAGCGGTCAGGTCGGCGAAGTCCGCGAGCATGTGAGATGCCTTAGGCTCCAGTCCGGTGAAGAGGCGAAACGAGGCGGCTGCCTGGTGGACCAGCATCCCTCCGCCGTGCAGAACTGCGCATCCCAACGCACTGGCCGCATGCAGGAGCGGCGTCCGGAGCGGGTGATAGTTGACGTCCGCCACCCAGAGGCCCGCATGCAACGCCTTTGGGTCCAGAGGGAGACGAGGGTGGTGCTCGGTGCCGATGGGCGAGGCGTTGACGAGGCCGTCGGCCTCTTGCGTCCTGGCCTCCGCTTCCCCCGCCGTGCACCCCTCGGCCCAGTTCGCACCAGCGGCTTCGTTCAGGTCCTTCGCCAGGTCGTGGGCACGGTCGGCGCAGGGGTCGGCTATCGACAGGCGCTGGACTCCGAGGTCGAGGAACGCGTGGGCGACCGCCGCTCCGGCACCGCCCGCGCCCAGTTGCACCACCTGCCCCAGACGCACGCCGGGCAGGCCTCGTGCGAACGCCGCCGCGAATCCGGCCAGATCCGTGTTGTGGCCGACGGTCGTGCCGTCCGGCCTGAACACCAACGTGTTGACGGCGCCCACCCGCAGCGCCGACGGGGCGAGTTCATAGATGTGCGGCATCACGAGGCGCTTGTAGGGGTGGGTGATGTTCAGGCCGGCGAAGCCGAGCAGGCTGGCGGATCGCACGAGGTCCTGGAGGTGTTCGCCGGGCGCATCCTGTGGCAGTTCGACGTCCAGAAGCCGGTAGAGGCAGCGCACGCCATGCCGTTGGGCCTCACGCTCATGGAGTTCGGGGCTGAGGGACCTTGCGATGCCCGCTCCGACGAGAGCGAGGAGGTACGAGTTCTGGGCCACGGCGACTCCACAGGCAATGTACTAACTAGTTCGTAAATCAATATCAGGGCGGGCCGCGTGCGGGAAGCCGTCCTGCTTCGATTTCCTGTGGCTGCCAAGCGGACCTGATTCACAGGCCCAGGTAGACCTCCCGAACACGCGGATCGTGACTGAGCGCGGACGAGGTTCCGGTCATCGCGGCTTCGCCGTTCTCCATGACGATGCAGTGGCTGGTGACTCCGAAGGTGAGTTTGGCGTTCTGCTCCACCAGCAGCAGACTCAGGCCTTCCTGGCGGAGCTTCAACAGTACGTCCAGGATGTTGCCGACGAGCTTCGGGGACAGGCCCATCGACGGCTCGTCGAGGATGAGCAGGTTCGGTCGGCTCATCAGGGCCCGGCCGATGGCGAGCATCTGCTGTTGGCCGCCCGAGAGTGCGCCGGCCAGGCGGTTACGCATCTCCCCCAGGACGGGGAAGAGAGCGTAGATCTCGTCCAGTTGGTGGTGGGTGTCCTTGTTCCAGGGGCGCGCGTAGGCGCCCAGCAGCAGGTTCTTCTCCACCGGCAGGCCCGGGAAGACGTGTCGTCCTTCGGGTACGTAACCGATGCCGTGGCGGACCATGTCCCGCGCCTTGGCCTTGGACAGGTCATGGCTCCCCAGGCTGATGCGGCCCGTGGTGCGTGGGACGAGACCCATCAGCGCTTTCAGGGTGGAGGTCTTGCCTGCGCCGTTGGCGCCGATGATGCCGACGGACTCGCCGGGTTCTACGGTGAATCCGATGTTGCTGACGGCGCAGACCCCGCCGTAGTGCACGCTCAGGTCCTCGACGGTCAGACGGGACACCTGGCGCGTGTCGGTGGCGATCACGAGGTGGCCTCCTTGGTGCGGCCCGGCCCTGGGGTGACCGAGGGATCGGCGCCCGCCGTCTCGTCCAGGCCCAGCTCGCTCAGTTCGGAGTCCCCGAGGTAGGCCTCGATGACTTCGGGGGCCGCGACGACTTCCTGTGGCGTACCTTCCGCGATGATCTTGCCGCTGGACAGGACCGTGACCTTTTCGCACAGCGACATGACCAGGCCCATGTTGTGCTCGATGAGAACGACCGTGGTGCCGCTGTCGCGGATCGAGCGGACGATTCTGACGAGTTGCTGGACCTCCTCGCCGTTGAGCCCCGCCGCCGGTTCGTCGAGAAGGAGCAGGCGCGGCTTGCTGGCCATGGCGCGGGCGATTTCAATGCGGCGTTGGATGCCGTAGGGCAGCGAGGTGGGTGCCGCCTCGGCGAAGTCACCCAGACCGTAGCGGTCGAGGGTCTCGTCCGCCGCGGCACGCAGTCGCCGTTCCTGCGCCACGACGCCCGGCTGCCATACGGCGTACCGCCAGATCGCACGGGTCCGGGACCGGTCGAGCGCGACGAGGATGTTCTCGCGGACCGTCAACTGCCCGAACAGACGCAGGTTTTGGAAGGTACGTGCCATTCCGGCCAGCGACAGAGCGTAAGGGCGTGCCGTGGTGGTCTCGGTGTCGGCGAAGCACACCGATCCCGATGTGGCCCGGTAGAAGCCGCTGATCACGTTGAACAGGGTCGTTTTGCCCGAGCCGTTGGGGCCGACGATGCCTCGGATCTCGCCTGCGCCCACGGAGAGTGAGACCTCGTCCAGGGCTCGTAGTCCCCTGAATTGCTTGGTCACCGCGTCGATCTGGAGCAGCACCGGCTGCTGGTGCGAGGTGTACTCGACCGGCTCGTACGGGGTGAAGGAGCGGAGTTCGGCGCGAGTGGTGCGGTGGCCGCGGCGGCGCCGGTACAGGTCGCGAAGGCGTGCGGGGACGCCGGCCAGGCCGGTGGGCGCGAAGACGACCATGAGCACGACGACGACGCCGTATCCGAGTTGGGCGTAGGTGGAGAAGTCCGAGAGCCACTCCCGTACGAGTGTCAGGCCGATCGCGCCGACCACGCATCCGACGAGGGAGCGGCGGCCGCCGATGATGACCATGGCGAGAAGGATGAACATGTTGCTGATGGAGAAGGTCTCGGGCGCCACGTAGCGGATGAGGCCGCCGTAGAGGATTCCGGCGAGTCCGCCGTAGAGGCTGGCGAGCAGAAATGCCGTCATCCGCAGGAGCGGGATCTCGGCTCCCATGGCACCCGCTGCCAGGGAGTCGTCCCGCATCGCTCGCAGACGTCGGCCCAGGGCGGTGTGGACGACGAAGAGGCCGAAGAACAGGCCGACGGCGAAGACGATGGCTTCCAGGTAGTAGTAGAGGTACTCGCTGGAGAGGTCGATGCCGGGGAGGGTGGGCACCGGGATTCCGGATATGCCGTCGGCGCCGCCTGTGATGGTGGCGTTGGTGATCCAGTTGATGAATCCGAGTGCCAGGCCGAGGGTGACGATCCCGAGGTAGTGGGACTGCATGCGCAGGGCGGGGAGGCCGACGAACAGGCCGACCGCGACGGCGGCCAGGAGGGCGAGCACGGCGGCTGCCCAGAATCCGTATCCGGAGTGGGTGGTGAGGATGGCGATGCCGTAGGCGCCGACGCCGAAGAAGGCGACTTGGGCGAGGTTGATCTGGCCGGAGATTCCCATGGCCAGGCCCATGCCGATGGCGAGCAGGGCGTAGATGAGGGCGATGTTGACGACGTGGATGGTGTAGCTGTCCAGGCCGTAGGGCAGGGCCCAGGCCGCGATGACGATCGCGGCGACTGCTGCGACGCGTGGCTTCATGCGCGGCTGACCGTCCTTTCGCCGAAGATTCCCGTCGGCCGGATCATGATCGTGGCCGTGAAGACCAGGAAGGTGACCAGGACCGAGTAGCCCTGGAAGTGGCCGGCGGCGTAGGAGTCGAGGACCCCGATGGCGATGCCGCCGACCACGGCGCCGTTGATGGACCCGAATCCGCCGAGCATGGCCGCGGCGAAGCCCTTGATGCCGAGGGCGCCGCCGAGCGACGCGTCCACGTAGAGCATGGGTCCGACCAGTCCGCCGGCCAGTGCGGCCAGGCCCGCGCCGATGGCGAAGGCGAGGGCGTTGCTGCGGCCGACGTTGATGCCCACCGCGGTGGCCGCGTCGTGATCCATCGCGACGGCCTGCATGGCGGCGCCGCGCTTGGTCCGCGAGAGGAAGAAGCCGAGAGCGACGACGGCGAGTGCGGCCACGCCCATGACGAGCAGGTCATAGGTACGTACGCGGATGCCGAGGATGTCCAGTGGTGCGGAGCGCAGGGGCGAGGGGACCGCACGTCCTGTGGTCCCCCAGATGAGGATGGCGACCGCCTGCAGCACAATGCCGAAGCCGATGGTGCCGATCAGCATCAGGTCGAAGTCCTTGTTCTCCAAAGGACGCAGAACCCGTTCGATGACCAGTCCGATGGCGCCGGTGATGACGATGGACACCACCATGGCGACGGCGAAGGGGAGTCGGGAGGTGAGGTAGAAGGTGGACGCGGCGTAAGCCCCGATCATCGCGATGTCGGCGTGAGCGAAGTTGACCAGGCCCATCGTGCGGTAGACGAGGGAGAATCCCATGGCGACCAGCGCGTAGACGGCTCCGAGGCTGAGCCCGCTGACGAGGGTCTGGAAGGTGTCCTGCACGGCATCCTCACTTCTGTTCGACGAGCTTGCCGTCGCGGATGACGCCGATGGTGGTCTTGGTGATGCCGACACCCTCCTCGCCGTACCGGAAGTGGCCCAGCAGCCCGTCGTAGTCGGTGGCGCGTATGGCGTCGGCGAGCTTCTTGCCGGTGGCGCCGTCGCTGCTCTTCAGTGCGGTGAGCAGGATGTTCGTGCCGTCGTACGCCTTGGCTCCGTGGAGTTCCGCCTCGACGCCGTAGGCGGCCTTGTAGGCGCCCGCGAACTTCTGCGCGGCGGGGCTGACCTCGTTGCTGAGGTAGGGGGAGCTGACGAAGGTTCCCTCGGCGGCGGCCTTCCCCGCGGTGTCGATGAAGACCGGCGTGCCCTGTGGGGCGGCGCCCGCGAAGGGGGCGTCGATGCCCAGGTCCCTGGCCTGCTTGACGATGAGGCCGGCTTCGACCTCTTCCGATCCGATGAAGACGACCTGCGGCTTCGCGGAGCGGATCTTGGTGAGGGCGGCGCTGAAGTCCTTCTGGTCGGTGGTAACGACCTGATCGGTGACCGGTGTGACGCCGAGGTCCTTGACGGCCTTGGCGAAGGCGTCGTGCTCCCCCTTGCCGAAGGAACCGTTGTTGCTGATCATCGCGATCTTCTTGAGGCCCTTTTCCTGGATCAGGAACTTCGCGAGGGTGCTGTCGTACGTCGTGCTCGTGGGGCCGTTGAGGAAGAGGAAGGGGCTCTTCTGCGCGACTAGTCCGTCGGCCTGCCCCGAGGTGATGTTGGGGATCTCCTCCTGCTTGAGCACGGGGGCCATGGCGATGGTGACGGCGCTCTCCGCCGTGCCGATCATGGCGACGTACTTCTCGCCGGCAATCTTGCGTGCGAGGTTGGTGCCGGTGGTGGGGTCGCCCTGGTCGTCGAAGGACTTCATCTGGATCTTGCGGCCCTTGATGCCGCCCTTCTTGTTCCACTCGTCGATGGCGAGCTTGGCCCCCCGGTACTCCCACTCCCCCAGTGAGGAGAGCTGGCCGCTGCGGGCGTTGACGACGGCGATCTTGATGGGGCCCGAGTCGGAGCCTGCTTTGGTGTCCGACTCTCCGGGGGCGCTGCAGGCCGTCACTGTTGCCAGCAGCGCGACGGTTCCGACGAGAAGGGTGCGTGGTGCTGACGGCAGAGCGGGGCGGGTCATGGCGGTCACCTCGTATGAGACGGGGGGCGAATGCGGATACGTGGGGGGAGGCGACGCGTCCCTCGCCGGCCTGTCGATGCGACTGGCGGGGTGCTGCGGGCGCGGGACGGGGTCGGGTCAGACCGTGTCGGCCGGGAAGCGTCCGGCGTAGATGTCCTTGATGTTCCAGTGGCCGGGCGTGGGCACCGGTTCGTTCACCATGGGTACGTCGAGGACGGCGGGGCGGCGGCGGGCGAGGGCGTTCTCGAGTGCCTTGCGCAGGTCGGCCGGGGAACTGACGGCGTAGCCGTCGGCTCCGCACGCCTCGCCGTACTTGGCGAAGTCGGGGCTGTAGGAACGTCCTTCGGCGTCGGTGAACTCGCATCCGTAGGAGCGTCCGAACGACGAGGCCTGGAGATCGGCGATGGTGCCGTGGGCGCGGTTGTTCATCACGACGAAGATGACCGGCGCGCCCTGCTCGACAGCCATCGGGACGGCGGGCAGCTGGGCGCTCATGCCGCCGTCACCGATCAGGGCGACCACGACACGGTCGGGCTGGGCGATCTGCACGCCCACTGCTGCGGCCGGGCCGAAGCCCATCGTGGAGGCCCCGCCGGGGGTGATGAAGCGGCCCTGCTCGGGCAGTTCGTAGCACTGGGCCACGCCGTTCTTGTTCCAGCCGACGTCGGTGACGAGCACCGCGTCCTCGGGCAGGGTGTCGCGCAGGTCGGCGAGGATGCGCTGCGGGCGCAGGGGAAAGTCGTCGCTCCGGCCCGCGGTCCTGGCGGCGTCGAACACGCTGCTGCGGGCGGCGGCGATCGTTTCCCGCACGGCGGCTCGGGTGACGGGCTCGTCCCGGCGGGAGAGCACGGCGGCGGTGATGCTGTCGAGCGCCAGTCCTACATCGGCGACGGCGCCTATGTGGACTGGGTAGTTGCGGCCGATCTCGGCGGGGTCGATGTCGATCTGGATGAGTTTGCTGGGCGGGAAGTTCCAGGTGTAGGTGCTCTCCCACGAGCTCGCGTCCGTCTCGGCGAAGCGGGTGGCCAGCGCGAGCACGACATCGGCGCCCTTGGTGTAATCGTGGGTGGTCTCCAGGCCCCAGAAGCCGGGCATGCCCAGGAGCAGCGGGTGCTGGTCGGGGACGATGCCCTTGCCCATGAGGGAGTGGGCGAGCGGGATGTCGAGGTGTTCGGCAAGCCGCAGGAGCGCGGCACGGGCCTGCGGACTGCGGATGCCTCCGCCGAAGTAGAGGAGCGGGCGCTCCGCCTCCAGCAGGGCCTGCGCGATCCGGTCGGCGGTCGCCTCGTCCAGGTCTGCCGCGCCCTGGTGTCCGGGTAGCGGGTGGTCTCCGTCGTACCGCGCGACCTGACGGTTGAACAGGTCCATGGGGATGTTGACAAGAACGGTGCCGGGCCGGCCGCTTGCGGCCGTCCAGAAGGCGCGCTCGGTGACGCGCGGCAGATCCTGGACGCGCTGGACCTGCCAGGTGCGCTTGCAGAACGGCCGGTAGATGGCCGTCTGGTCGGCGTCGGCGTGGAGATTGACCTCTTGGTGCGGGTGGCGCCCGTAGTAATAGGAGGGGACGTCTCCGGTGATGACGACGAGGGGAACGGAGTCGAGGGCGGCGGTGGCCACTCCGGTGACGGCGTTCATCATGCCCGGGCCGACGTGGGTGAGCAGGACTCCGGGGCGGCCGGTGGCGCGGGCGTACCCGTCCGCGGCATGCGCGGCCGCTTGCTCGTGGCGTGCGATGACAAATGTGATCGAGCTGGGGCCGAGGGCGTCCAAGAGAGCGATGTTGGTGTGGCCGCAGGTGCCGAAGACGTACTCGACTCCGTAGGACTCGAGTTGAGTGACGAGGGCTTCCGCCGCAGAGACAGTGTTCACGTGTTCTCCTTGGGCAGCTCGCGGTGCTCGCCCCAGACGGACAGCCCGCGCAGCATGAGGGTCTTCACGACGGTGTAGTCGTCGATGAGCCAGCGGGGGGCCTCACGACCGAAACCGGAGTCCTTCACACCGCCGAACGGCACGTGATCCAGGCGGTAGTTGGAGGATCCGTTGACGATCAGACCGCCGACTTGGAGGCGCCGCCACGCGGTGAGGATCCGGGTGATGTCGTAGGTGAACAGGCCGGCCTGCAGCCCGTAGCGGCTTGCGTTGCAGGCGTCCAGGACCGTGTCGAAGTCGTCGAAAGGGATGACGGCGACGAGGGCGCCGAACACTTCGTGGACGACCACGGAGGCGTGTGCAGGCGGGTCGGCGATGATCGTGGGAGCAGCGGTGGCACCGTCGCGGGTTCCGCCCCGGATCACCCGCGCGCCGAGGCCAGCGGCCTCTTTCGACCAGCGCACGACGCGCTCGGCCGCGTCCTCGTCGACCATCGATCCGACGTCGGTGTCCTCGTCGAGCGGGTCGCCGACGACGAGGGCGTCGACCGCAGCGGTGAAGGCGTCGAGGAAGGTGTCGAAGCGGCTGCGGTGGACGTAGACGCGCTGGACGGAGATGCAGCTCTGGCCGCTGTTGCTGTAGCCGTTCCTGGCGCAGAGTGCGGCGGCCGACTCGGCGTCGGCGTCTTCGCACACGATGGTGGCGGCGTTGCCGCCGAGTTCGAGGGCGAGCCGTTTGGCTCCGGCCGCCCTGGCCACGGCGGCTCCTGTGGCGGCGCTGCCGGTGAAGCTGATGACGCTCACCTCGTCGCCGGCGCACAGCGCGGCGCCCACTTCCCCGCCGCCGTGCAGGAGTTGGACCGCCTGGTGGGGCATGCCGCTTTCCAGGAGGACCGCCACGACGGCGGCCGATGCGGCGGGTGCCTGGGGCGGCGACTTGACGAGCGTGGTGTTGCCTGCGGCGAACGAGGCGCCCAGCTTGTGGGCGAGCAGATTGGCGGGCGCGTTGAACGGGGTGATGGCCAGGGCCACGCCGGCCGGGGCGCGGTAGGTGAGGGCGGTGTTGCCGATGCCGGTGTTCCAGCCTGCGACCGGGAGGTTCTCGCCGTCGATGCGGCGGGCCTCCGCGGCGCAGACCGCGAAGGTCGAGGCGACGCGGTCGATCTCCGTACGGCTGTCCTTGAGGGGCTTGCCGAGTTCGAGGGCGAGCAGGCGGGCGAGCCGGTCGCGGTGGGCGGACGCCGTCCGGGAGGCGGTCTCCAGGATCTGGGCGCGCGCGGCGGGGGCGAGTGAGGCGACCTGCTCGGCGTAGCGGCCGGCCTGCTGAAGTGCGGTGTCGATCTCTGCTGTTGTCGAGGTGGTGGCACGGCTGACGGTGCGTCTGAGGTAGGGACCGGTGCGTTCCAGGGGCGGACCCTCGCCACCCCACGTCCCGGATATGAAGGGCGGCGCGTCGACGACATCGGATGCGTCGGCGGCCTTGAGGAGATCTTCCAGCATCACGTCTCCAGAAAAAACCATCTAGCGGTTTCCGTGGACTGCTCTGTGGACTGGCGTGTAACGTACGGGCGCCGAGAGGCCGTGGCAATAGGTCGGCGTCAGGAAGTTCCGAACCGCGATTTCCCCGCAGAGCCGAGCTGGTGGAAGCTGTCGCACCAGAGCCACGCCCGCCGGGCGGCGGCCACCCCCTGATCCGCGAAGGAGACAGCATGGAGCCCGAGCAAGGCCAGAGCGGAGTACGCAGTGTGCGCCGCGCCCTGGACATCCTGTCGTTGCTGACTGAAGATCAGCCCACTGTGCCCCTAAGGGACATGGTCGATGCCACGGGCCTGCCCAAGACCACCGTGGTGCGCCTGGTGCAGACCCTGGAGCAGTACGGACTGCTGTGGGCGACACCCGGCGGCTACACGGCCGGTCCCGGTCTGTGGCGATGGGCTCATCTCGCGCACACCAGCTGGGAGTTGCCCGCCGACACGCAGAAGCTCCTGCGGGAACTGGCCGACCGCAGAGGCGAGACGGCCAACCTGATGATCCGGCGCGACATCCACCGGGTGTGCGTGGCCCAGCAGGAGAGCCCTCAGCCGCTGCGGCACGTAGTACGGGTCGGCGACGAACTGCCGCTGTGGGCGGGCGCGTCGTCCAAGGTGCTGCTCATCGGCGCTACGGACGGGCTGCTGCAACGCGTCGCGGCCGCATCACCGCACGGCGTCACGCACACCCAGCAGTTGAGGCTGTGGGCCGACGAGGCCGCGGAGAACGGCTTCGCTGCCAGCCAGGGTGAACGCGACGTTGGCCTCACCGCCGTAGCCGTACCCATCCGCACGCAATCAGGTGTGGTGGTCGCCTCGCTCTCCCTCAGCGGCCCCAGCGCGCGCATTCCGGCCACGGCGATCGAACCGTTCGCGCAGGACCTCCTGGAGGTCGCCGCGCGGATCGCCTCACAGGGTTTCTCCCACCCGCTGGGGCCGCACACCTGACCCATCCGCCGGTAGGACGCGCCGCGAGTCGGCGCCCGGAAGGAGATGTTTCATGGACGTACGACCACTCGACGGGGTACGCGTTCTTGACCTGACGAACGTACTGGCCGGCCCTTACTGCAGCTATCAACTCATGCTTCTGGGCGCGGAGGTGGTCAAGATCGAGCGTCCCGGTCAGGGCGACCTCGCCCGGAATCTCGGCCCCGACACGTCACTGAACCGGGACAGCATCGGGGCCTCGTTCCTCGCGCAGAACGCGGGCAAGAAGTCGCTCGAGCTCGACCTCAAGGACACCGCGGACCGCGCCGTCTTCGAGGACCTGCTCACGGGGGCCGACGTTCTTCTGGAGAACTTCCGGGCGGGAGTGCTCGCACGCATGGGGTACGGTCCGGACGCTCTCGCCCGGATCAACGCGCGGCTCGTCTACTGCTCCATCTCCGGCTTCGGCCACAGCGGCCCGATGAGCGAGGCACCCGCGTACGACCAGATCATCCAGGGCCTGACCGGGATGATGAGCATCACCGGCACCTCCGAGACGGCCCCGCAGCGCATCGGCTTCCCGGTCTGCGACACGGCCGGCGGCCTGATGGCCGCCCTTGCCATCAGTGCCGCGCTGCTCCAGCGCGAGCGGACCGGCCGCGGCAGCAGACTCGACGTCTCGATGCTCGAGGCCTCGATGTCCACCATGGGGTGGGCGGTGTCGAACTACCTCGTCAGCGGCATACCACCGGAGCCACTGGGCGACCAGAACCCGACCGCCGCCCCGTCGGGCACCTTTGAGACGCTCGACGGCCCCCTCAACATCGCCGCGAACCAGCAACTCCAGTTCGAGACGCTGTGCCGGCTCGTCGGGGCACCGCGCCTCGCCGCCGATCCGCGCTTCCGGGAGCGTGAACAGCGCAAGATCCATCGCGCAGAACTCAACGCCGAACTCAACACGGCCCTGTCCCGGCGCCCCGCCGCCGAGTGGGAACGCGATCTCAACGCGGCGGGAGTCCCGGCCGCCCGCGTGCTCAGCGTTCCCCAGGCCCTGGACCAGGAACAGCTCCAACACCGAGGCTTTGTCAGCGAGTTGAGTCATCCCGGGCGCTCCGAACAGGCTCTCCGAGTCGTGGGCAACGGCGTACTGTTCGACGGCGAAGCCTTCGCGCCCCCCTCGCCTCCGCCCCTGCTCGGCGAGCACAACAGCGAGCGGCAACGCCTGGCCCGCAGTTGGGCCTCCGCCTCCTCCGAGGGGGCCGCCACATCATGACCGGCCCCCAGGACGAGGCGGCGCAGTGGTGGGCCACGGCCGTGAGCCACATCGAGCCGGGGAGCATCGAACTCCGCGACCGCCCCATACAGGAGCTCATCGGCCATGCCGGGTTCGTGGACGTCATCTGGCTCCTGCTGCACGGCACCCTGCCCTCCCCCCGCCAGTCCGCGCTGCTCGAGTCGGCCCTCGTCGCCGGAGTGGACCACGGCCCCCAGGCCCCCTCCATCGCCGCCGCCCGGATGGCTGCCACCTGCGGCATCGGCCTCAACAGCGCCATGGCCACCGGGGTCAACATGCTCGGCGACCACCACGGCGGCGCCGGCCAGCAGTGCGTCGAGATGCTCACCGACATCCGCGATCTGCACAGCGCGGGCGAGCCGTGGGACGAGGCCGCACGCCGCGTCATGGCCGACTGGCAGAGCCGGTCCACGTACCTGCCCGGCTTCGGACACCGCTTCCACCCCGTCGACCCCCGCCGCGACCCACTGATCGGCCTCGTGGAACAGGCAGTCGCCGACGGCGTCGTGCCGGGCGATCACCTGCAGGCCGCGCTCGCGGTCGAAGACACCTTGAAGCGCCGCCGCGCGGGCGCCCGTCCCGTCCCGATGAACATCGACGGCGCCACCGCCGTCATCTACGCCGAACTGGGCTTTGCCGCACCCCTGGCCCGCGGCCTGTTCGTCCTCAGCCGTTCCGTGGGGCTCCTCGCCCACGCCTGGGAGGAGTCCGGACAGGGCCGCCGCAACAAGGGCCCCATTCCCCGCTCCGTGCTGCCCGCCCGCCTCGCGCCCCAGCAGCCGGCGTAGAACAAGTCGCTTCCCGGCTCTTGCCACACCCCCGCCGTGTCCCTAACGTATCTCTCCGCCGCATGGCAACCACTGCACGGGTTCATCGAACCGCAGAGCGGACCATGATCCGCATCGCTCTCCTCTCCCGCCACCGGAGACCCATCAGTTTCTCCTGATGGCCTGTCAGGCACCTTCATGAAAGAGGGCCCATGGACAGACGCAGTTTTCTCACCTCCACGGCCGCCGGAACGGCGGGCACCGTCGCCCTGCTCGGCTCCGCACCGGCGCAGGCGGCCTCCGCATCCGACACCCTGGCGCGCCCCGTACCCACCCAGTCCCACGCCGCAACCGGCAAGAACTTCCCCAAGGCCGGCGGCAACCTGGGCAACCAGAACTACTCCGCCCTCCAGCGCATCCACGCCGGCAACGTCCGTACGCTGGGCGGCGCCTGGCACATCAACCTGGAGGGCGGCTCGACCTCCTCCCACCAGCAGTGCGCCGTCATCGCCCAGGACGGCATCCTGTACCTCGCCACCACCCAGCAGAACGTCTTCGCCGTCGACGGCCGCACCGGCCGGACGAAATGGAAGACAAACATCGGCACCGAGACCACCAACATGCGCGGTCTCGCCCTCGGTCAGGGCCTCGCATTCACCATCTCCGGTGACAACAAAGTTGTCGCCCTCGACCAGAGGACCGGCTCGATCGCTTGGACCCGCGAGCTGCTCGTCGAGGACCAGGGCGACCCGGACTGCGACCCCGCCAGCGGCCAGTGCGGCGGCAGCAAGGGCGGCCTGGCCGGCGCCGCCGTCTACTGGGACGGCCTGGTCTACATCGGCACCCAAGGCAGCACCGCCGGAGCCCGCGGCCGCGCCTACGCCCTCAAGGCCGACACCGGCGAACTCGCCTGGACCTTCTGGGGAACTCCGGGCCCGGGTGAGTACGGCCACGAGACCTGGGAGGGCGACACCTGGAAGACCGGCGGAGCCGTGTGCTGGATCCACCCGGCGGTCGACCCCGAACTCGGCCTGGTCTACTGGACGTTCGGCAACCCGTATCCCCGCACCGACGGCTCCACGCGCGGCGGCGACAACCTCTTCGCCAACTGCCTCGTCGCCATGGACGCCAAGACCGGAAGGCGGCGCTGGCACTTCCAGTCGGTCCACCACGACATCTGGGACTACGACGGCGTCATGTCACCGGTGCTCGCCGACCTCCTCGTCGACGGGAAGAAGAAGCGCGTCGTCATCTACGGCAGCAAGACAGGCATGTACTACATCCTCGACCGTGCCGACGGAAAACCGATCCACGGCATGGAGGAACGCCCCGTCCCCCAGCACGCCGCCCAGAAGACCTCCCCCACCCAGCCCTTCCCCGGCGGAGAGCCCTTCATCGAGACCGAGCCGCGCCTCGACAAGGCCACCCGGCCCGTGCCGTTCTACCCCACCGGCGGCCTGTTCGAGGTGCACTGGGACCGCGCCACCATCCTCTTCCCCGGAGCGGGCGGCGGCGCCGACTGGTCCTTCCCCTCCTTCAGCCACCGCACCGGCCTCGTCTACGTCGGTTACGGGCTGATCAACTCGGCCTACTCCAACACCCACGGCGGACGCGTCAACACCTCACGCCCGCTGGGCGAGTACTTCGCCGGGGGCCTGGCCGCGGTCGACCCGCGCACCAACACCGTCGCCTGGCGCCAGGAGGGCGACTGGTCCCTCGCCCACGGCAACGGCATCCTCAGCACCGCCGGCGGTGTCCTCTTCCAGGGTGGACCCGACGGCGTCCTCACCGCGCTCGACGACCGCGACGGCGGCCTCCTGTGGAAGTGGCAGTGCGGCGCGGGAGTCAACACCAGCCCGCTCACGTACGAGATCGACGGCGAGCAGTACGTCGCCGTCCTCGCCGGCGGCAACGGTCTGCCCTACCCCGACATCCCCAAGGGCGACCACCTGTGGGCCTTCAAGCTCGGGGGCCCCGTCAAGCAGGCCGCCGCACCCACTCCCCCGTCGCGGCGCAACCAGATCCGCACGGCGGCGGTCAGCGGCGACACCGCCAAGAACACCATCACGCTCGGCCGGATCTGGGACAGCGCCAAGAACGCCCCGGGCGCGACCGAGAACCTCGTCGCCCAGAACGCGATGTCGCCCCAGCACCTGAGCATCGCCAAGGGCACGACGGTCACCTTCACCAACCCCCCGGACAACAAGTCCGCACACGGCGCCGTGTCGTTCTTCGAGGCCGAGTTCGACAGCGGACTGCTGATGCCGGGCCAGTCCTCCACCTACACCTTCGAGACCGCCGGCGAGTTCTTCTACAACGATCCGGTCGCCCCGCAGAACACCGGAAAGATCGTCGTCAAGTAACCGGGCCTTTCGCCCCTCGACCTCAAGGACGGTTTCCATGACCCCAACTCCGAGGAACAGACGCCGGATCCGGCCCCTGCACGCAGCACTGTCCGGCGCCGTCGGCACCCTGGGTATCACGCTCGCCCTGGTCGCCACCGGCACCCTGAGCGTCGCCCAAGAACGCGTCGGCCAGGGCGCGCAGGAACTCGGCGACGCCGACTACGGCGTGTGCCGCGGCCTCGACGCCGACTGCTACCACGACTGGGGCAACTTCGACCAGACCAAGGGCTACAAGGTCCTGCTCTACACACGCACCGCAGGCCCTCGCCACGCCAACCTCGGTCCCGCCCTGGCCCCCGGTCTCAACCCGCCGGTCACCGACGCCAACGTCGTCCAGAAGTCGATCCTCAAGATGGGCGCCGACAACGGCTTCCAGGTCGACTACACCGAGGACGTCTCCCAACTGGCCTCCCCTGCCACGCTCTTCAAGTACAACGCGGTGATCTTCTACTCCACCAGCCGAGACACCCTCGACGACGCCGCGCAGACCTCGCTGCGCCAGTACGTCCGGGGCGGCGGTGGCTTCGTCGGGATCCACAACGCGTTCGGCACCGAGTACAACTGGCCTTGGTACGAAGGCCTGTTGGGCAACGCGAACTTCTACGACCACGGCCCCGAGCAGTCCGGCACGGTGCGCACCGTCAATCGCAAGGACGTCTCCACCAAGGCGCTGCCATCGTCCTGGCAGCTCTCCGACGAATGGTACAACCTCGTGCCCGCGCCCACCCGGGTCCGTGTCCTGGCCGAGGTCGACGAGAGCACCCTGACCAAGGGGGTGACCGGCAACTACAACCACCCCGGGCACGGCGCGCACCACCCGGTGGCCTGGTGCCAGTACTACGACGGCGGACGGGCCTGGCTCACCACGCTCGGGCACGACGCCAAGGACTTCAGCACCGACGGTTCCTTCCCGGGCGCCGCCGAGTACCAAAAGCTCATCCTCGGCGGCATCGAGTCGGCCATGGGCAAGTCGCCCTTCTGCAAGTAGACGTCCCTTTCGACGCATTCCCCATCGCTTCCGGGGTGTGCCTCGCCCGGCAGTCATCCCTCCACTACAAAAGGCGGACACCATGCACGAGCCCCACGACCTCACCCACAGCCAGGCCGTACCCCAGAGCCGGCCGGAGCCGGCAGAGCAGCGCGCCGACTGGCAGGCGCCCGACTTCACCGTGGTCGACACCGCGATGGAGATCACCGCCTACGCCCTGAGCAGGAAGTAGGCGTCCGTCGTGCTGCTGCGCCTCCTCGGAACCGCAGCAGGCGGCGGCCTCCCCCAGTGGAACTGCGCGTGCCCCGGCTGTTCCGGGGCACGCCGGTTCCCTACCCGCCGACGCCTGCACGACGGGCTCGCCGTCCACGGCCCGCAGCCCGACACCTGGTTCCTCGCAAACGCCACCCCGGACATCGCGGAACAACTCGAGACCCACTCGGTCCTGCGCCCCGCAGCGGGAGCGGTGCGCACCCCCGTCGTCCGCGTCGTCCTCACCGACGCCGAACTCGACCACACCTTGGGCCTGCTCCGCCTGCGCGAGGCGTCCCGGATCGAGGTGTGGTGCACGAAGCCCGTACGCGAGGCACTGTCCACGCGCCTTCCCCTGTCCGAAATCCTCGCCCCGTACACCGAGTTGGCCTGGCACGACCTGCCGCTCACGCGCCACGCCGAGCCGGCAGACGTGGCGGGCCTCCAGGTGAGCGCCCTGCCACTGTCCGCCAAGCGCCCTCGTTACGCCGCCGATGAACCGGCGGATCCCACCTGGAGTGTGGCCCTGAAGGTGCACGATCCCTCGAGCGACCGCAGCGCCCTGTACGCCCCTGCCCTCGCCTCGTGGAGCGAGTGCCTGGAAGAGGAGATCGCGGCGGCGGACTGCGTCGTGGTCGACGGCACGTTCCTCGACGAGGACGAGCCCCGCTGCCACGGAATCTCGCAGCGGACGGCATCGGGCATGGGGCACCTGCCCATCTTCGGTCCGACGGGCACCGCCCACCGTCTCAGCAAGACCGGCACGCATACCTATTACACCCACCTCAACAACACGAACCCTCTGGTCGAGCCAGGAGACGATGCGCATGAGCAGCTCGCGGACCTCGGCCTGCGCGTGGCCCAGGACAGGATGGTGATCCACCTATGACGACCACTGTTCCCCTTGCTGAGACACACGCCCCTCCACCTTCTGTCCAGGAGCAGCCTCCGTGGAGCGCGGAGGAACTGGAGGAACGCCTACGCACTTTGGCGACAGCCAACTACCACGACCACCACCCCTTCAATCAGCGCATGCACCGTGGCGATCTCAGCCGCGACGAAATGCGCACCTGGGTGGCCAACCGCTTCTACTACCAGTGCAACATCCCGATCAAGGACGCGTTCATCCTTGCCAAACTCGGGACGCTGGCCCACCGCCGCTCCTGGATCCGCCGTATCCAGGACCACGACGGAGCATCGGACACGAGCAGCGGCGCCTCGCCCTCCGACAGCGGCATCGAGCGCTGGCTGCGGCTCGGCGAGGCGGTGGGCCTCGCACGCCACGAACTCAGCGACCACCGCCGCCTGTTGCCCGGAGTTCGCCTGGCCGTGGACAGCTACGTCACCTTCTGCCGTGACAGGAGCACCCTCGAAGCCGTCGCCTCGTCCCTTACCGAACTGTGCGCGCCGTCGATCATGCTGACCCGACTCGAGACGTTTCCCGTCCACTACCCCTGGATCGCCGCCGAGGGCCTCTCCTACTTCCGGGGTCGGGTGCCGCAGGGACGCCGGGACGGATCCGAAGCACTGACCTGGGTGAAGGAGTGGGCAGTCACGCGTGATCGACAGGAGCTGGCCCTTGCGGCCCTGTCCTTCAAGTGCGACGTCCTGTGGTCCCTGCTCGACAGTGTGCAGAACGCCGGGACGCTCCGATACCGGCCCCGCGCAACCCTCCGAGGGACACCGTGATGAGCGGGACGACGTGGCGCCCGGCACTGCCCACCGGCTCACTCCTGCGCCACGATGCGACACGCGGCACGGACGTCCTGCTCCTGCCGGAACGCGTCGTGGTGTTGCACGGATCAGCTCGTGCCGTACTGACGTTGTGCGATGGAACCCGCACCGCGGACGAAGTCGCCACCCACATCATCGACGCGCACCCGCAGCTTGCCAGACGCGCGGACGTCTCCTCCTTCCTGTATCGCCTCCACGCGAAGGGTTGCCTCAAGTGACCGCTCCCGCCCCGCCCTGGGCGCTGCTCGCCGAACTAACCCACGCCTGCCCACTGCACTGCGGGTACTGCTCGAATCCCCTCGAGCTGACCAAGCGGTCACGAGAACTCACTGCACCTCAATGGGCGCAGATATTCGACCAAGCGGCGCAGATGGGAGTGCTCCAGATCCACCTCTCCGGCGGGGAGCCCCTTCTGCGCCGCGACATCGCGGCGATCACTCAGTCGGCCGCTGATGCAGGCCTCTATACACAGCTGGTCACCAGCGGTGTCGGCCTCACATCCGAACGCCTCACAGAACTCACTGCATCCGGCCTGCACAGCGTGCAGCTCTCCGTTCAGCACTCCGACCCAGCCAGCTCCGACAAGATCGCCGGCCATCCCTCATTCGAGGAGAAGAAGGCGGCGGCGCGGCTCATCAAGGAGCGCGGTCTGCCTCTGGGCCTCAACATCGTGCTGCATCACGAAAATCTCGACGTGATCGACGCCGTCATGCAACTCGCCGTGGACTGGCAGGCGGACCGGATCGAGCTGGCCAACGCCCAGTTCTACGGATGGGGACTGCTCAACCGCGCAACTCTCATGCCCACGCGCGATCAACTCGCCTATGCCAACACGGTCATTGACAGCTGGCGCCAGCGTCTCGACGGCGCTGTCGACATCACCTGGGTGGAACCGGACTACTTCTCCGGTGCACCGAAGCCGTGCATGGGGGGCTGGGGCGCAGTGTCCCTCACCATCGCCCCCGACGGCACCGCACTTCCCTGTCCCGCCGCAGCCTCTATGCCCGATCTCGACGCCCCGAACGCCCTCGACCGACCGTTGTCTTGGATCTGGGAGCACTCGCCAGCCTTCAACCGCTTCCGTGGCACGCAGTGGATGCCCTCCCCCTGCCAAACCTGCGACCTGCGGAGCAAGGACTTCGGCGGCTGCCGCTGCCAGGCCTACGCCCTGACCGGTGACGCCACCCGCACCGATCCTGCCTGTTCCCTCTCACTCGACCACGACATCGTCCTCGATGCTGCCCGGGAAGCCGGTACTCGGACAAGCGCTCCAGTCCCGCGACGGCCGATCCGCGGGCCTCGGCCCGCTAACCATCGTTGAAACCCAATCAGCCCTGCAGCGCTGGCGGCACGTGTGGGCCTCGGCTCAGACTTCGAGAGAGGGCACAGGTATCGGGCTTGTGAGACGCGGCCGGTCCCGCGGCGGACTGACCACAGAGATCCACCTCGCCGCCACCTACAGCCGCTGCCGACCGCTGACACTCGTTCTCACCGCCGGCCAGGCCGGCGATTGGCCTGCATTCGTCGACGTCGTGGCCCCCTGCGTGTTCCCGATGCCGTGGACGGCCCCGCATGAGCCGCTCGCAACACAGGAATCACCTTGCCCAGCACAGCATCACCGTTTAGGGACCTTGTGCGGTCCCGGCGCTCCGTGCGTGGATTCCTGCCCAACCCGCTGTCCCCGTCGGACATCCGCGGCGTGCTGGAGGACGCTCAAACCGCCCCCTCGAACTGCAACACCCAGCCCTGGACAGTGCACGTCGTCTCGGGCGCGGAGCGGGACGCCCTGAGCGGACATCTGCTCAAGGCCGACGAGGAGGGACGGTTCTCCTACGACTTCACCTTCGACTACGCCGACTTCGGCGAGGGTACCTACCTCGACAGGGCGCACCAGCACGCCGCGACCCTCTACCAGGCCCTGGGAATACCGCGCTCGGACCGGACGGCCAGGAAGGCCGCATCCCGCGAGAACCTGGCCCTCTTCGGCGCTCCCCACGTCGCCTTCCTGTTCATGCCGACATTCGGCGACATGGTCTATGGCTCTGTTTCTGTGACGGGTGGAAGGAAGGGAAGCGATGGACACCGGAGAGCGGGGACCACAATGTCGGCCGCGCGGGCAGGGCCCTCTTCCGCACACATCCAGGCTGCCGCCGGGCGACGCGATGTGGCAGGGCGGGCTGTGCCATGGAGCCGCGTTCGGTGCTGTGGCAGGGCACCCCACGCGCCTACCACCGCGGCCCGCCGCCCGGCCACACTCGACGGCATGGATCGTGAGCAGCCCACCAGCAGTAACGGCACCGAGCTGGGGCGCTACCTGCGTGCCCGCCGGGCGCAGGTGAGCCCCGAGGAGGCGGGCTTGCCGACCGGCTCCGGGCCGCGCCGCACCCCGGGACTGCGCCGCGAGGAACTGGCCACCCTGGCCCGCATCAGCATCGACTACTACGCACGCCTGGAGCGCGGCAAGGAGACCCGCCCCAGCCCCTCCGTGATCGACGCCCTCGCTGACGCCCTACGCCTGGGGGACGCGGAGCATGAGCACCTGCGCAGCCTGGCCGCGCGGGCCGCCCGCACCGCACCGACGCCACCGGCCACGCCCAGCCGCACCGTACGTCCGGGGACCAAGTTGCTCCTGGAGAGCCTGCGGCCCAACCCCGCCCATGTGGTCAGCCGAACGGGAGACCTGCTGGCCGCCAACCCCGGCGGCATGCGGCTGCTCGCCGGGATGGAGGACTGGCCGGCCAAGCAGCGCAACACAAGCGGTTCTCCTCGGCGATCCTGCCGCCCTGGGCCAGGAAGTCCCCGAAGATCAGCGAGGTGTTGCCACTTCTCTACCTGCACGGCCGGCGGCGACTTCGTGCCCGCGCTCGAGCAGTTCCTCGGCTCCTCCGCCGGCCTTTCCCGGCCACCGTGACCCGGCTGACCACCCAGTGGCAGGCCGACCACAAGGCGTTCGGCGAGCGCGACCTGTCCGCCACGGACTACGTCTACGTCTGGGCCGACGGCATCCACCTGCGCATACGCCTGGAGGAGACCAAGGCCGCCGTCCTGGTTGTGATGGGCGTGCGCGCGGACGGCACCAAGGAACCAATCGCCATGGCCGACGGCTACCGGGAATCCACGGAGTCCTGGGCGAGCCTGCTGCGAGATGCTGCCCGGCGGGGCATGCGCGCTCCCGTCCTCGCCGTCGGTGACGGCGCCCTCGGCTTCTGGAATGCGCTTCACGAGGTCTTCCCCGAAACCCGCCACCAAAGGTGCTGGGTCCACAAGACGGCCAACGTCCTCGACAGCCTGCCCAAGTCGGCCCAGCCCGCGGCGAAGAAGGCCATCCAGGACATCTGCAACGCCGAGGACAAGGAGCACGCGGCCAGGGCGGTCAAGGCGTTCGAGAAACAGTACAAAGCGAAGTTCCCAAAGGCCGTCAAGAAGATCACGGATAATGAGGCCGAGCTGCTGGCCTTCTACGACTTCCCCGCCGAGCACTGGATCCATCTGCGGACCACGAACCCGATCGAGTCGACCTTCGCGACCGTGCGGCTGCGGACGAAGGTCACCAAGGGGGCCGGCTCCCGCGGCCGCCCTGGCGATGGTGTTCAAGCTCGTCGAGTCCGCCCAGGCACGATGGCGGGCCGTCAACGCACCCCACCTCGTCGCCCTGGTGAAAGCCGGAGCCCGCTTCGAACGCGGCGAGCTCCTCGAACGCCCCGAGACGCTAGCGGCATAAAATCAGACCACCATGACCAACTACGACACCTACGGCACGAGCACCTACATCGCGAGTGAACTGGTCCTCCTCGTCACCAGCCACCTCAATGTGGTCTTCACCGAGCGCGAAAGTGACTACCGGGGCGTCTACTACCTCGCCCAGGGCACCTACGGACACATCGAGATCCAGCCGAACGCCATCCCCGGCGATGACGGCCAGGACGACCTCTACACCCCGGAACACCCGGCGGCCCGGGTCCTCTTGCTCACCTACACCCCGGCCCCAGAGCCCACCCTGCACACCCGCCTGGGCACCATCCAAGGTCTCGTGCACCTGGGCCGCGAATCATGGTGAGCCGCTGCTGACCCACAACTCTTGACAATTACTCTCCGTAGATCGCCCGGCATACAACCGGCACCAACCGCAGCATCGCGTGTCGCGCAGAACTGAGAAAGCGAACTGATCAGCACCGTTGTGCCCAGTTGCCTTGAGGGTGATCGTGGCTCCCTCGTCGTCGCCCGAACCTCGGTAGCTACCCTCGAGATCGGCTGAGCTGACCTCCCCGGTTTTCTCCGGCAGGCACCGCTCGAACGTATCGGACGAGCAGCCCACGAACAGTCCGCCGGCAAGCGCGGGGGCGGCGGCCTCTGTGTGATCGGCCGCCGCCCGCATGGTCAGCGCTTGTGGTAGGGCTGCTGGACTCGGCCCTTGACGGAGGTGACCGTCGGGTCGAGGTTCTTGAACTGGTCGGTGTAGGAGCCCACCGAGATGCCTCGTACCTTTTGGGACTGGGCCAGTTGCTGGAACGAGGCGGTCTTGGACGCCGTGGTGAGGATCCGGATCGCGCTGCGCTGCAGGTCGCCCAGCCGCATCGTGTAGGCGCTGGCCGCAGGGTAGTTGCCGGTCAGGGTGACGGTGTAGGAGGTTACGGGGCTGGTCGAGTCCCCTGCCGTGCTGTGCTGCACGTCCGAGACCGTGACGGCAGCCTTCTGGGTCGCGGTCAGGGCGGAGGAGGCGAGCAGGTCCTGAACGGCCTGGTAGGCGTCGTCGACCGAGGTGAATTTCGGGTGAGCCGTGTAGGTCTGGTTGTTGATCGCGTCGATCGTCGTGGTGCCGGACAGCGGGGTCTTCGACAGGTCCGTCGTGCCGTCGATGGTGGAGGAGACGGTGGTGGTGCCGCCGGCTGCCAGGGTAAGTCCGCCGAGCTGGAAGGTGTAGCTGGTGGAGCCGGTGCTCCGGACGGTCTTGGTGTAGGCGGGCAGGCCGTGGACGTCGAGGGTCGGTGCGGCCTTGACGGTGGCGTTGACGATGTCGGAGGGCCTGCCGCCGGGCTCTATGAGGTCGTTGCCGGAATACATGGTGTTGGTGGCGCCGTGCGCTCCGCCCCAGTCGGTCATGACGGTGCCCTTGAAGCCCCATTCGCCGCGTAGCACGTCGGTGAGCAGGTCGTAGTTGCCGGAGGCGTAGGTGCCGTTGACCTTGTTGTAAGAGCTCATGACGGACATGGGCTGGGCGGCCTTGACGGCGATCTCGAAGCCCTTGAGCTCGATCTCGCGCAGGGCCCGTTCGCCGACCACGGCGTTGCTGGAGTTACGGGCGGTCTCCTGGTTGTTCGCGGCGAAGTGCTTGATGGTCACTCCCACGCCCGGGTTGCTCTGGACGCCCTCGGTGGTGGCCGCGGCGGTGAGTCCGGAGATCAGGGGGTCTTCGGAGTAGTACTCGAAGTTGCGGCCGTTCAGGGGGTCGCGGTGGATGTTCATGCCGGGTGCCAGCCAGAGGGAGACCCCGTATTCGTTCATCTCCTTGCCGACGGCGGTGCCGACCTTGTCGACCAGGTCACGGTCCCAGGTCTGGGCCAGGAGGGTGCCGATGGGCCAGGCGGTGCCGTACTGGTAGGTGGGCGGGGTCGTGGCGATCTGCTGGGTGAGGCGCAGTCCCGCGGGTCCGTCGGACAGGGTCATGCTCGGGATGCCGAGGTCCTCGTGGGCTCCGGTGGTGTATCCGGCGGCTCCGACGGCTGATGGGGTGGTGCCTCCGACGCTGGAGCCTTCCACGATGTCGGCGAGCTGCTTCACCGTGAGTCCGGCGACGAACTGCTCGATCGAGGTCCTGCCCTTGGCGACGTCGTAGAGGGTGCTGCCGGAGCTGGTCCTGACGTGCTTGACCTTCTCTCCGGTCTTGGGCGCGTAGGGGGCGCCCGTTCCTTCCCAGTCCTTCTCGTCGCGGTCGAGATAGACGGTGGTGGAGGAGATCTTGTCCCCGTCGAGGGCGTAGTAGGGCGAGGTCGAGTCGACGGTGACGTCCTGCTCGTCGTCGGAGGCGTCGTTCTCGGTGTGGAACGAGTGGGTGTCCAGGTTGATGCGCCGGGCGTGGGCGATCTCCTTCTGCTCGTCGCCGTAGGTGTAGAAGTCCGCGGGCTTGCTGGTGAGTTCGGTCGCGGGCTTCTGGTCGTTCAGCTCGTTGTGGTCCTGTTCGGTCACGACGGGCTTGGCGAGGTTCAGCTTGGCGGCGACGTGGGTGTTGCGGGACGAGTTGCCGACGCGGACGAGGTAGTCACCGGCGTCGAGGACCCATGCGGCTCGAGATTCACTGTAGGAGGCCAGCGAGGAGGTGTTGAAGGTGACCGTCACGGTCTGCGAGGCGCCGGGGGCCAGGTCGTCCGTCTTCGCGTAGCCGGCGAGCTGCTGGTAGGCCTTGTCCGCGCCGGTCTGCGGGGCGGAGACGTAGACCTGCACGGTCTCCTTGCCGCTGTAACGGTGCCCGGTGTTGGTGACCTTGGCGGTGACCGACACCTGCTTGGCGCTCGCGGTCACCTTCTGCGCCTGGATGCTGAAATCGGTGTAAGAACCGCCGTAGCCGAAGGGGTAGTTGACGACGGAAGCGGGGTCGCTCTTGTTGATCGAGCGGTAGAAGGAATCGAAGTAGCGGTATCCGACGTAGATGCCCTCGCCGTACTCCTCGGTCGCGGAGTTGCCGTCGTTGTTGGCGAAGGTAGCGGAGGCCGGATAGTCGGAGTAGCTGGATGCCCAGGTGTCGGTGAGCTTCCCGGAGGGGGTGGTGGTGCCGTTGAGGACGTCGACGAGGGCGTTGCCGCTCTCCTGGCCGGCCTGGCTCATCAGCAGCATCGAGTCCAGGGCCTGCCCACCGGACGAGTCCTTCTCCGCGGCGTTGATCTGCTGGTAGAAGCTGGTGTCGATGATGCCGCCGGAGTTGATGACCACGACCACGTGCTGGTAGGTGCGGCCCAGCAGCTCGAGGTTGGCCCGTTCGGTGTCGCCGAGGAGGTAGTCGCCCTTGCCGGAGGAACGGTCCGATCCCTCACCGGAGTTGCGGGCGATGACATAGACGGCGGTGCCGGTCTTGGCGGTCGGCTTCACCGTGTCCGTGGTCAGCGGCTGCTCCACGGAGGCGTAGTCGATCGTGGGGCCGAAGATGCCGCCGGTGGGGGTGCCGTACTTGGTGTCGTAGGCGCTGGTCATGGCGGACCAGTAGGCGTCGCTGGTGGTCACGCTGTAGCCGGCGTTCTCCAGCCCCTGGCGAGCGGTGATGGTGTACCGGTTGTTCACGTTGCCGGAGCCGGTGCCGCCCTTGACGGTCCGGTAGGCGCCGACTCCGTACAGAGCGATGTTGCCCGAAGAGGCGATGGGGAGAGCCTGGCCGTGGTTCTCCAGCAGGACCATGCCCTGCTCAGCCGCCTTTCGGGACAGGGCCGCGTTGGCCTGCTCGAGGGCGGTGGGCTGCGGGTCGGTCGTCGCTGCCTGGGCGGGGATCAGTCCGCCGAACATCAGGGTCGACGCCACGACCGAGGCTGCGGCGGCCACGATCATGGGTCTGTTCCGGGGGTAGCGCAGGGCGAAGGTCATCGACAGCGTCCTCTCTCTGTCCAAGTCCGGCTGAGAGCCGGACGCAAGAGGAGGCTATGGAGCCACTTTTGGCCCGTCAATAACTGAAAACAGCTACGATTCCCGGGTTTTGCGTTAACCCTGCAAAACAAATTCGCCCATCATTGGCTAAATGCAGGGAGGTGCCTATCATCAGCGCATGGACGTGACCTCCGATCGCTCCTCACCACGCAACAGGACCCGCGAAGAGATCTTCCGCGCCCTCCAGGGCGGCAGCATCACACGCGCGCACCTCGTCGAGACCACGGGCCTGTCTCGCAGTACGGTGAACCACGCCGTTTCGCGGCTCATCGCCGAGGGGCGCGTGACGGAGGACGATCCGGCGGTCAAGGGACCGGGCAGCGGCAGCGGCCGCCCCGCCGGCGTGCTGCGATGCTTGCCCCGCCAGGGAAACGCCACGGCGATCGACTTCGGACACACACACGTCAAGGTCGCCGTCGTCGACGGCTCCGGCTATATGGTCGCCCAGCGACGCGCCGACCTGAATGTCGATTTGTACGCGGCTGAAGCCATGGACGCCGCCGCGGACATGGTGAGGGAACTTCGCCAGGACCACGAAATCGACGCCGGTTCCACCGTGGTTGTAGGGATTCCCGGGCCGCTGGACTCCGCATCCGGCCTGGTGCGCTCACCCACGATTCTCTCCAGTTGGGTCGGACTCGACCCCGGACGGGAACTGATACGCCGACTCGACCTGCCGGTCCACGTCGAGAACGACGCCGTGCTGGGTGCTTACGGTGAACTGCGGCGCGGCGCAGGCAGAGGTTACGCAGACTTCCTCTATGTGAAGGTCTCCCACGGCATCGGGGCGGGCATGGTACTGAACTGCGAGCCCTACAGGGGTTCGCTCGGTTTCGCCGGGGAGATCGGTCACACGCCGCTGTCCGGGTACACGGAGCTGTGCCGGTGCGGCAGACGAGGCTGCCTGGAGGCTGTCGTCTCCGTCTCCTCGATCATGGCCCAGGTCGCCCACACTCATCCGAGCCTGCAGTCCGACGCCTCGCTCCAGGGGCAAGCCGACGACCCCACGACCCGGCGCATCCTCAACGACGCCGGCCGCATGCTCGGAGGTGTTCTCTCCGTCCTGAGTAATCTTCTCAACCCGGCCGCACTCATCATCGGAGGCGAACTGGGAGCAACCGGTGGCCCGCTTCTGGAAGGTATCGACGCGACGGTGAAGCGCGACGCCCAGCCCGCGATCGCCGCGTCCCTGGACGTCGTGCCGGCCCAGCTCGGGGAGAACGCGGAACTGGTCGGCGCGGCGGTACTGGCCGCCGAACTGGCCCAGAGGTGAAACGAGTTACCGAGGTCCAGGCGGCATGCACTGTCGCACCGCCAGACATTGTCCGACACGGACCGACGTTTCGCCGGGCACGTTGACGTACCCGCATGGCGCCGACACCTCAGACAGGGGCCCGCGGTCGGCGTCCACCGCCATGACCGAGGGCCTGCCCGACCACTCTGCTCGTCTCACCCCGGCGAAGACGCATGCAGTCACCTGCCCAAGAGGAACGACCATGACCGTGACGCGCGGACCGCGCAGCTCAGCCGCTCTCCTGGAAGCTGCCGTCCTGAGTTGCTTCGACACGGCCCCGACCCTGAACCGTGCAGAGGTCGCCCGGCTCACCGGCCTGTCGCGGACCGTCGTCACCTCAGTGCTCAACACACTGGTCACCCGGGGAACTCTCTCGGTCGTCGCCGGCTCCCCGGTCAGAACTCCCGGCCGCCCCGCCATCGCCTATCAACTCGGCGCATTCGCCGATCCCGTCGGCTTGATCCGTTTCGAGGAGTCCACTTCCGTTCTGACGGTTGTAAGCCCAGCGGGCCCGTGCTCGGCTGTCACGATCTCGGAATCGGCCACTCAGCCCGACCTCTGGGCCGCTGCAGTCGTTGAACTTCTCGAGAAGGCCGGCAGCCAATACTGCTCGCCGGTCAGACAGGTGGTAATCGCCGCACCGTTCCCCGTGTCCCATGACGGCCATCCTGCGATCCCCGCCTCTGCCGTTCGAAACGAGCGTCTGGCCGGGTACTTCCGGACGGTGGAGGAGGCTCATGCGTGCCTGAGTGCAACGCTCCCTCAGCCGGTCGTCCTGGTCAACGACGCCCAGTTGGCCGGACTGGGCGAGGCCGTCTTCGGTGCCGCCACCGGCGTCCACTCCAGCGTGCACCTGAGTGTGCGTCACGGCTTCGGCTGCGGCATCGTCATCGGCGGCCATCTCTTCACCGGTCCTGGCGGCACCGCAGGCGAGATCGCGCACGTACAGATCAGCGCCGACGGGCGCGAATGTCTCTGCGGCGGCCGGGGTTGCCTGGCGACCCAGTTGACGAGCAAGCACACGGATCGCGCTCTTGCCACGCTCTACGGACGACCGCTCACCCCGGTCGAAGCGAACGAACTGGTCACGGCTCGCGACCCCATGGCCATGGAGTTCTACCAGGACATCGGACATAAGGCCGCCCGAGCACTGGCCGGCCTGGTCACGGTCCTGACACCTGATGTGATCGTCATTGATGCCGAACTCGGCCCGGCACACATACCGTTCACGTCCTCACTCGCCGACGGTCTGGCCGAACACTGCCCACCGACTCAGCTCCAGGGCCTGCGGCTCGTACGTGGCAGACTCGCAGACGCGCAAGCATACGGAGCCGTGGCCCTGAGGCCAGCCCTACTTGGCCAGCGTGGCACGGCGACCCAGAACCGACTGTGAGCGCCCGTGTCCACCCACGTGTAGGCCATTCTCGCCCTCGCTGCCGCTATCGCCCTTGCCGAATACCTCATCCGTGCAGGTGGGAGCGGTTTCCGTGGCGCCAGCCTGGTCCCTCGAATCAGCGCTCTCACGCGGCTGGCGGTGGGCGCGGCATGATCATCGACCGTGCTGCTGCGACTGACCTACCTCGGCGTGTCGAACGCGTTCGCCATGCTGCGCCTGCTACCGATGAGCGACCGGGACACCGACGCGGAGATCCTCGCCCTGCGTCATCAGATCACGGTTCTGGAGCACCAACTCGGCAAGGCCAGGCCGCGGTTCGACACCAGCGATCGGGCGCTCCTGGCGGCGCTGCTACACCGACTCCCGAGGTATGTGCTGCGCCATCTGCGGCTGCTGGTGCGCCCCGACACGGTACTGCGATGGCATCGCTGTCTACTCACAAGCCGCCATGCTGCCGCCTCCCGGCCCAAGCGCCCGGGACGACCGCGGACCGTACACTCGGTTGGCTCCCTGATGCCGCGCCTGGCACGAGAAAATCCCAGCTGGGGCTACAGGCGCCTGTAAGCGCAAGGCCGAGTGCCGTCCATGAGCGATCCGTTGTCCGCCCTCGGCCACACCGTCGAACAGGCCGCCCGAGCAGGACAGCAGAGGGCCGCCGACACCGGCAGACCGGATGACGAGCCGTTGGCCGGGGTCCGCAGCCGTCTGGCCACGGGCTTCCATCCCCACAGCACCTACACGGTCACGGAGGCGTCCGCGGCCCTCGCCCTGATTGCCACCGGCCTCGGCAACGCCGTCCTCCCGGACTCCATCCGCTGCGTGCCACGCGAAAACGTGGTCTGCCAGGAGATCGAGGACGCGTTCCGCCTTGCCTGGCCCGGCGCGCGGACGACGACTCAACCGGGGCGACCTGCCTGTACGCGATCTACGACCGGGCCACGGAAGTCTGCACGACCGCGCGAGCAGGGCACCCGGGCCCGGCGGTGGTGCATCCGGACGGGACCGTCACCTCTCCGGAGCGGGACCCGGTGCCAGCGCAGAAGTGTGTCCGGGGCGATCAGGGCGCCGTCTACGATCCACAACTGCGTCGACCGGGCGGGAAGCCAGCTCGATCGCGACAAGCGGCCGAAGTCGCCGGTCCGGACATCGGGTTGCAGCAGACTCAGCAGACTCATTCCCCCACCTCCTTCGTACTGGTCAAGTGCCTCTTTGGTCGGAGCACAGGATCAGACGCAGGCCGTATTGACGTCGCCGCAACCCTCGTACGAGCGATCACGTTCGGGACATCGTTCGAGGTCAGACCAGAAAGAACAAGCTAAGGCAAGGTCAGCCCTTGGCCGCACCCCCCTGACCCGCGGCAGCCCCGGTCGCGGATCGTGATCCCACCAGCAGCAGACACAACACGGCAACCCCCGCCACGACGCCCGCCAGAATGAGCAGGGGATCGAGTGGCCGGGCGGAACCTGCGGCGGTGTCGGCCGCGGCAGCGGGCTGTACCGGGGCGCCGCGATCAGCGGGCGTCGAGGGTGCGGCGCTGCTGGGGGCCGGAACGGCTGCGGCCGTCGACTTGGTGCGGTGCGGGTGCGCGGACGAGGTGGCCGGGGCCGGTTCACCCGCCGGACTCGCGGTGCTGGGAGCGGGGTTGTCGTGACGGTGGGCGGGTGGCGCCTGAGGCGTCGGCGTGCGCGGGGCAGCGGCTTTGACCACGAGTTGTGCGGTCATGCCGGGGTGGACGGTGCAGACGTAGCCGTACGAGCCCGCGACGGTGAAGGTGTGGCTCCAGGTGCCGCCCTTGTCGAGCATCGGGGAGTGGACGGACTCGGGGCCCGAGGTGGTCTTCACGTCGTGCGGGGCGGAGTCCCGGTTGACCCAGGTGACGGTGTCGCCGGCCGTGATCGTGAGCGTGCGGGGGCCGAACGCGTAGCCGGACATGACGACTTGGTGGCCTTTGGCGTGGGCCGAGGGAGCGTCTAGGACCGTGAAGGCGCCGCCGAGCAGGAGGGTGGCGAGCGCGACGCGCGCGAGCGTGGTCAGACGGGGCATGTGAACTCCGCGGCGACGAGCAGACGCAAGCGGTCTGCGGGGCGGATGCGGGACAGGGTGAAGCCCGTGGAGCGGCGCAGTGGGCCGTACGGGACATGGGTGGTGCCGAGGACGAGGAGGCTGTCGTCGGTGCGCTCGACGACACGCAGCGTCAGCGTCGCCGGTATCGCCGGCACGGTTGGGTCGGCCGTGGCGAGTTCACCGGGGAGGCGCAGCCGCGAGCCCTGCGCCTCGGGCTCTACGGCGGTGCTGACGAAGGAGAGTGCGTCGCCGCCGAGCGCGGCGCCGGTCAGCTTCAGGCTCAGAACGCAGTCTGCGGCGGTGGGCGCGACGGTCAGGGCGGCTTCGTCCGCGGTGAGGCGGCGGCGCAGAGTAACCAACGGGCCGAGTCGGGCGGTGAGTTCGACGACACAGCGGTCGCCGGTGGCCATGTACGTGCCGGGCCCGGGAAGCCACGCGGCGCCCTCGGGCACGGGCGGGAGGGTGGCGGTGGGAAGGGTTCTGGTGGTCACGCAGTGCACCTCGATGGATGAGGGACAATGTCGGCGGTGGCGGGCCGGCCGACTGCGACTCGGCCGGCCCGCCACGTCTCGTTGTCGGTCCGGTCAGCAGGACGTGGTGAGGTACTTCTGGGTCGGGGCGAGCAGGTGCTCGGCCCAGACGGTGTGCGTCTTCACGTACTGGTCGGGGTTGAGGATGTCGGTGATCTGCTGGCCGAGGGACTCCTCCAGGTGGGCGGAGTTGATGTGCTGGAGGAGGACGGTGAGGGTGTCGTCGAGGGTCGCGCCGCCGCCGTTCACGGCCGGCGTGAGGATCGACTCGACCCACACGGTGTGCATCTTCAGGTAGCTGTCGAGCTTCAGCGCGTCCTGGACCTGCTGCCCCGGAGACTCCTCCAGGTGGGCCGAGTTGATGTGCTGCAGGATCGGCAGCAGGACCTGCTGAACGCTGTGGCACTGCTCGTCGCCACCGCTGTCACCACCGTCACCGCCGGTCGAACCACCTGAGTGGCCACCGCCGGTGCCGCCGCCGGACGAGCTGCCGCCGGTCGAACCACCGCCGTTCCCGCCGGAGCTGCCACCCGACGTCCCCCCGGAAGCGCCGCCCGAGCCGGACCCTCCCGAGCCGGACCCTCCCGAGCCGGACCCTCCCGAGTCCGAGCCGCCCGATCCGGACCCTCCGGAGGAGGAACCACCGGAACCCGAACCGCCACCTGTGCCACCGGAGTTGTCGGCGACGACCGTGATGGACGCCTTCATGTCCGGGTGCACGGCGCAGTAGTACTCGTACGTTCCGGCCTTGGTGAAAGTGTACGACCAGCTGTCGCCCTTCTGCAGCGTGCCCGAGTCCAGCTTCGCGGGCCCGCTGGTCGTGGTGACCGTGTGCGGAGCGGTGTCCTCGTTGACCCACTTCACGGTCTCGCCGACCTTCACGGTGAGTTTCGGCGTCGCGAACTTCATGCCGGTGATCTTCACAGTGTGGTCGGCGGCCTTCGCGGCCTCCGGCTCGGCCTGTGCCATCGAGTGGGCCTCGGCCGCCGGCGCCGCTGTGGTGGCGGCCGGTGCGCCGCTCGCCGTCTGGAGGAGCCCCAGACAGCCCACGGCGGCAACGGCCGCGCCCAGGCCGGCCGCCAGCAGCGCCCGGTTGCCGCGCCGCGGCGGCAACCCCTGTCGTGCCTGTCCCCGCGCGCCGGGGGCGGCGGATTCGTCAGTACGCATAGTCGTGCGTCTCCTTATAGGAAGGGTGTGCCGGGTGGTGCAACCGGTCAGCGGCCGGGAGCGGCCGTGACCAGCAGACTCGTCGCGGCCAGGACGACGAGGACGAGCCCCGTCTCGGCCGCGACCGAGTGGACGAAGGGCCGTACGGTGGCGCGGTCCCCGCGCAGCAGTACGGCGATGTCGAGTCGCGTGCGCACCCACCTCCGGCTGCGCTGCGCGATGAGCAACACCACGGCCAGAACGGCGAGTTTGATCAGCAGCAGGCGTCCGTAGCCGGTGGCGAAGAGGGCGCCGAAGGAACCCACCACCTGCCAGGCCAGTACGGCACCGGCCGCCACGATCGCCGCGACGGACACGCCCGCGAGGGTGGAGTAGCCGGAGACGGCGGCGGACAGCTCTTCGGGGCGGCGGCGCGGCAGGACGCCGAGCAGCAGCAGTGTGAGTCCGCCCAGCCACAGCGATATACCGAGCAGATGGACCAGATCGGCGACCGCGCCCCAACCAGGGTGCATACCCTCCGAGTTGTGGCCCGTCATGCCCGTCGTACGCAGCAGACCGACGCTCACGAAACCCGCGCCGACGCGCCAGCCGGGCGACCTCGCGGCCCGCCCGCCACCCTGCAACAGTGCGGCCAGGACGACGGCGGCAAGCAGCCACATCAGGGCCCGGCAGGCCAGCACGATGCCGACGTCGCCGCTGCCCAACAGGTCGGTGTATGTCGACAGTCGGAGTACGTCGCCGAGCGAGCCCATCGCGCCGTACGCGCCTTGCAGTCCGGCACCCACCACCGTGGCGGCGAGCCCGCACGCCCAGGAAGCGGCCAGGATGCGGCGAGTCCTGCGGTCTTCGGTGCCTTGCGGCCACAGCATCGCGAGGAACCCGAGCCCGCCGACGAACAGGGCGAGCGCGAGGTAGCCCACCCAACGGGAGACACCCCAGGCGGTGCGCACGGCCGCGGAGGGGGAGACCGCGGCGTCGCCCGCGTCCGGGTGCGGTGCGCTCGCGCGGGAGCCGCCGTTGCCGATGCGGAAGGTGAGCGTGCCGGAGGACGGATGCCCGTCCTCCATGTCGCGTACCTGCCAACCCAAGTTCAGGCGGGTATCGCCGGATCCTTTCGGGACACGGACGACAACAGTGTCAGGCTTGCCGGTGGCCGCCGGCTCGACGGTCAGCCGCTTGCCGTGCGCCGTGACATGTACGTCGGCGGGATCGACCCGCTCGCTGAAGGTGAGCTTCACCGCGCGCGGGGTGCGCGCCAGATGGGCCCCTCCCTTCGGCGACGACGAGTCCAGTTCCGTATGCGCGGACGCGGACGGCACGGAGAGCACAAGAGTCACGAGGGCCAGAACACCCGTGAGAAACAGGCGAGTTCTCATGGCGTCAGCCCCGAAAGGAGGGAAATCGAGGGCGTTACGCCAAGACAGAGGGCCCCATCGGACATAGCTGGCATGGATGACGTAGACGCCGACGGCGAAAGAGAGGGAGAGGGAGAGGGAGAGGCAGCGATCGGCAATCCGTCCAGGAGGCCGGCTACCGCGTCGTTCGTGCCGCTGAGCAAGGGCTGCACAAGCCGCACCTGACCGTCGTCACACGATTCGCTCGGCGCGGGAGACGGACTCGGGGACGGTGATTCCGGGGGCGTTCGGGAAGGTCCCGTCGAATCCCCTGCACCCCCCTGGCCGTTGTGCCCACCGTGCCCAACCGCTCCCGTTCCGCCAGTCACTGGGGGTGCGTCGCCCACGGGCAGTACACCCGACCCGGCCCCCGCACCGGCACCCGCGTCCGCGGAGGTGGCGGGCGGCTCGGCGGAGCCGGGAGTGTTCAACGCGGGCGGATCCGCTGGGGCTGTGGTGGCAGGCGGAGCGGCGGTGTCCACGCTCTGAGGTGCGGGGGCGCCGATCCCGGAGGCGTATCCGAGGACGACGATCACAGCGGCGGCGAGCGCACCGGCGACGATCTCGTCACGGTGATCTCCTGGCCAGGAAGCCCTGGCGAAGAAGGACATGGATCCTCCAGACAACTGCACGGGGACTTGCTCAGGGATCGCCCGGGGAACACGTATGGCCCGCACGAGGGACACGGAGGAGTCATGCGGGCCATGCGCTGACGGCGATGCCAAGGAGTGGATCGACGCGAGGATTCCCCGCAGCTACGCATCAGTTAATGCGCCGTTTCATTGCCTCACCCTTGAACCGGCCATCGATGTGAGATAGGGACCTTCCCCGCCCAATGCCCGCATTACCTCCCGTGAAGAAGAGGTGAATGCGAACACGCCACGCGTCAACCCTTCACCGGATTTACGCGGATGCATATGCGACTGGCCACACGTCACGCGGCCCACGCCGCGGCCCGCACCGACATGGACCACATCGGCACCGTGGACCTGTTCCCGAATGCGACGTTCAGCATGGCCCGTGAATTCGAGTTCTGGACGGGTCCCCATGCCGAACGTCCATGCCTCGCGCTCGCGCTCGGAGAAGCGGAACTCGAGGCGATCAAGAAGCCCGAACGGCAAGGGAGGCTCTTCCTCGTCGGGGAAGCCACGCACGAGGTGTACCAGGGCATCCGGCTGATCACGTCGCCCGGGCCGGAACCCGCCGAGCGACCACAACTGCCATCGAGCCGGCATAGAGACGCCAGCACCTGTGCCGTCGAAGACTCGTCGCCGCTGGTCATGGGTGGATTCCCTACCGACACCCGGCACAGACCTGCCCGAACGCAGCCTTCTGCAACAGCCTTCAGCCGTCGTGTCCACCCATGCTCGACCTGCGCACCACCAACTCCGGTTGCAGCACTACGTGTTGGTGTCGGTGATCCGTCGCCGCCGCTCCTGTTTCCTCCAGCAGCAGCTCCGCGGCGATGGTCCCGAGAGTGTAGGCGGGTTGGCGTACGGAGGTGAGCGGGACGGTCGCGGCCGCTGCGAACTCGATGTCGTCGTATCCGACGATCGCGATGTCCTCGGGAACCCGGACGCCCGCGGTGTACAGGGCCTGCAGAACGCCGAGGGCGAGCAGGTCGTTGGCGCAGAACACGGCAGTAGGGCGATCGGCGAGGCCGAGGAGGCGGGCGCCAGCGTCGCGGCCCGCGGCCACGTCCATGCGTTCGGTGGGCAGTTCGCGCAGTGCGTCGAGAGGGAGACCGGCCTCGGCGAGCGCGGCCAGGGCTCCGGTGCGCCGGTCCTGGACCTGCTTGAGATGCGGCGGGCCGCTGACGAACGCGATGCGGCGATGCCCCTGCGCGACGAGGTGGCGCAGGGCGAGCGCGCCGCCCGCCTCGTCATCGACGGAGACCGAGCAGCCCTCTTCGTCCCCGGCGACGCGGTCCACGACGACGTACGGGATGCCGTGCCTCCGGAAGTCACGCAGCGTCCCACCGCTCGGGTCGGCCGGGGCGACAAGAGCCCCGCGCACCCGCTGCTCGGCGAAGTGGGCGAGGTAGTCGGCCTCCTCGGCCGGGTCCTGTCCACTGTTGCAGACCATGACGCCGAGTCCGGCGTCACGCGCGGCCCGTTCGGCGCCCCGTGCGATGTCGACGAAGAACGGGTTGCCCATGTCGAAGACGAGCAGCGAGATGATGCGGCTGCGGCCGGCGCGCAGTTGCCGGGCGGACTCGCTGCGGACGTAGCCGAGACGAGTGATGACGTCCTGCACCTGACGGCGGGTGCCCGCAGAGACACGGTCGGGCTGATTGAGGACGTTGGAGACCGTGCCGACGGAGACGCCCGCCGCCTGCGCCACGTCCTTGATGCCAACCGTCATGGGTTCCCCTCGTACGTGCTCTGAGCAGCATTCATTCTAGTAAGTCGGTGCCTGTCCGCCGCTCAGGCAAGGTGGAAGACCTCGGTGAGGGGGCGCATCGCGGCGTCGGGAGCCTGTCCGTCCAGCTCCTCGAAGAAATCGCCCATTTCTGCCTGCCAGCGGGCGTTGACGTCAGTGGCGTCCATCGCGGCTCGGGCGGCGTCGAAGTCCTCGGTCTCCAGATAGCCGACGAGCAGACCGTCCTCGCGCAGGAAGAGTGAGTAGTTGTGCCAGCCCGTGGCGGTCAGCGCCTCCCGCATCTCCTGCCACACACCCTGGTGGCGGACGCGGTACTCGTCGATCCGGTCGGCCTTGACCTTGAGCAGGAAGCAAACCCGCTGCATCCTCATCTCCCTTGTCCAATGACGGAGCCGGGGCCACCGTCCATGACGTGAACGGCGGCCCCTTCTCCCTTACGTCGGGTCAGAACTTGAAGTTGTCGATGTTCGACTTGTCGAAGACGGTCGGCTTGCCGAGGGAGACGACACCGTCCTTGCCGATGGTGAACTCGCCCATGTCACCGGCCTTGAACGTCTGCCCCTCCTTGCCGCTGATCTGGCCGGACTCGAGGGCGACGGTGGTGTGCGCGGCCAGGGCGCCCAGCTTGGCCGGGTCCCACAGCTCGAACGCGTCGACGGTGCCGTTCTTGACGTAGGCACGCATGTCGTTGGGGGTGCCGAGGCCGGTCAGCTTGACCTTGCCCTTGTACTTGGAGCCGGACAGGTACTGTGCCGCGGCCTTGATGCCCACCGTGGTCGGGGAGATGATCCCCTTCAGCTTCGGGTGCTCCTGGAGGAGGCCCTGGGTCTGCTGGAAGGACTTCTGGGCGTCGTCGTCACCGTAGGCGGTCGTGACGAGCTTGATGTCCTTGTACTCGGGCTTCTTCAGCTCGTCCTTCATGTAGTCGATCCAGGTGTTCTGGTTGGTGGCCGTCTGGGCCGCCGAGAGGATCGCGATCTCGCCCTTGTTGCCGATCTGCTTGGCCATCTGCTGGACCTGGGTGCGGCCGAGGTCCTCGGCGCTGGCCTGCGAGACGAACACGTTACGGCAGTCCGGCTTGGTGTCGGAGTCGTACGTGACGACGCTGACGCCGTTCTTCATGGCCTGCTTGAGGGCGGTGCACAGGGCGCCCGGGTCCTGCGCCGACACGGCGATGCCGTCGACCTGCTGCTGGGTGAGCGTGTTGACGTAGGAGACCTGGCCGGAGGTGTCGGTGCCGCTGCTGGTGCCGACCTCCTTGTAGGTCGAGCCGAGCCCCTCGACCGCCTTCTTGCCGCCGTTGTCCGAGGTGGTGAAGTACGGGTTGTTGACCTGCTTGGGCAGGAACGCGATGCTCAGGCCCTTCTTGGTCGCGGCATTGGCGTCGGCCTTGCCCGCCGCCGCGGAGCCGGCCTCCTTGTTCGCGTCGTCCTTGGTCGTGCCACCGCAGGCGGTGGCACCGAGGACGAGGGCGGTGGTGACGGCGAGGGCCGCGGTGAGCCGACGGGTTCTGGTGGTGGTGGTGAGAGACATGGGCTTCTGCCTTTGCGTAGTACGACGGTGTACAGCGGTTGACCGAACAGGAGCTGGTGGTTCTATGCAGTGGCGGGCGCAGGTGATGACGGTGGCGCCGCCACCGTCTTCTTCCTGGCCCTGGCCTGAGCGATCTGGCGACCGACGCGCGGGGCGAGGACCGAGAACACGAGCAGTACGCCGGTGACGAGGATCTGGGACTGTGCCGACACGTTGACCAGGCTCATCACGTTCTGCAGGGTGCCGAGCAGGAACACGCCCGCGATGGCGCCGCCCAGGGTTCCCTTGCCGCCGTCGAAGTCGATGCCGCCGAGCAGCACCGCCGCGATGACGGACAGCTCCAGGCCGGTCGCGTTGTCGTAGCGGGCACTGGCGTAGTGCAGGGTCCAGAAGACTCCGGTGAGGGCTGACAGCACGCCCGTCGTGACGAACATGGACAGCTTCAGGCGCTTGACCCGGATGCCCGCGAAGCGTGCCGCTTCCTCGGAGGCGCCGATCGCGAACAGCGAGCGGCCGACCGGGGTGGCGTGCAGGACGACGACCGCGATCCCGAGCAGGACCACGAAGGGCAGGGCGGCGTACGGGATGAACGTGTCACCGATCCGGCCCGCGCCGAAGTCCAGGTACTGGGAGGGGAAGTCGGTGACCGAGTCCGATCCGAGGATGATCTGGGCGATGCCGCGGTAGGCGGCCATGGTGCCGATGGTGACGGCGAGGGAGGGCAGTCCGAGCCGGGTGACGAGGAGGCCGTTGATGAGGCCGCAGACGACACCGAGCAGCAGGCACAGCGGGATGATCGTCTCGATGGCCATGCCCTCGTTCCACAGGGCGCCCATCACCGCGCTCGAGAGACCGACCGTGGATCCGACGGACAGGTCGACCTCACCGGAGATGACGAGCATCGTCATCGGCAGCGCGATCAGAGCGATCGGCAGTGTGTTGCCGATGAGGAACGAGACGTTGAGCGCGTTGCCGAAGTTGTCGACGAACGAGAACGAGAACAGCAGCAGGAGCACGAACAGGACGCCTACCGCGGTGTCCCAGCGCACCGCCCCGGCCAGGCCACGACGGGCCGTCGGCTTGGGGCTCGTGATGTCAGTCATGGCGGGCACTCCTCATCTGTGCGGCCTTCTTTCGCAGCACCGCGGCGACCCGCAGCGCCAGGATCCGGTCGACGGCGATGGCGAGCAGGAGCAGGATTCCGTTGATCGCGGTGACCCAGACCGAGCTGACGCCGATCGCTGGGAGCACGCTGTTGATGGAGGTCAGCAGGACGGCGCCGAGCGCAGCTCCGTAGACGGTGCCTGAGCCGCCGGTGAAGGCGACGCCGCCGACCACGACGGCGCTGACGACGGTGAGTTCGTAACCGTTGCCGGTGGCGGAGTCGACGTTGCCGAATCGGGCCAGGTACAGGGCTCCGGCGAGTCCGGCGAGGGCGCCGCACAGCACGTACGCGGTCATGATGCGCTTACGGACGGGCACGCCGGCCAGGTTCGCCGCTTCGGGGCTCGATCCGAGGGCGTACATGTCGCGGCCGCTGCGGTAGCTGCGCAGGTAGTAGCCGACGCAGAGCAGCACGGCGACGGCGAGCAGCGCCAGATAAGGCACGACCCAGATACCGTCGTGGCCGAAGTCGACGAAGCTGCCGGGCAGTGCATCGGCCGTGATCTGCTTGGATCCGACCCAGATGGAGTCGATGCCGCGGACTATGTAGAGAGTGCCGAGGGTGACGACGAGAGCGGGTACCTTGCCGAGGCTGACGAGGGCCCCGTTCAGGACGCCGAAGACCACACCGAGCGCGACGGCGAGGAGTACGGCGACGAGTGGGCTTCCGCCGTCCCGGAGGTAGTTGCCTGCGGCGAAGGCGGAGATGCCGAGCACCGAGCCGACCGACAGATCGACGTTCTTGGTGATCACCACGACGGCCTGGCCGACCGCAACGAGCACCAGAATGGTGGCGTTGAGCATCAGGTCCTTGATGCCCTGCTCGGACAGGAACTCGCCGTTGTAGATCTGCGTGGCACCGAGCATCACCACCAGCACGGCGACGACGGCCAGTTCGCGGGCCTTGAACACCTTGTCGATGAACCGGCGCGAGGCGGTGGCCTGAGGTGCGGTCTCGTTCCGCACCGGTTGCGCGGTCATGGTCATGCGGCCGCCCTTCCTTCCTTCGTACGGCCGGTGGCCGCAGCCATCACGGACTCCTCGGTCGCCTCGGCGCGCGGGATCTCGGCGGTGAGCCGGCCCTCGTGCATGACGAGGACCCGGTCGGCCATGCCGAGGATCTCCGGCAGGTCGGAGGAGATCATCAGGACCGCTACACCGTCGGCGGCGAGCGAGGACAGCAAGCGGTGCACCTCGGCCTTGGTGCCGACGTCGATGCCGCGCGTCGGCTCGTCCACGATCAGCACCTGCGGAGCGGTCGCGAGCCATTTGGCGAGGACGACCTTCTGCTGGTTGCCCCCCGACAGAGTGCCGACGACATCGGCGAGACGCGCGTACTTCACCTGGAGCTTGACCGCCCAGTCGACGGCTCGGCTGCGCTCGGCCGTGCGGTTCATGAGCCCGGCGCGGGTGGTGTCGGCGAAGCCGGTGAGTCCGATGTTGCGCTCGATGGACATATCCATCACCAGGCCCTGGGCGCGGCGGTCCTCCGGCACGAGGGCGAGGCCCGCGGCCATCGCCAGGCTCGGGGCGCCGGGCTTGAGTCGCTTGCCGAGCACCTCGACCTCGCCTCCGTCGAAGCGGTCGACGCCGAACACGGCCCGGGCCACCTCACTGCGGCCGGCACCGACGAGCCCCGCGAGGCCCACGATCTCCCCGCGCCGCACGTCGAACGACACGTCGGTGAAGACACCCTCACGCGTGAGCCTTCGCACGGTGAGCGCGACGTCACCCACCTCGGTGAGCTGCTTGGGGTAGAGCTCGTCCAGATCGCGGCCGACCATGCGCCGTACGAGATCGTCCTCGGTCAGCCCCTCCAGCGGCTCGCTGCTGATCCAGGCGCCGTCACGCAGGGTGGTCACCCGTTGGCACAGCTCGAAGATCTCCTCCAGGCGATGCGAGATGAACAGGATGGCGGCGCCCTGCGCGCGCAGGGTCCTGACGACGCCGAAGAGGCGGGCAACCTCGCTGCCGGTGAGCGCGGCAGTCGGCTCGTCCATGATCAGGACGCGGGCGTCGAAGGAGAGCGCCTTGGCGATCTCGACGAGCTGCTGGTCGGCGATGGACAGGCCGCGGGCCGGCTGATCGGGATCGAGGTCGACGCCGAGGCGGGTGAACAGATCGGCGGCTGCCTGCTTGACCGCGCGATGGTCAACGCGGCCCAGGGAACGCCGGGGCTGGCGGCCCATGAAGATGTTCTCGGCGACGGAGAGGTCCGGGAAGAGGGTCGGCTCCTGGTAGATGACGGCGACGCCCGTGTCGCGGGCGTCCGCCGGACCGTTGAACGCCACCGGCTCACCGTCGAGCAGGACCGCGCCCGAGTCAGGGCGGTGCACCCCGGCAAGCGTCTTGATCAAGGTCGACTTGCCCGCGCCGTTCTCTCCGGCGAGGGCGTGCGCCTCTCCGGGGTACAGCCGCAGCGAGACACCACGCAGGGCGCGTACGGCGCCGAAGGACTTGCTCACCCCCTCCAGCGCGAGCACCGGAGTGGTCTCCGGTTCAGAAAGCGTCATTGCGTCTCTCCATGGGTGTGCCAGTGGTGTGCCGGGGAGTCTGCCGAGGTGGTGTGTCGTCGAGCGCGGCCTTGAATGCCGAAGAAGTCACCCGGCCTGAAATGTTTCAGTGAGGTTGCCCGGAAGCTAGCCCCGCGCAACCGGCAGGTCAAGAGGTCACTTTGATCTCCTGACCTCCCCACGTGGGCACGCCGGGCGATGAAGGCCCCTTGAACTGCAGGAAACCGGGGGCGCCCTGGACCCGCGAGGGGTGAACGACACGATTCCGTAACGTCGTGGAGAGCCTCTCCCGATCGACTGGAACCCCTTGACGGCCACCAGTCGAGGGGGTTACTTTCCCGAACGGAATGAATCGATTCACATCGTCATCCGCATGCGTCGGTTGCTGCATGCGGCCACACACGTGGTCGGTTCGTGTACCTGTCGCCCCAGCTTCCGGGGCACCCATTCCTTCAGTCACCCCGAGGTGAACATGCCTGACATCGCTGCCGTGAAGGCCGCACTCGCCGGCCAGCGGATCGAGACACCCTCCTGGGGCTACGGCAACTCCGGCACGCGGTTCAAGGTGTTCGCGCAGGCCGGTGTGCCGCGTACCCCGCGGGAGAAGCTGGACGACGCGGCGAAGGTGCACGAGTTCACCGGCATCGCGCCCAAGGTGTCCCTGCACATCCCGTGGGACAAGGTCGACGACTACGAGGGCCTCCGCACGTACGCGAAGGAACGTGGTGTGGAACTCGGCGCCATCAACTCCAACACCTTCCAGGACGACGACTACAAACTGGGGAGCGTCTGCCACCCCGACCCGAAGGTGCGCAGCAAGGCCGTCGACCACCTCCTGGAGTGCGTCGACATCATGGACGCGACCGGGTCGAAGGACCTGAAGCTGTGGTTCGCCGACGGCACGAACTACCCCGGGCAGGACGACATCGTGGCGCGCCAGGACCGGCTCGCCGAGTCGCTGGCCACGGTGTACGAGCGGCTCGGCGACGACCAGCGTCTGCTCCTCGAGTACAAGTTCTTCGAGCCGGCCTTCTACACGACCGACGTGCCCGACTGGGGAACCTCGTACCTGCAGTGCCTCAAGCTGGGCCACAAGGCTCAGGTCGTCGTGGACACGGGGCACCACGCGCCGGGTACGAACATCGAGTTCATCGTCGCCACACTGCTGCGCGAGGGGAAGCTCGGCGGCTTCGACTTCAACTCACGGTTCTACGCGGACGACGACCTGATGGTCGGCTCCGCCGACCCGTTCCAGCTGTTCCGGATCCTGCACGAGGTCGCCAAGAACGGCGGCTTCAAGCCGGAGACGAACGTGGCGTTCATGCTCGACCAGTGCCACAACATCGAGGCGAAGATCCCGGCGGTCATCCGCTCCGTGATGAACGTGCAGGAAGCCACCGCCAAGGCGCTCCTCGTCGACCTCGACGCGCTCGTCGCCGCGCAGCGCGAAGGTGATGTGCTCGGCGCGAACCTCGTGCTGATGGACGCCTACAACACCGATGTCCGGCCTCTGCTGCGCGAGCTGCGCGAGGAGCAGGGGCTGAACCCGGATCCTGTCTCCGCGTATGCCGCCTCCGGGTGGCAGGAGCGGATCGTGGCCGAGCGGGTGGGTGGGGAGCAGGCGGGGTGGGGGGCCTGAGTCTTCGCTCCGTTCCGTACGTTCACCTCTCTCACAAGGACTGATCCACGCCATGTCTACGCACCCCGAGGTCGCCGCGCTGCTGGCGCGCTCCAATCGTCTCGGCGCCGACCCCCGCAACACTAACTACGCCGGCGGCAACACGTCCGCCAAGGGCTCCGAGACCGACCCGGTCACCGGCTCCGACGTCGAGCTGATGTGGGTCAAGGGCTCGGGCGGTGACCTGGGCACGCTCACGGAGGGCGGGCTCGCCGTGCTGCGCCTGGACCGGCTGCGCGCGCTCACCGACGTCTACCCGGGCGTGGAGCGCGAGGACGAGATGGTCGCCGCGTTCGACTACTGCCTGCACGGCAAGGGCGGCGCCGCACCGTCCATCGACACGGCCATGCACGGCCTGGTGGACGCCGCTCACGTCGACCACCTGCATCCCGACTCCGGCATCGCCCTGGCCTGCGCGGCCGACGGGGAGAAGCTCACCGCCGAGTGCTTCGGTGACAAGGTCGCCTGGGTGCCCTGGCGCCGTCCCGGATTCCAGCTGGGCCTGGACATCGCGGCCATCAAGGCCGCCAACCCGCAGGCCGTCGGGGTGGTCCTGGGCGGACACGGCATCAGCGCGTGGGGCGAGACGGCCGAAGAGTGCGAGCGCAACGCCCTCTTCATCATCCGCACCGCCGAGACCTTCCTCGTTGAGAAAGGCAAGGACGAGCCATTCGGTCCGGTCCTCGAGGGATACGCGGCGCTCGGCGCGACCGAGCGCCGGGAGCGCGCCGCTCAGCTCGCCCCGGTCATCCGAGGGCTGGCGTCGATGGACCGCCCGCAGGTCGGCCACTTCAACGACTCCGAGACCGTCCTCGACTTCCTGGCGAGTGCCGAGCACCCCCGCCTTGCCGCGCTGGGCACCTCCTGCCCCGACCACTTCCTGCGCACGAAGGTGCGCCCGCTCGTCCTCGACCTGCCGCCCACGGCCGAACTCGACGACATGACCGCCCGGTTGAAGGAGCTGCACGCCGCATACCGCGAGGAGTACGCCGCGTACTACGCCCGGCACGCCACACCCGAGTCACCCGCGATGCGCGGTGCGGACCCGGCGATCGTGTTGGTGCCCGGTGTCGGCATGTTCTCGTTCGGAAAGGACAAGCAGACCGCGCGGGTCGCAGGCGAGTTCTACGTCAACGCCATCAACGTGATGCGCGGCGCCGAGGCCGTCTCCGCATACGCGCCCATCGAGGAGTCGGAGAAGTTCCGCATCGAGTACTGGGAACTGGAGGAGGCCAAGCTCCAGCGGATGCCGAAGCCCAAGCCCCTCGCCACCCGGGTGGCCCTGGTGACCGGTGCCGGCTCCGGTATCGGCAAGGCCATCGCCCACCGGCTCGCGGCGGAGGGGGCCTGCGTCGTGGTCGCCGACCTGAACGGGGACAACGCCGCTGCTGTCGCCGAGCAGCTCGGAGGGCCGGACAAGGCCGTCGCCGTGACCGTGGACGTCACGTCGGAGGAGCGGATCACGGAAGCGTTCAAGGCCGCTGCTCTCGCCTTCGGAGGCGTCGACCTCGTCGTCAACAACGCGGGGATCTCCATCTCCAAGCCGCTCCTGGAGACGACGGCGAAGGACTGGGACCTGCAGCACGACATCATGGCGCGCGGCTCCTTCCTCGTCTCCCGCGAGGCCGCCCGGACCATGACCGAACAGGGTCTCGGCGGCGACATCGTCTACATCGCCTCCAAGAACGCCGTCTTCGCCGGCCCCAACAACATCGCCTACTCGGCCACCAAGGCGGACCAGGCCCACCAAGTCCGTCTGCTGGCAGCCGAGTTGGGAGAGCATGGCATCCGCGTCAACGGCGTGAATCCGGACGGTGTGGTGCGCGGCTCCGGGATCTTCGCGGGCGGCTGGGGCGCGCAGCGCGCGGCGACGTACGGCATCGAGGAGAACAAGCTCGGCGAGTTCTACGCCCAGCGCACCCTGCTGAAGCGGGAGGTACTGCCCGAGCACGTCGCCAATGCGGTCTTCGCATTGACCGGCGGCGACCTGACCCACACGACCGGCCTGCACATCCCGGTGGACGCGGGGGTCGCGGCAGCCTTCCTTCGATGACCCGCAGCATGCCGGGTGCGGGAACCGGTGACCAGCCGGACCACCCCGCACCCGGCCGCTACACCTAGCCCCTCCCCGGAGCCCGCATGCACAACCTCACCTTCGCCGCCGCCGACCTGGGTGCCACCAGCGGCCGTGTGATCCTCGGCCTTGTAGGCCCAAGTCACCTGGACCTCACGGAGACGCACCGGTTCCACAACACACCGGTCCGCCTCCAGGACGGGCTCCGCTGGGACGTACTCGCCCTCTACCAAGGCATACTCGACGGCCTGCGCGCAGCAGGTCAGGTGTCCTCCATCGGCATCGACACCTGGGCCGTCGACTACGGCCTTCTCGACGCGGACGGCGCCCTCCTCGGCCAGCCGTTCCACTACCGCGACACCCGCACCGAAGGCGTCGCCGCCCACGACGTATGGCCCAAGATCGGGGCCCAGGAGCTGTACCAGGTCACCGGCCTGCAGCACCTGCCCTTCAACACCGTCTTCCAGCTCGCCTCCGCCGCCGGAAGCGCCCAGCTCGGCATCGCTCGAACCCTGTTGATGATCCCCGACCTGCTGATCCACTGGCTGACCGGATCCATCGGCGCGGAGGAGACCAACGCCTCCACCACCGGCCTGTTCGACGCCCGCACCGGTACCTGGGCCGGCGGCATCCTCGACCGGCTCTCCCTCGACCCAGGACTGCTGCCTCCGCTGCGCTCCCCCGGCGACCCGGCGGGCACACTGCTCCCGCACGTCGCCGCGTACACCGGCCTCGCCCCCGACACCCCCGTGACCACGGTCGCCTCGCACGACACCGCGTCGGCCGTGGTCGCCGTACCGGCCACGACACCGGACTTCGCGTACATCTCCTGCGGCACCTGGTCCCTTGCCGGACTCGAACTCGACGCTCCGGTCCTCAGCGAGGAGAGCCGCGCCGCGAACTTCACCAACGAGCGCGGCATCGACGGCACCGTCCGCTACCTGCGCAACATCATGGGCATGTGGCTCCTCGAAGAGTGCCGCCGTACCTGGGCGGCGCAAGGTCTGCCGGACGACCTGCCCGCACTCCTCACCAGCGCCGCCCAAGCCGAGCCCTTCACGTCCGTCGTCGACCCGGACGCCCCTGAGTTCATGACACCCGGCGACATGCCCGAGCGCATCCGCGCGTACTGCCGCCGCACCAACCAGCCGGCCCCCAGCATCCAGGGGGCTGTTGTCCGCTGCATCCTGGAGAGTCTGGCCCTGGCCCACCGCAACACCCTGCGCCAGGCATCCTCCCTCGCCGACCGCGACATCCGCCACATCCACCTGGTCGGCGGCGGCTCCCGCAACGAACTGCTGTGCCAGTTCACCGCCGACGCCACCGGCCTCCCGGTGATCGCGGGCCCCACCGAGGCAACGGCCCTGGGCAACATCCTCGTGCAGGCGCGCGCCCACGGACTCGTCGGCGACCTGTCGGCGATGCGCAGCCTCGTAGCCGACACACAGGAGCTACGCCACTACACGCCACGCGGCAACAGCGCCGCCTGGGCCGCGGCCGCTGCCCGCCTCTCCCCCACGGCCACCACTTCCGGCAAGGACTCGTGATGCGCGTCGCCCTCTTCGCCACGTGCGTCAACGACGCCGTGTATCCCTCCACCGCCGTCGCCACGGTCAGGCTCCTCGAACGCCTCGGCGTGAAGGTGGACTTCCCGGCCGCTCAAACGTGTTGCGGACAGCCCCAGTTCAACACCGGCTACCGCCGCGAGACCGAACCCCTTGTGCACCGCATGGGCCGCGCCTTCGAGGGCTACGACTACGTGGTCACCCCGTCCGGCTCCTGCGTGGCGATGGTCCGCGACAACTATCCGCGCATCGCCGCGAAGGGCATCGACCCACGGCTGACGCAGGTGTCGGACTCCCTCGTCCCTCGCATGTACGAGCTGACCGAGTTTCTGGTGGACGTGCTCGGTGTGACCGATGTCGGCGCCTACTTTCCGCACAAGGTCACGTACCACCCCTCATGTCACGGCCTGCGCATGCTGGGCCTGGGTGACCGGCCGACGAAACTCCTCAATGCGGTCAAGGGCCTTGAACTGATCGAGCTGCCGGGTGCCGAGGAATGCTGCGGCTTCGGCGGCACCTTCGCCGTCAAGAACTCCGACGTGTCGACGGCAATGGGAACCGACAAGGTCGACAACTCCCTTTCCACCGGCGCGGACGTCCTGTGCGGCGCGGACAATTCCTGCCTGATGCACATCGGCGGCATCCTGCGCCGCCAGGACGCACCACAGCGAGCCCTGCACCTCGCGGAGATCCTCGCCAGTACCGAAGAGGAGCCCTGGTCATGAGCGGGACCTATCTGGGGATGCCGTCCTTCCCGAAGGCCGCCCACGAGGCCGTCGGCAACACCACCCTGCGCGCCAACCTGAAGCACGCCACGCACACCATCCGCGACAAGCGTGCCAAGGCCGTCGCGGAGCTCGACGACTGGGCGCTCCTGCGCGAGGCCGGCAAGCAGATCAAGGACCACACGCTCCGCCATCTCGACACCTACCTCGTGCAGTTGGAGGAGGCGGTCACCGCGGCGGGCGGCGTCGTCCACTGGGCCGCCGACGCCGACGAGGCCAACCGGATCGTGACGCGCCTGGTCAAGGAGACCGGCGAGTCCGAGGTCGTCAAGGTCAAGTCGATGGCCACCCAGGAGATCGGGCTCAACGAAGCGCTCGAAGAAGCCGGGATCGCCGCTTACGAGACCGACCTCGCCGAACTGATCGTGCAGCTCGGCCACGATCGCCCCTCCCACATCCTCGTCCCCGCGATCCACCGCAACCGCGGCGAGATCCGCGACATCTTCGCCCAGGAGATGGGCGCGTGGGGCCGCCCCGCCCCCGAAGGCCTCACCGACACACCCGCCGAGCTGGCCGAGGCCGCGCGCCTCCACCTTCGCGAGAAGTTCCTGCGCGCCAAGGTCGGCATCTCCGGCGCCAACTTCATGGTCGCCGAGACCGGCACCCTCGTCGTCGTCGAGTCCGAGGGCAACGGCCGCATGTGCCTCACCCTCCCCGAGACCCTGATCTCCGTCGTCGGCATCGAGAAGATCGTCCCCACCTGGCGCGACCTCGAAGTCTTCCTCCAGACGCTCCCCCGCTCCTCGACGGCCGAGCGCATGAACCCGTACACGTCGATGTGGACCGGCACCAGCGACGCCGAGACCGCGGACGGCCCGCGCGCCTTCCACCTCGTCCTCCTCGACAACGGCCGCACCGACACCCTCGCCGACGAGGTAGGCCGCCAGGCCCTGCGCTGCATCCGCTGCTCGGCCTGCCTGAACGTGTGCCCGGTGTACGAGAGGGCCGGCGGGCACGCATACGGCTCCGTCTACCCCGGCCCCATCGGCGCCATCCTCAGCCCCCAACTCCGCGGCACCACAAGCGAGATCGACGCCTCGCTCCCCTACGCCTCCAGCCTCTGCGGCGCCTGCTACGAGGTCTGCCCGGTCGCCATCGACATCCCCGAAGTCCTCGTGCATCTGCGCGAGAAGGTCGCCGACCAGGGCGGCAAGGGGCACCGCCTGGAGAAGGCCGCGGTCAAGGCGGCCGGCTGGGTCCTGGACCACCCAGGCGCTTTGGCAGCAGGCGAACGTGTCGCGGCGAAGACCCGCAAGCTGCACCCGAAGAAGCTCCCCGGACCGGGAGCCGGGCAGTGGACGAACAGCCGAGACCTGCCGGAGATGCCCGCCGAACCGTTCCGCGACTGGTGGAAGAAGAACCGCACATGACCTCCCCCACGACACCCTCGTCCCGCGAGCGAATCCTGTCCCGCGTGCGCAAGGCTCTTGTCGACGCACCCGAGGCAGACCACCCCACGCGTACCTACTTCCAGACCCATACCGCCGACGACCCGGCCACGATCCTCGACCTGCTGCACGAGAACCTGGCCGACTACCGGGCAATCGTGCACCGGTCCCAGAAAAGTGAACTCCCCTCGCTCATAGCGAAGTTGCTCAAGGAGCACAGAGCCCGCACGGTCGCCATCGCACCTGGCCTGCCCGACACCTGGCTGTCCGACGCGGCGGTGGAGCAGCGCCCGGACGAAGGTGCGGCAGGGGGAACACCCCTCACGTCGTACGACCTCGACGGCACGGACGCCGTAGTCACCACTTGTGCCCTCGCCATCGCGGAGACCGGCACGATCGTCCTGGACGGCGGCCCCGGCCAGGGCCGCCGCGCGCTCACTCTCGTCCCCGACCTGCACATCTGCGTCGTACGCACCGCCGACCAGGTCGTCGCATCGGTCCCGCAGGCCCTCCCCCGCCTCGACCCCACCCGCCCGCTCACCTGGATCTCGGGACCCTCCGCCACCAGCGACATCGAACTCGACCGCGTCGAGGGAGTGCACGGCCCGCGCACCCTGCACGTAGTACTGCTCACCGGCTGAGGAACGTCATACCGCGGTTCACCGGGCGGGGGCAGGCCATGGGCCTGCCCCCGCCCGGACCCGTTGGGCCGCTCAGGTGCTACGTCGCGGGGTGCACGCCTCGTACGGTGAAGTCGTACGTTCCTGACCCGACCTTGTAGACGGCGCGCTCCCCCTCGACGCGCTGGAAGTCAGCGCCGCGGGGTGCGTCCGGGGAGTTCGTCCCGCCCTTGGGGACGCGAACCTCCGCTGTGGTGTTCGGCGGCACCTGGATCGTCAGCCGGAAGGTGTCGTCCTTAAGGGTCCACTCGGATGCGACCTCGCCGTACGGGGTCTGGTAGCTGCCCTCGACGTGGGTGAGGTCTCCGACGATCCTCGGGTCGATCACCAGCTCACGGTAGCCGGAGGAGCCGGGCGCCTGCCGGATACCGGCCAGGCCCGCGTGGAACCACTCCTCGACCTGGAGGAGGATCATGTGGTTCTTGGAGTTCCCCATGTCCCACTGTTCCGGGAGGGTGGTCAGGCCCTTGGGGTTCGCGGTCGTGGGGGCCAGGAAGAAGCCGTAGCTCGGGCGGGTGTCCTCCTGCAGCACCTTCCACAGGACGTCGTCGCGGCCACCGGCCGTCAGCGCGCGCACGATCGGTGCCAGGCCGATGGTGCCGCCGCTGAAGTGCGGACCGCCGCCGAACGGCTGGAATCCGTTGACCAGTTCGACGAGCGCGTCGAGGACGCGTTCGCGTTCGCCGCTCGGGACCAGCCCCTCGTCGAGCGCGAGGGCCTGGGCGGCCTGGGTCGCGCCGGTGGAACCGAGCGGGCCCTCGCTGGTGTAGCGGCCCAGGGCCGGGTTGTAGAACGCGTCGTTGAACGCGCTCTTGATGGCGGCGGCCAGGCTGCGGTACTCGGCGGCGTCGGACTTGCGGCCCAGCAATGCGGCCATCTTCGACATCCGGTCGGCGATCTGGTGATAGCCCCATGTGCCGGTGATGCGGCCGGACGTGGCTTCGGCGCCGATCCAGTCGCCGAGCGCCGCGTCGACGATGTGGGCGTTCGCGCCGGTGCCGGCCTTCTGCGTCCGGATGTAGGTGACGAAGGCCTGCATCTGGGGGTAGTAGCGGGCCATGGTCTGGGTGTCGCCGTACGTCTCGTAGAGGAACCAGGGGGTGAGGATGATGCCGTTGCCCCAGTTGATCTCGTCGCCGAACCGGCCGGTGTAGCCCCAGTCGTAGACGGGTGCCTTCAGGGCGACGTTGCCGATGTTGTCGCCCGCCTTGGACTGGCCTTCCGCGAGATGGCGTTCCATGGTCCGCAGGAAGGCTGCGTAGCCGAAGTGGCGGTGCAGGGACGCGAAGGGCTGCAGGTAGTCGGCGGGGTAGGCGAGCTTCTCGCGGCCGGGGCAGTCCGTGAACGTGGACATCGTGTTGCTCATGACCGAGTACCGCGCCATCCGGTGGATGCGGTTGATGCGGTCGTTGGAGGTGGTGAGGTGGCCGGCGGTGGGGACGTCCGCGTGGAGCTGGAGTCCCGTGATCGTGTCGGCGGTGGGCCGGTATCCCTTCGGCAGTCCGGTCACCTGCACCCACTGCATGCCGAAGTAGTTGAACTCGGGGTGCCAGCTCTCGCCCTTGGTGCTGCCGCGGGTGGTGTAGGCGGTGAAGATGTCAGTGCCGCGGCTGCCGCCTCCGCCCATGATGGATGCCTGGTCGACGGTGCCGTCCGCGTTCAGGGACTCCGCGGGAAGCATCTTGACCGTCAACCCGGCAGGGATCTTCCCCTCCAGGGTCAGTTGGGGCCAGCCGGCGAAGTTCTGGCCGAGGTCGAAGACCCACACGCCCGGCTGGGGCTCGGTGACCGAGACGGGACGGAGACGGTCGGCGATCTTCACCGGCTCGCCCGCGCGCCAGACGAGGTCGGTCGTCAGATTGGGCGGCGGCGCGATACCCGCGGCCACCCAGCCGACCGGTGAGCCGTCGCGGCGGCGGGCGCCCTCCCCCAGGTCGGTGCCGGGGTCGGTCCACCCGGCCTGTTCGCGACGGGCGTCGTAGTCGGTGCCGGAGTACCAGTTGTTCGTCGTGGTCGGGCCGAGCGAGGTCTTCCACGTGCGGTCGCTGACGACGGTCTCGACCGAGCCGTCGGCCCGGGTGATCTCAAGGCGGGCGATCATGCGGGGTGTGACGGCGGCACCGGCGCTGGGGTCGGTGCTCGCCCGGGAGTTGCCGGAGCCGGTGACCGTGGCGTCGGCGGCGTGCGGCTTCTTGAGGGCGGGCTGGAAGGTGATGCCGGTGCCGTCGGCTCCCGCGGTGCCGATCGCGGTGATGGTGCGCGACTCGAGGCGCTCCCCGCCGTCCCCGGTGTCGATGTTGACGGTGCCGCCGACGTGGTAGTTGCTCGTCGCGCTCACCTTGACGGTGGTGTCACCTGGGGCGGCGGGGGCCGCGAGGGTGCCACTGCCCTTGAACTGGCTCTGCCACCAGCTGTACGGGGCTGACCGGCCGGTCGCCGGGTTGGTGACCGAGCGGGTGACCAGAGCGGGTCCATGGCCCAGTTCGACGCCCACGGTGTTCGCGCCCGTGCGGATCAGGTCGGTCACGTCGTAGGCGCGGTACTCGGCGGAGAGCTGGTAGTTGGAACTGCCGGGGGCCAGCACCTCGTCACTGACCCGCTCGCCGTTGACGTACGCGAGGTGCAGGCCGACTCCCGACAGGTACAGCCGCGCCTTGGTGACCTTCGCGCCCCCGCGCCTGCCGGCGGTGAACGTCCGCGCGAAGAGCGGCAGCGGGTCGCCGACACTGCGGCCGGGGTGTTCGATCCACTCGGCGTCGCCCCAGTCGTCGCGCTTGAGCAGGCCCGTCTCCCAGGTGGCAGGGCGGCTCCACGGTGTGGCCTTGCCGTCCTGGTCCCAGGCCCTGACCTGCCACACGACCGGCTCACGGGCCGGGAGGCCGCGGCCGCGCCACGGGATGTCGGTCTGGGCGTCGGAGTGCACCTTGCCCGAGTCCCAGAGGTAAGGGCCGTGGTCGAGTTCGTGGGCGGTGCGGGCGGCGCGTATCTGGTAGGCGGACTGTACCCAGCCGTCCCGGTGGGTGGTCACGCGCCAGCTGAGTCGGGGGGTCGTGTCGTCGACACCGAGCGGTTCGTCGAGGCGGCCGTTGATGCCGAGCAGACCGACGGCAGCACCGGCCGCCGCCGCGGTGGCGGTGGTGTGGCGGGCAGGAGCGGCAACGGCTGAGCCGCCGGCCACGAGGGGCAGGGCCATTCCGGCCGTCCCGGCGGCGAGGATTCCCACGACGTGTCTGCGGCTGAGCGCGTCACGCGGCTCTGCGGACATGCTGAACTCCTTTAGTGTGCTTGCCTGTTGGGCAGGGGTGTCTTCCCCGAGGGCGTGCTGCGCCCTCAGGGTGCGGACCGGAAACGGATGTCTCCGGCCGGGTGGGGTGGGGTTCGGTGGTGGTGCTGATCCGGGGCGCGGCCGCGCCAGGTGATGCCCGTACGCAGCGGCCGCGCTCGCCGGAGGATCAGTCCCCGGCCTGGTAGTCGGCGTCCATCGCCTTGAGTGCCTTCTCGGGCGTGGACTGGTCGCTGAAGATCTCCTGCAGACCGCTGAGCATGGTCTGCTGCACCTTGGTGTTGGGCCACAACTGGTCCATGAACGGAACGGTCCTGCCGTCCTTGATGAACGTCGACAGCTCGGTCAGCGACGGGTCGGCGGTGTAGCCGGTGTCGGGGAGGGTGGGCAGGCCTCCCTGCTTCTTGGCGTACAGGTTCATGCCTTTCGGTGACATGACGAAGTCGACGAACTTCAGGGCGAGTTCCTCGTTCTTGGCCTTGGCGTTGATGCCGTAACCGGCGCCCGCCGCGGCCGGGACGATCGTCCTGGTGGGGTCGTCGACGGCGGGCAGCGGCTTCAGGGTGTAGGTGGCTTTCGGGTTCTTCGGCTTGAGCAGGGCGATCACCCAGTTGCCCTGGACGATGCCGAGGGTCTTGCCGGTGGCGGCCAGTTGCTGGCTGGCTTCGTAGGTGGTTCCGAGCGGGTTCTTCTGGAAGCAGCCCGTCTTCTCCATCGTCAGGTACTTGTCCAGGGCGGTGGTCCACTGCGACTCGGCGAACGTGGCCTTGCCCGCCTGCATCTTCGTGTCGAAGTCCCGGTCGGGCCCGTAGACGGTCGTGGCAACCAGCGCGTACAGGACGATCTGTGTCACCCAGTTGTCCTGGTTGCCCAACGCGAAGGCGGGGGTGCCCTTGGCTGCGGCGTCCTTGCAGAACTTCAGCAGCTGCGTCCATGTGGTCGGCGCGGTGAGACCTGACTTCTGCAGGGCCTGCTCGTTGTAGACGGCGCCGATGCCGTTCTGCCCGAAAAGCGCGGTGTACGTCTTGTCGTCGTACTGAGCCACGCTCTTGACGGCGTCCGGTAGCTTCGCCGCCCAGGGCCGGTCGGAGAGGTCGCGCAGATAGCCGGGCTCGGCCAGGACGTGCGTGGCGGCCGGGTTGCCGTTGCCCGGCCAGACGGACATCACGTCGGGGGCGGTGCCCGAGGACAGCTGGGTGCGGATCTGCTGCTGGTACTGGTCCGCGCCGCTGGTCGTGTAGCGGACCTTGACGCCCGGGTTGACCTTCTCGAACGCCTTGACGATGTCTTCGACGGAGCCTTGGTCGACCGAGGCGAGCGTGAGCGTCCGGGTATCACCCTTGTCGCCCGCGGTGGTGCCGCCGCTGCACGCGGCCAGCACGGCGACAGCGATGGTCGCGGCTGTCAGGGCCGCCAGTCGGGGTGTCTTCATGGTGTCTCCCGCGAGGATGGACTGCGGTGCAGGGGCATGGGACAGAAGGGGACGAGGGGGCAGTGCCGCGTGACGCGCACCGGGAGGGTGCACCAGTGCCGGTCAGCCACGCAGACCGCCGGCGAAGCCGTTGATGATGCTGCGCTGGAGGGCGAAGTAGACGGCCAGGACCGGCACGACGCTGATCACCAGTGCGGCGAAGATGAGGTTCCAGTCGGTCGCGTACTGGCCGACGAAACCGGCGATGGCGACGGGCATGGTCTGCTGGGCGCTGCCGCTGAGATACAGCAGCGGGGTGAAGAAGTCGTTCCAGACCGCCACGGTGTTGAGGACGAGCGCAGTCACCGTGACCGGCTTGAGCAAGGGCAGGACGACGTGGCGGAATCCTTGCAGAGGCGTGCAGCCGTCGATCAGGGCGGCGTCCTCGAAGTCACGCGGCAATACGCGCAGGAACCCCACGTAGAGGAAGACGGTGAACGGCACCTGCAGACCGGCGTAGAAGAGGATCAGCGCCCACGGAGTGCCCAGCAGGCCGAGGTCGCGCATCGTCTGGTAGAGCGGCAGCGACGCCAGCTGGAAGGGCAGCACGAGACCCAGCATGATCAACAGGTATGTCCCGCGGGACCAGCGTGCCGCGACCCGCGCCAGGGGGTAGGCCGCCAGCGAGGACACTGCCAGCACGATGACGACGCTGACGGCCGTGACCAGGACACTGTTGGCCAGCGCACCGCCCAACGCGCCCTGCTGCCATGCCTGATGGAAGTTCTCCAGCGTGGGTGACGCGGTGGGCCGGATCGGCGACGAGGTGTCCGAGGGAGCGCGGAGGGCGAGGTTGACCAGCACGTACACCGGGAAGCCCACCACCAGGGCCGCGGCGATCATGGATAGTTCCAGGGCGAAGGTACGGCGGCGGTAGCGGTTCACGACGCGGCCCTTTCGTTGCGGGACAGCACGACGTACTGGCCGGTGGAGGCGACGGCCACGATGACGGTGAGGACGACCGCGAGGGCGATGCTGTAGCCGAACTCGCCCAGCGTGAACGCGTTCTTGTAGATCAGCGTGGAGATCGTGTCGGTGGCATGGCCGGGGCCGCCGCCGGTCAGCGCGTACACCTGGTCGAACAGCTTGATTCCGCCGATGATCGACAGCATCAGGTTGATGGTGATCGCCGGAGCGAGCAGGGGCCGGGTGACGGACCAGAAGCGGCGGACCGGGCCGGCCCCGTCGATGGCCGCGGCCTCGTGGATCTCCTTCGGGACCGACTGCAGCCCGGCCAGGAAGATCACCATCGAGTAGCCCGCGAACTGCCACACGATCACTCCCACGACCGCCCAGAGCGCGAGGTCCGGATCGCCCAGCCAGTTCTGCTGCCAGGAGTCCAGGCCGACTGCACCGAGCGCGCTGTTGACCGCGCCGTCCGGGCCGAGCAGGTTGCGCCACAGGTAGGCGGTCACGATCGGTGTGATCACGGCCGGGGCGAACAGGAACACGCGCAGGACGTTGCGCGTCTTGATGGCGCTGTTCACTCCCAGCGCGAGCAGCAGCCCCACGAGGTTCTGGACGACGGTGATCGACACCGCGATCAGCAGTGTGTGCCAGATCGCCCGAACCGCGTCGGGGTCGCCCGTCATGTCGGTGAAGTTGTCCAGGCCGACGAAGGACAGGTCGGGGTCGAGACCGTCCCAGTCGGTGAAGGCGTAGTAGATCCCACGGGCGCTCGGCACCAGGACGACGAAGGCGAAGAGAACCAGCGCCGGAAGCGCGAACCACCACGTCGGCGCCAGGGGCGTGCGACGAGCGGGTACTGAGCGAGCCTCCTGTGGAGGCCGATCGGTTGGAGCGGTCATCACCGGCGGACCCGTTCTGTTTGAAACGATTCAATAAGACACCTGGATCGAGCACTGGCACAGCTGCGCGCGGAGGAGCCCCCACCGCCGTCGTTCCGGTGCGCCCCAGGTCCCAGACTCCAGGCCCCAGGTGGACTGTCGCGCACCCACCCGGCCAGGGGGCTGGTTCATGAGAATGGGCAACGTTTTACAGAAGTTGCGCTGACCTTAGAGTCGGCCTCGCAAGGCGTCAAGATGTCCCGCATGCTGCGACTTCATAACGGCAGAAGCTCCATGTCACCCGGCCCCGCAGCACGGGTAGCGCCTCGGCGGCGTGGCTTTTCGCGCCCTCGGCTCTACACTCTGCGGCAACGTTTCCCACTCCCGGAGGCCCCCGGATGGCACCGCCAGCCCAGCCGCGGCGCGTGACGATCGTCGACGTCGCGCGCCATGCCCAGGTCTCCACGACCGCCGTGTCCAAGGTGCTGCGGGGCGCCTACGGCGCGAGCCCGAGGATGCGGGAGAAGGTGCAGCAGGCGATCGCCGAACTCGGGTACCGCCCGTACGCGGCGGCGCGGGGCCTGCGTGGGCAGACGTACACCATCGGCGTGATGCTTCCGGACATCCGCAACCCGTTCTTCCCCGAGATCCTCGACGGTGTCACCGAGTGGTTCGAGAACACCGACTACCAGGTCCTGCTGGGGCCTGGGTGCAACGGCGAGGAGGCCGAGGCCCGGGTCACGGACGCGATGATCGACCGCGGCATGGACGGCCTGCTTCTCGTCGCCCCCGTGTCGTCGCGGGCCCGGCTCGAGCGCCTCGCAGGTGCGGTACCGATGGTGGTCATCGGCCGTCACGGCCAGTCCACGCGCTACGACACCGTGGTCGACGACGATCTCGCGGGCGCCGCGCTGGTCGTCGACCACCTCGTCTCCCAAGGCCACCGGCACATCGCACACATAGAGCACCTGGAGACCGACCCCACACGCAGCGAGGAGATGCCCAACGCGCGGCGGGCGGAGGGCTACCGCCGCGCCATGCGGGCTCATGGTCTGGCGGACGAGATCGACATCGTGTCCACCAGCTACACGCAGGAGGGCGGATACCTCGGTGCGCGGGAGCTGCTCGCCCGCACCCGGCGCCCCACAGCGATGTTCGCGGGTGCCGACGTCGTCGCCATGGGGGTCCTCGACGCCCTGTCCGAGGCCGGGCTTTCGGTGCCCGATGACATCGCAGTAGCCGGATACGACAACACCACACTCGCCGCACTGCGCCAGATCTCCCTCACCAGCGTCGACCAGGGCGGCCGCGCCATAGGCGGCAACGCGGCACGCCTGCTGCTGGAGCGCATCACGGACCGCGCCAAGCCGACGGCCCAGGTGACGCTCTCCCCCACCCTGATGCCGCGGAACTCCACGGCGCCACCAGCCGAAGGGTGAACAGCGCGCGTCGCTCTTCCCTCCTGCCGACCGCACCCCTTTGCCATCGGCCACACCCTGTCCGTCGACGGCGGCCGGACCGTCCGGCATCGGTACCCACACGCGGTCCGGTCGGCTCAGCCCGCCGTATGCTCGCTCGGCAACGCGGCAAGAGCCGCCTCCACAGCTGCCAGAACGGTGACGGGCGCCTTGTCCAGGGGCTCCCGTAGTTCCCTGCCGCGCCGCCAGCGGGTCGTGCGCCGGAAGGTCTCCGAGCGGGCCTCGTCGATGTTGTGGATGGCATCCAGTACGGCTTCGTACGCCTGCCGGTCATCGATGATCTCCGCGAGACTGCTGCGCAGGGTCAGCCGGCCGCGCTCCTGGACCGGCCGCGGATGGGCTTCCGTCCAGGTGTGCGTCCCGCTGCCCACCTCATAACGCGCTCCGGAGGGAAGCTCGACGACGGCCCGCGCGTTCGACGGGATCTCGGTGTGGAAGTGCACCTGGTCGCCTTCCCGTCGCCATCCGGCACGGGCACGCCCGTACGGGGTCTCGTGCCAGGCCGAAGCGTCGTCGAGGTCGTCGAGGAGGGTGGGCGCGACACGAATCACGCGATACCCCGGCTGCAGCGGGGCGAGGCCTGCGACGCTGCGGTGCAGCCAGTCGGCCACGGCTCCCAGCGCGTAGTGGTTGAACGAGGTCATCTGGCCCGGGTTGATCGACCCGTCCTCCAGCATGGAGTCCCAGCGTTCCCACACGGTCGTCGCACCCATGGTGACCGGGTACAGCCAGGACGGGCACTCGGTCTGGGTCAGCAGGCGTGATGCCGCCTTCACGTGGCCGGTGGCGGTGAGCGCGTCGCCGATGATCGGGGTGCCGACGAAGCCGGTGGCGATGCGGTATCCGGCGGCCCGAACCAAGTCACGTAGCCGGTCGCCCATGGCCTGCCGCTGCTCGCCGACCACGAGCTCGAAGGCGATGGCCAGCGCGTAGGCGGTGAGGGCGTCGGACATCATGCGGCCGTCGGGTGTGACATACGCGTTGCGGAAGGCTTGGGCGATGCGGGCGGCCAAGTCCGCGTAGGTACGGCCCTCGGCTTCCCGGCCCAGAAGGAACGCGGCCTTGGCCGTCAGGTCGGCGGAGCGGAAGAAGTAGGCGGTGGCCACGATCGCCGCGTCGGTCTTGGCCTCACCGGGCCGCTCCGGCGGCGCGTCCGGGTCGAGCCAGTCGCCGAACTGGATCCCTTCCTCCCACAGCAGCGACTCACCGGCGCGTGCGCGCACGACGTCGACCCATGCGGTCATGGCGTCGAAGGAGCGCTGGAGCATGTCGTGGTCGGCGAAGCGTTCCCACATCACCGACGGTACGACCGTAATGGCGTCGCCCCAGGCGGCGACGGGTTCGGACAGGCCTGGCACTTGAGGGATGACGGCCGGAACCACCATGGGGACGACGCCATCGCCGGCCCGCTGTTCGAGCATGACGTCCTCCAGCCAGGAGCGGAGGAAGGCATCACAGTCGTACAGGAAGGAGGCCGTCGGGGCGAAGACCTGGAGGTCGCCGGTCCATCCGAGGCGCTCGTCTCGTTGCGGGCAGTCAGTGGGGATGGACAGGAAGTTGCCGCGCATGCCCCAGACGACGTTCTCGTGGAGACGTTGCAGCAGGGCGTGCGAGGTGGTGAAGTTGCCGGTCCGGGGCATGTCGGTGTGGAGGACGGCGGCAGTGACGCGGTCCGGAGTGAACTGGCCCGGCCAGTTGTCGACTTGGACGTATCGGAAGCCGTGGAAGGTCCACTTGGGCTCCCAGATCTCCTCGCCGTCCCCGCTGAGGGTGTAGTGGTCGGTCGCCGCGGCGTTGCGCAAGGGGCGGGTCCCGAGTTCGCCGTGTTCGAGGACTTCGGCGTGGCGGAGGGTGACGGTGTGGCCGCGCGGCCCGGTGACGCGGATGCGGACACGGCCGACGAGGTTCTGGCCGAAGTCGAGGACGGTGCCGCCGCTCGGCGTGGTCAACACCTGCTCGACGGCGCGGTGTTCGATGACGCGGACCGGGGGCAGCGTGCGCGGGGTGGGGATGACGTCGGGTACGGCGACCAGGCGGACGGCGTCCCAGTGCGCGGCATCGTACGACGCGCCGGCCCAATCGGGCGTCTGCAGGCGGGCGTCGAAAGTCTCCCCCTGGTACAGGCTCGCGGAAACCACCGGGCCCGGAGCCCAGCGCCACCCTTCGTCGGTGACCACGGTGTCCACGGTGCCGTCTTCGTATGTGATCGTGAGCTGCGCTGCCGCCGCCGGAGCGCCCTCATAGAACCGACGAGCGGCGTCCCTGAAACCCCAGCGCTCCGTGTACCAGCCCCCGGCGAGGGTGATGCCGAGGGCGTTGCGGCCCGGGCGCAGGCGCTCGGTCACGTCGGTGACATCGAGGTTGACCCGCCATTGGTAGCTGGTCCAGCCGGGCTTGAGCTCGGCATCGTCCACCGGGGTGCCGTTGAGCTGGATGTCGTAGGCGCCGAAAGCCGTCGTGTGCAGGACGGCCCGGTGCACGGGCCCCCGTACGTCGAAGGTGCCGCGCATCAGGTGCGGTTCGTCCGATCCGGATCCGATGAAGCGGGCCTGCCAGCCCGTGTCACCGGCCGGAGGCAGGAAACCGGCCGTGACCTCGGTCTCCGAGCTCCAGTCGGACGCCGATCCGTCCTTGCCGTGCACCCTCACCCGTACCCGGACCGACTCCAGCGGCTGCAACGGCTCGAAAGGCCAAGGGACTTGTACGGCATCGGGCCCTTCCACGCGCGCCGTGCCGGTGATGCCGTTCCTGGTGATCGCGACGTCCGCCGCGGACTGCGTCCAGGCAGGCGGTGCCGTGACCGTCTTCCACGACAGCGCAGGGCTCGGCGTGGTGACGAACGGTTCGTCGGTCCATCCGATGCGGGGAGCCTGGACGTGCACCGGGTGCATCGTGCGGTCGTGGGATGTCATCGGGTGCCTCCGACGGCGACAGGCGTCGAGGCGAGCGAGGCGGCGGCAGTGCCCACGGCTTCCTTGCGCACGCGCCGGATGACAATCATGCCGATGAGGCCGGAGACCAGCGCGAAGATGGTCAGCAGGATGTAGAGGCCCGACGGGCTCCAGTCGATCAGCGCCGGAGTGACCAGAGCGAACCCTGATGCGGCGAAACGGGCGACGGCCATAGTGGCACCCTGCACCGTGGCCCGGGCGTTGACCGGGAAGGACTCCTGGGTCCAGATCTTGTATAGGGCCTCGCCGACAAAGGGGAAGCCGACGTTGTAGAGAACCAGGGCGACGATCATGGCGGGCAGAACGACACCGCCGGTGACCGCGATGAGCAACTGGCAGGACGCGAACACCACGACGCCCGCGGCGAAGAAGCGGCTACGCCACTTCGTGTCGGCAATGCGCGTGAAGACGATGGTGCCGACCAGGCCGACGAGGGTCGTGATGAAGGAGAGCGCCGTGGCAAAGGTCTGCGAAGCGTCTCCGACCGTCACCAGGAAGTACGTCTTGAAGGAGCCGAAGGTGTTCGCCACCAGGGTGAAGAAGAGGTAGAAGAGCGCGGTCAGGCTCATCATGACGGCCAGCGAGCGGTCGCGGAACAGGGTGCGCAGCGGCAGCGCATGGGAGGCGTCGACGCCTTCGGCGCTGTGGCGGGCGTCGGCTTCGGCCTCCAACTCCCTAAAGGGTGCATAGAAGGCGCGGAAGGCGAAGGTCGCGACAGCGAGGACGGCAAGCGTCGCGAAGATCAGCCGGACTCCGAGCGTGCCCAGAGCGGACACGGCGAAGCCCAGGGATGTCACGAAGACGACCCCGGCGGTCCACATCACATGGGTGAAGGCCACCAGCCTGCCCTGGGCACCGGCCGGTGCACGCTCGGACAGGACCGCGATCGAGGTGGGCAGGTCGGCTCCGGCGGCGATGCCGATCACGATGACGCCGGCGACCAGGACGCCCGCGCCGGGGGCGAGTGCGACAGCCAGGGCGGCGGCCGCGTACACCAGGATCGTCAGGGAGAAGACCCGGCCACGCCCCAGGAGGTCGGCCAGGCGTCCTCCGGTCAGCGCCCCGACGGCGATGAAGAGCGTCAGCGTGGACCCCAGCAGGCCTACGGTCCACACGTCGAGACCGAAGTCCTCTTTCCACAGGGCCAGTCCCAGGCCGACCGAGATAATGGCCCCCGCGTCGAGGAAGGAGGCCATGCCGGCCGCCACGGCCAGGGTCCAGTGTCTTCGGTCGAGCTGCGGCGTTGCCGTGTTCTTCTCCGCCATGCGGTTGCTCCGTTCCTCGCGGGAGGTGCTGCCCATCCAGCTGGCCATCCCGCTGGTAATACGTTTTACCAACGTTGTGCACATGAGAACACGAGGTGACACAGGCCCGTCAAGAGTTCAGCGCGACCCGAAGTGAAACGATTTAATAAAGCGGGACGCCGCGCTGATGCCGTCACTGGTGTCGCCAGGTCAGGCGCCGCCGGTGGAAGCACGCACCACGAGTTCGGGCGAGAACTCCACGTGAGGGGCACTGCGCTCCTCGGCTGCGTCTGCGGGTCCCCGCAGGACCGCGATCTCCTCGAAGAGCAAGTCGGCGGCGGCCGCGCCCAGCTGGGCATGCGGTGTGCGCACGGTGCTCAGCGGTACGACGGTCGACTGGGCGAACTCGATGTCGTCGTACCCCACGACCGCGATGTCGTCCGGGATGCGCAGGCGTCCGCCGGCGGTGAGGGACTGGATGATGCCGATGGCCAGCAGGTCATTGACGCAGAAGAGGGCGTCCGGTCGGTCACCAGGTGCGCGGGCGGCGATGCGCTCGGCGCAGGCGATACCGGCCTCCACCGTCCGCTCGGGCACCGAGATGACCTCCAAGGTGGCGTCCGGCACCGCCTCGATCACCGACAGCGCTCCCCGCTGCCGGTCCGCGACCTGCCGCAGGTCCAGTGAGGACCCGACGAATCCGATCTTTCGGCGCCCCAGCTCGATCAAGTGGCGCACCGCGAGACGGCCGCCGGCGACATGATCCGTCGAGACAGACGCCTGAGCATCGGAGACGGCTCGCCGTGCGCTCAGCACACTGGCTATGCCGCTGCGCCGCAGCCGGGCCAGTTCCGGCTCGACGTCACCCGCAGGAGAAACGATGATCCCGGCCACCCGCTGCTGCTCGAACAGGTGCAGGTACTCGCGCTCCCTCGCCCGGGAGCCCGTGTCGTTCGCCATCAGCAGGTACATGTCCCGCGCCGACACGCGCTGCTCGATCGCCGTGGCGATGTCCGGGGTCGTCGCGCTCGCCAGCTCGAAGGCCAGATAACCGATCACCGGGTTCTCGCCCATCCGCAGTCTTCGCGCCGCGTCGTTGGGCACAAAGCCGAGCGTCTCCACTGCTCGCCGAATCCGCTCGCGCGTGGCATCGGAGAGTTTGCGGGGCTTGTGGAAGTAGTTCGACACCGTGGACTGCGACACGTGAGCCAACTCGGCGACGTCCCGAATCGTGACCTTGTTCAGGAGTCCTCCCCGCCCGATTGTCGCCCACGCAGGGGCCTGCTCCCGGGCCATGCTAATACTGGCCACGCTTGCTGCGACGACGGGTTCCTCCTGGTCACGGCCCCGCCCTCGGAGTGGTTCTCGGCAGGCGCCAACCGGCACGCCGTGTTCCCGCCACCGTCGGCCTCAGCCCTCGTCGCCCACATGTGGGCGGGCGTCGGCGCAGCCGGCTGCCCACCTCGGCGGATGCCGGGTCGACGATCGGCCCTTCGTCGAGATCTTCGGTGACGTAGCGCGCGGTGGGTCCGATCAGCTTCACGCCTCGCTCCTTCGCCTTGCGATAGGACCCGGCGCCCGCGAAGGCGGGGAGGAAGGAGTGGTGGATGTTGATGACAGGCACCCCTGGCGACGCAGGAAATCGCCGGACAGGATCTGCATGTAGCGCGCGCACCACGAAGTCGACGTTTCCGAACGAGGAGAGCGAGGATCTCCGCCTCCGCCGCGGATTTGTCGGGGGCCTTGTGACGGTACGTGGAAGAACGGGGTACCGAATCCCTGTACGTCCTCGGCTGCGGCCGTGTGATTGGAGATCACCATAGGGATGGTGGCGGGGAGTTCGCCGCGCGGTGCCGCCACAGCAGATCCAGGAGGGGCGCTGCCCTCCGTTCGAGGGTTGAGATGTGCCGTGGATCAGTTACGGCGTGTGCGTGTGGTGATGACGGCTCAGTACGCGGAGTTGACGTTGTCGATGGAGCCGTAGCGGTCGGCGGCGTAGTTGGCGGCCGCGGTGATGTTGGCGACCGGGTCCGTCAGGCTCTTGGCGGTGCCGGCGACGTGGTAGGCGTCGAAGGTCGGCTGGATGACCTGGAGCAGGCCCTTGGACGGGGTGCCCTTGACCGCGTTCACGTCGTAGCCGTTCACGGCGTTCGGGTTGCCGGAGGACTCACGCATGATGTTGCGCTTCAGACCCTCGTAGGAGCCGGGGATGCCCTTGGCCTTCATGACCTTGAGGGCTTCGTTGATCCAGCCGTCGACGTTGTTCCCGTCGGTGGCCTTCTTGGTCGACACCGAGTGAGCGGCCTTCGGCGTCGCGGCGGGCTCGGCGGCCTGCGCGGGCGACGGGGCGAAGGTCAGTGCTGCGCCCGCGAGACCGGCGGCGGCCAGGACCGTGACGGTGGCGCGCTTGAAGCGGGTGGGGCGGGCGGCAGCGGTGATCGGGGTGGAGAAGGTCATACGGGATTACCTCTTCATGTTCGGGGACACCGTGCGGCGCCGGCCTGTGGTGGCGCCTGGAGCGGAGTCGGGATCCGCGTCCTGTCCCGGGAGTCCGGAGCGAGCGTCTTCGCTCGTGCTCCGACCCGTTCTCCGGGACGACAGCCATAGTTAGCGATGCCCGAGAGGGGGCGCAAGGATGTGACGTACTACCCCACTACGGAGGAATGTCCGAAATGATCCGATAAGGCGCCTTCTGTGGGCCTCAGGGCGGCCCCAGTCGCTACTACCACCATTAGTATGTGATCTGGCTCCTATGGGGTGCTTCACAAGCCCGACCCCCTCCGCGTTACCCACATCACGCGTTCAGCCCGGCTCGCAGGCCACGACGATGCCCTCGGACGGCGACGAGCACATCGATGCGGCCGAAGCGGGCGAGCGCGACGTCGACCGCCGCGCGTGCCGCGTCGGGACTGGTGACGTCCAGCGGCAGAGCGAGGGCGCGCGCAGGCTCACGAGCGAGTCGACGCCTCACGGAGCTCAATCGCGTCCTCGCACGGCCCACCGTGGGTCCACACCCTGACCTGGCCGGACGGGACATCCATGTCCCCCTCACCCTGGGCCTCCCCCACACCCCGCCGTCCGCAGGCGGCTGGTCATCCCACACCTCCACCGGCAAGGCCGGGGTGTGGGTGTGGCCGCCGCTTTTCAGATAGACCCGCCGGCCGCATGCGGCGACGAACGGGCGAGGCGAAGGGCCAGCTCAGGGCGCACTTGCGGATAGCGGTACGGCCGACCCCCGGTTCAGCACCTGCGCCGGCCGGGTCTCATCGTGGTCCCGGGCTGGAGCCGTCGATGAGGACCTCGCCGTACGCGTTCAGGTCTGTGCTGTCGTACACAATCTGCCAGTCGGTCCAGCCGCTCGTGGCCGAAGCGGCGACGATCTTCCCGCGCGGGATCACCGCGTACGCGTTGGTCGTGCGGGTCGAAGGCGAGGCGGCTGCGCTGCGTGGAGCAGGGCGGGGCGGACCGGGGATCTCGGTCGTGTGCCAACCGCCTGCGGAATCACGGTACATGTCGAGGGTGCGCGCGTTCGCGATCCGGTCGGCGGCGTAACTGGTGGTGCACTGGCCGAGGCGGCCGGGGACACGACCACAGGGGGTGCGGCCGCCTCGCCCAGCCCGACGCCTGGCAAAGGGCTGTTCAGGCAGCTGGTTCGTACGTCGATGCGAACGTCCAGATGCCGGCCCCGACCTCGTAGGTCGCGACGCCGTCCGCCTTCTCGACGAACCGCGCACCCTTGGGAGCGTGGACGTCGCCGGAGCTGACGGGCATCTCGACGCGTGCGGTGCTGCCCGCCGGCACCTTCGCAGCGAGACTCAGCCGGTCGCCGTCCAGACTCCACCGGGTCGCGGCCTCGCCGTACGGGGTGGTGTGGGTGGCGCCGGCCGAGGTGAGGTCGCCGACGGCGGCCGGGGCGATCCGCAGCTCGCGGTAGCCGACCGAGTCCGGTGTCTGGTCGAGTCCGGCGAGCCGCTGGGTGAACCAGGCGTCGATCGCGCCGAGCATGAAGTGGTTCTGCGACTGGCCGGAGCCGCCGTCCCAGCTCTCGCCGAGCGTGGTGTTGCCCGCGAGGACCTGGTAGCCGTAACTCGGGGACGTCGTCCGCGTCGCGATCTTGTAGACGACGTCGTCCCGGCCTGCCTCCGACAGCACGCGGAACGCGGCGGGCAGCGAGATCTCGCCGAGGAGGAGGTGGTGGCCGGCGGACTCGATCGAGGACACCAAGTGGGCGAGCAGAGAGGCTCGTTGACCGTCCGGGTACGCGCCCATGTCGAGAGCGAGTGCTTCGGCGCCCTGGCCTCCGCCGCCGAACGTGCCGGTCTGCTGGTCGTAGAACTTGTCGGACAGGGCCTTCGCGCTCGCGTCGGCCTTCGCCCGGTACGTCGCCACGCCGGTGTCGTCGCCGAGGACGCGGGCGATGTCGCTGAGCGCGTTCACGACGCGCCAGTAGCCGTACGTGCCGGAGACGGCCTTGGGGAAGGTGGTGTCCGGGGTGAACCAGTCGCCGAGCGAGTAGTCGAGGATGCCGCCGGAGATCTTCTGCTCCAGGAACGCGACGTACCTCTTCATCTGCGGGTAGTAGGCGCGCAGCGTCTCCTTGTCGCCGTACGTCGTGTACAGCTGCCAGGGCACGAGGACGAAAGCCCCGCCCCAGTTGGCGTCGTTGCGGTAGGTGCCGGGGAGCTGGACATAGTCGGGGACAGTGGAGGGGATGAGGCCGTCCGTCGTCTGCGCGTCGGCCATGTCGCGGACGATCTTGCGGAGGTAGGACCGCATGTCGTAGTTGGCGGCGAGGGTGGGGAAGACGAGCTGGTCCTGTTCGAGCCAGCCGAGCTTCTCACGGCTGGGGCAGTCGGTGAGGACGCTCATCATGTTGCCCTCGACGGCCCGGCGGGTGATCCGGTGGATGCCGTTGATGAGGTCGTTCGAGCTGGTGAAGGTGCCCGCGGAGGCGTTGTCGGCGCGCAGCACCTTGCCGCGCACCGCCACCGTCGCCCCTGCGGGCAGGCCGCGGATCTCGACGTAGCGGAAGCCGTGGTAGCTGAACTTCGGGTGCCAGGTCTCGGTGTCGGCGCTGCCGGTGGTGTAGCTGTCCCACAGTGGTGCGCCGACGTTGCTGATGGACTGGTTGGCGTGGCCGTTCTTGAGGCTCTCGGCCGGGTAGGCACGGATGGTGGTGCCCTTGGGGGCGGTGACGGTGAGCTCGGGCCAGCCGGCGATGTTGCGGCCGAGGTCGAAGATGCGGCTGCCGTCCGCGGCGCCGGAGACCTCGGTGCCCTTGAGGGTCTCGACGACGCGGACCGGCTCGGTCTCGCGGGCGCTGAGGACGGCGGGCGTGCCGGCGGCGTCGGCCTGCGTGGCACGGTCCCATGTCGAGTGGTCGCCGGTGGGGACACGGCGCGCGTCGTAGTCCTCGCCGCCGTACCAGTTGGAGGACGTGGTGGCGCCGAGTGTGGTACGCCAGTCGGTTCCGGAGGCGATGCGGCGGACGGTGCCGTCGGCGAGGGTCACCTCCAGCTGGGCGATGAGCTTGGGGTCGGCCTGGTTGCCGTAGAGCTTGCGGTAGCGGTCCGCGGTGGACAGCTGGTTCGAGATGCCGTTGCCGAGCTCGACCGACAATGAGTTGGCTCCGCCCCGCAGTTGGTGGGCCACGTCGTACGTGGCGTACTGGACGCGGTCGGCGAAGTCGGTGTTGGCGGGTTCGAGGACGGCGTCGCCGACGGGCTGGCCGTTGAGGCTCGCGTCGTACACGCCGAGGCCCGCCATGTAGAGCCTGGCCCTGCGGACGCCCTTGGGGAGGGTGAAGTCCTTGGCGAACATGGGGAGTCCGGAGGGCAGGTACGGCTCGGGCGGCTTCTGCCCGGTGACGTTCGCGGCCGTCGTGTACGGGCCGTCGGCCGCGTCGGCGGTGGCGAGACTGTAGTCGACGGGGAAGTCAGGGACACGGCCGTCGTCGGCGAGTTGGTCGGCGCGCGGGAACAGGACGACACGGTCGAAGGTCTTGGCCTCCTTCAGGTCGAGGGTGAGCGTCACGGGCGCGTCGGCGGTGTCGTGGGTCTGGCTCTGATAGCCGGCGCCCTGGTCCCAGGCGCTGTTGGTGATGCCGTCGACAGCGAGTTTCGGTTCCCACACCTTGCGTTCGGTGTCGGTCTCGGACGCGGTGACGGTGGCGCCCTGGGCGAGATCGGTGTCCGGGGCGGCGGAGTCGCGGACCTCGATCTCGGCGAGTTGGAGGCGGTGGGCGAGGGCCGGGAAGTCGTCGGCGAGCGGGAGTCCGAGTTTGGTGACGTCGAGGCGTACGTAGCGTGCGGTGGTGCGCGGGAGTTCGACGGTCACGGGCTGGACGGTGCGCTTGCTCAGCTCCCAGTCCTTGTTGGTGATCCAGGCGGCGGACCAGTCCTTCGCCTCGGTGAGGCCGGTCTCGAAGGCAGCGGGCGCGCTCCAGGCGGCGGCGTGCCCTGCGCCCGGCGTCCACAGCTGCACGCGCCAGTACACGCGGGTGCGGGAGGCGACGCCACGGCCGGCGTAAGTGGCTTGCGGGACAGACGAGTCGACCTTTCCGGAGTCCCACAGGTCGGGGCGCCCGGCGGCGAGGGCGGCGCTGCTCGTGGCGGCCTGAAGGCGGAAGGCGCTCTGGGCGGCGCCACGCAGCTGCCAGCTCAGTTCGGGGGTGGTGTCGTCGATGCCAAGGGCGCTGTCGAGGTGCTGGGTGCGCAGCTCGACCGCGGTCGTCGTGCTGTCTGCTGCGGGGACGGCCACGGCGGACGGTGCCACGGTGACCAGTGCGGTGAGGGCGGTCGCGAGCAACAGGGAGTGTCTACGTCGAATCATGGCGGAGGTCTCCGGGGTCAGGCGCGGGTCGGCGCCAGGTCGACGGTGAGGGGCAGGCGGGGGCGCAGGACAACCGGGCCGAGGAGGCCGGACGGCAGCGGCTTGTTGCGTTCGTTGGACAGGGTGTTGGAGACACGGACGGAGATCCGATTGACGCCGGACCTGAGGCCGTCCGTCACGTCCACGACGTAGGGGGCCCAGAGCGTGGGCGCGAACTCCTTGCCGTTGACGGTGACCCGTGCGACCTCGCGGACCGTGCCGAGGTCGAGGTGGAGGCGCCGCCCGCGCAGCGCGGCGGCGTCGAGCGTGATGTCCTTGGTGTAGGTGCCGCTGCCGGAGTAAAGGGGCGCGATGTCGCTCCAGCTGCCGAGCGGCCGGGTGACGGGTTCGGTGCCGTCCTTGGCCAGGGTGAGGGTCCAGTCGCCGTCGACGGGGATCGCCGTCAGCGGGTCGGTGACCTTCGCGGTTCCCGTGTACGAGGTGCTGCCGTCACGGCCGGTGAGGCGGTGGGTGCCCGGGTCCTGGGCGAGGAGGGTCACTCGCAGGCTCTTGTTGCTCCGCGTCACAGCGGTGACCGCGGTGACCGGAAGGCCGTCGGTGTCGGTGACATACGGAGCGGCCTCGGCCCGGTGCCGCACGACGATCGCGAGCGTCTCGTACGGGTCGAGGACCAGTGCCAGGCGGACACCGTCATGAGTGGGCAGTGCGCGGACGGGCGCGGGCCGGACCCTGCCGGTGGCCGGGTCCCACAGTTCGGGTTCGCCGTGCGCGGGCAGCAGGGCCGTGGTGGTCACTCGGGTGCCGCTCTCGTTGTTGAACAGGAACGCCGTGTCGGCGCCGCGCGTGGTGCGCAGGACGCGGACGGCGTCGGCGGCGGGTTCGAGGACAGCGGCCTGTGCGGATGCGCCGTGCGCCACCGCGGCCAGTCCGTCGGTGCCTGCGACGAGGGTGGCGCGCTCATTGCGGAACAGTGTGCCCAGCTCCCGGCTGAGCGCCGCGTCGTCACCGTCGGCCGCGAGCGCGGGCAGATCGCCGACCGCGACGACGGTGCCACCGGACCGGACGAAGGCGGCCAGAGTACGCACCGTCGCCGTGTCCAGTACGGGTGTCGCAGGGATGACCACCAGCTCGTACGACGCCCGGCCGACCCTCAGCACCCCGTCGTCGGTCTCCGCCTGCGCGAGCAGCGCCTTGTCGCCGCTGAGCGCGCCCTCGTGGACCAAGTCGAAGTCGACCTGCGCACGTTCGAGGGCATAGGCGGCGTCCGCGAAGGCGTCGTCGACCTCGCCCTGCCGGTCGGTCCCGGTGAACTGCTCGGCGGCGCGCTGGGGTTGGAGGAGTGCGGTGCGGGCGCCGGAGGTGCCGCGGGCCAGTTCCATGACGCGTCCGATCCACGCGGAAACCGGCGGCATCGACCACCACCAGGGGTTGCGGGGGCCGAACGGCGGGGCGAAGAAGACGTGCGTCTCGTCCGTCCAGAGGGCGTGCAGGACGGCGAGGTTGATGCCTCGGGTGGCGTACGCGCCGACGAGGGCCCGCATGAAGTCCGGGGCGATCTGCCAGCCCATGTTGCCGAACATCTCCATGAGGACGCGCGGCCGGCCGGTCTGGTGGGCGACGGATGCCGGGTTGCGGGGGTCCGTCGTCGGGGTGTTCAGCTGGTACTCGGCGGTGATGCAGTCGCCCCCGGGCACCTGCGCCCACTGGTTGACCTTGTGCAGGTCGCCGGTGGAGGCGATCCGCTTGGACGGGGCCGTCTCGTCGTACAGCGGGTTCGTGACGAGCCGCACGCCGCGCTCGGCGTACCACTCGGACTGCTTCTCGAAGTAGCGCGAGAACCGGTCGGAGACGGCCTGCCAGTAGCGTCCGCGCAGCACACGGCCGCGCTCGCCGAGGTCGTCGAACGCGCTCGCGTACGCCGGACCCGGCTCGGCGTCGACGGCGTCGAGGGCGGCGGCGAGCGTGGGCGACCAGGGCCGGCGCTTGAAGGAGTGCGGCTGGGCGGACGCGATGAAGGGTTCGTCGTCCCAGAAGCCCTTGATGACGGTGCCGAAGTAGCGGCGGAAGCGGCGGTGGTACTCGCCGGGCACGATGTCCAGGAACAGTTCGACCGGTTCGTCGTCGAGGAGGTCGAGGTAGCCCCGGGCGTAGCCTGTCGAGTCGTCGACGAGCTCCACAGCGCCGAACAGGTCGATCTGCCAGTCGCCGTCCGGGATCCGCCAACTCCCCTCGGTGATACGGCCGGTGAGTTCGACGAGGTCCGCCGCGTCGGTAGCCCCGACCGGGCGGGCGGTGGCCGCGGCGGGCACAGGCGCGCCCTTCGGCGCGGGTCTGGCCGCGAAGTCCCCGGCCGCGGACGAACCGTCGTAGGTCTGCGTGTAGAGGACGGCGCCGTCCGCGCCGGTCACCTTCAGCTCCTCCCACAGGGAGCGCTGCCCGTCGCGGGCATGTACTCCGACGCTGTGGTGGGTCAGGGTGTCGTCGGTGGCGGTGCCCTTGTCCTTTCCGTCGAGGGTGACGGAGACGGTGGCGCCGCTCACGGTGACGGCGAGGGTGTGAAACTTGGTCTTGTTGAAGCCGTCGGTGCGGGTGGACCTCGCCAGTTGTGTCACCTCGGCGTCGGCGACGCGCGACAGGGTGACGACGCCGGTCTGGTCGAACTCGACGAGGATTGCGTCGCGGCCGTCGGAGGAGGCGCGCACCAGCAGTCCGGTGGCGAGGACATCGGGCTTGGCGCTCGCGGTGACGGTGCAGTCGCCCCAGTCACCGCCCGCGCGCAGCACGGCCGGTCCGGCGAGGACGGCGGCGTCGGCGACGAGCTGCCCGGCGTCCACCCCGACCCCGGTCGTGTCCAACAGCCGTACGGTTCCCGGTCCCTGGAAGATGGCGGTCGACCGCCACAGCCCCTTGAGCCGCAGGTCCGGGCGCGGCTCGTAGGTCCGCGAACCGACCGTGCCGCCCTTCGTGACGAAGTATCCGGCGCGGCCGCTGGGGAAGTGGTTGTCGTTGAACAGCCACACCTTCATGCCGGTCTTCTCGGCGGTCTCCAGGACGTGCCCGACGATGTCGAACCAGCCCTCGGTGAAGAAGGCGGGCTGCATCTCCGCGTTGTCGTAGGGGAAGACGACGATCTCGTACAGGCCCTTGGCCCGCAGGTCCGCCATCTGCGTATCGACGAGTTCGTGCGTGACGGGCCCGTTCCAGTACCAGTACACGGCGGGCCGGCTGTCGCGGCGCGGGTCGGCGAAGGTGGCCGCGTCGAAGGTGGTGGCGCCGGCGTCGGCGAGCGCGACACCGGGCAGGCCTCCGGTGAGGGCGGCGGCGGTCAGCGCGGAGAGTGCGACGAAGCCGCGTCTGGACAGGGCGGGGTGCTGTTCTGGCATGGCGAGAGGCTTTCTACTGAGGCAGCTGACTGGGGCGCTTGCTGAGTGAGCGGGGGGGGCTCAGGCGCGGGCGAGTGCCGCGACATCGGCGGCGGGCAGCGCCCGGTTGTGGACGCGGAATCCGGCGATGGCGCCGTGCAGGTACGGGTGGCTGGGGTTCTGGGACCGGCCGAGGTAGTTGCGGGTCGTCGCGCCCAGGAGCAGCGGCGAGGAGACGAAGGCGTCGTTCCGGCCGGCCTCGACTCCGTCGACGTACAGGACTCCGCGGCCGTCGCCGACGGTAAGTGCGACATGGGCCCAGGTCCCGGTCGGCAGGGGAGCATCGGCGTCGACGAAGTCCTCGCCCTCCATCCCGGCGATCTTCAGTGCGGCCCGGGGCCGTCCGGTGCCGGTGCGGGCGGCGAGAAAGAGATACGTCGACTTGTGGTACCCGAGGTCGAAGACGCGGGCCGAGTTGGTCTGTGTGTCGACGCGTACCCAGGCGCTGACAGTGAGTTCGGTGAGTCCCGTGATGAGTCCGGCGGGCAGCGCGACATGACCGTCGGCGCCGTCGAGGGCGACCGCGGCGGTGCGCCCGTCACGGCCGGTGGTCCAGGTGGCCCCGCCGGTCAGTCGGCCGAGGGCGTGGGTGCCGGTCGCGTCCGCCACGGTGCCGCCCGATCCCTCGGCGAGGAGATAGCGGGCGGTCTCACGGGGGCGGCCCGGACGCGGCACGGTCGCGAAGTAGACGTTGTAGTGCTGGTGGTGAATCTGATGAAAGGGGCGCAGGGAGACCTCCGCGCCGTCGGCCTCCTCCGCCGTGAACTCCGGTGTTCTCGGGGAGACTTGGCGCACGGATGCACGGTCCAGGGAGGGGATCGTGGGCGAGTCGGTGGTGCCGTACGCCCCGGCGAGGACGAGCGGCCCGTAGGACAGGGCCTGCACGTGCGGATTGTCGGGGGCCGGGCGCCAGGTCAGAGCGCGGGGGAAGGCCAGCTCGACCGTGTCGCCCGCGCTCCAGTGCCGGTCGATGGTGAGGTAGGTGCCCGGCGCGGCGTCCGACATGTCGACGGCGCGGCCGTTGACGGTGACGCGGGCGGCGAGGGGCCGGTCGGCGTCTGAGAGCCAGCCGGGGATACGCACTTTGAGCTGGAAGCTTGCCGCGCCCCGGGTGACGGTGATCCGGACGGGGTCGCCCGCGTCCGGGTAGTCGCCGGTCTGACGCAGCGTCACCCCACCGTCCCGCCAACGGACTTCTGACGGTACGAACAGGTTCACGTAGAGGGCGGGGCGCTCGGCTCCCGCCGCCCTGAAGTAGATGGTGTCCGCGAACTTGGTGTGCGTCTCGAGGCCGGTGCCGTGGTCGCAGGAGAAGTTGTCGTAGTCGCTGCTGTAGCTGCCCGGGGTGGAGCCGAGGCCGCCCTTGGGCTGTCGCTGCGAACCGGCCCACAGCCCGGTGTAGTACGTGACGTAGCCGTGCTCGGAGTCCGGGTCCTGCTCGCCGAGCATCTGGTTGTACAGGGCCCACTCGTGGTGGTCCATGTACGCGGCCTTGCCCGGGTCGTGCAGGAAGAGGCGGCGGCCGAGCTTGAGCATGTTGTACGTGTTGCAGTTCTCGCAGGTCTCCTCGGAGAGGCGACTGACGATCTCGCCAGGCGGGCCGAAGAACTCCTGGTTGGCGTTGCCGCCGATGACGTACGAGTGGTCGCGCACGACGATGTCCCAGAAGTGCGCCGCGATCGCCCGGTAGCGGTCCTCTCCCGTCGCCTCGTAGAGGCGGGTTGCGCCCACGACCTTGGCGATCTCAGTGTTGGCGTGATGTCCGTCGAGTTCGTCGCGTCCGGCGCCCAGCGGCGCGAACAGGTCCTCCTGGTCGAAGCGGCGCGCGGTGCGCAGCGCGGTCGCGTCGCCGGTGGTCAGGTGCAGGGCGGCGAGCACCTCGTTCATGCCGCCCCACTCGACACGCAGGACGTTGCGCATCTGCGTCTCGTCCAGCGGGCCCATCCGCGCCTCGACCCACCCGGCCATCCCCTCCAGGATGCCGAGGGCCTGGTGGTTGCCGGAGAGCCGGTACTGATCGAGCAGTCCGGCCATGATCTTGTGGATGGTGTAGTAGGGCGCCCAGGGTTTGCCGCCCGCCTCGAGGTCGGCGAAGACCTTCTCGGGGAAGGCGGACAGATAGCCCGCGGTGAACCCGGCAGCGGACGCGGCCCGTTGGCACTCGGCCAGCGCGTTCACGAGGTGGCGGGCCTTGTCGGCGTATTCCTCGTCGCCCGTGTTCGCGTGGGCGAACGCGAGCCCCGACAGCAGGTGCCCGGTGGTGTGGCCGCGCAGCTGGACGTCCGGTGCCTCCCAACCGCCGCAAGGTTCGGCGCCCGACGGCAGGCCGACGTTGGTGCGGAAGGTGTGGAGGAGCCGGTCCGGATCGACGGCCTTCAAGTACGCGCAGGTGCGGCGCATGTTGGCACGGAACGGGCTGTCGAGGAGCGTCACATCGGAGAGCGGGAACTCGGCGAGGGCGGCCTCGGCCGCACCGGTCCGGGACGCGGCCGGGGCCGGGGGGAACGGTGCCGCGCTCGCCGCGCCGGACGCCATTCCCAGAGCGGCGCCGGCCGCCACTCCCGATCCGACGACGAATTTGCGTCGCGTCAGCTGTGGTCGGGGCATGCTACGGCTCCTTCTGCGCGTATGTACGACGGGGAGAACACGGCGTGACGGGTGCGACGTGGCAGGTGCACCGTACGGGCGGCAACCAGCGCGAGTTGAATCGTTTCGGTCGGCACAGTCGGCAACTGTGCGCGAGGCCACATCGCCTGTCAATCCGCTTGTACAGGTCGTTTGTTGCACACCTCTTGCCACTGGTCACAGCTGCACGTAGGTTCCTGCACCTCACCATTGAATCGTTTGAACCGTTCAACTGGCACTGGCCAGGGACGAGGAGAGTAATGAGCCTGCGCCGTCGAACCGTGTTGAGAATGGGCGCCTTGGCCGGGGCCGCCACAGCGCTGTCCTCGGCCGCTGTCGGGCAGGCCCTCGCGCAGGGTTCCGGTGCCACGGGGGCCTCGGCAGTGGGCCTACGCGACCCCGCGGCCGCCGTGCGACCCAAGTTTCGATGGTGGTGGCCCGACGCTCTGGTCGACACCGGTGAAATCGCCCGGGAGATTCGGGAAATCGCCGCGACCGGGTTCGGCGGGGTGGAGATCGCGGCGGTCACGCACAGCATGGACGAGCAGTTGGACACGGTCCGCTACGGCTGGGGTACCGCGGCCTGGCGTGCGGCGGTGGAGGCGGCGCTGCGCGAGGCGAAGAAGCGCGATGTGGTGGTGGACCTGACGATCGGCCCCGCGTGGCCTGGCGCGGTGCCTTCGATCACGCCGGACAGCCGGGCCGCCGCGAAGGAACTCGCCCACGGCGTCGCCGTGCTGGAGTCAGGAACCACGTACGAAGGTCCGGTTCCGGAAGCCGTGAGCGAGGCCGGGGAAGGCGTCACGGACCAGCGGCTGCTGCTCGTGCAGACGGTGCGGGTCTCGGCGGGCAGCACGCCGACGTCCGTGCCGGTCCGCCTGGACCGGGACACGGTCACCGACATCACCGACAGGGCGGCCGGCGGGCGCATCTCCTGGACCGCGCCCGACGACGGAGCGGCCTGGCTCCTGGTGGCCTACTGGGAGCGCGGCTCGGGTCAGCGTCCGGAGGGCCGCGACCACACCACACCCCTCGCCTATGTCGTCGACCACTTCAGCGACGCGGGAACGCGCGCGGTGACCGACTTCTGGGAGGAACATATCCTCACCCCGTCGATCCGGACGCTGCTCAAGGAGACGGGCGGCACGCTCTTCGAGGACTCCATCGAGATCGAGACCGACGCGACGCTGTGGACCCCGGCGCTGCCCGCCGAGTTCGAGCGGCGGATGGGCTACTCCCTCCTCCCCCACCTCGCGGCGTTCGTCGAGAAGAAGGAGAAGTACGCCTTCAGCTTCGAGCCGTCGCTCGACAAGGCGATCCGGCGCGACGTGATGGAGGTCGTCACCGAGCTCTACGTCGAGCATCATCTGCGGCCGCTGCAGACGTGGGCACACACGCTGGGCCTGAAGCTGCGCATCCAGCCGTACGGCCTGGAGACCGACGCCATCTACAAGTCGGCGCTGCTCGACGTCACCGAGGGCGAGTCCCTCGGATTCAAGAACCTCGACGACTTCCGCTGTCTGGCGGGCGGCCGCGACATGGGCGGCAGGCCGCTCGTGTCGAACGAGGCCGGTGGCACGGCCGGCGGCGCCTACTCCACCAAGTGGACCGACACGCTGAAGAAGCTGGTCACGCAGTACGCGGCCGGGGTCAACCAGGCCGTGTTCCACGGCTTCGCGTACGCGGACGCGCCGGGCGCCCAGTGGCCCGGCTTCGCGGCGTTCTCGCCGTACAAGGGAGCCGCCGGATATGGCGAGGCCTGGGGACCGCGCCAGCCGCTGTGGCGGCACACACCGCAGATCGCCGACTTCCTCGCCCGGGTGCAGCAGGTGCTCCAGACCGGCGTGAACAGGGTCGACATCGGCGTCCTGCGACAGAAGGGGTACGCGGGATCCGGGCTCGGCGCGCCCTGGTTCACCAGCGACGGCGTGCCCGTCGGCTGGACGCACACGTTCCTCAGCCCGCGTCTGCTCGACCTACCGTCCGCCGTGGTCCGCGACGGACGGCTGGCCCCCGAGGGGCCCGCGCTCAAGGCGCTGCTCGTCGACGGCGACATCATGATCAACCGGGAACACACGCTCCAACTCGACGTCGCCGAGAAGCTGTTGAGCTACGCCCGCGCGGGCCTGCCCGTCATCCTCATCGGCGACTGGTCCGACGCCCACGTCCCCGGTCTCGCCCGCCCCGGCGACAACGAGCGGCTCGTACGGCTCCTCGATGAGCTGCAGGAGCTCAAGACCGTCCACACGGTCGCCGACCGGCCCGACGTACCGCAGGCCATCGCCGCGCTCGGGCTGACCCGCGACGTCGAGCACGCCCAGTCCTCGATGCTGCTGCACGCCCACCGGGCGGACAGCACCGCCGACTACTACTTCTTCGCCAACGACGCGGTGAGCAAGAAGGGTTCGACCGGCACCCGCATCACGCACGACGTGACACTGACCGCGCACGTGAAGGGCGCGATCCCGTACCGCTTCGACCCATGGACGGGCACCGCCACCCCGGTCGCCCTGTACGCCCGCACCGACGACGGCCGCGTGCGGCTGACCGTGGACCTGCAGCCAGGCGCCGTCACCGTGCTGGTCCTGACCCGCCCGTCCGGCGCGGCACCGAAGCGGTACGCCACGGCCACGCAGGCCGACGACATCCGGGTGCTCGAGGACGGCCGCCTGGAGATCCGGGCCTCAGCCCCGGGAACGTACACCACCACCCTCGACAACGATCGCTCGGTCGCCACAACGATCGGCCCCGTCCCCTCCCCCGTGTCCCTCACCTCCTGGAAGCTGACGGTCGACGACTGGCGGCCGGGCGCGAGCGCCACCGAAACCGTCCATGAACAGCACGAGTTGAACCTTGACGCCCTCGCGCCCTGGACGCTGTTGCCGGGCCTGGAGGACGTCTCCGGCATCGGCCGATACCGCACCACCGTCCGTCTGGGCGACGACTGGGATCCCGGCACGCACGGCGCGGTACTCGAACTGGGCGGCGTCTTCGACACGTTCACCGTGCGCGCCAACGGCCACGACCTGCCGCCCGTCGACCAGCTCACCCTCGTCGCCGACCTCGGGTCCCGGCTGCGGCCCGGCGCCAACACGATCGAGGTCGAGGTGGCGACGACCCTGCTCAACCGGCTCCGCGTCGCCTGCCCCGCCGTGTTCGGCGGCGGCAAGCGGCAGGACTACGGGCTGACCGGACCCGTCCGCCTCGTCCCGTACGCGCGCGCGACCGTGCGCACCTGAGCCACACCCGAGAAGAACGGCACATCGTCACAGCGCATCTTCACCGTCGAAGGGAAACCACACACGAGCAGCGACATCCGCCACAGGGCCGTGCCCGTCGTGCCCGTCGTGGCCGCCGCGGGCACGTTCGGGAGCGCGACACCGGCCCGGGCCACCCACCGACGACCTCGCTCTTCTGCTCGCCCGCACGCGTACCGTCAGGGAGCAGGACACAGCCTTTTAGACGCTCCCCGCGGATCCGACCTCCGTGGCGGTCGCCCGTTCGATGGTCACTCGCCAACTCGCGGACTGGGGGCTCCACGACCTTGTCTTCACCACCGAACTGGTGGTCAGCGAGCTCGTCACCAACGCCGTACGTTACGCAGGCGGACCGGTTGGGCTGCGATGACGTACTCCTGTGCGAGGTCACCGACCCCAGCAACACCCAGCCACGCCTGCGCCGGGGCCGTCCAACGGATGAAGGCGGCCGGGGTCTTTTCCTCGCCGCCCAAATGACCAGCCGCCGGGGCTGCCGTTATGGCGGGCGTGGGAAGACGATCCGGGCGCAGCAACCCCTCGCAGATCTATCCCGCGGTTTGAGCCCTCTTGACCAAGGGAGCTCCAGGCTGGTCAGGACAGTTCCACGCCAACCTCCCCAGCAACGGCGGCGCGATATGAGTCGAACTGCGCGCCATCGAGGAGGTGATCACGTCATGACCAATCCTGCCTGTGAGGGGTATCGAGGTCCATCGCCCGCATCACATCCCACAGTGCGGCGCTGGCCTCTGTGTCTCGTCCAGCTTCGCAGTCGAATGGGCGATCAGCCGGTGAACGGTGCGGGGGTGCCCCCTATTCTGAGGAAGTAGTTGGGAGAGACTCGGGGGAGGGTTGTCGTGGCTCGGGTGGTGCTGGTGCACGGGCAGGCCGAGCCGGACGAGGCTGATCATGTCGGCGGCGCTGTCGTCGACCCGGCGGGTGGCGGGGCGGGGCTCGGGCATGGCGCTCCTAATACTGGCGGCGCTGCGGATCCAACGCGGCGGCCTGCGGCATGGGTTGGCCGTCGCCGCCGTTGTCGGCGGCGCATTGTCGCGTCGGCAGGCGAGGGCGTCCGGGTCGTAGGCCGGCGTCTGGAGGCTGTAGCCGTCGGGGCAGGTGTGTCCGTCCTTGCCGTCGGCTCCGTCTGCGCCGTCCTGTCCGGCGGGTCCTTCCAGGTCCGGCCGGCTCGGGTTCGTCCTGCGGGCCGGCCGGTCCCGGCACTCCGTTACTGCCGTCGGCTCCGGTCGGGCCGGTGGTGCCGACGCCGTCGCTGCCGTTACTTCCATCGTCGCCGTTCTTCCCACTCTTGCCCGGGGATCCGGACGGGCCGGGACTGCCCGGCTCGCCTGGATCCCCTTGTCACTCTTGGCGCCGACGTCACGCCTGAGATGCGGAAGCACCGGCTGGTCCAGCTCGAGGCCCGCTGGAAGCGCGGGCGGCGCGTGGCCCTGGAGGCCGCAGGTTGAGGTCTTCCCGCAGTTGAACTCCCAAAAAGACTCCTAACCGATCACAGCGGAGCCCCGTACCGATCAAGGTACGGGGCTCCGCTGCTGCTCAAACCCGTTGGGCGCGGACGGTTTCGAACCTGTGGGGCTCGGAAAGTCGTTGCCGCAGGTGGCACGGGCAAGCGATCACCACTGACACCATGACCGCGTGATCATTTCGCTGCTGTACAAGGTGGCCCGCAAGCCGTCGTCCGTCCCCGGGGTGCTGCTGCGCAGCGACACCGCGAAGGCCGCCGCGGTACTCGTACTCCGGCACGAGAACGCGGTCCTATGCCGCCAACGCGCCAGCCCGATCCGTTACGAGACCATGTTCGCGCGCATCCGGGAGGGTTCCAGGACTGCGTATAAGGGCTGTCCCGAAATCCCTGGTGGAACAGCGCGTAGCGTCAGATGCGGTGCTGAGCGTCGAAACGCTCGCCTGACTGCCGTAACCCGGCGCGCGCAGCGAACCTCCGCCCGCAAAACTGTTGGGCGTACGTGCTCCATCCGTCCTGTCGGGGAGACAAAGAAGGTTTTCCTGTGCGTCTGCATCGAGTAGCACTGTGGGTCACGATCCCTATGGCAGTTCCTCTCGTGGCGGCACCGGCCGGAATGACGAAGGCCGCCACCATCAGTGGGACAAGGTCGGAATCCCTTCCATCGGCGTGGCGGGCCGAAGCGGTTACGGAGCCGGCTGTCGCTTTCGCTCAGACCTTCCCGCCCCTCGGAACGGCGCCCGTGCTATTCCCTCATACAGCGCCTCGACCCGTCATCGTGTCGCGTTCGCAGTGGCGGGCCGACGAGACCAAGCGCGACCCCCATGCCCACTACGCGCAAGGGGTTGCGGCGATCTTCATCCACCACACCGACACCCCCAACGACTACAAGTGCGCGGACGTCCCGCGTACCTTGCGCAATCTGTACACGGGCCAGACCCGTGACCAGAAGTGGGGAGACCTCGGCTACAACTTCCTCGTCGACAAATGCGGCAACATCTACGAAGGCCGCGCCGGCGGTACCGACCGCCCCGTCATCGGCTCCCACACCATCGGGTTCAACCAGAGCACCACGGGGATCGCGGCGATCGGCACCTTCGGACCAGGGACGCCGGTGCCGGCGGCCATGGAACGCGGGATCGCGGCCCTCGCCGCCTGGAAACTCGGCTTGCGGGGCGTAGACCCCACCAGCAAAGTGCGGCTGACATCCACGAATGACAAGAGCCGTTACACCAAGGGAACTTCGGCCACATTCAACGCGATCTCCGGCCATCGCGACGGCTTTGCCACCGACTGCCCCGGGGAGGCGTTGTTCGCCCGGCTCCCCGCGATCCGCCAGCTCGCCGCCGATCTCCAGGGCAGGTCTGCACGGCCACTCTTCGGCGCCGACCGCCCGGTGAGTGGCGCACCTGGGCAACCTCGCACGAGCTAAGGCCTTTCCCGTAAACGATCTTCGACATGGTCGGGGTGCCGTTGGCCGTCGGGGAACGGGCTGTCTATCCAGCGAGGTTGAGGCTGTGCACACGGGCGATGCCGTGCATGGCGTGGTGGATGCCGCTTCCTCGAGGCGACAATCACGCAGAATCTTCCAGCGCGGCACCAACCGCGTCCCTGGCCGCCGGATTCCGCCCATGCTTTGCAGTCATTGCGGTTGCCGGGAAGAGGCCGGCCGACCACGACGACGAAGGCGAGCGGAGGAAGACCTGCAAGCCAGTATGGACACGCTGATAGCGAGACTGGCTGCACGCTGGGGGCACCCGCCACGATCGACTTGTGGCAGTACCTGAAGGGTGTGTCCGCGGCTTTCCGCCGTGGCGCGCGTGCGAGGGACCGTACGGGTCCTGATACTGGCGGTGGCCGCCAGTCGCTGCGTCCTGGGCAACGGCCCGTGCTGGTGGCTGACACTCCCAGACGCCTCCGCGTGGGGCCGCTGGCTGCCTTGCGGAACGGCTTCCCCGGCGCACATTCCGCAAGGCAGCCCCCACCCGAGCCTCGCAAGAACGCGAGGACGCACACGACATCCCTGGCAAGGGCTGACAGCGAATGCTGGCAGGAGCGCCGGGCACCGACTCGGCGATGATGGGCTCGGGTGGGGATTCTCAGGCCAGGTTGATGTTCTCCGCCTGGGGGCCCTTCTGACCCTGGGTGACATCGAACGTCACGGTCTGGCCCTCCTGGAGTTCACGGAAGCCCGTGGAGTTGATCGCCGAGTAGTGGGCGAAGACGTCCGGGCCGCCACCAGCCTGGGCGATGAATCCGAAACCTTTCTCCGCGTTGAACCACTTCACAGTTCCCGTAGTCATGTCTCATGCCTTCCAGTCACGAACGCCTCCCGCACCATGCGGAAGGCGGAGGTGGTCGTCCTGGTTCCTGCGGCACCACACAGCAGAACGCCCACGCCGAAGCGCGGGCAATAGGGAACTTCCGAACCACGACATCTGACCTAAACGCTACACGCCCTCACACCCTGTCACCATCGGAAACACGCCCCTGTGCCCCACGCCCGGCAGGTGTGCGCAGGACCTGCCGGTGCCCGATGACCGTTGCCGCCTCAGCTCGCAGGCGGTGAACCCGACTCGGTGTTGCGGCGGTATTCGGCGTTGATGCGCTGGGCCTCTTCGAGCTGGTCCTCGAGGACGATGATGCGGCAGGCGGCCTCGATGGGGGTGCCCTGATCGACGAGTTCCCGGGCGCGCGCGGCGATGCGCAGCTGGTAGCGGGAGTAGCGGCGGTGGCCGCCCTCGGAGCGCAGCGGGGTGATGAGACGGGCTTCACCGATGGCACGGAGGAAGCCCTGGGTGGTGCCGAGCATCTCGGCGGCCCGGCCCATCGTGTAGGCGGGGTAGTCCTCGTCCTCGAGACGGTCGAACGAGTCGTCTGCTGTCATTTGCACCTCTCTGTGGAACACGCTTGAGGGGCCCTGGTGCCATATGGCACCAGGGCCCCGAAGGAACATTCACACCATCTGCCGGCCCTGGAACTGCGCCGGCCTTCTGTGTCCGCTGACCCGACCTGGGAGTTGTCGGGGGCGCGGGGATCGCGGTTGCTTGACCGGAGACCACCTCACTATCGATGTCCTGCGGTACCCGGGCTCAACACTCCGCCCGGGCGATCCTGATGGCGCTCGTTCCTCCGTTCTTCCCTCGGTGATCAACCACTTACTAAACAGGGGGACTTGATACTGCTGGTACTGCGCTACTGCGTACTGCTGGTGTTGCGAACTGCTCAGTGACCTGGCCAAGCGTCACTCTTCGGCAGCCAGCCCCGTTGCCCGTCCTGCATCTGCTCTGGCTTAGAACCCCACTGCCGAACCTCCCGGTGCGCGCGCCCGCAGCCGACGCCTTCACCGAGGTACTGCTCACCAATTTCACTGCTGGGTACTGCGAACTGCACTGACGGGTACCGCCGCTTGACCGCGGTCCCGCCGACGGCGGCCCCTGATCACTGCGGGCCACCCGGTCCGGTCGTCAGCCCCGTCGCCGTCCTGCAACCGCTCTGGCTTCGGAACTCCACCACCGCACCGTCCTACGCACTGCAACTTCCGTACCACTGCCTGGCAGTTCGTCTCTGCCGGGCCCTGCTGACTTCTGGCTACGAGAGAAACCATAACTACACCACCACCCAATGTCTACTCCGGCCAACATAGATTCCTGCGTGTTCGACAGTTAGATATTCGAATTCGAACAGAGGAGGGGCGAGAGCAACGCCCGCCACCTGCACTGACGACCAAGTCCATCGCACTGAGGGCTGCACTGCCGGCCCCCACAGCCGTGGGGGCCGGTTGGGAGGCGGACGCGGTCGCGGTGCGCCGACCAGTAACGGCCAGGCAGGCCCCAGCCGATCTGGGAGCAATCCGCAGACACGGTGCGACTGGGCATGGGCCGGCGGGTCAGGCTAGCCGGCGCCGCCGGGCGGAGGTACCCACCGAGCTACGACGACGTCGTCCCGCTGCTCCCCCACCGTTCAAACAGCGCTGAGCCGCCACAGCAGCCCCCGGGCATTTCCGTGGAGCGGGCAGGGTCATGCAGCTCGTACGTCCTGAACAGCCCGGGCGACCGGCCGATCAACGACGACACCCGCCGCCGTGTGACGGCCGGCCGTCCGCGAGCTCGGCTACGCCCCGCACAGCACCGCCCGGACACTGCGCGGCAGGCCGCAAGCCACATCGTCCTGGTTCCGATGCCTCAGCTCCCCCTCGCCCCCACCCGTCACCGCTTCCTCGAAGAGCTCAGCGGCGAGCTGGCGCACCACGGCCTCCGACGCTCGTCCACGGCGACCGCGTGGCCTGCGGAGCCGAAGGCGCCCGTGCCTGGGCGGAGCTGCGGCCCGCCGCCGTCTTCACCGAGGCGGACCGGTGTCCGGCGGAGGCGGCCGAACTGCTCGGCCAAGCTGGCGTCGACACCGTCCTCCCCTGCGGCCCGAAGGCCCAGCCGCGCGCCCCCACCCTCGTCATCACGAGCGATGGCGTCGCTGAACTCGCCACCCGGCACCTGCTGTCCCGAGGCCACCGACGGCTGGCCTGCCTCGTGCCAGGAGACGACATCGCGGAACTCGCGCGGGCCCGGTTCGACGCCGCCACCACCATCGCGGGCCGCGAGGGAGTGCCCGTGGTGCGCGCGGCGGCAGGCGGGCAGGGCCGCCGCACGGGAGGGCATGGGGGAACCGACGGCATGCGCTGGTCAGGGGCGACTCCCGCTCCTCGGTGATCGTTTCCCGGTGGGAAAAGAACGATCTACAAGTTCACGGGTCCGTGCCGGTGTTGCCCTCGTCGTCCGAAGAGTCTCGCCGCTTGGCTTCGCCCTTGGCGGAATCGCCTTTCTCCTGCCCCTCCAACAGCTCCAGGAGCGCAGCGTCTGCCTTTTTCTGGTCTTCCTTCGTCAGTTCGACAGGGGCGTTGTGGTAGACGGTGTACTGGTCGGGATGAATGATGTTGGTGGTCCTCAAGGTGAACGTCAGAAGCGAGCGCCACCCCTTGCGGTGGCCAACCCTCACTTGGATTTGGACCTTGTAGTCACGGGCCTCCGGAACCAACCCAGAAAACGGTGCCTCGAACTCGATGAAGAGCTTTCGCGCCTCTCTGCCGGCCACAACGAAACCGGTCGGCAACTCCGATTCCTCGTCCGGCCCGGGTTGGAGACGAGATGCTGAAGACGTCCACAGGAGTGGCAGATGAGAGGCGGGCTCATCGGGGAAGCTCAATCTGAGGTCCTGCACGATTATCGGCTTGGCACCGCTGTTGTGAAGGACGAGCGGAAGCCGCAGGCGAGTCATGGAGCCGCGGACAATCGCTGCAAAGGAATGAGGCTCCCACGACTCCAGGCGCCCCTGTCGGGCGTTGAGCCACCAGAATGAGGCGACGGTGAATAGCAATGCACTGACCGACACAATACTGGCGGCAGAAAGCGATGAGAACGCGTTCTGATCAGTAGCGGCCATCAACGGAAGCACAAATTCAGTCTGCCAGCCTCAGGGTGGGCACGCTAACAGGATTCGGTGACGAGGGGCCCCGAGCGACCCGGCCTCTCGGTGAGTGGCAGCTGGGCCGCCTTCTTCCTTCGGCGAGGAAGTGCGCCAGCACAGCGTCCAAGTCGATCCACCCGGGCTCGGCCTCCCTGGGCACCACGACCTCCGTTTCCTGGAGGAAAATCTTGATTTCCTGCGTCCAGGCTTTGAGCAAGGCCGTACCAGATGGCGGCTTGAGAAGGATGTACGAGTCGCAGCGGCCATGCTCGTCGGCGGGCCATATGCGAACGTCTCCCTCGCCAGCGGGCCCGGGTTTCACTCCTGGTGCCTCGAGTCGGGGAGGGCCACCGGCAGGGCTGCCCGGAGTCAAAGCGGCCTTGAACACGGAGGCGGGTACCACGGGGATCCGGTGGCGGACGGACGAGAACGACCCCACGGCTTACCGAGTACAGCTTCCGTGTTCGCATCGCGACCGCTGGCGCCGGCGACACGTCTTCCTCCTCGGTAACGCGGCCCGTTTGTCTGGTCACGCGCGGCATCCCGGTGACGACAGGGGGCCATGACCCGATGGCCATCGGCCGTCAGCCCCCCGTCAGTTTCGTCAGCGGCAGCGTGTGCTGGGTGTGGACGACCTTGCTACGGAGGTAGCGGACGTTGTGGGCTGTGGTGAAGACACCCGTGGGAACGTGCTGGGTCACCGTAAGCCCCAGGGTGCGCAGCTGGGCCGCCTTGTCCGGGTTGTTGGCCAGCAGGTCCAGCTCAAAGACGCCGAGGGCGGCGAGCATCTGAGCGGCGGCGGTGTAGTCGCGGCCGTCCTCGGGGAGGCCGAGGGCCACGTTGGCCTCGTAGGTGTCGAGGCCCTGGTCCTGGAGGGCGTAGGCGTCGAGCTTGTTGTAGAGGCCGATGCCGCGTCCCTCCTGGCGGAGGTAGAGCAGGACGCCTCCGCGGTCGGCGATGCGCTCGACCGCCTCGCACAGCTGGGGGCCGCAATCGCAGCGGGCCGATCGGAAGACGTCGCCGGTCAGGCACTCGGAGTGCAGGCGCACCAGCGGGGGCCGACCAGTGGCGGGTTCGCCGAGGATGACGGCCAGGCGTTCCTGCCCGTCGGCGAGGTGGTGGAAGGTGGCGAGGTCGGCGGTCACCGTAGAGCCGTCGCCGAAGCGGAGAGGGACCCGTCACGCGGGTGCGCACCCGTGGCTGCCGACAGGCGTGTCGGACTGCTGCTGTCGCTGGATGCGGTGGCGGTGGCGGTGCGTGAGTCGCGCATGTCGGTCTGCTTCTCCGGGGCGGCGGTTGGGGGTGTTGGTGGCGCGATGGGCCGGCTCCGTCGCCGGGGCGGCCCGTCGCGCTCGGTCGACTCGTCAGGGAACGAGGATGAGGCGGATCGGATCGCCGATCTTGTTCTCGAATGAGAAACGGGGCAGCCTCAGAGAATCCGCACGACCCCGTCAAAGGCGCCCGGACACTTCCCCTTGTTATTCCTCGTGCACGGCAGCTGTCGCAGCAGGTGACCGCAGCACGGCCCGCGCCCGTCTCGGACAGACCCGTTCGTTGATCACATGTGAACGACAGGCGCGGCGTTCTCGTCCTGCTGGGGCACACCACGGCGGTAGATCAGGGCGGTCACGCCCAGGCCGATGACGAAGATGGCCGCCGACCACCAGTACGCGGTGGAGTAGCCCTCGAGGCCGGCCTGGGCCAGGACGCCGGGCTCCTTGGGGTTGCGGCCGGAGAGGTAGTCGGTGACGGCTTCGGAGGCCATCGTGCTGAGCAGGGCGACGCCGATGGACCCGCCCACCTGCTGGACGGTGTTGACGGCAGCGGACGCGGCTCCGGCGTCGGCCGCGGCCACACCGGAGGTGGCCAGGCTCATCGCGGGCGCGATGACCGCGCCCAGCCCGATGCCGACGAGCACCAGCTGTGGCACTACGTGCGTCACGTATCCGCTGTTCAGGTCCAGCGTGGTCATCCAGACCAGGCCGGCGGCCGCAATGGCCATGCCCACCGGTACCACCGGCTTGGGGCCTATGCGCGGCACCAGGACGTTGGCGGCCACGGCGGCGGCGGACGACGATGCCACGATCATGGGCAGGAAGGCGAAGCCGGTCTCCAGTGCGCTGAAACCGAGGCTCTGCTGCATGTAGTAGGTCAGGAACAGAAACACGCCGAACATGCCCGCGCCGCTGACGAAGAGGGCGGCGAAGGAGGCGCCGCGGTTACGGTCCAGCAGGACCCGCAGGGGCAGCAGCGGATATGCCGCCCTGCTCTGCCGCCAGACGAAGAGGGCCACCAGTACGGCGCCGGCCGCCAGCATGCCCCAGGTCGCCACCGAACCCCAGCCGTGCGTCTCGGCGTTCGAGAAACCGTAGACCAGGCAGAACAGGCCGGCGGAGACCAGCAGGGTGCCGGGGACGTCGAGCTTGGCGGACGTGTCTCGCGGGGTGCGCTGCAGCAGAACTGTGCCACCGACGAACGCCACCACCGCGAAGACCACGTTGACGTACATGGTCCAGCGCCAGTCCAGGTACTCGGTCAGCACCCCGCCGAGGATCAGGCCGATGGCTCCACCCGCACCGGCGACCGAGCCTGCGACGGTGAAGGCCTTCGCCCGCTCGCGCGGTTCGGTGAAGGTCGTCATCAGCAGCGACAGCGCGGCCGGGGCCAGCAGGGCAGCGAACAGGCCCTGGATCCCGCGCGCGGTGACGAGCATGCCGAAACTGTTCGCCGCGCCTCCCAGTACGGAAGCGGCCGCGAAGCCGGTCAGACCCACCAGGAAGGTGACCTTCCGCCCGACCAGGTCTGCGACCCGGCCGCCGAGCAGTAGCAGGCTGCCGAAGGTCAGCGCGTAGGCGGTGACCACCCACTGCCGGTCGGCGTCCGAGAAGCCCAGGTCGCGCTGGGCGGACGGCAGAGCGATGTTCACGATGGTGCCGTCGAGGACTCCCATCAGTTGGGCGAGGGAAATGACCACCAGAATCCACCAGCGACGCTGGTGTGACGGGTCGTCAGGCCCATTCTTCGGTGTGGTCTCAGCGCCGCGAGCGGCGGCGATTGCGTTGTGTGACATAGGGGCAGCCCTCCAGGCAGCGGACGGGGGGGTATGACGGCAGGAGAAAGGGACAAGAAATGGGGTGGAGAGATCAAGTACGGCTGCGGGACGGCGTGACCGCCTCGGTGAAGAAGATCGCGACGCCGGAGGCCGTGCGGGCCACCGCGCCCAGGTTCTTGTGCCGGTACTCCTTCGGCGGACGGCCGCGCGGAACCGTGATCACGTTGTCGGCGAACACTGGGGTCGCGTACGGCGTGCTGCGCGTCGGGAGGGCATCACGCGCCCTCTTCGGCGACCAGGTCGGGAACCTGGGCGTTGTCGCCCGCGACCCACACGTGGTCGAGGCCCCCGACCTGGAGGGTGCAGGGTGTCGATGTGGCCACGCGGGCCGAGCGGCAGGACGAAGTGGGCCAAGGCGGGGTTGGAGCGGACGCCGGCTGTCCAGCCGGCTCCGACGCAGCCCCGAGCCCCGCCCACGGGTGCCTTCCGGGCGGGCGAAGTCGGCGCGGATGTTTCATACGCTGTACGGTACCACCTTGTTCCGTACAGTGTATGGAATGTCTACAGGTACAGGCACGAGGGTGCCGTTGAGCCCCTCCTGCCCGCCGCCCGGGCGCGGTCAGGAGGGGCTGATCCTCAGATCAGCGGACGCCTGCCTACCGCCGGCGGGTATCACGGCGACGTGCACGGTCTGAGCCCACCCGCGCCGACGGCCCATGTCTCACCGGTTGTCGCGGCCTCGATCGTCGTTGGACCGGCTGGAGTCGTGGTCATACCGCTTCGAGTCGTGGTCGCACCGCTTCGAGTCGCGGTCATACCGAGGTCCCGGAGGGGGCGTGGGGTGGCGCCCCCTCCGGGGTGTGGGTCAGCTGGCGGCCTGGGCGAGCAGCGGCTTGTGGGCCGGGTGCTGGAGGGCCTCCTCGGCGGCGGGGTCGTCCAGGACCTCCTGGAAGGCGGCGTTGATCCGGTCGGCCTTGATGATCTCCGACATCGTCAGGGAGCTGACCGGGTTCCAGTAGGCGGCGGCCTTCTGCTGCCCGTCCTGCAGGATCTGCCTCATGCCGGCCATGCTCCCGAGGATGTGCTCCTCGAATCCCTCGCGCGTCTTGTCGCCCGTGAGCGACTCAAAGCCGCCGGACTTCTCGATCCACGGGGCGATCTTGGTGTCCCACTCGGTGGTGTGCTGCATCCAGTCCACGAAGTGCTCGAAGCCGACAGTCAGGAACGAGCCGCCTCCGGCCTGCCCTGGTACGCCATCCTCTGCCTGCCGGTCCTTTTCGCGGCCGGCATGAGCCTGCTGGACTCCATCGGGGGATCCTTCATGAACTTCGCCTACGGCTGGGCCTTTTCCAAGCCGGTACGGAAGGTCTACTACAACCTCACCATCACCGGCCTGTCCATCGCCGTCGCGCTGATCATCGGCACCGCCGAACTGCTGGGCCTGCTCGCCGACAAGGCCGGCCTGCACGGCGCGTTCTGGGACTGGATCAGCGGCCTGGACCTCAACACCATCGGCTTCGTCATCGTCGGCCTGTTCTTCACCACGTGGGCTGCTGCCCTGGCCGTGCGGAAGCTCGGCCGTATCGAGGAGAAGTGGACCGCCGGGCTGCGGCCCGCCGAGCAACAGGCCGACTGACAGCGGGTGATGCGCGAGCTCGGCAGGACGGCGCATTTATTGTCACGGTGCCGGTCGGCGCCCTGGTCTCGTGCCGTGACACCTCTGCGGAAAGTCCATCACAACCACCGCGGTAAAGAATGGGCGCCGGTACTCGGAAGAGCACCGGCGCCCACGGCATGGCGCCTCTCATCTACCTGGCGGCGTCAGTGCCCTCAGGCATAGGCGACGGCGTCCTCGGCGGGCACGCGGGGCAGCCGCGGGAACCACGGGTCGGCACCGGGGTGACCGATGTTGACCACCAGATGCGAGCGCCAGCTGGTACCGGCGAAGAACTCCTCGTCCACGCCGGCCCGGTCGAAGCCCGCCATGGGACCAGCCGCCAGCCCCGCCGCGCGCACGGCGAGCAGGAAGACCCCGGTCTGCAATGCCGAGTTGTAGGCCGCGAGGCTCTCGCGCTTCTCCGTCTGGTCGGCGAACGCCGCTCGCAGCATGTCGCCGCGAGCCGGGAAGACGGTCGGCATCTGCTCGTGGAAGTCGACGTCGTACGCCAGGACCGCCACGGCCGGCGCACTGAGCGTCTTGGCCCTGTTGCCCTCGTCGAGATGCCGGACCAGTCGCTCCTTGCCCTCGTCGGTGCGCACGAAGAGCACACGCAGAGGCTGACCGTTCGCGGCGCTCGGCGACCAGCGGGCGAGTTCCCAGATCAGGGCGAGTTCGTCGTCGGAAACGGCCACCTCGGCGAAGGTGTTCGCGGTGCGGGCCTCGGTGAACAGCACCTTTCGTCCGGCGTCGTCGAGGACATCGAGGGCCTGCGGTTCGCGGTCGGTCAAGCTCATCATTTCTCTCTTACTTCGGTTGTGTGTGGTGCCGGGGCGGGGTGACCGCCCCGGCACCACCCCGTGGGGACGGGGTTTGCGGAGCCGGGCGGGGCACAAGGACCTGGTCCTGTCACGTGGGCCTGTGGTCCCCTGACCGACGTCATGTGTGGTGTGTTGACCGCTTGTTCCGCTCCGCGCCCAACCGGGCGAAGTAGGCGATCAGTTCGGGGTGGTCGACCGCCGCGGGGTTCAGGACCTGCTCGGCGGGGGCGCCCTGGAGCAGTCGCTTGACGGGGACCTCGAGCTTCTTGCCGGTCTTCGTGTGCGGGAGAGCCGGTACGGCGAGGATCTCGTCGGGCACGTGGCGGGGTGAGGCGCCGGCGCGGATCGCGTCGCGGATCTTCTCGCGCAGGGCATCGTCCAGGTCGACCCCGTCGGCGAGGACCACGAAGAGCGGCATCCAGTAGCCGCCGTCGGGTTCCTCCGCGCCGATGACGAGGGCCTCGGTGATCTCGGGGAGGCGTTCGACGACGTCGTGGATGTCGGCACTGCCCATGCGTACGCCGTTGCGGTTGAGGGTGGCGTCGGAGCGGCCGTGGACGATCACCGAGCCGTGCGAGGTGAGGGTGATCCAGTCGCCGTGCCGCCATATACCGGGGTAGGCGCCGAAGTAGGCGGCGCGGTAGCGGCTGCCGTCGGGGTCGTTCCAGAAGTACAGCGGCATGGACGGCATGGGCCGGGTGACGACCAGTTCGCCGACCTGATCGAGGACAGGGGTGCCCGTCGCGTCGTAGGCGGCCAGCGCCACGCCCAGGCCGGGGGCGGACAGCTCCCCCGCCCAGACGGGGGTCGTGGAGGCGCTGCCGGCGAAGCCGGAGACGATGTCCGTGCCGCCGCTGGTGGAGGCCAGCTGGACGCCTGCGCCCACGTGGTCGCGGACCCAGGGGTAGGCGGAGGCGGGCAGAGCGGAGCCGGTGCAGCCGACGGCGCGGATGGCCGACAGGTCGTGCACGGAGGGTTCGATGCCCAGCTTGGACATGGCCCGCAGGTACTGAGGACTGGTGCCGAAGACGGTGACCTTGTGACGGGCCGCCAGCTCCCACAGGACGTCCGGACGCGCCTGCGGTGCCGGGCTGCCGTCGTAGGTGCAGGTGGTCGCGCCGGTCAGCAGGGTGGAGACGACCAGGTTCCACATCATCCAGTGGGTGGTGGTGTACCACAGCAGGCGGTCCCCGGTGCCCAGATCGGTGTGCAGGCCGAGCATCTTGAGGTGTTCGAGCAGGACCCCGCCGTGCCCGTGGACGATGCCCTTGGGCAGGCCGGTGGTGCCGGAGGAGAAGACGACCCACAGGGGGTGGTCGAACGGCACCGGGGCGAGGGTGAGGTACTCGGCGCGGGTGGCCGCGTCCTCCCAGGGAATCGTCAGCCCCGAGTCCCCGCCCTCGGGCCAGGCAAGGCCCACGTGGTCCACGAGCACGGTGGCCTTCACCGTCGGCAGGGCGGCGGCGAGTTCGAGCGAGGCATCGCGGCGGTCGTGGGTGGTGCCGTCGAACAGGTAGCCGTCCGCGGTGATGAGCACCGTGGGTTCGAGCTGGGCAAAACGGTCGGCGGCGGCCTTGGGCGCGTAGTCCTGGCCGCACACCGACCACACCGCGCCCAGGCTTGCGGTGGCAAGGAAGGCGACGATGGTGTGGGGGGTGTTGGGCAGATAGCCCACCACCCGGTCGCCCTGTCCGACGCCCAGGTCGCGCAGGCTGGCAGCGACGGAGGCGACCCGGGCGCGCAGCTCCCGGCCCGTGATCTCATAGCCGGCTCCGGTCTCGTCCAGGGCGGTGATCGCGGGAGCGTCCGGCTGCAGGTTGCGCAGCGCGTGATGGACGTAATTGAGGGTGGCACCGGGGAACCAGCGGGCGCCGGGCATGGTCTCCTCGGCCAGCACCCGCTCGTACTCAGTCGTCGCGTCGATGTCGAAGTACTCCCACACCGCGGCCCAGAACCCTTCGAGGTCGGTGACGGACCACTGGTACAGGGCACGGTAGTCCGTGGGGTCCTGGATCCCTTCGGCGCCCCGGTGCCGGGCCGCCCATCGGGCGAAGTCCGCAATGCGGCTGTGGGCGGCCGACTCCGGGTCGGGAGTGAAGAAGGGGTCCGCATACGGCGCGGGGTGCGGGGTGGTCATGGTGTGGTGCTCCTCGTCAGGCGGGCCGGGCGTCGGCTGTGCGGCGGGCCGTGTGCAGCAGGGGGGCCCAGGCGACGGTGTCCGTGAAGTCGCCGGTGCCGGCCGGGACGGTGTCCGTCACGACGCGGTCGGGGCGCAGCAGGACGGCGTCGGCACGGCCGCGTGCCAGCCAGCCGGCCAGGGTGCCGTCGTCGCCCAGGTCGTCGACGTGGACCGTCGGGGCGCCCAGTGCCGTGGCCACGGCCGTCATCTGCGCCGTGGGCGGCACAGCGGTCAGGACGGCGAAGGAGTCCCCGAGGACGTCATCGAGGCGCACTCGCCTGCCGTCATGCCGTACCCAGGGCTGCGGGCAGAAGGTGCCGGCCAGCACGCGGCCGGTCAGCCTGGGGCGGCGCCGTACGAGTGGACCGGCGCTCAGGGCGGGGCTGAGGTCACGGCTCACCGCCGCGGTCACGCCGGGGACGCGACAGACCGCGCCCACCACGGCCCGGCGGAACGCCGCACCGCGGTCCTGTCCGCCGGTCATGGCCCAGCCGACGGCGACCGCGACGCGGATCGCATGGCGGGCGTGCGGCTTGCGCTCGCGTTCGTAGGTGTCCAGCAGCCCCTCGGGTGCGCCCTGTTGAAGGACGCGGGCGAGTTTCCAGGTGAGGTTGTTGGCGTCGCGCAGGCCGGAGCACAGACCCTGCCCGACGAAGGGCGGGGTGAGGTGGGCGGCGTCGCCCAGCAGGAAGACGCGCCCCCTGCGCCACCGGTCGGCGAGACGGGCCTGGAAGGTGTACTGCGCCTGTCGTATCACCTCGAAGTCGTCGCCCTGCGAGGCGTCGGACGGCAGGTCCACCCAGGGGGCGACCAGCTCGCGCAGGCGCTCCCATCCGTCCGGACCGTCCAGGTTCTCGCCATCGGCCAGCCGGAACTCCCAGCGGTAGCGGTCCTCGCTGATGCGCATGAAGGTGGCCGGCCGGGTGGGGCAGCAGATCTGCTCGGCGCCTTCCCAGGTACGCACCGGGCGGCTGGTGCGCACGTCGATGACCCGCCAGCTCTCCTCGAAGTGCAGGTCCTCCCACACGGCGCCGATGGCGTCACGGGTGAGACTGCCCGCACCGTCGCAGCCGAGGACGGCATCGGCCCACAGGTGCTCTTCCTCGTCGCTGCCGTCGCGCCGGAAGGTGACCCGGACCGGACCCGTCGGATCTCCGGGTGCGTCGGTGTTCTGCGTGTCGGACTGGGTGACGGACACGACCTCCACCCCGCTCCACAGCTCGCACTCCGGGCGGCGCGCCAAGGCGTCACGCAGCAGGCGTTCCAGCTCGGGCTGGTTGAACATGCTCAGCTGCGGGAAGCCGTGGAGTCCGTGCATGGACCGCGGGAATTCGGTGATCACGTGGCGCCGGGCGTCCAGCAGCCGTAGTCCGGGCGCCGGGCGGGCGAGGGCGGCGAATTCCTCGTGGACACCGAGGCTCTGCAGGATCCGGCGGATCTCGTCGTCCACGACGACGGCACGTGGCAGGGGGTAGATGTCCTGGTGGCGTTCGAGGATCAAGCTGGGCACTCCGTGCCGGGCGAGCAGGAGGGCGGCCGTGACCCCGACGGGTCCCCCACCGATGATCACCACCGGCCTCTGGGATGCGGCCTTCATGATGCGTCCGTCACGGGGGTCCGCTGCTCGCCGAGGTCGATCCGCCCGTCCGGGGTGGCGATCGTGGCGGTGATGAGGTCACCGTTGCGCAGGTACTTGGGGTTCTTGGCCTGGCCCTTGAAGAAGGCCTTCCACTTCAGTGCGGGCGGCAGCAGCGCACCGATCTTCTCGGCCGCCTTGGGCGGGGCCTTCAGGGCCGTGCCGCCGGGAGTGCCGGTCAGCAGCAGGTCGCCGGGGGCGAGGGTCTGGAAGCGGGCGAGCAGGGTGAGCGCCTCTGCGGGCCGTACGATCATGTCGGCCAGCGTGCGGTCCTGGCGCGACACGCCGTTGACCGACAGCCGCAGCCGCAGGTTCAGCAGATGGGCGAAGTCCTCGGGCTCCAGCAGGGCCAGGTACGGCCCCGTCGGCGTGAAGGTCGGATAGGACTTGCTCTCGTAGAACTGGGTCTTGGTCAGCTGGACGTCGCGGGCGCTGACGTCGTTGGTCAGGACAAGGCCGGCGACGTAGCGCGGCAGGTCCTGCTCCTCGACGACGGTGCCCACGGGCAGGGTCGTGCCCATGACGAGGCCGAGTTCCACCTCGTAGTCGAGGAACTTCACGTGCGCGGGACGGATGATCGTGTCATGGGGGCCGCTGACCGAGCCGGACGCCTTGCGGAAGAAGGTGGGCGGGATGTCGCCGGTGAAGCCCGAATCCTTGGCGTGGCTGCGGTAGTTGACCATCTGGGCGACCACCCGGCAAGGGGTGGTGACGGGGGGCAGCGCCACCAGGTCGGCGACGGGCGTGCCGCTCTCGGCGGAGGCGGCGGCCTCGCGGACCGCGTCCCGGTCGGCGAGCAGCTCGGCGGTGGTGACCGCCTTGGTCTCGACGCGGACGGCGCGCTCGTCCCGGACGACCCACCAGCCGTCGTTGGTGCGCAGAACGTTGGTGCTCATGAGCTCATCGCTTTCATCAGGCCCAGCAGGCGTGCGGGATCGAGTTCGTTGTCGCCACGCAGGGCCGTCATGACCTCGCGCAGCTTGGCGGGGGACGGGGTGGCGCCCAGGAAGTCTCGGGTGACCGGCGGGCCCCACTGGGCCAGGCCGCTCGCCGACATCGGCGCCCAGCCGGGCTCCAGGTCGCAGGAGAACAGGTCGCCGTCGGCGAAGTGCTCCAGCATGAAGTGGTCGGGGTCGCGCCAGTAGTCGAACAGCTGGCTCCCCTGGATGTGCCGGCCGATGCCCCAGCTGCGCTGGTAACCGCGTTCGGTCAGATACTCCCCGCCGGCGCCGATCGCGTCGAGGTCGGTGACCTGGTAGGCGGAGTGGACGTAGCCGGTTCCGGGCCCCAGGTGCAGGGCCAGCGTGTGGTGATCGACGGCCACGCTCCCCTGGTCGCACCGGATGAACGCCATCGTCGGCCCGCGCCCGCGCTGCCCGTCCAGGAACAGGAAGTCGGACACGATCATCCCGAGGGTGTCCAGGTACCAGTCCAGGGTGCGGGCGAACACCGGTGTCTCCAGGACCACATGGCCCAGCCGCTGGATACGGGACGGCTCACGGGGCGGACGCTGGGTGGCGTTCGTACGACGGTGATCGGTACCGAAGTTGAGGGTCAGCGGCTCCTGCTCGGGCAGCGCGTGCAGCTGCTCGGTGCAGTGCACGACCCGGACCGGCAGGCCAGAGGGATCGAGCAGGGCGACCGACTGCCCACCGCCCGGTACGCCGATGTCCCGGACGGTACTGCCGGTGGCGCGGGCCAGCCGGTCCAGGTCGGCCCGCTCGGCCGCGCGGAACGCCGGCCCGATGAACCGCGAGGCACGCCCACGCCGGATCACCATGCAGGGCGAGCCGGCGAAGGTGCCGCGCAGCCACAGTTCGCCCTCGGTGCGGGCGGCGATCGCGAACCCGAAGTCACGGGCGAAGACCTCGGCCTGGTCCAGGTCGGGCTTCTCGAACTCCAGCCAGGCCAGGTCGGCCGCCTTGATCACGGGATTCCGGGACCGTCCCGGATGCTCACCGCGCAAGGCGCCCTGCTCACTGTGGAGGTCTTGGTGGGGCGTCTGGGGAGCGGCCCTGTTAACGGGGGTGTGGGACATGGTGTCCTCCAAGCAACACTGCTGTAATGAGGAAATCATCAACTTTGGCGTTACCCATCGTCAATAGGGTGGACTCAAATAATTGATAATCCCATCAGTAATGGCAGACTCATCGCGACGGTTGTTACACTCGCCGTATGCCGACGTCAGCCCTGCCCAAGAACCGCTTCGAGCGGCGCCGCGCCGAGACCCGTCAGGCACTCGTCCGTGCGGCCCGGCAGATCCTCGCGGAGACGGGGGACACCAGCGCCAGCATCCAGGCCATCGCCGAGCGCGCGGACGTCGGTTTCGGCTCCTTCTACAACCACTTCGAGTCCAAGACGGAGCTGTTCGACTCCGCGGTGACAGACGCCCTGGACGAGTTCGGGCAGGTCATCGACGAGCGCGTACAAGGAATCGACGACCCGGCCGAGCTCGTCGCGGCGGGCTTTCGGCTCACCGCCCAGATGGCCGACTCCCACCCTGAACTCATGCGGATCCTGCGGGACCGCGGGCTGGCTCAGATCCACACCGACCGGGGCCTCGCCCCTCGAGCCCTGCGCGACCTGGAGATCGGCATCGCCTCGGGCCGCTTCACCTGCACCAACCCGACCACCGCCCTGTCCGCCCTCGGCGGGACCCTGCTGTCCCTCGTGGCGCTGCGGCTGGCCCGCCCCGACCTCGACGGCGACGAGGCCGCCTCGGACCTGGCCGAAATGGTCCTGCGCATGCTCGGCGTCCCGCCGGACGACGCCCATCAGGTGACCCGACGGCCGCTGCCCCACCTCGGTTGACCCGGAGCACCGGCTGTGCCGGGCCCCGTGGGCACCGGAAAGCCGTGGGCGCCACCCAGGTCGCCGGTGGCCGCGCGGCCCCCTCGTCCTCGACCACGACCAGCCCGTGAGACCGGGCTCCCACCCGGACACCGCATAGCTGGCTAAGGCTTCGCGGTCCACCAGGACGGCGTAACGTCGTTAGCGTGGACCCGACCGCGGACAGCCTTCTGTCCCGTGCCGCGCATGTGCTCAGTCCGCGAGCGGACGAGCTGATCCACGACGTAGAGCAATACCTGCGGCGCGAGGTCCCCGAGCTGTGGGACGAACCAGACATCGCGCAGATGACGCGGGAGAACGTCGCCGAGCACGTCATTGCCGTACTTTCCGGCATCGAGCACGACATCGAGCCATGGAGGATCGATCCGCCAGCCGCAGACGCAGAGCGCGCGCGTCGGCTGGCTCAGCGCGGGAAGCCGGTCACAGCGATGCTGCGCGCCTTCCGGCTCGCGCAGGGTCGTATCCTCGACCGGCTGCTCGAAGAGCTGCCCCGGCTCACCAGCGATGCAGAGCTGATCAACGCGGAGACACGCAAGCTGATCGCACTGACGACCGGGTACCTGGACCGCACATCGGAGACGGGCGTCCTTACCTTCCAGGCGGAGCGGGATCGCCATTTGCAGTGGCGGCTGTCGGTGGTGAACGAGGCGAGCGTACGCGTCGGAACGACCCTGGACATCGCCCGCACGGCCCAGGAGTTGGCGGACCTGGCCACCGAACACTTCGCCGACGCCGTCACCGTCGACCTCCTCGACACGTCTTCCGCAGACGAGCCTCCTGCGAAGGGCACACTCGTGGTCCGCCGAGTTGCCCAGCGGTCGGTGATGGAGGGTTGCCCCGAGACGAACTCCCTGGAAGCGATCTACGGGGAGTCACCGGTTCCGCCGCAGCAGCTCCAAAGGTATCCGGACGGATCACCCCCGGCTCGCGCCCTGATCACCGGCCGGCCCTCACGGCACCACCTCGGTCCGACCGCATCAATGCTGCTGGTACCGCTGTGCGCCCGTGGTACCACGCTGGGTGTCGCTCAGTTCTTCCGTCATCATAAGGCCGACGCGTACGGGGACGAGGACCTGCTCCTCGCCCAGGAGGTCGCGGCCAGGGCGGCACTCGCCATCGACAACGCCCGTCAATACACGCACGCCCGCGCCACCGCCCTTACCCTCCAGCGCAGTCTGCTCCCGCGCAGTACACCCGCGCTGTCCGCCGTGGAGGTCGCCTGCCGCTACCTGCCTGCTGCCGCCCAGCTCGGCGTGGGCGGCGACTGGTACGACGTCATCCCGCTGTCCGGCGCCCGGGTCGCACTCGTGGTGGGCGACGTGGTCGGCCACGGCATCCACGCAGCCGCCACCATGGGTCGGCTGCGGACCGCCGTGCGCACCCTCGCCGACATCGACCTGCCGCCCGACGAACTCCTCACCCACCTGGACGACGTCGTCATCCGCCTGGCCGCCGAAGTCTCTTCCGAAGTCTCTTCCGAAGTCTCTGCCCAAGCGGACACCGAATCCGCAGGGGACATCGGCGCCACCTGTCTGTACGCGGTCTATGATCCCGTCGCCGGCCGCTGCACCCTCGCCCGAGCGGGCCACGGGCTGCCCGTCGTGATGACCCGGGACGGCACCGCCGACATCCTCGAGCTGCCCGCCGGCCCGCCACTCGGCCTGGGGGGCCTGCCGTTCGAGGCGACGGAGATCGACCTGCCCGAGGGCAGCCTCATTGCCCTCTACACCGACGGCCTGATCGAGGCCCTCGACCACGACGTCGAGGCGGGCCTGACCCGACTGTGCCGCGCGCTCGAGCAGTCCTCCGCCTCCTTGGAGGCGACCTGTGACACCGTCCTTGAGGCGCTGCTGCCCGCAGACCGACCGCGCGACGACGTGGCACTCCTCCTGGCCCGCACCCACCCCTTCGGAGACCGTCAGGTCGCCACTTGGGACGTGGATGCCGACCCGGCCGAGGTCGCCCGGGTCAGAGCGAGCGTCTCCGAGCAGCTGACCACTTGGGGGCTGGAGGAACTCGACTTCACCGCTGGACTGATCGTCAGCGAACTGGTCACCAACGCCATCCGCTACGGCCGGCCTCCCATCCAGCTGCGTCTCATCCACGATCGCACCCTCATGTGCGAGGTCGCGGATGCCGGCAACACGACTCCGCACCTGCGCCGGGCCCGTGTCTTCGACGAGGGCGGGCGAGGTCTGTTCCTCGTCGCCCAACTCGCGGAGCACTGGGGAACGCGCCACGCCCGACGTGGCAAGACGGTTTGGGCGGAGTGTGCCCTGGGCGCACCGGACCTCTTCTCGGCCGCGGCAGCGCTGGATTTGGAGGGTATTCCTGGGGTCGTATGAGCACCATCTCGCCCGGCCCACCGAGACGATCGCGAGCTGCCTCGGGGGCTTCGACCGGCTAACGATGCAGCACCTGTCGGCGTCCACCTGAACGCGGACAAGGTCAGCTGATTCTCCACTTCGGCGTAGCGCTCACCGGCACCGGCAGACCTCGCGTTCCGTTCCTCCCGCGGCGACCAGCACCTCGGTGCGTCCCGCACAGAGGTATGACCCGGCTCGCCCTGCCCGACTTCACCTGCCCACCCGGAGTCGGTATGCGCCAGACCCGGATACCGGGAAACCGTGGGCGCCGGTGCTCCCTCAAGCACCGGCGCCCACTCACCCCTGCCCGAGGTGGTCTTGATGAACTTTCTGTTCAGTTGTCAGGGGACGAGGATGAGGCGGATCGGGTCGCCGATCTTGTTCTCCAGCCGGTTGACCGCGTCGGCGGCCTCGGCGAGCGGGATGTGGTCGGTGATCGAGGGGGCCAGGTCGAGACGGCCGACCTCGGCCAGCCGGACCAGCTCGGTGACGGACTCGGGGCTGCCGCCGTAGTGGCCGCGCACCTGCTTGCCCAGGTAGTTGAAGGTCAGGCCCTCGGTGATGGTGAGGGGCCTGGGGCTGATGCCGACCAGGATGAGGGAGCCGCCCAGGCCGAGTGCGGCGGCGGCCTGCTCGCGGACGGCGGGCACGCCGGCGCAGTCGAAGGCGAAGTCGAGGCCTCGTCCGGCGGTGGCCGCGCGGACCTGGTCGGCGAAGTCGTCGGCAGCCGGGTCGAGGGCGAAGTCCGCGCCGAAGGCCAGGGCGCGTTCGCGGGCGCTGGGCAGCGGGTCGACGGCGATGATCGGCGCGGCGCCGGCCAGGCGGGCCACGCGGACGTTGTGCGCGCCGACTCCGCCCACGCCCCAGACGCCGACGGACTGGGCGGGGCGTACACCCGCGGTGGTGACGACGGCGGCGTAGGGGGTGGAGACCGCGTCGGGGATGATCGCGGCCTGGTCGAAGGGGAGGTTGTCGGGGATGGGGATGAGGGTGTCCTCGCGGGCGACGGTGTACTGGGCCCAGCCGCCGTCGTAGTCGATGCCGGCGGTGCGCATCTGGGTGCAGGGGCGGCTGCGCACGCAGCCGGCGCACTGGCCGCAGGTCTTGCCGGCCTCCAGGGTGACGCGGGTACCGACGGTCAGGCCGCGCTTGAGGTCGGGGCCGAGGGTGTGGATCACACCGGCGACCTCGTGGCCGACGGTGACCGTGTCGGAGGTGGCGAACAGCGGGACGAGGGAGCCGTCGAGCAGGTGGACGTCCGACAGGCAGACGCCTGCGGCCTTCACCTCGATCAGGATTTCACCCGGGCCCGGAACGGGGACGGGGACCTCCTCCACGGCGAACTTCTTGCTGTCCAGGTGGAAGCGTCCGGCGAGCATGGTGTCCATGGTGATCTGCTTTCTGTGAGCGGCACGCCCGGCGGTTCGGGCCGATGGGTGCCGTGTGGTGCCTCGCGGGGAGTGGTGGCCGGGAGGAGTGCGGGTGTCAGGACCGCCGCACCCTCCCGGCGTCTGGGTGTCAGGCGAAGACGTCCTGCTGGTAGCGCTCGTCCGCTTCGAGCTGGGCGAGCCACTGCTGGGCGGCCTCGTCGTCGCTGCCGGTGTGCTTCCGGTAGACGGCGGCCAGCGCCTCACGCACGGCGGGTGCCATGCGGCGGCCGTCACCGCAGACGTAGACGTACGCGCCGTCCTGGATGGCCTGCCACACGGTGTCGGCGGCGTTGGCGATGGCGTTCTGGACGAACCGGGCCGGGTGGCCGGTCACCGCGGAGTAGGCGGTGTGCACCTGAGCGATCCCGGCCTGCTCCCAGTCCTGCATCTCCTGCCGGTAGAAGTAGTCGTGCTCCGGGTGGCGGCAACCGACGAAGACCTGGGACAGGCCCACCTCGATGCCGTTCTCCTGCTGCGAGGCGCGCTCCTCCAGGAATCCGCGCAGCGGCGCGATGCCGGTGCCCGGGCCGATGAGGACCAGCGGCGTGGCCGGGTCGGCCGGCGGAGCGAAGGTCGGGGAGGGCACCCGCACGTAGCCGTAGAAGACGTCTCCGGGCTCGAGGCCTGCGATGTAGGAGGAGCAGGTGCCGCGGTACTGGCCGTCGCCGGACAGGGCCGGGCCTTCCAGCAGGCCGACGGTCAGGCGCACGTGGCGCGGGTTGGCCAACGGGGCGGAGGAGATGGAGTAGAACCGCGGGCGGATCGGGCCCATCATGTCCAGGAAGACCGCCAGCGGCAGCTCGACCGCCGGGAAGCGCTCCAGCAGGCCCAGCACGGAGACCCGCTTGCCCAGGATCTCAGTCTGGTAGCGCTCCTCGGATTCTGCGGTGTCGGCCGTGTAGGCCTGCAGCTGCGGCCGGGTCCACGGGCACTCGGTGTGCTCGGCCAGCGTCTGTATCTGGGAGCGGGTGGCTACGTCCTGCAGCTCCAGGAACTCGGTGAGCAGCAGGCCTGCGGTCACGGGGGTGCCCACCGGGAGGTGGGTGCGGCCGCCGGCCGGCAGTTCCAGGCGCAGGACCTGGTCGCGGTCGACGCCGAGGCGGGCGAGGGCGCGGTTGACCAGGTCCTGCTCGTTCTTGGCGAAGACGGCCAGGTGGTTGCCGGTGTCGTAGGTGACGCCGTCGGGGAGCTCGATGGTGATGGACTTCGCGGCCGGGCGGGGCGGCTCGATGCTGAAGTCCCACAGCCCGGTCGCGTCGTTGACGAGTTCCTCGTTGGCGACGACGGTCAGCGAGTAGGCCTGCTCGGAGACGATCGCGGGGCGCACGTCGGCCTCGGTCAGCAGCTGCACCTGGTAGCGCGGGCCGCTGGCCTGGGAGGTGTCGGCCGCGTACTCCTCGGCCAGGGTGGTCCACAGGGTGTCCATCCAGCGGGCGGCCATGCCGTCGAAGTCACCGGCGGCATCCGCGATGCCGCGCTCGATGACGGGGGTGGCGCCGGCTGCCAGCAGGCCTGCCTCGATCCGCTTGGGGAAGCCCTGGTAGGTGGCCACCCACTGGGTGTTGCCGGCGCCCAGCAGCGCGAACCGCACGTTGGACAGCGAGTGCTCCGGGAGTCCGGCGGCGAGCAGGTCGTCGAAACGCTGCGCGTTGTCCGGGGCCTTGCCGTTGTAGCTGGAGGCCACGACCACGAGCAGGCCCTCGGTGGGCAGGTTGTCACCCAGCTCGTCCAGGCCGACCAAGGTGGTGCCGAACCCGGAGCGCTCGCTGCGGTCGGCGATGGTGCGCGCCAGGTCCTCGCACGAGCCCAGGCTGGAGCCGTAGGCGACGGTCAGGTTCACCCCCACACCGCTGACCGCGGCCTGCGCCTGCGTGTCGTCGGTCTGCAGGTCCACTGCGCCGAACACGGTCCGCTCGTGCTCCTGACGGGCCCGCACGTTCAGTTCGAAGCCGCCGGGCTTGCGCGTCAGCGCCTCCTTGACGTCCAACTTGTAGTCGTCGGTGTCGGCGAACTTGAACTTCTGCAGCACCAGCGCGAGGGCCAGACGGGCCTCGGTGAGCGCGAACTGCCGGCCGATGCAGGCACGCACGCCGTTGCCGAACGGCTTGTAGGCGTGCGGGTGGTGGTTGACCCGGTTCTCCGGCAGCCACCGGTTGATGTCGAACTCCTCCGGCCGGTCCCACGCCTTGGGGTGGGTGTGCAGCGGGCCCTCGAGGATGTTGACCCGCGCTCCCTTCTTCAGCTCGTAGCAGCCGCCGATGACGGTGTCCTCCAGTGGGGACTTGCCGATCATCGGGATGGGAGCCCACAGGCGCAGGGTCTCCTCCAGGATCCGCGGGATCACGTCCATCTGCATGATCGTGTCGTAGTCCGGGACCGTGTCGCCCGGCAGCAGCCGGTCCACCTCGGCGTAGGCCTGGGCCAGGATGTGCGGGTTACGCATCAGCGAGTACGTGGCGAACGACAGCAGACCACTGGTGGTCTCGTGACCCGCGATCAGGAACGTCAGCACCTGGTCACGGACGTTGTCGTCCTCCAGCCCCTTGCCGGACTCCGGGTCGGTGGCCTCAAGCATCAGACCCAGCAGGTCATCCTCAGCGGTGCCCTTCCCATCACGACGCTCCTTGATCACACTCTCGACCAGGTCCCGCATCAGCTGGATGTTCTCGCGGTACTTCTTGTCATCCGCCTTACGCATCTTGGTCATCATCGGCAGCTCCTGCGAGCGCCTCAGCGACTCGATCAGGGCCTCCAGCAGCGCGTTGAGGAAGGGGTGCAGATCCTCCTTGGCGAAGGAGTCGAACCGGTAACCGAACCCCGTCAGGGCGATGGTGTCCAGGGTCAGCCGGGTGTAGTCATCGGTGATGTTGACCGGCCGGCCCTCCCGGCTCTCCCACTTGCCCACCAGGTTCTCGGCGATCTCCAGCATCTGCCCGAAGTAGCCCTTCATCGCCCGCTGGCTGAACGCCGGGAGGAGGACCCGGTGCGCCATGCCCCATTCCTCCTCGTGCTGGTGGGCCGTGAACAGGGCAGCTCCCGCGTAGTCCCGGACATGGGCCAGCGGCGTCTTGTCGATCTGCTTGAAGAACCGCGTCTCGTCACAGACCTCGGCCACCAGGTCCGGGTCCCAGACGAAGACCTGCTCGATACCAGCGATGTCCATGCCGTAGATGCCCTCGGGGAACTGCTTGGACAGCTTGCCGAAGTACTCCACTGGGTTGGTGCTGGGGATCTGCGGCGTGTGGCCGAGGAAGGGGACCCCGCGCGGAGACCGGATGGGTCGCAGGTCGTTCTTGGGCTGTGTGGTCATGGCTTGCTCCTCTGTGCAGAGAGGGGACGGGCAAGGGCGGCGGCGGTACCGGGGTGCACCACGGAAACGTACGCCGTATGGAATTGGTACCATACGTCGTATGGAAAGTCGACCGCAACCCGGAGCCATGCGGGCGACCGTCATGTCGCCGTGTGGCCGAAGTCATTTCCGTACGCTGTATGAAACTGATACCGTCCGCGTATGGAAAAGGCGAAGCGTCCCCCGCGGGGAACAAGAAAGAGGGACGTGCCTCTGACCGAGGCCGGGATCTATGCCGCCGCCCTGCGGCTCATCGACGCGGACGGGGCCGAGGCGCTCACCATGCGCAAACTCGCGACCGCGCTCGATGCGAACCCGATGTCGCTGTACCACCACGTGCCGAACAAGGACGCCGTGCTGCGCGGCGTGGCGAGAATGGTCGGCACCCAGTTCCGCACCGTGACGCTGGAGGATGCCCCCTGGCAGGAGCGCATCCGCCTGCTCGCCACGGATTTCCGGACGCTGGCGCACCGCCACCCCAAGCTCATGGCCTACTCGTTCAGCCACCAGGCGGACTTCATCCAGCCCGAAGACCCGTTCTGGGTTTCGCTCGCAGCGATCCTGGACGCCGCTGGGGTGCCGCACTCCGAGCTCCCGCAAATCGCCGCTCTCGTGTGCGCCGTCATCACCGGTGTCCTCACCGCCGAGCTCAATGGCGCGCTCCACCAGTGGTCGAGCCTCAAACCCCCCACTGTCTGCGAAGACGGGCTCGCCCCTCCAGGCAGTGACGAGAACGGTGTCTTCCGTCTAGCGCTGGACACGCTCATCACGGGTCTGGAGAGCCGACTTGCCGCCGATGTATGACGGACGGCCAGGGCGCCGGCCATTTGTTGGGCAGTCCTGAAGCATTGAGGCCTGAGGCCAGCCCGTACTCGGGCGGGCTTAGGCCGCGGCGCATGAGGAGCCACCCGTCATCCGGAAAGGCCCTGTCCACGCGGCCGCAGCAGATGCGCGGTGTGCTGCGGCTGGGCCGGGCGACCAATCTGTGGCCGACCTGATGGTGCACTCCTGCGCGCCCTGCGGGCGAAGCCTGCCCTACGCCACCTCACGCTCACCCTTGCCCCTGGTGCGCTCACCTGGGTGGTGCGCATGACCCCCGGCCTAGTACGGTCCCAGGACCACGGCGTCCGGCAGTGTCCAGGACCCGGGACGCTACGGTGCGGCTCGGTCGCACTCCGGACTACGACCCTTGCACATGACTCGACGGCCGATCTGCGGACGCGGCAGCAGCCGAAGCCTGGCGCGCGGTGCCGGTACCCGTTCGCCCCCCGGTCGGCTGGCCTCCATGTCACCGGGCGTCGGCTGCCCCGTACTGACGGGCACTCAGCCGGGTCTTCGGCAACTGCAACCGTGCCCCCGACCTCGCCGATCTCGTCCATGCCCGTTGCCGTCCGGCGAGCGCCTTGGCGGAGTTGCGCGGCGTTCTGGCACGAACGAGCAGGTCGCCGCAGACTTCGAGCGGCTCGGTACCTGTCACCGCAAGGGCGAGTCGGCGGTGGGCGTCAGCACGGACTCGGCGACGCCAACGATCTGGCCCATGTCGAAGCCCTCCATGTCCGCGCGGAATTCGGGGCTCGACAAGTACGCCTGCAACCGCTCCTGAACGTCGTCGGCGTCCCGATAGGAAACGAGGGCGTACAGCTGGCGCTCCTCACTCCCGGGGGCCGGAGGCACCGTCCAGACGCCGTGTGTGGTGATCCTGTGCTTGGCCATACCGGGAATGTGCTTGGACCAGATGTTCTCGTAGGCGACGAGCGCCTCAGGGCTGCGCAGTGTGTAGACACGAAGCTGGTACTGAGACATGAACACTCTTTCCTTCTCTTCTGCCGCCGGGGCAAAGGTCCCCAGCGGCACGGGGGTCGGGGGCTTCTCTCAGCCCTTTGCAAACAGGTTCGCCAGCTCGAGGTCCCAGTCGATGTGTCCGGACTCGGTACCCCGTGGCACCACCGCCTCCGTGTTCTCCAAGAAGGCCTTGACGTCCTCCACGGGAACCTCGAGCAAAGCGGTGCCCGCGGGTGACCCGAGGACGATGTACATCGCTTGGTCACCACGGCCGACGGCCGACCAGACCCGGACGTCCCCACAGCCGGCGGAACCCCTCAGGCCATCAGCCAGAAGATCGCGCCCCAGGACCCATTCGACCGGCTCGTCGGTGTCGGTGAAAAAGGCGGCACGGACGACGTAGGGATCAGTGGTCTCGTACCGCAGGCTCATACGCATGGATAGCGAGTAGGTGCGCGAGATGACGAGCTGCACGGCCACCCCCTGCATGACGGGCTTCAAACTCTCCATCGACTTTCGCTCCTGCCTGGCGGCGGTCAGCGACCGCTGATCTCATCCCGGCCATCGAGGTGCCAGCCACGGATCTCGTCCCAGGAATAGCCCTGTACGAAGAGCAGGTAGCCGACACCGTGGTCCCAGCGGTAGTCGTCGGCGTTGACGCTGACGGCCGGGCGCTGGACACGCGCGGATGCAGAAGTCGCGGCCGAAGCGGTGCCGCGACCGTTGATCTCATCCCGGCCGTCGCGGTGCCAGCCATGGATCTCGTCCCAGGAGTAGCCCAGGTCGATCAGGTAGCCGACACCGTGGTCCCAGCGGTAGTCGTCGGCGTTGACGCTGACGGCCGGGCGCTGGACATGCGCGGATGCAGAAGTCGCGGCCGAAGCGGTGCCCCCGGCACCGAGAACGGCGACACCCGCGACCGCCACGGAGGTAGCGGTGACAGCAATGCGCCTCGTGAGCTTGTTCATGGTCTTCCCTTCCCGACTGGTGCGATCTGCACCATCAATGCAGGCGAAGTGCGGCGCCTGGCGTGGTCAATGCTTTTCCATACTGCGTATGGAAGTGCTCTACAAGGATTACCATACAACGTATGGAACTGTCCAGGCGGCGGAAATGGCCCGCACGGCTGAAGCAGCGGCATGAACGGCTCGATGCCCTCGCCCGGACCGCGTCGACCGCCTATCGGCGCGACCTCGGACTCGACCACGTCCCAGGGCTGAGCCCTCGCCCTCGAGGGGCGAGCTGCCCGGGATTTCCGTCTCCGCAGCCGTGGCATGCGGGCCCCCGGGTCTGGCCCCATGCTGGAAAAGAGGGGTGAGACAACGGAGGGAGTGGTGGGGATGCAGACCGTTGTGGACCTCACGCGCTGCCAGGGCTACGCACAGTGCGTCTTTCTCGCGCCGGACGTATTCGAGCTGCATGGCGAGGAGGGGCTGCTGTACGCCACGGCCGTCCCCGACGACCAGGTCGAGCGCGTGCGCCAGGCCGCGGCGGCGTGCCCGGTGCAGGCGATCCTCCTCGGGGAAGAGGTGAGCAGCGGTGCCCGGTGACCTCGAGGACGGCCGCATCGTCATCGTCGGAGCCTCGCTGGCCGGGCTCAGGGCCGCGGAGGCGCTGCGCGAGGAGGGTTTCACCGGCTCGCTGACCGTGGTCGGGGACGAGCCCCACCCGCCTTATGACCGGCCACCCCTGTCCAAGCAGGTGCTGCTCGGGCAGGCGACGGCGGACACCACCGGGCTGCCGATGCGCCGGGACCCGGACGCCGAGTGGAGGCTGGGCGTACGCGCCACCGGCGTGGACCCACTCGCGAAACAGGTGCTGCTGGATGACGGCGAGTCGCTGCCGTACGACCGGCTGCTGATCACCACCGGGACCCGCGCGCGGCCCTGGCCCAACCAGGACGAGGGCGCCCTGGACGGGGTATTCACCCTGCGCACCTGCGAGGACGGCGCAGCGCTGGCCGAGCGGCTGGCCGCCGGGCCGGAGCGGGTGCTGGTGATCGGCGGCGGCTTCACCGGCTCGGAGATCGCCTCCGCCTGCCGGGAACGGGGGCTGGAGGTCACGGTCGCCGAACGCGGCCCCGCGCCCCTGGTGGGCGCGCTGGGTGGCACCCTCGGGAAACTCGCGGCCGCCATGCAACGCAACCACGGCGTCGACCTGCGCACCGGGGTGACGGTCACCGCCCTGCGCGGGAACGGCAGCTTCACCGGCGCCGACCTGTCCGACGGCAGCCGCGTCGAGGCCGACGTGTGCGTCGTGGCGCTGGGCGCGATCCGCAACGTCGAGTGGCTGGCGGAGTCCGGGCTGGCGGCGGGCCCGCGCGGGATCGCCTGCGACGCCGGCTGCCGGGCCTTCGACATGTACGGGATCGTCACCGACGACGTCTTCGCGGCCGGTGACGTCTCCCGCTTCCCGCACCCGCTGTTCGGCTACCAGATGCTCTCCCTGGAGCACTGGGGCAACGCGGTCGAGCAGGCCGAGGTGGCGGCCCACAACATGGTCAGTCCGGGGCCGTTGCGGCGCCCGCACCTGGCCATCCCGACGTTCTGGTCGACCCAGTTCGGACTCAACATCAAATCTGTGGGCGTGCCCACCTACTCCGACCACGTGGTCATCGCCCAGGGCTCTCTGGAGGCGCGCCGCCTGGCCATGGTCTACGGCTACCAGGGGCGGGTCACCGCCGCCGTCACCGTCGACATGGCCAAGTCACTGGACTACTACCGGCACCTGATCGAGACGGCCGCGCCGTTCCCGCCCCCACCCGGCGCGGCGGACCGCGCGATCGCGGCCGACATCGCGGTTCCGTCGGACGTGCCGGATCCGAGTGGGCTGTCGCACGGCCCCACCGTGGCGCTCACCGGATACCTGCCCGACCGCCGGCTGACGGTGGTGCAGCCCACCCGCTGACCCCCGTCCCGCCCAACCACGAGGAGCCACGATGCCCTCCGAGACCTTGCTGGCACGGATCACCGACTACGCCAGTCGCCCCAACCCCTACCCGCTCTACGCGGAACTCCGCGAGGCCGGTCCCGTGGTGCAGCAGGCAGACGGCAGCTACCTGGTCGGCACCTACCACGAGATCGCCTCTCTGCTCCACGACCCGCGGATGAGTGCCGACCCCCGCAGCCGTGGCGAAGTGACACACAAGCCGCCGTTCCTGCGGCTCGACGACCCGGAGCACCACAGGCTGCGCACCCTCGCCATGCGGCCCTTCGGCCCGCCGCACAACCCGGGCCGGGTCGATGCCATGCGCGGCGAGATCGACCGGATCACCAAGGAACTGATGGAGTCCTTCGAGGCGGGCCGGCAGATCGACGTCGTCGACGATTTCGCCTACCCGCTGCCCGTCACGGTGATCTGCCGCCTGCTCGGCGTACCGCACGAGGACGAGCCGCTGTTCCGGGCCTGGTCCGACGCCCTGGTCGCAGCCGCCGACGTCAGGCCCGAACAGGACACCACCGAGACCGACAAGGCGGGCGACCAGGCGCGCATCGAGATGGGCGGGTACCTGGTCAATCTCGCCGAACAGCGCCGTGGCAAGCCGAGCGACGACATGCTCTCCGCCTTCATCAACGAACCGGACCCGGCCCTGCGGCTCACCCAGGAGGAACTCGCGGAAACCGCCGTGCTGCTCCTCATCGCGGGACACGAGACCACGGTCAACCTGATCACCAACGGGGTGCTCACCCTGCTGCGCCAACCCGAGCACCTGGACCAACTGCGCCGTGACCCCGACCTGCTGCCGCGAGCGGTGGAGGAACTGCTGCGCTACGAACCTCCGGTCCACATCCGTGAGCGCATCCCGCTCGCCGACATCGACGTCGCCGGTACCCCGATCGCCCAAGGCACCCCCGTCGTTCTGGTGCTGGCCTCGGGCAACCGCGACCCCAGGCGGTTCCACGACCCCGAGCGGTTCGACCCCACCCGCCCCGACAACGAGCACCTCGGCTTCGGCAGCGGCATCCACGTCTGCTACGGCGCACCCCTCGCCCGCATCGAAGCCCAAGCCGCACTGGGCGCACTGCTCCCCCACCTCGGCACGGCACGCCTGGTCCAGGACCCGCCGCCCTACCGGCAGAACGCCATGCTCCGCGGACCCCGCCACCTGCCCATCCAACTCTGAGGCTGTGGGCGGCGACAGCGGCAAAAGAGACCAGCCACCCCGGACATTACGCAGGCCGTGGGAATCGGTGCGCAGTCGGCGCCAGTGGGCCCGTGCGCGACAGGATCCTCTTCACGCTGCAGCGGGAGGGGCCGCCCGGCGAGGTCACGGGCCTCATCCGGGGAGAGACCGAGCATGTGCAGGACCATCTCGGCCATCGTGCCTGCGGCCTGGTCGCTGTCGGCCTCGGGCTGGTTGCACCACAGCTCCAGGAGCACCAGCAGGCTGCCGTTCAGCACGGTCAGGGCGATCACCGGGTCGACCACGGCGAACCGGCCTGCGGCCATGCCGTCCTCCACGTCGCGCTTCACCCGCCGAGCCTGCACGCGCTGAGCCGCACGCCAACGCCCTCAGCCAGGTGCTCGGCGGATCGTCCACGCCGTGCAGGCGTTCGTCGACGGCTTGGGCCTACTCCTTCAGTGCATCGTCCACGGCCGCGTCGAATAGGCCCGACTTGCCCGTGAAGTGGTTGTAGACGGAGCGGAGGCCCCCGTCCGCACGCTCCGCGACGGCATGGACGCTGGCCTTGCTGCCGCCAGACTCGGCCAGGACCTGCCGCCCGGCGCGGACGAGTGCCTGGCGGGTCTGGGGCACGACGGGGTTCGAATCGGTTCCTGCGTGGCGGGCATCGGCACGCCCATCAATGAGAGCAACAATTCTGATGAATCCATCATTTTTTACTTGACGATGAAGCGATCGCATCTGACACTTCAATCAGAAGTGGACAAAGCCGACGAAAGTTACATGTCGACGCTGTCTCACACCTCCGCACCGATGGAAAGAGCCGGATGACGAACACCGACCACACGCCACTCGCCGAGCCGGTGAGCCCCCGAGAGATACCCGATGCGGCAATAGCCATGCTCGATGCGGAGGGGACGGTGGTCGGGTGGACGCATGCCGCCCGGCAGCTGGTCGGGTACACGGCCCGGGAGGTGGTAGGCCGGTTCGCCGCACACGTGCTGCCGCCTCCCGAGGAGGCCCTGAGGGCTGCGTCGCACGCCGAGCAGTGTCGTGCCCAGGGTGGCTGGTCCGGCACCGTGGCGGTCCGCCACCGCGTCGGCCACACGCTCAAAATGACTCTGCGGCTCTCGTTGCTTTGGGGACAGGACGCCAGCACCCAGTGGCTGGTATCCGTGACCGACATCGGCACCCTGTCCTCGGAGGCGACCAACGGACCGGTGCGGGAGTCGCTCCTCGCCCGCGCACCAATCGGCATCCTCGTTCATGACCTGCAACTGCACTGCACCTTGGTGAACGACGTCATGGAGCACCACGTTGGCGTTCCTCGTGACCGATGGTTCGGACGCCACCTGAAAGATCTGTTCCCAGGCTTCGAGGCCGAAGCACTCGAGGCAGTGATGCAGCAGGTGCTGGAGAGCGGCACCACCAAGGTCCACGAGTACCGGGCGTGGCCACCGGCGGGCCGTGGCCGGGCGCACGTGTTCTCGGCCTCGTTCTTCTGCCTCCAGGACGCCGACGGCGAGACACTGGCGGTGTGCTCCCTGAGCGTGGATGTCACCGGCAATCGGCGGGCGCGTGAGCGCCTTGCCATCCTCAGCGAAGCCCGCACGCGCATCGGCAGCACCCTCGACGTCGTGCAGACCGGGCAGGAACTGGCCGCCCTCGCCGTGCCCCTGCTGGCCGACCACGCCCTCGTCGACCTGGTGGAGTCGGTTCCGTTCGGGGTGGAGCCCTCGGGGCGGATCGGCACGACGAGCGGCCGCCTCCCTCTGCTGCGCCGTGCCGGCCTGGCCACCATCGACCCAGATGTCCCGGAGTTGCCGTGGGTGCGCGAAGAGGTGGTCCACGTCCACCCCGCCTCGTCCTTCGCCAACGCCCTGCGCACGGGCGGCGCTCACCTGGAAGCCGTGCTGGACACCGCTGGCCCATGGGTCGACCACGACCCGGTGCGGGCGCAGAAGGTCCGTGACACCGGGGTCCACTCTTTGATGGTCGTCCCCATCCGTGCGCGGCGCTGCGTGCTGGGACTGGCGCTGTTCTTCCGCTCCGAGGAGCAGACGCCGTTCCAGGAGGATGATCTGCTCCTCGCCGAGGAGCTCGTCACCCGCGCCGCGCTCTGCCTGGACAACGCTCTCCGGTACGCTCACGAACGCACCACGGCCCTCACGCTCCAACGCGACCTGCTCCCCCACCATGTGCGAGGCGGCGCCGCCGTCGAGGTGGCCTCGCGCTACGTGCCGGCTGACATGGACCACGGCGTGGGGGGCGACTGGTTCGACGTCATCAAACTGTCCGGCGCCCGGGTGGCCCTCGTCGTCGGCGATGTGGTCGGACACGGCATCAACGCTGCGGCGACCATGGGCAGGCTGCGCACCGCCGTCCGCACGCTCGCGGACATGGAATTGCCTCCCCACGAACTGCTGACGCACCTAGATGACACGGTCCGGCGCCTGAACGAGGACGACGCCGACGCTCCCGACCAGGACCCCGCGGTGGTGGGCGCCACCTGTGTGTATGCCGTCTACGACCCGGTCACCCGGCAGTGCACGATGGCGCGGGCCGGACATCCCCCGCCCGCGATCATCGACCCGCAGGGTCATGTCATTTTCCCCGACATGCCCGCCGGGGCCCCGCTCGGCCTCGGCCTCGGCCTAGTCCCCTTCGAGTCCGTGGAACTAGAACTGCCCGAGGGAACTCTGCTCGCGCTCTACACCGACGGTCTGGTCGAGTCCCGCGACGACGACATCGACGTGGGCCTGGATCGTCTGGGCGTCGCCCTGGCCAGGACCGGTTCGTCCCTGGAAGACCTGTGCTCTCAGGTGATCGAGGCCTTGCCGTCCCAGGCCCCGGCCGACGATGTCACCTTGCTCCTTGCGCGGACTCACGGACTCGAACCGGCCCAGGTCGCTTCCTGGGAACTGCCGAATGAGCCGGCCGCCGTCCGCATCGCCCGGCAGGCAGCTGTTCATCAGCTCAGCGAATGGGGGCTTGAGTATCTGGTAAGCACCGTGGAACTGATCGTCAGTGAACTGGTCACCAACGCCATCCGCTACGGCGGCGGGCCGATCTTCCTACAGCTCATCCAGCACCAAGTCCTGACTTGCGAAGTCTCCGACAGCAACACCAGCCACCCACGCCCCCGTCGTCCCCACAGCATCGACGAGAACGGCCGCGGTCTTTTCCTCGTCGCGCAGCTGTCCCGCAGGTGGGGCTCCCGCTCCGCCACGGACGGCAAGGTCGTATGGGCCGAACAAGACCTGCGCTCCAAGGCCGTTGCGGTGTGACGCGCTGCCGACCAGGCGGCCGACGGCCGCCACAGCGGGCCGATCTCTCGAGCCCCAGGATCTCGGAAAGAAGCCCAAAGATGAATACAGAGAGTGTCAAGAACGCATACTCGGCAGGCGCCTCCCAAGGATCGACGGGCGTCTCCGGTTCCGGTCCCAGCGGCAGGTTGTACGCCTGCGACGGTCCGGCAGCCGCCGTCCTCGACAATCGAGGCGCGGTGCTGCGGTGGACCAAGGCAGCAGAGGACCTGACGGGGTTCCGCGCCGAGGAGGTCTGTGGCCGCCCCGCGCAGGAACTGGTGGCCAACCTCCCGGACGACCTGCGCGACACCACGGAGATGCCGGCGTCCGGCCGGGTACGGCTGTGGCACCAGTGCGGCGACACCGTCGATGTCACCTTCCGGACCACAAAAGTGGGCTCGGCGGAGGTCCTCGTCCTGGCGGCTCCCACACACCACGTCGCCGACCACGAGCAGGGCGCAGCGCTCCTGCGTGCACTGTCCGCACAGAACCGGATCACGATCGCTGTGCACGACACGGATCTCACCACTGTGCAAACGAACGCCACGCCGGGCCCTCTCGACGGCTGTCCAGTACAGCCGGGCGCTCGGCTGAGCGACGTACTGTGCGCCAAGGACGCCGAGAACCTCGAGGCAGTACTGCGCCAGGTACTCGAGACAGGTGCCCCAGTGATCCGCAAGAACCAGCAAGTGAGCTGGCGGCACGATCCAGCGCGGCAGCACGCGCTGTCGCTGTCCGCCTTCCGTCTGGAGGACGCGCGAGGACGCCCCACGGGGGTCGCAGCCCTCTACATGGACAACGCCGACCAGATGCGTGCCCTTCGTAATCTGGATCTCGCCCGCGAGGTGGCCGAGCGAGTAGGAGGATCCCTGGATGTCGTGCGCACTGCGCAGGACCTTGCGAACGTTCTCGCACCTGCGTTCGCGGATCTCGCCGCAGTCGACCTTGCGCACCCCGTTTTCAACGGGGAAGAACCCTCGAAGCAGCTGGGCGGTGGAGACATGGGCAACGCGGCCCTTGCGCCGACCACCGCAGTGTGGCCGGCCGACATCAAGCGCGGCGACCCCGTCCCGCCCCTTCCCGACCACCCCCTCCTGCGCAGCTTCCGACACGGCGACACAGTCGTCTTCGGCCGTGACGACTACATCGCCATGGTCAGCGACCCACAGCTGGTCGAGTATCTCGTCCCGAAGGACGCCCATTCGGTGATGGTGGCACCGTTGCATGCCCGCGGGCTCACGCTCGGCGCCATATCGGCCTGGCGATGCGGCCGATCCGACCCCTTCACCGAGGACGAGGCGGATCTCATGAGACAGATCGCCTCACGGGGTGCGCTCGCCATCGACAACGCCCGCCGTTACACGCGCGAGCACAGGGCGGCCGTAGTGCTGCAGCAGCGCCTCCTTCCCCCGGCCACGACCGACAGTCCTGCAGCCGAGACCGCCAGCGCCTACCTGCCCGCAGGCGGCGGAGCCGAAATCAGCGGCGATTGGTACGACGCCATCGCTCTGCCCTCTCTCCGGCTGGCACTTGTCGCCGGAGACGTCGTCGGCCACGGCATGCCCGCAAGCGCCACCATGGGCCGCCTGCGCGCCGCCATCCAGACGCTCGCGGACCTGGAACTCGAACCGGACGAGCTGCTCACCCGGCTCGCGGACCTGGTCCAGCGCCTCGCGGCCGAAGCCCCAGCCGGCGACCACGACATCATCGGCGGCACATGCCTGTACGCGGTCTACGACCCGGTCACCCAACGATGTGCCATAGCCAGTGCCGGGCACCCGCCACCCGTCCTGGTCCGGCCCGACGGGACCGCCGAAGTCGTCGCGATCTCCCCGGGGCCACCGCTCGCCGTCTGCGGCATGCCATACGAGACCACCGTGATCCACGTCGAGCCGGGCAGCGTGCTCGCCCTCTACACCGACGGCCTGGTCGAACAGCGCGACCGCGACATCGACCAAGGCCTGCGGCGCCTGACGGATGCCCTCGCCGCGTCATGCCGTCCGGATCGCGCGCTGGACGAAACCGGCGGGGCTCTCCTCGCCGACCTGACAGACCAAGCGCCGCGCGACGACGCGACTCTGCTCCTGGCCCGCACCCGCGCCATCCCAGCGGCGGACACCGCTCACTGGGAGATCCCGGCCGATCCGGCCGCCGTCTCCAAGACTCGAGAGTGGATAACCCGCCAACTCACCATGTGGGGCCTGGACGACCTCCTCTTCACCACCCAACTCATCGTCAGCGAACTGGTTACCAACGCCATCCGCTATGGGCGTCCGCCGATGGACCTCCGTCTGATTCGCCATGACGTCCTCGTATGCGAGGTCACCGACTCCAGCAGCACCCAACCCCGCCTGCGGCGTGCCCGCACAACCGACGAGGGAGGACGCGGCCTGTTTCTCGTCGCTCGACTCGGCGGACGATGGGGCTGCCGCCATGGCCAGAACGGAAAGACGATCTGGTCTGAGCAAGTCATCCAGAATTTCCCCTGAAGCTACGGCTCACCGAAGTGGGTCGGGGCAGAGGCACCCACAGCTCTGATGTCTCTCGACCCGGTGTGCCATGACAGCTCCTACCCGAGGCGGGAGCCTGCGAGCAGGAGCAGACCCCCACCTCGTGGCCACGGCGCGGCTCGGATCGATGGAGGCGCAGCGACCGGGATCAGGTGCCATCACCGAAGCCTGGCTTGGCATTGATCACGGAAGAGACGTCCACGACCACGTCACTCGCACGTTTCTCCGGCACTCCGGCAGCGATCAGGGTGGCGATGACGAGAGGGACGACATCATCATTTAGTACCCCGTCATTAACGCTCTCCAGCAAGGCGACCGTCAGCGCTTCCAGTCCGGCGCTGAGCGCCACGGGTGGCAGGTGGGAATGGAAAACTCCCTCCCGCTGTCCCTTTTCCAAAATGTCCGTCGCCGCGTCTCGGATCGGAGCAAGGATCCCCGTTATGCGTTCGGCTCCCAAGTGGCTGCGAGCCAGCGCCAAGAGCATCCGGTACCTGTCTCCGACGGGCCACATCGCAAGGAACAGCCGCGCCAGGGCCCGCTCAGCCGGCTCATCCAGCCCCACCGCGTCCTCCGCCGCCTCCCGCAGCGCTGCGGACGCCTCGTCGGCGAGCGCGGCCAGCAGGGCTTCCCGCCCGGCAAAATGCCCAAAGAGCGTTCGCCGCACGACACCGGCGGCTCTCGCGAGTTCCTCCATCGTGATGTTCGGGTTCCGGCCGAGCTCCTGGCGGGCCGTGTCCAGGATGCGCGCCCGGTTGGATCGTGCATTGCGGCGCTGAGACGCGCGGGCCACGGGCTTGGTCACGACATCCTCGGTAGATCTGTATTGCAGGGTGGCGGCGCAGAGGCCAAGCGTAACGTCCGATTTTGGCAGAAGCGGGAATCGACCGCTCTTCCGGCCCGTCGATGTGCGCCATTCTCGCCTGCAGCCGCCGCATGTGAGAGGGCGGTATGTGAGTGAGTAGATAGTTTGTCGTCGCCTGAATGTGTAGCAGTGTGGCGTTCCGGCGGGTGGGGGTCGTGGGCATCGTTCAGAAAGCAGCACTGGCGACCAAAGCCTCTGCCGAGGGTTTCGGACTAGACAGCTGCACACACGTCAAGCAATGGGAAAAACTGGGAAACTAGCGAGACTCGACGGACGAGCCTGCGAAGGAGCCGCGCGGTGGGCGACGAGTCGCTGTTCTATCGGCCGGGAAGCACGCTGCTGACCACGGTCCGCGCGTATACGGGCGGGCCCGCGCCGAGTCGCCCTGACGACCCGGCCGTCCGTTTCCATCCCGGCGGAGTCGCGTACCACCAGGCGTACGGATACGTTCCCGTGATCAAACTGGGCTGGCCGGCGGTCCGCGCGGTCGCCGTCCTCCCCGGACCGGTCCCGGACCGTCAGGCTCTGTGCGTGTACCGGCTCAACGAACCACCGGAGCCCGACGTCCCGGCCAACGAACTATTCACCGGCACCGGGCGGGGCCTCGGAGTCCACTTCCAGGCGCTGTTCGGCACGAAACTCGTGGTGCACCTGCACCACGTACGAGGCCCGTCCCTAAGGAAACTCGCCCAGCGCCTACCAGCCTGGACAGACGGCCGCATCACCCTCACCACCGAACGCCCAGCCTGAGAGGGCGGTAAGTGACGTGCTGCCTGTTTCGCGCTTGCGGCTGGGGTTGTCGGGCTGGTGGTGGCCTCTCCGGGTGGCTATGGCCGTGGCTGGGTGAACAACCCCTGCTCGGTCTCGATCAGGATCCCGCGTTCGACCAGCCGCTTGAGCTTCAGCCGGACGTTGTTGACGTTGCTGGGTGCGATCTCCAGATCCATCGCCTCGCAGACCGCCCGTGCCCGCAGCGGGGCGTCGGCCGCGGCGGACACCGCCATGATCTGCCGGTAGGCCGGATGGTCCGGCAGCTTCGCGGCCGGCGGCGTCGGCGGGGACGGATCAGGCAGCGCCTGCAGGGTCTTGCGGGTGATGCGGACCTCCTCGGCGACCCGGTCGAACTCCTCCAGTTGTGCGGTGAGTTCCGCGATGCGTCCCCGCGTGGCCTCGGCCTGCACGGCGATCTCGCGCTCTTGCTGCCGCAGGCTCGTCCAGGGCCCAGGTGTTGACTCCTTGCGCCGGATCCGCGAATCCCATACAGCCGAGCGCGAGCCTGCTGACCAGCAGATCGGTGCGCCCGAGCGGGAGGTACTCCATCGTCGCCACGCTCACGCCGGGTACGGAGCGGCGTTGCGCGCAGACCGGAGCGCGGCAGCCCACCAGGCCAACTGGTCGAGCAGCGCCTTGGCGTACCCGGGGGCCTCAGGGGCGAGGGGACGGCCGTCCTGCCACGCCGTGAAGTAGTTCGGAAAGGGCAGACCATCGCGAATCGTCACCGCGTGCAACTCGGTCAGCACGTTCTCCAGGTGCAGCACCGCGTGCCGACCACCTGCTGCACCACCGTAGCTGACGAAGGCGACGGGCTTGGCCGTCCACTGGGTGAAATGCCAGTCGATGGCCGCCTTCAACGACGCGGGATAGCTGTGGTTGTACTCCGGTGTGACCACGATGAACGCGTCAGCGTTCTCCAGAGCCGACGTCAGTGCCGCCATCCCGGCCGGACGGGGGTAGTCGTCGCCGGCGAACTTCGGCGATGCCGCAGGCAGCGCCAACGGGATGTCGATCTCGGCCAGATCGACGACTTCCACATCGAAACCACCGTGAACGCCTGCCTGTTCGACGACCCACGAGGCCACAACGGGGCCGAACCGTCCATCCCGGACGCTTCCGACGATGATCACCAGCTTGTGCCTGTTCTTTTCCATGCCCACCACGATCAGCCCGCGCCGTGGCTCCAGCCAGACCGTGTTCAGGCTGGCCCCCACTGGGCCAGTCTGAGCACTCCGCGATCAGCAGGCAGCACCGTATGCTCCCAACATGGGTACGCCGTTAGGGGACTTCATCCGGGCCAAGCGCGACAGCACCCAGCCGGAGTCGCTGGGTCTACCGGATCGCGGCCGCCGCCGGTCACCGGGTCTACGACGCCTGGATCTCGCCGCGCGGGCCGGCATCAGCGTCGAATACCTGACCCGCATCGAACAGGGCCGTGACCGTAATCCTTCGGTGGCGGTGGTGAACGCGCTGGCCGATGCGCTCAGCCTCGACCCGTCGGAACGCAACCACCTGCGGTATCTCGCGAAGATCACTGGTGGCGAATGTTCCGCTCACACCCGGCCCGCACCACCGCGCCGCGACGTCCGTCCGTCGGTCCTGGAGACACTCTGGCCCTCGGGGTACGACTGCGGGAACGAGACTGCGCCGCCCCGCTGGCCGGCTCACCGGCGAGCAACTCGCCCAACAGCTCGGCTGGCACAAGTCGAAGGTCAGCAAGCTCGAGAACGGCGACCGCAAGGAGCTCTTGCACCAGGCACCGCTCGGAGTAGGGGGCGGCGGCGAGCACGGCCCGCTTGAGCAGCTCGTCCTTGCCGGTCTCTCCCGATACGCGCTGCTCTCCTCGACGCTGTCGAAGGTGCGACCCTCGAAGAGATCCGGGGTCCACGCCGTGTGCCCGGCGGCACGCACCGGTCGGCGGCGGCCTCCACGGCGGCCTCGGGCCGTACGTCGAGTGGAGCATGATGTTCGTGCGCTCCATGGCGCCAGGAACATCACAGGTTAGAGGTGGCCGATCCCGGTTAGCGTCGAGTCATGGAGAACGTACTGCGCCCACTGATCGTCGTCGGTGGCTCGCTCGTGCTTACCCTGCTGGTGGGGTGGGCCGTCGACCGTCTGCTGCAGCGCGCCGACCGCCGGCATCACGAGACCCCGCTGTGGGGACTGCTGCGCCGCTGCCGACTGCCCCTCCAATTCGTGCTCTGCACGGCCCTGTTGAGAGGGTCGTACGACCAGGCGAAGATCGCCGAGGATCACACCGCGGGGATCGGACAGACCCTCAGTCTCGTCCTCATCGGTGCGACCGCCTGGCTCGTCGTGCGGATCGCGGCCGCGATCGTCGAGTCGTCCTACGCCCGTTATGCCACCGCCCATCGCGATCCGGCCCGGGTCCGCCGTGTGCGCACCCAGGTCACGCTGATCCAGCGGGTCGTGATCGCGATCGTCGGCGTGGTGGCGGTGGCCGCGATGCTCTTGACGTTCCCCGCGTTCCGGACCGCGGGCGCCTCGCTGCTCGCCTCCGCCGGTGTCCTCGGCATCGTCGCCGGTGTCGCCGCCCAGTCCACGCTCGGCAACCTCTTCGCGGGACTGCAGATCGCGTTCGGCGACATGGTGCGGATCGGCGACACGGTCGTCGTGGACGGCGAATGGGGCACCGTCGAGGAGATCACGCTCACCTTCCTCGCTGTACGCACCTGGGACGAGCGCCGGATCACGATGCCGGTGTCGTACTTCACGTCGAAGCCGTTCGAGAATTGGTCGCGCGGCGGCGCCCAGATGACCGGCACCGTCTTCTTCCACCTCGACCACAGCGCGCCGGTCCCGCAGATGCGCGAGCGACTGCACGACATCCTGCGCGAGTGCGCCGCCTGGGACGGCCGCGACTGGGGCCTGGCCGTCACCGACACCACCCCCAGCACGATCGAGGTCCGCGCCCTGGTCACGGCCAAGGACGCGGACGACATCTGGACGGTGCGGGTCACGGTCCGTGAACAGCTGGTCCGCTGGCTGGCCGAGCAGCACCCCTACGCGCTGCCCCGCATCAACACGGCGACTGCCCTGATCGCCTCCGACGAGGCGGCCTCCGCCCTCCCGGACCACGTGATCGAACGCAACGGCCGCGCGCCGCGCATCGGCCGGGGCTGACGATCGGCTGCACCGAAGGCTCCGCACATCCAACTGCCGCAGCACCCGGTCGACGACCTCCGGGTCGGCGCCCGGTTCGCTGCGCGCGGAGAGCACCTCGTGCCGCGCCGCCGACATCATCTCCGCCTGGATCCGCCGGATCCGCTTGATCCGGGCGTACCGCTTCGCCTGCGACTCCCGTCGTTCCTCCGTCCCCAGCTCCGAGTTGATGCGAAGGCCGATGTCGTACGCCCGGCGCAGCATCTCCTGCACCCCCTCCGGCAGTTCCTCGACCTCCTTGATCTCCTTGAGCCGCCGCTTGTACGTCCTTTCCGGCCGACACCCCCAAAGAGTCCAGACAAGGGAGGCGGCCTCAGAGTGGACTGGCAGCGGCGCCTCCCGGCCGCCACCCCGCACGCGGCACTGCATCCAACAACCCGCGCGTGTAGGGGTGTTCGGGGGTCGACAGGATTCGGTCCGTGGGCCCTGCTCGACGACGCGGCCGCGGTGCATGACCAGAACCTCGTCGGTGATCTGCTGCGCGACGGCCAGGTCGTGGGTGACGAACACATAGGAGACGGCGAGCTGTTCGCGCAGATCCGCGAGCAGCCGAGCACCTGCGCCTGGACCGAGACGTCGAGGGCGGACACCGCTTCGTCGAGGACTAGGACGGCGGGTTGCGGCACGAGTGCCCGGGCAATGGCGACGCGCTGGCGCGCCCTTTTCGAAGACCAGCCCCCCGAGTACCTGCGCGGCAAAGCATGCGAGGCCACATGCGCCACATGGGGCCGTAGTCGGGGCCCGCCTCCACCAGGCAGACCGTGCGGGCTGGGTCTTCGCTGAGGCGCGCGGCCAACACGCTGCCGGCGACTCCTCCGCCCAGGACGACGACGTCGTAACCGGATGTTCGCGTGGCGGCGCTCATCCGTGCCGTCCCGCTTCTTCGGCGCGGTGCTCGGCGGGCGCCGCATCACATTGCAACTCCACGAGGCGGGAGTGGAGTTCGTCGCGTGTGATGCTGTCGGTACGCATCGACGGCACGGTGCAGGCATGGGCTCCGGCCACCGCGCCGTACAGGCCGCAGCGCTCAGCAGGCTCACCGTTAAGCCAGCCGTAGACGAAGGCGGACGCAAATGCGTCGCCTGCGCCGTTGGAGTCCACGACCGGTGCCGGGGGTGTGACGGCGGGGATGTGTGACAGCTCGCCATCGACCAGGAGATACGCCCCGTCCGCCCCGGCCGTGGCGATGACCGCCCGGGCGCGGCCTCGCTCGACGATCCGGCGCATGGTCCGCTCGGGGTCGGCCAGGGCGGTGGTGGACAGGAAGACGAGGTCGGCCTCGTAGGCGAATACCTCGTGATAGGGGTTCATACCGTCCCAGTTGTGCAGGTCGGTGGAGATGGTCACGCCGGCTTCGCGCAGCGTGGGCAGCGTGAACGCGCACGGGTAGGTGATGACGACGTGCGCGTGACGACTCGCGGCGGCCAGTTCCCGGACCGTCGCTTCGGGGAGCCGGTCTGTCTCCTGCGAGCGGGTGTCGTCGTACAGGGACAGCCTTCGCCCGTCGGGGCCGACGAGGTTGACCGCTCGTTTAGTGCCCTCGGGCTGGAGGCTCGTGGTGAACGCGATGCCCTGGTCCCGGTGGAAAGCGCGGACGAGGTCGCCCTCGTGGTCGTCGCCGATCAGGTCGAGGTGGTGCGTACGCAGTCCCAGGCTGCTCACCCCCAGGGCGACGAAGTCGCCGCTCTGTCCCGCGCGTGTCCGGATACCTGGCCGGATCATGTAACTGTCGGCGAACGAAAGGGGCAGCTCGGGGACGTGCACGATCGTGTCCACGCCGGCGCCCCCCAGGACGAGGACGTCGATCTCGACGCTCATGGTGTTCCTCTCGGGCTGAAAGGGGTTGCCAGGCCGGTCACGGAACGGGGGCGCGCCGTGGCCCGCCCCGCAGTTCGCGGTGCGGATGGTGGCGCCTGATCCAGGGCGGCCTTTGCCGGATCGCTGAGAGCTGCCCGGCGCCCGGGCCGTTGTTGCCTGTCGCCAGGCGAGTCAAACAGTCGCTTCCCACTCCGGCAATCACTTGCAGAAACTTTCAGCAATTCTCTCTGGCTGGTGGGTGTCACGCGCTCCCTGGCGCGCGTCGACAACAGCACGGCGTGTTCGGGATGGTCGGGCCTGGCAGCATCCGGACCTTGGCGTGCCCAAGGCGAACCGGGGTGACCCTGAAGGTGCCAGTAACCTCGTCCGTGCTGGTCAGGCCACGTGTGAGCACTGTCGTGAGTCCCTGCCAGTCAGGGGTGACGGTAGGGACCTGCTCGGTGATTGCCGGCTGGCTCCGGCCGACGCCAGGACGGTCCGGTGCTGCTGCGACTGCCGTACATCACCCTGACGAGGATGTTCACCCTGATACGGCTCCTGCCGATGGGTGACCGCGACAAGGACGCCGAAATGTTGGCGCAGCGCCATCAACTCGCCGTGCTGCAGCGGCAGATCGACAAGCCGAAGCTCACCTGACCCGACCGCGCACTGCTCACCGCGCTTCTGCACCGCCTCCCCCGAGTACACCTTCATCGACCCCAGTTGATCAACTCCCCCGACACGCTGCTGCATTGGCGCCACCTGCTGCGCCGCCGCCACGCCAAGGCCTCACGTCCCAAGCGCCCCGGTCGACCGCGCACCGTGTATTCCGTCCGCGTCTTGGCGCTCCGGCTCGCACGGGAGAACTCGTTTTGGGGTACCGGCGCATACACGGCGAACTCGCCGCTCTCAGCATCACGGTCGCCGCCTCCACCGTGTGGAACTCCCTCAAGGAACACGGCATCGACCCCGCGCCCGAGCGCAATAGCACCACCTGGGCGGCATTCCTGCATTCTCAAGCACAGGCCATCCTCGCCGCCGGCTTCTTCGAGTCCAAGCCCCTGTCCGGGACGACCCTGCACGTCCTCGCGGTGATCGAGCACGCCACGCGGCGCGTGCGAATCCTCGGCGCGACCGCGCACCCGACCGCGCACCCGACCGCGGCCCGGGTCACCCAACTCGCGCCCAACACGGTGATGGATCTTCAGGAGACAGGCGCCAAGGTGAAGTTCTTGATCCGGGACCGGGACGTTCGCTGTCCGGCCGCTTCGACGCCGTCCTCCAGGCGGAAGGTATCGAGGTCGTACAGACCGGCGTCCGGATGCCGCGTATGAACGCGATCATGGAGCGATGGGTGCGAACCTGCCGGACCGGGCTCCTCGACCGCACCCTGATTTGGAGCAAGGCCCATCTACTCCACGCCCTGCGCGCGTACGAGCAGTTCTACAACCAGCATCGCCCCCACCGCACTCCCGCAAGCGCCGCGCCGCTCCGTCCCCTGCCCGAACCGATCAGCGAACCCGACCGGCTCACCCACCTCGAGGTCCATCGACACGACCGCCTCGGCAGTATCCTGCACGAGTACCAACATGCCGCGTGACCAGCCCGGACGTGGTTCTTGGCACCTATAGCGTCGACGCCGGAACCGAGTCGATCAAGCGGGTTGCCGAGGAAATGGGACGAGGAGGACCGTCGTCGCGAGGAAGGTGCCGCGGCAGCGCAGACGGGTGGCTCCCCCCGAGGCCCGAAGATGGTTTCGCCCAGGCCCTCCATGACGACGGGGACGCCGGCGACCGTGCTGGAGCTGGCCGTCGGGACTCAGGCTCCTGCCTGGGGCTGATCCGGGCTGAGGTAGTACACCCGGGCTTGCTCGGCGTGCGGAAGGAGGAGGCCCTGCAGCTCGTGCGCGGCGGTCTTGAGGAGGTGGCCGTCGCGGTCGGCCCGGAGGGTTTCGAGGACGAAGGCGACGTGGGTGGAGTCCTCGGTGACGCGGGTGCGGTGAGCGTCGCGGTGGTTCCAGTGGCGGGTCAGGACGCCAGTGGTGTCGGTGTAGATGATCTCGCCGGGCTTGGGATTCTCGATGGTGTCGGGTTCGCCGAGCGGGGTGAACTCCTCGCTGCCGTCTGCGTGGCGAATTTCGACGTCGCCGGTGACATGGTCCAGATCGAAGGCGCCGGCGGGCAGGCCGTGGCGGACGGAGACGGCGTTGTAGGAGTCGACGGCCGGATTGATGCGCGGCAGGATGCCCTTCTTGGCGAAGCGGCGGCCGAGCGCGTCGACGCTGGGGCGGATGCGGCGGGGATTGGTGCCGAAGGAGCGGTAGGCGGCGTGCCACGCCTCGATGCGCGGGTCGGTCTCGTCGGCGGGCTGCCAGGAGCCGTCAGCGAGCTGCTCCTCCAGGTTCTCCAGAGCGGCGGCCGTGTGGGGCCAGGGTTCGTGGCCGTGCACGCCGGTGGCGGTGACCAGGGCGATGAGGGTGTCGGGGAAGGCGTCTGCGACGGCGGGGCTGATGCCGAAGGCGGTCATGGGCGGGGTTCCGTTCCTATGGCGTGGGGTGGTGGTCAGGGCTTCCAAGGGCCGATGCGGTCCAGGCGTCGGAGCTGCTGGCGCGCGGTGGGCGCATCCAGGCCCTGGCCACGTCCGGCGAGGAGGTCGGCGACGGCGGTGCGGTGCTCGACGGGCTTGTGGTCGTCGTACTTGAACTTGGCCCGCACGTCGGTGACTTCCAGACGCAGGCCGCGGATGCCGGGCAGCATCCGGCCGTAAGGCGGCTGGTCGACGTCGACGGGGCCGTGGTCGCCGTCGGGCTGGAAGTGGGCGAGCTGGCGGCGCAGCAGCTCAGCCTTGGCCTCGGGGTCGTCGACGATGTGGGCGTGGCAGGTGAACTGGACGGTGGCGTAGTAGCTGGTGGGGACGCCGTCTGTGGGTGGTGTGTCGGGCTTGACGCGCCAGGGGCCGGGGACGAAGGCGTAGTCGCCGATGACGGTGAAGGTGACGTTCGGGTCGTGCTCGATCGCCTTCCAGACCGGGTTGGGCCGGGCAAGGTGGATGAGGAGCTGGTTGCCGTCGGAAGTGAAGTGGGTGGGGACGACGGTGGGCGGCTGGCCGGGCAGGCCGTTGACGCTGAGCTGGCCGAAGTCGTGGCCATCGGCGATCCAGGTCTGCCATTCGGCGTCGTCCAGGCCGGCGTCCCAGGGCTGGATGAACATGTGTTTCTCCTTGACTGTGGGATCGCTCAGGTGAGGGCGAGGAGGCTGACGGCGACGGCGGCGGTGCCCAGCCCGACGAGCTGACCGCGGTGGATGCGTTCGGCGAGCACCTTGCGGGCGAGCAGGACGGTGCCGGCCGGGTAGAGGGCGGTGATCACTGCGACGACGGTGAGGTCTCCGCTGCGGGCGGCGAGCAGGAACAACAGGTTCGCCAGCGAGTCCAACACCCCGGCGGCGGCCGACATGGCGTAGGCGGGCTTCTCGGGGCCGAGCCTGCGGTGCATGATCCCGGCCGCGACCAGGGTGACCGCGGAGGAGACCGCCCTGCCGATGACCAGCGGGGCCATCCCGCTGTCCGACGGCGCCTGGTGCAGGAAGATCAGCTGGAGCGCGATCGCGGCGCCCGCACCCAAGGCCAGCAGCAGCGCCGTCCGGGAAGGCCGCGCGGAGCCCGCGCCGTGCCCGGCGCTGACCAGGACCACCGCCGCCAGCGCGAGCGGCAGGCCCAGGAGTCCGGCCATACCCAGGCGCTCGCCCTGCATCAGGCCCACGCCGACGGGCAGCGCGGCGGACACCAGCGCGGTGACCGGGGACAGGACGTTCATGGGGCCGATGGCCAGGGTCTTGTAGAGCAGGGCGAACGCGGCGGCCGAGGCGACACCGGAGGCGGCACCCCAGCCGAGCGCGGCCGGGCTGAACGACGCGCCGAGGACCGGCCACAGCAGCAGCTCGACTGCGAGGCTGGCCGGGGCGGCGACCATCACGGTGCGCAGAACGTGCGCCTTTCGGGCACCGAGGCCGCCGAGGAAGTCGGCGCATCCGTAGGCGAGTGAGCTGCCCAGAGCCAGCAGCAGAGCGATCACGGGTACATCCCTTACTATTCAGCGGAACGACTAAACCGTACGATGAAACGACCGACCCGGTCAACCAAACGACCGTGCGGTGCATTCCAGTGGCCCACTGTGAGGATGGTGAGGGGATGGCCGAGACAGAGGCAGCCCTGCGGACACTCGCCCACAACGTCAGGGCGGCCCGCACCCGTGCGGGCCTGTCCCTGGACGAACTCGGCCGGCGCGCCAAGGTCAGCAAGGGGGCCCTGGTCGGACTGGAGAAGGCACAGGGCAACCCGAACTTCGCCACCCTGGTCCGGCTGGCCGACACGCTCGGCGTCTCGGTATCCGCCCTGATGGAAGGACCGGCCGACGGACGCGTCCGCGTCGTGGACGCCGACGCCGTGATGCCCCTGTGGGCCGGAGAACGGGGCAGCGAGGCCCGGCTCATGCTGACGACCTCAGGACCGGCCCCGGTAGAGGTCTGGCGTTGGCGACTGGAACCCGGCGAGGAATACCCCAGCCACCCCCACCAGGCCGGAGTCGTCGAAACCGTCAGCGTCACCTCAGGACAGATGGTCCTGATCGTCGACGGCGCCGAGCACCCCGTGGAAGCCGGACAGACCGCCACCTTCGACGGCGACGCCACCCACACCTACCGCGGTGCGGGCACCGAAACCTGCCACCTGATCATGACGGTCCACCTGCCGCCCGGCCCTGCGACAACCGCCTGACCTCGTAAGGGCCACGTGGAGTGCCCGTTCGCGCCGACTGCGGGCGGGCCCAACTGCCGTAGCCCGAGGCAGCGTTGAAGTGGAAGACATGCATCGTCGCCCGACACAGGCGGCACTGCGCGCTCCCCGAGGCATCGTCCCGCACGTACGCGACGCCATGGGACGCGCGGCCCCTTTTGCGCTGCGCGGGCACCCTGGCGCGGTGCTCCCCGTGGACGACGGGTGGGCTGCGATGTGACGCCGGGACGCGTCCTTCACGTGAACCGAAATCGAGCCGGGATCTTGACGCGCCCGGCAGGAATCCGATGATGGCCACGTGAAGTCACAGAACGGCGAGTCGGTACTGGCCCGGGCCGTGCGGATCTTCGAGGCGTTCACGCCCGAGGAGCCGGCCCTGACCGTCTCGGAGATCTCCCGGCGTACGGGCCTGCACATGGCGACCGCATCGCGGCTGGTCGCCGAATTGGTCTCGCACGGCTTCCTCGCACGCGACGCGGACCGGCGGGTACGCATCGGCATACGCATGTGGGGGCTGGTGACGCGCGCCTCGCCCGCACTTTCTCTGCGCGACACCGCCATGCCCTTCATGGAGGGCGTCCACGACGTGGTGGGCCACCACGTGCAGTTGGGCGTCCTCGACGGCGACGATGTGCTGTTCGTGGAGCGGCTGAGCGCGCCTGGCGCGGTCATCAACTACACCCGCATCGCGGGCCGTCTGCCGTTGCACGCGTCGTCCAGCGGTCTGGTCCTGCTCGCCCACGGATCCGCAGACTTGTGCGATCGAGTCCTAGCCGAACCCCTGCACCGTTATACCGAGGCCACGCCCGCCACCGCGCCGCAACTGCGCGCCGTGCTCGCGGACGTCCGGCAGCAGGGATACGCGTGCTGTCCCGGATACGTACACCCGGACGCCCTGGGCATCGCGGCTCCGGTGCGGGACAGCCGGGGGAAGGTGCTGGCCACGCTGTCGGTGATCGTCCCGAACGAGGCCGGGGCCACTTCCGTCGCCTCGGTGGTCCGCACCGCCGCACGCGGTATCTCCCGTGCCCTGGGGGCACCGACATCGGGGTGAGCGCCGCTTGAGCGAGCGGAGAATTCCTCTCTCACTCATTGAGAATGGCGTCGCGCCCTCCACCGCGGCCCACGCATCCTTCCTGGAACCCAACGATGGAAGGCGACAACGTGGTCGGAACCAGCGTGGTTGTGAATGCCGTTCCCGGCCCCGACAAGAGTCGGCCGGGAACAAGGAACGCGGTGTCGTTGACCGTCGCCGCGAAGGAGCGGGTGGCTGAGGGCGTCGTGTCCCTCACGCTCACGCATCCGGACGGCGGACGGCTGCCGGACTGGACGCCGGGCTCCCATATCGATCTCGTACTGCCGGAGGGGACGACTCGGCAGTACTCGTTGTGCGGTGACCGGTGGGACGCGTACACGTACCGGGTCGCCGTCCTGAGGGAACCTGACGGGCGCGGGGGATCCGCGTACGTGCACGACCGGCTGCGGCCGGGTGACCGGGTCGGCGTCGGCGGGCCGCGCAACAACTTCCCCCTGGTGCCGTCGGAGAAGTACCTCTTCGTCGCGGGCGGCATCGGGATCACTCCCCTGCTGCCGATGGTGCGCCAGGCCGAACTCCTCGGCCTGGATTGGCAGTTGTTGTACGGCGGCCGAACCCGAGGCTCGATGGCCTTCCGTGACGAGCTCGCGGCGGCTTATGGCTCGCGGGTGCGCATCGTTCCGCAGGACGAGCTCGGACTTCTGGACCTCGAAGCCTGGCTCGGCACTGAGCTCCCGGGCACAAAGGTGTACTGCTGCGGCCCTGCCCCGCTGCTTGCCGCGGTGGAAAGTGCCTGCGCGTCGTGGGCTCCGTACGCCCTGCACACCGAACGCTTCACCGCCTCCGATCAAGCAGCGCCGGTGCAGGACGCGGCCTTCGAGGTCGAACTGCGGCGTAGCGGGCGCACCGTCACCGTTCCTCGCGACGTCTCCGTGCTGCAGGCGATCCGGGAGGCGGGCGTGGACGTCCTGTCGTCCTGCGAGCAGGGCACCTGCGGAACCTGTCTGACACCGGTCACCGAAGGGCAGCCGGACCACCGGGACTCGATCCTCACGGATCGCCAACGGGCCGCGAACAACTGCATGTTCGTGTGCGTGTCGCGGTCGTGCGGGGATCGTCTCGTCCTCGATCTGTGAGGGCCGCGAGGCCCGTCCGAGCCGCACCAGCCCCTCCCACTCATCCTCTTGGAGCCGCGATGACCGAGGCACCCGCACGTGCCGTGGCGAAGCCCGTCAGCGACGCCGACCCGTTCGCCCACGAGCACCTGCTGAACCCCGATCCCCTGCATCAGGCGCTGCGCGAGGCCGGCCCCGTCGTGCGTCTCTCCCGCTACGACGTCCACGCGCTCGCCCGCTACGAGCAGGTGCACGCCGCGCTGGTGGACTGGCAGCACTTCGAGTCGGGCTCGGGCGTGGGCCTGGCGAACTTCCGCCACGAGGAAGCCTGGCGTGCGCCGAGCCTGCTCCTCGAAGCCGACCCTCCCCTGCACGACGCGCCACGCCGGGTCCTGCGCGAGACCCTCGCCCCGCCCGCACTGCGCCGCCTGCGCGACACCTGGGCCGCGACGGCGGATGAACTGGTGGACCAAGTCCTCAAAAACGGGCCGGAGTTCGACGCCTTCACGGCACTGGCGGAGGCTTTCCCGCTGCGGGCCTTCCCCGATGCCGTGGGCCTGGGGCCCGACGGCCGGGAGAACCTCCTGCCGTACGGCAACATGGCCTTCAACGCGTTCGGCCCGCGTAACGACCTCGTCGCCGCCGACGCCCACCGCGCTGCCGCGCTGGGAGCATGGGTCAACGCCCAGTGCGCACGCGAGGCCCTGACGGCGAACGGATTCGGCGCCGAGATCTGCGCAGCCGCCGACCGTGGTGAACTCAACTACGCGCAGGCTCCGTTGGTCGTACGGTCACTGCTCACCGCGGGAGTGGACACGACCGTGCACGGCCTGGCGGCCTGCCTCTACGCGTTCGCCACGCAACCGCAGGAGTGGCAACGGCTTCGCGAGCGGCCGGAGTTGGCGCGGGTCGCCTTCGACGAGGCAGTGCGGTGGCAGTCGCCGGTGCAGACGTTCTTCCGTACCGCCACCACCGATGTCACGATCGCCGGCACCACCATCCCGGAGGGCACGAAGATCCTCATGTTCCTCGGCGCCGCCAACCGCGACCCGGACCGCTGGAGCGAGCCCGACCGCTTCGACCTCACACGTGACCCGTCCGGCCAGGTCGGCTTCGGCATGGGCATCCACCAGTGCATCGGACAGCACGTCGCCCGCCTGGAGGCGGAGGCGCTACTGACCGCCCTGGCCCGGCGAGTCGAGTCGTTCGAGCTGACGGGCGCACCGCGCCGGCACGCCAACAACACTTTGCGCGCATGGGAGTCCCTGCCGATACGCATCCGTCCGGCCGCCTGACCATCCCTGTCTGCACCCACAGAACTACTCACCTGCACCACTCGAGAGGATTGCGCAATGCCCCAGCACGTACGTGGAGTTGTGGCACGGGCGAAGGGCGAGCCCGTCGCCATCGAGACCATCCTGATCCCCGATCCGGGCCCGGGCGAGGCGGTGGTACGGATCCAGTCCTGCGGGGTGTGCCACACCGACCTGCACTACCGCGAGGGCGGGATCAACGACGAGTTCCCGTTCCTCCTGGGACACGAGGCGGCGGGCGTGGTGGAGTCGGTGGGCGCCGACGTCACCGACGTGGCTCCGGGCGATTTCGTCATCCTCAACTGGCGTGCAGTGTGCGGACGTTGCCGGGCCTGTCGGCGCGGGCGACCTCAGTACTGCTTCGACACGCACAACGCGCGACAGAAAATGACACTGGCCGACGGCACCGAGCTCACCCCCGCCCTGGGCATAGGCGCGTTCGCGGACAAGACCCTCGTCGCCGCCGGACAGTGCACCAAGGTCGACCCGGCCGCGTCCCCCGCTGCCGCGGGCCTGTTGGGGTGCGGCGTCATGGCGGGGCTCGGCGCCGCGATCAACACCGGAGGGGTCACCCGAGGTGACTCCGTGGCCGTCATCGGCTGCGGCGGGGTCGGTGACGCGGCCGTGACAGGCGCCCGCCTCGCAGGTGCTGCGAAGATCATCGCCGTGGACCTCGACGACCGTAAGCTCGCGACTGCCACTGCCCTGGGCGCCACGCACACGGTCAACTCACGGGAGACCGACCCGGTCGGGGCGATCCGCGAACTGACCGGCGGCTTCGGCGCGGACGTGGTCATCGACGCCGTCGGCCGACCGCAGACGTATCACCAGGCCTTCTACGCTCGCGACTTGGCCGGAACAGTGGTACTCGTCGGAGTACCGACCCCCGAGATGACACTGGAGCTGCCCCTCCTTGACGTCTTCGGCCGCGGCGGGTCACTGAAGTCGAGCTGGTACGGCGACTGCCTGCCGTCGCGCGACTTCCCTCTGCTCATCGACCTCTACCTCCAAGGCCGCCTGGACCTCGACGCGTTCGTATCGGAGACCATCGCCCTGGAGGACGGCGAGGACGCCTTCGCCCGGATGCACAAGGGCGACGTGCTGCGCTCGGTGGTGACCCTGTGACGGGCGGCGGCCCGCGTATCGAGCACCTCGTCACGTCCGGCACCTTCAGTCTGGACGGCGGCACATGGGAGGTGGACAACAATGTCTGGATCGTGGGCGATGACGAAGAAGTGATCGTCATCGACGCGGCACACGATGCCGGAGCCATCACCGAGGCCATCGGGGACCGGCGGCTCAAGGCCATCGTCTGCACGCACGGACACGACGACCACATCGACGCCGCCCCCGCCCTCGCGGACGCGACCGGTGCCCCGGTCCTGATCCACCTCGAGGACCGACTGCTCTGGAAGCACACCCACCCCGGCCGCTCCCCTGACGGCTACCTCTCCGACATGCGGCGGATCACCGTGGCCGGAACAGCGTTGACGGTACTCAGCACGCCGGGGCACACGCCCGGGGCGATCTCGCTCCACGCGCCGGATCTGGGCACCGTCTTCACCGGGGACACCCTGTTCGCCGGTGGACCGGGAGCGACCGGCCGGTCTTACTCCCACTTCCCGACCATCGTCCGCTCCATCAGGGACCGGCTGCTCGTCCTTCCACCGGAGACGGTGGTGCGCACCGGTCACGGAGAGTCGACCACGATCGGCGCCGAGGCTCCGCACCTCGACGAATGGATCGCCAGGGGCCACTGACGCGAAGGCCACACCTGCGAACCCGGAAAGTCTCTCTCACAGCCAAGGTGCACGGATGCAGATCGTCGGCGGCATGCAGGACGGGGTGGTTCGCGTGGCGAGATTGTCGCCGGACGGGGAGAGCGCCGTCGGGCTCACCAAGCTGCGCGCGACGACGATCCGCCCTCGGAGGGTTGATCAAGAAGTACCAGCGGGCCGCCTGACCAAACGACATCGCCACAGCTCACGGCATCGAATCGTATTTCCGAGCGGGACAGGTCGGCGGCCTGCCCGGCTTGCTCCGGCGCGTGCTGTAGTCCCACCTGTCCGCGACAAGCCTTCGGTGCCAGGCGAGCAAGGTCCCCTGCGTCACTGGGAACACGTGCGCCCAGCGCAGCCGGGCTATCAGCGCGGGCAGCGCCGCAAACCACAGCCGGTCCCCCGCAGCACGAGGGGGCCACCACGCCGGACGCGGGCTGAGCCGAGCGCTCACCGTCCGGCTCACGGAGGGCAACGCCCTCAACCAGCACTGGGGCGAGACGGCTTGCGCCCGTCCAACCCCACCCAGCGGCGCCGAAGTTCGTGCGCCGCCGCCTTCGGCTTGCGGTCCCGGGTGAAGACGCCCTTGCGGTTGCCGTCGACGCGGTGGATGCCATGCGAGGTCTGGAAGTCGGCGAAGTTCCACACGTGTTCGCCGACAACGGCCTCGACGCGGTCGAACGCGCGGTGGCTGGCCGCGAGATACGCCGACTGGTACTCCTCCGTCCACGGCTGATCCCACACCGAGTGCAGGCCCGGCATGGTGTCGGCCCCGTACTCGCTCATCAGCAGCGGCCTGCCGAACTTCGCCGCCCAGCCGTTCAGGTCGCCCTCCATCATCGCCTCGGCGGCTGCGAGGTCACCCGTCGCGATGTACCAGCCGTAGTAGCGGTTGATGCAGATGACGTCGAAGAGTTCGGCGATGCGGTCGTTCTCGGAGGTCGCGAACATCACGGCCGCGTAGGTGACCGGGCGGGTCGGGTCCAGCTTGCGGGTGAGTTCGACGAGCGGCTCGAAGTACTCCCGGGCGCCTTCCTCGTTGGAGGCGGGCTCGTTGGCGATGCACCACATGACGACGCTGGGGTGGTTCTTGTCGCGGGTGATCAGTTCACGGATGGCCTGCGCGTGGGCGGCACGGGTCTCGTCGTTAAAGGTGTCGGGCGAGAAGGTGGGTCTCGGCGGGGTGCCTTGCAGGCCGGCCTCGACGGCGAGGTTCAGGCCGACGGCGGCGGTCTCGTCGATGACGACGATGCCGTGCCGATCGGCGAAGTCCATCACCTCCTCCGCGTACGGATAGTGGGCGGTGCGAAAGGAGTTGGCGCCGGCCCACTCCATCAGCTGGAAGTCGTGGACCAGATAGGCGTCGTCGTGGCCCTTTCCGCGCACGGCGGTGTCCTCGTGCTTGCCGAATCCGGTGAAGTAGAACGGCTCGCCGTTGATGAGGAATTGGATGCCGCGGACCTCGACGGTGCGTACGCCGAAAGGCTGGGCGTAGGTGTCGAGGACCGTCCCCGCGCTGTCGACGATCTCCGCGACGAGGTCGTACAGGTACGCCGCGCCCGGCCGCCACGGCGTCACGTCGTCGATCCGCACGCTACCGCTCGCGCCCTCGGCGGCGGCGACCTCGGCGCCTGTGGCGTCCAGGACACGGACCCGCACCTGAGCGTGGCCGCTGGTCTCCACCTCGTACTCGACCGTGCCGCTCGTACCGTCGAGGCCGGTGACGACGGTGACGTCGTCGACGTAGATGTCCGGCACGCTGTACAGCCACACCGAGCGGGCGAGGCCCGCGTAGTTGTAGAAGTCGTGCAGGTACGTCTGTTTGCGTCGGCCCGTCTGGTCGACGGTGATGCGGCCGGGCGGGACGGTGGTGTGGGTGAGCTCGTTGTTGACGCCGATGGTCAGCCTGAACTCCCGCCCTGCGCCGACGTATTCGGTAATATCTCCCTCGAACGGCGTGTATCCGCCGACATGTTCGGCGACCAGGACGTCGTCCACATAGACTTGTCCTTCGTGTGTGGCGGCGTCGACGCGCAGGATGACCCGCTCGTCGGCCCAGCCGCGCGGCACGCGCACGGTGCGCTGGTACCAGACCCAGCCGACGTGGTCGCGGATGGCGCTGTCGGTGAACAGGTCGTTGTAGCTGGCGGGCACAGGGGCTTCGAGCGGGGTGTCAAGCGGTCCGGTCCACGGCTGGTCGCCTGCGCCCGCCGCGGTGGCGAACTTCCACAGGCCGTCGAGGTTCACCAGTTCGCGGGTGGCGGTGGAGCGGGGTTTCAGCATGGAGTGGTCTCCTCAAGAGTGGATCGCGGCGGGCGCTGGGACCGGCTCGTGGCACCTGACGTCATCGGCTGCGAAGGCGCCCTGGATGGTGATGTCGCCGGCTTCGAATCCGCGGCTGCCGTCGGGGAGCGTGTACTGCAGCCGTTCCAGCGGTCCGTTGACGGCCTCGTTGTGGATCACCGCGCCGATCCCGAACGGCGACACCTCCCGTACCGCCTCCTGTACTGCGGCGACAGCCGAGCGCAGGCTGTCCGCGTCGTGGCCGAGGAACCACGCCATCGCGAGGTGGCCCACTCCGTGCGGCCGCAGCTCGGCCAGCTTGGTCGGATCGGCCTCGGGCCCCTTCCCCTCCGGTATGGGCTTCTTGCGATCGGTCAGGTGCATGACGCTCAGGCCGGTCAGCTGGCGACCTTCTGCTCCAGCGTCAGCCGGGACACCAGCTTCCCGACCGCGTCGTCGCTGTGCAGGACGGACATGTGTGCTCCCTGGTTCAGAGGTTCGTTTGCCAGGCGCTGCGGCCCGGGCCGACCGTCAGTTGCTCACCGTCGGGCAGGACGACGGTGGCGGTGGATGTGGGCGGGACCTCGACGGTGAGGTCCAACTCCCCGTCCTGGATGCGCCATTCGACGGCGATGGTGCCGCGCGGGCTGTCGAAGGTGCCGCGCGCCCAGCCGACCGACGAGTGCGGTACGGGCGCGACGACGAACTGCTCCCAGGCCACGGACCCTTCGGCCTGGCGCAGCCCAAGGGTGTGGGTGTGCAGGAAGTGAATAACGGCGCCCTTGCTGTAGTGGTTGAGCGATTCGTGCGCGTCGCCGTGCTCGTCGACGCCGTCCCACTCCTCCCAGATGGTGGTGGCGCCGCGGTCGAGCATGCCGAGCCAGGACGGCGAGGTGCGCTGGAGCAGGACTTCGTACGCCAGGTCGGTGTGACCGGTGTCGGCGAGGGCGGGCAGCAGGTCGGCGGTGGAGAGGAAGCCGGTGCCCAGGTGGGTTCCGGCCTCGCGGATCAGGTCGGCCAGGCGCCCGGCGACCGCGTCCCGCATCTTCTCGGGGGCGAGGCCGAGCGACAGTGCACGGACGTAGCTCGCCTGGGTGTCGACCGTGGTGCGGCCGGTGTCGTCGAGGAACTCCGTACGCCAGGCCTCCTTGATCCGTTCCGCGAGGCGTGCGTACCGGGCGGCCGCGTCCTCGCGGCCCAGGACCCCGGCGATCGCGGCCAGGGTGGCGGTGGAGCGGTAGAGGAAGGCGGTGCCCACCTCGCCCTTGTCGGCCGCCGTCCAGTCCTGTTCCGGTGCGACGATCGAGCCGTCGGCGGCGCGGCGCTTCGGTTCGCACCACTCCCCCCAGTGGAAGGAGCCGTCCCAGATGAACTCCTCGTGCGGGAGGGGTTCCGCGGACCTGGCCACCCGGGAGGGGTGCCGGGCCGTCCGCGCGGTGGCCAGGGCCCATTCGACCCAGCGGACCATCGCGTCCCAGTTCTCGTCGAGGCCGCGGCGGTCGCCGTACGTCTCGTACAGGAGCCACGGTACGAGGACGACGGCGTCGCCCCAGCCGGCGGATCCCGTCATGCTGTCGAGACGCTGGTCGGTGCGGAGCTTGATGCGCCTCCCGTCGGGCGAGAAGTTGGCGATGCGTCCGTCGTCGAGCTGGTCGTCGCGGACCGAGCGCAGCCATTTGCGGCTGAAGCCGTGGATGTCGTAGAGGCGGGCGGCGGTGGGCGCGAAGACCTGGTAGTCGCCGGTCCAGCCGATGCGCTCGCGGGTCGGGCAGTCGGTGGGTACATCGACGGCGTTGCCCCGGAAGCTCCAACGGGCCACGTCGTACAGGCGGTTGAGGTCCTCGTTGCCGCACGCGAAGGTGCCGGTGGAGCGCAGGTCCGTGTGGACGACCCGCATGGTGAGGCTCGACGTGTTCAGGGGTGCGTCGCCGCGCTCCAAGCGGGCGTAGCGGAATCCGTGCACGGTGTGCCGGGGCTCGAAGACCTCGCCTTGGGTGCCGGAGGAGACGACCTCGTCGTGCTGGACGAAGACGGTCACCGGGTCGCCGGGGCGCTGACAGTCGAGGTGGGTAGTGGTCAGGTCACCGGTCGAGGGGTCGACGTGCTCTCCGTAGTCGATCGCGGTGCGGGTGCCGGCCGGGCCGAGGTCGGCGAGGGTGATCCAGCCGGAGGCGTTCTGGCCGAAGTCGGCGACCCAGGCGCCGCTCTGCAGCCGGGTGAGCGAGAGGGCGGGGCGGTCCTCGATGCGGCGTACGGGCGGAGCCGGGGACCAGTCGACCGGGGGTGCGCTCACGGCGTCGACGAGGACGGTGCTTCGTTCGGTGACCGGGGTGAGGAAGTCGGTGATCTGGCCGTCCATCAGGTCGGCGCGGGTGACGGGGCCGGGGGCGGACGTCCATGGCTCGCCGGTGCGGATCACTTCGCGTGTTCCGTCGGCCAGTTCGAGGTGCAGCTCCGCGCGGGCGGCGAGCAGGTCTCCCCAGCCCGCTGGTTTGCGGAAGGCGCCGACCTGGCCGCGGTACCAGCCGTCGGACAGCACGATCTCGAGGGTGTTGACGCCGGTGCGGACGGACGAGGTGACATCGGCCGCCTGCGCGTAAAGGGTTCGGTCGTACGAGGTCGAGCCGGGCGCGAGTTCGGCGGTGCCCACGCGCTCGCCGTTCACGAATGCCTCGTACACCCCGAGAGCCGTGGAGTACAGGCGTGCCCGCACCACCTCGGAGGTGTCGAAGGCGGCGCTCAGGGTGTGCGCTGGCCGCGTGCCGGGCGGGAGATGAGAGGCCCGCTGATCGTCGGCCGGGGTGATCCAGGAGGCCTTCCAGTCGCCGTCAAGCAGCCCGGCCTCGAAGGCGTGCCAGGAACTCCACGCCGACGACTGTGTCGCGGTGCTGGGTCGCACCCGCCAGCGCACCCGCTCGCCGCTGCGCAGCGCAGGCACCGGCCAGTCGACCAGCAAGTGGCCGGTGACGAGGGCGTGTTGCTGCGGCTGTCCGTCGACGTGGATCTGCAGTTCGTACTCTTCGCCCGCCGCCGCGGTGTTCCGCGGCGGCTTCCAGGAGAGGCGAGGGCGGCTGCCGGACACCGGAAACCGGTCGCCGCCGCTGTCGATCGCCAACTCGTAGGGGATTTCAGGGGTGTTGTGCGTCATCCGGTTCGTTTCCTCCGGTGTCCGGATCTGGATCCGCTGGGATCCGCCTGGTTCAGTGGCCGTTGGCCGGCTGCGCGTAGGTGGTGCCGTCGATGGTCGTGGTGAGTGTGCCGACCGCCTGGAAGTCGTTGCCGAGCATCACGGACGGGCCGAGGGTGAACCCGTCGGAGCCGGTCTGCTTGGTTCCGGTGTGCTTGCCGGACAGCTTCAGGTCCTCGGTCCAGGTGAGGCAGGCGAACTCCGAGGCCGTGCCCGGTGTGCAGCCGAGCGCCGTGTTGGCCTTCCGCTCGACCTTCTCCGTGCCGTTGATGATGTTCGTGCCGTCGTCGCTGTAGTTGCTGTAGGCGACGGCGACGCTCAGCGGCTGGGTGCCGGTGCTGTTGTTGGTGATCTGTACGGTGGCCGTACCCTGGGCCTTGCCCTGCATCGTGTACGTGGCGGCCGGGATCGCCTTCGCCGCTGCCGGAGGATTGTCCGGGTCGTAGGGTGTGCCCCAGGTCTTGTCGGACACCGGTGCGGGCGTCACGGGCGCGGTGGGCTTGAAGTCAGGGAAGCGGGCGATCATCAGGCGGCTGTTACGGCCGCCGGGTTCGGTCGAGTCGGCACAGCGGTGCGGGGTCGGGTTGGCGCCGCAGGCCAGGTTCTCGGTGTAGACGACGGCGGTGCTGTCGGCGAGCCAGGCCGGGTCGGCGGCCATATTCCAGTTCCGGTCGGATCCGGCATTGATCTGGAATCCGTCACCGGTCTTCGGGTCGACGAGCCAGGGCGAGAAGTAGCGGCGGTTGCCCTCGTTGCGGATCCCCGCGATGTACGGGGCGGTGCCTCCGTGCGCGGTGAGTGCCGGGATGCCCGGCATGCCGGAGATGAAGTCGAGGCGGCCTGAGCCCTTGACCTCTTCGGCGAGCAGCCACTTGCCGTTGGGCGATGCCGCCATCGGGTCGGTGTAGTGGGCGTTCCGGGTGATGGGCTGGGAGGCGCCGGTGGCCAGGTCGGTGGCCCAGGCGTCCATGCTGTCGGAGTTCGCGCTCTGGATGCCGAGGATGCCCCGCCCGTCGGCGGTGAAGCCGCGCGGTTCGCCGATCATTCCGGCCTGGTTGAAGCGCAGTTGGTTGCCCTTCTCGACGACCAGGGGCTGGTACGCGGCCGAGGGGTTGGCGAGGGCCGAGACGCCCACCAGCTCGTAGCGGCCCTTCTCTTTGTCGTAGCTGATCCGGCCGACGTACCCGGTCTCCGTGAGTGCCCGATAGTCAAGGACGTCCCACACCAAATGCAAGCCGTCGTTGCTCAGCCGCCATTCCCGGCCGTTGTTGATGCCGGAGCTGTCGGCCTTGAAGAGCGGCTTGTCGTTCCAGTAGATGGGGGTGATCTTGGTGTTGGCGGGGGTGCAGCGCGGGTCGGTGACCGCGTACTCGGTACCGTTCGCGCCGCACGACAGGATGCCGTTGCCCACCAGGACGCGCTTGCGGTCGGGCAGCTCGTTCGCGGGCGGGTAGACGAACTGGCTCGTCTCGATCTCAGACCCGTAGGCCACCCCGCAGGTGACGCACTTCCACGCCTCACCGTTCGGGAAGGTGCTGCCGTCGGTGCGGACCACCAGGACCTGGTTGCCGCTGTAGACGCTCGCCGGGCCGGACTCCGGTGCTCCGGCATAGGTGAGGCCGAGGAACACGTACTTCGAGCTCCTGGCGGGGCCCGGGGTCCCGATGCCGCTCCAGTCGGCCGAGACACAGCCGGTGGGATGGGTGCAGACGCCGTCTTGCGGGACGGTCGGCGGCACCGGCAACTCACTTATACTGACCCGCGGTTGAGTGGTGCCCGACGTGTCCACGGCCGTGGACACCTGGGCGCTGGGCAGGGCCGCTGCGAGCGCCAGTACGGCGGCCGCGCTTCCTCTGAGGAGGATGGAACGCACACTCCGAACTCTCATGATCTTGGCAGCTTCCTGACTGGTCGGTGCGGGGTCATTTGAGACGTGGTCACTTGAGCGCTCCCGCCGAGAGGCCGCTGATGATGTGGCGCTGCGCGATCGCGTAGAAGACGACGATCGGCAGTACCGCGATGAGCGACGCGGCGAGCAGGATCTGTTGTTGCGGGGTGTCCGCGGACATGAAGTTGGTGAGGCCGCGTTGTACGGGCATGAGCGAGCTGTCGTTGAACAGCACCAGGCCCATGAGGTACTCGTTCCAGACGCCCATGGCCTGGATGACGGCCACCGCGATCAGCCCGGGCCTGGCCAGCGGCAGGATGATCCGCCAGAAGGTTGTGAACAGGTTGGCGCCGTCGATGGCGGCGGCCTCTTCCAGTTCCTTGGGCTGGCTGGCGAAGAACCCGCGCATGATCAGGATGGAGATCGGCAGCCCGCCCGCGATGAGGACGAGGATGTAGCCCATACGGGTGTTGGCGAGCCCGAGCGTGATCAGCAGTTTGTACTGGGCGATGAACGACGCCGGCAGCGGGATGATCATGATGACGAGGATCGCGCCCACGATGGCGCCCCGGCCGGGGAACTCGATGCGGGCGAGGGCGTACCCGGCGAGGCTCGCGATGACCAGGATCCCGAGGACCGCGGCCGTGGTGTAGAGGAGGCTGTTGGGCAGGTACTGGCTGAAGCCTCCTTCGTTCCAGGCGGTGGCGAAGTTGCCCCATTCGAAGGGGTGGGGAATGAAGTCGGTGCCCTTGTACAGCTGCTTGCCGCTCTGCAGGGAGCCGCTGAGCACCCAGAGCACCGGCACAAGAGCCTCGAGTGCTCCCGCGATCAGCAGGGCGTACAGGGCTATGCGCGGCAGACGGCCGACGCGGCGTTTCGCCTTCGACGATGTCGGTTCCGGCATCGACGGCGTATCGGACTCCCGTGCGGGGTCGAGAAGCGTGTTCATCGTCAACGTCCCTTCTCCGTCCGGGAGTCGGTGCTTCCGCCGAGCCGACGGGAGACCCACAGCTGGACACAGGCCAGGGCCACCAGGCACAGCCCGAAGATGACGGACATCGCCGCCGCACGGCCGTACTCGCTGTACTGGAAGGCCTGTTGGTAGATGTGCAGGGTCGGGACCTCGGTGTGCCCGGCGGGGCCGCCGTTGGTCAGTACCTGGACCGTGCCGAAGATCTGCAGTCCGCTCAGCAGGGTCAGCACGCTCACGATGCCGGTGACGTGGGACATCCCGGGCCAGGTGACGTAGCGGAACTGGGACCAGCCTCGGGCGCCGTCCAGTGACGAGGCCTCGTACAGTTCCTTGGGCACGTCCTGTCGGCCGGCCAGGAAGAGGATGAAGCCGAAGCCCCAGTGGTACCAGACGAACACGGCGGCGACCGCTATCACTGCTGTCTTTGGGTCCCCCAGCCAGTTGTGCTGCAGACCGTCGAGGCCGACCGTTTTGAGCATCTGGTTGACGATCCCGATGTTCGGGTCGAGGAACCACGAGAACATCACGCCGACCACCACCGTGGAGAACACGCCGGGCAGGTAGTAGACGGTGCGGAAGAACGCCGACCCGCGGCGGGCCCGATGCACGGCGAGCGCCATCACCATCGACACCGCGTTGGCGACGATCAGGCCGACCAGGCCGTACAGGACGGCGTTCTTCATCGAGCCCCAGAACTGGGTGTCGTCCAGTACATACCTGTAGTTGTCGAGCCCGACGAGCGGCGAGTCCAGGCTCACCCCGTCCCAGGACTGGAAGCTCAGCAGAATGCCCTGCACGAACGGGACCACCGTGAACAAGGCGATCATGGCCAGTGCCGGCGCCAGGAAGAGCCAGGCAGCCAGCACACGACTGCGGCGCCGCACTACGCGCTCTTCTGCGCCGCGTCGAGGTCACCGAGGACCTGGTCGACCGAGCGTTCCTTGAGGACGAGGGCCTGAGTGCCCTTCTGCAGGGCGGTGTTGACCTGCTCCAGGATCTGGTTCTGGACGAGCTGGATGTCGGAGATCTTCGCGGCGATGCCGGTCAGCTGCTGGGGGATGGTCTTCGACGACACGGCCTGGGCCGAGGGGATCAGCGGGACGCCCTCGGCCCAGGCCTGCTGCTGGTCCGGCGCGGTCAGCCACTTGAGGAACTTCAGCGCCTTGTCCGCGTTCTTGCTGCGCGGGTTGACCGCGGCGCCCTTGGCCGCGCCGCCGACCAGGCGCGGTGTCTGGGTGCCGTCGTTGGCCTTGGGCAGCGGGAAGGAACGGAAGTCGGTGAAGTCGGGTGCCGTCGCGCGGGCCACACCGACCGCCGAGGTGCCGTCGAAGATGGCCGCTACACCCTGGGTGTTGAAGAAGGCCTTCTCCACGGTCGGGTTGTCGCCGTTCCCGTTCGGAATCGACCCGTTGTAGATCACGCCGGCGTCCCGCAGGTCGACGACGAGCTGCAGGGTCTTGCGCCAGCCCTCGCTCTTCCAGCTGTTCTTGCCGACGAAGGTGGCGTTCAGCTCCTCGTCGGACATGTAGTTGGACCCGTAGGACTGGATCAGCTGGTTGGACAGGCTCGTCGCGAACCAGAAGGGGCCCTTGCCCGTCTTCTTGATCTTCCGCAGCTGGTCGATGAACTCGCTCATGGTGGCGGGCGCCTGGTCCGGGTTCAGCCCGGCGCCCTTGTACATCGCGGCGTTGACGAAGACTCCCAGGGCCGGGGTCTCCCAGTGCGCGCTGTAGGTGCCCGGCTTCACATGCTGCGGATTGTCCGCCCCGAACGTCGTCGTCTTGAGCGTGGCGGGGCGGAAGGTGTCGCCCCAGCTGCCCTTCAGCTGGTCGGTCAGGTTCATGGCCCAGCCGGCCTTGTAGTAGGGCGCCATGGAGTGGCCGTCGACCACCGAGTAGATGTCCGGCATGTTGCGGGCCTGGGAGCTCGACTGGAGCTTGGTCAGGAAGTCGGCGGGACCGACATCGTCGATCTTGATCTTCACGCCGGTCTGCTTCGTGTACTGCTGGGCCAGCTTCTTCAGCGTCGCGGCCTGGCCACGCGACTGGTTCATGAACACGATCTCCTTGCCGCCGCCGGAGCCGCCCGAGTCGCCGGAGCCGCAGGCCGCCAGCGTCGCGGTGGCCAGGCCGGCACCGACAGCTCCGAGGAGGCCGCGCCGGGAAAGTCCGCTGGAAGAGGTCGGCCGCGTCGGGCCCGCCGTGTGGAATCGCGTCATTTTGGGTCTGTCCCTTTGAGTGAGTGGCGAAGACGTCGCGCGAAGAACCGCCGGCCACAGAGGTCCGAAAAGAAGTGACCTTGGTGCTCGAAATAATTTTCTGCCGGTCGCGCTGGCGGTGAACGCTAGAACCGCACCACCCGTCCGTCAATCCCTTCCGCATGGTTAATTTTCCAGTGCAGCAACGGTCTCGATCTGGAGGGTTAACGAAAATATTTTCGGTGCTACGGTGCTGCGCAACGCGGGCCGCTGACCCGCCACTTGCCCCTGGGAGAGCTATGGCATCCGAGCCCCAACGCGTCACCCTTGCGCAGGTCGCCGAGTCCGCCGGCGTCTCGGTCGCCACCGTCTCCAAGGTCATCAACGGCCGCCCCGACGTGGCCAAGGAGACGCGCGACAAGGTCCTGGATCTCCTGCGGGACCACAACTACGGCGGCTATCGGGACGATCTGCGCTCGCATCCCACCGTGGAGCTGTTCTTCGGTTTCGAGCGGCTGAGCATCTACCACACCGAGATCATCCAGAGCGTGGTGGACGCCGGGGCCCGTGAGGGCATCGCCGTGGTGGTGGGCCGGCGCGGCGACCACGATCCGACGACCGATGCCATCGCCTGGGCCCGCGGCCTCGCCGCCGCGGGACGACGCGCCGTCATCGCCGTTACGGCGAACTCCTTGCCGACACCGGCCCGTGAGGCCCTCGCCCGGTACCGGATGCCGCTGGTGCTGCTCGACCCGGAGGTGCTGCCCGACCACTCGATCGTCAGCGTCGGCGTCACCAATTTCTCCGGCGGCCACACCGCGGCCGCACATCTCCTCTCCCTGGGCCACCGCCGTATCGCCTACCTCGGCGGCACCGAGCGCGCCGGCTCCAATCAGGCACGGCTGCACGGCTTCCGCAGCGCGATGGAGGCGGCCGGTGCGCCGGTGGCACCCGAACTGGTCCGGCACGCCGGCACGTTCCACGCCGCCGAGGGCGTGGAGCACGGGGGACGGCTGCTGGCGCAGGACCCCGCGCCCACCGCGGTGTTCGCCGCCTCCGACGAACTGGCCGCCGGGGTCATCGAGGCCGCCCGGCGGCGCGGGCTGCGCGTGCCGGAGGACCTGAGCGTCGTCGGTTTCGACAACACGCCCCTCGCCGAGGTGACGTCCCCGCCGCTGACCACGATCCACGGCCCCGTCCGCGAGATGGGCGCCGTGGCTCTGCGCACCGCCCTCCAGATGGCCGCCGAGGAGAAGATCGACTCCCACCACGTGGAACTGGCCACGCAGTTGGTCGTACGAGACTCCACCCGGCCCCCGCGCGACTGATCCGGGCAGCCGAGAGGCCCACCACCACCCACCGCCTGTCGAAGCCCTGCCGCTGCCGGGGGCTTCGGTGGCATGCCGTTACACGCCAGGGCACCATCCGATACGAAGGAAAGTCATGTTCCAGCCACCCGACAGGGTCCTGTTCGGCGCCGCCTACTACCACGAGTACCAGCCCTACGAACGCCTGAAGGACGACCTCGACCTCATGGCCGAGGCCCACTTCAACCTCATCCGCGTCGGCGAGTCGGTGTGGTCGACCTGGGAGCCCGACAACGGACACTTCGAACTCGACTGGCTCGAGCCGGTGTTGGACGCCGCACACGAACGCGGCATGGCCGTCGTCCTCGGCACCCCGACCTACGCGATACCCCCGTGGCTCGCCCGCCAGTACCCCGAGATCGCCGGGGAGCGAGGCACCGGAGAGCGCATCGGCTGGGGCTCGCGGCAAGAAGTGGACTACACCCACCCGGCGTTCCGCTTCCACGCCGAGCGCGTCATCCGCAAGATCGTCGCCCGGTACGCCGATCACCCCGCCGTCATCGGGTTCCAGGTCGACAACGAGCCCGGCCTGGAGCTGTTCCACAACCACGGCGTCTTCCAGCGTTTCGTCGACCATCTGCGCCACACGTACGGCGACGTGGAGACCCTCAACCGCGAGTGGGGCCTGACCTATTGGTCGCACCGCCTGTCGACCTGGGCCGACCTGTGGAGGCCCGACGGCAACAGCCAGCCGCAGTACGACCTGGCCTGGCGCCGCTTCCAGGCCGAGCTCACCACCGAGTTCATCGACTGGCAGGCCGGGATCGTACGCGAGTACGCGAGCCCCGAGCAGTTCGTCACCACGTGCATCGCCTACGACCGCCCCGGAATCGAGGACGACGCACTCACCCGCGGCCTCGACGTCGCCGCGGGCAACCCGTACTACGCGATGCAGGACTCCCTCGCGCTGCCGGACACGCGCCCCTCGCACGAGGCCACGATGTCCAACGACGGCACGTGGGCCCTCTACCGCATCGCCGACCGCATCTACGCCTCCCGACAGGAACCGTTCCTGGTCACCGAGACCAACGCCCAGAGCGTCGGCCCCTCCTGGCGCAACCAGTCCGCCTACGACGGCCAGTGGCGCCAAGCGGCCTGGGCCCTGATCGCGCGGGGCGCCTCGATGATCGAGTACTGGCACTGGCACACCCTGCACTTCGGCACCGAGACCTACGTGGGCGGCATCCTCCCGCACAGCGGCCGGCCGGGCCGCATCTACCGCGAACTGGCCTCACTGGGCGCCGAGTTGGAGTCGGCTGGCGAACTGGTCGCCTCCCTCACCCCGGACGCGGACGTCGCGTTCCTATTCTCATTGCCCAGCAAGTGGGCGCTGCAGGCCAAGCCCGCAATGGCCAAGCCGGGCGGCGCGCCGGACCAGCGCTCGTACGAGACCGTCTTCGACGCCTTCTACCGCGGCGCGTTCGACGCGGGTCTGCAGGCCCGCCTGGTCCATCCCGACCAGCTCGGCTCTGTCGACCTGCCCCCGCTGCTCGTCGTTCCGGCCTTCTACGCCGCGGACGACGCGACCCTCGACCGGCTGCTCGCCTACGCGCACTCCGGCGGGCACCTGGTGATCGGCCCGCGCACCGGCTACGCGGACCCCGAGGCTCGGGCCCGCACCGACGTCCAGCCGGCCCGGCTGTCCGGGGCCGCGGGAGTCTCGTACGACGAATTCACCAATCTGGACACGCCAGTTGAAGTGCACGGCAGCGCCGAACTCCCGTTGCCGCCCGGAGCTCGGGCCCTGCACTGGACGGATGCCCTCGTCCCGGACGGGGCGGACGTGCTGGCCGCCTACGACGACCCGCACCTCGGGCGCTGGCCCGCCGCCACCACCCGACAGCACGGCGCCGGGCGCATCACGTACGTCGGCACGCTGCCCGACCCCGCCTTCGGCGAGGCCCTGTTCAACTGGGCAGCGCCAGACGGCATTGGGGGCCGCCCCCACCCGAGCGTCACGGCGTCCTCGGCCACCGCACGTGACGGCCGCCGCGTCCGCTTCCTGCACAACTGGTCGTGGGACCCGGTGTCCGTTCCACTTCCCGATGCCGCGCAGGACGTCCTCGCCCACGTCTCCTATGAGGCCGACCAGTCGGTCGAGCTCGGCCCATGGGACGTGAAGGTGTTCACCGACCGCGACTGACCCGACCCGCGGCACTCACTGTCCACTGTCACTCACTGCAGGAGACCTCTCGATGCGCTCTGCCCAGCGCGTGCTCTGCAATCCCCTCGATCTCCCCTACCGCTACCAGGACATCCGCACGGGCGACGGCACGCGTCGGTCCGTACACCGGGAAGCAGCGGACCCCTCCATCGTTCTGTTCCAGGGCCGCTACTACATGTTCGTCTCGATGTCGGCGGGCTTCTGGCACTCGGCCGACCTCGTGGAGTGGGAGTACCGCCCCACCTCGAAGCTGCCCGCCCTCGACTACGCGCCGGACGTCCGGGAGATCGACGGGGCGCTGTACATCAGCGCGTCGAGGAAGACGGACAACTGCCCCTTCTTCCGCAGCATCGACCCGCTCGCCGACGACTTCACCGAAGTCACGCCCGGCACCTTCCCCTTCTGGGACCCGAACCTCTTCCAGGACGACGACGGCGACGTCTACCTCTACTGGGGGTGCGACAACAAGACGCCCCTCTACGGGGTGCGGCTGTCGGCGGCCTTCGAGCAGATCGGCGAGCCGACGCCCCTGTTCCTGTCCGATGTCTCGACTCACGGCTGGGAGCAGGTCGGTGAGGACTACCTCTCCACTCCGGCCCACCCGGACCAGGAAGCGGCCCTAGTCCGGCTCCAGGGCAAGCCGTATATCGAGGGCGCGTGGATGACCAAGCACGACGGCACCTACTACCTGCAGTACGCGGCGCCCGCCACGCAGTTCAACACCTACGCCGACGGCTACTACACGGCGCCGTCCCCGCTGGGCCCGTTCACGTACTCCCTCGACAGTCCCTTCTCCTCGAAGCCGGGCGGCTTCATCACCGGGGCGGGACACGGCAGCACGTTTCAGGATCGGCACGGCAACTGGTGGCACACGTCGACCATGCGGATCTCGGTGAACGACGACTTCGAGCGGCGCGTCGGGATCTTCCCTGCGGGCTTCGACGACGACGGCGTGCTGTTCTGCAACCAGAACTTCGCCGACTACCCGATGGCCGTTCCGGACGGGCCGTTCGACCCGTGGACGCCGCCGCCCTGGATGCTGCTGTCGTACAAGGCGGATGCCGTCGCCTCGTCCTCGGCGCCCGGCCACGGTCCGGAGCATTCCGTGAACGAGGACATCCGCACCTGGTGGGCGGCCGGGACGCGCGCACGGGGCGAGTCGCTGACCCTCGACCTCGGCGAGAGCAAGACGGTGCACGCGCTCCAGGTCAACCTGGCCGATCACCAGCTGGGCGACAGCGCCCCCGACGTCCCCGAGGGAGCGGACTGGAACCGTCACATCTGGCGCGGCATCTTCCCCACCCATGAGCCTGCGCAGACCGCGGTGGAGGTCTCCGAGGACGGGCGACAGTGGACCGTCGTGTGCGATTCCCGGGGCACGGACACCGATGCCCCGCACGCCTTCCTCCTACTCGACACACCGTTGCGTGCCCGGTTCGTCCGGGTCACCGGCGGTCGCATGCCGTTCGACGGCGTCTTTGCGCTGAGCGGTGTCCGGGTCTTCGGCACGGGCGACGGCGCGGCTCCGCACGCGGTGAGCGCTCGGGCCCGCCGGATCGACGGCCGCACCGCCGCGGTCGAGTGGAACGCCGCCGCCGGGGCCACCGGCTACAACGTCCGTTACGGCCGCGATCCGGAGAAGCTGTACCACAGCTGGCTGGTGCACGAACGGACGTCGCTCGACCTGCGCTCGCTCAACGCCGACGCGACGTACTGGGTGGCGGTGGACGCCTTCGGTGAAGGGGGCATCACGCCCGGGGAGACCGTGCCCGTGGAGTGATCGCGCTCGCCCGCCGCACCGCTCTTCGACCGAAAGACTCCTATGCGTCACGACGAACACTGCGCTCAGTGGGACGAGTTCGAGATCGAGGTCGACGGCCCCTCCCACGGCAATCCGTTCACCGATGTCGAACTCGCCGCGGTGTTCAGCGACGGGCGGCGCGAGGTGCGCGCGGGTGGCTTCTACGACGGTGACGGAACGTACCGGATCCGGTTCATGCCCGACGCCGAGGGCCCGTGGACCTTCGTCACGTCCTCCACGGCACGGTCGCTCGACGGGACCTCCGGTCGGTTCGCGGTCGGGCCGCCGACGCCGGAACGCCACGGGACCTGTGCGGGTGGCCGACCGGCATCACTTCGCGTACGCCGACGGCACCCGCTACGTGCCGCTCGGCACCACCGCGTACGCCTGGACGCACCAGGCGGAACACCTACGGACCGCGACCCGGCGCACCCTGGCCTCCAGCGGCTTCAACAGGGTGCGGATGTGTCTGCTGCCCAAGGCGTACGCGTACAACACGGAAAAGCCGGAGTTGTATCCCTTTCGTGGCTCCCCCGCGACCGCGTCGGCGTGACGGAGAGCACCAGCGTCCGCGTACAGCTCCCGGGTCGTCCCTATATGGCGGTGCGTCTGTCCCGGCTGCCCGACGACACCGAGGCGGGTACCTTGCGCTCTCGATGACCACCGTTCAGACTCCCTGCAGGCGGCCAAATGCCGACCCTTGGAAGGTTTTCGGGGTGGGCGAGCAGGGAGAGGTAGCACACAGTGACGGAGCCCAAGGCCCGAGGCCCGTACGCGAAGTCGGCGGCGCGGCGGGCGGAGATCGTCCGGGCGGCGCGCGACAGCTTCGCCGAGAACGGGTTCACGAAGGCGTCGCTCCGGGACATCGCCGTGCGGGCCGGCATCACCCATGCCGGGCTGCTGCACCATTTCCGCAGCAAGGACGAGCTGCTCGCGGCCGTGCTCGCCGAGCGCGACGAGGCGGAGTGGCAGCTCGGCATGACGAACGTCTCGGGCATGGATGAACTTGCGCCCTATCTCGGCACGTTGTTGCGCCATCACCAAAAGACCCCCGAGTTGATGCGCCTATGGATCGAGCTGGCGGCGGCCGCCTCACGCCCGGAGCATCCGGCACACGCCTACTTCGTCCAGCGCTACGACAAGAGCCGCGAGAGCTACACCCAGGGCATGCGGGGCCAGGCCGACCACGGCGCACTGCACGAAGGCCTCGACCCCGATCACGCGGCCACCCTGCTCCAAGCCGTGCTGAACGGCCTACAGTTGCAGTGGCTGCTCGACCAGGACCTGGACATCGTCGGGCCGATGCTGGCCTTCATGCGGCTGGTGTTTCCGGAGGACACGCAGGAGACCGGGGCACCCACCGCTCCCTGACGTCAGGCGTCGCTCTCGTCGGGCTCGGGCCCGATCACCGCCCGCATGAAGATCTCCAGCAGGCGCAGCGCGTCCTGTGACGGGTCGAGCAGGGTCTGAATCCGCAACCCGTCCATCATCGCGAGCACCATCACCACCTTCTCGTCCGCGGTCACCTCGGGGCTGTCGTACGCCGTGCGCAGACTGCTGGTGCGGAACCGGGTGCGCATCCGCTCGCGCCGCTTGGCGAAGAAGTCGTGTGCCGGGTGGTCGGGGCTGGTCGCGGCGACGGCCAGCGCCATCCAGTTGCGCTGGTAGTCCGGGTCGGCAAACTCGTCGGCGAGGACCGCGCTGAGCACCGCGGGACCGGCTGTCCCCAAGGCAATGATCCGGGCGGCCTGCTCCTCCTCGTCCGCCTCACGCTGCGTGAGGGCGGCGAGGAGCAGTTCCTCCTTGCCCGCGAAATGGCGCAGCAGCGCGGCGTGCGTGACCCCGGCGCGGGCGGCGATGTCGCGCAACGAGGCCCGCTCGAAGCCGTGTTCGGCGAAGCTCGCCAGGGCCGCCCGGACGATCTGCAGCCGCCGGGCCGGCGTGGTGGCGTACTGCCCCCGGCGGCGGGTGCCGGTGCTCGACGAACTCATGGTGCCTCCTGCGCCGTTGACCCGTGCCCACTGATTCGTACCAGGGTCTTGCTCTCTGCCGCTGCCCGGGAGTTTAATCTCGCTCGAAAAGTAGCCAAAGTGGTTACATTCCAATCGGCGCCCGCACGGCACTGGACTTCGGCACTTCAGGCCCGCCCTTCTTCTTCCTCCTCCTTTCTCAAGGACCACTTCATGGACAAGTCGACCTTTCTCTGGGGCGCCGCCACTGCCCCGCACCAGATCGAGGGCAACAACGTCAACAGCGACTGGTGGGCCCGCGAGGGCCAGATGCCCGGCATGGAGCGCAGCGGCGACGCCGTCGACAGCTACCACCGCTACGAGGAGGACATGCGCCTGCTCGCGGACGCCGGACTCACCGCCTACCGCTTCGGTGTCGAGTGGGCCCGTGTGGAGCCGGTTCCCGGACACTTCTCCCGCGCCGCCCTCGCCCACTACCGGCGCATGATCGACACCGCACTGGGGCACGGTCTCACGCCCGTGATCACCCTGCACCACTTCACGAATCCGCGCTGGTTCGCCGAGGAGGGCGGCTGGCTCGGGGAGCGGGCAGTCGACCGGTTCGTCTCGTGCGTCGAGCAGGTCACCGGCATCCTCGACGACGTGCCGTACGTCGTCACCATGAACGAGCCCAACATGCTGGCGATGATGCTCACCATCGAGCGACAGATGCGGGAGCACCCCACCGACAGCTGGCAGAGCCCGACCGTGGACAACGACTCACGCCCCACGCTGCCCGCGCCGGACCCGGAGATCGGTGCCGCGCTCGTCAAGGCGCACCACGCCGTCCGCGACATCGTGCGGGCCCGCACCGGCGCGGCGGTCGGCTGGAGTGTGGCCAACCGCGCGTTCGCCGCGCGCGCCGGCGCCGAGGAGAAGCGGCGCGAGCTGGAGCACATCTGGGAGGACCTGTACCTGGAGGCCGCGCGCGGTGACGACTTCGTCGGTGTCCAGTCGTACTCGAGCCAGTGGGTCGGCACGGACGGCATCGAGCCGCACCCGCCGCACCCCGACAACACTTTGGTCGGCGCCGCCTACCGGCCCGACGCGCTCGGCATGGCGGTGCGCCACACCTGGGACGTGACGGGCGGCGTCCCGATCCTCGTCACCGAGAACGGCATCGCGACCGCCGACGACCAGCGCCGCGTCGCCTACACCGGCGAAGCGCTGCGCCACCTCTTCGCGGCGGCCGACGACGGCATCGACATACGCGGCTATCTGCACTGGAGCGCCCTCGACAACTACGAGTGGGGGCACTGGGAGCCGACGTTCGGTCTGATCGCAGTGGACCGGGAGACGTTCACGCGCACCCCGAAGCCGAGCCTCGCATGGCTCGGCGAGGTCGCGCGCCGCGGCCGCCCCTGACACCTCCCCCGCCCGGTCAACACCCTGTGAGCACCCCACAGTTCATGCACCTGATGCACCACACCTCTCGCACGTCCGACGCCGCACACCCTCGTGCCCCTTTGACAACGGAGTCACCGTGCAGGACGAGACACCCCTGTCCGGCACCCGCACCGGCCCGGCCACGGCCCTCGAGCCGCCCACCCCCGCCACCGGCCCGCAACGGGTCGGGCGAGGCTATCTGTTCTGGATGGTCGCCGCCAACTTCGGCGTCTCCATGGCCTACGTCCTCCCCCTGACGTACACCCTGACCCTGCGCATCGATCAGCTCGTGCCGGGCCGGGAGGAGGTGCTCGGTTACGTCACCGGCATCGCCCAGGCCGTCTACCTCGTCGCAAGCCCGCTGCTCGGCATCTGGAGCGACCGAACGCGCAGCCCCTTCGGCCGTCGGCAGCCGTTCCTGATCGGCGGCAGCGTCCTCGGGTTGCTGGCGCTCACCGCCATCGCCCTCGCCCCGAACCTGCTTCTGATCGGGGCCGGTTGGATCGTCGCGATGCTCGGCTGGGCGACCGCCTCTCAGGCGGTCCTCACCCTCCAGGCCGACCGCGTCCCCGAGGAGCAGCGCGGCAAGGTCTCCGGGCTCACCGCGGTCACCGGGCAGATCGGCCCGGTCGTCGGCATCGGCCTCGCCGCGGTCCTGCCGGGCACACTCCTCGTCTTCGTCGTGCCCGGTGTGCTGGGTCTGGCCCTCGCGATGACGTTCGCGGTGCGCGGCGCCGAGCCCGGCTCCCCTACGACCACCAGGGCGGCGGAGCCGGTGTCGCTCAGGAGGATCCTGGCGAGCTACGTCTTCAACCCGCGCAAGCACCCCGACTTCGGCTGGAACTGGCTCGGCCGGTTCGTCTTCTTCATGGGGCTGTACTTCAACACCACCTTCAGCACCTTCTTCTACTCGCAGCGCCTCGACCTTCCGGTGAAGGAGGTCGCGGGGGCGGTCGCCACGGTCGGCATGGTGGGCATCGTCGCCGCCATGGCCGGGGCGGTCGGCGGCGGGTTCCTCTCCGACAAGCTGGGCCGCAGACGGCTGTTCACGATGATCGGCGCGCTGTTGTTCATCTGCGGCGCGGTCGTGGAGGCGTTCGTGTACTCCTTCCCGATGCTGTTCGTCGGCTCGGTACTGATGCAGCTGGCCATCGCCGTCTTCTCCTCGGTCGACCAGGCGATCGCCATGGCGGTCCTGCCGGACCGCGCCGAGGCCGGCCGCTACATGGCGATGGTCGCCCTCTCACAGAAGATCCCCAGCGCCCTCGCCCCACTACTGGCACCGGTCATCATCGCCCTGAGCACGACGGGCGACATCAAGAACTACACCGCGCTCTATCTGACGGGCGCCGTCTTCGCCCTGGTGGGCGGCCTGTTGATCGTGACGCGCGTGCGATCGGTCCGCTGAGCCGCGCGCCCCCTGCACCCTTGTGAACAGTTCGGAGAGAACGAAATCCATGTACGCAGATGCTCCGGTGAACCTGAGCACGGACGGGCCCGCCGTCCGCGACGCCCAACCCCGCCTGTCCTGGCAACTGCCCGCGGGCCGGCCGGCGCAGGACGGCTACGAACTCCGGGCGCACGTGAACGGCATCGCCCTGCCCCCGGCCGGCGGCACCTCGCCACGCCACCTGTTCGTGCCGTGGCCGTGGCACCCGCTCACCAGCAGGGACCGGGTCAGCTGGCAGGTGCGTACGCGTGCGGGCGACGCCGTTGCCCCCTGGTCGGTGCCCCACGACTTCGAAGTGGGGCTGCTCGCCCCCGACTGGACGTCGTCCCGCTGGATCTCCCCACCCGAGGCGGAACCCGGTTCCGTGCACGCGCTGAGCGGCTCCGTCGTCGTCGATGAGGATCGGCCGTGGGCCAGGGCGCGGCTGTACGCGACCGCCCTCGGTGTGTACGAGGTGTTCCTCAACGGCCGCCGGGTCGGTGACACCGAACTCGCGCCCGGCTCCACGTCGTACGCCGAGACGCTCCACGCCCAGACCGAGGACATCGCCGCGTACCTGCGGCCGGGGCCCAACTCCCTTGAGATCGTGCTGTCGGACGGCTGGTACCGGGGCAAGACGGGTGCCTGGCGCCGGCCGGCGCGATGGGGCACGCAGACGGCCGCCCGTCTGGAGGTGCACATCGACTACGACGACGGAACGTGGTCGACTTTCGGCACCGGGCCCGCATGGGTGTCACGGCCGAGCGCGATCGTCCGGGCCGATCTGATGGACGGGCAGACCACTGACTTCCGTCCGTCCGCCGATCCCCCAACCTCCGTGCACCTGCTCGCAGTTGAGGCACCCCACGTCGACTGGTCCCCGGCCCCGCCCGTACGCCGGATCGAGAGCATCGCGCCGGTCGGCGTGACACGGACGCCGGACGGCGCCTGCGTCGTGGACTTCGGACAGAACGCCTCGGGCCGCATACGCCTGACGGATCTCGGCCCGGCCGGTACGCGCACTGTCATCGAGCACGGCGAACACATAGACACAGAGGGGGACTTGACGACTGGGCACCTCAACAGTTCCCGTCCGGGCGAACCCCCGGCTCCGTTCGTGCAGCGCGACGAGGTCGTCTCCGACGGATCGACCAGCGCCGCATTCGAACCGCGGCACACCGTCCATGGGTTCCGCTACGCCAAGGTCCGGCGCGACGGACTCGACGCCGCCACTCTCGCGCAGGCGATCTCGATGCAGGTCGTCCACACCGACCTGCGCCCCACCGGCGCCTTCGCCTGCAGCGACCCCGACCTGACGCGCCTGCATGACGCGGCGCGCTGGAGTTTCCGCTCCAACGCCGTCGACGTGCCCACCGACTGCCCCACCCGCGAGCGGCTCGGCTGGACCGGCGACTACCAGGTGTTCGTCTCGACCGCCGTACGCCTCTTCGACGTGGACGGCTTCTCCCGCAAGTGGCTGCGCTCCGTGCGCGACGACCAGCTGCCCGACGGACGGATCGTGAACTCCTCCCCCGACCCGAACCACCTCAAGATGCACCCCGACCCCATGGTCGACCACATCACGGGATCCGCGGGCTGGGGCGACACGATTGTCCACGTGCCGTGGGTACTTCACGAGACGTACGGCGACGACGTGGTCCTCGCGGAGAACTGGGACGCGATGGTGCGCTGGGTGGAGTTCGCGCTCGACGCGGCCCGCACCAAGCGGCACCCGTTCCGTGTCGAGCGCTCCCTAGTGCCGCTTCCGCACGAGGAGTTCGTGTGGGACGGCACGTTCCACTGGGGCGAGTGGTGCGAGCCGAAGCGACGCGCGGCGGACGGCACGCTCATCGATCCGGTCGCGTCCGACCCCATGGGGTGGTTCATGGCCGACAAGGGTGAGGTCGGGACCGCATACCTCTACCGCTCCGTACGCACGATCGCGTCGATCGCCGCGGTGCTCGGCAAGGATGAAGAGGCCCGCCGATACGGCGAGTTCGCACGGCGAGTGCGGGAGGCCTGGCGGACGGAGTTCCTCGACGCCGAGGGCCGCACCGCCGCCGGAACGCAGGCCTCGTACGCACGAGCGCTCGCCTTCCGTCTGGTGCCGGAGCACTTGCGTGACACCGCGGCCGCCCATCTGGTGGACCTGGTCCACGCGGCGGACGACCACCTCACCACAGGGTTCCTGTCCACCGCCGATCTGCTTCCGGTGCTCGCCGACTCAGCGCACGCCGATGTCGCGTACACCGTCCTGACGCAGCGCACCTCGCCGTCCTGGCTGGGCATGCTCGACCGGGGCGCGACCACGATCTGGGAGGACTGGGACGGTGTCGACGCCGACGGTCGTGCCACCGCCTCCCTGAACCACTACAGCAAGGGCGCCGTCGTCCGCTTCCTGCACACCCACACGCTCGGCCTGCGGCAGGCGCCGGGGTCGGTCGCCTGGGAGACGTTCGTCGTGTCGCCCGTGCCGGGAGCCGGACTGACCTGGGCGTCCGGTTCGTTCGACGGCCCGCAGGGTCTGATCACGGTCAAGTGGTCCATCTCCGCGGGCATCTTCCGTCTCGACGTGGACGTGCCCGCCGGGTCGACCGCGACGCTGGCCCTGCCGGACGGCACACACATCACCGCCGGGCCCGGCTCTGTACACGCCGAATGCGCACATCCCAGCCCCACCCCAACCTCGACTCGAAGGACGTGTCTCATGCCCATGCCTGACGTCTCCGCCGCTTCCCTCTCCGAGCTGATCAGCCTGCGCGAGCGCCGCGTCGTCGTCACCGGAGGCGGCCGGGGTCTCGGCAAGGCGATCGCCACCCGGCTCGCCGAGGCCGGCGCCCGCCTGCTCCTAGGCGACATCGACGCCGAACTCGCCAAGGCCACGGCCACCGAACTCGCCGACCGCCAGGGCACCGACGTCGTCGGCGTCGAGATGGACGTCACCGACTCCGACGACGTACGGGAAGCGGCGTCTCTCGCCGCGACGCGCTGGGGCGGGCTCGACGCGTGGGTCAACAACGCGGGCGTCTTCCCGAGTGTGTCGATCGCGGACCTGGACGACGCGACGTGGGACCAGGTCTTCGCGGTCAACGCGCGCGGCACCCTGGCCGGTACCCGCGAGGCCGCCCGGGTCATGAGCGAGGGCGGCGTCATCGTGAACGTGTGCTCCACCGCGGGTATCCGCGGCAGCGCGCCTGGCCTCGCCGCCTACGTCGGTTCCAAGCACGCGGTGCGCGGCCTCACCCGGCAGAGCGCTCTGGAGCTCGCGCCACAGGGCATCCGCGTGCTCGCCGTCGCGCCCAGTTGCGTACCGACCGAGGGCAACCAACTGGCCATCGCGGCAGCCGGCGTCCCGGACCTCACGGCCGATGACGTGGCCCTGATGATGCCCAGCCCGATCGGCCGCGCCGGCACACCCGACGACATCGCCCGTGTCGTCTTCTTCTGCGTCAGCGACCTGTCGATGTTCATGACCGGCAGCCCGCTGCTCGCCGACGGCGGCACGACAGCCTGACCTGGACGGGTGATGCCGCACGTCGCGGCGGTCCTCAACAAGTCGCCGCCAAGGCTTACTTGGGGAACGACGCCACCGTACGAGCGACTTCTCGACGTAGCTCGTCCATGCCGACATCGGGGCCGAGGACCATGCGCCGAAGCTGCGACATGGCGACGCTCCAGCCCGTCAGGGCCAGCGTGAAGAACACCCGCGCGCGGGCGTCGTCCTCGGCGTCGCCCGCCTGCGCGGCCCGCACCTTGTATCTGCTCCTCGTAGGTGACGACGTTTTCGCTGAGTTCCACCCCGGACAGCAGCCGCACGGTGGAGCCGGTGGCGATGATGGCGTAGTCGAAGGTGACGGCCTGTATGCCGCCGGCGGTGAGCGCCACGTCGATGGTGCGGGCGTCGGTGAAGGTGCCGCGGCCGTCGATCTCGGTGATGGCGTTCTTCTTCATGAGGAAGTGCACGCCCTTGACCCGCCCGTCGGCCACCTGACGGCTGCGGTCGTACGCGGCACCGTAGTCGAACGTCACGTCGCCCGAGATGCCGAACTGCTTCGCCTGGTGGTGAAAGGTGTGGGCGAGCTCGGCGTTGCGCAGCAGCGCCTTGGAGGGGATGCAGCCGACGTTCAGGCACACTCCTCCCCAGTACTGCTTCTCAATGACGGCCACCGTCTTGCCGAGCTGGGCGGCCCGGATCGCTGCGACGTAGCCGCCGGGGCCGGCACCGAGGACGACGACGTCGTAGTGCGCGCTCATTACGAATCTCCTTCTGATCTCGCCGGTTGGGGGCGGGATGTCATGTGGCGGGGTGCCAGAGTGGCTTGGATCTGGTCGCGGATGTCGCTGAGGACGGCGTCGTCGCTGCGGTGCAGGTACACGCTGGCGGTGGTGCTGATGTGGATGATCGCGGTGATCACCCGCGCCAGCGTCGCCGCGTCGGCGGCGTCGATGTGCTCATCGCGGGTGAGCTGGTTTGTGATGCCGTCCTCGAGGCGGGCCGAGAGGGCGAGGCCCTCGCGCCGGTAGAGCTCGGTGGGATCGCCGAAGACAAGCTCGTGCAGGTAGGTGCGGCCGTTCTCGATCTGCTCACGCACGCAGGTCACCACAGGGCGGATGAGGGCGAACAGGCCGTCGAGCGCACTGTTCTCTGCGGCGGCATTCGCGGCGGTGAGGCCCTCGTCTATCGCGGCGGCGAACTTCTCGTTCTGCACCAGAATCAGCAGCTCAGCCTTCGTGGACGCATACAGGTACAAGGTGCCGATCGCGACATCGGCGCGGTCGGCGACCTGCTGTGTCGTGACCCCGCTGACGCCGTGTTCGGCGAACAGCTCCCGGGCGGCGGCCGTGATGCGCTCACGCTTGTCCTTCTTGGCTCGCTCCCGACGTCCGATCGGCATGCGACCGCGTCTCATGACGACCTCCTTGACAACGCTACTGAGTACGCTCACTATTGACTGTACTCGGCTTTTGGGTTGAGTAGAACGAGACCTCCCGAGAAGGACATGGCAGAGCGCCCCACAGCGCAGAACTACCGGAAGCCACCAACGCGGTGCCGACCCGCCACCTGTTCACCGAGTCGGTGACGGTGTTCCCGGACTCCGGCCACGGGGACGTCTTCGAGAACCACTGCGCGTTCGTGGACGCCGCGCGGGGCTTCCGCGCCCAGCCAGCGGCGCCTCGCATCGCCCTCAACAATGAACGTCAGAGAAGGAGAACCGCGCCATGAGAGCGTTCGTCGTCAACCAATACAAGGGTCCGCTGCAGGAAGCAGACGTCCCCGAGCCCCTCGTCGGCGACGGCGATGTGCTCGTGCAGGTGCAGGCTGCCGGACTCAACCTGCTCGATGAGAAGATCCGTGCGGGCGAGTTCAAGCAGATCCTGCCCTACAAGTTGCCGCTGATCCTCGGCAACGACCTCGCCGGCACCGTCATCCGTGTCGGAGCGAAGGTGCGGGGCTTCAAGCCCGGCGATGAGGTCTACGCCCGGCCCGACACGGACCGTATCGGCACATTCGCCGAACGCATCGCCGTCGCCGAGGCGGACCTGGCCTTCAAGCCCACCTCGATCAGCATCCAAGAGGCGGGCTCGCTGCCGCTGGTGGCGTTGACGGCATGGCAGGCCCTCGTGGAGCGCGGGAACGTACAGCCGGGTCAGAAAGTGCTCATCCACGGCGGCGCCGGCGGGGTTGGATCGATAGCGATCCAACTCGCCAAGCACCTCGGCGCCACCGTCGCCACCACGGCCAGCGCCTCCAACGCGGACTTCGTCCGCAAGCTCGGCGCTGACACCGTCATCGACTACCGCACCCAGGACTTCGAACAGCTCCTCACCGGGTACGACCTGGTGCTGGACAGCCTCGGCGGGAAGAACCTCGCGAAGTCCCTCCGCGTGCTGGCGCCCGGCGGCAAGGCCATCGGGATCGCTGGCCCCCCAGACCCGGCCTTCGCCCGTGAGGCAGGGCTAAACGCCGTGCTGCGCCTGGCGATCACCGGTCTCAGCAGCGGCATCCGCCGCCAGGCCAAGAAGCTCGGGGTGAGCTACGAGTTCCTGTTCATGCGTGCCAGCGGCGAGCAACTCGGCCGGATCGCGACCCTCGTCGATGACGGCGTGTTGCGTCCCGTCGCCGGGAAGCTGTTCCCGTTCGATCAGACCCCCCAGGCCCTTCAGGCGCTGGCGAAAGGCGGGATCCGCGGCAAGGTCGTCGTCAGCAACACCTGACCCCGCCGCCCGCGACCGACACCATCACGGGCCTCGCCATCAGACATACATATGGAGGACCCTCATGAGCGCAACCAGCAACGACCCGATCATCACCTCCTACGCGAACGCACCGGCCCGCACCATCACCGCCGGCGGCTTCACGTACGCCTACCGCGAGTTGGGACCCAAGGGCGGCATCCCCGTCATCTTCTTCGTCCACCTCGCCGCAACCCTGGACAACTGGGACCCCCGCATCATCGACCCGATCGCCAGAAACCACCACGTCATCGCGTTCGACAACCGCGGCGTCGGCGAGTCCACCGGGCAGGTCCCCGACAGCGTTGAGGCGATGACCGACGACGCCGTCACCTTCATCCGCGCGCTCGGCTTCGACAAGATCGACATCTTCTCCTTCTCCCTCGGCGGCATGGTCGCCCAGGAACTCGTGATCAAGCACCCGGAGCTGGTGCACAAGCTGATCCTCACCGGGACCGGCCCTGCCGGCGGGAAGGGCATCGACGAGGTCGCTGGGACCACCTACTGGGACACCCTGCGGGCGACCCTGACGCGGTCGGACCCGAAGGAGTTCCTGTTCTTCAACCGCAACGCCACAGGCAAGCCCGCCGCCCGCGCGTTCGTCAACCGGCTCAAGGAGCGCACCGTCGACCGAGACGGCCCGATCTCGGTGAAGGCATTCCGGACGCAGCTCAAGGCGATCAAGAAGTGGGGTCGCTCGGCCCCTGCCGACCTGTCGAAGATCACCCAGCCCACGCTGATCGCCAACGGGGACAACGACCGGATGGTGCCCTCCGTGCTCTCCGAGGACCTGCACCGCCGCATCCCCGGATCCGAGCTGATCATCTACCCCGACTCCGGCCACGGAGGCATCTTCCAGCACCACGACAAGTTCGCCCCGGTCGCCGTCGAGTTCCTCGCCCGCTGACCGCACCGTTCGTTGGCCTCGTGCTGCCATGAAGCGGGCTGTCCAACAGGTGTGCAGGTATGCGAATAAGGCCTATGCCCAGCAATAAGGAAAATTATTGAACCGGCTGTCCGAGCGATGGTCTCGCGGGCCGGGGCGGTGCTGCTGGCGGAGACAACCCGCAAGACCGACCCGGAAGACGTGCCGTCGATGATGCTCGCGCAATAGCGCAGCCGCGGGCAGTGCACGACCGGACAAGATCGTGCTGGACCTCGCGACCGCGGTGGGCGGGGATTGCCTGACCGATATGGCGATGCTGCGGGCCAACACGGAGCTGTTCGGGGCAGTCGGCAACGACCCGACCGTCGCACGCCTGATGGCACTCGCCTCAGTCGGCCCACGGGCGGTGACCGCGATCCAACCTGCCCGATCTGAAACCCGCGACCGGGATGCAGTTGGCTGGGCCGGACGCCCCACACGCGGGACCGCAGGTGATCGTGGACGTCGGCGGAGTGCCGGTACTTGCCCACTCCGGCAAGGAAGACGCCGCCCGGACTGGAAGAAGGCGCCTATGGAGACCACCCGCTCTCAGTCCTTCGTCGACCAAGGTGGGGCCTGAGCCTGGGGGCAGTGGCGGACCTGCTACGGCCGGTCAAGACGGGCAGCAAAACCGCCGCCGACCGCATCCAGACTGCCCGCGTGGCCCTGGCCCAGCTGCCAGAGAAGTTCCGGCGCGGGCGACAGACCCTGATCCGGACCGGCTCTGCGGGTGGCACCCGCGCGTTCCTCAACTGGCCGACCACGTAGGGCCGATGGCTGGCCCACTCGGTCGGAATGACCACCATCGACGCCATCCACGGCGTCGACACCGGCCGTCGAACCCTCGACGGCGAAGGCTGCGTCGGGGCAAGGGTGGCTGAGCTGGCCGGCGATGTCCTTAGGGGCTGGGCCGACCGGGATCCGGCTGATCGTGCGCGAGGAACGCCCGTGCCCCGGCGCCCAGTTGCGGTTCACCAATGCCGACGGCATGCGCCTGGCCTTGCCCATGCTCGCCCGGACCGGCACCGCCCGCCGCTGGGAATCAAAACGCCTGCCACTACGCCTGTTCCACGCCGCCGCCCTGCTGTGACCACAGGCCGCCGCGATCTCGGCCAGCGCCGTGTCGTAGTCCTCGGGTGTGATGTCGAGCTGCCGGGCGAGCGCCGCGCGGGCCGGCAGGGTCCCGTTCCAGGTGCGTGCAGATCGCGAAGCGGGTGCGTTCCCAAAGGCCTGTCTGCGCGGTGCCCCTGTCCCGCTTCGCTTGGGCGGATGCGGTCTCAATGTGGGCCGGCGGTGCCGCGGTCACGCTCGTTCGTCATGCCCGCGGCGCCGCCATGTGGCCAGGTCAGGCGTTCGCAGCCTTCAGCTGCGGGTAGACCGCATCAAGAGGAGCGCTGAGTGCCGCCTTGAGTTGCACGGACGCCTCATCGGCCAGGACCTCGTGCTCGCCGGCCTCGACGGCATCGAACACAATGCGGACAAGGTCCGCCGGCTGTGTCTTCGGGTCGGTGGCGTGCGCGGCCATCGGGGTGTCGACGTAGCCGACGTGGACGCCGACGACGTGCACGCCTTCAGGGGCGAGTTCCAGGCGCAGCGAATTCGTCGCTGACCAGAGCGCTGCCTTGGTGGCGCTATAGATGCCAGCGACGGCCCACCAGCTCAGCGCGGAGTGGATGTCGATGATGACCGACTTGTCCTTGGTGGACAGGATCGGCGCAAAGGCGCGGGCGAGGAAGAGGGGGCCGAGGAAGTTGGTCTCGACGTTCCGGCGGATCTCGTCGTCGGTGTGGGTGAGGATGCCAGCGCTGGACACGGACGCGCCGGCGTTGTTGATCAGCACGGTCACATCCGGTGCGGCCTCGACCGCGGCCTGAATGGAAGCGGGATCGGTGACATCCAGGGCAAGGGGCACGATGCGCTCGTCGTCCCATGCCTGGGGGTTGCGGGCAGTGGCATAGACCTTCGTGGCGCCGCGGTCGAGAGCCGCCCGGACGAAGTGGGTGCCGATGCCACCGTTTGCTCCGGTGACGAGGACTACGGCTCCGTTGAGTGAGGGCATGTTCTGCTTCTTCCTGTTCTGGGTTTGGGCGCCAGCCGGCGCAGATGGCCTGGTTGAGGGTGCGAGCCGCCCGCCCCGGGTGGGGCGGGACTGGGGCAGGCGGCTCACCGTTCAGACGGTCAGGCGTGTGCGAGGGTCGGGTAGTCGGTGTATCCGGCCTCGCCGCCGCCGTACAGGGTGGCCGGGTCCACCTCGTTCAACGGAGCGTCGGTACGCAGGCGCTCAACGATGTCGGGGTTGGCCAGCGCGAACCGCCCCAGCGGGGCGATGTCGGCCAGGCCCGCGTCGATGTCGTCGGCGATCTGCTCGCGGGTGCGCCCCAAGCGCACCACGAGCACGGAGGTCGGCCACACCTCGCGGAAGGAGCGCAGCAGCTCGTCATCTCCGAGATGGTGGACGTGCAGGTAGGCAAGGTTCAGGGGTGCCAGCTCGCCGACCAGGTGCCGGTACTGGGCGCGGACGCTGTCTGTGTCACCCTCGTCGATACCGCCGAGCGGCACAGCGGGGGAAATGCGGATGCCGACCCGGTCCGCGCCGATCTCCTCGGCCACCGCCCGGGCGACCTCGATAACGAACCGGGACCGGTTCCCCACGGAGCCGCCGTACGAGTCGGTGCGGTGGTTGGCGTTCGGGGAGAGGAACTGGTGCAGCAGGTAGCCGTTCGCGCCGTGGATCTCCACCCCGTCCGCGCCGGCGGCGATCGCCGAGGCGGCGGCGTGCCGGAATTCGGCGATCGTGGCCTGGATGTCCTGGACGGTCATCTCGCGCGGCGCCGGCGTCTTCTGCAGCCCCGTCGCGGTGAAGATGTCGTCGTCGGCGGAGATCGCCGACGGTGCGACCGACTGACGGTGATGCGGGGTGTTGTCGGGGTGGGACATGCGCCCGACGTGCATCAGTTGGATGAACAGCGCCCCACCGCCCGCGTGCACCGCGTCGGCGACCTTGCGCCAGCCCTCGATGTGCTCGGGGGTGTAAATGCCCGGCGTGTTCGGGTAGCCCTGACCGTCGTCCGAAGGCTGCGTACCCTCGGTGATGAGCAGCCCGAGGGAGGCGCGCTGACCGTAGTAGGTCGCCGCCAGCGGGCCCGGGGTGCCATCCGCGTTCGCCCGGCTGCGGGTCAGCGGCGACAGCGCCAGTCGGTGGGGAAGCTCGACGCGGCCGAGCGTGAACGGCTGCCAGAGGGAAGAAGACGTGGTCATGAGGTGCGTGGTCCTTTACGTCGATCGGTTGTCAGCGTCGCTGACGGCCGGGCATCGTCATGGGAAGATGACTGGAGTACATACCTGAACCGCACCAGTAGCGACTCCACTCATAACTGAGCACAGTCAGGAATCATTCCCCGAAGGGCGATCCGCATGCCACTCGCTTCCCAGTCGGTCGGTCGGCGTGAGCGCAACAAGCAGCAGAAGCTGGACCGCATCACCGCCGCCGCCCGCGAACTGTTCGCCGAACACGGCGTCGACGAGGTCACGACCCAGCAGATCGCCGATAGGGCCGACATCGGTACCGGGACGCTGTTCCTCTACGCCAAGACCAAGGGCGAGCTCCTCCTGCTCGTGCAGAACTCCCTCTATGTCGAAGCGCTCGAGCGGGGCCGGGCGGATGCCGAGAGCATCCCCGACGTGCTGGAAGCGGTACTGGCGATCGTCCGGCCGATCGTGGAATGCAACCGCAAGCAGATCGACAACGGGCGCACCTACCTGCGAGAGATGGTCTTCGGTGACCCCGAGGAACCTCGTCATCGCGAAGCTCTCACCATCACCGCGCAGACCGAGGAGGCCGTCGCCGCCGCGCTGCGCCGAGGCGCGCGAGTCGGCGAGGGCGATGCCGCGACGCTGGCACACATCGTGTCCGCCGTCATGTTTCTCAGCATGGCAGCGAGCGTGAACATCACCTTGAGCGTCGACGAGATCATGCAGGACATCCGGGGACAGGTCGGAGTCGTGCTGCCTCACTGACGCTGACGGTACAAGTTCCGCGTCCTCCCGGGTGCACGGCGACCCCATAGAACGTGACCGGTGCGCCATGGGGTTCTCCCACCCGAGGGTCGTGAGCATTGGCATCACCACCTGCCTCCACGCGGATGAGGAGGTCGCCCGGATCGGCCGCACCCCTCAGCCGTGCGTCGCCTGCGGCCGGCCCGCAACGGCCACCCGCATCGTCGACGTCCCCGGAGCTGGCTCGCGCTGGATCGACACGTGCACGCCCCACATGATCGCCACCACCAAGACAGACGCAACGCGCGCACCCGAGTCTCAGCCGCTGGCCAGCCTTCGCGACGCGGTACGGCAGGCCGGCATCCAGGCCGCGCTCCTCACAGCCCCACTCGCCGAGGCAGAGTGCGCCCGTGAATGACCACCGTTACCGCCTCACGCTCACGACGACCGCGGACCGCACGGTCATGGATGGCCGGTGGTCAAACCTCACAACGGCGGAGCGCAAGTTCCGATCGTGGATCGGCAGCTGCAGCGCCATTGCGAGCGCCCGCATCGCACTGGCGGAGCAGGACGCCGACGCCACATGGACCGAGCTGAAGGCCTGGCCGGACGGCGAGGCATAGCGGCCCCCCACGCTCGTCAGGGCGCCCCAGCGTCAGGCTCGGGGCCTGCGCTCCGGTCCCGCCACGGCGGACACCAAGTCAGAAGCCGGGACGCCTTCCCGCCCGATGCTGACCGTTGCTGACCCGAGCGGCTCCAACATGCCTCTGACCTGCGGAGATAACTAAGCATTAGATCCTGGGCTTGAAGATCACCCAGGGAAAACACCACACCCCAGGCCATCCTCTGCCGCGCACGGCGCCGAGCCGAAGTCCTCTTCGCCATGCTCCGCGACAACACCTTCTGCCAACCACCCACGCCGCACACGTGACCAGGGCTCCGCGAGAGCCGATACTGCCGTGAGTGAGCGGTTGGGAGCGCCGGTCCGCAACTACACGCCCACCTGATACTCCGTCAGTAAAGTCAGCAACAGGTCAGCAACAGCCCCGCCAGAACCCGCTCCCAGCCGCCACGGACCGCCAAGATCGAAAACCTTCCAAACCCGCTTTGACCAGGGAAAAACACTGGCCAGAGGCCCAGATGCTTCGCTCACTTGGAGGTACCCATGAAGATGCTCATCAACGTGGCCGAGACCGTGGTCGCCGACGCGTTGCGGGGAATGGCCGCGGCCCATCCGGAGCTGCTCGTCGACGTCGAGAACCGGGTGATCGCGCGCCGGGACGCTCCCGTCGAGGGGAAGGTCGCGATCGTCTCCGGTGGCGGGTCGGGGCACGAGCCCTTGCACGGGGGGTTCGTGGGGCACGGGATGCTGTCAGCCGCCTGTCCCGGCGAGGTGTTCACGTCGCCGGTGCCCGACCAGATGGTGCGGGCCGCGGCTGCCGTGGACAGCGGCGCCGGGGTGCTCTTCGTTGTGAAGAACTACACGGGTGACGTGCTGAACTTCGACATGGCCGCGGAACTCGCCGAGGACGAGGGGATCCAGGTCGCCAAGGTCCTCGTCAACGACGACGTGGCCGTCACCGACAGCCTGTACACCGCGGGCCGGCGCGGCACGGGCGCGACCCTGTTCGTCGAGAAGATCGCGGGCGCGGCTGCCGAGGAGGGACAGCCGCTGGAGCGCGTGGAGGCGATCGCACGCCAGGTCAACGCGAATGCGCGCAGCTTCGGCGTGGCCCTGAGCGCGTGCGCCACGCCCGCCAAGGGCAGCCCGACCTTCGATCTGCCGTCCGGCGAGCTGGAGTTGGGTGTCGGCATCCACGGTGAGCCGGGCCGCGAGCGGCGCGCCATGATGACGTCCGGCGAGATCGCCGACTTCTCCGTGGACGCCGTTCTCGAAGACCTGCAGCCGAGCGACCCGGTACTTGTCCTCGTCAACGGCATGGGCGCGACCCCGCTGCTCGAGCTGTACGGGTTCAACGCCGAGGTCCAGCGCGTGCTGACCGAACGCGGTGTGCCGGTGGCGCGCACGCTCGTCGGGAACTACGTCACGTCGCTCGACATGGCCGGTGCTTCCGTCACCCTGTGCCAGGTCGACGAGGAAATGCTGCGCCTGTGGGACGCGCCCGTGAGCACGGCGGGCCTGCGCTGGGGCATGTGAGGCAGCCTGTCGTCCGAACCATCACCACCACGCAAGGAGATGACGTGCTCGACGCCGATTTCTTCCGACGCTGGCTCAACGTGGCCACCGCGGCCGTCGACCGGGAGGCGGCCCGGCTCACCGAACTCGACTCGCCGATCGGCGACGCCGACCACGGCAGCAATCTGCAGCGCGGCTTCGTCGCCGTGAGCGCGGTCCTGGAGAAGGAGGCACCGGCCACCCCAGGCGGTGTGCTCACCCTCGCCGGGCGTCAGCTGATCTCGACGGTGGGCGGCGCGTCGGGCCCGCTGTACGGGACGCTCCTGCGCCGTACGGGCAAGGAGCTCGGGGACACCCCCGAGGTGAGTGAGGCGGAGTTCGCGGCGGCGCTGCGGGCCGGCGTGGACGCCGTCATGACGCTGGGCGGGGCGGCGCCGGGCGACAAGACCATGATCGACGCGCTGGTCCCCGCGGTCGACGCGCTCAACACCTCCTTCGACGCGGCCGCCACCGCCGCCGAGCAGGGCGCGCTCGCGACGACGCCGATGCAGGCGCGCAAGGGGCGGGCAAGCTATCTGGGTGAGCGCAGCATCGGGCATCAGGACCCGGGCGCCACGTCGTCGGCACTGCTGATCGGGGCCCTGGTCGAGGCGGCCCGCGATGAGTGAGCCGGGGGGCGTGGGCAGCGGGGGCAGTGGTCAGGAGAAGGCCGTCGGGATCGTGCTCGTGTCGCACAGCCGCGCCGTCGCCGAGTCGGTGGCGGAGCTTGCGAAGGGGCTCGCGGGCGGCGGCACGGACGTCCCCGTGGCACCGGCGGGCGGCACCGAGGACGGCGGGCTCGGCACCAGCGCCGAGCTGATCTCCGGGGCCGCGCGGTCAGTTGACCGTGGCGCGGGCATCGCAGTGCTCACCGATCTGGGCAGCGCGGTGCTCACCGTGAAGGCGCTGCTGGCCGAGGGCGATGAACTCCCGGACGGGGCACGCCTGGTGGACGCCCCCTTCGTCGAGGGGGCCGTGGCCGCGGTGGTCACGGCGTCGGCGGGGGCGGATCTGGACGCGGTCGAGGCGGCGGCCGTCGAGGCGTACACGTACCGGAAGGTTTGACGTCCTCCCTCGCTGAAGCAGGGGGATTTCTAGTTCACCTTGCCTGGCACCTAGCAGGTGGCAGGGCTTACAAGATCAGCACTAGCCGGGTTGAGACCAGCCCGGACGAGCATCACGCGGGCGGAGTTCTTGTCCCTGGGGGACACGGTTCCGCACGCGGTGCACGTATACGTTCTCTCGGAGAGAGGCAGGCGATGCTTGGCTCTCGCATCGCAGTGCGCACAGTCCATGGTGGTGTGCGCGGGGTTGACGAGGTGCACGGCGCGGCCGTGTTTACGGGCCATCTCGACCAGGGCGCTCTTGGTCGCGCTGATCGCTGCGTCGGCGGCCTTGCGGGCCATCGTCGACTTCGCCAGGAACTTCGGGCGGAAGTCCTCTACCGCCAAGGCGTCGTGGTCGCGGACTACACGCTTGGCCCACTTGCGGACGGTGTCCTGGCGCTGCCGGGCCACCTTCTTGTGGAGCTTCGCCGCCTGCTTCTTGGCGCCCTTGTAGCCGTTCGAACCGGGCTGGCCCTTCTTCGGCTTCCTGCGGGCCATCATCCGCTGGTAGCGGGCGAGGCGCTGCGCGGCCTTGTGGCCATGCTCGGGATGGGGAAGGTCGTAGTCGTCGGATGTGGTGGTCGCGGTCTCCTTCACACCCCAGTCGATGCCGATCACGCAGCCGGTTTCGACAAGCGCCTGGGTGCTGGTGGCGACAACGAACGAGGCGTACCAGTGGCCGAGACTGTCGCGGTAGACGCGCACGCTGGACGGCGGCTCGGGCAGCTCACGCGACCACACGACCGTCGCCGCGATGCCGCCGGCCAGATGCAGACGGCCGTCTTTCACCCGGAAACCGCGCTGGGTGTAGTTCAGGCTCGGGTCGACCTGATGCTTCTTCTTGTACTTCGGCATACCGGCCCGCTGCCGCATCGGCAACCGGGCCTTGATGTCTTTCAGTGCCTTCGCGCGGGACTTCGCGGAGTCCCGTATCAACTGCTGCTGCACCACGCTGGAGCCCTCACGCAGCCACGCGTTCGCGGTACGGGCCGCGGTCAGCATCTTGTCGAGCTGCGCCGGGCCACACGGTGTCTTCTCGCCGGTGGCCTTGTTGTGCAGATGCACGGCCTTCGACTTGGCCACCGACTCGTTCCACACCCAGCGGCAGCGCGCCCATTCCGCTTCCAGCGCGCGGATGGCCGTGGACGACAGACGCAGCCGGAAAGTGTAGCGGGCATGCCCGCCACCTGCCGTCAACGCTCCGGTCGTCATGAAACACAACCTATATGGGAGGACTGACAGTTGAGCACAACCGGTCTCGGTGGGGGTCCTCATCATCACGCGGGGTGGACGCCGGATCGCCCCGACGACGATCCGGCCTTCTCTGCCCTGCTCCCCAGGAATCCGATACCTCCCCGGCCCAAAGGCCGGCGCATCCTCGGAGGAATCCGGTGAGCGATCCGGGGCGGCCGTTGGTCCGTCGCCCCGACCCGCCGCGTTCCTGCTGTCACCCAACTCACCCTGGTCCTCGCCAAGTTGGCGGCGACGAGCTTCTTCGCCTGTACCTCGCCCAGTCCATGCAGTCCACCGCTCCGGGTCCGGACGTGCACGACGCGGGCGACGCGCCACCTCTTGATGTGACCCCGTCACTCGTGGCATACAGGTCTGTACCAATGCTTCCGAACGGAAGGCCCGCCGTGCGACGCACCCCCGGACGCACTCCTCTGGCGTACGCGGCCGGCGCCGCCGCGCTCCTGTTCGCCACCTCGTGCGGCCTGCTCGGCGACGACACCCGGCAGGGTCCCGCACTCACGGCCCCCGCCGGCGTCACGGCGCAGGCGGGGAGCGCCACCTCCGTGCACGTCATGTGGAGCCGCCCCGAGGGCGACGCCGACATCAAGGGCTACACGGTGTATCGGGGCGCCACCAAGGTGAAGGAGGTGGGGGGCGAACAGCACATGGTGGACGTCGTCGGGCTGCGCCCGCAATCCGCGTACGCCTTCTCCGTCCGGGCCGAGGACGCCGATGGCACGCTTGGGCCGCTCAGCGCGAAGGTGCCGGTCACCACCCCGGCCGCCGTGGCCGAGGACCGGTCGGCTCCGACCCGGCCGGGAGCGCTGCGCGGCCGGGCGGACGGCGGCCGCGCGGCGTCGCTGTCGTGGGGTGCGTCGAAGGACGACAAGGGCGTCGTCTCGTACGACATCTACCAGGGCGCCTCAAAGATCCACAGCGTCGGCGGGGGCGAGACCCGGGCGCTGATCACCGGGCTGCGGCCGGGCACCGCCTACGCGTTCACCGTGAAGGCGCGCGACGCCGCCGACAACACCTCACCCGCGGGCCCGGCCCTGAGGCTCACTACCGCGAAGGGCTCCGACGAGGGTCCCGGCTCCGCGCCCACCGACTTCCGCGCCGCGTCCCGCCGGGCCGGCGGGGCGTACTACATCGACCTGTCGTGGACGCCGCCGCGCACGGGCGGCACCGTACCCGCGTACCGCATCTATCTCGACGGCAGGCAGGCGACCACGCTCGTCTGGGGCGACGCCCCGCCCAAGGGCACGGCGCGGAACAGTTTCTACGTGGGCAAGGAGGCCGGCGTCCGGCACCGGGTGCGGATCCGCGCCCAGCTGCCCGACGGGACGTGGGGCGCCTACTCCGCCGAACGGAGCGTCACCACCGGGTCCTGAGCAGGGTTCTCATGGCCGCGGGAGTCGGCGGCAGCGCCCGGTTCCTGCGCAGGCGTGGGGCACACCACCGGATCTGGGTCCGTGGCATCTCTGTGTCCAGGCCCGGGACGCGCCCTTGTCCGCTCCCCTCGAAGCGTCCTACCGTCTCCGCAGCCGCGCGGGAGCGGCCGCACCATCCACGCATCCGCCTTGGGGGCAGTGTGAGTTCGGGGCCGGTCGGTGTCGCCGTCGTCGGAGCGGGCGTCATCAGCAAGCAGTATCTGCGGACGCTGTCCGCCTTTCCCGATCTGCGCGTGGTGGGCGTTGCCGACCTCGACGCGGACCGCGCCACGGCCGTCGCGCGCGAGCACGGCGTACCGGTCGCCGGCGATGTGGCGACGGTGCTCGCCGTTCCCGAGGTCGAGCTCGTCGTGAACCTCACCGTGCCGGCCGCCCACGCGCAGGTCGCGACACGGGCACTGCGGGCCGGTAAGCACGTGTACGGCGAGAAGCCGATCGCCCTGGCCCCCGGCGAGGCGGAGAAGGTGCTCGCCGAGGCGACGGAGCGGGGGCTGCTCGTGGGGAACGCGCCGGACACGTTCCTCGGCGCGGGGCTCCAGTCGGCGCTGCGGGCGGTCGGGGCCGGGCACATCGGTGAACCGGTGGCGGCGACGACCGCGGTGCAGGGCCTCGGACCGGAGCGGTGGCACCCCGATCCGGCATTCTTCTACCAGCCGGGCGCGGGCCCGCTCTTCGACCTCGGGCCCTACTATCTGACCTCGCTGGTAGCGCTGTTCGGCGGGGTGTCACGGGTGGCGGCCTCGGCGGCACGCGCGCGCGAGGAGCGCGTCGTCGGGTCGGGGCCCAAAGCGGGGCAGGTGTTCCCGGTGGCGGTGCCGACGCATGTGTCGGCGCTCGTCGAGTTCGCGTCGGGGGTGCGGGCGACGTCGGTGTTCAGCTTCGACTCGGCGCTGCCGCGCATCCAGTTCGAGGTCACCGGCACGGAGGGCGTCCTCGCGGTGCCGGACCCCAACACCTTCCGCGGGCCGCTGAAGGTGCGGGCCAACGGGGCGGACGACTGGCGCGAGCTGCCGGTCGCGGGGCGCACCGACGGGCGGGGGCTCGGCGTGCTCGACCTGGCGCGCGCGATCCGCCGGGGCGGTGCGCCGCGTGCGTCGGGGACGCTGGCCCTGCACGTCCTGCAGACGATGACGGCGATCACGCGCTCGGCCGAACACGCCGAGTTCACCCACGTCGCCACCTGTCCCACGGCGCCGCCGCCCGTACCGGCCGACTGGGACCCGGAGGCGGCGACGCTCGTCTAGACGACAGGCCCTAGGACGGGTCGAGGCCGAGTTCCTCCAGGGTCTGTTCGAGCCAGCCGGCCCAGAACGTCTCCAGGTCGATGCCCGCGCGCAGCACGACGTGCTGCAGCCGGTCCTCGACGGCGTCGAGGCCGGGCGGGAAGTCGCGCCTCTCGATCTCCTCGTACTCCGCCAACTGCCGCCGGTGCAGGTCGAGATGGCGGCGCAGGTCGGCCTCGATGCCGTCCGTGCCGACGACGGCGGCGGCGCGCAGGCGCAGGAGCAGCGGGTCGCGCAGCGGTTTCGGGTCCTGGCTCGCGGCGGTCCAGCGGGCCAGTTCGCTGCGGCCCTCGGGCAGGACCTCGTACTCCTTCTTCTGGCCGCGCGCGGGCGTCGGCGCGGGCAGGGCCCTGATGTACCCCTCGCGTTCCAGGCGGCCCAGCTCGCGGTAGATCTGCTGGTGCGTGGCCGACCAGAAGTAGCCGATCGACTTGTCGAAGCGGCGCGTCAGTTCGAGGCCGGACGACGGCTTCTCCAGGAGGGCCGTGAGGATCGCGTGCGGGAGTGACATGGCTGCACCTTATGCGGAGGCGGTCACGCGGCCGGCGGGCCCGGCCACGTGACCGCCGGTCTCACAGCGCCGCGGCCAGCTCGGTGCCCTGGCGGATGGCGCGCTTGGCGTCCAGCTCGGCGGCCACGTCGGCGCCGCCGATCAGGTGCGCCTCGCGGCCGGCGGCGAGCAGGTCGTCGTACAGGCCGCGGCGCGGGTCCTGGCCGGTGCACAGGACGACGGTGTCGACGGGGATGACCGTGGAGCTGCCGTCGACGGTGACGTGCAGGCCCGCGTCGTCGATGCGGTCGTACGTGGCGCCCGCGACCATGGTGACGCCGCGGTGGCGCAGTTCGGTGCGGTGGATCCAGCCGGTGGTCTTGCCGAGTCCGGCGCCCACCTTCGAGGTCTTGCGCTGGAGGAGGTGGACGGCGCGCGGCGGGGCGGGCCGGTCGGGCTTGGCGAGGCCGCCGCGGCCCTGGTAGTCCATGTCGACGCCCCACTGCCGGAAGTACGTCGCCGGGTCCTGGCTCGCCTTGTCGCCGCTGTCGGTGAGGTACTCGGCGACGTCGAAGCCGATGCCGCCCGCGCCGACGATCGCGACGCGCTCCCCGACGGGCGCGCCGTCACGCAGGACGTCGAGGTAGCCGACGACGCTGGGGTGGTCGATTCCCTCGATCTCGGGGGTGCGCGGGGTGACGCCGGTGGCGACGACCACGTCGTCGTAAGCGTCCGGGGTGAGGTCGGCTGCGGTGACGGGGGTGTTCAACCGGACGTCCACGCCGTGCAGTTCGAGCTGCGCCCGGTAGTAGCGCAGGGTCTCGTCGAACTCCTCCTTGCCGGGTACCTTGCGGGCGATGTTGAGCTGACCGCCGACCTCGGACGCGGCGTCGAAGAGGGTGACGGCGTGGCCGCGTTCGGCGGCGGAGACGGCGCAGGCGAGGCCGGCGGGGCCCGCGCCGACGACGGCGACGCGCTTGCGCAGGCGGGTCGGCGCGAGGACCAGCTCGGTCTCGTGGCAGGCACGCGGGTTGACGAGGCAGGAGGTGATCTTGCCGCTGAACGTGTGGTCCAGGCATGCCTGGTTGCAGCCGATGCAGGTGTTGATGGTCTCGGAGCGCTCGGCCTGGGCCTTCGCCACGAAGTCCGGGTCGGCGAGCAGGGGCCGCGCCAGGGACACCATGTCGGCGCAGCCGTCGGCGAGCAACTCCTCGGCGATCTCAGGGGTGTTGATGCGGTTCGTGGTGACGAGCGGGATGGAGACCTCGCCCATGACCTTCTTGGTGACGAAGGTGTACGCGCCGCGCGGCACCGAGGTGGCGATGGTCGGGATGCGGGCCTCGTGCCAGCCGATGCCGGTGTTGATGATGGTGGCGCCGGCCGCCTCGATCTCCTTGGCGAGCTGCACGACCTCTTCGAGGGTGGAGCCGCCGGGCACGAGGTCGATCATCGAGAGCCGGTAGATGAGGATGAAGTCCGTGCCGACGCGCTCGCGGACACGGCGGACGATCTCGACGGGGAAGCGGATGCGATTCTCGTACGAGCCGCCCCAGCGATCGGCGCGCTGGTTCGTGGCGGCGACGATGAACTCGTTGATGAGGTAGCCCTCGGAGCCCATGATCTCCACGCCGTCGTAGCCCGCGCGCTGCGCGAGTTCGGCGGCGCGCGCGAAGTCCTCGACGGTCTGCTCGACCTCGGCGTCGGTGAGCTCGTGCGGCGGGAAGGGGCTGATCGGCGCCTGGAGCGGGCTGGGGGCGACGAGGTCCTCGTGGTAGGCGTAGCGGCCGAAGTGGAGGATCTGCATCGCGATCTTCCCACCCGCCGCGTGCACCGCGTCGGTGACCTGACGGTGCTCGTCGGCCTCCGCCTCGGTGGTCAGCTTCGCGCCGCCGGCCCAGGGGCGTCCGGCCTCGTTGGGGGCGATGCCGCCGGTGACCATGAGGCCGACGCCGCCGCGGGCGCGGGTGGCGTAGAACTCCGCCATGCGCGCGAAGCCGTTCTCCGCCTCCTCGAGCCCCACGTGCATGGAGCCCATCAGGACCCGGTTGGGCAGCGTGGTGAATCCGAGGTCGAGCGGGGTGAGCAGGTGCGGGTATCGGCTCATGGTGGCCCTCCGTGCGCGGCGAACGTCGTCACAGTTGTAGACGACGGCAGCTCGCTTTTGCAACAAGTTGCATAAGAGAGCTGCGCCACGTCGACGCGGCGCCGACGCACCCCGCCGCCAAAGCCCGGCCGGGCAGCCGGTCAGTCCGCGGCGATCTCCGCCACCCACCCGTACGGCAGCTCCTCACCGTCCACCGTCACGGCCTCGACGGAGCGGGTGAGCGGGTCGATCTCCACCTGCACCCCTTCGCCCTCGAAGCGCGGATAGCCGGACTCCCCGGACGACCCCGTGGCCTCGACGGACACCACGCGCAGGGGGTTGCCGTGCACGGGGTGTCCGTCCTTGTCGGCGAGTTGGGGCTTGACCAGAACTGTGTAGCGGGCGGGCACATCACTGGGGTCGCTCATGCTCAGGAGGCTAGCTCCGGGCACGGGAACCCGCCTGCCCGCGGCGCACCCCACCCCTCGGTTGTAGAATGCAACGAGAAGCGGGGAAAGGACAGCACGTGACAGACCGCGAGACGGCAGTCGAGACCATTCAGCGCGAGATGACGTCCTTCGCGCGGCGCGCCAGAGCAATGGCCGGACGGATGCACCCCGAGCTGTCCCTCGTGTCGTACACCCTGCTCAGCCACCTGGACGAGAAGGGCGGCTGCCGGGCGACGGACCTCGCCACGCACTACGCCCTCGACAAGTCGACGGTGAGCCGGCAGGTGACCGCGCTGGAGCGGGCCGGGCTCGTGATGCGCCGGGTGGACCCGGACGACCACCGCGTCCAGGTCCTCCATCCGACCGAGGCGGGCGCCGACATCCTCGCCCAGGTCACCGTCAGCCGCCGTCAGGCGTTCCAGGAGCGGGTGGGGGACTGGCCCGAGGAGGATCTCGTCCGCTTCGCGGACTATCTCCTGCGCTACAACGCGCAGGTCCGGGAAGACGCCTGAGCCACCCCGAGGACCGCGCGCGTCAGCGCTCAGCGGGCGGCGGCGTGGTCGAACTCCGGGACCCGGGCCGTCATGAACTTCGTGGTGCGCCGCAGCCGGAAGCCCAGGGACTCGTAGAGCCTGATGGCGTTCGCGTTGCCCGCCGCCGTGTGCAGGAACGGGGTCTCGCCGCGGTCCTTGATCCCCGCCGCGACGGCCAGGACGAGGCGGGCCGCGAGCCCCTGGCCGCGGTGGTCCGGGTCGGTGCAGACGGCGCTGATCTCCGTCCAGCCCGGCGGGTGCAGGCGCTCCCCCGCCATCGCCACGAGCGCGCCCTGCCTGCGGATCCCGAGATACGTGCCGAGCTCGACGGTGCGGGGCAGGAACGGGCCCGGCCGGGTGCGCGCCACGAGGTCCAGCATCTCGGGCACGTCGGCCGCGCCGAGGAGCACGGCCTCCGCGTCCGGCTCCGCGGCCACGCCGTCGTCGACGAGCTGCACGCCGTCCATGCTCATCGTGAGTTCCCAGCCCTCGGGCGGCGCCGCGCGCATCCCCAGTAGCGGGACCGTCTCGCCCGGCCCGGCGAGCGCCGCGAGATCCGCCCAGTCCCCGGGTCCGGGCTCGTCCGGCAGCGCGAGCCACGGCGTCACGTCGAGGGGGTACCGCACGATCCGGCCCCGCCACTCGGCGAAGTGCGCGTGCGGGCCGGTGAGGGAGGCGTGCGCGGGGTTGTCGAGCGGGTGGGCGGTGGCGGCGGCCGGGACGGACATACGGCGGGCTCCCAGGAGACGGCGGTGGACGTTCGGACTGGTGGAGCGGCCGTGCCGACCATGGCCGCCCTCTGATGAAAGCCCGTGTCACCGCGGTCTCATTCCCTCGCCGGGGAAATGTTCACGAGGCCGCAACGATGCGCGTGGCGCGGTGGACGTTGCCGACGCGTGATCCTTCTTGGCATGCTGGCGCGATGTCCCCCGTACCCCTGAGTGACCACGTCGAGGAACTGCTCGCGGGCGAGCACCCGTTGCCGGTCGTGGAGGCGGGCGACCCCGTGCTGCGGTCCCCCGCGCAGACCTACGACGGTCAGCTCGCGCCCGCGCTCCTGGAACGCCTGATCGCCGCGATGCGCGCGTCGATGCACGCCGCCCCAGGCGTCGGACTCGCCGCACCGCAGATCGGCGTCCCGCTGCGGATCGCCGTCATCGAGGACGCGGCCGAGGTCCCCGACGAGGTGCGGGAGGCGCGCGGCCGGGTGCCGCAGCCGTTCCGCGTCCTGATCAACCCGTCGTACAAACCCGTGGGGGCCCACCGCGCCGCGTTCTTCGAGGGCTGTCTGAGCGTGCCCGGCCTCCAGGCCGTGGTCGCCCGGCATCAGCACGTGCGGCTGCGGGGGCTCGACGAGCGGGGCCACGCCGTGGACGAGGAGTTCACGGGGTGGCCCGCCCGGATCGTGCAGCACGAGACGGACCATCTGCACGGCACGCTCTATCTCGACCGGGCGGAGCTGCGCTCGCTGTCCACCCGGAACGCGATGGCCGAGCGCTGGACACAGCCCACCGCGGAACTGGCCGCGGGCGCGCTCGGCTTCTCGATTCCCTGACGGATCCCGCCTCAGGTGAGGTCGGGCATCTCGCCCTCGGTCGTGCTCAGGTCGATCACCGAGAAAGCGGCGCCCTGCGGGTCCGTCACCGCCGCGAACCGGCCGAACGGGGTGTCCATCGGGCCGTAGTGGAGCTTTCCGCCGAGCCTGGTCACCGTGGCGACCGCCGCGTCGCAGTCGTCGACCGCGAAGTAGACGTTGACGTACGACGGGACCTGCGGCGGGAAGTCCTCGGTCATCTTGAAGCGGCCGAGCTGCGGCTGTCCGTCGAGCTGCCAGATGTTGAAGTCGACGTCCTCGTCGGCCATCTTCCGGACCTCGTACGGGAAGGCGGCCTCGAAGAATCCGTCCGTCTTCTCGGTGTCACGTGTCGTCACCTCGGCCCAGGCGTACGCACCGGGCTCTCCCACCTTCTCGAACCCGTCGTGCGTGCCCGGCTGCCAGAGGCTGAAGAAGACGCCGGCCGGGTCCCGGACGGTGACCATCGTGCCGAAGTCTCCGACCTCCATGGGCTCCATCAGCAGGGTGCCGCCGGCCTCCTTGACGCGGGCCGCGGTGGCGTTGACGTCGGGCGTGGCCAGGTACAGGTTCCAGGCCGGCGGGGTGCCCTCCATGCCCGGCATCTGCGGCGAGAGCGCGCCGACCCGCTTGCCGTCCGACTTCGCCTGGGTGTAGTTGCCGTACTCCTCCTGCCCCTCCTCGAACGTCCAGCCGAGGAGCTCGCCGTAGAAGCGCTTGGCGGCCTCCAGATCGGGGAACATGGCGTCGGCCCAGACGGGCGCGCCCTCCGGTCGTGCGGCCATGGCGCGAACCCTTCTTCCGAGTGGTGGTGCCGGGGGTGAGATGTTCCGGGCGACGGTGGTGCGTTTCGTCCCGGTTCCCCCGATTCACGCTAGTCGGGTACGAGCTGCCGCGCGATACCGAACTCCGTTCGCACAAGCCTTACGGAGCCGTGACGTACCGGCGGGGAGAACCCTCCCCGCGCCCCGTCCCGCATAGCGTGGGCGGCATGCGTGTACTGGTCACCGGCGGTGCCGGGTTCATCGGGTCAGCGGTCGTGGACACTCTCTCCGCGCGAGGACATGAGGTCGTCGTGCTCGACGTCCGGCCACCCGGCCCGGACGCACCGCATCCTTGGGTCGTCGCGGACGTACGCGACCCCGCCGCCGTGGAGTCGGCCCTCGCCGGCATCGACGCTGTGTGTCATCAGGCGGCGAAGGTCGGGCTCGGCAAGGACTTCGCCGACGCCCCCGACTACGTCTCCCGCAACGACCTCGGCACGGCCGTGCTGCTCGCCGCGATGGCCTCGGCGGGGGTGAGGGATCTGGTGCTCGCCGGGTCGATGGTCGTGTACGGGGAGGGGCGGTACGAGTGCGAGCGCCACGGAGTCGTACGCCCGGGGCCGCGCGCCGAGGCCGACCTGCGCGACGGCCGCTTCGAGCCCGCGTGTCCACGGTGCGGCGCCGCGCTGAGTCCCGGCCTCGTCGGCGAGGACGCCCCCACGGACCCCCGCAACGTGTACGCGACGACGAAGCTCACCCAGGAACACCTGGCGTCGTCCTGGGCGCGGGCCACCGGCGGCCGCGCGGTGTCGCTGCGCTACCACAACGTGTACGGGCCGGGGATGCCGCGCGACACCCCGTACGCGGGCGTCGCGTCCTTCTTCCGGTCGGCTCTGGCCCGGGGTGAGGCCCCGCGCGTCTTCGAGGACGGCCGCCAGCGGCGGGACTTCGTGCACGTGCACGACGTGGCCGCGGCCAACGCGCTCGCGCTCGAGACGATGAGCGACCGGCCCTCCGACACGTGCGTCGCGTACAACACGGGCAGCGGGGACCCGCACACGGTGGGCGAGATGGCCCACGCCCTCGCCGCCGCGTACGGCGGGCCGATGCCTGTCGTGACGGGCGAGTACCGGCTCGGCGACGTACGGCACATCACAGCGGACCCGGCCCGGCTCAGGGCCGAGCTGGGGTGGCGCGCCGAGGTGGGGTTCGAGGAGGGGATGACGGAGTTCGCCAAGGCCGAGCTGGGGTGAGGTGAGTGAGGTGACAGCCCCGGCGACGTGGCACCTGCGGGCTACACCCCCGCCGCCGGGAGCGTCACCTCGAAGCAGCAGCCGCCCGCCACATTGCGCACGGCGGCGCTGCCCCTGTGGGCCTCGACGATTCCTCTGACGATGGCGAGCCCGAGGCCCGCGCCCGACGGAGGTGTACGGGCGTGGCTGCCGCGCCACCCCGTGTCGAAGACGCGGGGCAGATCCTGCTCAGGGATGCCGCCGCAGCCGTCCGTGACCGTGAGGACCACGCCGTCCGTCGAGCCGGCCGCCGCCACGGCGACCGTGCCGTCCGCCGGGGTGCGACGGATCGCGTTGACGAGGAGGTTGCCGAGGACGCGGCTCATCTCCTTGCCGTCGACCTCGACGGGGATCTTGTCGATGCGGTCGCCGACGAGGCGGACGCCGTGTTCGCGGGCGAGCGGGTCGGCGCCCGCGAGCGCGTCGCCCACCAGGTCGTGGAGGGAGACCCTGGACGGGCTCAGGACGAGGGTCCCCGCGTGGATGCGCGACAGTTCGAAGAGGTCGCCCACCATGTCGTTCATGCGCTCGACCTCGGTGCGGATCTGGCGCAGATAGCGGTCCGGGTCGGCCGCCATGCCGTCCTCCAGGGCCTCGGACATCGCGCGGAGCCCGGCGAGCGGGGTGCGCAGATCGTGCGAGATCCAGGCGACGAGCTCGCGGCGCGAGGTCTCCAGGGCGCGCTCACGGTCTCTGGACGCGGCCAGCTTGGCGCTGGTGGCCTCCAGCTCCCTCGAGAGCGCGGCGAGTTCCGCCGTCGCGGGGGCGAGGGGCGCCGCGAAGCTGCCGCCGTCACCGAAGGAGCGGGCGGCGAGGGTGAGTGCCTTGCTGCGGGCCACGACCCAGCGGCCGAGGAGCAGCGCGGTCGCAAGCGACACGGTGGCGGCCATCGCGGCGACGGTCGTCACGACGGACAGGTCGTGCGGGGACAGGAACATCGCCCAGGCCACGACGAGCGTTCCGGCGAGCATCGCCGTCACGGCGACGGCGGCGACGACCGTGAGCGACACGGTCAGGGAGCGGCGGCGCAGCACGAACAGGGCGAGCGCGCCGAGGAGGCCCGCACCGACGGCGCCGAGAAACGCGAAGAGGGCGATGAGGAGCATGTCATGCACGGGGTTCGGTCCCGTCTGCCGGTGCCCGGTCGGGCTGCGCGGCGTCGCCGTGCGGGCCGCCCGGGTCCAGGCGGTAGCCGACGCCCCAGACCGTCTGGATGAGGCGCGGTGCCGCCGGGTCGTCCTCGATCTTGCCGCGCAGCCGGCGGACGTGGACCGTGACGGTCGACAGGTCGCCGAAGTCCCAGCCCCACACCTGCTGCATGAGCTCCTCGCGGGAGAAGGCGCGGCCGGGGTGGCGCAGGAAGAAGGCGAGGAGGTCGAACTCCCTTATCGTCAGGGCGAGTTCGTCCCCCGACTTGGTGGCGCGACGGGCCGCCGGGTCGATGGTGAGGGCGGCCGCGCGCAGCGGTCCCGCCGGCTTGGGTGCCGTGGCCGCTCGGGCCCGGCGCAGCACCGACTCGACACGCAGGACCAGCTCGCGCGGGCTGAACGGCTTGGTCACGTAGTCGTCCGCGCCGACCTCGAGGCCGAGGATGCGCTCGTCCTCGTCGCCGCGCGCCGTCAGCATGATCACGGGGACGGGGCCGCGTGCCCGGAGCCTGCGGCACACCTCGAGGCCGTCCATGCCGGGCAGCATCAGGTCGAGGACGACCAGGTCGGGCCCGTGCACGTCGGCGCGGTCGAGGGCGGCCGGGCCGTCGGCCGCGCGGTCGACGTCGTAGCCCGCGCGGTCCAGGTAGCCCGCGACGACCTCGGCGACGGTCGGGTCGTCGTCGACGACGAGGACGCGGCCGAGCGGTGGTGTCTGCATTCCACCAGCGTCGCACCCGGGGGCGCCGATCGGAGGCACCGGAGGGGCCGTCCGCGTCCGACGTCCGCGTTTCGTAAGGAGCTGAGAGCCGAAATGTCCGGTTTGGATTCGTAGGGTGACACTGTGATCCCCCCTGACTTCCCCTCCCTCCGCGACCTGGCCCCCTCGGTCGATGTCGTGCTGCCCTGCCTCGACGAGGCCGCCGCGCTGCCGTGGGTGCTGGCTCGCATCCCGGACGGTTGGCGGGCACTCGTCGTGGACAACGGGTCCACCGACGGCTCCCCCGACATCGCCCGTTCCCTGGGCGCGACCGTGGTGACGGAGCCCCGGCGCGGCTTCGGGGCCGCCTGCCACGCGGGCCTGCTGGCGTCCGACGCGGAAGTGGTCTGCTTCTGCGACTGCGACGCGTCGCTCGATCCGGCTCTGCTGACGACGTTCGTCGAGGACGTCATCGAGGGCCGGGCCGATCTCGTGCTCGGCCGGCGCAGGCCGCAGGGCCGTGGCGCCTTCCCCGTGCACGCGCGCGCCGGGAACCTCGCGCTGGCGGGGATGCTGCGCCGGCGCACCGGACTGCGGCTGCACGACCTGGGCCCGCTGCGGGCCGCACGCCGCACATCCCTTCTCGGCCTGGACCTCACGGACCGTCGCAGCGGCTACCCCCTCCAGATGGTCGTCCGGGCCGCCGACGCGGGCTGGCACATCGAGGAGCGCCCGGTGCCCTACCGACCCCGTACGGGAAAGTCCAAGGTCACGGGCACCTGGCGGGGCACCTGGCAGGCGGTACGTGACATGCGCGGGGTCCTCGCGGAGAAGCCGCGGACGGCGCTCTCCGCGCGCGGAGAGGCGGCGTCGCGGTGACCGCCGGCGGATCGCCCGCAGCGCGGCGGCACGGCACCACGCTCCTCGTCATCGCCAAGTCCCCGGTGCCGGGGCGGGTCAAGACGCGGCTCACGCCGCCGTTCACACCCGAGGAGGCCGCGCACCTGGCCGAGGCCTCGCTCGTCGACACACTCCACGCAGCGCTCGCCACGCCCGCGCGGCGTCGCGTCCTGGTGCTCGACGGGGCGCCCGGAGCATGGCTGCCGCCCGGGATCGACGTGGTCCCGCAGTGCGGCGGAAGTCTGGACGAGCGGCTCGCAGCGGCGTTCGCCGGGTGTACCGGGCCGGCCGTCCTGATCGGGATGGACACGCCTCAGGCGACGCCCGCGCTGCTCGCGCCCGCTCTCGGGCCCGACGCCTGGCGGGGCTGCGACGCATGGTTCGGGCCCGCCGACGACGGCGGGTTCTGGGCGCTCGGGCTCGCCGAGCCCGATCCGGAACTGCTGCGGGGTGTGCCGATGTCGACGGCGCACACGGGTGCGGCCCAGCGGGCCCGGCTCACGGATGCGGAGCTGCGCGTACGGGACCTGCCGGTCCTTCGGGACGTCGACACGGCCCACGACGCCGCCCTGGTGGCGGCCGACGCGCCGGACGGCCGGTTCGCCGCCGAGCACGCGCGGCTGACGCGGGTGGTCCGCTCATGACCACGGCGCGCGAGGCGGCACCGGCCTGGTGTACGGACCCCTACACCGACGCCGTGCGCAACGAGCGGGGCCCCCTGTTCCTGCGGCGCGCGGACGGATGGCTGCTGCCGCTCGAGGTGGAGCGCTGGTGCGCGGTCGCCGACACGGCCGACCTCTCGGCGCTGCGCCGCTGCGAGGGCGCTGTCCTCGACATCGGCTGCGGCCCGGGCCGCATCGTCGCCGCACTTGCCGCGGCCGGGCACCGCGCGCTCGGCATCGACGTGAGTGAGGCCGCGGTCGCGCGGACGGTCCGCCTGGGCGGCGCCGCTCTGCAGCGGTCCGTCTTCGCCCCCCTGCCCGGCGAGGGCCGTTGGGGGACGGCACTCCTTCTCGACGGCAACATCGGCATCGGCGGCGACCCGGGGGCCCTGCTGTCCCGGGTCGCCGAACTCACCGCGCCCGGTGGACTGTTGATCGCCGAGACGGCTCCGCTCGACATGGACGAGCGAGTGGAGGTGCGGGTGGACGACGGGCAGGGCGCCGCGGGCTCGCTGTTCCCGTGGGCCCGGGTGGGCACGCGCGCGCTGCTGCGCGACGCGCGCCCGCTCGGCTGGCGGTCGGTCGCTCAGTGGTCCGAGGGCGGGCGTTCCTTCGTCTCCTTGCGCCGCTGACGCTCCCGTTCACGCTCCCGCGCCCGCTCCTCACGGCGCGCCCTGCGCGCCTGCCTCCAGGGCGACGCGGGAGCAAGGAACGTAACGGACACGAACCACAGGGCCGACGCGGCGAACAGCGCTGCCGTCAGCAGCAGCCACCGCGGCAGGAACGCTTCCCCTGAATGCCCCGTCACGAGGACGTAGTGGTCCTCTCGCGCCCGCGTGATCAGCGGGAACCACACCAGGAACAGCAGCCCCGACAGGAACGCGGGGACGCGCACGTAGATCATCGCCGTACGGCTCCGGTCGCCGAGCGCCGTCCGCGCCGCGCGGTCGGCGATCGAGTACGCCGGCACGAGCAGCAGGTCGTGGACGAGGGCCGCGCCGACGAACCAGATCGCCACGGCCCACACGTCGCCTTCGAGCAGCCGCACGCCCGCATATCCCGCGAGGGCGAACGAGGCGGCCAGGAGCAGGAGTTGGAGCGGGCTCTCGCCGTACCAACGACTCCGTCGGTTCATCACAGCGCTCCGAACGTCATGCGGGCGACCCACTTCGTGTTCAGGACGCCCGGCGCCGCGGGCACGATGACGCGGGCCGGGTATCCGTGGTCGAGGGTGAGGTCGGCTCCGTTGACGCGCAGGGCCAGCAGGGAGCGCGGGTCGTGCACCTGATTGTGCCGCAGGGCCGCCTTGCGGAACGCGCCGCGCTGTTGCAGGGATTCGACGAAAACGTCGGCGTCGCCGTCGGTCCCGGCGAGGACAGCGAGGTCCCGCAGTCGTACGCCGCTCCATTGCTGGTCGTCCGTGGACCAGCCTTCGACGCAGGCGATGGGCAACGACGAGGTGTGCTGCGGGAGTCGGAGGAGATCGTCACGGGTGAGCCGGTGGGAGGTGCCTTTCGGACCGGTGACCACGAGCCGCCACGGCTCGCCGGTGTCGGCCGTACGGATGCCCGCCACTGCGGCGGTCTTGTTGATCTGGAAGCGGCCGGGACCCGTGCCCGGGTCGGAGCCGCCGTGCGGGGCGAACAGCGCGGTGCGGCGCCACACCCCGCCGATGCTCTGGCCGGCCGTCGTGACGAGCAGCAGGAGCGAACCCCCGCCGACCATGGCGAGCGCCCCGCGCCGCGACACGGTGGGCTCGGCGGGCTTCGCCGCCACCAGGTCCCCCGTCTCGGGCAGTCCGGCCTTCCGCTCGCGCAGCACACGCAGCGCCTGCGGTACGCGCAGCACGGCGTGCACGACGAACGCGCCGATGAACACCCAGGCGCCGTAGAAGTGGAGCGGGTAGAAGGAGCCGGGGAACAGGTAGTCGAGCTGCACGTTGAGGATGCCGGTCACGAACTCGAAGAGCGCGCCGCCCACGAGCAGGAGCAGCGAAAGACGTTCCAGGGCGTGGCCGATGGAGCGTACGGGTGGCAGCTCGAACAGTTTGGGCACGACCGACCACAGCTTGGCGAGCAGCACGGGCACGAGCGTGATGCCCACGGTGACGTGCAGTCCCTGAGTGAGGCGGTACAGCCAGTGCGGGTCCGTCGGCCACGAGAACAGATAGAAGCCGAGCAGCCCCTTGTCGGGCGTTTTGTCGTTGACCGCCGCGAGGTTCGGGTTGTACGCGGCGTATGACAGGAGGCCGGTCAGGAAGAGCAGGGTCATCCCGACGAGCAGGACGAGGCCGAGTACCGCGGTGAAGCGGGGGCCGCGCAGGGGGCTGCGCCACGGATCGGGGAGAGTGCGGGGGAAGTCGCCCATGTGGTTCCTTCAGGCTGTGCGCGGCGGGGGCCCGCCGACCTGGTCCGACCGTATTGCGCACAGCCCGCGGATCGGCGCAGGAAGATCTGACGGTTCGGTGACGCCACCTCGCGGTGCCGACCGATCGGCGGTGCGGGCGCTTAGCGTTCCGGATGTGAAGGTCGAAGCTCCCCCCGCCGCCCCCAGCACCGCGCCACCCTCCACCGGGACGCGCCGTGACCTGATTGCCGCCGCTGCCGCCGTGGCCCTGGTCACGGCGGCCGTCCTCGTGGGCCGGTACATCCAGGACCACTACGGCACTCTGCACGTCAACTGGGCTCCCTTGTACGGCCATTGGGAACCACATGTGGGCCCGGGGACCCCGGCGGCGATCTCGGTCGCCGTACTGGTCGTCGCGTACGGGCCCGTGGTGGCCGCCCGGCTGCGGTGGCGGCTGCTGCTGCCCGCCGTGTGGGCCGCGTCGGCGGCGTGGACGTTCTCGCTCGCGCTGATCGACGGCTGGCAGCGGGGCATCGCCGGGCGCCTCACCACTTCGTACGAGTATCTGCAGGTCATCGACCGGTTCGACGACGTCGGCGCGACGCTGCGCGACTTCACGCGGCACATCCTGCTGCACTCCCCCGACCACTGGCCGCCCCATGTCGCGGGGCATCCGCCCGCGGCGACCCTGACCTTCGTCGGCCTGGACCGGATCGGGCTCGGCGGCGGCGCGTGGGCCGGGGTGTGGTGCATCACGGTGGGGTGCACGGCGGCGCTCGCCGTCCTCGTCACCGTCCGCGCGCTCGCCGACGAGCGGACGGCGCGCCGCGCTGCGCCGTTCCTGGCGCTCGCGCCGGCCGCGGTCTGGATGGGCACGTCGGCCGACGGCTACTTCGCGGCGGTCGCCGCGTGGTCGATGGCGCTCCTCGCGGTGGCGGCCACCCGCGGCAGCCGCTGGGCGGCCCTCGGCAGCGGACTGCTGTTCGGGCTCACCTGCTATCTGTCGTACGGGCTGACGCTGATCGCCCTCGTCGCGGCGGCCGCACTGCTCACGGCGCGGACCGTGCGGCCGCTGCCGCTGTTCGCCGTGGGAGCGGCCGTCGTGCCCGTCGCGTTCACGCTCGTCGGGTTCAACTGGTGGGAGGCGTACCACCTGCTGACGGAGCGGTACTACCAGGGAGCGGGCGGGATCCGGCCGTACGGCTACTGGATCTGGGCCAACCTCGCGTGCACCGTGCTGATCGTCGGCCTTGCCACGGTGGCGGGACTGCGCCGGGTCCCTGGACGTGTCCTGCGTGACCGGGCGGAGCCGGAGGGGCGGCTCGCCCTTGTCGTCCTCGGCGCGGCGCTCGCCCTGCTGGCCGCCGATCTGTCGGGCATGAGCAAGGCGGAGACGGAGCGCATCTGGCTCCCGTTCGCCGTCTGGCTCCTCGCGGCCACCGCTCTGCTGCCGGAGCGGTGGCGCCGCGGGTGGCTGACCGCGCAGGCCGTGCTCGCCCTGCTGATCAACCACCTGCTGGTCACGGGGTGGTGACCTCCATCGGCTGCGGCTTCTCCTCGCGGGCGGCGGGCCGGCTCCTGAGCAGCTGACGCAGCCGCTCCGCCGGGCGCGGCAGGACGACGAACGCCTCCGCCTGGAGGCAGGCCCAGCTGATCCTCGGCAGTTCGCGCACCGTGGGATAGACGACGAAGCGCGGCTCCCACTCCGGGCGGAACTTCGCGTTGAAGCGGTACAGGGACTCGATCTGGAACCAGCGCGACAGGAACACGAGCAGCCCCCGCCACACCCGCAGCACCGGTCCCGCGCCGAGGCGTTCGCCGCGGGCGAGAGCGGCCCGGAACACCGCGAAGTTCAGCGACATACGGCGTACTCCGAGCCCCGGCGCGCCCCGCAGGGCGGCCACGATGAGGAGTTCGTTGAGGCCGGGTTCGGCCGTGCGGTCGCGGCGCATCAGGTCGAGGGAGAGACCGTCCTCGCCCCAGGGCACGAAGTGGAGCAGGGCGCGCACGCGGTCGTTGCCCGCCTCGTCGTCCTGGTGCGCGGTGACGACGACGCAGTCCCCGTCGTCGGGGTCGCCGAACCGGCCGAGCGCCATGGAGAACCCGCGTTCGGTGGCGCTGCCCCGCCACGCGGCGGCGGCCTCGCGCAGCCGCTTCTTCTCCTCGTCGGGCAGATCGCGTACGCGCTGCATGCGGCAGGTGTAGCCGGCGCGTTCGATGCGGTTGACCATCTGCCGGACGTTGCGCATGGAGCGTCCGGAGAGGCTGAAGGCCGCGCAGTCGACGATGGCCTCGTCGCCCAGCTCCAGGGCCTTGAGGCCGCCCTCGCGGACCCACACCTGTCCGCCGAGTTCACTGCACCCCATGACGGCCGGGGTCCAGGCGTGCAGGGCGCACTGCCGCAGGAACTCCTTGATGGCGCCGGGCCAGGCCTCGTAGTCGCCGATGGGGTCGCCACCGGCCAGGGCGACGCCGGACACCACGCGGTAGGCGACGGCGGCCTTGCCGGACGGCGAGAAGAGGACGCTCTTGTCGCCGCGCAGCGCGAAGTAGCCGAGCGAGTCGCGCCGGCCCTCGTCGGCCAGGAGGGCACGCAGCCGTTCGTCGCTGTCGGCGGGGCGGAGGGTGACGGGCCGCAGGGCGAGATAGACGCTGGTGGCGGCGGTGACCACACCGAGCGCGAGCAACGAGAACTGGACGATGTCGGCGGCCTTGTCGCTGCTGTACGCGATCGGGCCCGACGCACCGAACAGGCCGTAGGCGACCTCCTGGACCCGTTCGGTGAACACGATGGAGCGGCCCGCCTCCTGGTTCGCGCGCACGCCGACGACGAGGAGCCCGAGCCCGAAGCTGCTGCCGCCGAGGACGACGAGGTTCCACAGGGCTCGCGTTCTGCCGCGCGGGTCGCCGAGCGCGTAGAACTCCTCGCGGTAGGCGACGAGCACGACGCACAGGACGGCCGAGACCGTCGCGGGGATCAGGGCATGGTGGCGCACGCCCTGGACGAGCGCGCTGACCGCGAGCAGCCCCACGGCCGCCTCCCAGGCGCGCCGTTTACGGCGGCGCAAGCCCCTGGCGAGCATGACGAGCAGCAGCCCCGCGGCGAGCGCGGCGGCGCGCGCCACCTCCTCGGCCAGGCCCGGCACGTAGGGCGCGATGCGCTCTATGCGGGTCTCGTGCATGTGCGGGGAGATCGCCGACGCGATGTCCAGAATTCCGATGATCAGGCACGTGTGACCTGCCACGGCGGCGGGGCGTTGTTTCACAGTGACCGAGCGTAGGAGTGCTCCACATCGCTGGAGTAAGAGCGACACAACAGCACGGTAAGAACGCGGTGGCCGGCAAACCTTCCTCGGCCGTCGCGCCTCTTTCCCGGTGAAAACTGCCGAACAGCGCAGATGACGGCTGAAAGTTGAGGAAACCATGGGCCTGACGAGCCGGGCACTCGAATACGCGACGGTGCTGGCCGCCCTGGGGTGTGTGGCGCTCACGGTCTGGGTGTGGCCACGGCTCGCCCGGCGAGGGCCCGCCGCCGTGCTCGGCCGACTCGGCGTGATCGGCGCGACCCAGCTCACGATCCTCACCGCGTTCGCCGTCGCCGTGAACACGAACTTCGACTTCTACGGCTCGTGGGACGAGCTGCTCGGCCATGTCGACAAGGCGCCCGCCGAGGTCACGGCGCTCGGCCACGGCGGCATCTACACCACGGTCGGCGCGGTGCGCGGCGGTCTGGTGCAGCCCGCCGGGCCGCAGGGCCTCGATCGGGTGACGGGGATTCCGCACGGGCCCGCGGCGCAGGTCGGCCGGGTCGAGTCGGTCAAGATCGTCGGACGGCGCAGCCGGGCAGTGAACCCGGCCTTCGTGTATCTGCCGCCGCAGTACTTCCAGAATCAGTTCCACCGCCAGCGCTTCCCCGTGATGGTCGCGATCAGCGGCTATCCGGGCGGCATCATGAACCTCGCCCAGTACCTCCAGGTCCCCCAGACCGCGGACCGGCTGCTGCGGGCGGACAGGATGCAGCCGACGGTGATCGTGATGGTGCGCCCGACGATCGCGCCGCCCCGTGACACGGAGTGCGTGGACGTGCCGGGCGGTCCGCGGGCCGAGACGTTCTTCACGAAGGACCTGCCTGAGGCGCTCAAGCGGGCGTACCGCGTGGGCCACGACCCGAGTGCGTGGGGCGCCCTCGGATACTCGTCGGGCGGCACGTGCGCACTCCAGCTCACCCTGCGCCACCCCGGTGTGTACACGTCGGCGGCCGCGCTGTCGGCGGACTACAGGATCGGCGACGACCTGACGACAGGCAGCCTCTTCGGCTCGGGTCCCCACGCCGCCCAGCGACAACGCGAGCACGACCTGATCTGGCGCCTGGAGAACCTGCCCGTGCCGCGCGTGTCCGTCCTCGCCGCCAGCAGCAGGTCGGGCGAGACGGACTTCAGCGACACGATGAGGTTCCTGCACGCGGTCAAGCCGCCCATGACGTCGGCCCAGATCATCCTGCCGCGCGGCAGCCACCGCTTCACGACATGGCAGCGGGAGATCGCGCCGGCCATGCAGTGGATGAGCGGCCAGCTGACGTTCCCGCAGGACACGACGCACTGAGCGCACCACCCGCCCACTCCACCGGCCGCGAACCGGCCGCACCCCTGGGGCCTGCGTCGGAGCCCCGCCCACCTGTCTGTCGCTGCGGCCCGACCGGTCACCCGTCACCGACGACCCGTTACGGTGGCCTGGCATCCGCGTCGCCCCGGCGCGCCTCCCCCGTCCGACCAGGAGCATCCCTCATGCCCGAGTCCGCCGTGTCCGCCCGCCCCGCACTGGCCAGGCCGGGCGCGGCGCCCGGCGACGTGGCCGCCGTCTGGTCCGTCGTGACCGGCATGTACGAGGCGTACGCCACCGGGGACCGCGCCCAGATCGACGCCCGGCTCGACCCGGAGGCGACGATCTGGGACCCGGCCGCCGAGCCGCTGCTGCTCGGCAAGCCGGACCTGGACCGGGTGCGGGACGAGCGGCCCGAGTCCGAGGACGGGCCCGTGGGGAGCGGGCTTCGCCCGTACGACCCGGTCGTCGACGTCTTCGGTGACACAGCGGTCCTGCGCTACTGGCTGCGCGTCGCATACGCGCCCGGCCCGGACGGCACCCCGCTCCGTCCCGAGCTGCTGCGGAACACGGCCGTCCTGCGCAAGGACCCCGCGGCCGGCCGCTGGCTGATCGTGCATCTCCACGAGGACGTACGGCAGGCGGGCGGCGCGCCCGAGACCGCCGTTTAGCGGGGCGCGCCGGTCTTCGTGGCCACCAGGAGGCGGCACCGGGGGCTGCCGTCGGAGCGCTCACCGAGTTCGGGCAGCGCCTGGAGCTCCACGTCGAAACCGGCAGCGACCAGCTCGCTCCGTACATCGCCGAGGCGGAAGCCGCGGTAGTACATGACGAAGGGTGGCCGCCACAGCGCGTTGCGGACCCGCATCGCGCCGTCGAAGGCCAGCATCGACCAGTAGCCGCGGGAGCCGGGCCGCGCGGGAGCCGGCACCGGGAACGCGAAGCGTCCGCCCGGCCTCAGCACGGAGTGGACCTGGGCGAACAGCGCGGGCCGCTGCCGTGCCAGGAAGTGGCCGAACGCCCCGAAGCAGACGACCAGGTCGAAGGCCGGCCCGAAGGGCAGCGCGAGGGCGTCGGCGCGCACCAGGTCCGCGCCGCTCGTGTGGGCCGCGCGGCCCGCCGTGAGCATGCCCGCGCTGATGTCGACCCCGACGGGCCGCTCGCGGCACACCTGCCGCAGCACGCCGAACCCCGCGCCGGTCCCGCAGCACAGGTCGAGTCCGCGCTCGAAGGGGCCCATGCGGCGCAGGGCACGGGTGACCGGTGCGAGGACCGACCGGGGCGTGCGGAACGGCGTGCGGTCGAACTTGGGGGCGAGCAGGTCGTAGCCGTGCTCGACGGAGGACAGCGCCTGGACGGCGAGCTCGCGGACGGTGGGGCCTTCGGGTGCGAACATCGTGGCTCAGCATAGGCCGCGCCTGGGGCCGCAGGGGCTGTGGTGATGGGTTCGAGCAGGGCTCCCGGGCCGGGTCGGCACCGCGGCCCGTGACGTAAGCCCTTGCGGGACGGCGCCCCCAGGGTGTTACAGTGCCAATGGCACGTGTGCTAGCCGCCTCTTCGGCGCCGGTGCCAGTCTCCCTCTCCGAATCGCCGCTACAGCGGGATTCGTCGAATCGATGTCAGCGATGCGCCAGGCGGCGCCGACGCGCCGTACCCCGCATCGCTTCTTCCCGGCCACAGGCTTCTCAGGGCTTTCACGGGCCTCTTCGCCCGCCCGCCTCGCGGGGCGTGCAGTCACCGCCCCGATCCCGCCGGATCCCACCTCACTCATGCTCTCGTACGAACGTCCTCGAAAGGACCGATTCCGATGACCACCACACTCGAACCCCCCACCACCACAAAGGCGTTCACGACGCAGCCGAAGGAGGTCGCGGTCCAGGCCGCGGGCGTCCTCGACACCTCGGGCAACGGGCCCGGGTTCCTGCGCCTCGCCGACCTCCTGCCGACGTCGCACGACGTCCAGGTTCCGACCGCCCTGATCCGCCGACTCGGCCTGCGCAAGGGCGACTTGATCCAGGGGACGTGCGGCAGGCTGCGTGTCCTCGCCGCGGTCGAGCGCGTCAACGGGCGCCCCGTCCAGGAGCTGCGCGGGCGGCCCGAGTTCGGTGAGCTCACTCCCCTGCACCCGCGGCAGCGCCTGCGTCTCGAAACCGCGAAGGGCGGCGTGACGCCCCGCGTCGTCGACCTGTTCACCCCCATCGGCAAGGGGCAGCGCGGGCTGATCGTGGCGCCGCCCAAGACCGGCAAGACGGTGCTGCTCCAGCAGCTCGCCGCGTCCGTCGCCACGAACCACCCCGAGGCCCATCTGATGGTGGTGCTCCTCGACGAACGGCCGGAGGAGGTCACCGACATGCGGCGCTCGGTGCGCGGCGAGGTCTTCGCCTCGACCTTCGACCAGCCCGCGAAGGCGCATATCGCGCTGGCCGAACTCGCCGTCGAGCGCGCCAAGCGGCTCGTCGAGGACGGCCGTGACGTCGTCATCCTCCTGGACTCCCTGACGCGCCTGTGCCGCGCCCACAACAACACGGCCTCGTCCGGCGGCCGTACGCTCAGCGGCGGTGTCGACGCCTCCGCGCTGATCGGCCCCAAGCGGTTCTTCGGCTCGGCGAGGCTCGCCGAGGAGGGCGGCTCGCTCACCATCCTCGCCACCGCGCTCGTCGACACCGGCTCCCGCGCCGACGACTACTTCTTCGAGGAGCTCAAGAGCACGGGCAACATGGAGATCCGTCTCGACCGCAGCCTCGCCGAGCGCCGGATCCACCCCGCCGTCGACCTCACCCAGTCCGGCACCCGTCGCGAGGAACTCCTCCTGCCTGAGGCCGAGTTGGCGGTCGTGCGCGGTCTGCGGCGGGCACTTCAGTCGCGGGACGGACACGCGGGGCTCGAGACGCTCGTCGAGCGGATCCGGCAGACACCGGACAACGCGACGTTCCTGCGGCAGGTGCAGTCCACCGTTCCCACCGCGTGAGACGGCGGCCGGCGTGCACCTCCCCGGGTCGATCGGCGCGACAGGATGCGTAATACTCTCACTATGACTTCGAGCATTACCACCGCGGGAAGCACGGGGAACGGCGGGACGGTCCGGGTGCGCCGGGCGACCGCCCGTGACGCCAAGCGGCTGACCCGGCTCGTCCGCACGTCGCGCGCCTACGAGGCCCCGTACGCGTCGATGGTGGCCGGCTACCGGGTGGGGCCCGACTACATCGAGGCCCATCGCGTCTTCGTCGCGGTCGGCGCCGATGACCTGGTGCTCGGTTTCTACGCGCTCACGCTGGTGCCTCCGGAGCTCGACCTGATGTTCGTCGCCGACGCGGCGCAGGGACTCGGCATCGGCCGGCTGCTCGTCAGCCATATGAAGGACGAGGCGCGCGCGGCGGGACTCACCTCGGTCCGCGTGGTCTCGCACCCGCCCGCCGAGGGCTTCTACCGCAGCGTGGGGGCCGTACCCACCGGCACGGCCGCCGCCAACCCGCCGGCCGTGATGTGGGACAGGCCCGAATTGGAGTTCCCGATAGGCTGACGCGCCCGCACTCCCGGGAGGACACTCGGGGTGGACGAGGAGGCCGGCTTGGACAACGAGGTCCGACACACCGACGCAGCCCACGGCACCGACGCGGTCCACGCGTTCGACGTCACCGTGGAGATCCCCCAAGGCTCCCGCAACAAGTACGAGATGGACCATTCCGTCGGCCGGATCAGGCTCGACCGGATGCTGTTCACCTCCACCCAGTACCCCGCGGACTACGGATACATCGAGGACACGCTCGGGCGCGACGGCGATCCGCTCGACGCGCTCGTCCTGGTGGGCGATCCGACGTTCCCCGGCTGCACCGTCGAGTGCCGCGCGATCGGCATGTTCGTGATGCGGGACGAGAAGGGCATGGACGAGAAGGTCCTGTGCGTGCCCGCGCACGATCCGCGCCATACCTCCGTGCAGGACATCGAGGACATCCCCGAGTTCGACCGCCTGGAGATCACGCACTTCTTCGAGGTCTACAAGGACCTGGAGCCCGGCAAGTCCGCCGAGGGCTCGCACTGGGAGGGGCGCGACCTCACGTACGCGGAGATCGCCGCCGCGCGCCGCCGGGCCAACGGCCAACGGGAGTCAACTGCCCGGTCATGAAACGACCGGGCTTGCTGCTCGAGTCATCACTGGCTGTGATGGGTTCGGCTGCGTCCAGGACTCACGCTATGAGGGTGAGTTCGGGGGCCGTTGACTGAGCCCCGCAGACCCACACGTACCACCCGCGGTGGGCGATGTTGTGGGACGCGTTGTAGTCCGCGTGCTCAACGAAGCCGCAGGACCTGCACGCGAACCGGGCCTGGGAGGGCCGGTTGCCGCGTGCGGTGTGATGGCACTGGGAGCATTCCTGGCTGGTGTATGCCGGATCGACGTAGACGACCGGCACCCCGGCCCGCTTCGCCTTGTAGCCGATGAACGAGCCGAGCTGGGCGAAGGGCCAGGAGTGGAGCGTGGTGCGTTGGGGCTTTCTCAGCCGTGCCCGCTCGCGGATGCCCGTGAGTGTCTCCAGGGCGATCCCGCGACCGGTGCGTTCAGCCTCCGCCACGATCCGCTTGCTGATCTTGTGGTTGATGTCCTTGGCGCGCCGGGCTTCCTTGCCCGCATGCCTCTTCGCCCGCCGCTTGGCGGACTTGGTGTGCTTCTTCTGCAGCTTGGAACGCAGCTTGCGATCCCGTTCCCGCTTGCGGTTGACGCGGCGACCGCAGTGTCGGGCCCCGTCGGAGGTGACCGCGATGTTCACGATCCCCAGGTCCACCCCGAGGAACCCGACCGGGTGGGCGTTCGTGGCGGCTTCGGCGATCTCGCAGGTCGCGATCAAGAACCACTTCCCGCCCTGGCACACCAGGTCGGACTCACCCTGGCGGTGCGCAGCCAGGACCTCCAGCTGCCCGGCCTGCCCGGTGAACGCCACGCCCTTCAGCCGGCCCGCCATGGACCAGATCGATACCGTGCGTGCCTGGTGCTGCCAGGACAGCATCCGGTCGTCGTAAGGCTGCGCCGCCTGGGGCCGGAAGACGACTGGCTTGCCCGAGGCGCGAGTGTGCCGCTTGGTCCCGGGCCGCCCGTAACGACCGTTGCGCAGGTTCGCCTTCAAGGTGGTGTAGGCATCGCAGGTCTTCTTGATGGCGTGCTGGGCGGCCTGCGCGCCCAGTTGCCACCTGGCCCGGATCTCGGCGTAGGTGTGCTTGCGGAGCTCCAGTGGACGTCGCGCGTTCTCCTCGAATGCAACCTCGGCCGCCCAGGTCGCCGCTTGGTTGCAGGCGTGCAGGGTGGCCTCAAGTGCCGCCGCCTGTACGGGCGTCGGCAGCAGCTTCACCCGCACCACCAGCTTCACGATCAGCGAACCTATACACCTGGACGAAGCCCCACCACACGTTCGCCCCACCTCACCCGAGCGAGCGAAACCTGCCCCGCCCCTGCCCGCGCACACCGCCGTAGCCCGGCTCCGCCGGAACGCCCCCGGCCGCTCCGCGGCCGTGATGGCCTGCGGCACGTCACGGCGACGCTCCGCGTCGCACCCCGTGGATGCGATTCCTCCCGGGCGCGAACGACCGGGGTTCCTCGCAAGAACCCGCTGAAGGACAGAGCAGCCGGCCACGACGGCGCGCACGTGTCAGTGCGCGCCGTCCGTCGCGCAGTGCTCGAGAAGGTCCGCGGTCGCCGCGTCGACGACGCGGTAACGCACGATCCTGCCCTCCTTCTCCCCCTCGACCACTCCGGCCGCGCGCAGCAGCCGCAGCGCCTGCGAGACCGCCGGGTCGTTCATGCCCGTCGCGACGGCGAGATCCGACACGGCCAGCGGCCCCGCCCGGTACAGCGCGAGGAGCAGCGCGAGGCGGCGGGGATCGGCGAGCAGGGAGAACCGGTCGGCCCAGGCGCGGACATGTCCTGGCTCACCGATGGCGGCGATGGCTTCGCAGACCCGGTGGCCGTCGATCGTGCGGCGGTCGGCGCGCTCGGCAGGGACGAGATGCATGGCCCTATCCTCGCAGCCACCGATGTGATCTTGAATACCCGCGCACACCTACGCAGCTGTGCAGCCTTGCAGGCGTCGCCGACCGGCCTCTACTGTGGGCGGGCCGTGGTGCTCGGGAATTCGGTGACGGTCCCTCAAAGGACTCAGACCGAAGCGGCCCTCGCCACTGTGATCGGGCCCCGGGTCCCTCGGCAACGAGACGACTCGGGACGCCTTGCCCCACTACGCCACTGGCTGCCGCGCGCAGCTGGGAAGGCAGGGGCGGACGCGGACACCCGTCAGCCAGGAGACCGGCCACGGCATCTCACGAAGTGATTCCACGAGGTGTTGGAGCGTGACCGCATGGCCCTGCCCGTAAAGTCCCCGGCGACCGGACGCGACGCGTTCCACTGGCGGCGCGAGGACACCGTCCGCACCGCCGGGCTCCTCGCGGTGATCGCCGCACTCCATGTCGTCGCGTTCGGCGTGCTGTTCCTGCTCGTCGTGCCGGAGCACTACGAGGTGGGGTCGAAGGCCTTCGGCATCGGCCTCGGCGTCACCGCGTACACCCTGGGGATGCGGCACGCGTTCGACGCGGACCACATCGCCGCGATCGACAACACCACCCGCAAACTGATGGCCGACGGCAAGCGCCCGGTGTCGGTGGGGTTCTGGTTCGCGCTCGGCCACTCCAGCGTCGTGGTCGTGCTCGCCGCGCTGATCGCCGGAGGCACCCAGCTCGCCGGGCGGATCATGAACGAGGGGTCCGCCACCCATCAGACGCTCGGCGTCATGGGCACCACCATCTCCGGGTCCTTCCTCTACCTCATCGCGGCGCTCAACCTCGTCGCCCTGGTGGGGATCCTGCGGGTGTTCCGGGCGATGCGCGCGGGCTCGTACGACGAGGCGGAGCTCGAACAGCACCTGGATTCACGGGGGTTCATGAACCGGGTCCTCGGCCGGTTCACCAAGTCCATCACCCGCCCGGGCCAGATGTACCCGCTCGGCTTCCTCTTCGGCCTCGGCTTCGACACGGCGACCGAGGTCACGCTGATGGTGATGGCGGGCAGCGGCGCGGCGGCCGGACTGCCCTGGTACGCGATCCTGTGCCTGCCGCTCCTGTTCGCCGCCGGTATGAGCCTGTTCGACACCCTGGACGGGACGTTCATGAACTTCGCGTACCAGTGGGCGTTCTCGAACCCGGTGCGCAAGGTGTTCTACAACCTGGCCATCACCGGCCTGTCGATCGCCGTCGCGTTCCTGATCGGCACCATCGAGCTCGTGGGCGTCCTGCACGACAAGCTCGACCTGCGGGACTCGGTGACCGGCTGGATAGCGGGGCTCGACCTGGACAACGTCGGGTTCATCATCGTGGGCCTGTTCGTCGTCGTCTGGGCGGCCGCCATCGGGTACTGGCGGCTGGCGAAGGTCGAGCAACGGTGGGCCGTGCGGACCTGATCCGGCGGGCCGCCGGGGCCGGGACTCCGTAAGGTCGTGCGGGTGAGTGAAGCCAGCGTTCCACCCGCGGCGCCCGCGTCCGCGCCGCGCAGGTCCACCCTCCCCGCGGCCCTCACGGTCCTCACGGTCGTGAGCGGCTTCGTCGACGCGGTCAGCTATCTGGGCCTCGGCCACGTCTTCGCGGCGAACATGACCGGCAATGTCGTCGTCATCGGCTTCGCCGCCGCGGGCGCTCCCGGGTTCTCCGTGCTCGGGTCGCTCACCTCCCTCGGCGCGTTCCTCGCGGGGGCCGTGTGCGCCGGGCGGCTCACCGGGGTGTTCGCCGGGCGGGCACGGGAGACCTGGGTGCGGTCGGTGTTCGTCACCGAGGCGGTCCTGCTCGCCGTGGCGACGGCCGTCGCGTTCGCCTGGCCGGGCGCGGCCACGTGCGCGCTCATCGCGGTCCTCGCATGGGCCATGGGGCTGCGCAACGCGACGGTCCGCAAACTCGCGGTCCCGGACATGACCACGACGGTCCTCACGATGACGCTGACCGGGCTCGCCTCGGAGTCCTCGCTCGCGGGCGGCACCGACCCGCGGGCGGGGCGCCGGATCGTCTCCCTGGTGGCCATGCTGGTGGGCGCCGCGCTCGGCGCGCTGCTCGTGCTGCACCACGGCCTCGGCTGGCCGCTTCTCGTCGGCACCCTGCTCGTGGCGGCCGCCGCGGTCGGATATCGCGAACCGGCCGCCGACGGGGACGACCTCCGATCGGCCTAGTCCTGCGGGCGCCGCCCGCCCGGGCTCACTAGCGTCCTGACCAGGACCGCAGCTCCCCCTGCCGCTGCGGCACAGGGACCGGAGACGCCTCATGTTCTGCCCCATAGCCACCGTCATCACGACAACCGCCTGCCTGACCGCGCTCGCGCCCGGGTCCGTCAGCGCACACGAGCCCGTCACAGCGCCCGCCTCGGTGACCGCACCCGGCGAGGTCGGCCGGACCGACTCGGTGGGCCGGACCGACCTCTTGAGCCGCGCCGACTCGGACGACGGGACCCGCGACCAAGGATCGTCGGACGGGACCCGCGACCAGGGCTCGTCGGACGGGACCCGCGACCAGGGCTCGTACGACGGGACCCGCGATCAAGGCTTGCCGGACGGGACACGCGACCAAGGCTTGCCGGACGGGACCCGCGACCGGGGCTCGTCGAACGGGACGCGCGACCGGGGCTCGTCGAACGGCGACTCCTACGCGGAGGCGCGCCTCTCGCCGTCCACGGTGGGGGCCGCGTCCTCGGTCGAGATCACGGTCTCCTGCCGCGGCGGCGGGCGGAGCTCCATCACGGCTCGCTCCCAGGCCTTCGCCGCCGGCTCCGTCACGCTCCCCCAGCTGGGCGGCGGGATCGGGCAGGACGGCCGCACGCAGTACCGGGGCACGGCACGCCTCGCCGGCGAGGTCGGAACCAGCTCGCAGGTGAACGTGCAAGGCGCATGCCCCGACGGCAGGCAGTGGAGCACCCCGATGAACGTGGCGCGCGACGGCTACCGCGGCGCGCGCGCCGGAGTCGGCAGCACCGCGGGCGGCGGCGTGGACCTGGGCCGGATCGGCTTCGGCGCGGCGCTCGCGGGCGGGGCCGGCTACCTGTTGTGGCGCAGGACGCGTGCCCCGCGCGAGGACTGACCGGTCCATCCGCCAACCGTCACGTTCGAGGCAAGTGCGCCGTAGGTCCGTTCCACCCCCGACCAACCGCGCGTTGCCGACAATCGCCTTCATTGCGGCCGGCCGAACGGCACTCGCCCCGGCTCCACATCGATGACGCGTCACTGCGAATCCGGCCGGGGTTGGCTGAAAACAGCCCCTGACAGTAACGCGGGAGACGCACAGGAGGGCCGTTCACCGGCTCGCGCGCCGGTGAACGCGGTCCGGCCCGAGTCCACTCGCGCCGGGCGGCGCCCAACACCCATACACCTGTCCCCATTTGACGCTCCCTCTGCGGCGAAATCTGTTACCACGGTCCCCTGACAGGCTGGCGACTTCGCGACGAACTTCGCCGCCGGGCGCTCTGCGCCCATTGTCCCGGTTCTCTCACCGCGCGCGGTGGCTAGCATGAGCGCCATATACGTGCCGGAAGATCACCGTCCTGTTGGTGGGACCGGCCGTGCGGCCGACCCGAGCCGATCGGCCACGACCTTCCCGCACGCAAGCACCGATGGGACCGCGGAATGCCAGTGCCTGCCCGCCCGACGCCGCGCCGAACACCCACGTCGCGACGCTCCACGCTCGCCGTCCCCCTCGCCGTCCTCGTGGTGGCCGGAGCGGCCGTCGGCGCGGTGACCGCCGCGGCGCCGCAGGCCTCCCGTACCTGGGTGCTCGTCGCGCTCCTGATCAGCTGGCTCTGCGTCGCCGCCTCCCTCATCACGGCCGCCCTGCTCCAGCAGCGGGCCCGTGCTGCCGTGGACACCGCGCAGGGCGAATCGCTGGCGTTCCAGCAGCAGTTGACGCAGCGTGGGGCCGAGGCCGCCCATCTCGTGAACGTCACGCTCCCCTCCGTGTCGAAGCGGCTGCGGGACGGCGCGGGTGCCGAGGAGGCGCTCGCAGCCACCGCGCCGCCCGCCGATCCCCAACTGCACCTGGTGCTCAAGGCGTTCACCGCCGAACTGGACGACGCCGTACGGCGCGAGGCTTCCGCCGTCGCCACCGGACAGGACGCGGCCCACCGGATCGCCCGGACCGACCGCGACCTGGACGAGCTGACCACGGCGACCCTGCCGGCCGCCGTCGTGGCGCTGCGCGAGGGCTCCACCGCCGCCGCGGTCCTGTCGGGCCTCGGCCTACCCGACAACGCGCACCTGCGCACCCTGGCCGAGTCCCTCGTACGGGAACTCGCCACCAGCGAGCGGCGGGCCGCCGCAGCACAGGCCGCCAGTGCCAAAGCGCTCAGCCGAGTGCAGGCCAAGTCGGTCAGCATGCTCGCCGATCTGCGCGAGATGCAGGACCGGCACGGCGAGGAGGTCTTCGGCGATCTGCTCAGGCTCGACCACAACACATCCCAACTCGGCCTGCTCACCGACCGGCTGGCCCTCCTCATGGGCGGCCGCGCCAGCCGCGCGTGGAACAAGCCGATCGTCATGGAGAGCATCCTGCGCGGCGCGGTCGGCCGGATCGCCGCCTACCAGCGGGTCAGGCTCCACTGCGCCACGAACGCCGCGATCGCCGGGTTCGCCGCCGAGGGCGTCATGCACCTCCTCGCCGAACTGATGGACAACGCGGCGAACTTCTCGCCGCCCATCGACGAGGTTCACGTCTACGTCGAGGAACGCAGCGCCGGGATCGTCGTGACGATCGAGGACAGCGGCCTGAAGATGGCCGACGCGGCCATGCGCCGGGCCGAGGCCGCGGTGTCGGGCCGCGAGACGGACCTGGCCTCGCTCCAGGGCACCCGGCTCGGCCTCGCCGTGGTGGGCCGCCTCGCCGCCAAGTACCGGATGAGCGTGAACTTCCGGCCGTCGTCGCGCGGCGGCACCGGCGTCGTGGTCCTCCTTCCGCCGCAGCTGCTCGCCCAGCAGCGCGACCCCGCCCCGCAGCAGCCCCCGGTCCGCCGCGCCGCAGCCCCCGCCCCCGTGACGGCCCCGGACCCCGCTCCGCAGGCGTCCGACGACACCACGCCCGGGATTCCCGCCCAGGCGGACCCGCCGCCCGCGACGCCGGGCGGCCTGCCCGTACGGGCGCCGGGGCGCACCATGGCCTCGGCAGAACGCGACCGCAAGGACCGCGCGCCCGCCGAAGGGGGCGGGCCCGCAGAGGAATCGGTGCGTGCGCCGCGCAACGCCGGTGCGCAGTTCGGCGCCTTCCACCGCGCGCGGCGTGCCCGCGACGAAACGCCCGGCACGTCGCCCGAGGTGCCCGGCCAGGCCGACGAGCCGCCGGCCGAGTAGCCCGCCCCGCTCCCCGCACGCGCCCGGGCACCGGCGCCCCCATCCCCCGTACGAGAACGTTTGATTGGAGGCACGGGCTGGTGAACCGGTTCGCCGGGCACAACCCGCCCCACACGCCATGCGGACCACTGACAACAGCCTGACCTGGCTCCTGGAGAGCCTGCTGGACCGAACGCCCGGGACGCGCCACGCCCTGGTGCTCTCCCGGGACGGTCTGAAGCTGTGCTGGAGCGAGCATCTGACTCTCGACCAGGCCGACCAGCTCGCGGCCATCTGCTCCGGCATCCAGGCGCTCGCCCAGGGCGCCTCGGTGGAGTTCGGCGACGGGACGGGCGGTGTGCGGCACTCGATGACCGAGTTCCACGGCGGTCTGCTGTTCATCGTCGAGGCGGGCGAGGGCGCGCATCTCGCGGTGATTGCCGAGGACGGCGCCGACCCGGGTGTGGTCGGCCACCAGATGAGCGAGCTGGTCGAGCAGATCGGCGAACACCTGCGGGCCGAGCCACGGACAGGCGACGGCGAGAGCGCGTCCTCATGACGCGCCGGCCCGTCGACACCGGTGACCCGGACCGGCTGTACACGGTCACGGGTGGCCGCAGCCGGGCCGACGACGACACCTTCGACCTGGTCACCCTGGTCGTCGCCGAGTGCGAGCCCACGCCGGGGATGCAGTCGGAACACGTCCGCATCCTCGACCTGTGTCGGCATCCGGCGGCCGTGGTCGAGATCGCCGCCGAGATGAACCTGCCGATCACGGTGGTCCGGATCCTGCTCGGCGATCTCCTCGCGACGGGCCGTATCACCGCCCGGCATCCACGCGCGGCGCGGTCCGTCGCCTCGCTCCCCGACTCCGCCCTTCTCAAGGAGGTGCTGCATGGACTCCGCAACCTCTGAGCTGCCCTCCCGTACGCCGCTTGCCGACGTCGCCGAGACCGGGCTCAAGATCGTCATCGTGGGCGGGTTCGGCGTCGGCAAGACGACCCTCGTCCGGTCCGTCAGCGAGATCCGGCCGCTGAACACCGAAGAGGTCATGACCCAGGCGGGCGTCGGCGTCGACGAGCCGGCCGGGGTCGCCTCGAAGACCACGACGACCGTGGCGTTCGACTTCGGGCGCATCAGCCTCACCGAGCGGATGGTGCTCTATCTGTTCGGCGCCCCCGGGCAGGAGCGCTTCTGGTTCCTGTGGGACCGGCTGTTCTCGGGGACGCTCGGCGCGGTCGTGCTCGTAGACACGCGGCGGATGAGCGACTCCTGGTACGCCATCGACCGCCTGGAGCACCACAGGACGCCGTTCGTGGTCGCCGTGAACCGGTTCGACGACGACGGGACGCGGTTCTCCCTCGACGAGATCCGCCAGGCGCTCACGCTGCCCGAGCACGTGCCGCTGATCGACTGCGACGCGCGCGTCAGGTCGTCCGGCAAGCACGTCCTGATCACCCTCGTCGACCACCTCTACGAACTGGCCATGGCCCGGGAGAAGACACCATGACCGACGCGACCCCGCCGCCCGGCTGCCCCGCCCACTCCGGCGCGGTGGCCCTCAGCGGCCTGGAGTACCAGCAGACCCCCTCGGAGCTCTACCGGTCGCTGCGCAGGGAGCACGGCGCGATCGCGCCCGTCCTGCTCGACGGGGACATCCCCGCGTGGCTGGTCCTCGGCTATCCCGAGGTCACGTATGTCACCAGCCACGACGAGCTGTTCGCCCGGGACTCGCGGCGCTGGAACCAGTGGGAGCACATCCCGGCCGACTGGCCGCTGATGCCGTTCGTCGGCTATCAGCCGTCGGTCCTGTTCACGGAGGGCGCCGAGCACCAGCGGCGCGCGGGCGTCATCACGGAGGCACTCGAGGCGGTCGACCAGTTCGAACTCGCCCGCGACTGCGAGCGCATCGCCGACCAGCTCATCGACGCGTTCGCCGGCAGCGGCCGGGCCGAGCTGATGGGCGCGTTCGCGCACGCCCTGCCGATGCGGGCGGCGGTGCAGTTCTGCGGGATGCCCGCGGGCAGCACCGACACCGAGCAGCTGGTGGACGATCTGCGGATCTCCCTGGACGCGGCGGAGGGCGACGACCCGGTGGCCGCGTACGGCCGGGTGGGCGCGCGGATCCAGCAACTGGTCAAGGAGAAGCGCGAGTCGCCCGGTCCTGACGTCACGTCACGGATGCTGGCACACCCGGCGGGACTCACCGACGAGGAGGTCGTCCAGGACCTGATCTCCGTCATCGCGGCGGCGCAGCAGCCGACGGCCAACTGGATCTGCAACACGCTGCGTCTGCTGCTGACCGACGAGCGGTTCGCGCTGAACGTCTCCGGCGGGCGGCTCAGCGTCGGTCAGGCACTGAACGAGGTGCTGTGGCTGGACACACCCACGCAGAACTTCATCGGCCGGTGGGCGGTGCGCGACACACAGCTGGGCGGGCGGCAGATCCGGGCGGGCGACTGCCTGGTCCTTGGCCTCGCGGCGGCCAACACCGATCCGCAGATCTGGCCCGAGTCGCAGGTGGGCGCCGAGAACTCGGCGCATCTTTCCTTCAGCAACGGCGAGCACCGCTGCCCGTATCCGGCCCCGCTCCTCGCGGACGTCATCGCCCGCACGGCGGTGGAGACGCTGCTGGAACGGCTCCCCGACCTGGTGCTCGCCGTGGAGCCGCAGGAACTGACCTGGCGCCCGTCGATCTGGATGCGCGGACTGACCGCGCTGCCGGTGCAGTTCACTCCTGTGTCGCACTGAGACCTACGGAGACGACGCGGCCGGGACCGGTCAACCGCCGGTCCCGGCCGTGTGGTTCAGGCCGTGACGGGCGTGAACTGCACCGGCAGGGACTGCGGGCCGCGGGTGAACACCCCTTGTTCCACCGGGTCGAAGCCTTCGGCGAGCCGCAGTTCGGGCATCGCGTCGAGGAGCTGGCCGACGCCGATCTCGACCTCGGCCTTGGCGAGCAGCGCGCCGACGCAGAAGTGCCGGCCGAGCGCGAAGGAGAGATGGTCGGCCGCCGCCGAGAACGCGTTCGTCGCGGTGAGGTCCTCGCGGAAGATGTCGAAGCGGTCGGGCTCCGCGTAGCGGTCCGCGTCGCGGTTGGCGGCGCCGATCAGACAGGTGACGGTCGCTCCCGCGGGGATCGTGCCGCCGCTCACCTCCACGTCGGTCGCCGACTGGCGCATGATCATGTGGACGGGCGGGGTGTAGCGCAGCGTCTCGGCGAAGGCGCGGGCGATCAGCGTGCGGTCCTTGCGGACGGCGTCGAGCTGCTCGGGGTGGGTGAGCAGGTTGGCGAAGATGCTGGCGATGGCCTTGTCGGTGGTCTCGCCGCCGGCCGCGAGGAGCAGGCTGCAGAACGCCTTGATGTCCTCGTCGCTCATGCGGACACCGTCGACCTCGGCGGCGCAGAGCGAGGAGAGCAGGTCGTCGCCGAGGTTGTCCCGGCGCTGCCGGATGATCGGGATCATGTACTCGGCGAACTCGACGCGGGTGCGCTCACCGGCCGCCGCGACGTCCTTGTCCCCGGACAGGTTGCCGAGGAACGCGATGACGGTGGTGTACCAGCCGTGGAACCGCGCGTGGTCCGCCTTGTCGAGGCCCAGCATGTCGGCGATCACGTTGACGGGGAAGCGGGTGGCGTACGCGTCCACGAGGTCTACGGAGCCGGTGGCGCGGAACGTGTCGATCAGTTCGCGGGAGTTGCGCTCGATGACGGGCAGAAACTTCTCCTGGAGGTCGCTGCCGCGGAACGCCGGTGCGACGAGGGCTCGGCGGACCGCGTGCTCACGCCCGCTGAGCTGGAGGATCGTCTTGCCGTGGACGGGCTCGATCTGCCAGTTGTAGTTGTCGGTCGTGAACTGCGACTCCTTGTCCTTGAAGACGCGCTCGACATCGGCGTACCGCGAGATGACGTAACTCTGCGTGGCCTCGTGCCAGATGAGCGGAGAGTGCTCACGCATGGCCGCGTAGGCCGGGTACGGATTCTCGGCGAACTCCGGCGACAGTATGTCGGGGACCTGTGCGGTGGACATGAAGCTCCCTCGGTCAGTAACAGGCAACGCCCACCAGGTTATTGATCATCCGTCGGCAGAGACAGACCCCCTCGGGGATTCCCGGTGATTGCCGGCGTGCTAGGCCTGGTTGCTCAGTCGTCCGAGCGGCAGATGATGAAGTCGGGGAAGACGTGCCGGCCGGGCCGGTCGCCGATTTCCTCGATCGCGCGCCGGATGTCCCGCAGTTGCCCGACTGTCATCTCCAGCGGCGGCTCGTCCGGCTGACAGGTCGTCAGGACTGGGTAGTCGACGCCCCGCTTGCTGCTCATCTCGATGTGGCAGCCCAAGACGTGGGTGACCGTACGGGTGCCCGCGAACTCGACCATGCGGTCGATGGACTCGGTGAACGCCGCCCAGTCCTCGACGTACAGCCGCCCGGGATACACCGTGTCACCGGTGAGCAGAAAGCCGGTGTGCGGGTCGTAGTAGGTGACGGCCGCCGCATGGTGGCCCGGCGTGGCCAGGCACTCCAGCACGCGGCCGCCCAGGTCGACGCGGGCCACTTGACCCGCGTCGTCCGCGAACCCGAAGAACTCCCAGGCGCTGTCACGATCCGCCCCGACGACGCGTGTGTGGGGCCGGTCGGCGAACTGGACGTCTCCCGCGACATGGTCCCCGTGGGCGTGCGTATGCAGGACAAGGAGTTCGTACGTGGCCCTGGGATGCTCGGCCAGCCAGTCCTCGATGAGCTCGTCGACGACCCGGCGCAGGGGAAAGTACTGGGCGGACGCGGTGGCTCCCGTGTCGATGAGTACGGCGCGTGCGTTGCCGAACAGCAGAAACAGGAACGGCGCCTCGTAATGCACGGCCATGTTCTGCCGCAGGACGACCGTGTGCTCGTCATAGGCGTGCACCTGGATGTCCGGGTCGGTGTTGTGCTTCGCCGACACCGATCCATGGATCCAGCGGACACCCAGCGTGTGCGACTCGGGCCCCTCGGTCACGAAGTCGACCTGCCGCGCGGTTCCACCCATGCCGCCTCCTTAAGAGAGTCGCCCTCCGAGGGCATCGTCCTGGTCTCCGAACCGGGCTGAACGCGTGACCTGGGTAACGCGGAGGGGGGCGGGCCTGTGAAGCACCCCATAGGAGCCAGATCACATACTAAAGGCGATAGTGGCTGGTGGGGCCACTCTGGGGTGCATAGAAGCCACCTCATTCGGTCATTTCGGACATTCCTCCGTAGTGGGGTAGTACGTCACATCCTTGCGCCTCCTCTCGGGCATCGCTAACTATGGCTGTCGTCCCGGAGAACGGGTCGGAGCACGAGCGAAGACGCTCGCTCCGGACTCCCGGGACAGGACGCGGATCCCGACTCCGCTCCAGGCGCCACCACAGGCCGGCGCCGCACGGTGTCCCCGAACATGAAGAGGTAATCCCGTATGACCTTCTCCACCCCGATCACCGCTGCCGCCCGCCCCACCACCTTCAAGCGCGCCACCGTCACGGTCCTGGCCGCCGCCGGTCTCGCGGGCGCAGCACTGACCTTCGCCCCGTCGCCCGCGCAGGCCGCCGAGCCCGCCGCGACGCCGAAGGCCGCTCACTCGGTGTCGACCAAGAAGGCCACCGACGGGAACAACGTCGACGGCTGGATCAACGAAGCCCTCAAGGTCATGAAGGCCAAGGGCATCCCCGGCTCCTACGAGGGTCTGAAGCGCAACATCATGCGTGAGTCCTCCGGCAACCCGAACGCCGTGAACGGCTACGACGTGAACGCGGTCAAGGGCACCCCGTCCAAGGGCCTGCTCCAGGTCATCCAGCCGACCTTCGACGCCTACCACGTCGCCGGCACCGCCAAGAGCCTGACGGACCCGGTCGCCAACATCACCGCGGCCGCCAACTACGCCGCCGACCGCTACGGCTCCATCGACAACGTCAACTCCGCGTACTGAGCCGTCATCACCACACGCACACGCCGTAACTGATCCACGGCACATCTCAACCCTCGAACGGAGGGCAGCGCCCATGCCGCACACCAGCGGAGACGAAGGACACGCGCCCTCAGATGCTCTTGAACACCCCGACTACGGGTCCGCGAACCTGCACCGCTCACGTGGCAGGTCACGCAGGAAGCGGCTGCGCGTCATCACGTACACCGCGCTCGGCGCCGTCCTCGTCGGCGGCGGTGGTGTGGCCTACGCATGGTCGCACCTGAACGGGAATCTCAAGGGCACGGACATCAATGCCGTACTGGGCGAGAACCGCCCGGACGCGGGCCACGACGGGGCGATGAACATCCTCCTCCTCGGCTCCGACTCGCGCGCCGGCACACACGGCAAGTATGGCAAGGGCGTCACCGGCGCCCGCTCGGACACGGCGATGGTGCTGCACGTCGACAAGAGCCACAAAATGGCCTCCGTCGTCAGCATCCCCCGCGACACGATGGTCGACCGGCCGCAGTGCGCGAAGCCGTCGGGCGGCACAGCGCCGGGCGAGCACCAGTCGATGTTCAACGCGGCGTACCAAGTGGGCGGTCCCGCCTGCACCGTGAAGACGGTGGAGAAGATGTCGGGCGTCCGCATGGACCACTATCTCGAGGTCGACTTCAAGGGCTTCCAGAAGTTCGTCGACGAGCTCGGTGGTGTCGACATCAGCACCCACCGGGCCATCAAGGACGCCAGCAGTCACCTGTCCCTGAGCGCCGGAAAGCACACCCTCAAGGGTGAACAGGCCCTGGCGCTCGTGCGGACCAGGCACGCCGTCGGCGACGGCAGCGACCTGGGGCGGATCCAGCTCCAGCAGACTTTCATCAAGGCACTGATCCACCGCGCCGAGTCGATCGACGTGGTCGGCAACCCCGCCAGGGCGTACGAGCTCGCCGACACCGCGACCAAGACCGTGAGCGCCGACTCCGGTCTCGCGTCCGCGGACAAACTGCTCGGCCTGGCGAAGGACCTGAAGGGCATCAGCCCCGACCACATGAACATGGTCACGCTGCCGGTCAGCTACGACGCCCAGGACGCCGGCCGCGTCCTGCCGCTGGCGAAGGCGTCCCACCAGGTCTGGCAGGCACTGCGCGACGACCGTCCGATCCCGAAATCCGCGACCGAGAACTCGGTCGCCGCGCGGACCGACTCACCGGTGTCCGCCGGCGCCTGAGGGCGTCACGGCAGGTCGGTGCGGCCCAGCCAGGCCGGTTTCACCGGCACCCCGTCCTCGTACCGGTCCACAGTCGGGCCCGAGGGCGCCTGAACGGCGTCCTCGGGAGGCGCGGCGGTCGGGGCGGCGGTGCCCTCGGGTGTCGGCACAGGGGTCGGCTGCGGCTCGGGCGGCGGCGCGGCACTGTCCTTCACCAGCTCCGCGACCGTGAACCGGGAACTGAAGGACTGCCAGGCACCGTCGATGACGAGCAGGAATCCGTCGGCGGTGCGGAAGATGCGGCTGCGCTTCGGACTGCGGGGATGCTCCGGCGTATAGCGCCCGATCCGCTCCGCCAGCTCCGCGAGGGCCTGTTCCCGCGAGCCCTCCACATGCCCGAGCACGGACGCCTCCATGTGCTTGCGCTCCCCCGTCCCCACCGTCATCTCGACGATCAGCCCCCAAGTGGCCATGTGCCGCCCCCTTTTCCGCTCGTTCGGCTCACCCACAGCGTAGGGCGCTGCCCACCTGGGCGATCAGCGGTGGCGGGCCGGAACACCCGCTCGTAGCTTCGCCATATGACCAAGCGACAGATTGCGTACCTCGCATGCACCGCGGCCGTCGTCGTGTCGGGGGTGGGGGCCGCGGCCCCGTCGGCCGACTGCCGGACGGTGCACCGGGTGAACCCGGGCGAGTCGATCCAGAAAGCCGTGAACACGGCAAAGCCGGGAGACGTCATCGTTCTCTCCCCCGGCACCTACCACGAGAGCGTCAGCATCACCGTGTCCGGACTGACGCTGCGGGGCGCGAGCGCCCGGTCCACCGTCATCGTCCCTGACGCGGCGTCCGCTGCCGGCGCCTGCGCCAAGGCCGGCAACGGCATCTGCGTCACCGGGACCAAGACCAAGCCCGTCGAGCACGTCACCGTGCGCTCGCTGACCCTTCGCGGTTTCAAGAAGAACGGTCTGTTGGCGACCGGGACCGATCGCCTCCGAGTCGAGGGAGTGACCTCCGAGAAGAACGGCCAGTGGGGCATCGCCCAGGAGAGGTCCGTGCGCGGGGTGTTCCGCCACGACACCGTCGAGGCCAACGGCGACGCCGGCCTCTTCCTGGCCAACACGATCGACGCCGAGGAGGGGGCCCCGAACGCCAAGGCGGTGATCAGCAACAACCGTCTGGTCGGCAACCGGATCGGCGTCACCGTGCGGCGGCTGCGGAACGTGGCCGTCGACCACAACGAGGCGACCGGCAACTGCGCCGCGATGATGCTCGTGGGTGACGAGAACAAGCCGCGCCCCGGCGCACTGAAGGTGCGCAACAACTACGTCCACGACAACAACAAGTACTGCGCCGCGACCGCGCGTCTGCCCTACCTCCAGGGGTCGGGCATCGTCCTCACCGGCGTCGAGGACTCGCTGCTGGCGGGGAACAGCGTCGAGGACAACGTGGGCAAGGCCCCGATGTCGGGCGGCATCGTGCTCGCCAAGAACTTCAAGGGTGCCCTCAACCAGCGCAACGAGATCCGCGACAACCTCGTGATGGGCAACGGCTCGGCCGACCTGGCCAGCCAGGACAAGGGCAAGGGCAACAGGTTCCGCGACAACACGTGTGCGGTCTCTGTGCCCGCCGGAATGTGCTGAGGGCCAACGCCATGTCCGCACACACATCACGCCAGCAGAAGCGAGGCAACAGATGACGACCGTTGAAGAGGCCTCCCAGTCACCCATGCGCCTGCGGGAGCTGGTTTTCGGGGCCGCGTGCGCCGCCGCCGTACGCGCGGCCGCCCGCCTGGGTGTCGCCGACGCCCTGGACGACACGCCCATGAGCGCGGAGGACCTGGCGGCTGCGGTGAAGACCCAGCCGTTGACACTGCGCCGGCTGCTGCGCGCACTGTCCAGCCAGGGCGTCTTCACCGAGCTCCCGGACGGCACGTTCGCGCACACGGACATGTCCCGGCTCCTGCGCGAGGACGACCCGCACAGCCTGCGCTACATCGCGCTGTGGTGCACCGAGCCGTGGACCTGGAACGTCTGGCCGAAGCTCGACGAGGCGGTGCGCCACGGCCGCAACGTCTTCGAGGACGTGTACGAAGCTGAGTTCTTCACCTATCTCAACCAGCAGGCCCCCGAGTCGGCGCACGTGTTCAACCGCGCCATGACGACGTCCAGCGAGCAGTCCGCGCGCGACGTCGCCGACCTCCTCGACCTCACGGGCGTGGCCTCGGTCGCGGACATCGGCGGCGGTCACGGGCAGGTCGTGGCCAGCCTGCTGGAGAAGCACCCCGACATGCACGGCACGCTGCTCGACCTGCCGGGGGTGGTCGAGAACGCCGATCCGCGCCTGCGCGACGGCGGTTCGCTGGCCTCGCGGGTGCGCATCGTCGCCGGTGACTGCCGCGAGGACATCCCGGTCCAGGCGGATGTCTACATCATCAAGAACATCCTGGAGTGGGACGACGACAGCACCCGCAGGGCGCTGGCCAACGTCCGCAAGGCGGCGCGGCCCGGTGCCCGCGTCGTCGTCATCGAGAACCTCGTCGACGACACCCCGTCGATGAAGTTCACGACGTCCATGGACCTGCTGCTCCTCCTCAACGTCGGCGGCGCGAAGCACACCCGGCTGAGCATGGTCGAGCGGCTGACGGACGCGGGTCTCGTCCTCGGCGAGGTCCGTCCCGTCAACGCGTATCTGCACGCCTTCGAGTGCACCGTCCCCGCCTGACCGGGACATCGCCTCCGGACACAACCCGAGGCCGCCGGCTCCGCGTCTGACGCGGGACCGGCGGCCTCGGGTTGTGTCGTGCCCTCACTCAGGAGGGGTTGTTACGGTCCCAGTGGTAGAAGCGGTGCGCCATGGCGTCCTTGGGGCTGCGCCATGTCTCGGGGTCGTACGCGCTGACGTACGCCGACAGCTGATCGCTGACACTGCGGAACTCGGGGTGCCCGGCCACCTTCGCGATGACGGGCGCCGGGTCCTCGTCGGACTCGATGAGGTGCAGATACACGTCACCGAACTGGAAGAGGCTGCGTCGGTTGACACCGATCAGGTGCGGGAGCTCACCTCGGTCGGAGGCGGCGAACACGTCGGAGATCGCCGGCGCCGAACCGGGCGCCATGCGGGCGACGATCAGGGCGTGATGCATCGGGTTTCCTTTCCGGGCCGGCGATCAGCGGGGGACGGCGGCGTTCTGGCGGTCATGGGCGACACGCTCGATCCGGTCGCGGATGAGGCCCATCTGCGTGACGGAGTTGCGGTTGATGTTGTCCGTCATCCAGGCGTCGTCGACCGGGGCCTCGGGCTTCATCGCGAAGTCCTGCACCCAGTCCATACGGGTGCCTTCCGGGGTCTCCGTGTAGTCCCACCGGATATCCATGTGCGCGAAGGGACCGGTTTCGACGCGACGGGCACGCACGGACCGCTTGGCGCGGTCGATGGTCCGCTCCGAGACCCAGCTCCACACCTTCCCGTTGTCGTCCGGGTGCATGGTCAGGCGGAAGGTCGTCTTGTCGCCCTCGCGGGAGAGGACTTCGAGGGACGCGTACTCGCTGAAGAGCTGCGGCCAGTTCTCGATGTCGTTGGTGACGTCCCAGACGAGGTCGATGGGAGCGTCGATGGTGATGCTGTTCTCGGTGTGTCCGGACATGTCAGGCTCCAGCCTTGAGGGTGCTGTTGACGAGGTCGAGGAACTCGCGGGGCGTCTTGCAGCGCTCCGAGTCCGGGGGAAGCGGCTGGCCGGACCGGTTCTCGAGCTCGCCCACGATGCCGAGCAGGCCCAGCGAGTCGAGGCCGACGGAGTCGAACGGGGAGTCCGGCGACTGCTTGAGCAGATGAGGGTCCACGGTGACTCCGGCCGCCTTCTTCATCAGGCGGGCCAGTTCGTCGAAGGTCAGTTCTGCGGTGATCATGCGGGTGTTCTCCTTCCCGCCCGGTCGTTACCGGGCGGAGTCGCCACCGCGGCGCACTACCAGCGCCGCGTTGGAGCCCATGAGTCCCCTGCTGAGGACCAGGGCCGTGTGCAGCTCGGCGGGGCGAGCGCGAGACATCACCAGGTCGAGGTCGTGGCAGATGTCGAACACGTTGGGGGTGGGGGGTACGAGGCCGTTCTCCATGGCGAAGACGGCGGACACGACGTCCAGGACGGGCGCCGCGCAGTAGGCCCGGCCCGTACCGGTCTTGGGTGCCGTGACGGGTACACGCCTGCCGTGTGCACCCAGGACGTCGGCGATGGCCAGCGCCTCGGCGCGGTCCGCCGCCGGGACGCCCATGGCGTCGGCGAAGACGACGTCGATCTCCTCGGGGGCGCAGCCCGCCTCGTCGAGGGCGCCCTTGATCGCGCGGGCGAGCCCCTCGCGGGACTCCTCCCACTGGGAGGCGCCGGTGAAGGTGGCCGAGTGGCCGGCCACCACGGCCCGGATGTCCGCCCCCCGCTCGCGGGCACGGGTCTCGTCCTCGACGACGAGCATCGCGCCGCCCTCGGCGGGCGCGAATCCACGGGCTCCCGAGGTGAAGGGCAGGTAGGCCCGGTCGGGGTCCTCGGCGGTGCTGAGCTCGGGGTATCCGAGCTGGCACACCATCGAGTACGGGGCGAGGGGTGCCTCGGCGGATCCGACCACCATGGCGCCGGTGCCGCGCCGTACGGTGCGGGCCGCGTGCGCGATGGCGTCCAGGCCGCCCGCCTCGTCGCTCGCGACCACTCCGCACGGCCCCTTGAAGCCGCTCCAGATCGAGATCTGTCCGGTGCTGGCCGCGTAGAACCAGGCGATGGACTGGTAGGGGCCCACGAACTTGGAGCCCTGGCCCCACAGCTTCTGGAGCTCCCGCTGCCCGAACTCGCCGCCGCCGGAACCGGCCGCGGTGACCACGCCGATGGAGTACGGCTCCGCGGGGTCTCCGCGGCTGAGGCCCGCCTCGTCGAGGGCGAGCGCCGCGGCGGCCATGCCGAAGTGGGTGAACCGGTCCGTCTGGACGAGGAACCGCTCCTCGATGAGGCCCGCGGGATCGAAGCCGCGGACCTCACCCCCGACGCGGAGCGGCAGGTTCTCGCATCCTTCGCGGGTGATCCGGTCCAGGGCGCCGAGGCCCTCCCGGACGGATTTCCAGTACGCCTCGGCGTGCAGTCCGTTGGGCGCGATCACACCGATCCCGGTGATGGCCGCGCCTCGGGCGCGTTCCGTTCTCATCGTGTCCTCCCACCTGTCTCGGTCAGGAGCACCGCGGACTGGAATCCGCCGAATCCGCTGCCGACGGAGAGAACGTTCCGCAGTTTTCGCGGACGTGCGGTGCGCGGTACGTAGTCGAGGTCGCACTCGGGGTCTGGGGTCTCGTAGTTCGCCGTGGGCGGCACCACCTGGTGCTTCATGGCAAGGACGCAGGCGACCACCTCTATCGCGCCGATCGCTCCCAAGGAGTGGCCCACCATGGATTTGATGGAACTCATGGGTGTCTCGTAGGCGTGAGCTCCCAGGGACACCTTGACCGCGGCCGTCTCGTGCCGGTCGTTCTGTCTGGTGCCCGAACCGTGGGCGTTGACGTAGTCGATCAGCGTGGGATCGAGGCGGGCCTGGCCGAGCGCGTTGTCGATCGCCCGGGCCATCTCCAGGCCTTCGCTGGTGAGACCGGTCATGTGGTAGGCGTTGCCGTAGGTGGCGTAGCCACTGAGCTCGCAGTAGATGTGCGCGCCTCGCGCACGGGCGTGCTCGTAGTCCTCCAGGACGAGCACCGCGGCGCCCTCGCCCATCACGAAACCATTGCGCTCGGCGTCGAAGGGGCGGGAGGCGTGCTCGGGATCGTCGTTGTTGGGCGACGTCGCCTTGATGGCGTCGAAGCACGCCATCGTGATCGGGGAGATCGGCGAGTCCGACGCCCCGGCTATGCAGATGTCGGCGCGGCCTTCCTCGATGGTGTGGAAGGCGTAGCCGACCGCATCGAGCCCGGAGGTGCAGCCGGTGGATACCGTCTGCACCGGGCCCTGGGCACCGAACTGTTCGGCGACGACCGAGGCGAGTGTGCTCGGCGAGAACGCCATGTGGAGTTTCGGTTCGGCCGCGCGGTGGTCGACGTCCCACCGCTTCCCGCCCTCGCTGACCCGCACGTAGTCCTGCTCCAGGCGGGTGGTGCCGCCGATGGCGCTGCCGAGCGAGACTCCGATGCGCCAGGGGTCTTCGACTCCGGTGTCGATTCCGGAGTCCTTGACGGCTTCGCCGGCGGCGATGACGGCGAACTGAATGTACCGGTCTGCGTGTTCGACCAGCTCCGGGTCGAGCCCGTGCGCGAGCGGGTCCAGGTCGCATTCGGCGGCGATGCGTGAGCGCAGGCCCACCGGGTCGAAGAGCGTGATGCCGCGGGTCGCGGTACGGCCGTTGGCGAGAAGGTCCCAGAACGCGCTCGCCCCGATACCACCCGGGGCGACTACACCGACACCGGTGACAGCCACCCGCCGGGTCACGTTATGGCCCCACTACGCTCGGACGGCCGTCCGTGTCCTGGCGCCGTCAGGTCCGGGCCACCGGTGATGAACCCGGGTCCGGCTTCGGCGCCCTCGGTCTCCTCCGTGTCGACGTGGCCGAGGCTGGGGCGCGGGGCGAGCGGGCCGAGGTGGAAGACCATACGGGCCTCCACGTCGCCGACGTTGCGGAAGCGATGGCGCATGTTGATCGGGATCAACAGGCCCTGATCCGGGCGGAGTTCATACGTCTCGCCGTCCAGGTCCACCTCGAGGGCGCCGTTGACGACGTAGACGAACTCCTCCGAGTACGGGTGGTAGTGCTCGCCGATGCGCTCGCCGGGCTGGACGAGGGCCAGGCCCATGAAGCCACTGGTGGAGCCGACCGTCGCGGGCGTGAGCATGGCCCGCAGATCACCTCCTCGCCGGCGGTTGGGCTCCGTATCGCTCAGGTCCACGATGCGTGGATTCTTGATCATGGTTGATACCTCCGGGTGCGGCGGTGGCGTCCGGGGCCCTTGCCCACGGACACCCCGCGGTTGTCCGTCAGGAACCCGCCGAGCTGCGGTCGGTGATGGGCATCATGTCGGCGTGCGACAGAAGCCGGTTGATGTTGCGCTCCGTCTGCAGGGAGCCCTCGACGCCGATGGCCGCGCCGTCGAGGAGCTTCTCGAGCTCCTCGCACTTCTTCGCGCCGCTGAGGCCGAGGGAGGCGACGGGGTCGGCGTCGAGCTCACCCGTGATGTCGATGAGACGCACCACGATGTCGTCGCGCTGGAAGACGGTGCTGCCGTACACCGGGTTGCCCGGGGCGTCCGCCGCGGCCGCGTCCTGCTCGGCGAGCAGCCGGGCCAGGTCCATCCCGCGGCCCTTCTTGGCCGGGTAGTACAGGGCGTGACGCCGCAGGCCGGTCGGTACCGGAATGTCGGACACGACGTGGTGGACGGCCGGGAGCGCGGCCCGGGTGAAGAACACGCGCGCCGACTCGGGGTCGGTCAGGTCCCGGTGCTGTTCGAGATAGGGGTTGATGGCTTCCTCGACCGCCTGTACCTCGGGCTGACGGGCGACGTGGCGCAGCGCGGCGAGGAGGTCGCCCTCGACCTCCACGGCCCGCACGACGCGGTTGCCGTGCATGAAGAGCGAGGTGCGGCGCAGGCGTGTGGTGTCATCGACCTGGGCCTGGGGCGACTGGTAACCGGCCAGGATCTCCGCGACCTTCGACTCGGAGCCCGGCTTGACGGTGAAGGTGAGGGCGTGGCGCGCCGCGCCGTCCCCCACCCGGGCCGCCACCGCGTTCGCCGCCGGCGCCGGCGCCGGCGTGACCGGCTCGGCGGGGTTGGTCTCCCGGAGGATGCTGTAGCGCATCGACCTGGTGTCCTTGACGCAGCTGTGCATCGGCCGGACGGTCTCGACGTGCTCCTCGCTGTTCACCCACGCGAGGAAGGGCGGGGCGCTCTCCCACTCGCTGGTGATGAGCCACTGCGAGGGGTTCTCGATCGACTGGCAGAGCTGGTCACTGAGGTGACCGGGCACGGACGCGACCTGATTGCGCATGTGCTCGTACGCGTCCAGGAACTGCTGCTGGGCTCCCTCGTACAGATCGAGCAGAAGGATCACTCGCAGCCTGGAGCCGTCGAAGGCCGACTGCGATATGCGTCCTGAGATCGGGGTCATACGGCACACCTCTCCTCTTCTTGGCAGAAGTTCAAGAACGACCACCGCGTCCGAAATGCCGGGGTCGCATGAGCCGATCGTTGATCGGCCCCCCGGCGGGCGCGATCCCCAAGCGCCGTACGGGTGAGGGGAGCACCCGTCCGGGTGCTCCGGGGGGCGAAGCGGCACGGGGAGGCATGGACTGTGATCCCAACCACTGACCCAGGTCGCCGCTGCGGCTGGAGGCAAGAATGAACCGATCGGAAGAGGCCCCGGAGGGCACTCAGGACGTGCCGGTACTCATAGTCGGCGGCTCCCTGGTGGGCCTGTCGACCTCGCTGTTCCTGGGGCGTCTCGGCGTCCCGCACATGCTCGTGGAGCGCCACTCGGGCACATCGATCCATCCACGCGGGCGCGGCAACAACGTGCGGACCATGGAGCTGTTCCGGGTCGCCGGAGTCCAGCAGCGCATCGAGGACGCCGCGTCGGTCCTGGCCGACAACCACGGCATCCTGCAGACACCGACCCTGGTGGGCGACGCCGGCGAGTGGCTGTTCAAGGAGATCGACCCCGGGGGCGGGCTCGCCCGCTTCAGCCCCGGCGCATGGTGCCTGTGCAGCCAGAACGACCTCGAACCCGTACTCCTGGACAGCGCACGGGAGTTGGGCGGGGACCTGCGGTTCCACACGGAACTGATGTCGTTCGAGCAGGACGCCGAGGGCGTGACCGCACAGCTCAAGAGCCGCGACACGGGCGAGCACACCACCGTCCGGGCGAAGTACCTCGTCGCGGCGGACGGGCCGCGCAGCCCCGTCCGCGAGCGGCTCGCCATCGGGCAGAGCGGCCCGGGCGACCTGTTCCACAATGTGAGCGTCACGTTCACCTCGCGCGGCCTCGCGGACTTCGTCGGCGACCGGCGCTTCATCGTGTGCTACCTCACGAACCCGGAGGCCGACGGCGCGCTCCTGCCGGTCGACAACCGCGAGCACTGGGTGTTCCACGCTCCCTGGCACCCCGAGAACGGGGAGACGATCGAGGAGTTCACCGACGAGCGGTGCACGGAACACATCAGGCGCGCCACCGGAGTCCCGGACCTCGACGTGCAGATCACCGGCAGGGCCGCCTGGCACGCCGCCGAGCGGGTCGCCGAACGGTACTCGGACGGGCGGGTGTTCCTCGCCGGCGACTCGGCCCACGAGATGTCCCCCACCGGGGCGTTCGGGTCCAACACCGGTATCCAGGACGCGCACAACCTCGCCTGGAAGCTGGCCGCTGTGCTGGGCGGCTGGGCAGGTCCCGGTCTGCTGGAGTCCTATGACCTGGAGCGCCGGCCCGTCGCGGAGGCGACGAGTGCCCGCGCCTCGTCGCGATCGGTCGAGCACAGCCACCCGGGATACACCCCTGGCCCGGAAGCCGGCGGCGCCGGCGGCCCTGGTGGTCCTGGCGGCCCCGGCGGCAAGAAGGGCGGCATCCTCAATGTGGCGCTGGGCTACCGCTATCCGCGCGGCGCGGTCCTCGGCGTCGACCCCGCGACGCCGGTCGTACCCGAGGGCATGCGGCTGACGGGCGAACCCGGGAGCCGCGCGCCCCACATGTGGCTGCACCGCGCCGACACCCGGATCTCCAGCCTCGACCTGTACGAGAGGTCGCTGGTGCTCCTGAGCTCCGGGGGTGGCGACGGCGCGTGGCACACCGCGGGGACGGCCATCGCACAACGGCTGGCCGTCCCGCTCGACTCGTACCGCATCGGCAGTGGGCCCGACGCGGAGCTGAACCCCGTGGGCGACGTGGACTGGGCCGAGGCCCATGGCGTCGCCCCGGGCGGTGCGGTCCTCGTCCGCCCCGACGGGTTCGTCGCGTGGCGGTCCGAAGGGCCGTCGGCGGATCCCGGGAAGGAACTGCGGGACGCTCTCATGGGAGTCCTGGACCGGGACTGACAACCAACTCCCCACGGCCTCAGACAAGATGGGCGAAGACCACCAGGTTGTCGGTGTAGTCCTTCTTGCCGTGGTCGTACGCCCCGGCGCAGGTGATCAGCCGGACCTGGGCCTGGGGCGTGTCCCCGTACACGCGCTCGTTGGGGAAGGCGTTCTTCGCGAACGTCTCGACGCTGTCGACCACGAAGGAGGCCGTGCTCGAGTCGTCCCTCTTGACGGTGAAGGTGTCCCCCGTCTTCAGAGCCCTGAGGCTGGCGAACACCGCGGCGGACGTCTTCGTGTCGACATGCCCGGCGATGATCGCGGTACCGGTCTCGCCCGGGGACACGCCGTCGGCCTGCCAGCCGACCAGGTTCGTGTTGGCGGCGGGCGGGGGCTGGAGCTGGCCCGTGGGGCCGATGGTGAGGCGGGTGAAGGGGGCGTCCACGCCGATCTTCGGGATGAGCAGCCGCGTGGGATTCGCCCGCGGCAGATGCTTTCCGACGGGCGCCGGCGCCGCGGGCTCTGCGGGCGCCGCGGGCTCTGTGGGCGGAACGGGCAGAGCGGGAAGAGTAGGCGGATCGGGCAGAGCGGGCTCCGAGGACGGCGCGAGCTCCACCGCGGGACGCGAAGCGCCGGAGGAATCGGTGATGTCGGACGTCTCCTCCTGACCGCCGAACAGGCTCACCAGCAGAACGACGATTCCGACGGACCACACGATCCATGGGCCGCGGCGGGAGCGGCGCTCGCGTGGCGCGGACTCGGTCTGATCGGGGGAAGGCAACCGGGCTGCCATCTGGCACCACCTCACTGGAACGAGCAGATCTGGAACAGCGCAAGAAGATCGGAAACAGCAAAAGAGTCCGGCAACAGCGCAAGCCGTCCGGGACCGTGCACAGAATCGGGGACTTCAAGAGAGAACTGGGCAAAAAAGAAAGCCAGCCGGGCCGCCGCGACGTGTTGACGCGGCGGCCCCGGCTGCTATGACAGGCACCGCCGGTCAGGACGCGCGGTCGGACGCGCTCTTACGGCGCAGCGCGAAGGCGCCGGCCGCGGCGACCGCGAGGACCGCAATGCCGCCTGCCGTGACACCCGGCGACGTGGCGAGCCCGCCGCCACCGGTGTGCATACCGCCGCTGGGCTTCTCACGCCCGGAGCCGGAGCCCCACGAGTCCTTGCCCTCGCCGTTGCCGTCGTTCTTGTAGTTCTCCGGGTCGTACTTCTCCTTGTCCTTGGTCCAGTCGTCCTCGTTCAGCGCGGTGAGGGCGCCGCCGCCGGTGTGGATGCCACCACGCGGCTTGCCCTGGTCCGAGCCGTAGTTGCCGCCACGGCCGTCGCCGCGCTCCTTGCCGCCCTGGTCGCCGCGCTCCTTGCCGCCCTGGTAGCCGTGCTCGCCCGAGTCGCCCTTCTTGTTCTCGTCCTTGCTCCAGTCGTCGCCCTTCACCGTGGTCAGCGCACCGCCACCGGTGTGGATGCCACCACTCGGCTTGCCGTAGTTGTCGCGCTCGTTCTTGCCCGAGCCGTAGCCGCCCTTGCCCGAGCCGTGCTCCTCCTTGCCCGAGCCGTAGCCGCCCTTGCCCGAGCCGTGCTCCTCCTTGCCCGAGCCGTAGCCGCCCTTGCCCGAGCCGTGCTCGTCCCCGCGCTCGCCCGAGTCGCCCTTCTTGTTCTCGTCCTTGCTCCAGTCGTCACCCTTCACCATGGAGAGGGCGCCACCACCGGTGTGCATGCCACCACGCGGCTTGCCGTGGCCGGAGCCGTAGTCGTCGCGCTCGTTCTTGCCCGAGCCGTAGCCGCCCTTGCCCGAGCCGTGCTCTTCCTTGCCCGAGCCGTAGCCGCCCTTGCCCGAGCCGCGCTCGTCCTTGCCCGAGCCGTGGTCACCCTTGTCCGAGCCGTGATCGTCGCCGCGGTTGCTGTCCTTGTCGTGCCCTGAGCTGTAGGAAGAGTCATCGTTGTCCCAGTCGCCTGCGGCGACTGCGTACGCACCGGGAGCAGCCATGGCGAGTGCAGCCGTGGCCGTCGCGGTAGCGAGGAGCATGCGAGCAGAACGCATCGTCGAAGTCCTTCCGCCGCGGCCAGGCCACTGACGCTTTGTCAGCTCGACTTACCCGGCCCCGACGTGATAACCGTCGGCCACAGGTGACCCGCACACCACTCGAACCGCCCGCCCGGCCGATAGTCGGGTTATCACCCACTCGGCCCCCAATGGCTCAGCCGGGAGGCGAGTCACAGATCCTGACCAGGCATTTCATCATGATATTTGCCTGATTTCCGGCTTGCGGACCGCTTATGGCACAACCCGATCGGCCCCGACACGACTGCGCGCACCCAGTCCCTCGAACGCACCAGCCCGACCCACCCATCTCGCTGACGACGGGTCCGATCCGCCCCGTCCAGGTCCCTGACGCCCAGTCCGGTCCGTCCGCACCCGATCGCTGACGAAGAGTCTGATCCGCGCCCGCCGCGCTCCTTGGCGCCGGGTCCGATCCGCCGGCCCGGCTCCCTGACGACGGGCCCGATCCACTGACCCCGATCGCTGACGGACAGTCTGATCCACCTGGCCCAATGACTACGGGGGGCTCACAGCCGTCATCCTGTCGCGACACGCCGACGCGCGATGCACTTGACCCTGCTCACCGTCTCCTCATGGTGGCTCCCCGCATAGCACCGCCCAAAACTATGGTGCCCCACCACATGTGCCGTTGACCTGCGTCTTTCTACCTTGTGCCGACACGTACCCGTCCCCGCCCAACGCCTGGAAGTGGTCCACATGGCCTCCGCAGCAACCGCTCCCCCACCGCCCGCGAGCCTCCGGCGGATCGTCGCCGCGAGCCTCATCGGCACCACGATCGAGTGGTACGACTTCTTCCTCTACGGCTCCGCCGCCGCACTGGTCTTCAACAAGCTCTTCTTCCCCAACACCGATCCGCTCGTCGGCACGCTCCTCTCGTTCGTGACCTACGCCGTCGGGTTCGCCGCGCGGCCGATCGGCGCGCTCGTCTTCGGGCACTTCGGCGACAAGCTGGGCCGCAAGAAACTTCTGGTCCTGAGCCTGCTCATGATGGGCGGGGCGACGTTCGCGATCGGCCTCCTGCCGACGTACGACACGGTCGGCGTGGCCGCTCCGGTACTGCTCACCGTGCTGCGACTGGTCCAGGGCTTCGCGCTGGGCGGCGAGTGGGGCGGCGCCGTGCTCCTCGTCTCCGAGCACGGGGACGCCAAGCGGCGCGGCTTCTGGGCCTCCTGGCCGCAGACCGGAGCGCCCGCGGGACAACTCCTCGCCACCGGCGTGCTCTCCCTGCTGACCGCACTCATCTCCGATTCCGCCTTCACCTCCTGGGGCTGGCGCATCCCGTTCCTGCTGTCCGGTGTCCTCGTCATGGTCGGCCTGTGGATACGTCTCTCTGTCGATGAGTCACCCGTCTTCAAGGAGGCGCTGGCCCGGGCCGAGGCGCGCAAGGCCGCGCAGGGCGGCGCGAGCGAGAAGACGCCGCTCGTCGCCGTGCTGCGCCACCACTGGCGCGACGTCCTCGTCGCCATCGGCGCGCGCATGGCCGAGAACATCAGCTACTACGTCATCACCGCCTTCATCCTCGTGTACGCCACCACGTCGGCCGGCGTCTCCAAGCAGACCGCGCTGAACGCCGTACTCATCGCGTCCGCCGTGCACTTCGCCGTCATCCCTGCCTGGGGCGCGCTCTCCGACCGGGTCGGGCGCAGGCCCGTGTACCTGCTCGGGGCCGCGGGCGTGGGCCTGTGGATGTTCCCGTTCTTCTCGCTCATCGACACCGGCGGCTTCGGGAACCTGATCCTCGCCGTGACCGTGGGCCTCGTACTGCACGGGGCGATGTACGCACCGCAGGCGGCCTTCTTCTCCGAGATGTTCGCGACGCGGATGCGCTACTCGGGTGCTTCCATCGGCGCGCAGTTCGCCTCGGTCGCCGCCGGAGCACCCGCGCCGCTCATCGCCACGGCGCTCCTCGCGGACTACGGCAGCTCCACCCCGATCGCCCTGTACGTGATCGCCGCCGCCGTCCTGACGCTCATCGCCGTAGGCGTCGCGAAGGAGACCAGGCACCGCGACCTGGCTCACGTCGAGGAGGACGGCACCGCCGGCGAGCAGGCGGCCGCGGCCCGCACGGCGGACGCCCGCCCCGCCTGACCCGGCCACCGCTCCCCCGGCCCCCGTACGCACCCCCGCGTACGGGGGCCTCGCCGTCACGCGAGGCACGGCGCACGACACACAGCACTCGGCTCACCACGCCCCGGCCGTCAGCCCGACATCGCCCCGGCCAACCGGTGCAGCCGCAACGCGAGTTGGATCTCCAGGGCGCGCGCGGGCGACTGCCAGTCCGGGCCGAGCAGGCGCCCTATTCGTTCCAGGCGCTGCGCAACCGTGTTCACGTGCACGTGCAGCGCGTCCTTGGTGCGGGCGGGACTCATGCCCGAGGCGAAGTAGGCGTCGAGCGTGCGCACGAGGTCGGTCCCCCTGCGCTGGTCGTACGTCACGACCTCGCCCATGGTGCGTTCGACGAATCCGGAGATGTCCCGGCTGTCCGCGAGGAGCAGGCCGAGGAAGCCGAAGTCCTCCGCGGCGGCGCCCTCCCCGGCTCTGCCGAGCAGGCGCAGGGCGTCCAGGCAGCGCTGCCCCTCCGCGTACGCGGCGGCGACGGTGTCGGTGCGGGTGGTCAAGTCCTCCACGGGCGCCGACGCGCCGACGGTGACCTGCTCGTGGACCGCGGCGGAGAGGTGCTTGGCGGTGCGGCGGGCGAGGTCGGAGGCCCGGTCCCCGGTTCTCAGGGGAAGCAGCAGGACCGTACCCCCGTCACGCGCGGCGGCGAGCCCGTGCCGGGTGGCGGCGACATGGGACGCGGCGGACCACAGGCGGCGCCGGGCGGCGGCCTCCTGTTCGGCGTCGGCGCCCGGGGTCTCCAGGCGCGCGGCCAGGACCACATGGGCGGCGTCCAGGTCGGCGCGCAGCCGCGCGGCGCGCTCCCGCAGCAGCCGCGGATCCCGGTCCCGCGCGTCGAGCAGATCGTCCAACAGCTCGCCCCGTACACGCTGTTCTGCCTCGGAGGCGGAGCGCCGGGCGAGGAGCAGGAGCGAGGTGACCATGGCGGCCCGTTCCAGAGTGCGCTGGTCGACGGGGTCGAGCCCCGGGTGGCCTCGCAGGACGAGCGCGCCGAGGAGTTCACCGCCCGCCGCGACGGCGGCGACCCAGTCGTCCCCGTCCCGCACGGCGTGCCCGTCGGCGCGGGAGGCGTCGAGGGGTTTGTCGGGGGCGGTGACCACGTCAGCGAACTCCACGGTCCCGTCGAGGACTTGGGAGACGGCCGCCGCCACGTCGTGGACCCCGCCGCCCCTCAGGACGAGTTCGGCGAGGCGGTCGTGGACGTCTGACGCGCGCTCGATGACATCGCCGCGGTCCCGGATGATCTCGTTGGCGCGCTCCAGTTCGCCGAGCGCCTCCCGGGTCTCCGAGAGAAGGTTCGCGGTGTCGATGGCGGCCGCGGCGAGCGCCGCGAAGGAGCCGAGCAGCGCGATCTGCTCCCGCTCGAAGACCCGCGCGCGCCGGTCGGCGGCGAACAGCACGCCGATGACATGGGGGCCGAGCATCAACGGCACGCCAAGGATCGCGACGAGGCCCTCGTCGTGGACTCCGGTGTCGATGGTGCGCGTGTGCTTGAAGCGGATGTCCTGCGCGTAGTCCTCGGTGACGTACGGCCGGGCGGTCTGGGCGACGAGTCCGCCGAGCCCCTCGCCCATGCCGAGCCTGAGCTGCTGGAAGCGCGCGGCGACGGAGCCCTCGGTGACCCGCATGTAGGTGTCGCCCCTGGCCGGGTCGTTCAGCGTCAGATAGGCGACGTCCGTGCTGAGGAGGGAGCGGGCGCGCTGCACGATGGCCTGGAGGACGGCGCCCAGATCGCGCAGGCCGGCGAGGTCGTGGGCGGTCTCGAAGAGCGCGGACAGCTCGGCCTCGCGGCGGCGCCTGCCCTCGAGGTCGGCGCGGACCCGCAGGGCGAGCCCCTTGGCCTGCTCGAGGGCGTCGATCCGCCCCTGCTCCTCGCCCTCGGCGCGAGCGACCAGCACGGGCTGTTCGTAGGCGTCGGCGGACGCGCCCCGGGCGAGGAGCTCGAGGAACGGCGCCTCGGCACTCGATGCGGGGCGCTCAGGGCCGGCGGGTCCTGACGGGGACTGTGCTCGATCGTGCGACATGCTCACCAGGATTACCCGCCGTACGGCCGGCCCCGCCAGCCCTGTGGACAACTCAATGGATCAGACAATCGCCACCACCCGCGAGGGTGATCAGTGTGCAGTCCAGCCGCCGTCCAGAACGAGCGACGTCCCGGTGATGAAGGAGGCATGCGGGCTGCACAGGTACGCGACCGCCTCGGCGACCTCGTCGGGTTCGATGAGCCGCTTGAGCGCGCTGTCCTGGAGCATGACCTCGGCCAGGACCCGTTCCTCGGGGATGCCGTGGGCGGCGGCCTGGTCGGCGATCTGCTTCTCGACCAGCGGCGTGCGGACGTAGGCGGGGTTCACGCAGTTCGAGGTGACGCCGTGCGCAGCGCCTTCGAGCGCGGTGGTCTTGGAGAGCCCTTCGAGGCCGTGCTTGGCGGCGACGTAGGCGGACTTGAACGCGGACGCGCGCAGGCCGTGGACCGAGGAGAGGTTCACGATGCGCCCCCAGCCCTGCTCGTACATGTGCGGCAGGGCGCCGCGGACCAGGCGGAAGGGTGCCTCCAGCATCACCGTCAGGACGGTGTGGAAGACGTCGGGCGGAAACTCCTCGATGGGGCGCACCAGTTGGATGCCCGCGTTGTTGACCAGGATGTCGGCGCCCGCGGCGCACTCCTCGGCCGCGTCCAGGTCGGTGAGGTCGAGGACGTGCGGCTCGATGCCACCGGGGGTGGCGCCGGCCTGCTCGGCCAGCGCGTCAAGGCCCTCCCGGTCCCGGTCGACCGCTCTCACCTTGGCCCCGGCCGCGGCGAGCCGCAGCGCGCAGGCGCGGCCGATGCCGCCTGCGGCGCCGGTGACGAGTGCGATGCGGCCGCCGAGATCGAGCGGCGCGGTGAGGGGTGCGTTGGGCGCGGTCATGCTCCGCACCCTAGGCAGCGCTCGCGCCCCGCCCGATGTGGTCAGCACCCATACTTCAGCGCTCGGACGTGGTCTCGAACCATGTCGGCCCGTCGGAGGCCGCCTGCTTGATCCGGAGCAGGCAGAAGTCGCCCAGCGGCGGCAGCGAGTCCAGCTCGAACCAGCCCACCTCGAGGGACTCGTCGTCGTTGACCCGGGCCTCGCCGCCGGTCGCCCGGCATCGGAAGGAGATGTCGGTGAACTGGCACTGGTCGCCGTTCGGGTACGTCACCGGCTTGAGCGTCTTCACCAGGACGACCCGCTCGGGCACGCACTCGACGCCCGTCTCCTCGTACACCTCGCGTATGGCGGCCTCTGCGGGCTGCTCCCCCGGCTCCGGGATTCCGGCGAGGACCGCCCACTTGCCGGTGTCGGCGCGCCGCCCGAGCAGGACCCGGCCGTCGTCGTCGAAGACGACGGCGCTGACGCCGGGCAGCAGGAGGAGCTGGTGCCCGACGGTTTCCCGGATCTTGCGGATGAACTCTGGAGTAGGCATGCCCGCGACCCTATCCGGCGGCGCGCCCGCCTCGGCGGGAGCGCACCACGGCCCAGCCGAGACCGCCCACGCCGACAGCCACGAGGAGCAGCTCCGGCCATCCGCCCAGGCGCGTGGCGAGGGTCAGTGAGGTCCTCTTGGGCACGTCGGCGACCAGGGTGTCGGCGACGAACATGCCGGTGTGCTGGGCGACGGATCCGTCGGGCCTGATGACCGCGCTGACGCCGCTGGTCACCGGCACCATCACGGCGCGGCCGTGCTCCACGGCGCGTACCCGGTCCATGGCGAGCTGCTGGTAGGTCATCTGGCTGCGGTCGAAGGTGGCGTTGTTGCTGGGCACGGAGAGGATCTGCGCACCCGCCTTCACCTGGTCGCGGACTACGGAGTCGAACGCGGCCTCGTAGCAGGTCACAGGCCCGATCTTGGTGCCCGCCATGTCGAAGACGACCGGCTTCTCGCCGGCCACGAAGTTGCCCGCGCGGTCGACGTCCTTGCTGAAGATGCGGAAGAAGCTCCGGTACGGCATGTACTCGCCGAAGGGCTGGAGCTGCCGCTTGTCGTAGACGGCGCCGGGGCCCGTCTTCGGGTCCCAGAGGATCTGCCGGTTGCGGGGCGTGCCGTCCTTGGCGGTGACGACGGCGCCGACGGAGATGGGCGCGCCGACCGCCCTGGCCGCCTTGTCGATCTCGGCGTACGCGTCGGGGTTCACGTAGGGGTCGATGTCGGAGGAGTTCTCCGGCCACAGCACGAGGTCGGGCTTCTTGACCTGGCCCGCCTTGATCTTCGTGGCGAGCTTCATCGTCTCCCGTACGTGGTAGTCGAGGACGGCCCGGCGCTGGGAGTTGAAGTCGAGGCCCATGCGCGGCACGTTGCCCTGGATGACGGCGACGCGCGCGGTGCCCTCCTCGGCCGCGGTGGAGACGAGGGGCGCCGCGACCGCTCCGGCGATGACAGGCGCGACGGTGAACGCGGCGGCGACGGCCACACCCCGGTCGCGTACACCGCGTACGTCCTTGAGGCGCAGCGCGAGAGCGGTGAGGCCGAAGCCGCACAGGACGACGGCGAATCCCAGGAGCGGGGTGCCGCCCAGCGAGGCGAGCGGCAGGAACAAGCCACTGGGCTGACCGAACGCGACCTTGCCCCAGGGGAAGCCGCCGAACGGGAAACGTGCCCGCAGCGCCTCGTCCGCGATCCACACGCCCGCGGCCCACAGCGGCCACAGCGGCAGCCGTGAGACGTAGGCGATGCCGAGACCGGCCAGGGCCATGACCAGCGATTCGGCGAGGGCGAGGGCCAGCCACGGCAGCGGCCCGACGTCGACGCCCGTCCACGACAGGAGCGGCACGAGGCAGCCGAGGCCCATGAGGAAGCCGAGGCCGAATCCCGCGCGCAGCCGCCGCCCGTACACGGACGCCCCGAAGAGCCCGAGGGCCAGAGGCGCGAGCCACCACAGTTCACGGGGTGGGAAGCCGGCGTACAGCAGCACTCCGGAGAGCACCGCGGCGGCGGCCGGAGCGATCCGTCGCGGCAGGCGGGCCCAGCGCGAGGCGGGCGCCGACTGCGGATCGAGCTGTTCCGGCTCGTCTACGGAGGTTGCGGTGGCGGTCACTCGGGGAGTGTACGGCGGGTCCCCTGCCGGGTGACACGGCGGTCCGCGGGGGTCGTGGCCGCCGCGCGGGCCATCCCGTGCAGCATCGTTCCTGCGCAACCCATGCACAAACCGGTGCATCAGCCGTTACGGTGTGCCCGAGTCCCCGAGGACGGGCCGGATCCGGCCATGCCGCTCGGGGCCCGTCACAGTCGGGGGGCGACGGGGTGGTGGGGACCACGGGGATGTCGTCGGCGGCCGGTCCGTCGACGGAGTACGAGCGGCGCAATGTCGCCGACGCGGCAGGCATCGTCGCGCTCGGGGCGTGCGCCGTCTGGTCGCTGATCACCGCGACCGCCCGCGCGGGCAGGCCCGAGGGCGTGCTGCTCGCGGTGCTGGCCGTTGCGGCGGGCTACGCGTGCGGCCGGATCTCCGGCGCGCTGCTGCCCATGGCGGCGCCCTGTGCGGCGGCCTTCGCGGGACTCGGGCTCGCGCTCGCATCCCCGCACGCGGTGCCCGCGCCCGACACGGGTTCTCCGCTCGGCCGCACCGGCGCGACGGCCGCACTCCTCGCGCTCTCCACCGGCGGGGCCTGCTGCGCGGCCTGGGCCGCGCGGCGCCTGCCCGTGCGTGCGGCCCTGTTCCTCCTGGCCGGCGGCACGGTCGCGGCGGCCGCCGCCGTCGGATCGATCGCCGGTGTCACGGCGTGCACGGGCGTGCTGCTGTGCTCCCTCGCCTCCGTCATGATGCGGCACCACAGGGGCCTCGGCCTCGCCGGTCTCGGCGTCATGACGGGGCTGGTGACCGGACTCTCGCTTGCTCTGCTGAAGGGCGTACTGCCCTCGGGACTCACCGCCTCTTTGGAGGGGCAGCTCACGCAGCACCGGATCCTTTTGTGGCAGGACGCGCTGCGCCTGGCCGAGTCCGATCCCGGCCTCGGCAGCGGCCCAGGCCGCTTCGCAGAGCTCAGCCCCACGGTCGGCGAGACGCTCCTGCCCGACGGCAAGCCGCACTCCGCCCCGCTCCAGCAGGCCGCCGAACAGGGACTCGTAGGCGTCTGCCTCCTTGCCGCGGTGTTCTGCTGGCTCCTGTACGTCCTGTGGCGGTCGGCGCGCTCCACGCAGGTGGTCCTGACGGCGGGCGCGGCCCTGACCGCTCTCGCCGGTCTGGCGACGCTCGGCAACGCCCTGAGCTTCACGACCGTCACCGCAGGCGCGGGCCTGCTCGCGGGGGTGGCGACGGCGAGACCCTGGGGCGACGAGCCCCCGGACAGCACCACGGCCGCCCCGGTGCGTGTCCGGAGCGGCCGTGCGTAAGGGTGCGGGTGCCGTCAGACGGCGGGGCCCATCGAGGTCGGCTTGAGCCTGGCGTGAATGGCGCGCACCGCGGACTCGGCGTTGTCCACGGTCACCGTGAACTTCCTGCCGTCGACCATGATCAGAACGACGCCCTCGCCACGCCGGACGATGACGGCCGTGCCCTGCTCGGGACGCCAGCGGTAGCCCCAGCCGCCCCACTGCCGTGGCGTGACGCTGGGTTCGAACTCGGCTCCCACCACATGGGCGAGCAGGATGCGGCGGCGCGGGACTCCTATGTGGCCGCACCGCACTTCCAGGTAGTCCTTGTCGACCTTCACGGCCACATGGACGAAGGCAAGGGTGCCGAACAGGATCAGGAGACCCGCGGCGATGCAGCCGACCACCGACATCACCAGCGCGACGATCCCGGAAGTCCACTGGGAAGCCACGGCGATCTCGATGCCGAGCGCCAGGCACGCGGCGCCGCCCAGCGCTGCCAGCCACTGCACGCGATTGCGTGCACGGCCTGTCCAGACCTCGGGGGCGACGGTCGCGCGCCGCTCACTACCGGAGTGGTGCCTCATGAAAACGAGACTACTCATGTTCCGCAGTGAAGGCACTGGGCTGCGGAGAGTGATTGCGTAAAGCCCTGGTGCGCCTGGGCCATGCCCGAGATCCGGGCCCGGCCGTCACTGTGCGTGGCTGACGGCGGCCTGGAGCAGCCTGCCCTCCGCGTACGCGAGTGCGGCGGGCGGCAGCGCGGAGGTGCGGCCGCTGAGGAGGACGGTGAGGGCGCCCTGCGCACCGGTCTCGGCGTCTGGCCCGGCGCCGATCCTGCGCAGCGCCTGCGCGGCGACGGCCCCTGCGCTGCCGTGCAGGACGAGCGGCGGCATGCCGGGCTGCTGGACGGCGGCGCGGATGCGTTCCGCCACGAGTTCGTAATGGGTGCAGCCCAGGACGACGGCCCTTACATCGTTCGGGGTGAGCGCCGCGGCGGCAGCGATCGTCCTGTCGATGGCGCTCTCGTCCGCGTGCTGCACGGCGTCGGCGAGCCCCGGGCAGGGCACCTCGGTGACCTCCACCCCGTCCGCGAAGTCCCGGATCAGTCCCCGCTGGTAGGGGCTCCCGGTGGTGGCGGGGGTGGCCCAGATGGCTACGGGTCCGGCGCCGGCGGCGGCCGGCTTGATCGCGGGGACCGTCCCGATGACGGGGATCCCGGGTTCGAGACGGGCCCGCAGCGCCGGCAGGGCGTGGACCGAGGCGGTGTTGCACGCGACGATGAGCGCGTCGGGGCGGTGCTCCGCGGCGGCCTCGGCGACGGCCAGGGCCCGCTCGGTGATGCCCTGCGGGCTACGCGGCCCCCAGGGCATCCCGTCGGGGTCGGAGGAGAGGACGAGCCCGGCGTCGGGCCGCAGGCGCCGTACCGCGGCAGCGGCCGCGATGAGTCCGATTCCCGAGTCCATGAGCGCGATCTTCACCCGGAAACCATAGACGATGGCCCTCACAGCGAGCGGGCGGTGGGGCAGACTGCGGCGGATGGACGCCGTTGTGTGGATCACCGCAGCATCGCTGGCCGCGTGGGTGTGGCTGCTGGCCGGGCAGGGCTTCTTCTGGCGCACGGACCTGCGTCTGCCCCCGCGTACGGAGCCGGCGGAGTGGCCCTCGGTGTGTGTCGTCGTCCCCGCACGCGACGAGGCGGCGGTGCTCCCGGACAGCCTGCCCTCGCTCCTCGCGCAGGACTATCCGGGGCGGGCCGAGGTCTTCCTGATCGACGACGGCAGCACGGACGGCACCGGAACCCTGGCAAGGGAGCTGGCCGTGCGGCACGGCGGGCTGCCCCTCACGGTCGGCTCACCGGGCGAACCGCCGGCGGGCTGGACCGGCAAGCTGTGGGCGGTGCGCCACGGGATCGGCCTGGCACGCGCGCGTGAGCCCGAATATCTGCTCCTGACCGACGCGGACATCGCGCACGAGCCGAACAGCCTGCGGGAACTGGTGGCGGCGGCCCGCACGGGCGGCTTCGACCTCGTCTCGCAGATGGCGCGGCTGCGTGTGGAGAGCGTGTGGGAGCGGCTCGTCGTACCGGCCTTCGTGTACTTCTTCGCCCAGCTGTACCCGTTCCGCTGGATCGCGCGGAAGGGCTCGCGCATGGCGGCTGCGGCCGGCGGCTGCGTGCTCCTGAGCGCCCGGGCCGCCGAACGCGCCGCGATCCCCGACTCGATCCGGCACGCCGTCATCGACGACGTCGCGCTCGCGCGGGCGGTGAAGGGCGCGGGGGGCCACATCTGGCTGGGCCTCGCCGACCGCGTCGACAGCGTCCGCCCGTACCCGCGGCTCGGCGACCTGTGGCGCATGGTGTCGCGCAGCGCCTACGCCCAGCTGCGCCACAACCCGCTGCTCCTCGCCGGGACCGTGGCCGGCCTTGCGCTCGTCTACCTGGCGCCGCCGGTCACGCTCGTCGCCGGACTCGCCACGGGACATGGGCTCACCGCGCTGCTCGGCGGGCTCGCCTGGCTGCTCATGACCGCGACGTACGTTCCGATGCTGCGCTACTACGCGCAGCCGCTGTGGCTGGCGCCGCTGCTGCCGGGCACCGCGTTCCTGTATCTCCTCATGACGGTCGACTCCGCGGTGCAGCACTACAGGGGACGGGGTGCGGCCTGGAAGGGACGTACGTATTCCAGGCCGCACCCCGCGCCGGAGCGGCAGTAGCCGACCGGGGCGCTACTTTCTGCCCGGCGTCCAGTTCATGCCCCACCCGTACGCGTAGTCGACAGTGCGCTGCGGGCTCACGCCGCGCTCGGGCACGAGGTAACGGGCCTCGCGCCGCACGGTGAGGTCGCTGCCCGTGTTCGTGATGAGCGCGAGGGCGCACACCGTCGACGGCACGGTGCACTCGTCCAGGGAGAAGTCGACGGCCGCGCCGAACTGGGGCTGGAGCGTGACGGTCGCGTGCAGGTCCGCGAAACTGCGGGCGCCTTCGTAGATCGTGACGAAGATGAGGACGCGCCGCAGGTCCTTCATGTGGTCGAGGTTGATCGTCAGGTTCTCGCCGCTGGAGACGGCGCCGGTGCGGTCGTCGCCGTCGAGGTGGATGTACGGCGGCCGGTTCAGGGCGCCGAACGCGTTGCCCAGGGCCTGGACGACGCCCTTGCGGCCGTCGGTGAGTTCGTAGAGGGCGCACAGGTCCAGGTCGAGGTCCGCGTGCTGCGCGACGGCGCGGCCCAGCTTGCTGCCCCACCCCTTGAACTGCTTGCGCACCTCCCAGTTGAGGTTCACGCGCATCGAGCCCGACGTGCCGCCCTGCTTGGCGAGGGAGACGGACGGCGCCGCCTTGGTGAGCGTCACCTTGGTGAGGCGGACGGGCTGCTGCGGGGGTGCGGTCGGAGGCGGCGGCGCGGTGACAGGGGCCGCGACGGGCGGTGCGGGGGCGGGCGTGACCGCGGGTGTCGGCGCGGGTGCGGGTGTCGGCGCGGGTGTCTGGGGTTCGTCGACCGTGATCCCGTAGTCGGTGGCCAGGCCCGCCAGACCGCTGCCGTATCCCTGGCCGACGGCGCGGAACTTCCAGGCGCCCTGGCGCCGGTAGAGCTCGCCGAGGACGAAGGCGGTCTCCACGCTCGCGTCGGCGCTGTCGTAGCGCGCGATCTCGGCGCCGTTCGCCGCATCGAGGACTCTGATGTACAGCCCGGGGACCTGCCCGAACGAGCCGCCGTCCGACGACGCGGCGAGCACCACGTTCTCGATCGCCGGCTCCACGCGCGCGAGGTCGACCGAGATCGTGTCGGTCACCTGGCCGTCCGCGCTCCGCTTGCCCTCGTGACGTACCGCCCCCGAGGCGTGCGCCGGCTGGTTGTAGAAGACGAAGTCCGCGTCCGAACGGACCTTTCCGGAGACGAGCAACAGCGCGGAGGCGTCCGCGTCGGGCACCCCCGCACCTGAACGCCACCCCAATTCGATCCGCACGGCCGGCGCCGCCACGACGACATTCGAACCTTTAGACATTGGCATGTCCGCCCCCAACAGAGATCTCCGGCTTCCTGGTCAACCTATTCCCCGCGACCGAAAGCGGCACAGGGGCAGGCGTTCGATGATCACTGGCCAACCGCCGGTAACCCATCAGAACTCGCCTTTACACGATCCGAACGCTGAACGACGACCGATTTTGCCAAGTTCGCTCGCATTGGGGATCTCGAGTCACTGCCGACACGCAAAACAACCCTCTTATCGGTCTCCCCAACCAGCACATCGTGGGCTTAACTTATGTGCCATGACCTCCCCCCGCTCCACCTATGGCGGCGGTTACTACTCCGCGCCGTCCTTCCCGGACACTCCGATCTACGACTCCCTCGTCGCAGAGCGGGGCACACCCCAGATCGCCCCGATCCGGGTTCCTGCCATGTACGACACCGGCAGTCATCTGCCCGCGCTCCCGTCCGCGCTTCCCGCGCTGCCGGCCGCGCCCTCCGCTCCCATGCCCCAGTACGGTTACGCGACCCCGCAGCAGGTGCCGCTCCAGCACGCGCCTACGCCGTACATCCCGCAGCAGGCTTCCGGGCCCCGCGGCTACGCGGGCATGCAGCAGCCGCAACAACAGCAGCAGCAGCGCCCGGCGCCCGGCACCGGTTACGAGGCCATGCGCCCCGCGGCGCCCCGCCCTGCCGCGCCCTACGAGGATCCGTACAACCGTCAGCAGTACCGCGGTTATTGATCTTCCGGCCATGGGGCTGTCCGTGCCGGCTGGCAGGATGGCCCCATGCCGAATGCCTCGCTTCACTCGATTCACATACACCCACTGAAGTCGGTTCGGGGGCGCGCGCCGCGCGAGGCGGCCGTGGAACCGTGGGGTCTTGCAGGAGACCGCCGGTGGGTGCTCATCGATGCCTCGGGCAAGGTCGTCACCCAGCGCCAGCAGCCGCGTCTCGCGCTCACTTCGGCCGAGACCCCGGACGGCGTCGGTCTGCGCATGTCGGCGCCCGGCCGCGCCCCCCTGACCGTGCCGGTGCCCCGGCCCGCCGCGACGACCACGGTGAACATCTTCGGGGACAAGGTCGAGGCCGTTCCGGCCGACGACGCGGCGCACTCCTGGTGGAGCGCGCACCTCGAGGCCGATGTGCGGCTCGTCCACCTCGACGACCCGGCGACGCGGCGTCCCATCGACCCCGAGTACGCGAAGCCCGGCGAGACGGTCAGCTTCGCCGACGGATATCCGCTGTTGCTCACCACCCTGTCCTCCTTGGACGCCCTCAACTCCCTCATCGCGCAGGGTGATCACGCGGACGAGGGCCCGCTGCCCATGAACCGCTTCCGGCCGAACGTCGTGGTGGACGGCACCGCGCCCTGGGCGGAGGACGACTGGTCACGCATCTCGATCGGCGACGTCACGTTCCGTATCACCAAGAAGAGCGGCCGCTGCGTGGTGACCACCACGAACCAGTCAACTTCGGAGCGTGGCAAGGAGCCGCTGCGGACGCTCGCACGCCACCGCCGCTTCGGTGACCAGCTGTGTTTCGGGACGAACCTGGTCCCGGAGACGACCGGGACGGTCCGGATCGGTGACGCGATCACGATCCTGGGCTGACGCGTGGCCGCGTGGGGAACCCCGCGCCGGAACACGGTCGTTGGAGCACAATGGAAAGACGGGACAGGCGGAGAGCTTCGTCGAGTGGGGTGATTTCGCTCTCTCTTCGCCCCACTGCGCGTGAGCCGTGCCGTTCACGGTTAAGACGGAGGCGGAAGGGGGTGCTGGCCGTGCGGGCAATCGCCGGACTCTGGCGCTGGCGGCACAATCCGCTGCGCCGCGCGACCGACCTCGCCGAGGCGTGGGTCGCGCTGGTGGCGCTACTGCTGATCGTCGTTGTCGCACCGCTCATCGGCGTCGCGACGGGGACCCTGGCGCATGGCGCCCTGATGCAGTCCGTGCAGGAGCAGCGCAAGGACCGCCGGGAAGTTCCGGCGACGGTCGTACGGAAGCTGCCCCAGCCGCCGCTGGACCCCGACCCCGAGACGTCCACGGCGAGAGACGCTCACAGCAGGGTCGTCGCCGACTGGAAGGGACCCGACGGCGTCAAGCACACGGGCCGCGTCCTGTCGAGCCTCAAGGCCCCGCAGCCGGGCGACCGGTTCACGCTGTGGGTCGATGCCACGGGTCAGGTCTCCGGCCGCCCGCTGGACAACGCGACGGCGACAACACACGCCGCGCTGGCCGGATTCGGGACCGCGGCGGCCGTGGCGGGGCTCGTCGAGGGCGCCCGGCGCCTGGTCGTGTGGCGCATGGTGCGCCGCCGGTACGACCGTTGGGACCGCGCCTGGGACAAGGCGGGCCCGGACTGGGGCAGGACAGGGACCGGCAGCTGAGCGGCCTTCCGCTCCGGTCAACTCCCCTCCTTCGCGCACGCTACGGTGGACCCACCTTCGCCGCGGGGAACGCAGCGAGGACCCGCGTACGACGAGGTGGGGGCACGACAAAGCCATGGCACAGGGCACGGTCCAGGTGACGCACACCGGCACGTCGCGGTGGCGGCGCCGCACTGGGGAGTACGGATCGCTCGCTGCGGCTCTGGAGGCCGCGGGTGACGGCGACGTGCTGACCGTGGCGTCGGGCACGTACAGAGAGAACCTCGTCGTGGAGCGCGCGGTGACGCTGCGCGGTCCGGAGGGCTCGCCCGGGTCCGTGCGGATCGCCCCGGTCGACGGGGTGCCGCTCACGGTGCGCGCGTCCGCGACCGTCATCGATCTGCATGTCGAGGGGCAGGACTCGGCGGCCCCGGCACTCCTGGTGGAGGAAGGCGCTCCGGAGCTCTGCGATCTGCGGATCGTCACGCGCTCGGCGGCCGGCATAGAGGTGCGGGGCGGCGCGCGGCCCACCGTGCGGCGCTGCACCGTCGACAACCCCGGAGGCATCGGCATCGCCGTGCTCGACGGCGGGGGCGGTGTCTTCGAGGAGTGCGAAGTCGTCTCGGCGGGCCAGGCCGGAGTCGCCGTACGCGGCGGCGCGCACCCCCGCCTGGAGCGCTGCCGGGTGCATCACGCGTCGGGTTCCGGACTGTCCGTCACCGGCGAGCACAGCGGCCTGGAGGCCGTCGGCTGCGAGGTGTACGAGGTCAAGGGCACCGGCGTGCAGATCACCGGTCGCGCCACGGCGCACCTCACGGACTGCGATGTGCACCGCACCACGGCGGACGGTGTCACGCTCGACACGGACGCGGTGCTCACCCTCTCCGACTGCCGTATCCACGAGGTCCCGGAGAACGCGATCGACCTGCGCTCCCGGTCGGTTCTGACGCTGACCCGCTCGACGGTGCGCCGGTTCGGGCGCAACGGTCTGTCCGTGTGGGACCCGGGCACGCGCGTGGACGCCAACCAGTGCGAGATCCACGACAGTACGGGCGACTATCCGGCGGTGTGGGTGAGCGACGGCGCGACCGCCGTGCTCGACGCGTGCCGGGTGCACGACGTGCCCGACGCCCTGTTCGTGCTGGACCGCGGCTCCCGCGTGGACGTCGTCGACAGCGATCTCTCCCAAGTCCGCAACACGGCCGTGTCGGTGAGCGACGGCGCCACGGCCCAGCTGGACGACTGCCGGATCAGGGAGGCCGCGACGGGTGCCTGGTTCCGTGATCACGGGAGTGGCGGCACCCTCGCCAACTGCACTGTGGACGCCGTCCAGACGGGCGTGATCGTCACCAAGGGCGCCGACCCGACGATCGAGCGCTGCACGGTCGCCTCCCCCGCCGAGGCCGGCTTCTATGTGTCGGCCGGGGGCCGGGGCAGCTTCCACGGCTGCCGCGTCACCGGGAGCGAGGGCTACGGCTTCCACATCATCGACGGCTGCCGCACGACGCTCAAGAAGTGCCGTACGGAACGGTGTTCGCGCGGCGGTTACGAATTCGCCGAGGACGGTCCCGTCGTCGAGGACTGCACCAGCGACGAGAGCGGCGGGGTGCGATCCGCGGGTCAGGCCGCTCCGGCGCCCGGCGTCCAGAAGGCCACGCAGACCGTGGGCCTGCTCAGCGCGCTGCCCGACCAGCGTGCCGCGGCACCCGAGACGGAGGCGCCGGCCACGACGCGTACGTCGACCGACGTCCTCGGTGAACTCGACACCCTGGTGGGCCTGGAGAGCGTCAAGCGCGAGGTGCGCGCCCTGACGGACATGATCGAGGTGGGCCGGCGCCGGCAGCAGGCGGGCCTCAAGGCGGCTTCCGTCAGGCGGCACTTGGTGTTCACGGGCTCCCCCGGCACCGGCAAGACCACCGTGGCGCGCCTGTACGGGGAGATCCTCGCCTCGCTCGGTGTCCTGGAGAAGGGCCATCTCGTCGAGGTGTCCCGGGTCGACCTGGTCGGCGAGCACATCGGTTCGACGGCCATCCGCACGCAAGAGGCCTTTCAACGGGCCACCGGCGGCGTGCTGTTCATCGACGAGGCGTACGCCCTGTCCCCCGAGGACTCCGGCCGCGACTTCGGGCGTGAGGCGATCGACACGCTGGTGAAGCTGATGGAGGACCAGCGCGACTCCGTCGTGGTGATCGTCGCGGGCTACACCTCCGAGATGGAGCGCTTCCTCTCCGTCAACCCCGGTGTGGCGTCCCGTTTCTCACGGACCATCACGTTCTCCGACTACCTGCCCGAAGAGCTGCTGCGGATCGTGGAGCAGCAGGCCGACGAGCACGAGTACCGGCTCGGCGAGGGCGCGTCCGAAGCCCTTCTGAAGCACTTCACGGCGCTCCCGAAGGGGCCCGCCTTCGGCAACGGCCGCACGGCGCGGCAGACCTTCGAGTCGATGGTCGAGCGCCACGCGGGCCGGGTCGCCCAGCTCGCCGAGCCGAGCACGGACGACCTGACCCTGCTCTACGAGGACGACCTGCCCGCGCTGCCCTGAGGCGCGGCGGGCTCGCCGTCCGGGCGTGGCCCCGGGACCCCCGGGCGCAGCCTGGCGAGGAGGCGGGCCCGTTCCTCGGCGAAGACGGGGTCGGCCTGGTAGTCGGAGTGGCCCAGGATCGGCGCGGGCAGCGGGTGTTGCTCGGTGCGGCCGTAGGCGAGCGGATCCTTCAGCGCCGGGTGATCGACCTGGGGGCCGTCCTCGCCGGGCAGCCGGACGGGGCCGCCGATCGGGTCGGTGGTGCGGTGCAGATTGCGCCAGCAGTCGACCTGGCGGTGCAGGGCGCCGAGCGCGGCGGGGCCGAAGTGGGCCGGGAACCAGCGCCCGTAGAGGCGCTCCAGAGGCGAGCCGTAGGTGAGCAGGGCGACGCGTCGGCGGACCGTGGGATGCAGCTGCCAGGCGGCCGCGGCGGCGAGGACGCTGCCCTGGGAGTGCCCCGAAAGGACGAGGCGGCCGCCCGTGGTGCGAATCCAGGTGGCCATGCGCCAGGTCAGGTCGGGCACGGCGCGCTCCGCGTAGCAGGGCGGCGCGAAGGGGTGCGCGGCGCGCGGCCAGAACGTGCCGACGTCCCACAGGATGCCGATCGTGCGGCGGGCCGACGCGTCGCGGTAGGCGCGCCTTCCCCAGGTGACGAAGAGTATGAAGCCGAGGCCGATGAGCCAGGAGCCCATCGCCTGCGCGGTCTGCGCGGCGCCTTCCACGATGTCGTACGTGCCCTGTGCCGCCCGGCCCGGGACCTGGTGGGTCGCCCACGCGCCCGTGAGGGCTCCCGCGCCGAGGAGGAGGGTCACCGTGGAGACCGCGCCGATGATCATGGGCGCCTCGTCGGTGAGGGCGGCACGCGCGCGCGTGCCCGCGATGCGGCTGGTGCGGGCGGCGTCCTCGGGCTCCCCCGGGTAGTCGGTCGCGACGGTGGCCATCTCGCGGCGCTTGAGCCGCATGGTGCGCTGGGCGAGCACGGCGCACACCACGGCGACGACGATCAGCAGGGGCGGGATCACGGAGGCCTGCCAGGACAGTAGGACGGGCGGTCCTTCGATGGTGCCGTCGGCCCCCGGCGTGCCGGAGCCGTCCAGCCAGTCGGCGACACGCTGGGCCACTCCCCCGGACATCACACCGCCCAGGGCGCAGGCGAGCATCGCGGTCGCGGGTCCGCCGAGGCCGCGCAGGGCCGCACGGGAGTCGCGGGCGCGGCGGTGGATGGCGTGGGCGACCACGGCGAGCGCCACGATCACGGCGCCCTGGACGAGGACGATCCCGCCGAACGTCGCGTCTCCGGGCAGGCGCCCGTGCGAGCGCCACTCGGGGCGCGACCAGCCCGCGTACAGGAACGTGAGCACCAGGAGGGCGAGGGCGGCCGCGGGCAGGAGGCGGACGAGGGTCCGGTCGAGGGTGCGGTCGACCGTGTTCTCGCTGCGGCCCCTGCGGCACACCACCCAGACGACGACGGCGGTGCCCACGACGAGCGCGCCGTCGAGGATCCGGCCGAGCACGTCGAGGAGGACGGGGCCGCCGCTCTCGCGGTCGAAGCGGGCGGCCGAGGTGCCGACGGCGGCCGCCACCGTGAGCAGGCCCGCGGCGGTGTGCGCGGCGCGCAGCCGGGCGACAAGACGGCGGCCGTACCAGAACCCCGGCCGTCCGAGCGCGTTGGTCGGGGCCTCCTCCTCCGGGTCGGGCTGGTGGGGCAGCGGCTGCTGGGACTCGTACGCGCCCCAGGTGCGGTGGGAGAGGTACCAGAGGAGTCCAGTGACGGCGGCCGGGACGAGGGCGGCGAGGGCGAGGCGGCGGCCGGGCTGGCTCCACCAGCCGCCGTGTCCGTGCGCGTCGACCGACAGGAAGCCGAGCCAGGAGCGCCCCTCGGCGCACGCGTGCGTGCCCGCGCACTGCCAGGCCACCAGGTCGAGCGCCACCTCGCAGGCGGCGGCGACCAGGAGGACGGTGAGGCTGAGGCCGACTAGGCGCACCAGGAGTCCGTAGGCCCGCACGGTCCGCGTGCGGCGGTGGGCGTTGGGGCGCATCCAGTGGGCGAGGTTGACCACCATGAACGGCAGGAGCAGCAGCCATAAGGCGCGCGAGCCGTTGCCGGACGTGAGGTTGCACCAGACGTACGCCTCGGGGACGGGCTTGCCCCGGTAGTCGTCGGGGCGTTCCTCCGCGTCGACGTCGTCGGCGCGGCGGTAGACCGCGGCCGTGTCGTCGCCGGAGACCCGGACCGTGCGCGGGTCGTTGAGCATCACCTCCGGGGTGGTGCCCCCTACGCCGTGGACCAGAAGTTCGAGGGCGGTCTCGTCCGCCGTGTCACGCTCCACCGTTCAGCATCCCCCGATTGACGTGCGCGTGTGGTGCCGGAATCAGAATCCCCGCTCACGCCCGCGCTACGCATCCCTCGTCACCGAATCTCCCCCATCCGTGCTACCGCGCGCCATACTGCCCGCGCGAGCGGGCAGTGGTCCGGCTGTCGGTGGCGCGTGCGAGGATGTGGCGACCATGGACGGGTGTGACGAGGCGAAGGGATCCGACAGGACGTGAGCGAGAATCAGAACCTCCTCGCGGAGCAGCGCCGGGCCTTGATCCTCGACGAGGTCAGGCGCCGTGGCGGCGTCAGGGTCAACGAACTCACTCGCAAGCTGGGCGTCTCCGACATGACGGTCCGCCGTGATCTCGACGCGCTCGCCCGGCAGGGCGTCCTGGAGAAGGTGCACGGCGGCGCGGTCCCCGTGGAGGAAGCAAGCACGCACGAGCCGGGCTTCGAGGCGAAGTCGGGTCTGGAGCTCAGCGCCAAGGAGGACATCGCGCGGACCGCCGCGGCCCTGGCGGCGCCGGGCACGGCCATCGCGCTGTCCGGCGGCACCACGACGTATGCGCTGGCCCACCACCTCCTCGACGTGCCGGACCTGACCGTGGTGACCAACTCGGTGCGGGTGGCGGACGTGTTCCACGGTGCGCAGCGCTCGTCGGGACAGCGACAGGGCGCGGCGACCGTGGTTCTCACGGGCGGCGTGCGAACGCCTTCCGATTCTCTGGTGGGGCCGGTCGCGGACCAGGCCATCGCGGCGCTCCACTTCGACGTGCTGTTCCTCGGTGTGCACGGCATATCGCTGGAGGCCGGCCTGTCGACGCCGAACCTGGCGGAGGCCGAGACGAACCGGCGCCTCGTGCAGTCCGCGCGCCGGGTCGTCGTGGTCGCCGACCACACCAAGTGGGGGACGGTGGGCCTGAGTTCGTTCGCCTCGCTCGACCAGGTGGACACGCTCGTGACGGACGCGGGGCTGCCTGCGGACGCGCGCGCGGAGATCTCTGAGGAGCTGCGGCTCATCATCGCGGGCGAGCCCGGAACAGGTACAGACATCTGACGGTTCGCCAGCTATGGTGACCTCTGCCCGGTCAACCGCCCGATTCCGCTTGGGGGCTGAACGTCCATGGCACGCCGACTGAAGCCCGTGGGGCTCGAGTTCACCGAGTCCGCGCCACTGCGCCTGGTCTTCGCCCGTGAGGTGTCAGCACATCCGCAGGCGGTGTTCAGGGCGCTCTCCGAAGACGTGACGGGCTGGCCCGAGTGGTTCTCCGCCGTGACGCTCGCCCGCCCGACGGACGGCGGCGCGGGGCGCGAGGTGCGGCTCAGGGGCGGTACGCGCATGCGGGAGACCATCCTCGCGGCCGAGCCCGACACGGTGTACGCGTACCGGGTGGACGAGACCAACGCGCCGGGGATACGTGCCCTGGTCGAGGAGTGGCGGCTCACGCCGTCGGGCGTCGGCGGGACGCGGGTGCAGTGGACGTTCGCCGCGGACGGCGCCGCCGCTTTCCGGGTGGGTCTGCGGCTCGGCCGGGCCGGACTCGGCCGAGCGTTCCGTGACGCGGTGGCCGCGCTCGACCGCAGGCTCGCCGTGAACTCCCGGGGTTCCAGGGCGAGTTGAGGCAGGTCCGTCCCGGGCCTCAGTCGGCGCTGGGCCAGACTCCCGTGGCGAGCAGCGTCTCGATGGTCCGCGTGTACGGCGCGATGTCCATACCCTGGTGGGCCAGCCACTGGTCGGAGTAGTACTTGTCGAGGTAGCGGTCCCCCGGGTCGCACAGCAGGGTGACGACGCTGCCGGTCCTGCCCTCGGCCACCATCTCGGCGACGATCTTCAGCGCGCTCCACAACCCCGTACCGGTCGAGCCGCCCGCCTTGCGGCCGATGGCGCCCTCCAGGGCGCGCACGGCGGCGACGCTTGCCGCGTCCGGCACCTTCATCATGCGGTCGATCGCGCCGGGCACGAAGCTCGGCTCCATGCGGGGCCTGCCGATTCCCTCGATGCGGGAGCCGCAGTCGCAGGTGACGTCCGGGTCCCCGGTCGTCCAGCCCTCGAAGAAGCAGGAGTTCTCGGGGTCGGCGACGCAGAGGCGGGTGTCGTGCTGCATGTAGTGGACGTACCGGGCGATGGTCGCGGAGGTGCCTCCGGTGCCGGCGGTGGCGACGATCCAGGTGGGCTCGGGGTAGCGCTCCAGCTCCAGCTGCCGGTAGATCGACTCCGCGATGTTGTTGTTGCCGCGCCAGTCCGTGGCCCGCTCCGCGTACGTGAACTGGTCCATGTAGTGGCCGCCGGTGTCGACCGCGAGGGCCGCCGACTCCTCGTACATCGTGCGCGAGTCGTCGACGAAGTGGCACCGGCCGCCGTGGAATTCGATCAGGCGGATCTTCTCGGGGCTGGTGGTGCGGGGCATCACGGCGATGAAGGGCACCCCGATGAGCTTCGCGAAGTAGGCCTCGGAGACGGCGGTCGAACCGCTGGACGCCTCGATGACGGGGCGGCCGGGCCGGATCCACCCGTTGCACAGGCCGTAGAGGAACAGCGAGCGGGCGAGCCGGTGCTTCAGGCTGCCGGTGATGTGCGTCGACTCGTCCTTCAGATAGAGGTCGATGCCCCACTCCTCGGGGAGCGGGAAACGCAGGAGGTGGGTGTCGGCCGACCGGTTGGCGTCGGCCTGGACCTTTCGTACAGCTTCTTTGAGCCAGCTTCGGTACTCCGCGTCCGTGTGGTCCACGTCCAGCGTGGGCACCGGTTCCGGCCCTTGGGGGATCACGGCTGACGGGTCCTGCCGAGGGGTGCTCACCACATGGCTCCTTAGCGTCGTTCCGAGCGCCGGTCCGACGCCGTCCACACCCGGCCGTCGTCTTTGCGACCGGTCGGACGCCCCGATCATAAACACCTTCCGCACGCTTCTCACCTGCATAAACACCCCTTTGAGCAACTCAAAGGAACACCTGCCCCAGGGCAGGAACAGGCGTGCGGAGGAACAAAGGCGTGAGTCGGCCCTTCCCCTGCCGGGCGCACTCCCCCGCGCACTGGTGCGGACGCCTTCGTGCGGGCAGACTGCACCGCGGGGCCGGTGAGAGCTCACACCAAGGGGGCGGACGACATGGCGGAGCCGGAGTTCACGGCGACGGGTGTGCGCATAGGGCGACTGCTTCGCTCGCTCACCCGGGCAGGCGAGGTCCGCATCAAGGGCGGCCGTCTCGAACTGCTCACGAGTTACGGCAGCGAGATCGACAGCGCGCCACTCCAGGAAGTCCGCGCCGGCAAGGCCTGGTTCGCGCCCGGCGACCGGGCGCTCGCCGATGTCGGCGGCAGGCGCTACCTGCTGAAACTCGGCAACGATCATGAACCCGGCGACGCGGTGCCCCGTCTCGTCGGCGAGAGCGGGCCGCCCACGACGCGTCGGTTCCTCGACGCGGTGCGCAGGGCGCGCGGCCGGCTGACGTAGTCGGCGGCGGACTGGGGGACTGCGTGCGCGAGTTGCAGGCTCGCACCCCCTGAGTCACTCTGGTCACACATCACTACTCAGGGTTTACCGGCGATAACGCTGCGAACCAGCCCGCCGGACATGCAGCAGGCGGGCCTCGGCTGACAACGCGACCCTCTGCTGGCTCGGTACTCCGCCTTCTTCCGGACCTTCAATTCGGGGAGTCGCAGCCGTGATCAGCCACCCAAGCAAGCATTGCACGGTGGAGCTCCAGGCCCTGCCGTCGCGGATCCGCCAGGTCCGCAGAATCGTATCGGCGCAGTTGCGCTACTGGCATCTGGATCCCCTGATCGACGAGGCGATGCTCGGCGTGACCGAGTTGCTGACCAACGTCCATCGGCACGCCGGTCCCGACAAGATGTGCACCGTCGAGATCGAGCTGCTGCGGGACCGCCTCACGGTGTCGGTGCACGACCACGACCCGCACCTGCCGCAACTGTGCGACGCCGACCCGCTCTCGACCTGCGGCCGGGGCCTCGCCCTGGTCGCCGCGGTCAGCGAGAGCTGGGGCGCGCGGCCGCAGGGCGAGGACGGCAAGGTCGTGTGGTTCACGCTCCCCGCACCGCCGGCGGCGCTGCCGCTGCCGCCGATTCCCGAGTACCGGGTGACGGACGCCTTCCCCGAGCTGGACTCCCCGGCGGACCGCCGCGCGGCCCGACATGCTCCCGCCCGGTCGGCCGTTGTCGGCTGACCGGGCGGTGACCACCCCCTCGTACGGCACGGGCCGCGTCACTCCTTACGGCACGGGCCACGTCACTCGGTGGCGATGGCCCGCAGCACGTCGAGGCGTGCGGCGCGGCGGGCCGGACGCAGGCCCGCGAGCGCTCCGGCGGCGAGGCCCACCAGGGCCACGACGACGAGCTGGAGCGGGGGCAGGGCGAACGCGAACGCGCTGTCGCTCGCGCCGCCCGACGCCTCGACCAGGACCCAGCCGAGGAAGCCGCCGAGCACCAGGCCACCCGCGGTGCCGAACGCCGCGACCAGGACGGACTCCCACCGGACCATGGCCCGCAGCTGGGCGCGGGTCTGGCCGACGGCCCTCAACAGGCCCAGTTCACGAGTGCGTTCGTGGACGGCCAGGGTGAGGGTGTTGGCGATACCGAGCAGAGCGATCAGCACGGCGAGGGCCAGCAGCGCGTACACCAGGGTCAGCATCATGTCGATGCCACCGGCGGACGACTGCGCGTACTCGTCGCGGGTCTGCACCTCCGGATTCCCGTACGCCGCTGCGACCTTGGAGACGGCGGCCTTGCCGTCGGCCGTGCTCACGCCGTCCTTGAACGTGACGGCGATCAGGGTGTCGGAGTCCTGGGCGCGGTGCGGGGCCCAGGCCTCGCGCGTGATGACGTAGTCCCCCGCGAGCTCCGACTGGCCGTAGACCGCGCGAACGGTGAAGTTCTGCTGCTTGCCGTCGGTGAAGGCCAGTCGGGCGCGGCTGCCCGGTTCCAGGTGCTGCTTGTCGGCCTCCTTGCGGGTGATCGCGATGCCGTCCGTGCCGAGGTCGTTCAGCGAGCCGCGGACGGTGCCCAGGTCGAAGGACCTGGCGAGCGCGGCCGGGTCGGTGACGGTGAGCGCACGGCCATCGCCGTCGACGTCCGCGACGCCCTTGCCCAGGCCGACGGCTGTCGCGACCTGCGGCTGCTCGGCGATGGCCGGGGCGAGCTTCGGGCTGAGGCCGCTGCCGCCCGCGCCGAACGACGGCGCGGACACGGCGATGTCGCCGGCGAAGGAGCGGGACACCGTCTGGTCCATGGTCGCCTTCAGCGAGGCGCCGAAGACGGTGAACAGGGAGACGACGGCGACACCGATCATCAGGGCGCTCGCGGTCGCGGCGGTGCGCTTGGGGCTGCGCAGCGCGTTGCGCCGGGCGAGGCCGCCGGTGGCACCGCGCAGCTTGTCGAGGGGGCTGCCGAGGACGCGTACGGCGCGCGACGAGGCGACGGGACCGAGCACCACGAACGCGACGAGGATCAGCACGCTGCCGAGGCCGGCGAGCCAGATGGACGGCGACGCGAGGACACCGATCAGGGTGACGGCGACCGCCGTGACGCCCAGGGCCGTACCGGCGACGGCGCGGCGGCGCGAGGCCCCGGACTGGTCGACTGCCGTCTCGCCCAGGGCCGCAAGGGGTGCGGTGCGTCCGGCTCGTACGGCGGGCAGGAGCGCGGAGCCGAGGCAGACGAGGATGCCGACGGCGAGCGGGAGCAGCATGGACAGACCGCTGATCACGAGAGCGCCGTCGGGGAACGGGAAGCCGATCGCGGGGAAGAGCGCCTGGAGCCCGGCCGCGATGCCGATGCCGCCGGCGAGACCGGCGACCGACGCGAGGACGGCGACGGCGCTCGCCTCGACGAGCGTGGTGGCGGTGACCTGGCGGCGGGAGGCGCCGAGGGCACGCAGGAGCGCGTTCTCCCGGGTGCGCTGGGCGACGACGATCGCGAACGTGTTGTGGATCGAGAAGGTGGCCACCAGCAGGGCGATGCCGGAGAACACGAGGAGGAAGGTGGTGAAGAGGGTCAGGAACTGCCCGGAGATCATGTCTGTGCTCTCCTGCGCCGACGCCTCACCGGTGATGGCCTCGACTCCCTTGGGCAGTACGGGAGTCAGCTCGTCGACGAGTTCCCGCTGGCTGGTGCCGGGGCCGGCCCGCACCTGGATGGACGCGGCCTCGCCGGGCTTCGGCGTGAGGTACTTCTCCGCGTCGGCCTGCGTCATGCCGGTGTACGTCACCTGGGCCATGCCGTCCTCGCCGCCGAACGTGGCGAGGCCGACGATCGTCACCTTGACGGGGTCGGGGGTGCGCAGGGTCGTCGTGTCGCCGATCTTGAGGTCGCCCTTCTTGGCGGCTCCGCGGTTGACGACCACCTCGCCGGTCTTCGAAGGGGTGTGTCCTTCGGCCAGGCGGTACGGGTTGAGTTCGGGGTCGGTGATCCAGTTGCCCGCGAGGGTGGGCGGGCCCTGGCCGCCGATCGCCTTGCCGTTGCTGCCGACGAGTTGGCCCGCGCCCTGGATGCCGGGCACGGCGGCGGCGACGCCCGGGGTGTCCGCGACCTTCTTCGCGAGCGACGCGGCGACGGGCTGCCGGGTGCCCTGGCTCTCACCGGGGGTCGTGATCACGTTCGTGCTGCGGACGACGGCGTCGGTGCCGCTCGACGCGTTGCCGAACATGGTGTCGAAGCTGGCGCGCAGGGTGTCGCCCATGACGAGCGTGCCGGCGAGGAACGCGACGCCGAGCAGGACGGCCAGGAAGGTGCCGGCGAAGCGCCGTTTGTGGGCGCGCAGGGACGACAGGCTCAGGCGCGCGGAGGTGCTCACGGAGCTCATGCCGGCGCCTCCCCCGCATGTCGTGCGCCGTCGGCCGCGTCGAAGGCCTTCATGCGGTCGAGGACCTTGTCCGGGGTCGGGTCCTGCATCCGGTCGACCAGGCGGCCGTCGGCGAGGAAGACGACCTCGTCGGCGTGGGCGGCGGCCACCGGGTCGTGGGTGACCATGACGACCGTACGGTCCATCTGCCGTACGGCGCGGCCGAGGAGCCCGAGCACCTCCTCGCCGGAGCGGGAGTCGAGGTTGCCGGTGGGCTCGTCGGCGAAGACGACGTCGGGGCGGCCCGCGAAGGCCCGGGCCACGGCGACGCGCTGCTGCTGTCCGCCGGAGAGTTCGGACGGTCGGTGGTGCAGGCGGTCGCGCAGGCCGACGACGTCGACCAGGGCGTCGATCCACTCCCTGGAGGCGGCGTCGTCCTTCGCGCCCGCGAGGTCCATCGGCAGGGTGATGTTCTCCGCGACCGTCAGCGTCGGCACCAGGTTGAAGGCCTGGAACACGAAGCCGATGCGGTCACGGCGCAGCAGGGTCAGGCGGCGGTCGTCGAGGTCGCTCAGGTCGGTGTCTCCGATGAAGGCGGAGCCGGCGCTGAGGGTGTCGAGGCCCGCCGCGCAGTGCATGAGCGTGGACTTGCCGGAGCCGGACGGACCCATGATCGCGGTGAACCTCCCGGCCTCGAAGCCGACGCTCACGCCGTCCAGGGCCCGGACCGCGGTGTCGCCGCTGCCGTAGACCTTCACGGCGTCGACGACTCGGGCCGCGGTCCGGGTGCGGGTGGCGGTGGTCATTCCGCACCGCCCTTGGTGCGGCCGAACTCCTCGTTCAGGACGGAGCTGCGGCGCCAGTACTCGTCCTCGTCGATCTCGCCCGCGGCGAAACGCCGGCCGAGCACGGTGAGGGGCGAGTTCTCGTCGGCGGCGGGCCGCCAGGGGCCGCCACGACGGCGTCCGCGCCACACGGTGCGGCGCAGCAGCGTGACGACGCCGATGACGACGGCCGCCCAGATCAGTGGGAAGAACAGGATCCACGGGCCGGGCCCGCCGTTCCAGTTCGCCAGGGTCTGCATGAGAGTCATCTCCTCGGAACGTGTGCTCACGTTTTCTCGATGACTCGAGACTCGCTCCGAAGGGGGGTCGAAGTCGTCGTACAGCCAGCGGCAGCGCGCGTACCACCACGGGAGTACTGGGCCTGCTTCCGCCTACTCTCCTCGCTCTCGACTTCTGTACCTACTAGTATGTACAGTTGCTTCATGGGCACTTCGGAGCGGTTGATCGAGTCCACTCGTGAGCTCCTGTGGGAGCGGGGGTACGTGGGCACGAGCCCCAAGGCGATCCAGCAGCGCGCCGACGCCGGGCAGGGCAGCATGTACCACCACTTCGGGGGGAAGCAGGACCTCGCGCTCGCCGCGATCGAGCGGACGGCACAGGAGATGCGGGCCACGGCCGCGAAGTCGTTCGGCGGCGCCGGCTCCGCGTACGCCCGTATCGAGGCGTATCTGCGGCGCGAGCGCGATGTGCTGCGCGGCTGCCCGATCGGCCGGCTCACGATGGACCCGGATGTGATCGCGAGCGACGCGCTGCGCGCTCCGGTCGACGAGACGATCGACTGGCTGCGGGAGCAGCTCGCCGGGATCGTCGAAGAGGGCAAGGAACAGGGCGAGTTCGCGCCTTCGCTGGATGCCGAGGAGATCGCGGCGACAATCGTCGCGACGGTCCAGGGCGGCTATGTGCTGGCCCGCGCGTCCGGCTCGCCCGCCGCTTTCGACGCGGGGGTGCGCGGACTGCTCTCGCTGCTCGTACCCGCCACCTGAGCAGAGGAGTGACACGACCGTGCACGCGATGCAGTACGAGATCACGCTGCCCGCCGACTACGACATGGCCATCATCCGCAAGCGGGTGGAGACCAGGGGGCATCTCCTGGACGACTTCCCCGGACTCGGGCTCAAGGCCTATCTGATGCGGGAGCGCGGCGTCGCCGGGTCACCCGTGAACCAGTACGCGCCGTGCTACCTGTGGAACACCCCTCAGGGCATGAACTCGTTCCTGTGGGGGCCCGGTTTCCAGGGCATCGTGGACGACTTCGGCCGGCCCGAGGTGCAGCACTGGGCCGGACTCGCCTACGAGGAGGGGGCTGCCTCGCACGCCACCCCGAGGAGCGCGGTGCGCCGCCGGACACCCCTCACCGGGCAGGCGCCGCTCGCCGAAGCGACGGACGCCGCCGTGCGCGACGCGGCCCGCATCGCCGGGCAGGACGGGGCGGTGTGCGCGGCAGTCGCCGTCGACCCGCGCCACTGGGACCTGCTCACCTTCTCCCTCTGGGACCACGCGTCGCCGGACACACCGGGCGACCTCTACGAGGTGCTGCACCTGAGCGCCCCCGAGCACGACCGGCTTCCCCGGGGGAGGCAGTGGTGACCGCGACCGTACGGACCGTGCTCGGGGACGTGGCGCCGGAGGAACTAGGTGTGTGCGACGCGCACGACCACCTCTTCTTCCGCAGCCCGCTGCTCCCCGGCCAGGAACTCGACGACGCGGCAGCCGCCGAGGCGGAACTGCGCGCCTACCGGGAGGCGGGCGGCTGCGCGGTCGTCCAGTGGACGCCGCACGGTCTGGGGCGCCGGGCCGAGCTGCTGCCCGAGCTGTCGACCACGACGGGTGTACGCATCGTGGCCGCGACGGGACTTCATCAAGCCGCCCACTACACACCGGAGTTGCTCGACCGGCAGCGCCCCGTCCTCGCCGACGTGTTCGTGCGGGAACTCACAGAGGGGATCGGCGACAGCGGTGTGCGTGCCGGGCTCATCAAGGTCGCGGGCGGCTTCCACGCCCTCGACGTGCACGCGGTGTGGACGATGCGGGCCGCAGCCGAGGCCCATCACGCGACGGGCGCGCCGATCGCCGTCCACCACGAGTTGGGTACGGGCGTACTGGACGTACTCGACCTTCTGTGCGGGGAGTTGGGGGTGGCGCCGGAGCGGGTCGTGCTCGGGCATCTCAACCGCTCCCCCGACTTCGCCGTGCACCGCCAGGCCGCCGAGTCCGGCGCGTATCTCGCCTTCGACGGGCCGTCGCGCGCCAACCACTCGACGGACTGGCGGATGCCGGACGCGATGGCGGCGCTCGCCGACGCGGGGTTCGGCGAGCGGCTCCTGCTCGGCGGCGACACGACGACCGCCGGGGCGCGTTCGGTGAGCGGCGGGCCCGGGATGCCGTACCTCCTGCGCCGCGTCCGCCCACGGCTCGAACTGGCCCTGGGCAAGGAGTTGGTGGACCGGATCCTCGTCGACAACCCGGGCAGGGCGTTCGCGGTGGAGCGGCTGCCCGGGCAGTGACGGACGGCCTCACTCGGCCGGTGCGGTTTCCGCCGGCGGTGTGCGGCCGTCGTGGTGCACAGGGCCCGCGGAGGCCACGACCGACGTCGGCACCGGCGAGAGGATCGGGTACATGAGCCGGTTGGACAGATAGGCGAAGACCGGCCCGAGCGCGTTCATCGCGACCACGCAGACCCAAGCCGCCCAGATGTTGCCCGGCTTGTACCCGAAGCCACCGAAGAACGTGGCGAAGTAGCTGGCGAAGCCGAGGAACATGCCGGGAATCAGCGAGAACGCCTTGATGCGGCCCGTGTGCATCAGGACGGTGTTGACGACCATGATCACCAGGGCCAGCACCGTGTTCCGGGCGAACTGGCTGTCGCCGAACGCCGTGCCCACGTGCTGGTCGATCAGCACGATGATCAGGGCGAAGGCGGAGCCGGCGGGCATCGTGCACCACAGCCTGCGTGCGTTCGCCCAGCTCGGCCCTCCGAGTGCGAAGACGGCCGCCCACGAGATGAAGATCGCCCAGGGCGGGAGATGGAGCGCGGTCCCTCCGATGAACGCCGTGAGACCGGCGAGTACGGAGGCAACGATTTCGTGAGAGAGGCGTTCGCGCATGGGGATTCCTCTGCTGGAGTCGGATGGCAGAGCGCGGGGGCGTGTGGGGGGCGGGTGCGGGTGCGAAAGGAGGGAGGGGAGCGGAGGCTCAGTGGACGAGGAGTTCGCTGGTCCTGGTCGTGCGGGCCACCGCCTTTCCCGCCTTGATGACATGGGCGCGTTCGGGCCGGTCCAGGACGATGTCGTCGTAGACCTGCGTGTCGAGGACCACCAGGTCGGCGCGGGCGCCGGGCCGTACGCCGTAGTCGTCGGCGACCCCGACGACGCGGGCCGCGTCGTGCGTCACCATGCGAAGGACCCGATGAAGGTCGAGGGGCCCGGACAGATGGCCGGTCTGCGCCAGCAGGAGTGCCGTGTCCAGGGGGTCCGCGCGCCCGAACGGGGTGAAGGCGTTGCGGATGTTGTTGGAGGAGCAGGCGGCGAGCACGCCGTGGTCCCACAGTTCCCGGACCGGGGCGATCCCCCGCCGGACCGACCGGGTGTCGCGTCGTCCCCCGAGGTGCAGGTCGGTCGCCGGGAGCGGCACGACGGCGACGCCCGCGTCGGCGAGTGCCGCCATCGCCCGCGCCCGGTCCGCCGGCTCCCGGCCGCCGAGCGAGGTCATATGGCCGAGCGTCACCCGGCCGCCCAGGCCCCGGCGCACGGTCTCACCGGCGATGAACTCGGCGAGCGCGTACCGGGGGTCGGACGCGTCGTCGGCGAAGTCGGCGTGCAGATCGGCCGGGACTCCGTGCTGTGCGGCGAGGTCGAGTACGAGCTCGACGTGGCGGTGGCAGTCGTCCAGGGTGGCCTCGTTGTACGTGCAGCCGCCCACCACGTCGGCGCCCGCCGCCAGCGCCGCGATCAGCAGCTTCTCGGTGCCGGGTGCGCGCAGGACGCCCTCCTGGGGGAACGCCACGATCTGGAGGTCCACCACATCCGCGTATTCCTGGCGGAGTTGGAGCAGGACCTCGACGCCGAGCAGCCCCGCGATCGGGTCGACGTCCGGATGGGCGCGGATCACCGTCGTGCCGTTGAGGACCGCCGCCTCGAGGACGCGCCGCGCACGAGCCAGTACGTCCTCGTGCGTGAACGCGCTCTTCAGTTCGCCGGTCACCGCGATCGCTCCGGCGAGGGTTCCGTCGGGGTTGCTTCGTACGCCGTCCAGGAGGGCCTTGTCGAGATGCAGATGCGGTTCGACGAAGCCGGGCAGGACGACCCGGCCCGCGCAGTCGATCACCTCGTCGGCGTCCTGGCCCGAGGCGTCACCGACGGCTCGCACCCGGCCGCCGTCGATCACCACGTCGCAGGGCGAACGGGCGTCCTCGACGCGTGCTTGACGCAGTATCAGTTGAGGCATACGGGCTCCCGGTGGATGGATGGGCGGGGGCGGATGCGGGGGGGGTGAATGGCATGCGCGGCAGGCGCGATCAGCCGCGATCGGACCGGAGGGAACTGGATCAGTCGGGGAAGTCCGCCTTGCGGATGAGGCAGTGCACTCCCTGGACCTGGTCGACGACCTGCGAGATCTCGAAGTCCGCCGCCGCGCTCAGGTAGGCGTACGCGGCCGGCCCGTCCATGCCGAAGCGGTCCGTGAGGAAGCGGACGGCGGCGCGGACCGCTTCCCGCATCGCCTCGTCGAGGTCCTCGTGCAGCCCCACGGGGATCCAGTGCCGGTCGGTCTCGCCGAAGGGATGCGTGAGGGCCGCGGCGGCCGCGCGGGCCCGTGCGCCCTTGAGCAGGGTGAGCCGGAATGTGGCGCGCAGCGGCGCCTCCAGGGCGGTGAGGGCGACTTCGCCGTTGCCCTGGGCGTAGTGCGGATCTCCGGTGTAGAAGCCCGCGCCGGCCGTCTGTACGGGCAGATATAGCGCGGAGTGCGTCGCGAGGTCCTTGATGTCGAGGTTGCCACCGTGCCGTCCTGGCGGCACGGAGTGCTCCGGCCCGTCCGTGTCGGTGGCCACGCCCATGATGCCCATGAAGGGCCGCAGCGGGAACCGGGCCGCCGCCCGGCCGTTGCCGTAGCGGATCACGCCGACGTCCCGGCCGCCCGCACGCTCCACCGCGCAGAAGGTGAACTCCGGCCCTGTGCGGGCGAATTCATCGGGCAGGGCACCACGGCCGTGCCGGCTGGAGATGACGCCGTAGTCGGCGCGCCGGTGCAGGGACAGCACTTCGGCCTTCAGGAGGTCGCCCGGCTCGGCGCCCCTGATGTGGACGGGCGCACTGACGACGTGAGGCCCGTCCCCCTCCGGGTCCCGTGGCGGCGGGGACTTGGCCAACAGGCGGGCGTCGGAGAGCACTTCGGTCGCGGCGATGCCGTACCGCCCGAAGAAGGCCGCAGGATCGCGCCCCTGGTCCTCCAGGATGCCCTCGTGCGAGACGGTGTCGAAGGTGACGCTGTCACCGGAGTCGATCGTGAGCGCCGGCGCGGTGGTCCGGCAGGGAAGCCGCCCCCAGCCGGCAGTCTCCGGTGTGGCCCGCAGATAGTGCGTGCCGTCGATCGGGCCCTGTCCCGCTTCGAGTATCACTGCGGCCTCCCTGCCGTGACGGTGCCGTTGAGGGGTTCTTCGGTGGTCCGCGCCGGTTCGCTGTCGAGCCGGGTGCCGCCGCGCCCGCCGAGGGCGGCGCCGAGCTGCTGTGGTGAGGTGATGAGCACCTGACGGCCGGGGGCACCGCGCAGGAAGTCGAGGGCGGCGCGGATCTTGGGGCCCATGCTGCCCGGCGGGAACTGGCCCTGCGCCAGGAGGCGTTCGGCCTCGTCGTGGGTGAGCCGGTCGAGGTAGCGCTGTGCGGGCCGGCCGTGGTCGACGGCGACGCGTTCCACTCCGGTGGTGATGACCAGCAGGTCCGCGCCGAGTTCCGCCGCGAGATGCGCCGAGGTCAGGTCCTTGTCGATGACGGCTTCGACGCCCCGGTAGCCGCCGTCGTCGGTCTCTACGAGGGGGATGCCGCCGCCACCGGCCGCGATCACCGTGAATCCGGCCGAGGACAGCGCCCGAACCGCCTCCGCCTCAAGGACCCGGCGCAGCCGGGGCGACGGGACCACGCGCCGCCAGCCCCGCTCGCCCTCCTCCGCCACGGTCCAGTTGTGAAGATCCGCCAACTCCCTTGCCCTGGCTGCCGGATAGAAGGCTCCGATGGGTTTGGTCGGGTGGCTGAACGCCTCGTCGTGCGCGTCCACCACGGTGTGGGTGATCAGGGCGGCGACCCGGTCGTCGGCGCGCCCGAGCGACCGGAGGCGGCCCGCGATCGCGGTCGCCAGGATGTATCCGAGGCCGCCCTGCGAGTCAGCCACGCACATGTCGAGGTCGACGGCGGGCAGTTCGGGTGCCAGGGCCGCTGCGAGGTCCGCGCGGCGCTTGATGAATCCGACCTGGGGGCCGTTGCCGTGGGTGACCACGACCCGCCACCCCGTGTCGGCCAGCGCCACTACGGGCGACGCGAGCCGGCGCGCGGCCTCGACCTGTTCGGCGACGGTGGCGTGGGCGCCACCGCGCAGCAGCGCGTTGCCGCCGATGGCGACCACCGCTGTCCTCGGCACGGCTCGGGGAGTCATGCGGGTCACCGTAAGAGAGGCGGGCCGAGCCGGTCATGGGCACCGGACGCCAGGATGAGCGGCCCGCCGTTGACACCCGCTGACAAGGGGCGTCCCCAACCGTGGCGGGAAACATGGAAGTTACGCGCGGGGTATTACAGGTTACTCGCGGCTGTCGCATAGTGACTGTGCATGACAGGCATCGGTATCGGCACCGCCCCGACCGTCCCCCACGGCCTCTCTCCCGGGCTGACCGTGAGCGAGGCGCTGGCCCTGCCCTGCCTCAGCGGCGCACGACTCGTCGCCGGGGCGAGCGGCCGCGGCCGCCGTATCCGCGTCGTCAACATCATGGAAGTCCCCGACATCGTGCGCTGGATGCGCGGCGGTGAACTGCTGCTGACCACCGCCTACGCCGTCCGTGACGACGCACAGGCGCTGAGCGACCTGGTCCCCGTACTCGCCGAGCGCGGTCTCGCCGCCCTGGCCGTGAAGGTGGGCCCCTATCTGCCCGCGTTGCCGCCGGCGATGCTGGCGGTGGCGGACGAACTCGGCTTCCCCGTCGTGGAGTTGCCGGGTGCCGTCATGTTCAACGACATCCTGTCCGAGGTGCTGGGCACCGTACTGAACCGTCAGGCCCTGGAGTTGGAGCGTTCGCGGGCCATCCATGAACGGCTCACGGCGGTGGCCCTCGACGGAGGCTCCTACCAGGAGCTCATGAACGTACTGCTCGAACTGTCCGGCTGCGCGGCCGCCGTGCTCGACGAGCACGGGTGGATCCTGGCCTCCGCGGGCTCCCCGCCTCCCGACCGTCCGCCCGCCGCCGAGCGCGCCATCGAGACGGGCACGGGCGCGAGCGGCGCCGTGGCCCTGTGGCGGGACGACGCGGAGGCCGAGGACCACGGGGCCGGAGCGGCCCCTGCTTCCACTCATGAGCTCGACACTCATCAGCGAATGGCGCTGGAGCACGCCACGACCGTCGCCGCCACCATCGCCGCCCAGGAACGCGCCCTGGCCAGCCGCCAGCAGCGCTACCGCACGCTGCTCCTGATGGAGCTGGTCTCCCGGCCGCCGCGCGACCGCGCCGAGACCGCGCGCCGGGCCGCGGCCATGGGCTGGAATCTGCGGCTGCCCCGCGCGGTCGTGCTCGTCGAGGTCGCCTCCACCGGCACCGGCAGTCCCACCGACACCGAACTCGCTTTGGAGGAACGGCTGTTGCCGCTCGTACGGTCGGCGGCCGGGGCCGGCGCGATCATCTGGGGCAGCCAGAGCGGACTCGTCCTGCTGATGGAACCGGGGCCGTCACTCGCCGGCCGATGCCAGGCCCTGCATGCGGCCGTCACCGCCGCGCACCCCGGCTGGGACGTGGCTGTCGCCGCCGGGACCGTCCGGGACGACTTCACCGACTACCACCACAGCTACGAGGAAGCGGCGCAGACCCTGACGCTCGGCCGCGAACTGCACGGCCCCGACTTCGTTCGCGGCTACGCGGACCTGGGGGTGTACCGGCTCCTCGGACAGCTTCCCGCAGCGGAGCTCACGGCCCTCGTCGACGACGCGCTCGGCCCGCTGCTCACCCATGACGCCGAGCACGAGGGCAGCCTCGTCGAGACCCTCGGCGTCTATCTCCTCGAGGACCGAAACGGTGTGGCCACCGCCGCGCGGCTGCACATCCACTACAACACCCTGCGCTATCGACTGCGCCAGATCGACCGCCTCACCGGCGGTCTCGAACGCCGGCCGACGGCCCGGCTCCAGACCGAACTGGCCGTCCACGCCCACCGGTTGCTCTCCTCGCGCGACCGGCACTGAGCAAGCCCTCCTCACGGCTGACGCCGACCCCCGCAAAGGCGGGTCACTGTCACCCGTTGCCGGTAAATCCCCGGCCGGTTCTGGCACTTCGAGCCATGCCGCAAGGGGCGGGCCGCTGCCTAGAGTCGGAACCATGGTGCTACGAAACGCCGTGCACAAGGATCTCTACGCCGACTCCGTCGCCCTCATGAGGGTCGCCGCCCGCCTGGCCGAACCGCCGGGCGTCGAAACCATCAGCCTCGTGATGGGAACACCCGCCAACCGCGACGTCCTCGCGCGGTCGGGGCTGCTGACCACCCCGGGCCACGACGCCGGACCCAACGACCTGCTCGTCGCCGTCCGCGGCGAACCCGACGCGGTGGACACCGCCCTCGCCCTGGCGGTCGATGCCCTGTCCGGTCCCGGTGAGGGACCGGGCGCAGGACCGGAGGCCGGTGCCGACGCCGGGCCCCCGGTGCGCTCGCTCGCCGGCGCTCCCGCCGACGCAAGTCTCGCGCTGATCTCCACCCCCGGACCGTACGCGGCCGCCGAAGCCCTCAAGGCGCTGCGCCTGGGCATGCACGCCTTCGTCTTCAGCGATCACGTGCCGATCGAGCAGGAGGTGCTCCTGAAGCGGGAGGCCGCCCGCCGCGGGCTGCTCGTCATGGGGCCGGACTGCGGAACCGCAGTCATCAGCGGCATCCCCCTCGGCTTCGCCAACGAAGTGCGGGCGGGCCGCGTCGGCCTGGTCGGAGCCTCCGGTACGGGACTGCAGCAGGTGTCGAGCCTCCTGCACTCCATGGGCGCCGGGGTCAGCCATGTGATCGGCACGGGCAGCCGCGACGTGAGCGCGGAAGTGGGCGGGCTGACGATGCGGGCCGGGCTCGACGCCCTGGCCGCGGACCCCGCGACGGACGTCATCGTCCTCGTGTCCAAACCACCTGCCTCACACGTGGCCGACCAACTGCTGGGTCACGCGGGCGCGTTGGGGAAACCTGTGGTGGCCTGCTTCCTCGGCACGGACGAGGCCTCCCCGGCTCCGGCCCGAGTCACGCTCGCTCCCACCCTCTTCGAGGCGGCACGGTCCGCAGCCTCCCTTGCTGCCGGCGGGGCGCTCCCGCCCGGCGAAGAGCTGCCCAAGCTGCCCGCCCCCGCTCCGCCTCGCCGCCTGCTGCGGGCCCTGTACGCGGGCGGCACGTTCGCCCACGAGGCGGCCTGGCTCCTCGGCCCGGTGCTCGGTGGCCTCACCCGCTCCGCTCCCCCGCCCGCGCCGGGCGCAGCCCCGCGCCTCCCGGACCGGCATCTCGTACTCGACCTGGGCGACGACGAGTTCACCACCGGGCGCCCCCACCCGATGATCGACCCCACGGTCCGCACCGAGTATCTGCGGGCAGCCCTCGCGGACCCACGGAGCGCCGCGGTCGTCCTCGACGTGGTCATCGGACACGGCGCCGCACCGGATCCGGCGGCGGCTCTCGCCGGAGCGCTGGCCGAGGCTCCTGCCGACGCACCACCGGTGATCGCGTTCGTCGTGGGCACCGATGACGACCCGCAGGGACTCACCGCACAGCGGCGGATTCTGCGCGACGCGGGCGCGTATGTCGTCGACAGCAGTACGACCGCTGCGCGGGTGTGCGCCGACCTCCTGGCCGGCAGTGACGACTTGGCCCTCGCCCCAGCTGCGTCTGCCCCAGCCCCCGCCCCCGCCTCCCGGATCGGAGAGACCGCATGACCGCACAGACCGTGCCCGCACGAGCCGTGCCCGCGCAGGGCCTCCTGACCGGCGTCCCGCACGTCGTGAACGTCGGCGTCGACGCGTTCGCCGGGCCGCCGCGGGCCGCGGGCGCGACGGTGACCGCGGTCGACTGGCGCCCCCCGGCCTACGGTGATCCGGAACTCGGCGCCGGGCTCGCCCGCCTGGTCGCGCACCCGGCCGTCGAGGCCGCCAACTCCGAAGCACTCGAACGGATCCTGGGCGTCGTGCCGATATGGACCGACGTCCGCCCCGCCGGAGCACTGATCCCTGAACTGGCGCAGGAGAGACTCCTGTTGCACGCCGGACCGCCGATCGAGTGGGAGCGCATGTGCGGCCCGATGCGGGCCGCCGTCGTCGGCGCCGCACTCCTGGAGGGCTGGGCGGCGACGCCGCCGGAAGCGGAAGCGCTCGCCGACGCGGGAGCCATCCGCTTCGCCCCCTGTCATCACCACGATGCAGTCGGCCCGATGGCGGGAGTCATCTCCGCGTCCATGCCCCTGCTCGTCGTGGAGGACGAGGCCACGGGGCTTCGGGCGTACTCCAACCTGAATGAGGGACAGGGCCGTTGCCTGCGCTACGGCGCACTCGGCGACGACGTCATGGAGCGGCTGCGCTGGATGGGTGAGCGCCTCGGCCCCGCTCTGCGCGCTGCGATCGGCTCGCTCGCCGAGCCGGTGAACCTGCGGTCGGTCACGGCGCAGGCCCTTCAGATGGGCGACGAGTGCCACAGCCGCAACACCGCGGCGAGCGCCCTGCTCACCCGCGAACTCTCCGCCGTGCTCGCCCGGCATGCGGACCTGGGCGGGATCGAGGCGCTGGACTTCCTGCGTGACAACAACTATTGGTTCCTCAACTTCTCGATGGCCGCAAGCAAGTTGGCGCTCATGGCCGGGCACGGTGTGCCGCACTCCACGGTCGTCACAGCCTTCGCGCGTAACGGTGTCGACGTCGGCATCCGCGTCAGCGGCCTCGGCGACACCTGGTTCATCGCACCCGCCGCCCCCGTGGACGGCCTCTACTTCGCCGGTTACGGACCCGCCGACGCCAATCCCGACATCGGTGACAGCGCCATCACCGAGATGCACGGCCTGGGCGGGTTCGCGCTGGCCGCCGCCCCGGCGATCGTCGGCTTCGTGGGCGGCACGCCCGAAGGGGCCCGCCGCATCAGCCAGGAGATGGGGACACTCACCGTCGGCCGGCACCGCGACTACCGGCTCCCCGGCCTCGACTTCGTCGGCAGCCCCGTCGGCGTCGACATCCGCAAGGTCGTCGACACGGGCCTCGAACCGGTGATCACCACGGGCATCGCCCACCGCGAGCCGGGCATCGGCCAGATCGGTGCCGGCCTCACCCACGCCCCGATGCGCTGCTTCACGGACGCGCTGAACGCCTTCGAGGTGCCTCCGGAGCCCGCGGAGTGACGGGTACGCCGGCCGGCGGGGGTTCTGTACGGGCCGGGGTGACCCGCCCTGAGCACGTACACCTCGGCACCGTCAGTCACGTACACCTCGGCACCATCAGCACGGCCGTCGCCCCGCTGCTGCACGGTCCGTTCCGGCCGGCCCGCGTCGTCGCCGCCACCCGCTACGCGGTCCATCTCGCCACCGGCGACCGGGAGTTGCCCGCGCTCGCCGTGGTGACCAGGGACGCGATCCGCCTGCCGAACGCGCTCGTCCTGCCCTTCTCGTCGGCGGACCGGCCGTTGGACCTGAACGCACCATGGGCCGGCGTCGGGGCAGGCCGCGTAGTCATCGGGCCCGTTCGCTTCGAGCCGGAGGCGTCCTGGACACCGCCCCGTGTCCAGGACGCCTCCTCCCCACCGGACCCGGCGCGCATCCGACAGCTGACGGTGCTGCTCGACGCCCTGTCCCAACCCCTGCCGCCCCCGCTGGCGCCCCGCCTGACGGACCTGCGCCACGCCCTGCACACCGATAAGTCGAGCGAAGTCCTGCGGGCCGCCCGCACACTGGTCGGCCTCGGCCCCGGACTCACCCCGTCCGGTGACGACATCCTCTGCGGCGCACTGCTGGCGAGCCGAGCGTGGGGAGGCCCTCTCGCGCCGCTCTCGGAGGCGGTCGCGGACGCAACCCTGCGCACACCGCTGCTCTCGGCGGCACTCCTGCGGCACGCGGTGCGCGGCGAATGCGTGCCACAGGCCCACGCGTTCCTGCGGTCGCTGCGCGGGGACGGTGCCCTGGAACCCGCTCTACGCGAACTGCTCGCCGTCGGACACCATTCGGGAGGCGATCTGGCGCGTGGGGTGCTCGCGGTGGGCCTGAGCAGAGCGTGCGCGGCGACCGGTGACCGTGACGACTACCCGGTCAACTACCCGAGGCTGAAGCCCGGGCTTGCTGCTCGGGTCATCACTGGCGATGATGAGGCCCGGCTGCATCCAGCGCTCACGCGATGAGGGTGAGCGCAGGGGCCTGTGACTCAGCCCCGCGAACCCACGTCCACCAGCCGCGTGCGGCGATGTTGTGGGACGAGTTCAGATCCGCGTGCTCAACGAAGCCGCAGACCTGGCACGCGAACCGGGCCTGCGAGGGCCGGTTGCGTCTGTCGGTGTGATGACACTGGGAGCATTCCTGGCTGGTGTACGCCGGATCGACGTGCACCAGCGGGACCCCGGCTCTTTTCGCCTTGTAGGCGATGAAGGCGCCGAGCTGATGGAAGGACCAGGAGTGCAGCGTGACGCGTTGGGGCTTCCTGAGCCGTGCCCGCTCGCGAATACCGCCCAGGTCTTCCAGGGCGATCCCGCGGCCGGTGCGTTGAGCCTCTGCCACGATGTGCTTGCTGATCTTGTGGTTGATGTCCCGGGCCCGCCGTGCTTCCTTGCCCGCGTGTTTCTTCGCCCGCCGCTTCGCGGACTTCGTGCCCTTCGTCTGTAGTTTGGCCCGCAGTGTGCGGTCCGCCTCGCGGCGCCGGTTCAGACGGCGTCCGCTGTGGCGGGTGCCGGTGGAGGTAGTCGCGATGTTCACGATCCCCAGGTCCACCCCGACGAAGGACGCCGGGTGCGCGTCCAGTTCGGCCTCTGCAACCTCACACGTGGCGATCAGATACCACTGCCCGTCTCGGTACAGCAGGTCACTCTCGCCCTTGCGGTACGCCTCAAGGACGGCGAGTTGCTCCGGTGAGCCGGTGAAGGCGATGTGCTTCATCCGGCCCGTGACGGTCCAGATCGACACCGTCCGCTCGCCCATCTGCCACGACAGACAGCGGTCATCGAAGGGCTGGGCCGCGACCTCACGGAAGACGACCGGCTTCCCGGTGGCCCTCGCATGCCGCTGGGAGCCGGGCCTGCCGAGGTTTCCGGCCATCAGGTTCGCCGTCAGGGTGCTGTACGCGTCGGCGACCTTGCGCAGCACATGCAGCGCAGGCTGCGCCGACAGCCCGCGAGCCCTCACCTCGCAATAGGCCATCGCCTGCAGTCCGGCCCGGGAGAACACCCTGCGCTCGAACGCCTGAGTCGACAGCCAGGTCGCCGCCTCGTTACAGACATGCAGGGTTGCCTCAAGCGCCAATGCTTGTACGGGCGTTGGCAGCATCTTCACCCGCACCACCAGCTTCATGCCGACCATGCTACTGCTTGACCTGTGTCACTACGATGGGAACCAAAGCCGAATATCCGCAGGGGTCGTAGCGTCATCTACACCCTGCACGCCCATTTGGTCCTCGTCCCCAAGTACCGGCGTGCGGCCTTCACCGACGAGATCCTCACCCGCTGCGAAGAGATCATGACCGAGGTGTGCGGCGACTTCCGGGCCGAGCTGACCGAGTCCAACAGCGAGGCGGACCATGTCCACCTGCTCGTGCACTATCCCCCGCAGATCGCTCTGTCCCGGATGGTCGGCTCCCTCAAGGGCGTCTCCGCCCGCCTGCTGCGCAAGGAGTACCCGGAGCACATCCACCGCCACCTGTGGGGCGAACACTTCTGGTCACCGTCATACTTCGCCGCCTCCACCGGGGGCGCCCCACTACAGGTGGTCAAGGAGTACATCGAGAATTGAAGTAGCCCTTGTCGATGAGGTGGGAGGCGTAGACGCGGCCGAGGGCCGGCTTGCCGCGGTAGAAGCCGACGTAGCGCTGTGCGCTGTCCACGACGACGGGGCGCGCGAAGCAGGCGAAGCGGTTGCGCTGCTGCTGTTCGGCCCAGGCCATGGCGGCCGGGTCGACGCGCTCGCTGACGAGGACGGGGAAGGCGGCGACGCCGGTCTGCAGGCCGACCGGGAGGCCGCGGTCCTTGTTCTTCTTCGCGTACGTCAGGACCTGCGAGGTGAACGCGTCGACGCTCTGCGGGGTGATCTCGGGCACGGCGGCGGCGACGGTGAACAGGTGCAGGTTGGTGGCCATCCAGCGCATCCGGAAGTCGGCCCGCCGCCCCACGAGGACGGGCACGCCGAACCAGTCCTCCCAGCGCGTCGCGCAGCCGTCCGCCTGGAGGCGGCTCTCCACCGAGGCCAGGTAGTTTCGGGCCGATTCACCAGTCATGGCGGTGCTTGTGCACGGTCAAGCTCCTGCCGGACCAGTCGGGGTGCGACGGAGTTCCGTGCGTCAGGCCAGGCCCAGCGCCGAGAGCGGGTCGTCGAGGACCGGCTGCCACGCCAACTCGGCAGCTCCTACGAGGCTGTTGTGGTCGAGGGTGCACGCCAGGATGGGCACGCCGCCGCTGCGGCCCCACAGGCTGCGGTCCGCGACGACGGCCCGCAGGCGGTCCGGGTCCGCGTCGAGGAGCGCCCGGTGCAGGCCGCCCAGGATGATGCGGTCGGGGTTGAGGATGTTCACCAGGCCCGCGAGGCCGAGTCCGAGACGGTCGATCAGGGCCTCGGTGGCCATCCGCACCTTCGGGTCGTCGAGGCTGCCGGTGATCAGGTCGCGGGCCTGCTGGAGCAGGGAGCCGTCGGGGCCCGGTTCGCGGCCCGCCGCGTCGAGCAGGGCCAGCGGGTCGGTCTCCACGTCGAGGCAGCCGCGGCTGCCGCAGTAGCAGGGCCGGCCCTCGGGGTTCACGGTGAGGTGCCCGACCTCCAGGGCGAGGCCCGAACTGCCGGTGTGCAGACGGCCGTCGAGGACGAGCGCGCCGCCGACGCCGCGGTGGCCGGTGGCGACGCACAGCAGGTCGCGCGCTCCACGGCCCGCGCCGTGCCGGTGCTCGGCGAGGGCGGCGAGGTTGACGTCGTTCGCGGCGAACGCCGGCCGCCCGATGCCCGCCTCCCGTACGCGCTCGGCGAAGATCTCGCGGACGGGCGAGCCCGCGGGCCAGGCGAGGTGCAGCGGGTTGAGGGCCGTGCCGTCGGGCTCGGCCACGGCGGACGGCACGGCGAGGCCCGCGCCGACGCAGTGGCGCCCGCTCTCGCGCAGCAGTTGGGCGCCGGCCTCCACGACCGAGCCGAGGACCTGCGCCGGGTCCGGGTCGATGATCTCGCAGCCGGGCGTGGTCGCGACGATCCGGCCGCCGAGGCCCACCAGGGCGGCGCGGTAGCCGTCGGCGTGCACCTGCGCGGCGAGTGCCACGGGTCCGTCCTCGGCGACGGACAGCCGGTGCGAGGGTCGCCCCTGCGAGCCTGCGGCGGCGCTCGGCTTGGCGTCGATCCTGATCAGCCCGAGCGCTTCGAGCTCGGCGGCGACGGCGCCTGCCGTGGCCCGGGTCACGCCCAGTTCGGCGGTGAGGACGGCGCGGGTCGGCGCGCGGCCGGTGTGCACGAGTTCGAGCGCGGGCCCGAGCGCGCCACGGCCCCGCTCGAGACGTGGCGAACGCGCGGAACCCTCCGCCTCGCCCGCCGTCTGCCCCCCGGCCCCGGAGGCCGCCTTGCCACGCATCAGCAACTCCTCGCCCTGATCACCGTGTCGCATCGTAACCGGTGAACGTCGCAGCCCCTGCGGGTGAACTCACCCCTGTGGGGAGGGTGGGGAAGGCGCGGAGGGCGGTGCGTGGAGTCCGGTGACGCGCATCGTGAGATTCAGGCGGCCCCGGGAGAGCCCGTTGGCGGGGTCGCCGGTACCGGGGTACACCTTCGGCACCCCGTGGAAGGCGAGGCGCGACGGCCCTCCGAAGACCAGCAGGTCCCCGGAGACCAGCTCCACGTCCTCGTACGGTCTGCCGCGGTTCTCGGTGTTGCCCAGCCGGAAGACGCAGGTGTCGCCGATGCTGAGCGAGACGACGGGTTCCCGGGCGCGCTCGTCCTTGTCCTGGTGCATGCCCATGGTGGCGGCGCCGTCGTAGAAGTTGATGAGTGCCGTGTCGGGGTCGTAGCCGTCGCCGGCCGCGTCGTCCTCGTACGCGTCGACCAGCGCGCGTCTGCCCAACTCCTGTAGCCAGTCGGGGAAGTGGGCCACCTGGGCGCCGTTCACATCGGATGCCGTACGCGTGTAGCGGTAGGGCTGCCAGTGCCATCCGACGCACACGGTCTGGACGGACATCACGCCGCCGCCCGGCAGTCGCGTGTGGCGCATCGGCACGGGCCCGGCGGCCCAGCCGCGGCAGGCTTCGACGAGTGCCCGCTGGGCCTCGGCGTCGAGCCAGCCGGGCACGTGCACGGCGCCGGGGGTGATCTCCCGGCGCTCCCGGTGCACCGGGAAGAGCGGGGGCGCGTGCGGTTCGTGCTGGCCGGCCATGGACCCATTGTCCCCGGTACGAGGTACCTTCCGCGTACCGGGGCGGGAGCGGTGGACGGTCAGCGGCGCATCACCTCGACCAGCTCCGTCACGGTGCGGGCCATCGCTTCGCGGCCCACGCTCAGGTACTTGCGGGAGTCGACGGCGTCGGGATGTGCGGCAAGGAACTCCCGGATGGCCGCTGTCATCGCTATGTTCAAGGCCGTGCCGACGTTCACCTTGGCGATGCCGCCCCGGACGGCCTGCGAGAGTTCGTCGTCACCGACACCGGAGGAGCCGTGCAGGACCAGCGGTACGTCGAGGCCCTCCGAGAGCTGCTTGAGGAGGTCGTGGTCGAGCGTCGCGGTGCGGGTGGTCATGGCGTGCGAGGAGCCGATCGCGACGGCGAGGGCGTCGACGCCCGAGTCCGTCACGTAGGCGCGGGCCTCCCCGGGGTCGGTACGGGCACCCGGCGCGTGGGCGTCGAGCGGCGCGGAGCCGTCCTTGCCGCCGACCTCCCCCAGTTCGGCCTCGACCCAGAGCCCGTTGGCATGGCCCCAGTCGGCGGCAGCGCGGGTGGCCGCGAGGTTCTCGTCGTAGGGGAGCCGGGCCGCGTCGTACATCACCGAGCTGAACCCGGCGTCCGCGGCCTGGCGGAGCAGCTCGTCGCTCTGGACGTGGTCGAGGTGGAGCGCCACGGGCACCGAGGACGCCTCGGCGGTGGCGGCCGCGGCCCTCGCGAGGGGCAGCAGGCGCCCGTAGCGGTAACGCACGGCGTTCTCGCTGACCTGGAGGATCACCGGCGCGTTCGCCGCCTCGGCGCCCGCCACGACGGCCTCGATGTGCTCCAGGGTGATGACGTTGAACGCGGCCACCGCGGTACGCGCCGCGGTGGCCTCGGCGACGAGCGCGCCGGTTGCTGCGAGGGGCACAGCCCCTCCTTTCGGAAGGCTCGGAAGCTCGGTCGACGGTCAGCCGGCGGTGAGGATCACCGAGCGGGTGAGGTGGCGCGGCTGGTCGGGGTCGAGGCCGCGGGCGGCCGCGACGGCGACGGCGAGGCGCTGCGCGCGCACGAGTTCGGCGAGCGGGTCGAGGCTCCCCTCGACCCAGAGCGCGCCGGTGCCGGTCACCTGCTCGGCGAGCCCTTCGGGCGCCGTGCCGATCATCCAGGTGGCGGTGCCCGCGGTGGTGACGCTGATGGGGCCGTGGCGGTACTCCATCGCGGGGTACGCCTCGGTCCACGACAGGGACGCCTCGCGCATCTTCAGAGCGGCCTCGTTCGCGAGGCCGACGGTCCAGCCGCGCCCCAGGAAGGTGAACTGGCCGCACTCCACGAGGCCTTCGGGCAGCGGCGTCTCGAGCGCGGTGCGCGCGTCGGCGACGGCCTGCTCGGTGTGCAGGCCGAGGTGGGCGCGCAGGAGCGTGAGCGCCGTCGTCGCGAAGCGGGTCTGGACGACGGACTGCTCGTCGGCGAAGTCCAGGACGATCACGTCGTCGGCGGCGGAGACGATCGGTGTGTTCGGGTCGCCGATGACGGCGGTCGTCCGGATGCGGCCCTTGACCGCGGCGAGCAGCTCGACGACCTCGGTCGTCGTGCCGGACCGGGACAGCGCGATGAGGCGGTCGTACTGGCGCCCGGCCGGGAACTCCGAGGCCGCGAACGCGTCGGTCTCGCCCTGCCCGGACTGCTCGCGCAGCGCGGCGAAGGCCTGCGCCATGAACCACGAGGTGCCGCAGCCCACGATCGCGACGCGCTCCCCCGGCGCGGGCAGCTTGGCGGCCTCGCCCGCGGCCAGGCCCGCCGCGCGCGTCCAGCACTCCGGCTGGCTGTTCAGCTCGTTCTCGACATGGCTCATGCCGTGCCCACTCCCTGATGTGTCGTGTCCGTGGACCGGTCGAACGCGTCGCATGCGTCGCGCTCGAACCGCCCCGCCGAGCGTATGCTCGTTCCTGCAAGAATTCGATACCTTTCGAGCATAACCAAGCATCAGGTAGTGCGCTAGGGTCACCGGAGAACGACGATTGGAGGCCGCGGATGTCCCGCGACGCCCGCTGGAAGTCCCTGCTGGAACTGCTCGTGGAGCGGGGGCGCCTGGATGTCGAGGAGGCGGCGGCCGATCTGGGGGTGTCCGCGGCCACGATCCGGCGCGACTTCGACCAGCTCGCCGAGCAGCAGATGCTCGTACGCACCCGGGGCGGCGCCGTCGTCCACGGCGTCTCCTACGAGCTGCCGCTGCGCTACAAGACGGCGCGCAACGCCTCCGAGAAGGAACGAATCGCCAAGGCGGTCGCCGAGCTGATCACGCCGGGCGAGGCGGTCGGCCTGACCGGCGGCACGACGACGACCGAGGTGGCGCGCGCACTCGCGGTCCGCCCCGATCTCGCCTCCGGCTCCCCGGCCCTCACGATCGTCACCAATGCGCTGAACATCGCCAACGAGCTCGCGGTGCGGCCCCAGTTCAAGATCGTGGTGACGGGCGGGGTCGCCCGGCCGCAGTCGTACGAGCTCATCGGCCCGCTCGCGGACGGCGTGCTGAGCCAGATCACCATCGACACGGCCGTGCTCGGTGTCGTCGGTTTCGACGTCGCGCACGGCGCCGCGGCGCACGACGAGGCGGAAGCGGCCATCAACCGGCTGCTGTGCGAGCGGGCGGAGCGCGTGATCGTCGCGGCGGACTCCAGCAAGCTGGGCCAGCGCGCGTTCGCCCGGATCTGCTCGACGGAGCGGATCGGCACCCTGGTCACGGACAGCGCCGTGGACGCGGCGACGGTGGAGCGCTTCGAGGAGGCGGGGGTCAAGGTCCTCGCGGTGTGACACCCCGAGCCACGCCTACGGATTTCATGGCTGCGGCCCCGCCCGGACGGGCGGGGCCGCAGCCATTTCCCTGCGCCCGGTCAGGCGGATGTCGTGGCCGTCACGCCTCGAACCGTCTTGTCCCCGGCCGGGGTGGCGCCCTACCCTGACTTTGTGCCGACACTAAACAAACTCCGGGCCGTCAAGGACGACAGCCCGCGGACCGCGCCCCTCACCCGCCTCCGTATCGCGCTCACGATCTTCTTCGCGCTCGACGGCTTCATCTTCGCGGGATGGGTCGTCCGCATCCCCGCAGTGAAGGAGCAGACCGGCGCCTCGGCGAGCACGCTCGGACTCGCGCTCCTCGGCGTCTCCGCGGGGGCCGTGATCACGATGATGCTCACAGGGCGCCTGTGCAGGCGCTTCGGCAGCCATCCGGTCACCGTGGTGAGCGCCGTACTCCTGGCGCTGAGCGTCGCGCTGCCGCCACTCACCCACTCGGCGCTCGTCCTCGGCCTGGTGCTGCTCGTGTTCGGAGCCGCCTACGGCGGGATCAACGTGGCGATGAACAGCGCCGCGGTCGACCTCGTAGCCGCCCTGCGCCGCCCCGTCATGCCGAGCTTCCACGCGGCGTTCAGCCTCGGCGGCATGCTCGGCGCGGGCCTCGGCGGCCTGGTCGCGGGCCACGTCTCCCCCACCCGGCACCTCCTCACCCTCACCGTCATCGGCCTGCTCGTCACGGCCGCCGTCGGCCCCACACTCCTGCGCCACGACGCCCCGACGGCCCCGGACGACAGCAGTCGTACACGAAGCGAGCCCGCGTCGGCGTCCGAGCGGCCCGCCGGACGCGTGCGCGGACTCGTCCTCGTCTTCGGCCTCATCGCCCTGTGCACCGCGTACGGCGAGGGCGCGCTCGCGGACTGGGGCGCGCTGCACCTGGAGGAGGACTTGCACGCCCATCCCGGCGTGGCCGCGGCAGGGTATTCCTGCTTCGCCCTGGCCATGACCATCGGCCGGATCAGCGGGACGTCGCTGCTCGAACGCCTGGGCAGGACCCGCACGCTGGTGTTCGGCGGCGCCACCGGCGCGGCCGGCATGCTGCTCGGCTCGCTCGCCCCCACCGTGTGGCTGGCGCTCCTCGGCTTCGCCGTCACAGGCCTGGGTCTCGCCAATATCTTTCCCGTGGCGGTCGAACGCGCCGGCGCCCTGGCCGGACCCACCGGCGTCGCCGCCGCGTCCACGCTCGGCTACGGCGGCATGCTCCTCGGACCGCCGATGATCGGCTTCATGGCGGACTGGTTCTCGCTCCCCGCCGCGCTGACCAGCGTGGCCGTACTGGCGGGCGTCGCCGCCCTGATCGGCTTCGCGACCCGGCGCGCGGCCGTCGCCTGACCCGCGCGCGACGAGCATCCCGCAAGGACGCATTCAAGCCAGGTCCCATCGGGCAGACTCCCGCCATGGAGACTGCGGAGCACATCGAGACGCTCGACGAGGAGGGCCGCCTCCTCGCCGGCGCCGCCGAGACGGCGGGGACCGACGCCAAGGTGCCGACCTGCCCGGGCTGGGCCGTACGGGACCTGCTGCGGCACGTGGGCATGGTGCATCGCTGGGCCACGGCGTTCGTCGCCGAGGGGCGCACGTCGTACCACCCCGACGACGGTCTGCCGGATCTGGACGGCGCGGAGCTCATCGCCTGGTTCCGTGAGGGCCACGGCCGGCTCGTCGGGACGCTGGCCGGTGCCCGGCCCGACGTCGAGTGCTGGACTTTCCTGCCCGCGCCGTCGCCGCTCGCGTTCTGGGCGCGGCGGCAGGCGCACGAGACGACCGTCCACCGGGTGGACGCGGAGTCCGCGCTGGCCGGGACGCCCGGCGTGATCCCCGCGGAGTTCGCCGTCGACGGCATCGAGGAGCTGCTGCTCGGCTTCCACGCGCGCGGCAGGAGCAAAGTGCGGTCGGACACCCCGCGCCTGTTGCGCGTGCGGGCCACCGACGCCGACCGGGCATGGACCGTACGGGTCTCGCAGGAGCCGCCGGCCACCGAGCGGGACGGGGCGGGCGAGGCCGACTGCGAGCTGTCGGGTCCCGCGGCGCGGCTCTATCTGTCGCTGTGGAACCGGCTGCCGTTCCCGAGCCTCACCGGCGACGCCTCACTGGCCGCGCTGTGGCGGGAGCGGTCGGGGATCACCTGGAGCTGACGACCCACCGGGCCATCTGCGGAAATCAGCCCTTCGGGCCGTCCGCGAGCATCCGCCCCAGTACCGCGCGCTGCAACGGTCGCACCTCGGTGTGCAGGTCGCGGCCCTTCTGCGTCAGGCAGACCCGTACGCCGCGGCGGTCCTCGGGGCACATCCCGCGCGTCAGGAGGCCGTCCTTCTCCAGGCGGCCGATCAGGCGTGACAGGGCGCTCTGGCTGAGATGGACCTGCGCAGCGATCTCCTGCACGCGGAAGGAGGAACTGCCGTCCTCCGCCGTACCGGCGGCCAGGACGTCGAGCACCTCGAAGTCGCTGGCGCCCAGGCCGTGCTGATGCAGCTCGCGATCGAGCTCGCACATGGTGCGCGCATGCACCGCAAGGATGTCCCGCCACTGATCCACGAGGCCGGGCTCGGCCTTTTTCGCCGCCATAACCGCACCGTAGCAGAAAAGACAGGCATTGTTGCATCGGAATTAAATGCACTTGCAGTCAATGCATATGCATGTAGTGTGCTCCGCATGACCTCTCCGCTCACCAACACCCCTGCGTCCCAGGAGCGTTGGTCCCCCCGTCTGTGGGGCACACTGCTTGTCCTCTGCGCCGCGATGTTCCTCGACGCGCTCGATGTGTCGATGGTCGGAGTCGCCCTGCCGTCCATCGGCTCGGAGCTCGACCTGTCCACGTCGACCCTGCAATGGATCGTCAGCGGCTACATCCTCGGCTACGGCGGCCTGCTGCTGCTCGGCGGCCGAGCGGCCGACCTGCTCGGCCGGCGCCGGGTGTTCCTGATCGCCCTCGGCGTCTTCGCCCTCGCGTCCCTGCTCGGCGGACTCGTCGACTCCGGGCCGCTCCTGATCGCCAGCCGCTTCATCAAGGGCCTCAGCGCCGCGTTCACCGCGCCGGCCGGCCTGTCCATCATCACCACGACGTTCGCCGAGGGCCCGCTGCGCAACCGCGCGCTCTCCATCTACACGACCTGCGCCGCGACCGGCTTCTCCATGGGCCTCGTCCTGTCCGGCCTGCTCACCGAGGCCAGCTGGCGCCTGACCATGCTGCTGCCCGCGCCGATCGCCGTGATCGCGCTGCTCATCGGCATCAAGCTCATCCCGCACAGCGAACGCGAGAAGAACCACCGCGGCTACGACATCCCCGGCGCCATCACCGGCACCGCGTCGATGCTGCTCCTCGTGTTCACCGTCGTCCAGGCACCGGAAGCGGGCTGGGCCTCGGCCCGGACCCTGCTGTCCTTCCTGGCCGTCGCCGTCCTGCTCGCGGTCTTCGTCTCCATCGAGCGCCGCTCCCCGGGCCCGCTGATCCGTCTCGGAGTGCTGCGCTCCGGCTCACAGATCAGGGCGCAGCTGGGCGCGATGGCGTTCTTCGGCTCGTACGTCGGCTTCCAGTTCCTCGTCACCCTGTACATGCAGTCCCTGCTCGGCTGGTCCGCGCTGCACACCGCGCTCGCGTTCCTGCCGGCGGGCGCCCTCGTGGCGCTCTCCTCGACGAAGGTCGGCGCCGTCGTCGACCGGTTCGGCACGCCGCGCCTGATCGCGCTGGGCTTCACCTGCATGGTGATCGGCTACGCGCTGTTCCTGCGCATCAACCTCGACCCGGTCTACGCGTCCGTCATCCTGCCGACGATGCTCCTGATCGGCGCGGCCTGCGCCCTGGTGTTCCCCTCGCTCAACATCCAGGCCACGAACGGCGTCCACGACGACGAACAGGGCATGGTCTCGGGCCTGCTCAACACCTCGGTGCAGGTCGGCGGCGCCATCTTCCTCGCCGTCGTGACGGCCGTCGTCACCGCGAACTCGGGCGAGGGCTCGTCCCCGCAAGCCGTCCTCGACAGCTTCCGGCCCGGTCTCGTCGTCGTCACCGCGATCGCCCTTGCGGGCCTGCTGATCACCCTCACCGGCCTGCGGACCCGTCGTCCGCAGGACACGATCCTGATCGCGAAGTCGGTACAGGAGCAGGGGCCGGTGCAGGAGTCGATGAAGGAGTCCATGAAGGAGGAGGCTGACGCCGCCGCGCGTACGGAGCGCGTCGCGGTCCGCGACTGACCCACAGACTCTCGACCCCCATCACACATGGGTTGCGCCCGGCCGGCAGTCCCCTGCCCGCCGGGTGCACCCGCGTTTCGGCGGCGCGTGTCCGCTCAGCCGAGCCAGCCGGGCCGCACGAGGCCCGACTCGTAGGCGAGCACGACCAGTTGGGCCCGGTCACGCGCGCCGAGCTTCACCATCGTGCGGCTCACATGTGTCTTCGCGGTGAGCGGGCTGACGACGAGACGGCGGGCGATCTCCTCGTTCGACAGGCCGATGCCGACCAGAGCCATCACCTCACGCTCGCGCTCGGTGAGCTGCCCGAGCGACTCGGCGGCCGCAGGCTCCTTGGAGCGTGCCGCGAACTCGGCGATCAGACGGCGGGTCACCCCCGGCGAGAGCAGCGCGTCCCCGTGCACCACCGCCCTTACGGCACGCAGCAGTTCCTCGGGTTCGGTGTCCTTGACGAGGAACCCGGACGCACCGGCGCGGATCGCCTCGAAGACGTACTCGTCCAGTTCGAAGGTGGTCAGCATGACGACCTTCACACCTTCCAGCGCGGCGTCGTCGCTGATGCGGCGGGTCGCGGCGAGCCCGTCGAGGACCGGCATGCGGATGTCCATCAGGACGACGTCGGGCCGCAGTTCTCGTACGAGCCGCACCGCCTCGTCGCCGTCGGATGCCTCCCCCGCGACCTCGATGTCGCTCTGCGCGTCGAGCAGCGCCCGGAATCCGGCGCGGACGAGCGACTGGTCGTCGGCGAGCAGTACGCGGATCAACAGTTCTCCTCCGTCGGCGTGAACGGCAGTTCGGCGAGCACCCGGAAACCGCCGTCGGGCCGCGGTCCCGCCTCGATCGTGCCACCGAGTGCGGCGGCCCGCTCACGCATCCCCGCAAGCCCGTTCCCGCTGCCACCTGCCGCCTCATGGCTCGCCGGCCCGTCGTCGTCGATGCGCAGGGACAGCGCGGTCCCCGAGTACCGCACCTCCACGCGCGCGTTGCGCGACTCCGAGTGCCGTACGACGTTGGTGAGCGCCTCCTGCACGATGCGGAATGCGGCGAGGTCTGCGCCGGGCGGCAGCGCGGCGCGGGATCCTTCCGTGTCGATGTCGACGGTGAGGCCCGCGCTCGCCGCCTGCTCCACGAGTTCCGGGAGCCGGTCGAGACCCGGGGCGGGGGCGCGCGGCGCGTCACCCGGGGTCCGGAGGGTGTCGAGGACCTGGCGGACCTCGCCCAGCGCCTCCTTGCTCGCGGACTTGATGGTGGTGAGGGCGGTACGGGCCTGCTCGGGGTCGGAGTCGAGCAGCGCCAGACCCACGCCCGCCTGGACGTTGATGACCGAGATGGAGTGCGCGAGCACGTCGTGCAGCTCGCGTGCGATCCGCAGGCGCTCCTCGTCGGCGCGCCGCTCTGCGGCCTTCTCGCGCTCGGCGCGCTCCTTCGCCCACTGCTCGCGGCGCGTTTTGACCAGCTCGGAGAAGGCCACGATCGCCAGGACCCACGCGGCGATGAAACCCTCCTGCCCCCAGGACGCGGCATCGTCCCCCGACGGCGGCAGATACGCGTACAGCCAGTGCGCCACGAGGACATGCCCCACCCAGAACATGCCGACCGCCGCCCACGCGGCTCTGCGGTGCCCCGCGACGATCGCCGCGTAGCAGCCCACGGCCACGGTGATGAAGACCGGCCCGTACGCGTAGCCCGCGCCGAGATAGACCGTCGCGCACGCCGCCGTACCGAAGGCCACGAGGACCGGATAGCGCTGACGCCACAACAGGAGAACGCCACTCGCGATCAGCAGCACGCGGGCGAACACGTCGAGGCCGGCGCGATCGGTCTGGGCGTGCGCCGCGAAGGTCGAGCCGACGAGGACGAACGCGGTGATCAGGACGGTGGACCGCCAGGGCCAGCGCGGCCCCTGGCCCGAGGCACCCCACCAGGGCGGCACGTAGTGGCCTCGCCGGGCGGCACCGGTCGCCGTCCAGGGCGGCCCGTAGCGCCTGAGGTGCGGCGGACCCGCCCAGGCCCGGGGCGGGCCGCCGGCCCCGCGTACGTGCTGCTCATCCATGACCGCAACGCTAGACGCCGGACGCCGTCGCGGGCGTCAGCCGGGCGTGGTGATCACGCGTACTCCCCGGGGAGTACGCGACGCAGTTCGGGCGGCGTGCGTCATGCCCGGGGCAGCGACTTCCGCTCCCGGGCCGAGGGCATGTCACTCCCGGGGCAGCACCAGGCCCACGCCGTGGGCGAGCTGTGTCGCGGCGTGCGTGAAGAAGGCGGCACGGTCCTCCACGACCCGGTTGAACTGGCCGAACAGCTCGAAGCCGATCAGGCCGAACAGCTGCGCCCAGGCGGCCACGAGCGCGGCCACCGTCGCGGGCGGCAGGTCGGGGGCCAGGTCGGCGCCGAGCCGCTCGGCCTCGGGCCGCAGCTCCTCGGGGAGCGGCGGCTCGGCGATCCCGCGGCCCTGGTGGGCGTCGCGGACGATGCTGAAGAACAGCAGCCCGACGCGCGACGCGGCCGGGACGGTTGTCATCGGCGCGCTGTATCCGGGTACGGGCGAGCCGAAGATGAGCGCGTACTCGTGCGGGTGGGCCAGCGCCCAGGCGCGGACGGCTTCGCTGACGGCGACCCAGCGGCGCACGGGTGCGATCGCCTCGGTCCTGCTGTCGGAGGTCTTCGCCTTGTCGCTGCTCTTCGCCGCCTTCTTGAGCAGGGCGGCGTCCGCCTGCTCGGCCGCCTCACCGACGGAGTCGTACGCGTCGATGATGAGCGCCGTCAGGAGGTCGTCGCGGCTGGGGAAGTAGCGGTAGAGCGCCGAGGAGACCATGCCCAGCTCGCGGGCGACGGCGCGCAGGGACAGCTTGGCGGCGCCCTCGGCCGCGAGCTGTCTGCGGGCCTCGTCCTTGATGGCGGCGGTGACTTCTTCCCGTGCCCTGGCCCTGGCTCCTCGTGCGGTGCTCATACGGGCAGTGTCCCACGCTTTCGGAGCAGTGCACACGTTCCGGATCGATGCACGCGTTATGGATCGGTGCACTCATTTGGGAGCAGTGCACTCAGTGGCGAGCGGCGCACTCTGCCGCGGCGACCAGAAAAGAGAGCACCGCTCTTGCTTTGGATCGCCGATCTCGTGCACACTGATCTCAAGCGAGAGCAGTGCTCTCGCAGCCGAGATCGAGACCGACTCCAGCGGCGCCCCTGTCGCGCCACCCACACCCAGGAGAACCCCATGACCGCGAACGCCCAGTCCGGCTCGTCCTCCTCCCCCAGCCCCTACTACCTGAAGGGCAGCCGCCTGAACGTCCGACTGAACGGCGTGATCGGCTGGCTCGCGCGCCACGGCGTCAGCCTGATGGGGTCCGCCGAGCTCTCCGTACGCGGCCGCAAGAGCGGTCAGATGCAGCGCATCCCGGTCAACCCGCACACGTACAAGGACGCGCAGTACATCGTCTCGGCCCGCGGGCACTCCCAGTGGGTGCGCAACATGCGCGTCGCCGGGGCCGGCGAGCTGCGCGTCGGGCGCAAGGTCCGTACGTTCACCGCGACCGAGGTGCCCGACAGCGAGAAGCTGCCGATCCTGCGCAGCTACCTGGAGAAGTGGGGCTGGGAGGTCAACCAGTACTTCCAGGGCGTCACTGCCAAGTCGACCGACGAGGAGCTGACCGCGGCCGCGCCGGACCACCCGGTCTTCCTCATCACGATCGAGAAGTAGCCTCCGGATCGTCGACCGTCGGCACGGCCGACGGATCAGCCGAGGACGCGGCCGCGGATGCCGGCCGGTCCAGACGGCTCAGGACGCGACCCGCCATCGGATACGTCCTGACGATCTCGCCCAGCGTCGTCGATCCGCGGGTGATGCGGGCGAACGCCTTCCACGCGGGCCGGAACCCGGTGATCGCCGCGTGCAGCACGCCGGGCCTGCGCTCGAAGACGGTCAGCATCCGCCTGCCGACGCTCATCTCGACACCGAGCCCCGCCTTGACAGCGAACGCGTAGTTCAGAGCCTGCCGGCGCGCGTCCACCGCGTCGTGCGCCTCGGAGACGCGGACGGCCCACTCCCCCGCGAGACGACCCGACCGCAGCGCGAACGAGATGCCCTCGCGGGTCCACGGTTCGAGGAGACCCGCCGCGTCACCACACACGAGTACGCGACCGCGCGACAGCGGTGAGTCGTCTGCACGGCAGCGCGTCAGATGGCCGGAGGAGACCGACGGTTCGAAGCCGGCGAGGCCGAGCCGGGCGATGAAGTCCTCCAGGTACCGCTTCGTGGCGGCGCCCTCGCCCCGCGCCGAGATCACGCCGACGGTCAGGGTGTCCCCCTTGGGGAAGACCCAGCCGTAACTCCCGGGCATCGGGCCCCAGTCGATGAGGACGCGGCCCTTCCAGTCCTCGGCGACCGTCTCGGGAACGGGGATCTCCGCCTCCAGACCCAGATCGACCTGGTCGAGCTTCACCCCGACATGAGCCCCTATGCGACTGGCACTGCCGTCCGCCCCGACGACGGCACGCGCCAGGATGGCCTCGCCGTCCTGGAGGATCACGGCGACCGTGCGCCGGTCGGGCACGGCCGAGCCGTGCTGCTCCACCCGCGAGACCGTCGTCCCGGTGCGCAGCTCGGCGCCCGCCTTCTCGGCGTGCTCGACGAGCTGGTGGTCGAAGTCGGCGCGGTTCACCAGGCCGAAGAGCATGTGGCGGGAGCGCCGGGTGCGGGTGAACTTCCCGTCGAGGGAGAACGTCACCGCGTCGATCCGGTCCCGGAACGGCAGCTCGAATCCCGGCGGCAGCGCGTCCCTGGAAGGACCGATGATGCCGCCGCCGCACGTCTTGTACCGGGGCAGTTCCGCTTTCTCCAGAAGGAGGACGCTGCGTCCGGCGACCGCTGCCGCGTAGGCGGCCGAGGCGCCGGCGGGACCGGCGCCCACCACGACGACGTCCCACACCTGCCCGCCGTCACCGGCGTCCGCCGCGTGCTCGCCCGTTCCGTTGCCGTCCGCCGAGTTCTCGCTGCTCACGATGGTCTACTGCTCCCGATCCAGCCGCCTGCCGCACCTTTCCCAGGCATCCTACGGCGGTGTCCCGCCAACCCCTTGTGGCAGGATCGGCACCGCATGCCCTGTGCACGAAACGCTCACGCACACCAGCCGACGGCGGACCCGCACGGACGCGTGCGAAAGCCGCATACGTACACACACGTGCAACGTCGCACCTACGAGGAGCGTTCCCATGTCACCGAATCCGATCGCCGAGACCGTCGCCTCGCTCATGCCCGGGGCCCGGACCGAGCTCGCCGAACTGGTGGCGTTCAAGTCGGTGGCGGACTTCGACCAGTTCCCGAAGAGCGAGAGCGAGGGCGCCGCGAACTGGGTGGCGGACGCGCTGCGCGCCGAGGGCTTCCAGGACGTCGCGCTGCTCGACACCCCGGACGGGACGCAGTCGGTGTACGGCTTCCTGCCGGGCCCCGAGGGCGCGCCGACCGTTCTCCTGTACGCGCACTACGACGTGCAGCCTCCGCTGGACGAGTCGGCGTGGGTCACGCCGCCGTTCGAGCTGACGGAGCGTGAGGACGGCCGCTGGTACGGGCGCGGCGCCGCGGACTGCAAGGGCGGCGTCCTGATGCACCTGCTCGCCGTGCGCGCGCTCAAGGCCAACGGCGGTGTCCCGGTGAACGTCAAGGTGATCGCCGAGGGTTCCGAGGAGCAGGGCACGGGCGGTCTCGAGCGGTACGCCGAGCAGCACCCGGAGCTGCTGAAGGCGGACACGATCGTCATCGGTGACGCCGGAAACTTCCGGGTCGGGCTGCCGACTGCCACGTCGACGCTGCGCGGCATGACGCTCGTCCGCGTCCAGGTCGACACCCTCGGGGGCAACCTGCACTCGGGCCAGTTCGGCGGCGCGGCCCCGGACGCGCTCGCGGCGCTGGTGCGTGTCCTCGACTCGCTGCGCGCGGAGGACGGCTCGACGACGGTCGACGGTCTCGCGGGCGACGCCGCGTGGGACGGCCTCCAGTACGACGAGGGCCAGTTCCGCAAGGACGCCAAGGTCATCGACGGTGTCGAGCTGATCGGTTCGGGCACGGTCGCCGACCGCATCTGGGCCCGCCCCGCCGTCACCGTCCTCGGTATCGACTGCCCGCCGGTCGTCGGCGCGACGCCGTCCGTGCAGGCCGGGGCGCGCGCCCTGATCAGCCTGCGGGTGCCGCCGGGCATTGACGCCGTGGAGGCGACGAAGCTCCTCGTCGCGCACATCGAGTCGCACACCCCGTGGGGCGCCCGCGTCCAGGTCGAGCAGATCGGGCAGGGCCAGGCGTTCCGCGCGAACACCGGCAGCCCGGCGTACGCGGCGATGACGGAGGCGATGAGCGTCGCGTACGACGGTCAGGAGATGCAGTACGCGGGCCAGGGCGGCTCGATCCCGCTGTGCAACACGCTCGCGTCGCTGTACCCGGAGGCGGAGATCCTGCTGATCGGCCTGAGCGAGCCCGAGGCGCAGATCCACGCGGTGAACGAGAGCGTGTCGCCGCAGGAGCTGGAGCGGCTCTCGGTCGCCGAGGCGCTGTTCCTCCAGAAGTACGCCGCGATCTGACTCTCGTAAAAGCCGTCGTCTTCGCCCCGGGCGGAACTCTTCTGCCCGGGGCGTAGCCATGTCCCCCGGACAGCTGCGCGTCCCTACGGTCGGCGTATGAGTGTCTACGGCATCACCGATGTGATCGAGGTCGTCCCGCGGCTGCACCTGTTGCGCTTCCCGGTGGGGCAGGCCTATCTGTGGGACGACGGGGGCGAGTTGACGCTGGTGGACGCGGGGGCCGCCGGCGCCGGGACGGCGATCGCCGGCGCCGTACGCGCGCTCGGCCACCATCCGCGCGAGGTGCGCCGGATCGTCCTGACCCATTTCCACGAGGATCACGCGGGCGGCGCGGGCGAGTTCGCGGCGCTCAGCGGGGCGGACGTGTGGGCGCACCCGCTCGACGCGCCGTTCGTACGCGGTGAACGGCCGGGCCCCGCCCCGGAGTTCGAGGAGTGGGAGCGACCGCTGTACGCACAGGCGCAGAAGCTGCTGCCGCCACCGCCGACGAATCCTGTACTACCGCGTGAGGTGAGGGAGTTGGCGGACGGTGACGTGCTCGACTTCGGCGGTGGCGCCCGCGTCGTCGCGGTACCCGGGCACACGGACGGCAGTATCGCGCTCCATCTGCCGCACCACGGCGTGCTGTTCACCGGTGACGCCGTGGCCGCGTCCCCGCTGGACGGGCAGGTCATATTGGGCGTGTTCAACCTCGACCGCGCGCGGTCCGTCGAGTCCTTCCGCACCCTGGCCTCGCTCGACTCGGACGTGGCGTGCTTCGGGCACGGCGACCCGGTGACGGGCGGGTCGGCGGGGGCCCTGCGTGCGGCGGTCACGCGCCTCGACGCCGCGTAGGCATCCCCGTACGGCGTCAGCCCACCGGCACTCCCGCCTCCAGGTAGAGGGCGGCGCCGCGCTCGCGGGCCCGTAGCGCCCAGCGCAGGCGCTCGTACCGGACGGGAGGCATGAGTCCGGCAGCCTCCTGTTCGGTGACGAACCGCCAGCCGCGCAGCTCCGGGCCCGGAAGGATCACGCGGCGGGCCTCGGCGCCTTCGAGGCGCCCGCCGTCGAAGAGCAGCCGCAAGCCGCCGTACGCGGGAGGTGCGGGCGCCTCCCAGTCCACGACGAGCAGGCCGGGCAGCACGGGGAGCTGGATCCCGGTCTCCTCGGCGACCTCCCGTACACCGGCCCTGGCGGGGGCCTCTCCGGGTTCCACGACACCGCCGGGGAACTCCCAGCCGGCCTTGTACGTGGGGTCGACGAGCAGCACACGGTCGTCCTCGTCGAAGAGGAGTACGCCCGCGGCGACGGTCTCACCGGTGGGCTCGGGCGTCTGGACAATGTCGCACGGCTCGACGGCGCCGGTGCGCACGGCCTCGGCGATGCGCTCGGCCGCTCCGTACGCGCTGAGCGCGCTGGTGTCGACGGGGTGGGCGTCGGCGGTGAGCCAGGTGGCCAGCGCCGTGCGGTACGCCTCGATGTGGTCGTAGGACCACTGGCGGACGCGCAGCTCGCCGTCGCGTGTCTCGGGCGGTATCTCGCGCCGGGCTATTCGCTCGCGCAGGATCGTTTCGGCTGGGGCGAGGAGCACATGGCGTACGGGGATCCTGCGGGCGGCGAGACCGCCGAAGATCTCGTCGCGGTACTCCTGCCTGAGCAGCGTCGCCGGGACGACGAGGACGCCGCCCACCTCGGCGAGCAGCGCGGCGGCAGTGTCGACGACGAGCCGCCGCCAGATGCGCAGGTCCTGGATGTCGGTCACCTCGGCCAGCTGCTTGGCGGGCAGCAGCTGCGCGAGTTCCCCGCCGATCGCGTCGGGGTCGAAGAGCGTGCTGTTCGGGATCAGCTCGATCAGTTCCCGTGCGGTGGTGGTCTTCCCCGCACCGAAAGCACCGTTGATCCAGACGATCACGGTTCCCCCTCCTCCGTCGGCCCCCTGAGGCTTGCCCGCAACAGCGTGCGGCGGAAACCAGCACCTGATGGGGGCGCGCCTCGCGTACGCCTCGCGCACGTCACCGAGGTCCGCGAACCAGCCGCGGGGGCCGCTTAGGATCCGCTCCGTGGACCTTCCCGAAGAGTTGATTCGCTTGCAGCACGACGCCGATGACAAGGGCCGCACCCTGGAGCACCTCGATGATGTGGAGCGTCAGGCGCAGCGGGATGCCTGGTTCGAGGCGGCGGCCAAGGTCGAGGCCGCGGTCACGGCGTACGCGCAGGAACAGGGCCTGAACCGGCACGACGTGGCGAAGGCCCTGCGCCAGGCCGCCCGCCGGCCGCACTCCCAGAGCTGACTCCGGAAGGTGTACGGGAGTGCTCCCCCCTTGACATGTGTCCGCGCGGCCGGGGGGATCCATGCGACAGAGTGAACAGCGTCGCGGCGACACGGGCGCGCCCCCGGCGCCCCCCGTGGTCTACGAGACCGGTGACTGCGTCGTCGTCGAACTGCGCGGCGATGTCGACATCGTGACGCTCCAGGACTCCGTCGCCCTGCTCGAGACGGTGGCGGCGGGCCCGGCCCTCACCGTGGTGATCGATCTGACCCGCACGACGTTCTTCGACTGCTCGGGCCTCACCCTCCTCCTGCGCACCCGCCGCCGCGTGGAGTCCCGCGGCGGCCGCCTGAGGGTGGTCTGCAACCAGCCGCTGACGCTACGCCTGCTGGAGGTGACGGGCCTGCTGCCGCTCTTCGCCCCGGCCCCGACCGTCGAGGCGGCGGTACGGCAGGACTAGAGCGGCCCGCCCGGCTACCCCTTGCTCGACCCCAACGTGAGTCCCGCGATGAAGTGCCTCTGCAGGAGCAGGAACACCAGGATCGTGGGGAGCGCCACCAGGACCGAACCGGCGGCCAGCAAGTTGTAGTCGGTGAAGAATTGGCCGCGGAGGTTGTTGAGGGACGACGTGATCGGGAGTTTGTCGGGGTTCGAGATGAAGATCAGGGCCCAGAGGAAGTCGTTGTACACCCAGGTGAATTCGAGCGTGCCGAGCGCCGCGAGAGCCGGGCGGCACAGTGGCAGCGTGATGCGCCAGAACTGTGTCCACAGTCCCGCGCCGTCGACGATCGCCGCCTCGAGGATTTCCTGGGGAAGCGTCCGCATGAAGTTCGCCAGGACGAAGACACAGAATCCCAGCTGGAATCCGATGTTGACGATGATCACGGCCCAGTACGAGTCGTACATCGTCAGCGAGTCCGACATCCACCACGGCAGCGGAATCTTCAGGAAGAGAACATACAGCGGGGTGACGAGAACCTGGGGTGGCAGCAGGTTTCCCGCCGTGAAGAACATCAGGAGCACAATTCCGCCGCGCACCTTGATGCGCGACACCGCGAAGGCGACGAAGGAGGCGAGAAAGAGTGTGATCAGGACGGCCGGGACGGCGATGATCAGGGTGTTCTTGAAGTACTCGCCCATCCCCGAGTCGCTGAAGGCCTCACGGTAATAGTCGAAGGACAGGTGCTCGGGCAGCGAGAAGTAGCCGTGCTGCGCCGTCTCCTCGTACGGCCGCAACGAGGCGTAGACCGCGAGCAGGAGGGGCGCGAGGAACGCCAGCGAGACGGCCATGAGGAAGATGTGCACCCCGAACCGGCCGCGCCGGCGTGGGTGTTCACCGCGCCGGTCGCCGCCGGCCAGGGAGCGGCCCCGGGCGGCGGGGGAGGTCGTACGGATGTCGGCGGTCATCGGTCGCGCGCACCTCGCAGCTCTTGGACCAGGAACGTCACGATGAATCCCAGGGAGACCGTGAGGAGGACGACCGCGATGGCCGAGCCGAAGCCGATGCGGCTGGCCTCGCCGATGACGTTGTCCGTGATGAGGACGGACAGCAGTTCCAGGCCGTTGCGGCCCTTGTTCACGGCGTAGACGATGTCGAAGGCGCGCAGCGACTCGATGACGGTGATGACGCCGACGATGACATTGACGGGGCGCAGGGTCGGGAAGACGACGCGGAAAAAGGTCTGGCGGGCGTTCGCGCCGTCGATCGCTGCGGCTTCTTTCAGTGTCGGGTCGACGGATTTGAGGCCGGCGAGATAGAGGATCATCACGTATCCGGTGTGCCGCCAGCTCGCGGCCAGCATCATCATCCAGATGTTGATGTCCGAGTCGCCCAGCCAGTCGATCGGGTTCTCGTGGTTGTTGAGAACGGTGTTGACGACGCCCTGGTCGGTGCCGAGGACGAGCTGCGCCATGAATCCGACGACGGCGAGTGAGAGCACGACCGGCATATAGAGAGTCGACTGGTAGAAGCGGCTGAAGCGCACGCCCCGGTCGATCACTACGGCGAGGAGGAGGCCGAAGGGCGTGGCGATCAGGCCGAGAAAGGCGAGCCACAGGAGGTTGTGGCGCACGGCCGGCCAGAACGGCGGATAGTTGTCGACGAGGTTCTGGTAGTTCTTTCCGCCGACCCAGTGGATGTCGCCGATGCCGTCCCACGACGTGAAGGACAGTCCGATGGAGGCGAGCGTGGGGCCCCAGATGATGACGATGTCGAGCAGTACGGGTATTCCCAGGAGCACGACGAGAACGACGAGGTCACGGCGGGTGAACCGCCGCGACCTCCGCCGCCCTGCGCGCCGCGCGGTGTTCAGCGCCACGGAACGCATTCCCCCACTACTCAGCTGACGGCGGACGAGAAGATTTCCTTCTTCTGCCGCTCGATCCGGTTGACGAGGCCGTCGACGTCGTTCGGATTTCCGATGAAGTCCTGAAGCGCCTTGATCATCACGGTCTGCGCGAAGTCGGGCCGGGTGTCGCGGTCCATGAACTGCGATATCTGCTTGGCACCGGAGACGAGTTCGGCGGACTTCTTCTGCAGCGGGGTGTACTTGGAGGTGTCGGCGCCGTCGTTCACGGCGACATTGTTCGGGTCGCCCGCGAGATAGATGTCCTCGGCCCCGGGAGTACCGAGGTATTTGAGGAGCGCCTTGCCCGCGTCGACGTTCTTGGCCTTCTTCGCGATCAGGAAGCCGTCGATGGGGGCCTCTACCGCGTCCTGCCCGTACTGGGGGTCGATCTCCGGGAACGCGAAGAAGTCGATGTCCGCGCGTTCGTTCTCCGGGAACTGCTGGCCCGGGTGCGGCATTCCGAAGACGGCCATGCCGGTCTGGCGCTTCTGCAGGCCCTGAGCGGCTTCCTCCCAGGTCCGGCCGAGCGCGCCCTTCTGGTAGTACGGCATGAGTTCGCGCCAGAGGTCGAACACCTTCTTGACCTTGGTGTCGGTCCAGGCTTCCGTGCCCGCCATGAGGCCCTTGTGGAAGTCGTATCCGTTCAGGCGCATGTTGATGTAGTCGAAGGTGCCCATCGCGGGCCAGCCGTCCTTGTCGCAGAACGCGACCGGGGTGCCGTCCTTGTGCATCTGCTTCGCCAGGGCGATGAAGTCGTCCCAGTTCTTGGGCTGTTCGTAGCCCTTCTTGTCGAAGAGGCTCTTCCGGTGGAAAACGGCCCACGGATAGTAGTAGTACGGCACGAAGTACTGCTTGCCGTCGTGCGTGGACTGGTCCTTGAGCGCCTGCGAGAAGCCCTTGAAGCCCTTCCAGACGTCGTCGACGTCCGTCAGGAGGCCCTTCTCGGCGAAGTACTGCATGCGGTAGCCGGCGAACCACATGAAGACATCGTCCGGGGTGCCCTGGAGATAGCGCGTGATGTTCGTCTGGAACTCGTTGTGATCCGTGGTGTTGACGTCGACCTTCTTGCCGGACTTCTTCTCGTACGCCGTGAAGGCCGCCGCGAACGCCTTCTTCGGCACGGCGTCCGACGAGTTGGACCCCACGGTGACGGTCTTCTTGTCGCCGCCCGGGCCGTCCCCGCACGCCGTGAGCAGTGCCGGAAGCGTGAGCGCACCGGCGCCCACCGCCGCGCCCCGCAGGAGACCCCGACGGGACATCCGATGTCCTGTCGCGCTCCCGGGCGCGCCAGAACCGTAGAACGATGACTGTGCCATGTCCCCCTCCTGGGGCCGCAACCCAACACAACCGAACGCGAGGGTTGGATCCCACTCCCAACTCCCGAGATCGTCAAGGGTTCTGACGGGACATCGGGCAACCGTTACCGCATCTCTTCCAACAGAGTCCAACACGGCCTACCGTAAACGCGCGCCACTGACGCGAACATGACGTCACCCCACCTTTCGCGAGTACGGAGGAACGTAACGATGCGTCACCTTCCCACCCGCACCTCTCGCACCACCCGCCGAAGAGTCGTCGGAGCGTTGGCCACCGGGCTGCTGTGTGCCGCGGGCGTCACGGCGCCGGCCGCGGTCGCCGACCCGCCGAAAGCCGGCGCGGCCGGCTCGCAGAGCACAAGCGTGCAGAAGGCCTCGCCCACGCTCGACGACGGGCTCGCGCTGACCCCTCCCATGGGCTTCAACAACTGGAACTCCACGCACTGCCGCGCCGAGTTCAACGAGGCGATGGTCAAGGGCATTGCCGACATCTTCGTGGACAAGGGCCTCAAGGCCGCGGGCTACCAGTACGTCAACCTCGACGACTGCTGGGCCCTGCCGCAGCGCGACGCGAACGGCAAGCTCGTGCCGGACCCGGTGCGCTTCCCGGGCGGCATCAAGGCCGTCGCCGACTACGTCCACTCCAAGGGCCTCAAGCTCGGCATCTACACGAGCGCGGGCACCAAGACGTGCAGCGACATCGGCTTCCCCGGCGGCCTCGGTCACGAGTACAGCGACGCCCAGCAGTTCGCCGACTGGGGCGTCGACTACCTCAAGTACGACAACTGCAACAACCAGGGCGTCGACGCCAAGCAGCGCTACCGCACGATGCGTGACGCCCTGAAGGCCACGGGACGGCCCATCGTCTACAGCCTCTGCGAATGGGGATCCAACAAGCCGTGGGAGTGGGCGGCCGACGTCGGCCATCTGTGGCGCACCACCGGTGACATCAGTGACAGCTGGGGCTCGATGCTCTCCCTGATGAAGCAGAATCTGCCGCTCGCGCAGTACGCGGGGCCCGGGCACTGGAACGACCCCGACATGCTCGAGGTCGGCAACGGCGGCATGACCGCGACCGAGTACCGCACGCACTTCTCGATGTGGTCGATCATGGCCTCACCGCTGCTCATCGGCACCGACCTGCGCAAGGCCTCCGCCGAGACCCTCGACATCCTCAGCAACCGCGAAGTCATCGCGGTCGACCAGGACCCGCTGGGCAAGCAGGGCACGGTGCTCTCCTCCGAGGGCGGGCGCTGGGTCGTCTCCAAGGAGATGAAGGACGGCAGCCGCGTCGTCGCCCTCTTCAACGAGTCGGGCAACGCACAGCGGATCGCGACCTCGGCCGCGGCGGCCGGACTGCCGCACGCGAGCGCCTACACGCTGCGCGATCTGTGGCAGCACAAGAGCTACAACACGGCCGGGGCCATCTCGGCGACCGTTCCCGCGCACGGAACCGTACTGGTACGGGTGGCCGCCGACCGCAAGTGGGCCGCGAACCCGCCCGCCGTCGAACTCGGCCTGAGCGGCGCGCCGTTCGTCGAGGCGGGCAAGGCCGCCCGCCTCACGACGTCGGTCACCGACCTCGGCCGCACGCCCGCACGCCAGGTGTCCGTCGCACTGGACGGGCCCGCAGGGTGGAGCGTCAGGCCGACCTCGCCGACCGGCGCCGGATCCGTACCGACGGGCAAGGCGCTCACCACGTCATGGACCGTGACCGCGCCGGCGGGGACCGCGACGGGGGCGTACGACCTGTCCCTCAAGGCCACGTACCGCTCGCCGGGCGGGGTGCGCGCCCAGAGCGCGCTGCCGCTGACCGCGCACGTGGTGGTCGCTCCGCCGGCCGGAGCCTCGTCCCTCGGCGATCTGCCGTGGCTGTCCACGACGAACGGGTACGGGCCCGTCGAGCGCAACACCAGCAACGGGGAGAGCGACGCGGGTGACGGGCATCCGATCACCATCGGCGGCGTCGTGTACGGGAAGGGGCTCGGCGTGCACGCGGACAGCGCCGTCGAGTACTACACGGGCGGCTCGTGCGAGCGCGTCACCGCGAGTGTGGGCGTCGACGACGAGAAGGGCACGAAGGGCACGGTGACGTTCGAGATCTGGGCCGACGGCAAGAAGGTGGCATCGACCGGCACCCTCACGAACGCGGACGCGGCGGAGCAGCTGTCGGCCGACGTGGGCGGGGCCCAGGCGGTACGCCTCGTGGTGACGGACGCCGGCGACGGCGTGGACTCCGATCACGCGGACTGGGGGGACGCGACGCTGTCCTGCTGACGCGTCAGGGGGCGGTGTCGGGGCAGAGCTTCCTGCCCCGACACCGCCCCTTCGAACTCAGGTGACGCGTCAGAGTGCCGACACGTCCCGGTCGCGCGTGAGCGCAGCCGCTGCCGCTCCGACGAGGCCCGCGTCCGTGCCCATGCGGGCCGGGGCCACCGTGAGGCGCTGCACGAACGACAGCGTCGCGTAGTCACGCAGCGAGCGGCGCAGGGGCGCGAAGAGGACTTCTCCCGCCTTCGCCACTCCGCCGCCGATCACCGCGATGTCGATCTCCACGAGCGTGGCCGTCGCGGCGATGCCCGCGGCCAGCGCCTGGGCGGCGCGTTCGAACGAGGCCATGGCCACCTTGTCGCCCGCGCGCGCGGCCGCCGCCACCGCCGCGGCCGACACGTCGCCGTCCGCGCCGGGACGCCAGCCGCTGTCCAGCGCGCGGCGCGCGATGTTCGGCCCGCTCGCGATCCGCTCCACGCAGCCGCGCGCCCCGCACGGGCACGAGTCCCCGTCCAGATCCACGCTGATGTGGCCGATGTGGCCCGCGTTGCCCGTGGGGCCCGGGTGCAGCTTGCCGCCGAGGATCAGGCCGCCGCCGACGCCGGTGGAGACGACCATGCACAGCGCGTTGTCATGGCCTTGCGCCGCGCCCTGCCAGTGCTCGGCGGCCGTCATGGCCACGCCGTCGCCGACCAGATCGACGGGCAGGCCACCGGTGACCGCGCGGACCCGGTCCACGAGCGGGAAGTCGCGCCAGCCCGGCACGTTGACGGGGCTCACCGTGCCGGTGGAGGCGTCCACCGGACCCGCGCTCCCGATGCCCACGGCCCGCGCCCGCACCCACAGCGGCGCGGCGGTCAGCTCGCGCAGTACGTCCTCGACGGCCCGCATCACCGTGTCCCCGTGCTCCTTGGCCGGAGTCGGCCGCTGCGCGCGCAGCAGGATGCGGCCGTGGTCGTCCACCAGGGCCCCGGCGATCTTGGTGCCGCCGATGTCGAGCGCGGCGACGAGGTCGGTCTGCATCAGTGTGAGGTCCCCTGGTGAAATGGCAGGTCGGAGAATACGGTAGATAGTCTCTCCCGCATCTGACAACGTTGTCCAGGGCCTATGCTCGACGCCACATCCCCATACAGCATGATGAACCCCCTGGAACCGCAGCGACGACAGGACAGGACAGCCCACCGTGGACCGCACCGCCCGCCGCCCCGACAGCCGTTACGGCAACCGCCCGACCATGAAGGACGTCGCGGCGCGCGCCGGGGTGGGGCTCAAGACGGTGTCCCGCGTCGTGAACGGCGAGCCGGGAGTCACCCCCGACACCGAGCGCCGCGTCCAGGAGGCCATCGAGGCCCTGGGCTTCCGCCGCAACGACAGCGCGCGCGTCCTGCGCAAGGGCAGGACCGCGAGTATCGGCCTGGTGCTCGAAGACCTGGCCGACCCGTTCTACGGGCCCCTGAGCCGCGCCGTCGAAGAGGTCGCCCGCGCCCATGGCGCGCTGCTCATCAACGGGTCGAGCGCCGAGGACCCGGAGCGCGAGCAGGAACTCGTCCTCGCGCTCTGCGCACGCCGGGTGGACGGGCTCGTGGTGATCCCGGCCGGTGACGACCACCGCTATCTCGAGCCCGAGATCGCAGCCGGTGTCGCGACCGTGTTCGTCGACCGTCCTGCCGGGAAGATCGACGCGGACGTGGTCCTGTCCGACAGCTTCGGGGGCGCCCGTGACGGCGTCGCGCATCTGATCGCGCACGGCCACCGCCGTATCGGCTTCATCGGTGACCAGCCGCGCATCCACACCGCCGCCGAGCGTCTGCGCGGCTACCGGGCCGCGATGGAGGACGCCGGGACAGTCGTCGAGGACGCGTGGATGTCGCTCGGTGTGACCGATCCGGAGCGGGTGCGGCGCGCCGCGGAGGAGATGCTCGCGGGGCCCGAGCCGGTCACGGCGATCTTCGCGGGCAACAACCGTGTGACGGTCACCGTCGTCCGCGTCCTTTCGGAGGTGACGCGCCCGGTGGCGCTGGTCGGCTTCGACGACATCGAGCTGGGCGATCTGCTGCGCCCGGGCGTGACCGTCGTCGCGCAGGACGCCGCACAGCTGGGCCGCACGGCCGCCGAGCGGCTCTTCCGGCAGCTCGACGGGCTGTCGGTGGCGCCGGAGCGGATCGAGCTGCCGACCCGGCTGATCACGCGCGGCTCGGGCGAACTGCCCCCGGCCGACTGACAGTTGAGGCCTCGGGCGGCTCGGCGGACGGTCAGCAGACAGGGAGCCCGGGGAGCGGCGCGTTGTTGTCGCCGCCCTTGAGGTAGACGTCGCTGACGAAGACGTTCGTATTGCCGCTGTCGTCGTCCGTCTTCGCCCACCAGACGTTCGTCCACTGCCCGTACGTCTCGCGGCAGCCCAGATTCTGCTGACATTGAAGTTCTCTCCCAGATGAGTCCAGGAGATTCCTGCCTACCTTGCGGTGGCGGGTTTGACGCCGTTGGCAGCGCGCCTGACGACTGCCCTCCCGGCAGCCGGGACGAGCGGGTGGCCCGTCCGGTATCGGTGAAGCACGGTGCGGGCGGCGTTGGTGTCGGCGTTGCCTTCCCAGCCGCACGCGGAGTTGTTGCACACGAACTCGGCCTGGTTCCTGCGGCTGCCGGGAGTGACCGTGTGGCACCTATGGCATTCCTGCGAGGTACCCGGGGCAAGAACCTCGGCCAGGATGCCGCCCCGGTGGGCGACCTTGTACGCCAGGAGCTGGACGGTTCGCCCCCACGCCTCGCCGAGAATGGAGCGGTTCAGACCGGCCTTCTGCGCGACCTGACTGCCGGGCGCCTCGACGGTGCCCTTGGCGGACCGGGTCATGTTCGTAATGTGCAGTGCTTCGACCACCACCGTGCCGTACACCTCGGCGATGGAGGTGGTGGTCTTGTGCTGCCAGTCCTCGCGCCGACGCTTGGCTGTCGCGCGGATACGAGCGATCTGGTCGTACGTCTGCTGCAGGCGGCGGCTGGCGCGCTCGCCCTTCTTGCGGTACGCCTTACGGCGCGCAGCCCGCCGCTCGTGGTGCAGCAGCCGCTCTTCTTCCCCCTTGCTGAGCCAGGGTGCGTGCTCGATGTTCTCGCCATCGGACAGGGCGAGCGGGACGGCGATCCCGGCGTCGATGCCGACCTCCGGCCCGGAGTGCGGGACAGAGGCTGGGGCCAGGGTGGTGATGCGGAAGGCGATGTGCCAGCCCAGCGTGTCCTTGACCAGCCGGGCACCGGTGATCCGATGGTCCTTGCCGACGTGCTTGCCGACGGGCAGATCCTTGGTCCAGCGGAAACGGATGCGGCCCAACTTGGGGATGTTGACCATGCCCCAGCGCCGGTGCACCCGCACCACGTGCAGGTCGCGGCCCTGCGGAATGTCAAGGCTCATCCGGGTTCGGAAGCGGGCCTTGAACTCCGGCGCCTGCGCCCGGCCCTCCCAGCAGTTCTTCCAGGCCTGGAAGTAGGTCTTCAGCACCGCCTGGGCGGCCTGCGCGGGCAGCACACCGAGCCAGTCCAAGTCTTTGCGGCCCTGACGGATGACCGCATCGGCTACCGCGAGGCTCCGCTTGGCCTTGGGCAGCATCAGCCACCAGTCGTGCAGAAGATTCCACGTGGCACGGGCCGCATGCCCCTGAGCGTCCAGGACCGCCGCCTGGGCAGCGGCGAGCACAAGCCGGGCACGATGCCCGAACTGCCGCTTCACCAGCCTTTGTTGGGCACCCTGACGACTCATAGGGGTCAACTACCCGGTCGTGAAACGACCGGGCTTGCTGCTCGAGTCATCACTGGCTGTGATGGGTTCGGCTGCGTCCAGGACTCACGCTATGAGGGTGAGTTCAGGGGCCGTTGACTGAGCCCCGCAGACCCACACGTACCACCCGCGGTGGGCGATGTTGTGGGACGCGTTGTAGTCCGCGTGCTCAACGAAGCCGCAGGACCTGCACGCGAACCGGGCCTGGGAGGGCCGGTTCGCGCGTGCGATGTGATGACACTGCGAGCATTCCTGGCTGGTGTAGGCCGGGTCGACGTAGACGACCGGCACCCCGGCCCGCTTCGCCTTGTAGGCGATGAACGAGCCGAGCTGGGCGAAGGGCCAGGAGTGGAGCGTGGTGCGTTGGGGCTTTCTCAGCCGTGCCCGCTCGCGGATGCCCGTGAGTGTCTCCAGGGCGATCCCGCGACCGGTGCGTTCAGCCTCCGCCACGATCCGCTTGCTGATCTTGTGGTTGATGTCCTTGGCGCGCCGGGCTTCCTTGCCCGCATGCCTCTTCGCCCGCCGCTTGGCGGACTTGGTCTGCTTCTTCTGCAGCTTGGAACGCAGCTTGCGATCCCGTTCCCGCTTGCGGTTGACGCGGCGACCGCAGTGTCGGGCCCCGTCGGAGGTGACCGCGATGTTCACGATCCCCAGGTCCACCCCGAGGAACCCGACCGGCTGGGTGTTCGGGGCGGCTTCGGCGATCTCGCACGTCGCGATCAAGAACCACTTCCCGCCCTGGCACACCAGGTCGGACTCACCCTTGCGGTGCGCAGCCAGCACCTCCAACTGCTCGGCCTGCCCGGTGAACGCCACGCCCTTCAGCCGGCCCGCGGTGGTCCAGATCGACACCGTGCGTGCCTGGTGCTGCCAGGACAGCATCCGGTCGTCGTACGGCTGAGCCGCCTGGGGCCGGAAGACGACCGGCTTGCCCGAGGCGCGGGCGTGCCGCCTGGAACCGGGCCGCCCGTACCGGCCGTTACGCAGGTTCGCCTTCAAGGTGGTGTAGGCATCGCAGGTCTTCTTGATCGCATGCTGGGCGGCCTGCGCGCCAAGCCCCCACCGCTCCCGGACCTCGGCATAGGTGTGCTTGCGCAGCTCCAGCGGACGTCGCGCCTCGTTCTCGAACGCGACGGACGCGGCCCACGTGGCGGCCTCGTTGCAAGCGTTCAGGGTCGCCTCAAGTGCCGCCGCCTGTACGGGCGTCGGCAGCAGCTTCACCCGCACCACCAGCTTCACTGCAGCGAACCTATACACCTGGACGAAGACCCACCACACGTTCGGCCCCGCCCCACCCGAACGAGCGACACCCACCCCGCCCCTGACCGCGCACACCGCCGTGGCCCGGCTCCGCCGGAACGCCTCCCGGCCGCTCCGCGGCCGTGATGGCCTGCGGCACGTCACGGCGACGCTCCGCGTCGCACCCCGTGGATGCGATTCCTCCCGGGCGTGAACGCCCGGGGCTCCTCGCAAGAATCCGCTGAAACACTAGCCTCGCCGTTTCAGTTGAGGTTGCTGACTGGCTGTGCGGGGTCGTTTGGAGCGGTGTCGGTCGGCGGGCATGGTGAAGGCCCGGCGCGGTGGGCCGGGTTCTCCAAGGTCCTTCGGGTCGTGGGTGATCAGAGGGCGGTCGCTCAGGTGGCGGGGCGAGGCAGGGCGGCCAGGCGGTGGAATGCGGCCGTGAGTTCATGTCTCCAGGGCCAGGTCGCCGATATCCGCAAGCGCAGGCGGCGGCCGCCGCGGGTGATCCGGGCGGCGACGTGCAGGATTCGGTAGCGCAGTTTCTTGGGTTCGGCAGCGGCGAGTTCGCCGTCCAGCAGGAGGACGCGGGTCCAGGTGAGGAGGTCGATCGCCGCGAGGCTGAGTTCAAGCCATGCGGCGTTGACTGGGAAGTGGCGGGAGGGGAAGCGGCCGAAGCCGGTGGTTTTGCCGCACCGGATGTGGTCCTCGACGGTGGCATGCCCGCGGTGGCGGACCTCCAGGAACTGGGCGGAGCCGCCGCTGGCGAACGGGGTGTCGGTGAGGAAGACCTGATGCCGCAGGCCCTCGTCCTGGTCGAACAGGGACAGTTGGGCTCCGGGGTGCGGTCGCTCGCGGCGCACGATGATGCGGGTGCCGTCCGGATAGCCGGCAAGGTCGACCGTGCCGGTCAGCTCGGCGACCGCGGCGCCGGCACGCAGCGTCCCGTCCTGGTCCAGAGCGGGGTGCCAGACCTGCTCGGGCAGGGCCCTGATCGCGCGGCGGACTGGCTCGGTGACCGCGTGTCCGACCGAGAAGAAGGTGCGGATTCCTCGGGTCCGCATGTTCCGGACGTGGGCAAGGAAGGCTTTCGCCGATCCGGCGCTGTCGGTGCGGACGAGGATGTCGGTGCCATGCCGTTGGGCGTCGGGGATCTGAGCAAGAGCGTCGTCCAGCACCGCGATGTGATCGGCGGCGGTGTTGGCTCCGGCGTTACCGGGCCGAAGGCGCCCGGACATGGCCTCGCCTGTGTTGGCCAGGAAACACACCAGAGGGTGGAAGCCGAAGCCGCCCTTATAGGTGGGTGCGGCCGCCTCTTTCTCGGAGTGGCAGGTCACCAGCGTGGCGTCGATGTCCAGGACCAGGCCGGGCAGTTCCCTCCCGCCGGCCTTCACGGCCGGTATTGCGCAGCGGGTCTCGGCGGCCTGCAGCCAGGCAACCTCTCGTGCCAGGGCGCGGGCCGCTCGCAGCCGAGCGAGCCCGGTCTCGTCGATGTCGGCGAGCAGTCGCCAGGCAGTCGGTGTCGAGGCGACCGAGCCGAACACCTCGCCCTGGTCCCGCAGCACGGCCAGATCCGTGATGGCTTCCCCGCCATCAGCGAGCATCACCGCGAGATCGGTGGCGATCCGGCCCGGGGCGTGGCCAGTGCCGCGTCGCCGAAGTGGCCCCAACGCAGTGGAGTACGCGCTGGTCAGTCCGGTGGCATCGGCAAGATCAGCCAACAACCGTGCCCCGGCGTGACCAACCACCCCGGCACCGTCAGCAGAGACATGAAGCTTGGGACGCGAACCGATACCCTGCACGCAGAAAGTGCCTTCCGCCTGGACCGACAGAACCCCTCGACAAGGTTCATCGTCCCAGCTCAGAAGGCACTTTCGCGTTACCGCACAGAAACCCGACCTCACACCAAGTGAAACGGCGAGGCTAGTCTTGTTTTATGTCACCTTGCCGGACGCCGAACAAGGATGTCAGAACCGGTCGCCGCGCTGTCTGAAACTTTCAAGTCCATTTGATTCTTGTCACCAAATACTCTCGCGGAGTGTTCACTCAGGTGATGCTGGACCGGTGCGAGGAGATCATGCGGGAGGTCTGCGCGGACTTCGAGGCCGAACTGCGCTGGATCAACCGCGAACCCGACCACGGCCACCTACTCGTCCACTACCCGCCCAAGATCGGCCGGCGTCGAAGATTCCCCCGAAGACACCGCTGCCCCGTCCCTGTGACGCCTGTTCAAGTGGCGTACAGACTACGGGGCAGCGGTGACGGGACCGGATACGCGTTACGGGACCGGGACGACCGTCACCGTTCCTGCGCGGTCAGGTCGCCGCGGCGCGGGCCCGCGAATCCCTGGAGGCGGGCCAGCGTGAGGCCCGTGATGCGGGTGACCTCGCCCGTGTCGAGGGCGCCGCAGTCCAGGCCGCGCAGCAGATAGCCGGCGAGCGCCTTGGCGGTGGCTGGCTCGTCCGCGACGTCGCCGCCCTCGTGGTGACCGGCGTAGGCGGCCAGGCGCGCGGCGGCCGACTCGAAGCCCTCGCGGTAGAAGGCGAAGACCGCGGCGTAGCGGGTCGGGATGTGGCCCGGGTGCATGTCCCAGCCCTGGTAGTAGGCCCGGGCCAGGGCGCGGCGGGTGAGGCCGTAGTGCAGGCGCCAGGCGTCGTGGACCTTCGCGGTCGTGCCGACGGGCAGGACGTTGGTGGAGCCGTCCGAGACGCGGACACCGGTACCGGCGGCGGCCACCTGCATGACGGCCTTCGCGTAGTCGGCGGCCGGGTGGTCGCTGGCCTGGTAGGCGGCGCTGACGCCGAGGCAGGCGCTGTAGTCGAAGGTGCCGTAGTGCAGTCCGGTCGCGCGGCCCTCGGCGGCGTCGATCATGCGGGCGACGGCGGCGGTGCCGTCGGCGGCGAGGATGGACTGGCTGGTCTCGATCTGGATCTCGAAGCCGAGGCGTCCGGCCTCGAGACCGTGCGCCTTCTCGAAGGCCTCCAGAAGCCGGACCATGGCGGTGACTTGCTCCGGGTACGTGACCTTGGGGAGCGTGAGGACGAGCCCGTCGGGGAGGCCGCCCGCCTCCATGAGGCTGGACAGGAAGATGTCGAGGGTGCGGATGCCCCGGTCGCGTACCGGCGCCTCCATGCACTTCATGCGGATGCCCATGTACGGAGCGGCGGTGCCGTTCTTGTACGCCTCGGCGACCAGCCGGGCCGCGCGGGCGGCGTCCTGGTCTTCGTCGGCGCCCTTGTAGCCGTCCTCGAAGTCGATGCGTAGGTCCTCGACCGGCTCGCGCTCCAGCTTGGCGCGCACGCGTGTGTGGACCGCCTCGGCGAGGTCGTCGCCCAGGCCGAGAACGGAGGCGAAGGAGGCGGCGTCCGGGGCGTGTTCGTCGAGCATCGCCAGGGCCTTGTCGCCCCAGGTGCGAATGGTGTCGGCGTCGAACTGCTCACCGGGGACGTACACGGTGTGGACGGGCTGCCGGGTGCCGGGGTCTCCGGGGTAGCGGCGCTCCAGCTCCGCGTCCACGGGGGCGAGGGAAGCGCTGATGCCCTCGCTGACCGCACCGGCGAGGCTCGTTGCCACCTTCTCTTGCTGACCCATTCCTGCACCCTCCACACTCTCGACGTTCCAGAGTTTCCGCTTCACGGAATCAACAATCCGTATAGCGAAGTTATCTGCGCTCGCCACCTGCGTCAATGGTCCCTCGTACGCGAACGGGGCCGCGCGGTGAAGATCACCACGCGGCCCCGTTACCGGCCCGGAGAAGCTCAGCCCTTGCGGGTCTTGATTTCCTCGGTGAGCTGGGGGACGACGTCGAAGAGGTCGCCGACGACGCCGTAGTCGACGAGGTCGAAGATCGGGGCTTCGGCGTCCTTGTTGACCGCGACGATGGTCTTCGAGGTCTGCATGCCGGCCCGGTGCTGGATCGCGCCGGAGATGCCGTTGGCGATGTAGAGCTGCGGGGAGACACTCTTGCCGGTCTGGCCGACCTGGTTGGAGTGCGGGTACCAGCCCGCGTCGACCGCGGCGCGGGAAGCGCCGACCGCCGCGCCGAGGGAGTCGGCGAGGGCCTCGATGATCGCGAAGTTCTCGGCGCCGTTGACGCCACGTCCGCCGGAGACCACGATCGCGGCCTCGGTCAGGTCGGGACGCCCGGTCGACTCACGCGCCGTGCGCGCGGTGACCTTCGTGCCCCTGGCCTGGTCGGAGAACGACACGTCCAGCGTCTCGACCGCACCGGCGGCCGGGGCGGACTCGACCGGGGCACTGTTGGGCTTGACGGTGATGACCGGGGTGCCCTTGGCCACCCGGGTGGTGGTGGTGAAGGAGGCGGCGAACGCCGACTGGGTGGCGACCGGACCCGAGTCACCGGCCGTCAGGTCGGTGGCGTCGGTGATGACACCCGACCCGATCCGTACCGCCAGACGCGCCGCGATCTCCTTGCCCTCCGCCGAGGACGGCACCAACACGGCGGCCGGGGACACCGCGTTGTAGGCGGCCTGCAGCGCATCCACCTTCGGCACGACCAGATAGTCGGCGTACTCGGACGCGTCGTGCGTCAGGACGCGGGTCGCGCCGTGTTCGGCGAGGGTCGCGGCGGTGTCGGCGGCGCCGGCACCGATCGCCAGCGCGACGGGCTCGCCCAGACGGCGGGCCAGGGTCAGCAGTTCAAGGGTGGGCTTGCGGACGGCACCGTCCACGTGATCGACGTAGACCAGAACTTCAGCCATGGAACTTCTTCTCTCCTGCGTGCGAAAGATGAGGACAGAGCGGGTGATGCGAGCAGGCGGGACTCAGATGAACTTCTGGCCCGCGAGGAACTCGGCGAGCTGCTTGCCGCCCTCGCCCTCGTCCTTGACGATCGTGCCCGCACTGCGCGCCGGACGCTCAGCCGCGGAATCGACCGTCGTCCAGGCACCCTCCAGGCCCACTTCCTCGGCCTCGATGTCCAGATCGGACAGGTCCCAGGAGGTGACCGGCTTCTTCTTCGCCGCCATGATCCCCTTGAACGAGGGGTAACGCGCCTCGCCCGACTGGTCGGTCACCGACACCACCGCCGGCAGGGACGCCTCCACCTGCTCCGAGGCGGTGTCGCCGTCACGGCGCCCCTTGACCACACCGTCCTCGACCGACACCTGCGACAACAGCGTCACCTGCGGCACACCCAGACGCTCCGCCAGCAGCGCCGGCACCACACCCGCCGTGCCGTCCGTGGACGCCATACCGGAGACCACCAGATCGAAGCCGGCCTTCTCGATCGCCTTCGCCAGCACCAGCGACGTGCCCACGATGTCCGTGCCGTGCAGATCGTCGTCCTCGACATGGATCGCCTTGTCCGCGCCCATCGACAACGCCTTGCGCAACGCGTCCTTCGCGTCCTCCGGACCCACCGTCAACACGGTGATCTCCGCATCGTCCGCCTCGTCCGCGATCTGCAACGCCTGCTCGACCGCGTACTCGTCCAGCTCCGACAGCAGCCCGTCCACATCATCACGGTCCACCGTCAGGTCATCAGCGAAATGCCGGTCCCCCGTCGCATCCGGCACATACTTCACGGTGACAACGATCCTCAAGCTCACGCCGGCTCTCCTACTGCAATCGTCTTTACTGGGCGGCCTTGCTCCCTGCAGGCAGCATAGGCGTCCGAAGCGGACTCTCCCGGTCGGGGCGGCCCGCGCCCCGAACGAAATATTACTCGCCAGTACACCCAGGATTCGCCCGCTAAGCAAGCGCTTTGAACTGTGATCCTAGTCGCGCAGACCGTTGAAGCGGCCCTGGTGGTAGACGAGCGGCCGGCCGGTCCCCGCGGGGTCTCCGGTGACGGCCTCGGCGAGCACGATGCGGTGGTCACCGGCGGGCACGCGTGCGATCACGCGGCACACCAGCCAGGCCAGGACGCCTTCGAGTACGGGCACGCCCTCCGGGCCCTCGTACCAGCGCGTGGGGTCCCCGAAGCGGTCGGCTCCGCTCTTCGCGAACGTGGCGGCCAGATCCTGCTGGTGCTCGCCGAGTATGTGCACGCCGATGTGTCCGGCCTCGGAGACGACGGGCCAACTGGAGGCGCCCAGGCCGATACCGAACGAGATGACGGGGGGTTCGGCCGACACGGACGTCAGGGAGGTGGCGGTGAAGCCCACGGGGGCGGCGCCGCGGGCGGTGATCACGGCGACTCCGGCCGCGTGCCGGCGGAAGACCGAGCGCAGCAGGTCGGGCGATGCGGTCGTGGCGGTGCGGAGATCGGGCGTGGCCGTCATGGAGTTGTCCTTCTGCCGGAGGGGTGCGAGCGGGGTCCGTGGCTGCTCAGGAGCCGGGACAGCGCGCACTCGCGCAGCGGGCGAGGTCCACATGGACACGCTCGAAGAGAAGGGGTTCCGTGGGCATACTGTCAGGCTGACGATAGGTGGTGCGTGCAGTCAAGTGCGTCCCGCCATCTGGGAGAAGCGTCACGACGAGGTCACCACCCGTCAGACCGCCTCCCCGAGCGCGGCGATGACGTCGGCCTTGCGCGGCTGGCCCGAGGCGCGGCGCACGATGTGTCCGGCCGCGTCGAGGACGAGCACGGTGGGCGTCTTGAGGACGCCGAGTTCCCGTACGAGGTCGAGCCGCTCCTCGGCGTCGATCTCCACATGGGCCACGCCGGGAACCATTTCGGCCACTTCGCCGAGCACGCGCCGGGTGGCCCGGCACGGGGCGCAGAAGGCGCTGGAGAACTGTACGAGCGTGGCCCGCTCCCCCAGTGCCTCCCCCAACTGCGCCGCTCCGAGCGCCGCTTCGCCCTGCCGCACCTTCATCCTCCCGCTCCGCCGCCGTTGCATCAGCCCGAAGGCGCTCGCCACGGCGAGCACGGCCACACACACCACAAGTCCGGTCATCGTTCCAGTGCAGCATTCACGAGACCGCAAAGATTCCCCGGGTCCGCACAGCGCACCGTTGCGGAATGCTGGGTTCATGGACATCGATGTGAGAGGGCCGCGGTTCGGTGCCGCGGTCACGACGGTCGTACTGGCCCTGGTGCTCGTCACGGGCAGCGCCTGGCTCCTGGCGTGGCAGACGCTGTGTTTCGCGCTCGGCGCGGCGGGCGGAGTGGGGCGTTCTCCCTATGCGTGGCTGTTCCGTACGGCGGTGCGGCCGCGGCTGGGGCCGCCCACGGAGTTCGAGGCTCCGCAGCCGCCGCGGTTCGCGCAGTTCGTCGGGCTCGTCTTTGCGGCGGTGGGTCTGGTGGGTCTGGTGTGGGGGCCGGGCTGGCTCGGGCTCGCGGCGACGGCCTGCGCGCTGGCGGCGGCGTTCCTCAACTCGGTGTTCGGCTACTGCCTGGGGTGCGAGATGTACCTGCTCCTGCGGCGTGGCGCGGCACGATTTGGCTGATCAACGGGTTGCACGGACCGCGTGGGAGTGACGAGGATCTCGCGCCCGGCCGGAACCAGGACTGGCTACTCAGCCGTTGATGGGGCACGATCTGCGCAAGCCACAAAACCTACGGCTGCGTAACTTCCCGCCGGGAGCCCCCTCCCCAGGCAGAGATGAAGGGTCCTCCCCCTCCATGGCAGAGCTCGTCTACCGTCCGGTCATCGGCGCGGCCCGCACGATGTTCAAGGCGCTCGATCTGAAGATCGACGTCAAGGGCGCGGAGAACATTCCGCGCTCCGGCGGCGCGGTCCTGGTCAGCAATCACATCAGCTACCTGGACTTCATTTTCGACGGTCTCGCAGCGCTGCCGCAGAAGCGCCTGGTGCGCTTCATGGCGAAGGAGTCGGTGTTCCGGCACAAGATCTCCGGTCCGCTGATGCGCAGCATGAAGCACATCCCCGTGGACCGGAAGCAGGGCGAGGACGCGTATGCGCACGCCCTCGACTCGCTGCGCTCCGGTCAGGTCATCGGGGTGTTCCCCGAGGCGACGATCTCGCAGTCGTTCACGCTGAAGAGCTTCAAGTCGGGCGCCGCGCGCCTGGCCCAGGAGGCCGGTGTGCCGCTCATCCCGATGGCACTGTGGGGCACCCAGCGCCTGTGGACGAAGGGCCACCCGAAGAACTTCAAGCGCCAGCACATCCCGATCACGATCCGGGTGGGCGAGCCGATGGAGGCCCCGCGCGACCAGTACGCCGGAGCGATCACCCGGCGGCTGCGCGAGCGTGTGCAGGAGCTCCTCGAAGCGGCACAGCGCGCGTACCCCGTACGCCCGAAGGGTCCGGACGACACCTGGTGGATGCCCGCGCACCTCGGCGGCACCGCGCCCACCGCGGCAGAGGTGAAGGCCGCCGAGGCAAGCTGAATCGGTACTGCAGACGTGCCGCGGGCCCACCGCGGTGCGTCTACTCCGGCGCGTGGACGGTGATCCGCGCGCCGGGGCTGAACTTCTCCAGGAGTTCGGCGAGTTCGGTGCCGGCCGCCACCACGTCGCAGTGCGGCCCCATCGCCTCCAGCAGGAAGAGCGCGTTCACCGACTCCTCGGTCAGGCGCGTACGGGTGCCCTGGCGCCAGTTCCAGCGGCGGCAGGTCACGCCGTCGTCGTCGCACCAGACGACCTCGCCTGCGTCGGGGTGTTCCACGACGTCCTCTCCCCCGGCCACGGTGGCGAAGCCCTCTTCGCCGGTGGCCCTGACGAGGCGCATGCCGCCCTTGATGTGGTCCAGGTCCTCGCCGCCGACCGGGATCAGATGGGCCACGCTGATCGCGTTGTAGACGTCGACCAGGGTGTTGATCCGCGGCAGTCCGCCGTCCGCGAGGGCCCTCTTGGCCAGTGCCTCGGCCGAGTTACGGGTGCGGGAGGGCTTGGAGCCGAAGGCCGTGTAGGCGGCGCGCCAGGCCGCCATGTGCGGGTCCTCGTGCGGGGCGCGTCCGTCGAGTCGCGCGGCGAGACGGCGTGCGGCATCGTCGAGAAGGGCCGAAGTCCCTTCACTGCTGGGGCTGTTGACCAGCCCGTACGCCTCGATGGCGACGTGCCGGAACTCGGGCGCGAGGGTCCGTACCGCGTCGGACACAGTGAGGTGGAGGGTCATCGTCCGCCTTGCTCTTCGGGGTGCGCTTGCTGTTTCAGAGTGCGTCGGGGAGGTGTTCCCACAAGTAGGGCCGGTCGGGGGCGTCGCGCAGGGCGCGCAGAACGGCCGGCTCCGGTACATCGAAGAGTACCGGATAGTCCACCTCATTGGACTCCGTATCCACAATGAAGGCCAGCCGCTCACCGTCGAGGGAGAACTGGGCGTCGACGCCGGGCTTGTTACCGCGGCAGTCCTGCCGGTGCCAGGCCCCATGGAAGCGCACGGCGACCATGCCGTGCAGCACATACCCGGTCCCGGCGTCATGCGTGAGCCGCTGGTAGCAGAGCGCCGCGGGGATGTCCTCGGCGCGCAGGAGCGCGGCCAGCGCGTGGGATTTGGCGTGACAGATGCCCGTGCCCTGCTCCAGGACGTCCGAGGCGCGCCAGGTGACGCGGAGGTCCCCGCTGTCGGCGGAGTGCGGGATGGTGTCCCGCACGAACTCGTAGGCCACCTGGGCGTATGAATATGAGTCGGAGGCCTGCGCGGCGAGGCGCTCGGCCGTCTTCCGTACGAGCGGGTGGTGATGGTCGATGACCTCGTCGGCCGCCAAGTAGGCAGACAGGTCGGGATTCTTCTGGATCAGCTGCATGGACCGGGAGCATAGAAATGCGACCGACCGCGCGTCAATAGCTTTACGGTCGATCGCATATCTATACAGTCGGGTGTGGGGAGAACGCTAGCGGGCCATTTCCTCCTTGAGGGCGGCGACGAAGCCGTCGACGTCCTCCTCACGGGTGTCGAACGCGCACATCCAGCGGACGTCGCCGGCCGCCTCGTCCCAGAAGTAGAACCGGAAGCGCTTCTGGAGGCGCTCGCTGACGTCGTGCGGCAGCCGCGCGAAGACCGCGTTGGCCTGCACCGGGTAGAGGATCTCGACGCCGTGCACGGCGCGGACGCCCTCGGCGAGGCGCTGGGCCATCTCGTTGGCGTGCCGCGCGTTGCGCAGCCACAGGTCCTTGGCGAGCAGGGCCTCCAACTGCACCGACACGAAACGCATCTTGGAGGCGAGCTGCATCGAGAGCTTGCGCAGATGCTTCATGTGGCTGACGGCGTCCTGATTGAGGACGACGACCGCCTCACCGAACAGAGCGCCGTTCTTCGTGCCGCCGAGCGACAGGATGTCGACGCCGACCGCGTTCGTGAACGTGCGCATCGGCACGTCGAGCGACGCGGCCGCGTTGGCTATCCGGGAGCCGTCGAGGTGCACCTTCATGCCGCGCTCGTGCGCGTGGTCGCAGATCGCGCGGATCTCGTCGGGCGTGTAGAGCGTGCCCAGCTCCGTGTTCTGCGTGATCGAGACGACCTGCGGCATCGCGCGGTGCTCGTCGTCCCAGCCGAAGGCCTGCCGGTCGATGAGCTCGGGCGTGAGCTTGCCGTCCGGGGTCGGCACGGTGAGCAGCTTGAGGCCGCCCATGCGCTCCGGGGCCCCGCCCTCGTCCACGTTGATGTGCGCGGACTCGGCGCAGATCACCGCGCCCCAGCGGTCGGTGACCGCCTGGAGCGCGACGACGTTGGCACCGGTGCCGTTGAAGACCGGGAACGCCTCGGCCGTGGGGCCGAAGTGGGCGCGGATGATCTGCTGGAGGTTGGCCGTGTAGTCGTCCTCGCCGTACGCGATCTGGTGACCGCCGTTGGCGAGGGCGAGGGCCGCGAGGATCTCCGGGTGCGCGCCCGCGTAGTTGTCGCTCGCGAAGCCGCGGACGTCCGGGTCGTGATGCCGGCGGGCGTCGGTCTTCGGCGGATTCACGGCTTCTCGGTCAGCCACAGACGGGTCCCGTTCAACTCATGGGCGGGCCGGTCCCAGACGCCGGCGATGGCATCGGCCAGGTCCGTGACGTCCGTGAAGCCCGCGAACTTCGCGTTGGGTCGCTCGGCGCGCATCGCGTCGTGGACCAGCGCCTTCACCACCAGGATCGCAGCCGCCTGCTGCGGGCCCGCGTCACCCCCCGCCTTGCGGAAGGCGTCGCCGAGGGCCAGCGTCCAGGCCTCGGCGGCGGCCTTGGAGGCCGCGTACGCCGCGTTGCCCGCGGTCGGCTTGCTGGCGCCCGCGGCGCTGATCAGCAGGAAGCGTCCGCGGTCGCTGCGCTGGAGGGCGTCCTGGAACGCGAGGGAGGTGTGCTGGACCGTGCGGATCAGGAGCTTTTCGAGGAGGTCCCAGTCCGCGAGGTCGGTCTCGGCGAAGGTGGCGCTGCCGCGCCAGCCGCCGACGAGGTGGACAAGGCCGTCGACCCGGCCGAAGTCCTTCTCGATGTGGTTCGCCCAGTCCCGGGTCGCGTCCAGGTCGAGGAGGTCGACGGTGTCGCCGATGACGGTGGCGCCCCCGTGCGCGTAGCGTGCCGCGTCCACGGCCTCCGCCAGGCGTGTGGCGTCCGCGTCCGCTCCGACGACCGTCGCGCCCGCCTCGGCGAGGCGCAGCAGGGTGGCGCGGCCCGCGGGTCCCGCCGCGCCCGCGACCGCGATGACCGCTCCGTCCAGCGTGCCGTTCCCGTTGCCTTCGGCCATGGCCGTCGCCTCCTCGTCGCGAGCGCTCACGCGGCGGCCTGCTCGGCGCCCGCAGCGGTGATCCCCTTGGTGGAGGCGATCACGTTCTTGAGCTTCTTGGACAGTGCCTCATAGAACATGCTGAGCGGAAACTCGTCCGGAAGCACGTCGTCGACGAGCTTGCGCGGCGGCAGGCTCAGGTCGAGGGCGTCGGGGCCCTTGGCCCAGCGCGAACCGGGGTGCGGGGCGAGGTACTGGGACACCAGGTCGTACGCGGCGAACCAGTGCACCAGCTTCGGGCGGTCGATGCCGTCGCGGTACAGCTTCTCGATCTCGGCGCACAGCTGGTTGGTGACCTGCGGGGCGCGCTCCCAGTCGATCTGGAGCTTGTTGTCGGTCCAGCGCAGCACGTCGTGCTTGTGCAGGTACGCGAAGAGGAGCTGGCCGCCGAGTCCGTCGTAGTTGCGCACGCGCTCGCCGGTGACCGGGAAGCGGAACATGCGGTCGAAGAGGACGGCGTACTGCACGTCGCGGCCCTGCGGGAAGCCGTCGGCCTCCAGCTTCACGGCCTCCTTGAAGGCGGTGAGGTCGCAGCGGAGCTCTTCGAGGCCGTACATCCAGAACGGCTGGCGCTGCTTGATCATGAACGGGTCGAAGGGCAGGTCGCCGTGGCTGTGGGTGCGGTCGTGCACCATGTCCCACAGGACGAACGCCTGCTGGCAGCGGTCCTGGTCCGAGATCATCTCGCGGATGTCGTCGGGCAGTTCGAGCCCGAGGATGCCGACGGAAGCCTCGGTGACGGCACGGAAGCGGGCCGCCTCGCGGTCGCAGAAGATGCCACCCCAGGAGAAGCGCTCGGGAGCCTCGCGTACGGCGATGGTCTCCGGGAAGAGCACGGCCGAGTTGGTGTCGTAGCCGGCGGTGAAGTCCTCGAACGTGATCCCGCAGAACAGCGGGTTGTCGTAGCGCGTCGCCTCCAGCTCGGCGAGCCACTCGGGCCACACCATGCGCAGGACGACGGCCTCCAGATTGCGGTCCGGATTGCCGTTCTGTGTGTACATCGGGAAGACGACCAGGTGCTGCAGTCCGTCCTCGCGGCGCGCGGCGGGGTGGAAGGCCAGCAGCGAGTCGAGGAAGTCGGGGACCTGGAAGCCGTCTTCCGCCCAGCGGCGCAGGTCGGCGGCGAGCGCCGAGTGGTACGCGGCGTCGTGCGGGAGCAGCGGGGAGAGCTGCTCGACGGCGGATATCGCGCGGTCGAGCGTCAGCTCCGCCACGGCCTTGGACGGGGCGCCGTCGGCGGCGAAGTCGATGGAGCCGTCCTTCTGCTGCCAGGGACGGATCTCCTCCACGGCGGCCTTGAGCACGGGCCACGCCGGGTGTTCGACCACCCTGCTTTCGGGGCTTCCCCCGACCTTCTCCGGAGGAACCTTCCCCTCCACGCCCGACTGCACAAGAATTTCCGTCATTACCCATCCTTCACGGGAGAACCTCGCGTACAGACACCGTAAACGGGCGAGGTTCTCCACCACAAGAGGAGCCGGGAGGAAGTTATCCTGCGTGACCCCCTGGTTCACCGTCGTTTTTCCTGCCTGACGCGGTTGAAACGATGGCCTTCGCCACATCCGCCACGGCAGTACGGGCATCGTCGAGCAGCTCGGGGAAACCGAAGAAGCCGTGGAACATCCCCGGGAAGTGGCTCTCGGTGACCTCGACGCCCACCGCGCGCAGGGCCTTCGCGTAGGCGAGGCCCTCGTCGCACAGCGGGTCGCAGCCCGCGGTCACGATGTGGGCGGGCGGCAGCGAGGCAAGGTCGGCGAGGAGCGGCGAGACGTGCGGGTGGGACCGGTCGCCGTCCGGGCCGAGGTACTGCTCGGCGAACCAGCGGCAGTGCGCGGCCGTCAGGAAGTAGCGGTCGGCGTTCCGCGCGAACGACTCCGTCGACTGATGCGCGTCGGTGGCCGGATAGACGAGGGCCTGGAGCGCGATGCGCGGGCCGCCCCGGTCCCGGGCCAGGAGGCAGATGACAGCCGCGAGGTTCCCGCCCGCGCTGTCCCCCGCCACGACAAGGGCGCCCGCGTCGCCGCCCAGCGCGGTGTGGTGGTCGGCCGCCCAGCACAGCGCCGCGTACGCGTCGTCGACGGCGGCCGGGAACGGCGACTCGGGGGCAAGCCGGTAGTCGACGGAGACGACCACGGCCCCCGCCTCGCGGCAGAGCCCGCGGGCGGTGGAGTCATGGCTGTCCAGGCCGCAGATCGCCCACCCTCCCCCGTGGAGGAAGACGACGGTGGGGCGCGGGCCCGGGGCCTCGTCGGGGTCCGGGCGGTAGATCCGTACGGGGATCCGGGGCGCTCCGGCGGGGCCGGGGATGTCGCGGTCCTCGACCGAGCCGACGACCGGTGGCGGGAGCGGTGACGCGGGAGCCGCGGCCAGGATGCGGCGGGCCTCGGCCGCGTCGGTGACGGCGCCGCCGAGGTCGGGGAAGAACGCGGTCATCGCGTCGACCAGGGCGCGGACGTCGGGTGCGAGGCGGTCCTCGGGTGCGGGGCTCATGCGGACACCCCCTGCTCCTGGGCGCGGAAGTGCGGGATGACCTTCTCGCCCCACTGCCGCAGCGTCTCCAGGCAGGCCTCCTGGGGGACGGTGCCCATCTGGACGAGACACATGATCTCGTCGGCGCCCGCGTCGCGCAGGCGCTCGACGTAGGCGATGGCGTCGTCGGCGGTGCCGTAGGCGTGATCGGCGTTGAAGGTGGCCGTCGCGGTGGGACGTACCGGGATCTGGTGTTCGTGGAGGCGGGCCACGACCTGTTCGGCGGCCCTGCGCATGTCGGCCGCCTCGTCGGCGCCCTCCACCACGGCCTCGTCGGGGACGCCCGCGCCGCCGTACCAGTGCCCGATGGACTGCGCGAAGAACCGCTGGCCGCGGATGCCGATGTTCCGGGCCGTCTCCCGGTCGTCCAGGACGATGGTCGGGCACAGGACGGAGAAGTGGTCGTTGACGACGCCGGACACGAAGCGGTCGGGAGTACGGGCGGCGATCGCGTCGTCGTAGGCGCGCCGCATGCCGGCGATCGACTCGGGGCCCGCGAAGCCCATCACCAGAGCGCCGATGCCGAGTTCGGCCGCCTGGGTGAGCGTCTCAGTGCGGCTGCACGCGAGGAAGAGGGGTGGGTGGGGCTCCTGTTTCGGGCGCGGCAGGACGGGGTGCGGGTCGATGTCGAGGAGCTCCCCGTGATGCTCCAGCTCGTCCTTCTCCCAGGCTTTCCCGATGATCCGCAGCGCCTCCTCGACCTCCTGCGTCGTGCGGTCCCTGTCGACACCGCACAGGGAGGTCTCCTGCTTGGTGCCGCCCCGGCCGGCCCCGAGGTCGAGGCGGCCACCGGAGAGCAGGTCGAGCATGGCGGCCCGCTCGGCGACCCGCACCGGATGGTTGAAGTTGAAGGGCATGCAGACGACACCGTGCCCGATCCGGATGGTGCTGGTGCGGGCGGCGACCCAGGTCAGGAAGATCTCGGGGGCCGACATGTGCGCGTACCACTTGAGGGAGTGGTGCTCGACGGCCCAGATACGGTCGAAGCCCATCTCCTCGGCGAGGACCGCCTGCTCCACGCAGTCGTGGATGACCTGGTGTTCGTGTTCGACGGTGGGATCGGCGAGCTGCGCCTCGAAGATGACGGAGAACTTCACGTTGCCTCCAGGGAGTTGAGCCACACGCACTGTTCCGGTTAGGTATATGACTAACCGTCAGGTCTTCAAGGGGCAAGACCGGCGACGGTATTCGGCAGTGACAAAGGCTCCGGGGTCTTGCGGTGACCGGTTCCGGTCACTTCAATGCGGCGCATGGCTGACGACCTGCCACCGACCGCCTGGGCCGTCCTCGGGCTGCTGTCCTTCCCCGGGGAACGGACCGGATACGAGCTGAAGAAGTGGGCCGACGCCTCGCTGCGGTTCTTCTACTGGTCGCCCGCCATCAGCCAGATCTACGCCGAACTGCGCCGCCTCGAATCACTGGGCTACGTCACCTCGCTGCGCTCCGGGGCCGAGGACCCGCGGGCCAAACGGACGTACGCGATCACCGAGGAAGGGCGCGGGGCGCTCGCGGTGTGGGCCGGGAGCGGGCAGGGCCTCGGCGCGCCCGTGCTCAAGCACCCCGTGCTGCTGCGCGTGTGGCTCGGGCACCTCGCCGCGCCGGAGCACCTGCGTGACCTGGTGACGGAACACGTGGCCCGCACGAAGGGCGAGCTGAAGGAGGTCAGGGACGCGCTCGAGCGGGCCGACGGGGTGGAGGCGTGGGCCCATCCGCAGATCGCGCTGCGCTGGAGCGAGCGGCGGCTCGCGGCAGAAGTCGAGCTGGCCGAGGCCATGCTGGACGACCTGGACGCGGTGCCCGGTCAACCGCCGGGGAACTCGCCCACCCACGGGTGACACTTCCCGCGGCAGGCTGCCGAGGCGGTAGGACGGACCGGTCCCCGCCCCTTCCCTGTCCCTCCGCCCGTCTGGAGCCCTGAGCGTGAGCATCCGCGCCGTCCTGGTCGCAGCCGTCATCACCGGACTGGTCCTCGGAATCACCGCAACCAGAGCGGACCACTCCACTCCCTCGCGTCGGACCGGTCCCATCGTGGAGACGGGCCGTTAGGCTTCGGCCGTGCCGCGCGGGCGACCCCGTCCACGACCTCGCGCGGATGCCGAGCCGCCGTCGACGGAAGCGAGACGATCTTGAACTTCCTCACCATCGGGCATCGCGGAGTGATGGGTGTCGAACCCGAGAACACCCTCCGGTCCTTCGTCGCCGCGCAGAACGCGGGCCTCGACCTCATCGAACTCGATCTGCATCTGAGCAAGGACGGCGCCCTCGTCGTCATGCACGACGCCGACGTCGACCGCACGACGGACGGCCGGGGCCCCATCGCCGACAAGACCCTCGCCGAGCTGCGCGCCCTGGACGCGGGGCGCGGCGAACGGGTGCCGGTCTTCGAGGAGGTGCTCGACGCCGTCTCCAAACCGCTCCAGGCCGAGATCAAGGACGTCGCCGCGGCGCGCGCCCTCGCCGAGGTCATGCTGCGCCGTGATCTGGTGAGCCGCGTCGAGGTGATCTCGTTCCACGACGAGGCCGTCGCCGAGATCGCCCGGCTGGTGCCGGGCGTCCGTACGGCGCTGGTGGCCAGCCGGTACGGCACCGATGTGGTGGACCGGGCCACTGCAGTCGGCGCCACGTCCCTGGTCCTCAACATCCGGCGTCTGACACAGGAGATCGTCGAACGGGCCCGCAAGGCGGACCTGCGGATCATCGGCTGGGTCGTCAACACGCAGGACGATCTGCGCCTGGTACGGGCGCTCGGCCTGGACGCCGCGACGACCGACTACCCGGAGATCAAACGGACCGGCCGCTTCACGGCCTGAGCCGGGCGAGCGGCCCGAGTCAGCCGCGGGACCCGGGTGCCGGCCACGAGGCCCACGTCAGCCGAGGGGCTTGACCAGCAGCTCGAACTGGAGGTCGTCCCGCTGCGGGATGCCGAAGCGCTCGTCGCCGTACGGGAAGGGGGTCATCCCTCCCGTACGGCGGTAGCCCCGGCGCTCGTACCAGGCGATGAGGTCCTCGCGTACGGAGATCACCGTCATGTGCATCTCGCGCACGCCCCAGGCCTCGCGGGCGGTGCGCTCCGCCTCCGCGATGATCACCTTGCCGAGCCCCGCGCCCTGGAGGGCCGGGCTCACGGCGAACATGCCGAAGTAGGCGTGCTCCCCGCGGTGCTCCAGCTGGCAGCAGGCGACGACCGCGCCGTCGCGCTCGACGGTCAGCAGGCGGCTGTCCGGCGACTTGATGACGTCGACGACGCCCTGCGGGTCGGTGCGCTGCCCCTCCAGGATGTCCGCCTCGGTCGTCCAGCCGGTGCGGCTGGAGTCCCCGCGGTACGCCGACTCGATCAGCGCGACGAGCACGTCGACATCGGCGTCGGTGGCGTCCCTGAAGGTGAGGTCGCCGGTCGTGGGGCGGGGAGCGATGGACATGGGACGGTCTCCGATCTCGTGCACGGCTGTCGGCGCGGGCGCCGTCGAGCCTAACGCCGAGCCTCTACGCTGCGTTCGCATGGTTCACGTACTGAGCAGCAGAACGCTTCTTCGCCCCACCGATCCCGAGCGGTCGCGGGCCTTCTACGGTGGGGCGCTCGGTCTCGCCGTGTACCGGGAGTTCGGGACGGGGCCCGAGCGCGGGACCGTCTACTTCCTCGGGGGCGGCTTCCTGGAGGTGTCCGGCCGGTCGGAGGCGCCGCCGTCGCCCGGGCTCCAGCTGTGGCTCCAGGTCGCGGACACGGCGGCCACGCACGAGGAGCTGGCGGCGCGCGGCGTCGAGGTGCTCCGGCCGCCGGTCAAGGAACCGTGGGGGCTCATCGAGATGTGGATCTCGGACCCGGACGGCGTGCGCATCGTGATCACCGAGGTACCCGAGGACCATCCGTTGCGCTACCGGCCTTGAGGAGCGGGTTCCGGGGTACGGGAGCGGAAGGACCCGTTCAGCGTGCGCGGCACCCGCGCGCGGAAGAGTATGGGCGGGATGGCCGCAGACCGGCCCCTTAGCGTCCGGATGAGCCCGACCCTGGAGAGACATCACATGGCAGCTCCTCGGATCCTGATCGTCGGCGGCGGATTCGCCGGCATGGAGTGCGCGCACAAGCTGGAGAAGATCCTCAAGCCGGGCGAGGCGCAGCTGAGACTGGTCAGTCCGTTCGACCATCAGCTGTACCTGCCGCTGCTCCCCCAAGTCGCCTCGGGCGTGCTCACTCCGCAGTCGGTAGCGGTGCCGCTGCGCCGCATGCTGCGGCACACCGGCATCGTGCCGGGCGGCGCGGTGGGCGTGGACCCGGAGGCGAAGGCCGTCGTCGTACGGAAGATCAACGGCGAGACGGTGGTGGAGCGCTACGACTACCTGGTCCTCACGCCGGGCAGCGTCACGCGGCAGTTCGACATCCCCGGTGTGGACCAGTACGCGGTCGGCGTGAAGACGCTGGCGGAGGCGGCCTGGATCCGCGACCACGTCATCTCGCAGCTCGACCTGGCCGCGGCCAGCACCGACCCCGCCGAGCGGGAGTCGCGGCTGCAGTTCGTGGTGGTGGGCGCCGGGTACGCCGGTACGGAGACGGCCGCCTATCTGCAGCGCCTGACCACCGCCGCCGCCAAGCGCCTTCGGGGGCTCGACCCGGCGCAGATCAAGTGGCATCTCGTCGACATCGCCCCCAAGTTGATGCCCGAGCTCGGCGACCGGCTCGGCGAGAAGGCCCTGTCGATCGTGGAGCGGCGCGGGCTGCATGTGTCGCTCGGAGTGTCCGTGGCGAAGGCGACCGAGGACACGGTGACGCTCACGGACGGCCGTGTACTGCCGTGCCGCACGCTGATCTGGACGGCGGGTGTCGCCCCGAGCCCGCTGATCGCGACGCTCAGCGCGGAGACGAACCGGGGCCGGCTCGTCGTGGAGCCGGATCTGACGGTTCCGGGGCTCGACGGTGTGTTCGCGCTCGGTGACGCGGCCGCCGTGCCGGACCTGGAGAAGGGCGCCGACGCGACCTGCCCGCCGACCGCCCAGCACGCCATGCGGCAGGGCTGGGCGGCCGCGAAGAACGTGGCTGCCGCGCTGCACGGACAGCCGCTGAAGCCGTACCGGCACAAGGACCTGGGGCTCGTGGTGGACCTGGGCGGCGTTCAGGCCGTGTCCAAGCCGTTGGGTGTGCAGCTGACCGGACTGCCCGCCCAGGTCGTCGCCCGGGCCTACCACCTGGGCGCGCTGCGCACCGGGACGGCGCGCTTCCGCACGGCGGCGAACTGGGGGCTCAACGCCGTCGCCGGCGACGACTTCGTGCGGACGGGGTTCCAGTCGGAGCGGCCCGCGACGCTGAAGGACTTCGAGAAGACGGACGCGTATCTGACGCCGGAGGAAGTGCACGCGATGGTGACGGCGCATGTCGAGGGCCAGTGACAGGGCTGGGCCAGGACCAGTGACGTGGCCTACCTCCCGTTCGGGTCCTGAGTGGTGGCCGGCGCGGGCGGTCGCAGGGTGATCGTCCGCGTCGTGTGCTTCTCCACTTGCCCGCGGGTGTAGAGGAGCGGGAAGGAGCCGTCGGCGGCCCAAGTGGCGAACAGGTCGCTGTAGTGCTCGCTGTCCGGATTCCCGGACTGGCCAGGTGAGTTCATGGCCACCGAGTCGTCCCAGGAGCCGACGTCGACGACCAGGCGGAACGTGGCGCCCGTCGTCTGGCGGAAGTCGGGTCCGTAGGGCGCGACGCCCACCGTGTCACCGCTGCCGCCGCGCGGGGCGGGACCGACCGACGCCCACGGCGGCTGCGGTCCGTCGTGGAGGGCGGTCAACGGGTGGAACACGCGGGCGTGGTGGAGCGCGCCCCAGGTCCATGCGGCCGGGTCGGGTCCGAGGAGGGCGGAGAGCTCGGCGACGGCGGCGGTCAGAGTGGTGAGCAGGGTGCCCGGGTCGAGGGTGGTCTCCTCGCCGGTGAGCAGGTCCAGGTCGACGCGGGGGTCGGAGGTCGGGTCGTCGGGCGGCAGGATCCGGGCGAGGGCCGCAGCGAGTTCGGCGTCGGGGACGACTTGTTGCAGTGCCTTGCCGAAGACGGCGGGGCGCAGATGGCGGCGGTACCAGATCTCGAAGAGCGCGGCGGCCGCCGAGTCCGCCGTGACGTCGGCGTCCCAGTGCCGCAGCAGGCCGATGGCCCGCGCCGTCAGTTCGTCGTCGCCGGCCAGATCGGCGAGCAGCGGCAGGATGCGGCGCGCGGGCAGGCTGACCGTGTCTGTCTGGAGCCGTACACAGTCCTCGACGGTCCAGTCCGTGCGCGCGTCGAGCTCTTCGGCGATGCGGTGGTGGCGGGTGGGGGCGTACCAGTCGTACGTGACCGTGTCGCGGTCGTTCGGGTAGCCGGGCGGCAGGTTCATCTGGTTGGCGGTGGCGAACCAGCCCTGGTCCGGGTCGCGTTCGGCGGGCAGCGCGTCGGCGTCGAGGAAGCCGTCCCATTCGAAGCGGCCGTCGCCGGGCACGGGCAGGGTGCCGTCCCAGTTCGGGCGGACCGGGACGCGGCCCGCGGGGCGCCAGCCGACGGTGCCGTCGGGCGCGGCGTACACCTGGTTCTCGCCGGGCGCGCCCCAGCGGCGCAGGGCGGCGAGGAACGCGTCGGGGCCTTCGGCCCGCATGTAGCCGGTGCTGCCGAGGTAGGGCGCCATGCCGGGACCGAGCCAGGCGGCTCGCACGGCGAACGCGGCGCCGCGCGTGGGGTGTTCGTGGATAACCGGGCCGTGCCGGGTGAACCACAGCTCGGCCTCGACCGGCTCCCCGTCCTTGACCGGGATCGTCTCGGTGACGCGGGTCATGGCTTCCCAGCGGCCTTGGTAGCGGTAGGCGCGGGGGTTGTCGGGGTCGGTCTCGTAGACGTACAGGTCCTCCTGGTCGATCGGGAAGATCGTGAAGCCGAAGGCGATGTTCCCGTTGTGGCCGATGGAGAGGCCGGGCAGGGCGGGTTCGCCCGCGCCGATGACGTCGATGCCGGGTGCGGTCAGGTGCGCGATGTAGCGCAGCGCGGGCAGGGTGACCGCGCGGTGCGGGTCGTTGGCGAGGATGGGGCGGCCGGTGACGGTCCGGGACGGCGCGAGCACCCAGTTGTTGGAGCCGTCGCTGCCCTGGAGGGCGGCGGCGTCGGGCCAGGGCGGGACCGTCGCGAGGTCGTACACGCGCAGCACGTCGTCCGGGATGACGCTCAGATCGAGGCCCTCGGGGACGGTGAGGTGGTGCGGGGCGGGTTCGCGGCGGCGGCGCAAGTCTTCGACGTCGGTGCCGTGGTCGCGCAGGGTGAAGGCGCGGGCGACCTCGTCGTGGAGGTTGTACTGCAGGCCGTGACTGCGGATCCGGGCGACGTCCGAGGGCTTCCAGAATGCCGGCTCGTAGCCCAACGTTGCGAATTCCGGCGGGAGTTGGGAGGGGTCGCGGCGGCACAGGGACACGTAGGCGTTGATGCCGTTCACGAACGCCGTGGTGATCTGTTCGGTGTCCTCGCCGTACGCGCTCCACTCCTCGGCCATGTCGCCGCGATAGAGGAACAGGCGGGCGGCGCGGTCGTGTTCGACGTACCGCTTGCCGAACACCTCGGACAGGAGGCCGAGTCCGCGGCGGCGCCACAGGTCCAGCTGGAAGAGGCGGTCGCGGGCCGCGTTGAAGCCCTGCGCCAGGAACAGGTCGTCCTGGGAGCCGGCGTAGAGATGAGGGACGCCCCACTGGTCGACGAGGATCTCCACAGGTCCGGCGAGGCCGGGTATCTCGAAGTCGTTCGCTGCTTGCGAGTTCACCGGTACGCCTCCCCCGTCGCCGCGTACGCCTGGGGGCCGGCGCCGCTCCGGCTTCCGATGTGGGCGGCGCGGTGGAGGACGGGTGCGGTCTCGTCGATCATCAGGACTCCTTCACCGCGGCCGCCGAGGCGGCCGGGACAGTGGGCCGTTGCGGGGCGGGGGCGCTCGGGGCCGGTGTCGCGCGGGTGACCGCGAACGTCACCACCAGGTTCGCGGCCAGCGCGATGATGCCGCCGTTGACCCCGTGCCACGGGTCGTTGTCAGTGGCCCACAGCCCCGTCATCACGACGAGCCCGACGAGCATGCCGGAGATCCCGGCGCGAGCGGTCATTCGCCGCCAGAACAGGGAGAGCAGCACGACGGGCACGAGCTGGGCCAGGCCCTCGTAGGACAGGACGGACAGCTGGACGAGCGTGTTGGGGTAGAAGAGGCTGCCGCCGAGCGCGACCAGGCCAGCGAGGACGCAGACCGCCTGCGAGCGGCGCTTGGTGCGCAGGTCGTGGTCGTCGGTGACGGCCGGCCGCGGGCGGCGCGGGTCGGCGCCATTGCCGCCGCCGAGGACGGTCTTTCCCCACAGGGTCCCGATGGACAGCATGAAGACGCTCATCGGCACGATCGCCGACAGGGCGCCCGCGACGCCGATGACCGCCACGACGGGCGACGGCAGCGAGTCAGTGACCAGCTTGAACAGGGCGAGGTCGGGGTTGCCGAGGCCCGGCAGCACGAACAGCGCGGTGGCGCCGACCATCATCGGTACGAACAGGAGCAGCTGGTACCACGGCAGCAGCAGGGCGTTGCGCCGCAGCGCGTTGGGGCTCTTCGCGCTGAGGTAGCCGGCCACGGTGGTCGGGAAGATGGTGATGGTGACGGCGTTGAGGACGACGGTGCTCAGGAACCAGGCGGCGTCGCGCCCGCCGGACACGTGTCCGGGGAAGGTGAGCCACTCGGGCTTCTCGGTGACCATGCGCTGCATGAAGTCGGAGAATCCGCCGAGGTAGTGCATGGGGATGTAGACCGCGAGGAAGACGACCGCGAGGATCACGAGTACGTCCTTGAGGGCGCTCACCCAGGCGGATCCGCGCAGCCCCGACACGAGGATGAACACCTCGGCGACGACGAACGAGATGACGGCGGCGACGTGCAGGTCGACGCTCCCGTACGTCATCGCGTTGACGACGACGCCCATGCCCTGGATCTGCACCTGGATGTACGGCACGAGGAACACGGTCCCGACGACGGCGACAAGAATCCCCAACGGCCGTGAGCGGAACCGGAATTCAGCGATATCGGCGATCGAGATGAGACTGTGCCGAGAGGCGTACGTCCACAGGGCGGGGCCCACGATGTAGGCGACGGCGAAGCCCACGGTGAGATAGGCGACGAGGTAGAGGATCGGGGCGCCGAAGGAGTACGACCAGCCGGCGGTCCCCAGGAACGAGAAGCTGGTGTACGTCTCGCCGGCCATCAGGAGCCAGATGAACATCACGCCGAGGCCGCGGCTGGACACCGACCACTCGGCGAGGCCCTTGGACCGGCCGCGCGCGCTGAGCAGGCCGATCAGGATGGTGGCGACCATGGCCAGGCCGAACACGGTCGTCGCGACGGCTGCGGAGCCGCTCATCGGGCGCCTCCCTCGTCGGCGGGGACGGGTTCGACGGCGCCGGTGCGGTACGCCGGGTCGAAGCGGGCGACCAGCCAGATGGCGACGGGGCTGATGACCGTGGCGGCGATGACCCAGGCCAGCAGGAACGGGACACCCAGGATGCGGGGTTCGATGCGGTTGGCGACGAAGGGCGCGGCGCCGTAGAGGACGACGGGCACGAGCAGCATCCAGAGGGAGCGGCGCGCCTGGCCGCCGAGGGTGGGGAGTCCTTCGAGGGGGTCGGGCTGCGGGGAACCGAGGGGGTCGGCCTCGCGCGGGTCCGGCTCCGGGGAGCGGCCGGCGGCCTCGTCTGTGGGGGACATGAACTTCCTTGAGGGGGAAGGGCGGCGGATGTTCAGAGCGCGGGGTCGTAGCGGCCGTCGACCGCGGTCCAGCCGCCGTCGACGGTCAGGACGCTGCCGGTGACGTACGTCGACGCGTCGGAGACCAAGTACGCGACGGCACCGGCGAGTTCGTCGGCGCGAGCCCAGCGCCTGAGCGCGGAGGCCTGGGCGTAGGCGTCGTACCAGGCGGGGTCCGCCGCGATCTGGTCGGTGAGCGGGGTGCGGACTACGCCGGGGGCGACGGCGTTGAACCGCACGCCCCGTGGGCCCCATTCGGCGGCGGCGGTGCGCAGGAACTGGATGAGGCCGGCCTTCGACGCGGCGTACACGCTCTGGCCCGGCTCCACCTGGAAGGCCCGCATGGAGGCGAAGCCGACGACGCTGCCGCGGCCGCGCTCCGCCATGCCGGGGGCGAACGTCTGGACGAGGCTGACATAGGCCCGCAGGTTCAGGGCGATGACGCGGTCGAACTCGTCGAGCGTGTAGTCGGCGATGCGTTTGCGGACGTTGGCGCCGACGGTGACGACAAGCGCGTCGAGGGGGCCCCACACGTCGGCGGCGGCGCGGATCGCCTCGGGGTCGAGGACATCGAGGGCGTAGGCGGACGCGGTGCCGGACCGGACCGCGTCCGCGCCGGCCAGGGCGACGGTCTGCTCGGCGCCCTTCTCGTCCCGGTCGGCGACCACGACGTCGGCGCCCTGGGCGACGAGCGCGCGGACGACCTCACGGCCGATGCCGCCCGCTCCGCCGACGACCGCGACGCGCCTGCCGTCGAGCCGGAACAGATTCGCGTAGTCCATGAAGTGCTGCTGCCTTTCTGTCTGCTGAGGTGATCCGTCAGGGGCGGATGACGGCCATCCGCGTGACCGTCAGCTCCTCGATGGCGAACCGTGGCCCCTCGCGTCCGGTGCCGGAGTCCTTGACGCCTCCGTACGGGGCGATGTCGCTGCGGTAGCCGGGGACTTCGTTGATGACGACGCCGCCGACGTCGAGCGCGTCGACCGCGCGGAAGGCGGCGCCGAGGTCGCGGGTGTAGACCGCGGCGTGCAGCCCGTACCGGCTCGCGTTGACCAGGTCGTACGCGGCATCGAGGCCGGGGACGGTGCGCAGGCACACGACGGGGCCGAACACCTCCTCGTCCCAGGCGGGTTCGCCGTCGGGGACGTCCGCGAGCAGGGTCGGGGCGAGGCACCTCGTGCCGGTGCGACCTCCGCCCGCGACGACCCGGGCACCGGCCGCCCTGGCCCGGCCGATCCAGTCCAGGACGCGCTCGGTGGCGGCTTCGTCGATGAGCGCGGAGACCCGAGTGCCGGCGTCGCGCGGGTCGCCGACCACGACGTCGGGCAGCCGTTCGGCGATCTTCTTCTCCAGGGCGCCGGCGATCTCCTCGACGGCGATGACCCGCTGGACCGAGATGCACGCCTGCCCGGACGCGTAGTAGCCGCCGCGCGCCACGGCGTCGGCGGCCGCGTCGAGGTCGGCGTCCGCCGCGACGACGAGCGCCGCGTTGGAGCCGAGTTCGAGGACGACCTTGCGGGGCGCCGCGTCGCGCGCGATGCGGTGCCCGACCGTGGCGGAGCCGGTGAAAGAGACCGCCGCGACGTCGGGATGCGTGGTGAGGGTGCGGCCCACCTCGGTGTCGCCGGTCACGAGCTGGACCGCTCCGGGCGGCGCGCCGGCCGCGGCGAGGCGCTCGCGGACGAGATGGGTGAGCCAGAGCGTGGCGAGCGGCGTCGCCGGTGCGGGCTTCACGATCACGGGACAGCCCACGGCGAGCGCCGGGGCGATCTTGTGGGAGGCGAGGAGTACGGGGTAGTTGAAGCCGGCGATGCCGACGACGACCCCGATGGGCCTGCGCGTCCAGAACCCGAACATGCCGTCGCCGGAGGCCTGGAGGTCCAGCGGGACGGTCTCGCCGTGCAGGTGGGCCACCTCGTCGGCGGCGGCCCGCCAGGTCGCGGCGGCGCGCTGCATCTCGATGTCGCAGTCGACTCGCGGCTTCCCGGTCTCCAGGACGAGCAGCTCCGCCATCCGGGACGAGACGCCTTCCAGGTCGGCCGCGACACCGGCGAGCACGTCCCGCCGCACCCGTGCAGAGAGGGCCGCGACCTCCTTGCGGAGCCCGGCGGCGTGCTCGACGGCGCGCCGCGCGAGGTCCACGTCGCCGACGGGCGCCGAAGCGAACTCGCTCCCGTCGTACGGGAAGACAACGGGCTGTTGCGAAGGCGCGGGAACCCAGACATCCCCGACCGGCAGGCCCGTGGGCACTTCTCGCGGATACGTCATCGCGCCGCACCCCCGTCCGGACGGGCGGTGAGGAAGGCCTGCGCGGCGGCCGCGTACACGCGCGTGTACTCGGCGATCTCGCGCACCTCGACGTACTCGTCGGCCTGGTGCGCGATCCATTTGCCGCCGGGGCCGTAGACGACGGTGGCGAGACCGGCGTCGCGGGTCAGGATCGTGCCGTCGGTGGTGCCGGGAACGGCCCCGAACGGTGGTGCTTCGCCGTGCACCCGGCGGTGTGCGTCCACGAGCGCGGTGACCACGGGGTGGTCCTCGGGGATCTCGACGGCGGGCCGGTCGTCGACGACGGTGACCTCGACGGACACCCCCACTCCGGAGGCCGCCCGCTGCGCGAACTCCCTGACACGCTCGATGAGTTCGGTGTGGTCGGTGCCCGGGACGGTCCGTACGTCGATGCCGACGACGCCGTGCGCGGGGATCACGTTGAGCTGGTCGGGGTCGCCGCCGAGCAGCACGGTCGGGGTGACGGTGACGCGGCCCGCGTGCGGATGCTCGCCGTAGCGCTCCTCGGCCCACTCCTGCACGGCGGCGAGCGCCTCGACGATGCGGGCGCCGGCGACGATCGGGCTTCTGCCCTCCTGCGGCATGGCACCGTGGGCCATCACGCCGTGCAGGTCGAGACGGAGGCGGATCCCGCCACGCGCCGAGGTGCACACCTCGTAGCCCTCGGGCTCGCAGACGATGACGCCGTCCACCTCGCGGGCGAGCGGTGACGCGGCGAACGCCTTCGCGCCGAGCATCAACCCCTCCTCGTCGCAGAGCACGCCGACGACGATCCGGCCGGGGAAGGGCCCGGCCAGCTGAAGGGCTCGGACCCCGTAGATCATGGCGGCGACACCGGACTTCATGTCGGCCGAGCCGCGACCCCAGAGCTTTCCGTCCCGGATCTCGGCGCCGTACGGATCGACGGTCCAGTCGGCCGTGTCGCCCTCGGTGACGACATCGATGTGCCCCTCGAACATCAGCGTGGGGCCGTCCCCGCCGCCGCCCTCGACCACCGCGACGGTGTTGGGCCGCCCAGGGACGACCTCCACCACCTCGTACTTCCAGCCGAACTCCGTGAAGAGCCGCTGGACGAGGTCGGCCGCGGGGCGCTCCACCTCGGTGGCTCCCGCGGCGTTGACGGTGCGCAGCCGGACGAGTTCCTGCGTGAGGGCGACAGCGGCCGCGGCGTCGGTCACGGGGACGGGCAGGGCTCTTGAGCGGGAACGCATCGCACCTCCAAGTCGGGGCGGCCACGAGGCCAGTCGACTGGTCAGACCAGTTGATTTCCCGTACTCTGCCCCCACGTTCACGCCCGGGTCAATGGCCGGATCATGGATTCACTCCGGCGCAACGGCCCGACACGGAGAGGCACATGGCGCCCGACGACGATCTCTTCCAGCCGGTGAAGCCGGTCCGCGCCTATCAGCGGGTGGCCCAGCAGATCGAGGAGCGCATCCTCAGCGGCGACCTGCCGCCCGGCTCCCGGCTCCCGGCGGAGCGCGAACTCGTCGTGCGCTTCGACGTGGGCCGCTCGACGGTCCGCGAGGCGCTGCGCGTGCTCCAGTCGGCGGGCCTGATCCGCTCACGCCCGGGCGACCCGCTGGGCGCCGAGGTCCTCGGCGTCTCCCCGGACAACCTCAGCCAGGCCCTGAGCCGCCTGACCCGTTCCCGTATCGCCTCGCTCGGCGAACTGGTGCAGTTCCGCATGGTGCTCGACGCGGAGAGCAACCGCCTCGCCGCGCGCCTGCACACCCCCGACGACCTGGCCCGCATGCGGGAGCAGATCGGCCGGATGGAGCGCCTCGGCGAGTCGTCGACGGGAAACCTGCACGCCTTCAGCGAGGCGGACGCCCTCTTCCACCGGGCCATCGCCGAGGCGAGCGGCAACTCCCTGCTCGGCCTGTGCGCCCGCGCGGTGCACGAGGCGGTGGTCGGGGTCATCGAGGAGAAGATCGCGGGCGCCACGGACGCCGCCGCCTGGATGGAGCGCTCGATCACCCACCACCGGCAGGTGCTCGACGCGATCAGCTCGGGCGACGCACCGCGCGCGGCCCGGCTCGGCCGCGAGGCGCTCTACGAGTACTACGCCGACCATGTGGAGCCGGAGACGCGGCGGTTGCTCGCGGCGGCCGTGGAGGATCCCTCGGAGTAGCGACTGACGCGGGCTGCCGCTGGAGACCTTCAGCTCGGAGCAGCGGCTACCGCGGGCCACCACCGGAAACCTCCAGCACGAAGCAGCCACTACCGCGGTCCGTTCGCGGGCGATCTTCCGGTTGCTGAAGCCTCGGGCGATCAGTTCGAGTATCTCCCGCCCTTGCGAAAAGGGCCGGGATCAGGCGCGCGGACCACCCGGACGGCCTTCGAGCTGACCGAGCAACTCGCCCAGCAGCACACTGAGTTGACCCTGCCCGGCGCCACCGAGGCCGGAAAGGACCGTTTTCTCGTACGCGAGCTGGTCGGGCAGCAGCGCATCGACGAGGTCGCGGCCGGCGTCGGTCAGGCTGAGGTGGGAGACGCGCCGGTCACGGGTGTCGCCGCGCCGGCCGACCAGGCCGCGCTCCTGGAGCTGTTTGAGCCGCTTGGTGACGGCGGCGCCCGAGGAGAACGTCTCCCGGGCGAGGTCACCCGGGGTGAGTTCGTGGCCGGTACGGCGCAGCGCGCCGAGCAGGTCGAACTCGGCGCGGGTCAGCCCGGCGCGGCGCAGCGGGGCGTCCTCGGCCTGCTGGAGCAGGGCGGCGCAGCGGTTGATCCGCCCGATGACCTCCATGGGCCCGGTGTCGATGTCGGGGTGGACGGTCTGCCACTGCCGCACCACCGCTGCGACGGTGTCGTCCGCCGCCGCCCTGCCGTTCCGTGTCGTCATGCTCGCGTGTTCTCCCGGGCGTCGGTGCCGCCCCTGTGCTCGTCTGCGTTCTCGGGGTTCCGGACGGTCCGCAGCGTCGCGCGTCGGACCGTCGCCGCGAGCGTACGGTGTCCGGCCTGCTCAGCGGTGACCACACGCTCCTCGGGCAGGGCGCGCTGCCACCATTCGCCCGCCGCGGTGTCGTCGGCGGCGCGCAGTTCGACGAGGGCTGCGGCGAGCCTGCGACGCGCGGCCTCCAGGGCGCCGGGCTCAGGACGCGGGGCGGCGAGGGTGCGCTCCGCGGCCTCGCGGGCACGGTCGGTCGCTTCGAGGGCCAGCTCGATGTGGTCGGCAGCGCGCCGGTTGGTGACGATCACCGCGGCGACGATGCCGAGCAGCGCCCCGACGAGGGTGTCCACGACCCGGTCCGTGATGAGCTCACCGGCCTCCTGCGTCCTGGCGAACTCGGTGATCAGCAGCGCCATGGGGGTCACGCAGACGCTGCCGAGCCAGTAGTTGCGGGAGATGAACGCCTCGGCGCCGAAGCTGAAGAGGAGGCAGAACAGGACGACGAAGATCTGGCCGGCGTGGGCGAGGGGCACCACGGCGGCGAAGACGAGCACTCCGGCTAGATTGCCGGCCACGCGCTGCACGGTGCGGTTCCAGGTGAGGGTGACGTTGGCCTGGTAGAGCGAGGCCGCGGTGACCAGGGCCCAGTACGGGCGGCCGATACCGAGTGCGAGGGACCCGTATCCGGCGAGGGCACACCCGACGGCGGTGCGCAGGGCGACCGGCAGGAGAGGCGAGCCGGGAGCGAGCCTGCGCCACAACGACGGCTTGCCGAGGGCGAGTTCGGCCTCGACGCCGAGGACTTCGTCGTCGACTTCATGGGCGTGCGCGTGGTTGATGCGCGGGACGGGGCCCGTGCCGCTCAGGCCTGCGGCCCAGTCGCGCAGGAGTGCGGGGTCGGTGTCGGCGGGGGCGGCGAGAGCGACCTCGGCGCGCACGACCAGGCGCTCCAGGGCCCGGCGGGCGGCGCCGCTGTTACCGGTGGCGAGGAGGGACTGCCAGGCGGCGTGGACGGCGGCGGCAGCACCGGCCCTGGCCCGCTCGCGCGCACCGCCCTCGGCGCTCACGTACGCGGCGGCGGCGTTCAGGGCGCGAGCGGTGGCGCGCCGTTCCGGGCCGTGCGGCCGCACGAGGGCGGGGGCCATGCCGACGAGCCAGGCCACGGCGCCCGCACCGGCGGTCAGGGCGAGGTGGCCGGGTATCTGCCCCAGGTGCTGCGGTGCGAAGAGGCTGGCGGAGCTGATGAACGTAAGGATCAGATGGCCGGGCGGGCCGATGCGGGTCGCGTCGCACAGGGTCTTCTGGGCGGCTGCGAGAAGCGCGCCGACCGCCACGAGCACGGCCGCCGAAGAGGTGAGCGAGGCGGTGAGCAGGGCCACGGCGAGGCTCGCGAGCATGCCGAGGACGACCCAGGCGAGGGCCCGGGCACGCGCCGCGTACGGCAGGTTGTGCGCGTAGAGCGCGCACAGTGACCCGGCCATCGTGTACATCGCGAGGTCGAGGCGGCCGAGGGCGAGCAGCGTCAGATTCGGCACCGCCGCGGACACGACGACGCTCGTCGCGGGCTTGAACCAGATGTCGGACGGCTTGTTGAGGCGCAGCACCCCCGCGAGCGGGAGCCGACGGATCGGCCGGGGCCTGGACGGGGACGGTGCGGGGGTCGGTGTGGGGGTTTCTGCGCTGCTCATACAGAGAAGTTTAGCAAGTGTTTTACCTGAAAACTTTCCCGTGAGTCCGCGCTCGGGCACGGACAGGCCCAGGAAGCCGCCCACGCAACCCGCGCACGGTGGCACTGCCGAAAGCGCCCAGTGCTCCCCTGCGCTCGATTGCGCCCCGCCATGCACGGGCATCTCGTCCCCGACGCGGTACGGCGTCCGACTGGGGGAGGTTCGCGTGCACGGACCGGGCTCGGCCGCCTGGCTGCTCGTCGCGGTGTGCGCGGCGACGGGGGCGTACTGCCTGCTGCGGATGCGCAGCAGGGTCGAGGAGCAGCGCCGCACGGCGGGCGGCGAGGCCCTCATGGGGTTCGGCATGGCGCTCATGGCGATACCCGCCGCGGTGGTCACGCCGCCGCCCGCCGCCTGGGCGGTGTACGCGGCCGTGTTCGGGGCCGCGGCACTGCGCGCGCTGTGGGCGGCACGTTCGAGCGCGCACCATCTGCACCACCTGGTGGGCGCGTTCACCATGGCGTACATGGCGGTGGCGATGGCCGCGGCGCCGGGCGGGCACGCAGGTCACAAAGGGACGGGCGCACCGCTGGTGACCGGTCTGCTCCTGCTCTATTTCGCGGGGTACGTGCTGTGGTCGGGGGCGCGGCTGGTGCCGGTGGCGACGGCGACGGCGGGCGGCCCGCCGGCGTCCGGGTGGGGCGACCGCCCGGAGCTGGCACGGGCCTGCCGGCTCTCGATGGGCATCGGAATGGTCGCGATGCTGCTGACCATGTAGACGCGCACGACAGATCGACCCTGCAGATGACCCTGCAGACGCGCAGGCCGGGGCCGTTGAGGTGCCGCTGCGAGCCCGTACGGACAGGGATCCCGGGAAACTGCTCCATTGCGGACAACTGTCCGCTCAAAACCGTGGCGTACGTCACTTGACGCGACAGCCCGTACCCTCCGGTAGCCCCGGCTCATAGGCTGAGGCCATGACGGTCCCCGTAGCACTGCTGCTGCTCGGCACCCTCGCCGCTGTCCTCGCCCCACGCCTTCTCGCGCGGGCCGAGTGGCCGGAGCGCGAGCCGGTGGTTGCCCTGTGGGTGTGGCAGTGCGTGGTGGCCGGCGTCCTCCTGTGCTGCGCGCTCTCGATGACGCTGAGCGCGGCCGCCGCCTGGCAGGCCGTCCGCGGCCATGTGTTCGCGTCCGCCCCGCATGCCGTCGTCGACGCGTACGCGCTCCGGGCGGCCGGCGGATGGGCGGCGACGCTGGCCGTGACGCTCGCGCTCGGCGGGCTGTGGACCGCGGCGATGCTCGCCCGGGAGATCTTCCGCTCGGGGGCGAGGCGCAGGCAGCGGCGCGCCGAACTCCTGGTGCGTTCCCCGCTGTTGCCGGGCGAGGAGCCGGGCAGCGACCGACTCGTGGTCCTCGAAGGCGAGCGCCCCGACGCCTGGTGGCTGCCGGGCGCCGCGCCCCAACTGGTCATCACGACGGCTGCCTTGCGCCGCCTCAAGGGCCGTCAGCTGGACGCGGTCCTCGCGCACGAGATGGGCCACGCGCAGTGGCGGCACGACTGGCTGCTGCACTGCTCGGGTGCGCTGGCCACGGGCTTCCCGCAGGTTCCGGTCTTCGCCGCGTTCCGCGACGAGATGCACCGGCTCGTCGAACTGGCTGCCGACGACATGGCGTCGCGCCGCTTCGGACGGCTGACCATCGCCCTCGCCCTGGTCGAACTCAACGAGGACCGCGGGGTGTTCGGCCCCTGCCCCACGCCGCAGGCCCATGTGCCGCAGCGCGTGCACCGGTTGCTGACCCCGCCGCGGCGGCTCACCCCGGCCCGGCGTCTGCGCCTGACCGCCGCGGCAGCCCTCGTACCGGTGGTGCCGCTCCTGGTGACGTTCGTGCCGGGCCTGCGCGCGCTGGGCTGACCGACGACCCGAGCCGGACGCGCCCGCTCCGCATGATGGCCACCGGCCCCGTCCATGGGTGAGGATCTTCCCCATGCACCCGGCACCGGTCGACTCCCCGTCCCGCCCCCGGCATCCGCGGCCCGCACGCGCGACGGCGGTGCTCGCCGCCCTCAGCGCGCTGCTGCTGATCGCGGTGGCGATGCGCTGGGAACCGCTGATGACGCTGGACGACGAACTGGCGCGCACCGTCCACCGCTGGGCCGTCGACGATCCCGGACTGACGCAGGTGAACCGGGTTCTGACGGACTGGTTCTGGGACCCGTGGACGATGCGCGCCCTGTGCGCCGTGGTCGTCGTCTGGCTCGTATGGCGCCGTAACGCCTGGTGGCTCGCGCTATGGGTGGTGGCCACATGTGCGGTGGGCACACTGATCCAGCAGGGTCTGAAGGCGGCCGTCGGCCGTGACCGCCCGGTGTGGACCGACCCCGTGGACTCCGCGCACTACGCGGCTTTCCCCTCCGGGCACGCGATGACGGCGACGGTGGTGTGGGGGCTGGTCCTCTGGCTCCTGCGCCGCTACGGCGCGGGCCGCGTCCTGTGGCGCACGGCGTGCGCGCTCGCGGTGGTGTCGGTCGTCGGCGTGGGCCTCACGCGGGTATGGCTCGGCGTGCACTGGCCCTCGGACGTACTCGGCGGCTGGCTGCTCGGGGCACTGACGGTGACCGTGTCGGTGACGGCGTACGAGCGGCTCGCAGCGAGCAGGTGACCCGTCAGGGCAGGACCGTCAGGGCAACGTCAGGGTGTGCCGTCACGACTGGGCCGTCACGACTGATAGCCCTCGACCTGCGACTCGGGCCTGGCCCTCGCCTCGTCGGGGTTCTCGCCGAACTCCGTCTTGGCCCGGCGCTGGCGCAGCAGGTCCCAGCACTGGTCGAGTTCGCGTTCCACGGCGGCAAGGCGCTCGTGCTCGGTCGCCCCGTCGATCTCACCGGAGGCGAGCGACGCGCGGAGCCGCTTCTCGTCGTCGACCATCGCCGTGATCCGGGCCAGGATCTGCTCTTGATCCATGTCGGTACGCCTCCTAGGTGGCCTGTCCGTCACCCCTGGCCCACTGTAGGTAGGGTTCGCGCGGTGTGCGATCCGGCTCCGGCGGGCGCCCAGTACCTCAGCACCCCGTCGTCGTCGCGCGAGTCGTCCCGTACGCCACCGCAGGCCTCGATGACGCGGCGGGAGGCGGCGTTGTCCGTGTCGCAGGTGATCAGCGCCGGATCGACGCCCAGGCGCGCGGCGAGCGGGAGGGCGGCGCGGAGCATCGCCGTGGCGTGTCCGCGGCCGCGGGCGCCGGGCCGTACGTCGTAGCCGATGTGCCCGTCGCGCAGCCAGGCCTCGGTGAGGCGGTGGCGGATCGCGAGGCGGCCGAGGTAGGCGTCCCCGTCGACGTACCAGAGGGTCGTGCACTCGACGTCGTACTGCAGGATGCTGCGCGGTCCGTGGGTGAGCCGCATGCGGGCGACGTATTGCGCGAAGACCGCCGGGTCCTGCCAGGTGTCTCCGTACGCGCGCAGGCTGAGCCCCGCGGTGGAGTCGTCGTCGGGCCCGCCGGCGCCATCGGCGCGGGCCTCGTCCATGGCGGCGAGGAAGGAGGCGTGGACGCGGACGTCGGGAGCGATCAGCTGCGGCATCGGGCCAGTGTGCCCGTGAGGCGTCCGCCGCGGTGGGGATTTCCGGCACCGGCGGCCGTACCGGAAACCCTTGCCGGAATCCCGTATCCCGTACCGGAAACCCGTACCGGGCCGGTGTCCGGACGGCGCCGACGCCGTCCGGACACCGGCCCGGCAGGTCCGGGTGCATCCGACGATCCCCCGCGTCGCCGGATACACCCGAGAGCCCTGGCCAAAGGTTCCGGAAAGGGCCCTCTGACAGGGACGTGCTGAGTATACTGGCTGTGAGCCAGTCAACGCAGGAGTTACCGGATGTCCCCGCGCAGCGCATCGGTCAACGAGGAGTTGCGACGGCGATCCCGCGAGCGGCTTCTGCAGGCGACGGTCGAGCTCGTCGGGGAGCGCGGGTACGACGCGACGACCCTCGGCGACATCGCGGACCGCGCCGGTTCGGCGCGGGGCCTGGTGTCGTACTACTTCCCCGGCAAGCGGCAGCTGCTCCAGTCCGCGGTGCACCGCCTCATGCACCGGACGCTGGAGGCGGCCCTGGAGCGCGAGCCGCACACCGAGGACGGGCCGGAACGCCTCGCGCGGGCCGTCGACGCGATCCTCGGCCTGGCCGTCGACCACCCCGTCCTGATGCGGACGCACATGGCGGGGATCCTCCAGGCCGAGGGCTTCGTGCAGTGCCCCGAGCAGCAGCGGCTCGCCGAGCTGCTGCGCGACACGGTCCTGCGGAACGGCTCGCTCAGCGTCGACCGCGACTATCCGCTGCTGCGCTCCCAGCTGATGGGTGCCGTGTTCGCGGCGCTGGTCCCGGGGGCGCCGATGCCGCTGCCGACCCTGCGGGCGGATCTGTTCGCCCGGTACGGGCTCGCGTGGGAGCTCGGAACCCCGCCGGACGACGCGGCGCCCGGCGGGAGAAGCCCGGAGAGCGCTCCGGACTTCTCCCAGTACTTCGAGCCGGGGCGTCCCGGGTCTCAGTCGAAGTAGTCCGGCTGCGTCTGGACGTTCAGCTCGCCCATTCGGACCCGCTCGGCCGGGTCCGTGCGCCGGTCAGTGAGCTTCAGGACGTCGAAGCCCTTGGCGATGTCGTTCGAGTAGATGTAGCCGTTGTAGTAGTACGCGGACCAGGCACCGCCCACCTGAAGGGTGTCCGTGGTGAGCGGACCGCGCTCGAAGTACCCGATCTCCTTCGGCTTCGAGGAGTCGGTGAAGTCCCAGACCGAGACGCCGCCCTGGTACCAGGCCTGGACCATGATGTCCTTGCCCTTGACGGGGATCAGCGAGCCGTTGTGGGCCACGCAGTTCTCGGTGTCCGCCTGGTGGCGGGGGATCTTGAAGTAGCTCTTGAAGACCAGCTTGCGGTGGTCGCCCTTGCCCACGACGGCGTAGATGCCGTCAGCACCGCGGTCCGGCCCGACGGCCTCGTTGCAGGTGGCCGCCCCGCCGCCGCCGAGCTCGTCCGTGAAGATGACCTTGTCGGCCTTCTGGTTGAACGTCGCCGAGTGCCAGAACGCGAAGTTGGTGTTGTCCTCGACCTGGTCGATGACCTTCGGGTTCTCGGGGTCCTTGATGGAGAACAGGATGCCGTCACCCATGCAGGCGCCGGCGGCCAGGTCCTTCGAGGGCAGGACCGTGATGTCGTGGCAGCCGGTGGTCTTGGAGACGCCCGGGTTGGTGGGTCCGCCCGGGTTGCCGCCGCCGTCCGGCCCCTCACCGGGGAACAGCACGGGGAAGTTCACCGTCGCGGCCTTCTCGGGTGCCTTGCGGGGCACCTTGATGACGGAGATCCCGTCGTGCGGCGGCTGGCAGTCCGGGAACGTCGCGCTCGGTGAGTACGAGGAGACGTACACGTAGACGTTCTTCTTCTCCGGGACCAGCGTGTGCGTGTGCGAGCCGCAGGCGGTCTCGACGGCGGCGACGTACTTCGGGTTCCTCTTGTCGCTGATGTCGAAGACCTTCATGCCCTCCCAGGAGGACTTCTCCGTGGCGGGCTGGGTGGTGCTGGCACAGGAGTTGTCGCTGCGCGAGGAGTCCGTCGACAGGAAGAGCAGGTCGCCGGAGACGGAGACGTCGTTCTGCGATCCGGGGCACAGGACCTGCGCGACGGTCTTCGGGGCCTTCGGGTTGCTGATGTCGAAGATGCGGAAGCCGTCGTAGTTGCCCGCGAAGGCGTACCTGCCCTGGAACGCGAGGTCCGAGTTGAAGCCGGGCAGCGCGTCCTTGGGGATGTTGGTGAGATGTTCGATGTTGTCGGAGTGGACGACCTCGTCCTGGGCGGGTATGTCGCCGTTCGCGATCGCCGCCCGGGTGTCGGCCGCCGCGCTCTTCGAGAGCCGCTCGGACTTGGCCGGGGTGTCGCCCGGATCCGGGGTCGCTGCCGCCGGGCTCCCCATGAGCAGCGCGGCCAGCAGCCCGGCCGCGGTCGTGGCAACTCCCAGGCGTCTGCGTCGCGTTCGGGACGTGTCCAACAGGGTCACTGCTGTCTCCCTCGTCGAGGACTTCCCCGCATCCCCCGTTCACGCGGGAGCGGAGCACGGACCCCACGAGTATCGTCTTCATCATGCACAGATCAACAGATGGCAACGTACTCGTCATGAAAGTTGTTCTGCCGTTGACGGTCGCGGTGGCCGCGCTCGTACTCGGCGGCTGTGACACGGCGCCGGACAGCGGGGGCGCTGACACCAACTCCCGTGCGCGGCCCGGACCTTCGGTGATCGCGCCGGGCAAGCCGGGCGAGGGCGCCGAGACGCTGTCGGCCGAGGACGCGCAGAAGCGCAGGCCGGACGACAGCCCCAACTCGGCCGACTTCAGTTACGCGCAGATGATGATCGCGCATCACACGCAGGCCCTGCAGATGACCGAACTGGCCCCGAAGCGGGCCGAGTCGGGCCAGGTCAAGCGCCTCGCGGAGCGCATCGCCGCGGCGCAGGGGCCCGAGGTCGGGGCCATGGAGGGCTGGCTCAACTCCCACGGCAGGGAGCGCGAGAGCGGCGGGCACCACGAGCACGGGGCGATGCCTGGAATGGCGACCGAGGCGCAGCTGAAGACCTTGCGCGCGGCGCACGGCGCGGCCTTCGACGAGCTCTTCCTGAAGCTGATGATCACGCACCACACCGGGGCGGTCACCATGGCGACGGACGTGCTGTCCGAGGGGAACAACGTCCAGATCGAGGAGATGGCGAACGACGTCATCGCGCAGCAGACGGCCGAGATCGGGCGCATGCGGAAGATGTCCTGACGCCCGACCGGTGAGCTCCGCGCGCCCCACACCCTCCCGGCCCGGCCCCCGTGGTGTCATGCTGGAAGTCCGTCGGCCTGCGGAAGGAGTCCGCCGTGCTGCGCGTCGCCGTTGTGGGGTCGGGGCCGAGCGGGGTGTACACCGCGCAGAGCCTGGTCCAGCAGGAGCGGGTGCCGGACGTCCATGTGGACGTCCTCGACCGGCTCCCCTGCCCGTACGGCCTGGTGCGCTACGGCGTGGCACCGGACCACGAGAAGATCAAGTCGCTGCAGAACAATCTGCGCACGGTTCTGGAGCACGAGCGCGTCCGCTTCGTCGGCGGCGTCGAGATCGGCCCCGGCCTGCCGCCCGGCCGGCTCCTGGAGATGTACCACGCGGTCGTGTACTGCGTGGGCGCCGCCACCGACCGCCATCTGGGCGTACCGGGCGAGGACCTGCCGGGCAGCTGGTCGGCGACCGATTTCGTCTCCTGGTACAGCGCGCATCCGGACGCGGTGGCCGAGGGGTTCGTACGGGGTGTGGAGTCGGCCGTCGTCATCGGCGTGGGCAACGTCGCCGTGGACGTCACGCGGATCCTGGCCCGCGGCGCGGCCGAGCTGGCGCCCACCGACATGCCGCAGGCGGCGCTCGGCGCGCTGGCCGACAGCCGGGTGCGGGACGTGTACATGGTGGGACGGCGCGGCCCTTCGCAGGCCCGGTTCACCACCAAGGAGCTGCGTGAGCTCGGCACGCTGCCCGGGGTCGAAGTGGTCGTGAATCCGGCCGAGTTGGCGCTCGATCCCGCCTACCTCGACCCGTCGGGGCTCCCGGCGGCGAACCGGCGGAACGTCGAGGTGCTGCGCGGCTGGGCCGAGCGCCCGTCGCCGGGTCTGCCCCGCCGCATCCATCTGCGCTTCTTCCAGCGGCCGGCGGCACTCCTGGAAGGGGCGGCGGGCCAGGTGTCGGGCGTACGGTTCGAGCACACCGCGCCGGACGGCTCGGGCGGCGTGAGCGGCACCGGCCGGTTCGACGACATCGACGCGCAGCTCGTCCTGCGCTCGGTCGGATACCGCGGAGTGCCCTTGGACGGGCTGCCGTTCGACGCGGCCACCGGGACCGTGCCGCATCGCGAGGGGCGCATCCTGCGGGCCGGCGAGGTCTCGCCCGGCGAGTATGTCGCGGGCTGGATCAAGCGCGGCCCGACGGGCGTGATCGGCACCAACCGCCCGTGCGCCAAGGAGACCGCGCAGTCACTGCTCGACGACGCCGCGGCACTTGCCGCCGGGGACGTTCCGGATGACGCGCTCCCCGGCCTTCGCGCGGCGGGCTGTGCGGCCGTCGAGTGGCCCGGGTGGCTCGCGATCGAGCGCGCGGAGGCGGAGCTGGGCCGGTCCCTGGGGCGCGGCCCGGTGAAGATCCCGGACTGGGCGGGCCTGCTGGCGGCTGCCCGCGACGGGACGACGTAGCGTCTGAGCAGCGATACGCACTGTCGCGTGGCGCCCGGGAACGGCGACACATCCCGGCAACAGTCGCGAAATCAACAAAACGTTTAAGCCCCATACGGTCTCGTGCTGTCCGCCTCGTCCCTCGCACCCGCACCCGCATCGCCTGCGCGTTCGCGTTCCGACAGCCCCCTGGAGTGCCCATGGCAGCCCCGGCCGCCCCACCGTCCGTACACCCCGTCGACGAGGTGCCGCCCGTGCGGCAGCTGGCCGTGTTCGGTTTGCAGCACGTGCTCGCCATGTACGCGGGCGCGGTGGCCGTACCGCTGATCGTAGGCGGCGCGATGAAGCTGTCGCCCGCCGACCTCGCGTATCTCATCACCGCGGATCTGCTGGTGTGCGGCATCGCGACGCTGATCCAATGCGTCGGGGTGTGGCGGTTCGGCGTCCGGCTGCCGATCGTGCAGGGCTGTACGTTCGCCGCGGTCTCGCCGATGGTGATCATCGGCACGACGGGCGGCGGGCTTCCCGCGATCTACGGGGCGGTGATCGTCGCCGGGCTCGCGATGATGCTGCTCGCGCCGGTCTTCGGCAGGCTGCTGCGCTTCTTCCCGCCGCTGGTCACCGGCACGGTCATCCTGATCATCGGTGTCTCGCTGCTGCCGGTGGCGGGCAACTGGGTCGCGGGCGGGGCGGGTACGGAGGACTTCGGCGCCCCGAAGAACGTCGCGCTGGCCGCGTTCGTCCTCGTGGTGGTCCTGGCCGTGCAGCGGTTCGCGCCGCCGTTCCTGAGCCGCGTCGCGGTGCTTGTCGGCATGGTCGTCGGGACGGCCGTCGCGGTGCCGACCGGTTTCACGGACTTCGGCGGTGTCAGTGACGCGCACTGGGTGGGCATCAGCACGCCGTTCCACTTCGGCACGCCGACGTTCCACGGCGCGGCGATCGCGTCGATGCTGATCGTGGCGCTGGTGACGATGACCGAGACGACGGGCGACTTCATCGCGGTGGGCGAGATGACGGGGCGGCCCGTCCAGCCGCGCTCGCTGGCGGACGGCCTGCGCGCGGACGGCTTCTCCACGGTCCTCGGCGGCGTGTTCAACACGTTCCCGTACACCGCGTTCGCGCAGAACGTCGGCCTTGTGGGCATGACGCGGGTGCGCAGCCGCTGGGTCGTCGCCACGGCCGGCGGGATCCTGGTCCTGCTCGGCCTGCTGCCCAAGCTGGGCGCGGTCGTCGCCGCCATCCCGGCGCCGGTGCTCGGCGGCGCGGGCCTGGTCATGTTCGGCACGGTCGCGGCGAGCGGTGTGCGGACGCTGGCCCGGGTCGACTTCGCCGGCAACCACAACCTGACGGTCGTCGCCGTGTCGGTCGCGGTGGGCGTGCTTCCGGTGGGTGTGCCCGGGATCTACGCGAAGTTCCCCGACTGGTTCCAGACAGTCATGACCAGCGGGATCAGCGCGGGCTGCATCACGGCCATCGTGCTCAACCTGCTGTTCAACCACCTTCCGGGAAGCGGGAGTTCAGCCCTCGAGCCGGCCGTCCTGCCGGGCGGCGGCCGCGAGAACGCTGTCGAGCAGCCCGGGGAAGAGCACCTCTAGATCGGCGCGGCGCAGCACGCTCATCTTGGCGGTGCCCCGGTACATCTGCCGGATCACGCCGCTCTCGCGCAGGACGCGGAAGTGGTGCGTGGTGGTCGACTTCGTGACGGGCAGGACGAAGTGCGAACAGGAGAGCTCCGCGTCCTCGCCCTCCTCGGCCGCCAGCTCCCGCACCACCCGCAGGCGCATCGGGTCGGCGAGCGCGTGCAGCACCGACTCCAGGCGGATCTCGTCACGCGTGGGGTGAGCAAGCGCCCTGCTGCTCGGTGCGGCGGTCGTCACGGCGGCTCCACTTCGTTCGGCCCGGTGTGCGGATGGGGGTGGCGGGTGCGTTCCGGTTGCGTCAGGCCCATTGTACGAGACCTGTCGTAGTTTGACAGGTGCCGTACTACGATGCCTATCGTACGAGGACCCGCCACGCCCGTCGTGAACGTATAGGAGTCTGCCGTGAGCGCGCTGTTCGAGCCCTACACCCTTCGGTCGCTGACCATCCCCAACCGGGTCTGGATGCCGCCGATGTGCCAGTACAGCGCCGCTCCCGAGGGCCCGCTGACCGGCGCCCCGAACGACTGGCACTTCGCGCACTACGCGGCCCGCGCCGCCGGCGGCACCGGACTCATCATCGTCGAGGCCACCGCTGTCAGCCCCGAGGGCCGCATCAGCCCGTACGACCTCGGTATCTGGAACGACACGCAGGTCGAGGCGCTCCGCCGGATCACCGACTTCCTCAAGGCGCACGGCACCGTCCCGGGCATCCAGCTCGGGCAGGCCAGTCTTACCAAGTATCAGGGCACCATGCCGGCCGACTTCGCTCTCTGCGCCTGACCCTGCCTCCACCCCGCTGAACTGCCCAAACTGCCTCAGGAGTCATCCGGTGACCGAACTCTTCACGCCCTACAAGCTGCGCGATCTCACCATTCCGAACCGCGTATGGATGGCCGCCATGTGCCAATACAGCGCCGCCCCGGAGGGTCCGGAGACGGGCGTAGCGACGGACTGGCACTTCGCCCATTACGCGGCTCGTGCCGTCGGCGGGACGGGCCTGATCATCACTGAGGCCACAGCCGTTAGCTCTGAGGGCCGCATCTCTCCGTACGACCTCGGCATCTGGAACGACACGCAGGTATCAGCGCTGCGCAAGATCACGGACTTCGTGAAGAGCCAGGGCGGCATCCCCGGAATCCAGATTGCCCACAGCGGGCGCAAGGGCTCGACCGACCGCCCGTGGAAGGGCGGAGCGCCCGTCGGCGCGGACGAGCACGGTTGGCAGCCCGTCGCGCCCAGCGCCGTGCCCTTCGACGACGGGCACCCGGTGCCGCACGAGCTCACCACGGACGAGATCGCGGGCGTGGTGGGCCAGTTCGCGGACGCTGCTCGCCGTGCGCTCGCCGCAGGGTTCCAGGTGGCGGAGGTCCACGGCGCCCATGGGTACCTCGTCGGGCAGTTCCTGTCTCCGCACTCCAACAAGCGCACGGACGAGTACGGAGGGTCGTTCGAGAACCGCGCCCGATTCGCCCTGGAGGTCGTCGACGCTATTCGCGCCGTGTGGCCTGACGACCTCCCCCTCTTCTTCCGCATCTCCGCTACTGACTGGCTGGAGGAAGGCGGATGGACCGCTGACGACACGGTTCGCCTGGCGACTCTTCTCCGGGATCACGGGGTTGATCTCTTCGACGTCTCCACCGGAGGCAACGCCCCCGGCGTGCGGATCCCGGTGGGTCCGAGCTATCAGGTCCCGTTCTCGTCGCGCGTGAAGAACGAGACGCCGATGCCGACGGCAGCTGTCGGCCTCATCACTGAGCCGGAGCAAGCGGAAAAGATCCTCACCAGCGGTGAGGCGGACGCGATCCTCCTAGGCCGTGAACTCCTGCGTGACCCTTACTGGGCGCGCCACGCCGCACGCGAGCTTGGTGCGGAGGTCTACACGCCGAGCCAGTACGGCCGCGCCTAGACACGACAAAGCCCCGCCCACTCCCCCAACAGTTAGGAGTGGACGGGGCCTTCGCCGCCGGAGCGGGCAGGGTCCCTAACGGCGACGCCGGAACCCTGCCGCCCCTCCGCGCGCCGGAGTGGGAGCCCCTGGCACGCGGGTATGTGGTGGGAGATCACTCCCAGTAGAAGATGCCGCCCCCAGGGAGAGCGGCCTCGTGGCTCGGGTGGTGGCCGTCAGGGAGCGCGCATCGGACGATGAGAGCCGAGAGGTCTCGCTGACACACCGCCAAAAGACTCCGCGCCAGGAGATGCGGGATCGTGGACACAGCGATGCACGGGGGCGGCGACGTCATAGCCACGGCCCCCGTCTCTCCTTCTGGCTCGCCTCCAGGCACGTCGGGGCACACGCCCACAGCTCGATGCGCACCTTCAGCCCGTGACGAACCTCTGTGATCGGAGGGAGCGCCCGGTCCTCGTAGAGCCTGGCGCCACACAAAGCACACGCCCAGCCCCGGAGCTGATCGCCGTTCAGCCGGCGCAGGTTGGGCGCCTCCACGGCGGCCGTCATGAAGGCACCCGCTTTAGGAGTGACCCCTCCGCGACGGATGCGCGGCGTCTCTCAGCCTCGTTTGCCGGTCGGACGTGAGCGGGGTCGGCGTCCCACTCACGTCCACCACCCGGAGGGCGGAGCTGGAGATAGGGCCCTGTACGGCCCATGACGCGGCCGAGTCTGTCGTTCCTCGTGTCGACGACGAGTGCGCCGACTTTATGGTTCACCGTCACGCCCCTTGGCCCCCTCGTCGGATTACGTCGGCCAGTCGAGAGGCGACGTCCGCCCGGACCCGCCCCAGATTCACGAGGCCGGGACCGAATGACGCGTCGTCGACGCCAAGGGACGGAAAGACGATTCCCGCCTCATCAAGTGCCGCCCGCAGGGACTCAGTTACTTCCCGCGCTTCGGCGTTATCCGGCTCTCGTGTCTTCGCCATGAAAGGGACGCTAGGGACGTCACCCGGTGCAGCGGGAGCCCACTTTCGCGAAATTTCGCGGTGACCCTCTTGTCTTTCGCTCTATTTCTCACGAGGCTATTGGTAGCCGGTGGCTCAGCGCCGTCACGCCCGGCGATCCTTTGTGGACCCGAACCTGAACGAGAGGACTTGGCCATGCCACGACGACTCCGGTTCAACGGCACAGGATCAGGCGAAGGCGGATGCCCTGCGGTACACGAAGACCTGGATTCCGGAGAGGTCATCGTCCACGGCCCGCCGCTCGAAGACCCCGCGGACATCGCGAAGTTGCAGCATCTCGACGCGGGGGAGGTGGCGGTCGTCATTCCCAGGAACACGCTCGTAGACTTCGGCCCGCGCGACGAGACGCCTCGCGTCATCGACCTGGACGCGTTCGGCCGACTCTTCGAGAACTTCAAGCACACGGCGTGGAGGCTTGAGACGCGCGGGCGGTACGCGTCGGACGAGGCGACGTCGACCTACGCCCAGTTCGTCGCCGAGGAAGAGCCGGCGTGGGACTATTCGTCCTCGTGGTGCCAGACGATCAAGGCAAAGACCGCTGACGGCGCCCGCGTCGAACGCGTCCGCCTCGTCGACTCCCCTTCAACCATCGGGCAGCGCTACTTGACCGCCCACGCCGTGAAGAACACGGCGCTTGGGGAGGACATTCGCAACCTCAGCCGCGCTGACGCGGATCGGCTGCTCCTCGGGGACGAAGACTTCTGGATCTTTGACTCCCGCATCGTCGCCCGCCTCGTGTTCGACGAGGACGACAACTTCACAAACGCCGAACTGATCACGGAGCCTGCGGCCGTTAACCGGCATGCACAGCTCCGTGACGCTGCCTGGCACTACGCCGTGCCGTACCAAGAGTTCAACGACTAGCCACGAACGAGCGTGACCGGTGACGACCGACTATCAGCAATCGCGCGAGGCTCTCGGGGAAAGGCTCCGAGAGCTCCGCTTCAACCACCCTGACGGGCGGCTCACCGGGGCACAGCTCGCGGAACGGCTCGGGTGGTCTGCGGCCAAAGTCTCCAAGCTGGAGAATGGCCGGCAGACCGCCACCACCGACGACCTCCGCGCGTGGGCGGACGCAACGGGCCAGCCTGAAGCGTTCGAGGAACTGCGCTCCAGGCTCGCCGGCTTCGAGTCACACATCCGCTCGTGGCGCCGCCAACTCGCCTCCGGACACCGCGCCGCACAGGACGCCCACAACACAGCTCAGGCCCACGCCACGGTGCTACACGCATGGGAGTCGTCGTGGGTCGTCGGCATCCTCCAGACGCCCGACTACGCGCGATCGATCTTCACGCGCTTCAGCGAACTGCACCGGTCGCCACGCGACGTGGAGGACGCCGTCCGAGCGCGGATCAAGCGTCAGGAACTCCTCTACACCGGGACGCGCCGCTACCGAATCATCATGTGGGAGGCCGTCCTCCGGGCCATGGTCTGCCCGCCCTCCGTGCTCGCCTCCCAGCTCGACCGCCTGGCCGGCGTCGTCGGCATGGACACCGTGGAGCTAGGAATCGTGCCGTTCGGCGCGTCACTGAAGCTGCCGCCGGGGTCCGGGTTCTGGATCTACGACGAACGCCAGGTCGTCACGGAGACATGGCACTCCGAGCTGTGGCTAGAGGACGCGGACAGTGTCGCCACATACATGCGCGCGTGGAAGACGCTGGAAGAGTCCGCGGTCTACGGCGCCGACGCGCACAACGTCATCAACGCGGCTCGGAGAACGCTCAGTTCCCGTTGATCTCGTCCTCGCGCGACGGCACGCGGGCCGCGTGTTCGGCGAGCAGCCACGCCGCGTCGTCCCTTAGCTCGTCGTCCCTCTCCGCGGTGCCGGCAAGGACGTCAAGGAGCGCATGAGCCTCGTCGAGGCTGAGGAGCGGAAGGCGGTCATCGTGTATGGGGCACCCGTGGTTGTGGTCGGGGGGCACGGTGCGGCGAAGGGCGGGGGAAAGGGTGTTCCTGTGGATTGCGGTTCAGCGCAGCCAAACCAACACGGTTCCTACGAGGAGAAATGCGAACGACACACCACCTGCCAGAACACTGAACAACTGCTGCCGCTGCTGCTCGTCCACGGTCAGCTCACGCGTGATGGTCACACCCACAAAGGGATCAAATGACGTGACGACACGCTCCTCTGGGCCGTCGACCAAGACGGTGTACGTGCAGCGCTGCTTGACTGCGAGGAGTGCGGGGTTGATCTCCAGATGCTCCCCTGCAATCAGGGTGCTGGGCGCAACACGCGTTACTGGTGTCGACTCAGCGCTGAGCACTGCAACGATCGGGGTTTTGAAGTCAAAGACCAGGCCGTCATTGTTGAACTTGTCACTGGTTACTTCACGTCTTGAAGGGTTCCAGATCTCCAACCTGACTACTCGCGGGTTGGTGACGGGTGCGCCCCCGTGAAACACGGCAAGATCTGGATCCGAGGTGCTCAACAACGATGTGTTGGCGCGCTCAGCCCACCGCAACCGCAGTCGCCGCCCCTGCATGAACACGGCGACCACACCACCAGCGGCCCCCAACAGCCCGCTGACGATGCCAACAAACAACGCACTCTGATACCAGGGGTCCCCCGCGGCAATGACCATGCGGAGTATCTACATCACACAGCCCGCAACTGCCAACACGCCCTACACGCACGACCGTTCACACTCACGCCGCTTCGTAGTGGTGCGCCCGGCCGCCGTGCCACTTCACCCACGACGGATCCTCAAGCAGGTCCTCCGCGTCCGGCAAGCCGGCACGTCGGAGGAACTCCACGACGTCCCGGTCCGAGTTCGCAAGGCCGAGAATCTGCCCGCGCACCGTCACCCGCCGGCCGCCTGTGCCGAGCACCGGGTGAACAACTATCAGCGATATCGCCATATCTCCAGGGTGCGGCGGTCCGATCACTTCAGCACCCCCAACCCCGTATCCGGCCGGCAGTGTGTGCAAGCCGGGACGCCCTCTGTCACGGCGCGGAGTGCTTGGCCTCGGTCGACGCCGCGCGAGCGCTTGCCCGCCACGTGGCACTCACCAACGTGGCCGTACACGGGCGCCCGGCCTCCGAGCCCCATCTCGATCAGCCACTCCGGGGCCGGTGGACGCTCCCGCTCGCCGCGCGTGCGCTCGTCCTCGCGGCGCTCCGCCTCCTCGATCCACCGCCGGGTACGCCAGAGGTCGCGTTCCAAGGAGCGGAGCATGTCCAGTTCAGAGCTTGAGCCGCCGCCATGTTGCGGGGGCCTCATGTGACCGCGAAGCTTGAGCGCACGCCATCGAACCTTGACTGAGGCGAGTTCGTGTCATCGAAGTGTCATCGCACTGGTCAGAGACGGAGAGGCGGCGCCCGTCGACAGAATCGGGGCCACCGAGGAGCGCGGGGTAATACCGCATGATCAGAAAACGCCCTAAACCAGGTGGGAAATCTGTCTAGATTCCAGTCGTTGATTCCCTGCGACAGCGATAGCGGCGTAGACGCAGGGTGGGCCTCACGAATGAACGGGCAGACAGATCAGCGGACGGCACTGCTCATGCTCGTCGACTGCGGCACCGTGTACGTCGCCTTCGAGCACCCGTCGTTCGGCACTGCCCTCTTGGTCGGTGTTGGCGTGGCGACGCTGCTGCACCTCCTGATGCAGGGACGCTGACCCGTGCCAAAGCCCAGCCCCCACGGGTCGCGGTAGACCTCTCCGCCCTCTGCCCAGCCGGCGAAGCGCGCAGGGCCGAAGGCTTCGAAGAGGCCGATGCGGGCGCCAAGTCCGCTCTTGTCACAGCCCTTCGGGCGGGAGAAGAACGCACTGTCGTAGAGGAGGCGACCCTCGTCGTCATCGACGGCGTAGCAGTCCACGACAAAGCCTGTGTACTCGTCGCCGTGGCGTACAGGCTCGCCCTGGACGTCGCCAGGACTGTGGACGACGAAGTACTCCATCCATGCGACCGCCATCCACCCGAGCGAAGCGGGAGCGGTCATGACCGGGAGCGCGCACGATTGCGCGCGGCATCCGGCCTCCTAGCCTGTGAGACGCGCTCTGCGCGAGTTGATGTCGGAGACGTTGCCCGTAGGGCTGGGGCCTACGTTCTTCCTACTCGTTGGGGATTCATCGACCTTCAGCTTCAGGCGAGCGCGGTCCTCCGGCGTGGCGCCGAACTTGGCTGCCCTGAGCCGGACTTCGGAAGCGAACTCCCATCGGCCCTTAGCCCACCTCGTTTGATGCATGAGGGCGGTGTCGATGAGGAAGAGCCAGTCCGTTGCCACGAACGTCTGCGCCTGCGGCGACGTTCGCCAGGAGTTCCACCAGAGCTGAGTCATCGAGTGCCACTCGACAGGAACGCCGTCTTCCTCGCCGAGAACGCCCGCGGGGAGTTCGGGGCCGCGGAGTTCCTCGTCATTGGTGATTACGGTCTCTGGCTCACCGGCGTTACGCCGGCGGCGCTTGGTCGGGTCCTTCGGGGCGGGGCCACGGCCTCCCATGGGCGCTCCTCCAATCGGTTCGCGGAACGGGCGAGAAGAGTCCGTATTGCGGCATTTTGGAAAGGTCATCTAGCTTTGGCGATACGGACCTTCGGCACCCACCCAACCGCACGCCCCCATAGGGGGTTGGCGGCACTCAGTGCCGCTTATAGGCCCAACGGTCGACCCCTAGTGCACTCTGCTGGGCCAGCTGGGACATGCTGAGGGCGTCGCACGAAACCAGATCAGCCGGGCAGAGCAAGGGACTTAATGGAGGGTCAGCTCATGGAGATCGAACGAACCGCCCCCGCACTCGACATCCGAATCGGCGGGTTCCGCATGACCCTTCAGCGCGTCCCCGTGCGCCTGCTGACGGCGTTGATCACCTGCGCTGGATCTGCGCTCACGGCATGGATCACAACGCGATGAACATGCATCAACCCCGTGCCTGCGCAAGTCCCTTACGGAAGCGCGATGAGCCAACCCGCCAACGTTGCAACACAAGCAAGCACCGCCGTGGTGTTGCGCCGGCGGCGCTTGGTTGTGCCCTCTGGGGCGGGACCTCGTCCGGCCATCGGCGCTCCTTCCGTCTCGGGTGAGCCAGCATCCTTTTGCGGCCAGCGCCCCAGTTCACGGGTACATGCCGAAGATTCTTTCGTTTCCTGGGTTCCATGCGGTAAATTTTGCGGCGTACGCTCGCGCTTGTGCGCGAGTGAACTCGTCACCCTGTGAAAGCAGTTAGAGCCCCGCGGGAGGAACCGCCGTGCCCAAGATCGCGCCACCCTCCGACGCGTCGAAACCCAAGCGGGATCCCGCCTTCGAACTGCGCTGCGGCGGCATCCGGGTGACGATTGATCGCGTTCCCACGTGGCTCGTGACCACGGTGACCACCGTTGCCGGAAGCGGAATCGCATGGTGGACCCAGCGGTAATCGACTAGTAGGACTCCGTTAGGTCGCTCTGGATCTTGGGTTCTGGCTGGCGGTGGATGTTCTGGGCAAGGGGCGGTGGCAGGTGGTGCAGGTGCCGGTCCAGCAGTTCAGCAGGTCCTGGATGGCGTCGAGGATCTGGTAGAGGCTGAGTCCGCTGTATCGGCTTTTGGGACCAGGCGCTGTTCGGTGAGGAACGCGTGGGCGGCGGTGACCAGGGTGACGTGGTGGTGCCAGCCGGTCCAGGAGCGTCCCTCGAAGTGGTCCAGGCCGAGGCCGTGTTTGAGTTCCCGGTAGTCGTGCTCGATGCGCCAGCGGATCTTGGCGAGGCGGACCAGTTCAGCAAGCGGGGTGTCGGCGTGCAGGCTGGACAGCCAGTAGCCGGTGGGTTCTTGGGCGTCCTCGGGCCATTCGACCAGCAGCGTCACTTCGGGCAGAACACCGTCCCAGTAGCCGTGTTCGGCGGTGGCTGCGGCCTGGGCCAGGCGGCGGGCCCTGACCCCGGCCGGCCGCACCCGCAGCGCCACAAAGCGCGAGCGCATCGGCCCGCGGGAGCCTTCCCGCCAGGTCACCTCGGTGAACGCCTGCCGCCCATGGCCGGCCGCCAGCGCGGCCACCGAGGACGCCTTGTCGCGGTAGCGGGGCTGCGGCTTGCGGCCGTTGCCGGACCACACCGGGGCGGTGGGCTGCGCGTCGTGCGGATGGACGGTCACGTCCGAACGGACCGCCACGACATATGTGATGCCCCGCTCGCTCAGGCCGTCGCGGAAGTCGGCGTTCTGCCCGTATCCGGCGTCGGCCACCACCGGAGGCACCAGCCCCCACCCGGCCAGCTCGTCGAAGGTGTCCAGGGCCAGCCGCCACTTCTCCCGGTGCCCGGCCTCTGGCGGTATCCCGGTCCTCTGCCGCCGTCCGGCATCGTCCGCCCACTCCTGGGGCACGAACAACCGCCACCGCAGCGGACAGGAGGCGGTGTCGGAGACCGCGTGCACGCTCACCGCGACCTGACAGTTCGCCTGCTTGCCCAGTGCTCCGCAGTACTGGTGGGCGACAGCGACCGACATCCGTCCGTCCTTGGGAAACGACACATCATCGACCGCCCAGGCATCCGGGCCGATCAGCGGCACCAACCGCTCGGCGATCCGCCGCCGCACCGGCACCGGATCCCAGGTCGACTGGTTCACGAACTGCTGCAGGTTCTGCTCATTGCCGTCCGGCAGCCGCGACGCCATGGCCTGGATGGACTTGCGGCGACCGTCCGTCATCAGTCCCCGCAGATAGCAGTCACCCTTCGCCCGCTGATCCTTGCGCGGCACCGACGCGAACACATCAGCCACGAATAACGCCAACTTCGCCCGAGCACGGTTCACTTCATGTGCGTCCACACACTCACCATGCTCCTGAACACGACCGACCGAAAGACCTAACGGAGTCCTACTAGCGCAAGAGTCCTTCGACCGCAGGCGTGACATCGGCAAGGATCGACGGGGCGTTGCCATGTCGGCGCCCCGTCATTGCGATGTAGCGGCCGGTCCCGTAGATCTCTACGGCCGTACCTTCGGGGCGCCGGATCTTCCGTCCATGGCGGACATCAGCGCCACCCCAGATGTGCAGTCCATCGCCGGACGGTGACACCTCTACGTAGGTGGCGCCTGCGTCGCGGACGATGGCAGCCGCCCACGGGGCGAGTTGCCCAGTGAGCGGGTTCAAGCAGTGGTCCAGGTCGAGACAGACGATGTCGTCGACGTCCGAGAGGACGAAGCCCAGACCGACGCCGGCCGTCGAAGCGGCGGCTTCCTTGTGCGTGCTCCAGGTGCGGGGGCGCGTCGACGATGCCGCCATGCCGGCGACGGTCAACGGGCGCTTGTCCGCGGCGCGTCGAACCCACCTGTCGCGGGTCGTCAGCTCGTAGGGAGTCGCATCCTTCTTCGCCGCGCGGTGCGATGCCACACGACAACGGGTCGAGCAGAAGCGCGCGCGGTGTGAGTGCCGCGCCCCCAGGTGCTCCGAGCACCGCTCGCATTGTCGTGTGTTCATGGCTCCATCTTAGCGCGGCGTGTAACGGTAGAACAGTGTTTGACCTGCATTGATTCAAGTCGAGCGCGTACCGGATCGCTGTGTCGCCGCCTCCCGTGTCGGGGTCTTCGGCAGTCCAGCGGGCCGGCGTTCGGGCCTCCAGGAGGCGCCTGCGGACGCCTCAGCCACATCCCCCAGACCCGTACAGAGCACGAGGCCCAGCACCTTTACGGTCGGCAAGGTGGCCGGCAGGGGGTCACCCCCCTGGGGTCAGGGCTAGTCGATCTTGGCTGCGAACCCGGCGCGCGGCTCGCGACGATCACCGTCAGCTAGCTCGCCCTTGATCTCCAGGCGGCTCGGAACGAGCGTGATCGTCACCGTCGTGACGGAACGATCGCGATCACTTCCAACGCTGATCTTCGGAGCTCTTGCGAGTCGACCAACATCAACACCATTGACTACGACGCGAGTCACTAAGACTCCGTCCTCACCCGTGTCGTCGGCCTCCTCCAGCACCACATAGGCACCGCTCATGGGCTAGTCCTCCAGGGCGGGGTGTGTGGTGGTAGGGCGGGCAGTACGCACGCGTGTGAGGGCCGCTGCTGAGCCGCCTTCACTACTGCTCTTGTGCGTGTGATGCCAGGTGCACAGAAGCTGTAGGTTCGCATCGCTGTGGTCGTCACCGTGGACAATGTGGTCCACGTCAGTACCAGGCAAGCCGCACTGTGTGCCATCGCTGTACGTGGCTACACAGACGCCCTTGTCACGGCGGATGATGCGGCGTCGTATGCGCGGCCAGTCCTTAGGTAGGCGCTGCCTGCGTGTACTTCCCTGCCACGCCATAGCGCCTCCTCATCCCGCGCTTGTGCCTTACGCTGACTGCTCCATGCGGCCAGGGGAGGCCGCTGTTCCATGGGGGTTGCTATGCGTGCCTACATTCGCCGTGCCGCTTTGCTGACGGCACCTGCCGTCCTCGTCGCCGTACTGAGCGGCTGCACGAGCGCGGATGCCGACGTCGACAGGGCGACACCCAGCACGCCAGCTGTTGAGGCGTCCGCCTCGTTCGACAAGGTGGACGCCGGCAAGGAAGCTGATGCCCCGCCAGCGCCGTTGCTGGTCGTCGGCACGAGCGGTCCGTTCGACGTCTTCGACGACACAGGCGAGTCGGTACAGACGAAGATGAACGTCAAGGTGGAGTCCGCGAGGTACGTCACGGCCGCGGAACTCGACACGTCGAACAAGCCTGAGCATGGTCAGTACGTCGTCCTGAAACTCACGCTGAAAAACGTCGGCAACGCGCCTGGACGGTTCAGCCCGTACGGCGCAATGAAGTGGCAGGACGACAAGACGGCCGCTCAGGACTGCACGACGCTGGAGTCCGTCGATGGGCAGGACGTCGACACGGAATACGGGCCGGACCAGTCCGTGACGGGGTCCGTCGTCCTGGACGTCCCGCGCAAGGGCGGCACCGTCACGTACTACGACACGCCAGGAACGGGGGCCTTCGCGGTGCTGTTGCCGAAGGCCTAGCTCGGGACGTAGCTCAGCCCCGCACGCGGGATCTCTCCTCCGCGGCGGGGCTGCGTGTTGGTCGGGACGGGAGGATTCGAACCTCCGACTCCCCGCTCCCAAAGCGGGTGCTCTGACCGCTGAACTACATCCCGTCAAATTAGTCAGTTTGCACGTCATGGGAGTTACGCTTGAGGTGCTAGGAACATAGGAAGTGACGCAGTCCCAGCGCTCGATGTTTCGAAACCACGCTGCACAGCGTGGACGCTTGAAACGCCCAGCGGAGAGACAGTCGAGAAGGTCTCTCGCCGTCCGCGGAATGTGTCACTACCGAAAAGGGCGCGCCATGTGGCCGCTACTGGAAATGTTCGCTCTCACCATATTCGGGTTCGGGAGCATCCTTCTTTTCATCAGGATATCTATCAACGCCTGAGTTTATCCCCGGGCAGATTGAATGGTGGGAGTGGACCCTGCATCGGCTAACTAGCAGCTCCACGAGGCACCGAGGGTCGAATCCCTCCCTGCCTCACCTCGTTGTCCCCGACACCCTTGGAGCTGGCGCCGCACATAGCATCGCCGTCGCATCGCCAGACGGGCGTGACCCCGCCCTAGCTCCAGCGGCGCACACCGTGGCTCCAGAGGCCCGCCAGGCGTGCTGCGTCTAGGCGGGCGTCTCCACGTCCGTATGAATGGCGAGCTTGAGCTCCGCGAGCATGAGCGGCGTCGAACGCTTCGCGTCGCCGGCTCCCCGGGCCGCTACCTTCAGGCCCAGCGGGGTCCCGCGGCGTACGAACATCTGCCACATGTACGAGCGGTACTGTCCGCCCTTCGTCGGCGTGCTGTCGCTCGTCGCCGTGGCGTCGTAGCCCGTCGACAAGCCGAGCGGGTCACGGACGAACCGCGCCCGGTACTCCAGGGCGTCAGGATCCGCATCCCAGAACACGAGCGCGGACAGTACGCCCCAGCCGTCGTGAGAGGGCCAGATGAGCCCGGAGCGGGCGTCGGGGAACTTCGACGCGGCAGAGCCGCCGTTCTTCGGGTCGTGCATCTTCCACGGGTCGTAGGACTCGCCGGCGGTCGTGTAGGGGAAGCGGACGAGGTGGTAACCGTCCTTGTCGTTCGTGATCTTCTGCGACCCCGCGACGCTGGCGTCCCACTTCAGGGAGGACACCACAACGCTCATGCTCGCTCCTCTGTCAGTGCACGGAAGTTGCTTACGTCCCTTCGCCCGGAGTCGAACCGGGATCAGCGCGACCACAACGCGCGGCTCTAGCCATTGAGCTACGAAAGGTGTGTGACGAGCCGTCGCGGACGGGATTTGAACCCGTGTCGTCCCGACAGTCCCGCATGTCTCAGCGGGGGCCGGCGCTCTGCCTGACTGAGCTACCGCGCAAGCGTGCGCATCGCTCCGGCTCGTCGTGCGCCCCTGGCGCCTCCCGGTCTGCCCCGGGTCATCGTCATGGACGGCTTCCTCGTCCCCGCGGGACGAGACAGCTATGGGACGACCGGGGCCGCTCTACCGCGCGTCTACCCGGAGGAGAGTGCGGGGAGCGCAGGAGCGGCGCCGGTCGTCAGGGAGGGAAGCGGACGCCGCGCCATTCGCCGGCGTCGCGGTCCTTCCCTCCTACCTCTGTTATGGGTCGCGTGTGACGCGGCAGTGATCTTGCTCCGCGCCCGCCCCTCCCGGGGCCGCGCACGAACTGGCAAACTAACCCCCTATTTCACAAACCTCTTAGCCTCGCCGTTTCGGTTGCGGCGATGAGGCGTTGTTGAGGGGTAACTGTCGGGTGGCCCACGCGATTTCGGTGTTCGGACATGACAAAAGCCCGGCGCGGTGGTCGGGTTCTCCAGGGTCCTTCGGGTCGTGGGCGGTCAGGGGTTTGCCGGTCAGTCGGCGGGACGGGGCAGTGCGGCGAGGCGATGGAAGGCCGTGGCCAGTTCGTTTCTCCAGGGCCAGGTCGCCGATATCCGCAAGCGCAGGCGTCGGCCGCCGCGGGTGAGGCGGGCGGCAACGTGCAGGAGCCGGTAGCGAAGCTTCTTCGGCTCGGCAGACGCGAGTTCTCCGTCCAGCAGCAGGACGCGCGTCCAGGCCAGCAGATCGATCGCCGCGAGGCTGAGTTCGAGCCAGACGGCGTTGACGGCGAAGTCGCGGGAGGGGAAGCGGCCGAAGCCGGTGGTCTTGCCGCACCGGATGTGGTCTTCGACGGTGGCATGCCCGCGGTGGCGGACCTCCAGGAACTGGGCGGATCCGCCGCCGGAGTATGGGGTGTCGGTGAGGAACGCCTGATGGCGCAGGCCCTCGTCCTGGTCGAACAGGGACAGCTGGGCTCCTGGGTGCGGCCGCTCCCGGCGCACGATGATGCGGGTGCCGGTCGGATAGCCGCCCAGATCGACCATGCCAGTCAGCTCGGCCACCTCTGCGCCATCACGCAGGGTTCCGTCCTGGTCCAGGGCGGGATGCCAGAGGCGGTCGGGCATGGCCCGGACAGCACGGCGGACCGGCTCGGTGATGGCGTATCCGACCGAGAAGAAGGTACGAATTCCTCGTTTCCGCAGGTCGCGGACGTGGGCGAGGAAGGCTTTCGCGGATCCGGCACTGTCGGCGCGGACCAGGATGTCGATGCCGTGCCGGTGAGCGTCGGGGATTTGCGCGAGCGCCTGGTCGAGCACCGCAATGTGATCGGCGGCAGTGTTGGCGCCGGAGTTCCCGGGCCGCAGCCGCCCCGACACGGCCTCGCCGGTGTTCGCGAGGAAACACAGCAGCGGATGGAAGCCGAAGCCGCCCTTATAGGTGGGTGCGGCCTGCTCTTTCTCGGAGTGGCAGGTGACCAGCGTGGCGTCGAGGTCCAGAACCAGGCCGGGAAGCTCTCCTCCGCCGGCCCGAGCAGCAGGTAGGCCCCCGCTGGTCTCGGCAGCCTGCATCCAGGCGACTTCCCGAGCGTGGGCACGCGCCGAGCGCAGAGAAGCCAGTGTCCTCCCGTCGGTGTCGGCGAGCATTCGCCAGGCCGTCGGTGTCGAGGCGACCGAACCGAACACCCCTGCCTGGTCCCGCAGTACGGCCAGGTCCGCGATGGCCTCACCGCCGTCGGCGAGCATCACCGCCAGGTCGGTGGCGATCCGGCCCGGATCATGCCCAGTCCCGCGCGGCCGAAGCGGCCTGAGCGCGGTGGAGTACGAGGCGGTGAGCCCGGTGGCATCAGCGAGATCAGCCAGTAACCGTGCCCCGGCATGACCGACCACCCCCGAACCATCTGCACTGACCTGGATCTTGGGACGCAACCCGATAGCCTGCACGTAGAAAGTGCCCTCCGCCTGGACCGACAGAACCCCTCAGCAAGGTTCATCGTCCCAGGTCAGGAAGGCACTTTCGCGTTTCCGCCCCAAAGCCAGCCGCAACCAAGTGAAACGGCGAGGTTAACGCGCGTTAGAGGAAATTGAAATAAGGGGTTGGTTTGACACTTTGACCCCCAGAATGGCCACCCACGTCACTCGGCGTAGCGAATCCACAGAATTTCGTCACTCCCTGGAGTTATCCACAGCATCCTGTGGACGACGCGGACGGCTGCCGACGTCGACGAGGCGGCCAAACTCGCGCCGGGAGCCCCGACGTTGACCCGCCGGGGCTCCCAACTCCTTTACCTGAACGTGACCTTAGAGACCCTCTTGGTAAGCCACGTCATCCAACGCGTCCTGCACCGGGTCGACGTGCTGGCCGACGTGGAAGCGCAGTCGCGTGGAAATGTCCGGGCGCCACCCTTCAGCCGGCAGCGCCTCCACGCGCACGCCGACAGACCGCATGAGGACAGCCTTAGCGGCCCAGTCGGGGGCTGCCCTCCAGGCGTCGCCCCACGTCTCGTCAAGCTCGACGAGCTTTTGACTGGCTGGCACGAACGGCTGCTCCCGCAGCTCTTCGAGACGGTTGGAGCGCCCAATTAGCTGCTTCTCCACGGCGTCAGCCGCGGGTCCACGGAGGCGGGCCAGGCGAGCGGACAACTGGTCTACGTCCGACTGGAGTTCCTCGATTTCCGGGCGATGGTCAATGCCGGGTGTGGTGATGACCTGAGTGCGACGGAATGGCCCGATGTGGGCCAGGAACTGACCATCGATCCACTCGAATACCTCTACCGCCTTCATCGAGATGCCCGGTACGCCCTCGGGGTGGTACTTGCCGTTGCACCTGAAGATGTCGACGCGGACATCGGTACGAACGCGGTTCTTCCCCTTGCCCTTCGTCTCCGATGTCCAGGACTTGACTAGGTTCCTTTCACAGATGGAGCACTCTAGGATTCCCAGGAGCTCGTGCCCGTCGCTGCGCGGCTTCCCTGCCAGTCCGTTTTCCAGGAGCTTCAACGCCTCTTTGAGCTCGTAGGAAGTCGCGTCGTCGATAAGCGGCTCCGCCTGGAGGATCGGGGCGCCGTTGTCGTCGCGAACCACCGTGCCGTCACGCTTGACGGTGTGGCCCCGATTCAGTGCGGACTGAAGCATGTCCCGCACAACGGTGACGTTCCACGCGCTTTCCGGATCCAGGTCACGCGGCGGGGTCGCGAGCAACGCCCGGTGATTCCACGGCGTGATGGCGCTCATCTCCTCCAACCAGCGGAGAATTTCGGTGTAGTTCTTCCCCGTGACAGCACGCGCGATCATCCCGAGTCGGATCTCCGACGTCGATCGCGTGGGGTCGTCGTCCGTGTGCCTGAAGAGCCACCAACCCTCCTTGCCATCCTCGAAGACCTTGCGCCCCGGCGCCCAGCCGTAAGGCACAGGACCGCCGGCCCAGCGCCCGAGCGACTCAAGATGTGCTGCCGCACCCTGAGTGCGCTCCATGATCGTCTGCCCCTCCATCTGGGCAGCGAACGCGAGAATGAGCATGATCAGCTCAGACATGGGCGACGCGAAGTCCAGCTCCAGCATGTCCCCGCCGGGCCCGGACGCGAAGATGAGCCGCTTCCTGTGCTTCTTCGCGTAGCGCCCAAGATCCGCCATGTCCGCCATAGAGCGAACCGCGCGGTCCATGCGCTGCCAGATCAAGACGTCCCAGAGTTCGGGGTTCTCCAGCCAGTACGCTAGTTCCGGGCGCTCCCACGGCGTCGTTTTGATGGCGGAGATGTCAAGGTCCGTCGCCCAACCGACGAACTCACCGCCCACGCGCCGTTGCGCGCCAATGATCATTTCCTCTTGGACTTCAGGCGACGTAGTGGCGTCGGTGAAGCGGCTCAACCGCTTGGCCCCGACGACGCGTAGCCCTCCCCAGTGCGGCGCTCGCCGCAACTCTCCATCGGCCATGGGTACAACGATACTCACTAACACTGGCGCACGCCGGCCGCAAGGCGTCGACCGACCGGCCCTGGAAGGGCGGCGCCCCGGTCGGCGCCGACGCCCACGGCTGGGACTCGGTCGCGCCGAGCCCCCTCGCCTTCGACGACAGGCACCCCGCCCCGGCCGAGCTCACCGTGGAGCGGATCCGCGAGATCGTCGGCCAGTTCGCCGACGGCGCCCGCCGCGCCCTGGACGCGGGCTTCGACGTCGCCGAGATCCACGGCGCGCACGGCTATCTGATCGGCCAGTTCCTCTCGCCGCACTCCAACGTCCGCACGGACGAGTACGGCGGCTCCTTCGACAACCGGGTGCGTTTCGCCCTCGAGGTCGTCGACGCGGTCCGCGAGGTGTGGCCGCAGGACAAGCCGCTCTTCTTCCGTATCTCCGCCACCGACTGGCTGGAGGAGAACGGCTGGACGCCCGACGAGACCGTGCGCCTGGCCACCCTCCTCAAGGAGCACGGCGTCGATCTGCTCGACGTCTCGACCGGCGGCAACGCGTCCGGCGTCCGCATCCCGGTCGGACCCGGCTACCAGGTCCCCTTCGCCGCGCGCGTGAAGGCCGAGACGGAGCTGGCCGTGGCCGCCGTCGGCCTCATCACCGACGTGGAGCAGGCCGAGAAGATCCTCGCCAACGGCGAGGCCGACGCCGTCCTGCTCGGCCGTGAACTGCTGCGCAGCCCGTCGTGGGCGCGCTCGGCGGCGCGCGAGCTGGGCGGGGACGTGCACGTGCCGGACCAGTACCACCGCTCGGTCTGAGCCCCAGCGGTACGGTCCGATCCCCCGGCGGTACGGCGGTCAGTCAGGTGCGCGGGCGGTCAGCCCTTGTCCTGCTCGCCGTACCGCTTCTCGAACTTGGCGACCTGCCCCTCGGCGTCGACCACCCGCGCCTTGCCCGTGTAGAAGGGGTGCGACTCGGAGGAGATCTCCACGTCGACGACGGGGTAGGTCTCGCCGTCGTCCCACTCGATCGTCTCGTCGCTGGAGGCCGTCGAGCGGGTCAGAAAGGCATAGCCCGCCGACCGGTCGCGGAACACCACGGGGCCGTAGCCGGGCTGTTTGTCCTGCTGCATCGTGTCTCCTTCAGCGCGCGGTTTCAGCGCACCGGCTCGTCGGCAGCCGGTACGGGCCTCTCCAGCCTCACCCGGAAGCGGCCGCTCCGCGACTCCGTCGGCCACCCGTCCGCAAGAGCACGCCCGCCTACAGGAGCACGGCCGTGAGGTCGGGGCCCGGCCCGTCCGCGTACGCGTCGTCGTCGAACGGGTACAGCGGCCGCTCGACCCGGTGGTGCCCCAGGCGCAGGAGGTCCTGGTCGACGCCGCCCGGGGTGAGGGCGAGCAGCCAGTCGGCGGCCATGTCGTGGAGTTCGGGCTCCAGATAGCCGATCTTCACGACGACCAGGTCGTACGTGCGCGGGTCGACGCCGAGGCCGCCCTCGGCGGGGCCCATGAAGTCTGCGAGCGTGTGGAACGGCTTGCGGCGCTCCACGAGGACGACGGTGAGTCCGCCGACGCGCACGGCCGCCATGTCGACGCCGCGGTCGTAGGCGCCGCCCTCGGCCCGGTCCTTCTGCTCGGTGGCGCGCTGCAACGCCGTGACAGTACCGGTGAGTTCGTACGGTCCGCCGTGGCCGGCGTCGACCTTGCCACCGACGCTCAGCGTCACCTCGGAGCCCACTCCCGCCTCGAAGCAGCGGGCCACGGCGACCGGGTCGGTGATGCCCGGGTGCACGGCTGTGACCTCGCCCGTGCGGATGGCGTCGTTGGCGAGGAGCTTGCCCAGCATGTACGCGAGGTCGCCGGCGCCGCCCGCGGTCGGGTTGTCGCCGGAGTCGCTGATGAGGAAGGGGCGCTTGTCGGAGGCCACCGCCCTCTCGATGCACTCCTCGGCGCTGCCGGTGGGGCCGACGAAGACGAAGTCCCTGCGGGCGTCCCAGTAGCGCCGGGCGAGCTTCTCCGCCTCCGCGGCGGCGAGTTCGGCGTCGTCGCCGGTGACGACGATGGCGGCCTTGCAGCGCGGCTCGTCCGCCCAGGCGTAGCCGACCCACATCGCCGCGTCGAGGATGCCTGGAAGCTTCTCCATCTCGGCGAGCGAGGCGTACAGGGACCTGGCGGGTTCGAGGCGGGTACTGGTCTTCTCGCCGGGCAGCAGGACGGGCACCTGGACCCAGGCGCGGTGCGGGCGCGTGCCGTCGCGCAGGCAGCGTACGAGATTGCGGGCGGCGCGCTCGCGGGTGTCCCACGCGTCCTCGTGCGGGGCGAGGCGGTGGGCCGTGAGCAGGTCGCAGGGGTGGGCGAAGCGGCGCGACACATTGCCGTGCAGGTCCATCGCGGCGGACAGCAGGGGGCGGGTGCCGTGCGCGTCGAGCGCGGCGCGGACCGCGTCCGTGAGGTCGCCCTCGGCGTCGGTGAGGCCGATGACGCTCATGGCGCCGTGGATGTCGTAGACCATGCCGTCGAGGGGGCCCGCCTCGCGTATGCGGGTGACGAGTTCGTCCTTGAGGACCAGGTACGACTCCGCCTCGACCGGGCCGCCGGGGAGCGAGGTCGCGTGCAGCAGCGGCACCCACTCGACCACGTCGGCGAGGTCGGAGTCGGGCCTGGTCCAGGTGTAGCGGTCGAGGAGTTCCTGGCCGCGGGTCTGCCGGAAGTCGTCCGTGGTGGAGCGGTGCGGGCAGAACGTGGAGGACTCGATGCCGATGCCGCCGATGCCGATGCGCAGGCGGCGTGCGGGGGCCGTGCTGGTCATGCTGAGGCGCTCTCTTCCTGGGGGACGGGTGCGGTGGGGAGGTTGTGGCGCAGGGCGGTGAGTCCCGCGCCGAGCAGTCCTGCGTCGCGGCCCGTGACCGTCGTGGTGATCTCCAGGTCCGACGTCGCGAGCGGCAGGCAGCGCTCGTACAGGACTCCGCGCACGGCGGCGACCAGGGGCTCGGCGGCGGCGAGCGCGCCGCCGAGGGCCACGGCCTGCGGGTTGAAGAAGTTCACGACCACGGACAGGACCGTGCCGATGTGCCGGCCCGCGGTGCGGACCAGCGTGGTGGCCTGCGGGTCGCCGTCGGCGACGAGCTGGAGGAGCTCGGTGGTGGAGGCCACCTCGACGCCCTGCCCGGCGAGTTCGCGGATGAGCGCGGCGCCACTGGCGACCGTCTCCAGGCAGCCGATGTTGCCGCAGCTGCACGGGCGGTCCTGCGCGGCCTCCACACGTACGTGGCTGATGTCGCCGGCGCAGCCGTTGGCCCCGTCGTGCGGACGGCCCGCCGAGATGATGCCGCTGCCGATGCCGCGGCCCGCCTTCACCACCACCATGTGGTCGAGGTCGGGGCGGGCGGCGCGGTGCTCGCCGACGGCCATCATCGTGGCGTCGTTCTCCACGGTGACGGGCAGGCCGAGGCGTTCGGCGAGGACGTCGCGCAGCGGGTAGCGGTGCCAGCCGGGCATGCGGGACGGGCTCAGGACTCGGCCCTCGCCCGGCTTGACCGGGCCGGGGAAGCCGACGCCGAGCGCGCGCACGGTGCGGCCCGCCTCACGCTGGCGCGCGGCGAGTTCGGCGACCTGGCCGCAGAGCCAGTCGACGGCCGACTCCGGCCCCACGGTGATGTCGTGCGGCAGGTCGACGGCGTCGAGGACGGTCCCGTCGAGGCCGATCACGCCGAGCCGCGCGTGATGGCTGCCGAGGTCGGCGGCGAGCGCGACGCCGCCCTGGGCCCGCACGCGCAGCAGGCGGGGGCGCCGCCCGCCGCGGGAGGCTCCTTCGCCGGACTCGGTGAGCACGCCCGCCGCTACGAGTTCCTGCACGCGCAGCGAGACGGTGGAGGGGGCGAGGCCCAGCTCCCGTACGAGATCGGCCCGGGAGGTGGCGGCGCCGGAGGAGACCAGGTGCAGGATGTGCTGCGCCGACCCCGGTTCACCCTGCGATGTGTCGGACATACGCCCTCTTCGTTGCTTGGTTGCTTGCTTCAGCGCGCTGGTTCGTTCGGCGGGCTCGTTCGCCTGGTTAGTTCGATCAGTTTCTTCGATTACAACTCGAACCCTAGGCGGAACCGAACCAAGTTCGCCATACCTCCAGGCCGAAGAACTATTTGCCGAATGAAGCTATTGACTTGGTTTTGCCGACCGGCCTAGCGTTCGGGCGCCGCCCCGTCGCACTCCGGTACGGGGCCGTCCCCCGTCCCCTTGGAGGCCCTCCGGCATGCGCTCATTCAGGTCAACGGCGGCCGCCGTCCTCGTCCTCGCGGCGGCGCTCACCGGCTGCACGCACGAGGGCGGCAGCATCGCCATGGGGCCGACCGGCGGCACCCCCGTGGAGGGCGGCACGGCCACGATGGCCCTGCCTCCCGCGGCCACGCCGAACTGGATCTTCCCGATCGGCGCGCCCGGCTACGGGGCCTCGTACAACTACGCCATCCAGACCCTGCTGTTCATGCCGGTCTACGACGCCGTGCAGCTCAAGGGCGAGCTGACCACGCACGGCCCGAGCACGCTCGGTCTCGAACCGAAGTACAGCGACGGCAACAAGACGGTGACCGTGCCGCTGCGCGAGGGCGTGAAGTGGTCCGACGGGAAGCCCGTCACCTCCCGCGACCTCGAGTTCTGGTTCAACCTCGTCAAGGCCGACAAGGCGGACTGGGGCAGCTATTCGGTCGGCACGATGCCGGACAACGTGAAGCGGTTCGAGGTCGTCGACGACCACACGGTGCGGCTGCACCTCGACCGGGCGTACAACCCGGACTGGTTCACGGCCAACCAGCTCACGCTGATGCGGGCCTTGCCCCAGCACGCCTGGGACGCCACGACCGACGGCGGCAGGGTCGGCGACCACGACCGCACCACCAAGGGCGCCAAAGCCGTCTTCGCCCGACTCACGCGGCACGCCAAGAGCCTCGGCTCGTACGGCAGCGACCCGCTCTGGACGACGGTCAACGGCCCCTGGAAGCTGGCAGGTTGGCGGGACAGCGGTCAGGTGACCATCGTCCCGAACGAGAAGTTCACCGGCCCCGACTCCGAGCGGCCGCACCTGGACCAGGTCGTCTTCAAGCCCTTCACCACCGCCGACTCGGAGTACAACGTGCTGCGCTCCGGCGGCGTCGACTACGGATACATACCGCCGTCCGTCATGGCGCAGAAGGCGAAGTTCGAGGACAAGGGGTACCGCGTCGATCCGTGGGAGGGCTGGGCGGCGACGTACATCGTCTACAACTTCAACTCCACCCACGCCGGGCCCCTGATGAGCCGGCTGTACATCCGGCAGGCGATGCAGCACCTCGTCGACCAGAAGGCGATGAGCGACGTCATCTGGCAGGGCAGCGCCACACCGACGCTCGGCCCGGTGCCGGTGACACCGAAGAGCCAGTACCTGTCCCCCGCCATGGCGAAGAACCAGTACCCGTTCTCCGTACGCACGGCGCGCGAGCTGCTCGCCGCGCACGGCTGGAAGACGCGCGACGGCATCGCGCGCTGCGCACGCCCCGGCACCGGCGACGACGAGTGCGGCGCCGGCGTCAAGGAGAACGCTCCGCTGGAGATGACCCTGCTCTCGCAGTCGGGCTCCACCGAGACGACGAACATGATGCAGGAGCTGAAGTCGTCGCTCAGCCGGGCGGGCATCGATCTGACCGTGCGTCAGCAGCCCCTGAACTCCGTGCTCGGCAACTCCGTGCCGTGCACCGCCAAGGCACCGGGCTGCGACTGGGACATGTCGTTCTTCGGTACGGCCGGCAGCTGGTACTACCCGCTCAACCCGAGCGGCGAGCAGCTCTTCTCCACGGGCGCCTCAGCCAACTTCGGCAACTACAGCGACAGAAAGGCCGACCGGATCATCCGGGCCGTGCAGTACTCGCCGGACATGAAGGCCGTGCACGAGTACGGCGAGTACCTCGCCGGGCAGCTGCCGGTGATGTGGATGCCGAACCCCGCGTACCAGGTGTCGGTGATCCGCAACGACCTGCGGGGCATCGAGCAGAACCCGACGGTCACGTTCGCGCCCCAGCACTGGTACTTCGTCAAGAACGACAAGCAGCACACGAACGACACGAACAACCAGCACGCCAAGAAGGGAGCCGCGAAGTGACCGGCTTTCTGGTCAAGCGCTTCCTGCAGGCCCTCGTCGTCCTGTTCCTGGTCTCGGTGATCGTCTTCACCCTCCTGCACCTGCTGCCGGGCGGCCCGGCCCGCGCCATCCTCGGCCCGAAGGGCACCCCGCAGCAGATCGAGCACTTCAACCACCAGCAGGGCTACGACCGTTCACTGCCGATGCAGTACGTGATGTATCTGAAGCGGCTGTTCACCGGCGACCTCGGCGACTCGTACAAGCTCAACTCGCCGGTCTTCGACCTGCTCAAGCAGCGCCTGCCCAAGACGCTGCTCCTGACGGTCCTGTCCACGGTCCTCGCCGTCGTCATCGCCGTCCCGCTGGGCCTGCTCCAGGCCGTGCGGCGCGGCAAGGCCTCGGACTACGCGCTCACGGGGCTCGCCTTCCTGCTGTACGCGACGCCCGTCTTCTTCCTCGGCCTCATCATGATCATCCTGTTCGCGCAGGTCATGCCGATCTTCCCGGCTGAGGCACCGCAGGGTGAGACGATCGGTCAACTCCTCGGCGACTTCACAGGGTTGATCCTGCCGGTCGTGACGATGGCCTTCGGCATCGTGGCGATGTTCAGCCGCTACATGCGCTCCGCCGTGCTCGACAACCTCACCGAGGAATACGTCCGCACGGCCATGGCGAAGGGCCAGTCCAGCCGGCGGATCATGGTCAGGCACGTCCTGCGCAACGCCCTGATCCCGCTCGCGACCCTGCTCGGGCTCTACCTCCCGACCCTGTTCAGCGGCGCTCTCGTCGTCGAGTCGATGTTCAACTACCCGGGCATGGGGCTGCTGTTCTGGAACGCGGCCCAGGGCTCCGACTTCCCGGTCCTCCTCGGCGTGACCCTCGTCGTCGGCATCGCCACGGTCCTCGGCTCGCTGCTCACCGACATCCTGTACGCCGTCCTCGACCCCCGGATCCGGAGCGTGGCATGAGTACGTCCGCCGTCCTTCCCGTCCAGCCGGGCCAGGAGGAAGCCGCGCAGGCCACCCCCTCCCTCGCCCGCCGCACCCTGCGCGTCTTCACCGGCAACAAGCTGGCCCTGACGGGCGTCGTGGTCCTGCTCCTGCTGCTGGCCTTCTGCTACCTGGGCCCACTCGTCCACCCCACCGAGCAGATCCACACGGATCTCGCGCAGGCGAACCTCTCCCCCGGCACCGCCGGACACCTCCTCGGCACCACCGACCTCGGGTACGACCTGCTAGGCCGGCTCATGGTCGCCGGGCGGACCTCGCTCGAAATCGGCCTGGCGGCAGGCCTGTTGGCGACGCTGTTCGGCACCGTGTACGGGGCGGTCGCCGGGTACTTCGGCGGCTGGGTCGACGCCGCGATGATGCGGGTCACCGACGCGGCGCTCGCCATCCCCGCGATGTTCCTGCTCGTCGTGGTCGCCGCGATCATCACACCCAGCAAGGGCGTCCTCATCCTGATCATCGCCGGGGTCGCCTGGCTCTCCCCCGCCCGCCTGGTGCGCGGCGAGGCGCTGTCGCTGCGCAACCGGGAGTACGTCCAGGCCATGCGGATGATGGGCGGCGGCGGCATACGGGCCGTGTTCAGGCACATCGTGCCGAACGCGATCGGAACGGTCATCGTGAACTGCACGTTCCAGATCGCCGACGCCATCCTCTACGTCAGTTATCTCGCGTTCCTCGGGCTCAGCATCCCGCCGCCGTCGGCCGACTGGGGCTCGCTGCTGTCCGCCGGCATCACCTATACGCAGAACGGCTACTGGTGGCTGATCTTCCCGCCGGGCATCGCGATCGTGCTGGTCGTCGCCGCGTTCAACTTCATCGGCGACGGGCTGCGTGACGCGTTCGAAGTACGGCTGCGGAAGTAAGGGACCGAGGCATTGAGGAAGACAGACATGACCGAGCCCCTGCTCAGGATCGACGACCTGCGCGTCGACATCGCCACCCGCGACCGCACCGTCCACGCCCTCGACGGCATCTCCCTCGACCTGGCCGCCGGTGAGGCGCTCGGCGTCGTCGGCGAGTCCGGCTGCGGCAAGACGATGACGGCGCTCAGCGTCCTCGGACTGCTGCCGCCCGGCGGCCGGATCACCGGCGGGCGTGTCCTGTTCGACGGAGCGGACCTGGCCGCCGCGCCCGCCCCCGTCCTCCAGGACGTACGCGGCAACACCGTCGGCATGGTCTTCCAGGACCCGCTGACCTCGCTCAACCCGACCATGACGATCGGCCGGCAGGTCGCCGAGCCGCTCCTCCTGCACCGCGGCGTCTCCCGCAAGGAGGCCTGGGCACGGGCCGAGGAGACCCTCCGGCTCGTCGGCATGCCGCAGCCCGCCGAGCGCATGAAGGCGTATCCGCACCAGCTGTCGGGCGGCATGCGCCAGCGCGTCGCCATCGCGATGGCGCTGGTCTGCGAGCCGAAGCTGCTCATCGCCGACGAGCCGACGACCGCGCTCGACGTGACGACCCAGCACCAGATCCTGGAGCTGATCGACGACCTGCGCGAGCGGCTCGGCATGGCGATGATCCTCGTCACGCACGACCTCGGCGTCATCGCGAACCGCGTGGACCGCGTCGCCGTCATGTACGCCGGAAAAGTGGCCGAACAGGCCGACGTACGCGACCTGTTCGCCCGGCCGCGCCACCGCTACACGGAGGCCTTGTTCGCGGCGCTGCCGGAGCGGGCGGGCGACGGCGGTACCGAACTGCACACGATCCCCGGGCTGCCGCCGAACCTGACGGTGCGTCCGGAGGGCTGCCGGTTCGCGCCGCGCTGCCTGTTCGCCACGGACGAGTGCCGCGCCCAGGAGCCGCCGCTCGCCGACGACGAACTACGGGGAGGGGAGCACCGGTTCGCCTGCTTCCACCCCGTGCCCGACGTGTCCGAGGGCGGCGAGACGTCCGGCATCATCGCCCCCGCCGCCATCCCCGCACAGTCGGCCCCGGGCGCGCCGCTTCTCGAACTCGACGGTCTCGTCAAGGAGTTCCCGCTCAAGGGCGGCCCGTTCTCGCGCAGCCGCGGCACGGTCAGTGCGGTGGGCGGGGTGTCGCTGACCATCCGTAAGGGCGAGACGTTCGGCATGGTCGGCGAATCCGGGTGCGGCAAGACGACGCTGGGCCGGATCGTCGCGGGCCTGGAGGACCCGACGGCCGGTTCGGTGCGCTTCGGCGGAGAGGACCTCGCGGGCCTCACGCGGGCGGGGCGCCGGGCGCACCGCCGCCGGATCCAGCTCATGTTCCAGGACTCGACCGCGGCCATGGACCCGCGGATGCGGGTCGGCGAGATCCTGCGCGAACCCCTCGTCATCCAGGGCGTCGGCAGCCGCGCCGCGCAGGAGGCGCAGATCGACGGGCTCCTCGACGCCGTGGGGCTGCCGCGGGGCGCCGTCCACCGCTATCCGCACGAGTTCTCCGGAGGCCAGCGCCAACGCCTCGGTCTGGCACGGGCGTTGACGCTGTCGCCCGATCTGGTGGTCGCCGACGAGCCGGTGTCCGCGCTCGACGTGTCCGTGCAGGCGCAGATCCTCAACCTGATGCGGGAGCTCCAGCGCGAGCGCGGCCTGACGTATCTGTTCATCTCGCACGACCTCGCGGTGGTGCGCTATCTCGCCGACACCGTGGGCGTGATGTACCTCGGCAAGCTCGTCGAGACCGGTCCCGCGGAGGAGGTGTACGCGCGGCCGCTGCATCCGTACACGCGGGGTCTGCTCGACACCGTCAACGTGCCCGATCCGTCGGCCGCCGCCGGCTCCGGGGCTCCTCTCACAGGTGAGACGCCGTCCGCTGCGAAGCCTCCGTCGGGGTGCCGGTTCCGCACCCGCTGCCCGCTCGCACAGGACGTCTGCGCCGAGGTCGAGCCGCCGGTCGCGGCGCCGCGCGGAGCCGGCCACCAGGTGGCCTGTCACTTCCCGCTGCCGGTGCCGGAGGAAGCGGCCGCCCAGCCGGTGTGACCTGCGACGACACCAGCTCTGGGGGTGACTGTCAGTGGTCGGGTGCAGACTGGGCCGTACCTGAGACAACGGCGTCCTCGGAGGTGTCCGGCATGACTGAAGTGCTGCTGACGGTTGGCACGCGCAAGGGGCTTTTCATCGGCCGCAGGCGGGGCGGCGGCGCGTGGGAGTTCGACGAAGGCCCGTACTTCAATTCGCAGGCCGTGTACTCGGTGGCGATCGACACGCGGGGCGACGTCCCACGGCTCCTTGCGGGCGGGGACAGTGCGCACTTCGGCCCGTCGGTCTTCCACTCCGACGACCTGGGCCGTACGTGGACCGAGCCGTCGCACCCCGCCGTCAAGTTCCCGAAGGACACGGGGGCCTCGCTGGAGCGCGTGTGGCAACTGCATCCGGCCGCCGCCGAGCGGGACGTGGTGTACGCGGGCACCGAGCCGGCAGCGCTCTACCGCTCCGAGGACCGGGGCGAGACGTTCGATCTCGTGCGTCCGCTGTGGGAACACCCGACGCGGTCGAAGTGGGTGCCCGGCGGTGGCGGTGAGGGCCTGCACACGGTGGTCACCGATCCCCGTGACGCGAGCGCGGTGACGGTCGCGGTGTCCACGGCCGGGGTGTTCCGCACACGGGACGGCGGACAGAGCTGGGAGCCCGCCAACTCCGGGGTCTCCGCGGTCTTCCTGCCGGATCCGAACCCCGAGTTCGGCCAGTGCGTCCACAAGGTCACGCAGGACGCGGCCGACCCGGACCGCCTCTACCTCCAGAACCACTGGGGGGTCTACCGCAGCGACGACGGCGGCTCCCGGTGGAACGACATCGGAGCGGGCCTCCCCTCGACGTTCGGCTTCGCCGCCGCCGCGCATCCGCACCGCGGGGACACGGCGTACGTGTTCCCGATCAACGCCGACTCGGACCGCGTGCCCGCCGAGAGGCACTGCCGCGTCTTCCGTACCGAGGACGCGGGCAGGTCCTGGGAGCCGCTGACGGCGGGGCTCCCGCAGGGCGATCACTACGGGACGGTGCTGCGCGACGCTATGTGCACGGACGACTCCGACCCGGCGGGCGTGTACTTCGGCAATCGCAACGGCGAGGTGTACGCGTCGGCCGACGACGGGGACAGCTGGCGGCAGTTGGCCTCCCACCTGCCGGACGTGCTGTGTGTGCGAGCGGCCGTGGTCGGTTGATCGGCCCGTCCGTCACGGCAGTAGGGTGACGCCCGTGGCACCACGACCCTTGCACGAAATCGTAGAAGCCGGCTGGGCCAAGGCCCTCGAACCCGTCGCGGGACAGATCACCGCCATGGGCGAGTTCCTGCGCGCGGAGATCGCCGCGGGACGCACCTACCTCCCGGCCGGGGCGAACGTGCTGCGCGCGTTCCAGCAGCCGTTCGACGAGGTGCGGGTCCTGATCGTCGGCCAGGACCCCTATCCGACGCCGGGACATGCCGTCGGACTCTCGTTCTCGGTCGCGCCCGAGGTGCGGCCGCTGCCCGGCAGCCTCATCAACATCTATCGCGAGCTGAACACGGACCTGGGCCTGCCCCAACCGTCGAACGGCGACCTGACGCCCTGGACGCAGCAGGGCGTGCTCCTGTTGAACAGGGCGCTCACCACAGCCCCGCGCCGCCCCGCCGCACACCGCGGCAAGGGCTGGGAAGAGGTGACGGAGCAGGCGATCAGGGCGCTGGCCGCGCGCGGCCGCCCGCTCGTGTCCGTCCTGTGGGGCCGCGACGCCCGCAATCTGCGCCCGCTCCTCGGCGACCTGCCGTCCGTGGAGTCCGCGCATCCCTCCCCCATGTCGGCGGACCGCGGCTTCTTCGGCTCGCGACCGTTCAGCCGGGCCAACGACCTGCTGGCGCGGCAGGGCGGACAGCCGGTGGACTGGCGGCTGCCGTGACCCGCGGGCCCGCCGCTGCCGGGCCGGGCAGCGGAGGGAACCCTCCCGCGGGCCCCGAGTGGGTCCTCGGCGTCGACTCCGGTGGCTCCGGTCTGCGCGTGGCGCTCGCCGCCGCCGGGGACCTCACACGTCCCGAGACGACGGTGTCCCGCGAGCCCGTGCGGACCGGTGCGGCGGGCATCGACGCCGGGCATCTGCTCGCACAGATCCTTCCGATGGCCCGGGAGCTGCTCGCCCGTGTCGGCGACCGCGGCCCGGGCGTCCCGAGGCTGAGCGCGGTCGCCGTCGGCGCGGCCGGCATGGCCACGCTCGGCGACGGACTGCGGGCCGAGCTCCCGGACGCGCTCGCGGCCGAACTGGGCGTACGGCGGCTCGCGTTGGCCGCGGACGGTGTCACCGCGTACGCGGGCGCGCTCGGCCAGCGGCCCGGCGCGGTCGTCGCCGCGGGCACCGGCATGATCGCGCTCGGCACGGACCTCGGCACCTGGCGCAGGGCCGACGGCTGGGGGCATCTCCTCGGCGACTGCGGGGGCGGCGCGTGGATCGGCCGTGCGGGCCTGGACGCGGCGATGCGGGCGTACGACGGACGGCGCGGGGGCTCCGCCGCGCTTCTCGCCCTGGCGGAGGAGCGGTTCGGCCCGGTGGCCGGGCTGCCCGCACGCATCTATCCGCGTACGGACCGTCCCGCCGTCCTTGCCTCCTTCGCGCCGGACGTGGCCCGCGCCGCACTCGACGACTCCGTCGCCGCCGGAATCCTGCGCGCGGCGGCGGGCCATATCGCCGAGGCGGCGGCCGCGGTGTGCCCTGCGGGCGACGGCAGTGAAGTGGCGCTCACGGGCGGCCTGTTCAAGACGGGCGAGCCGCTGCTCGCCCCGCTCCGTGCCGAGCTCGCGGAGCAACTCCCGTACGCCGAGGCCGTGTCGGCGACCGGCGACCCCCTGCACGGTGCGCTGGTGATCGCCGCCGCGCTCGCGCTCGACGGCCTGCTCCTACCGTGCGACGGCCGCCTCCTCCACGTCCCCCGGGAGGATGCCGGCCACTGAGGGCGGCCCGTGCGCCCCCTCTGACCTGGACAGTTGAGCCATTCGTCACCGAAAGGATAAATCCGGACGGATACCGCTCAGCTGCCCCCTCCCCGAGCAAGGGCGACCCGCGAGCCAGTAGCATGCGGCGGCATGAGCTCCCCCACTGGGCCTGCATCCGGCCTGCCTGTACGAATGCCGCGACCCCGTCAGCCCGGTCGGCACCGCCGCCCGGAACCCGTGGCCGCCCCCGAGGGCGCACCCGCACTCGTCCTCGCGGTGCCCGGCACGCCCAGCAGCACCTCGCGCAGCCTCGCCGAAGAGGTCGTGAGCATCGCCCGCTCCGAGCTGCCGGGCCTCGACGCCCGCATCGGATACCTCGACGGTGACGACTCGGAGGCCGCCGAGGCCTCGGCCTTCGCCGAGTTCCCCTCCCTGCGGGCCGTGCTGTCGCGCGCCGCGAAGGAGCGCACCGCCCGTTTCGAGCAGGCCCGTGCCGCGGGCGCCGACGTCGCGGAGCCCGACGGACCGGTCGCCGTGGTCGTGCCCCTGCTCGCGGGCCCGGACAGCGCGCTCACGCGCCGTATCCGGCAGGCCGTGATCGACAGCCGTACGGCCGCCGAGCTGACGGATGTCCTCGGCCCGCACCCGCTGCTCGCGGAGGGCCTGCACGTGCGTCTGTCGGAGGCGGGCCTGGCCCGTGCCGACCGCGCCCGGCTGTTCACGGTGGCGACCGCCGCCGACGGCATCATCCTCGCCTCGGTCGGCGGCGACGAGGCCGTCCAGGCGGCCGGGATCACCGGCATGCTCCTGGCCGCGCGTCTCGCGGTGCCGGTCATGGCGGCCGCGCTCGACGAGGAGGGCGCCATCGCGGCGACCGCCGAGCAGCTGCGCGGCTCCGGCTCGCAGCAGCTGGCGCTCGCGCCGTACCTGATCGGTCCGGAGATAGACGCCAGCCTCCTCCAGGCGGCGGCGAACGAGGCGGGCTGCGCGTCCGCCGAGTCGCTGGGCGCCTACCCGGCGATCGGCAAGCTGGCCCTGTCGAAGTACGCGACGGCGTTGGGCATCGCCCCGCAGCAGCCGCAGGGCGCGCCGGCCCGCTAGCGGACCAGGCACGTACACAGGCACCGGATACGGGCCCGAACCCCCATGGGGCCGGGCCCGTCTCCGTATCCGCTGTGGAACGGTCTCAGCCGAAGATCACGCAGGACGCGGCGGGCGCCTCGATGGAGCCGCCGCGGCGCGGGAGGCCGGTCTCGCGGTCCACGGAGAACCAGGTCACGTCGCCGGACCGCTCGTTCGCCGCGTACAGGAAGCGGCCCGAGGGGTGCAGGGCCAGGTCGCGTGGCCAGTCGCCGCCGCAGGACACGGTGGCGCGCAGTGTGGGGCGGTCGCCGTTGGCGTCGAGGGCGAGGACGGAGATGACGTTCGCGCCGCGCGTGGCGGTCCACAGGAAGCGCCCGTCGGGCGCCACGACGACCTCGGACGGGAAGGCGTCGCCGTGTGGCGCGTCCGGCAGCACGGAGATCTCCCCGAGCGGCTGCAGGGCGCCCTCGGCGGCGTCCCACTGGCAGACGGTGACGGTCGGCGTGAGCTCGTTCAGGATGTACGCGCGGTCGCCGCGCGGGTGGAACGCGAGGTGCCGAGGCCCTGAGCCGGGCCGCAGCGCGACCTCGCGGTGGACGTCCAGGCTTCCGCCCTTCATCGAGCAGACGCGTACGGAGTCGGTGCCGAGGTCCACACTGACGGCCCAGCGGCCGCTGGGGTCCGGCACCACCTGGTGGGCGTGCGGGCCCTGCTGCCGCTTGGGGTGGGTGCCCGAACCCTCGTGGCGCAACACGTCGGCGGAGTCGCCGTCGAGGGTGCCGTCGGCGCGCAGCCGTACCGAAGTGACGCTTCCCGAGCCGTAGTTGGCGGTGAGTACATGGCCGTCGTACAGGGCGAGGTGGGTGGGGCCCGAGCCGCGGACGGGGACGCCGCGCCCGGCGAGTTCCGGCTTGCCGTCCCCCGTGCGGAACGCCGCCACGGCCCCCTCGGCGGTCTCGCTCACCGCGTAGAGGAAGTCACGCGCGGGCGAGAGCGCGAGGTACGAGGGGTCAGGGAGCGTGTCGACGGCGCTGAGCACGGTCAGTGAGCCGCTGTCCATGTGGACGGACGCGGTGACGATCCCGGAGCCTCCCGCGGCGGTGAAGGATCCGATGTACGCCCGTCCGCCCTGCCTGTCGCCCACGCGAATCCCCTTGCGCCGGATGCACGGTGAGCCCGGTGCTCGCCGTCCGTGCGGCCGACGGTAGCAGCGGCTCCAGGGCCTTTCGTTTGGATCAGGCCGGATCAGGGAGCGGGGTCATGGGGTTCCGCCTGCTCGAGCGCAGCCGTGAGCTCGGGGAGTCGGCCACCGACGACAACGCCGCAGATGGGCGTGGCCCTAGACCAAGAACTCGCCGGACGCTCTGGCGAGCGCCTCGGGATGCTGCACGTACGCCGGCGTGCGCTCCGTGGTGTCGTACGTGCGGTGGAAGACGGGGGTCGCCGAGCCGGAGATCGGCGGCACGATCCAGGACCAGTCGGCGCCCACGGTGCGGCCCTTGCGCTCTTCGCGGTCGAGGTGGGTGAGGAAGCGCCGGGACTCGGTGTGATGGTCCGTGACGGTGACGCCCGCGCGGTCGAAGGAGAACAGGACGGCGCGGTTCAGCTCGACGAGGGCGCGGTCCTTCCACAGGGACCGGTCGCTGGTGGTGTCGAGGCCGAGGCGTTCCGCGATGCGCGGCAGGAGGTCGTAGCGGTCGGTGTCGGCGAGGTTGCGGGCGCCTATCTCGGTACCCATGTACCAGCCGTTGAAGGGGGCGGCCTGGTAGCAGATCCCGCCGATCTCCAGGCACATCGTGGACAGGGCCGGCACGGCGTGCCAGCGCAGGCGCAGCCCGGCCCACCAGTCGTGGTCCTCGTGCTCGATGGGCACTTCGAGGATCGCGTCGGGCGGCAGGTCGAAGCAGCGCGGCTTGTCGTCGGTGCCCTGGACGATCAGGGGCAGTACGTCGAAGGGGGTGCCGTCGCCGCCGCGCCAGCCGAGGCGCCGGGCGAGCGCGGTGAGGCCTTCATTGCGCGGGTCGCCGACGATGCGGCCGTCACGCTGGACGTACCCCGCGTACCGGATGAGCTGTTCGTTCCAGATGCGGGGCCCCGGGCGGTCGGGCGCGTCGGGTGCGAAGACGGTGATCAGAGGACGGATGCGGCCGCCTTGCGATGCCTCGCGCAGATGGTCGGTGCAGGCGGCCGCGATGTCCTCGGCGGCGGTGAGGTGGCGGCGGTCGCGGACGTGCAGGGAGTTCCAGTAGAGGCGGCCGATGCAGCGATTGGCGTTCCGCCAGGCGACGCGGGCCCCGAAGGTGAGCTCGCGCTCGGTGTGGCGATACGTTCCTGTGTCCGCGATCTCGGCGTATGCCTCCGCGAGGCGGGCGGCCGGGTCACCGAGTCGCTCCTCGGCGTGGTGGGCGCGGATGAAGCCGGAGGCGGCGGGCCAGAGCTCTGGGGTGCGGGGGGCTGGGTCACGGGCGTCGGGGCCGCGGGAGTCGAAGCTGCGGGGGTGGCCGATGCCGGCGGGGGCGGAGGCGTGTCGGCGGGCGGCGCCCTCCGGGCAGCGATCGTGCCGCTCCTGGAAACCTCCGCCCCAGGTGACGGCTCCGTCTCCACTCGCGACTCCGTCCAGCGCCGCGCCGACATCCCTTGCCTCGCGATCCCGGGCCTCGGCTCCGTCCCAGGCCGCGCCTCCGTCTCTCGCCTCGGCTCGGTCCAGCCATCCGGCGGGCCCGTCGGTTCGCTGCGGTGTATCGGGCATGGCGCACTCCCAGGGGGTCCCCGGCCGCGGGCCCTCCCGCGGGGCCGCGCACTCCGTGCGTCCACATGATGCCGCTGCGTCACCCTTCCGGGGGCCGATCCGTCGTCTACGTGACAGGCGAATCCGCCCCGGAACGCGCCGGACCGTCCACCTCACGGGGCGTTGCCGCAGGTGGGACGAGTGACGCAGGGCCGCGGCCGTACGCGCGATCAGACTCCGAGGAGAGGGGGGCGCACAGAGCAGTACTGGGGCGCGAATTGCACAGCGCGCGCCCCTCAGGAGGGCCCCGCCCCTCGGCAGACCCGCGCCGCGAGGGCTCAGGCGCTGACCGGCACGCGGTTGGATCCGCGCAGGGGAACGGCGAGTTCGAGCAGGGCCTGCTCCAGGGCGTGGAGATGCGCCAGCACGGGTTCGCCCTCGACGAGCTGCGGCAGCGTCGCGGATTCGGTCCGGCGACGCGCTCCGCCCGCCGGCGTGTCCGTGAGCGCCTCGACGGCTGTCTCCACGCGCCAGCAGGCCGCGGCGAGCCGCGCGTCGTGCGAGGCCTCCGGGTCGGCGACCACGGAGGCGAGCCCGCGCACCTCGCGCGCACAGTCGTCGAGCAGCGCGAGTACGTGCCGGGCCCGGCCCATCCGCGCCCGCATCGGGCTGAACGGATGCACCAGCGGCGCGAGCGAGAGCCGCACCCTGCCGAGGATCGACTCCAGCTCGGCCACACGCCGGGCCGGGTCGGCCGTCGGTGAACCGGCCAGCCGGGCGGCGGCCTCGGCGGTGCAGGCGTGCACGCAGCGCAAGGCACGTTCGACCCACGCGTCGGTGACGGAGTGCGTGGTCACCGGCAGCACGAGCAGTACCGCGAGCACGGCGCCGAGCGCCCCGACGGCGGTCTCGCCGACCCGCAGGGCCAGCAGCGCCGGGTCGAGCACGCCGAGCAGCCCGTACAGCATGCTCGCCATGACGGTGACGGCGAGCATCATCCACGTGTACGAGACAGCGGCGGCGTAGAAGATCCCGAACACGCTGAGGGCGACGATCACGGCGGCCGCGACGGGCTGGTCGTGCAGCGGCACGGCCACGGCGAAGCCGAGGACGATGCCCAGCACCGTGCCCAGGAACCGCCGGAACCCGCGCACCACGGTCTCCCCGCGGGACGTGGTGTTCACGAACACCCACCACGTGGCGCCCACGGCCCAGTACCACCGCTGGTCGGACAGCACCTGACCGGCGGCGAGCGCGAAGCCGGCACCCGCGGTCGCCTGCACGGCCTGCCGCGTCGTGATGCGCGCGAGTCGGCTCCCGCCGGTGGGCGCCGCCACCGCCGCGGGCGCCGGCAGCCGGCGCTCGTAGCACCACAGCCCGAACCGCACGACGGACGCGGCAGCGAGCGAGAGGAGTACGGCGGCGTACAGCTCGGGGAGCTGTTCCGGCACGGTGTGCAGGAACTGCGCGGCGAAGAAGGTCATGAAAGCTGCTCGTTAGGCGCGGCCGCAGGTCAGCGCCATACTGACGCCCCTGGGGTCAGCAAAAGGTCAGCATGAGTACGGAGTCAGCACGTGGCCACCAAGACCCTCGCACGCGGGATGGGCAGCTTCTTCAAGGAGTGCGATTGCAAGGCACCGACCCGGTGCCTGCACCCCTACAAGATCCGCTACAGGGACGCGTTCGGCAAGCAACGTGAGGAGTCGGGCTACGCCACACAGGACAAGGCGACGGCCCGGCTCACGGAGATTTACCAGGCGAAGAAGGGAGCAGCGAAGGCAGGCCCCTCCGACGGAGAGAGGATCGCCCTCCAGACTCTTGAGGACTTCGCGTCCAACTGGATTCGGCACCGAGCACGCGGGCTCACGGACAATAGCGTCGAAAGCTACGAGCGGGCTCTGACGGTGCACATATTCCCCCGCCTGGGGTCACGCAAGATCGGCACCTTCACGGCCGACACCGTGGACGACTTCGTCGCCGACATGGCCCTCGACGGCATCGGCAGCGCGGCGCAGATGACCGCGTACAAAGTTCTGCGTCTGGCGATCAACTCGGCGCGGCTTCGCGGTGCCCTGGGCCTGGACCCGTTCATGGACGCCACTCCCCCGGACTACCGGCGCAAGGACATCCTCATCCCGTCCCTGGAGGAGCTCAACCTCATCAGGCAGCACGCACACGATGAAGACTTGCGCCTCGTAGTGGAAATGATGTCGTCATGTGGCCTACGAAACGGTGAGGCACATGCCACCAACATCAACGGGCTCGTCGCCGACGATGTCTACCGCATCAGTAATCAGATTCATGGGCGCCAGCGAATACCAGCACCGCTCAAGCACCGCAGCTGGGGAGAATTCCGCGAGACGCCACTGCCCGCAAAGACGCGAGCATTCTTGCTGCAATACGCGGAGACTCACGCCGCCGATGATCACGGGTACCTACTGACCAATGGCGGACGGGGAGGAGCCGGCGTCGGCGGCAGCCCGTACTACTGCGGGAATGCGTTTCGCAGTAAGTGGCGGAAGGTTCTGCGCTCAGCGGGTATCAAGGTGCCCTACACGATGTACGGCCTTCGCCACTTCTTCGCTTCCAATTGCCTCAGCATGGGCATCCCGATCACGGATGTCGCCGATTGGATGGGCCACAAGTCCATCGAGGTGACCTACCGCAGTTACCGGCACCTGATGCCGTCCTCTATCGGGAGGGCCGCGAGGCTGCTCAACACAGGTATCTGACCGATGCGCTGCACAGCCTCGTCGGCTCAGGCGCTCGACGAAACCTGACTGGTCCTGCGCAGGAGGACAGCGAGTTCAAGCAGAGCGTGCTCCAGGGCCTGGAGGTGGGCGAGCACGTGCTCGGCGCCTGTAGGTTCGGGAGCCGCCGCATCGTCGACGCGGACGCGCCGACGGACGGTCGGCGCGTCGGTAAGCGCCTCGACTGCGGCCTCTACCCGCCAGCAGGCAGCAGCAAGCCGCGCGTCGTGAGAGGCCTCCGGGTCGGCTGCTACCGACGCGAGCCCGCGCACCTCACGCGCGCAGTCGTCGAGCAGCACGAGCACCTGCCGAGCGCGCTTCTTGCGCGCCCGCATCGGGCTGAAGGGATGCACGAGCGGCGTGAGCGACAGCCGCACCCGCCCCAGGATCGCGTCCAACTCCGCCACGAGCGGGACTGGATCGGCGTCCGCGCTTCCGGCGAGCCGTGCCGCGGTCTCAGCCGTGCAGGCGTGCACACAGTGCAGCGCACGCTCGACCCATGCGTCGGTCACCGAGTGCGTGGTCACCGGAAGCACGAACAGCACTGCCAGCACAGCTCCGAGCGCGCCGACCGCCGTCTCGCTTACCCGTAGTGCAAGTAGCCCCGTGTCGAGCACCCCGAGCAGCCCGTACAGCATGCTCGCCATCACAGTCACCGCGAACATCATCCACGTATAGGAGACGGCGGCGGTGTAGAAGATCCCGAAGACGCTGAGCGCGATGACTACGGCGGCAATCATCGGCTCATGGTGCAGCGGCACAGCAACTGCGAAGCCCAGCACCACACCCAGCGTTGTTCCCAGGAACCGTCTGAAACCCCGCACCACTGTCTCGCCGCGCGAGGTCGTATTGACGAACACCCACCATGTGGCGCCGACTGCCCAATACCAGCGCTCGTCGGAGAGCACCTGCCCGGCAGCGAGCGCGAGCCCGGCTCCCACAGTGGCCTGCACGGCCTGCCGCGTCGTCATCCGACCGAGCCCGTTACCTCCTGTCGGCGCGGGCACCACAGCCGGCCCCGGCATCCGACGCTCGTAGCACCACGCCCCGAACCGCACTGCGGACGACGCAATCAACGACAGAAGCATGGCCCCGTACAGCTCGGGCAGCTGCGCAGGCACAGCGTGCAGAAACTGGGCTGCGAAAAGGGCCATAAAGGCGAACACGCCGAGCGAGTGCCCGCGCGGCCCCCAGCGCCGCGCGTACACCCCCACCCCTACGACAGTGAGGAACAATGCGTCCCGCGCGACAGGCACGTCATGCACCACGGCCGCGAGCGCAAGTACGGGCAACCCCACGACCGGCAGCAGCGCCGTCGTCACCGCCTGCCCACGTACCGTCGCATCCGTCACTGTGAACAGAGCGAGAAGCGCAGTCAGTCCCCCCGCGATGGCCGGCACCAGCGAGTGCCCGACCACGCCGCACAGCGTCACCGCGAGCCCGATCCCCAGCACGGCCCGGCTCGCGAAACGCAGCCGCATCCGACCCGGATCCGCCGCCACGAACACCCTCTTCAGCAATGTGCCCCGCCCCTTCCGTCGGCCGCCGTACGCGCACACGACAATGGCGCCGCGGAGACCCTTTAAGGACCGCAGCGCCATTGACGCATCCATCTCAGCATCTGTACGACTGTTGGTTCAACAGAGCTCAAACCCCCTATACCAATGGCCCAACACGATCACATATCACTCGGCCACAGCAGTACCAACGGACCACCACGAGTTCCTCAGGAGGTGGACCACGCAGGTCTGGACGATCGTCGCCAGCCAGACGGTCTCGACTGCGTCGGGCAGGCCCCTGAGCCCGTCGCAGCCGAGCATGAGGACATCGCCCGCGCCGCGGTTCTTGATCTCGGTCAGGATGTTCAGCCAGTGCTTGGCGCCCTCGCCGCCGTCGCCGGACCACAGACCGAGGATTCCCGGCGGCCCTCCGTGGTAACGGCCAGGGCCACATAGATCGGACGGTTGGCGACCGCTCCGTCGCGGATCTTCACGTGGATGCCATCGATCACATCGGCGTTCAAATCATCAGGTCTTCCCGGAAGCACGTCCGCCTCCGACACGGGTTCCGCGGACGAAGGCGATTCGACCACGGCAACGCTGAAGGGACTCGACTACTGCAGCCTGCTGGATCCGGCAGCCCTGGCCGCGGCCGGAATCCAGGATTCGAAGGGGCAGCTCCCGGCCGAATACCCGAACATCCTCGGCTGCTGGTGGATGCAGGACAGGACCATCGTCAACCTCACCGTCAGCGTGGGCGCTCAGGTCAACGACCTGGACAAGGGAGAGAAGCAGGACTTCTCGGGCTTCGAGGGCGCGTCGCAGTACAACGAGCTCACGTCCGAGTGCTTCGTCGACGTCAACGTCGGCCTCGACCAGTTCCGGGTCGACATCGCAGACTCCAGCGGGGAGAACAAGGCGCTCACCGGCAAGAAGTGCGACGTGGGGGTCCAGTTGGCACGCCAGGTGGTATCCAAGATCAAGAAGTAGGACGGCGCCCGTTCCCGACACGGCAACCTTGCGGATCTCGAAGCGTAGAGAACTCCGTGATCTACAGGAACCGTGCTCGTTCTACGTCAGCCCCCTCACCGGCTCAAACCCGGACAAGTCCGGAGAACTCCGGGGCCCGGGTGCGGAGTCTCCCGACGTCGGGACGAAAACTCAGCCCGTGTGATGCTCGTCCGGGCTGGTCTCTGTCCCGGCTAGAGATCTTTAACGGTTGAGGTAGTGCTATCTGGCCATCGCCGACACTCCCTTCAGTTGGCTGGTGTGCGTGATGTGCCGAGGGACTTGTGGCGCCGGGCTGTTCCCGCGGTAGCAGTGGAGCCCGCTCCCAGGGTGTCGGTGGCGGCACGTACGGTCTGCGCATGACTGATCAGTGGTGGGCGGGCGTACGCCAGCGAGTTGAGGGGGCCGGTGCAGGCCCTGCGGCCAGCAAGGTTTTCGGTGCACTGGGGCACAAGTGGGTCGTGGCGGATCCGCTTACCCAAGGCGAGCTTGCCGAACTCGAGGCTCAGATAGGCGTGCAGCTGCCGGAAGAATACCGGGCCTTCCTGCTCCACGTGGGCGCGGGCGGCGCCGGCCCCGCGCATGGCCTGTTCCCGGTTCGGCGTGTGCAGGGCCGTTGGGGTTGGGAGGGCGACGGCGCGGACCTGGCTGACCTGTCGAGGCTTGCCGAGCCGTTTCCTGACCAGGGTCCGGATCCGGAGCTGCTCGAAGATGTTCTTGCCCAACGTCCCGAGGAAGAGGACTTCGACGACATCGAGGATTTCGACGACGCCATCAAAGCGTGGGATGAGCGGTGGGAGGCCGTCATGTTCGCCCCGGAGCGCACCGCCGGCGCGATCGTGATCTCCCACCTGGGCTGCGCCCAAAGAGAGTGGCTGATCATCAACGGCAGTTACCGCGGCACGGTCTGGTCCGATTGCCGGGTCGACGACGTCGACCTCGCCCCGCTTCTCGACGACGACGGTATGCCGGTGACGTTCGCGCGCTGGTACACCGACTGGCTGGAGAAGGCCGAGCTCACAGCCCTGTCGTAGGTCATCGCCCTGTGCTGCTGAGCGTTGTAGTTGGCCAAACGGGCCAAGTACGTCGCCCAGTCGGACCGCATCCCCGGCCGGAGCCGCTCGCGATCGTCATCTAGCTCGACCAGGTGTTATTTAGCTCGAAAAGTCACACGACAAGCTCTGGTCCTCGGGTGTCCGGTCGCATTGTCATTGCCCCGTGCGACCCTGGGCGATGCCTGGCGGTACCTATCACTGAAGCCGATGCTGCCGCCGGGCACACTCGTCACTGCTCTGGATCGTCCAGCACCTTCGCGGCCGCCACCACGAACTGGTCCTGCGGGCCCGTCACCGACTGCACCATTCCGATCCAGACCTGCCCCGGAACGGGCATCCAGCCCCTTGGGCCATGCAGTTGACGTCGTACACCGTGGAACGCCTGCGTTACCTGATGGGCCTGCTGGGCCTGCTGCCACATCGCATCCGGCCCCGCCACACGCACCCGCGCCTGCGCCTGCGCCTGCGCCTGCGCCGAAACGAGCTGCTCAAGGGCTGCGAGCACCGCCGGATTACCGGCCCGCCCATGTATCCGATCGTCCAGCAGGCCCTGGGCAGCCGCCTGGTAGAGCGCAGGCAGGACGTAGATCCGGGCCGCGGTGATGTCAGGCGTCGATCCGGGCTCAACCTCGCAGACCCACAGCGGAGTGCCGTCCGGCGCGGAGAGGAACTGCACCTTGCCGCCGAACGCCTTGTGCTTCTGGCTGAACCTGAGATCGTTGCCATTCTCGCGCTCCCCGGAGACGCGGTCAGACTCGATCAGGGTGCCGTCCAGAATCAACTGCGTCATTCCCTCCTCCTGGCAGCGTGTCAGGACGTCGTGCAGGTCGGGGGCCTGGTCGGCAAGGACGTCGATGCCCTCGTGCAGGTAGCGGTAGCCGGCGGCTTGCGAAATCCCGGGTCTCGCGCCAGGCAGTGCACGCAGCCGCGCTCCCGGAACCAGCGCAACACCAACACGGCCTGTCGGAACGGCCCGAGCGCCCGCGAGCCGCGCGGAGTGCCGATCAGGCGGCGTGCGCGGCCAGCAGACGGGCGAGGTGGTCCACGACGTGGCGGGAGACATCGAGCGTGGCAACATAGGTGACCAACGTGAAGCCTCTGGTGGTTACGGACATGATCTTGTGGTGAGACCTGTCCTACCAGGGGCTTCACGGCAGTTCGGACTCAGGTGCACCATGACGGGGGCCAACAGTGCAGGAGCTCAGTTCCGCAGTCGTGCTCGTCACCGGAGTCATGGCGTCAGGGAAGTCCACCGTCGCCCAGTTGCTGGCCGAGCGGCTCCCACGCTCCGTGCATCTGCACGGTGACAGCTTCCGGCGGATGATCGTGTCCGGTCGCGAGGAGTTCACGCCTCAGCCGACCGCGGAAGGAAGGGCTCAGCTACGGCTGCGCTACCAGGCATCCGCTGCGGTCGCAGACCTGTACGCGCAAGCGGGATGGACCGTCATCGTTCAAGACGTTGTTCTCGGCGAGCACCTGGACACCTATCTTGACGCAGTGACGGCGAGGCCCCTCTATCTGGTCGTCCTTGCCCCCCGCCCCGAAGCAGTCGCAGCGCGTGAGGCCGGCCGCCACAAGAACGGCTACGGCGGCCCCTGGACGGTCGACATCCTGGACGACGCACTACGCCGGGACACCCCGTCCCGCGGGCTCTGGCTGGACACGTCGAACCAGACACCCCACCAAACCGTGGATCAGATCCTCGCTGACCTCGCCACGGCTCGCATCGTCGGCTGAGGGAGCCCATCAGAAGGTCGCTGAGAAAACCTCAATGACCTGAACTCGCCCGGCGACTGCGCGGGACCATCGCGTTCGGGTTCGTTTGGTGCGGCCGGAATACGTCCCTACAGTCCAGCCATGTTCAACGGACGGGCGCCGGCTCCGCGCCTGTTGAGCTGTGTCAATACGCATTGCCGCATCCAGGCGGCGACACTCTGGCACTCACCGAACGTGCTGCGAATTGGGCAGGAGCGATTCTCCGTGTGGAGTCTGAGATTACGAAGGCGGCTGACTGCCGCCCTCCGTAACGGGCGCCCAGGGGATGGGTGTTATCTGCTGCCGACCCCTTGGGCCCCTTCTTTCCACGAGTTCCTTTATTCCTGCCCGGCGCGGCGTTGGTGACCTTTCCGACGAGAACGCCATTGTCGTGCCGCCTACGCGTAAGGAGTTGCTGATGCAGCACGCACCGGCACGCCCTTCACCGGGACCCTGCGCTCCGGTCCACCACTCGACGTATGGCCCGCGACGTTGAAGACGGCCGCAGGCATAGTCGGGGTGGTGGCGCTCGGTCCGCTGCTGTTGATTGCGCCGATCGCTGTCGCCGCAGCTGGTGCCGCTGACGCTCAGGCCGCCTGCTCTGATGGTGATACAGAGCCTTTGGAATCCTCGGCGGCCGCCAAACAGGTGGAGTCGATCCTCAAGGGCGGCGACAAACGGTTTGCTTCGGTTGCAAGCCTGGACGATCGCACGGAGCAGATCCCGAATGCCAAGACGATCCAGGCCACGGGCGTCGCCATGAAGGTGCCGACGCGGGGGCAGATCGTTGCCCTGGCCACGGCCCTGCAGGAGTCAGGGCTGCGGAATCTGGATTACGGCGACCGGGATTCACTCGGCCTCTTTCAACAGCGTCCCAGTCAGGGCTGGGGGACAGCCACTCAGGTACGCGATCCGGTGCAGGCCTCGACGAAGTTCTACGAGGAATTGCTCAGCGTCTCGGGCTGGCAGTCCATGACCGTCACGCAGGCCGCGCAGGCGGTCCAGCAAAGCGGCTCACCCGACGCATACGCCAAGTGGATTCCCTTGGCCACAGCTCTGCAGAAAGCCATCGCGAAGTCACTGTCCAACGAGTCGACGTCCGTCAGGAGTGGCTCCAAGGACACCCAGGACGGGGAGTCGGTTTCTCTGCCCTCCGGGTGCGGCACGGGCGAGGACGGGGCCAAGTTCGGTCCGCTCCCCGCCGGTTCCGTCCCCAAGGGCTACAAGATCCCGACCGACGCCCCGAAGTCCGTGCGCACGGCTATCCGTTGGGGGCTCGGCCAGCTCGGCACTCCATATCAATGGGGTGGCAAGTGTTCGGATCCGCACGGTCAGGATCCGATGGGCCGCTGCGATTGCTCGTCCCTCATGCGGGCATCGTACAAGGCCGGTGGGATCTCGATCTCCCGGACCACGTACACGCAGGTCAAAGAGGGCGAGGCGGTTAGCGTGGATGCCCTCAAGCCGGGCGATCTCCTCTTCACCCGCGGCACCGCCGAAGTCCCGGAACACGTCGGAATGTTCATCGGTGAGGGCCTGATCCTTCAGGCACCGCACACCGGCGACGTGGTCAAGATCTCGACCGTCACCGATTGGCGACCGGGCCTGCTGGCCGCCCGCCGGATCGTCTGACCGACGCCTACCCCTCTCTTCTCGCTCCACCCTCTCCGGGCTCTCGCGCGCCCAAAATCGTACTGGAGTTCAAGTGAAGCTCATGCAGCATGCCCAAAGCCTGGCGTACAACCCTGGCGTCAGCCCGAGCGAGGGCGGCCTGCCCGGTCTCGATGTCTTGAAGAAGGTCATTGGCAGCATCAACCTGTTCGGCATCATCGCCGTGGTGGGCGCGCTCGCGATCTCGGCGATCGTCTGGGCCTGGGGCCACCACAGCGGCGGCCACCAGGCGGAGGCCAACGGCAAGAAGGGCACCGTCGTCGCGGCCGGCTGCGCGCTGCTGCTCGGCGCGGCCAACGGCATCGTGGCGTTCTTCTCGGCGATGGGGACGCACGTCCACTGATGCCGAAGAAACCACTTCCCTCCGCTGACGAGCGAACGCACCAGGCTCCGGCCTCGGTACTTCGCCGAGCTTCCATCGGCGGGGCCGTCCTCGCCGTGCTGCTGGCCGTCGCCGGGCTCCTCGCGTACGTCACGCGCCCGGGGAGCCCCGCTTCGGCCAAGGCAGCCCCGGCTTCGCCACCCTCCTCAGCGTCGGCCTCCGCGTCCGCAGCTCCGCACGCAGATTCGGCGGTCGCTGCACCACCGAAGACGAGCGATCCGATCGTCTTCGGCGAGGCCGCCACGAAGGTCCTGTGGACGTACAACACACGTTCCTCCTCCCAGGCCGAGCACCTGGCCGGCCTCAAACAGTGGATGACCAGCGAGAAGAAGTACGCGGACTGGAAGTCGGTCCTGGACCAGGTCCCCAGGCCGGTGCTGTGGTCACGGATGCACGACAACCAGCAGCACGCGAGCGCCACGGTCGGCGAGGGCCACTTCCCGCAGGCGTTCAAGACGGCCCTGGCCCAGGATCCCGGCGCGATCACCGAGGCGTACGTCTACGCCGTCACGGTCACCGGCAAGCAGTCCATCGCCTGGGAGGGCTCAGGCGCCGGGGCCGAGTCCCGCTCGACAACGCTCGCCGTCCAGTGCCGACCGCACCAGAACTGTGCCCTGGTCGGGGTCCTGCCGAGCGTCGCGCCGTGATCCACCCCCACAACTCTCGAAAAGAGGTGCCCTGATGGGGGCTTGCGACCTTCCTCTGATGAACACGGTGTGCGCCACCGTGGACAGTGTCGTCGGCGTAACCGGCGAGGCAGTCACAGACGGAATCGGTGCCTGGATCGCCAAGTCGATGGGTGAAATGGCACAGGCAGCAGCTGATCTGGCGTCGAAGGCCGTCGATCAGACGACGGGCATCGATCTGAACGCCGAGTGGTTCCGCAGCAACTACGAACTGATCCTGCCCATCGGCCTGATCCTGACCGTGGGGACGTTCTGTCTGCAACTCACCCGCGCCGCCTGGCGACGGGACGAGCGAGCCCTCGGCCAGGCGGTTTACGGCACCGTGGCCGGAGTCCTGTTCGCCTTCGCTGCCATCGCCTGCACCACCGTCGCAATCACCGTGGTCGACGCACTCAGTGCGGGACTGTTCAAGGCGGCCAACAGTTCGGTGGACGATGCGGTGCGCCGGGTCATCAAGGTCAACGAATTGGGGCCGATGTACGGCCTAGGCTGGGCCATCCCCTCTCTGATGGCACTCGGCTGCGCGGTGGGCGCCTTCCTTTACTGGGCAGTCATGGTGGCCCGCAAGGTCGGCATCCTGGTGCTCGTTACGCTTGCCGTGTTTGCCGGGGCCGGTGGCGGCTGGGAGGTCGCCAAGCGGTGGCGGCGTGGCTGGATCGAGGCCACCAGTACCCTGATCGTCTCCAAGCTCCTGATGACGATCGTATTCCTTCTGGGCGTCTCGGCCATGGGCAAGTCCGACGCAAACGACGGGCTCAGCGCCCTGTCCGATGCGCTCGCGGGCATCGTCGTGATGGTCCTCGTCATGCTTTGCCCGTATGCGACGTACAAGTTCGTGCACTGGGCAGCCGACGGCGGTGGCCATGGCGACGTGCACCGCTCCGGTGTTGCGGGCATGGCGGTGGCCGCTGGCGCGGCCAAAACTGCAGGTCAGCTCGCCATGCAGTCCGGTATGGGGATGCGTGCTCCGCAGGGTCCGGCGAAGGTTCCGGGCCAGGGGTCGGACGGTGTTGCCTCCGGGATCGATCCGACCGGCGGCTCCGGCGGAGATGAGAAGCCGAACCAGGCCCACTTCCGCTTCGGCGAGGCCCCGAACGCCTCCGGCGACAAGGGTCGGGCGCTGATCCGCCGGCCTCCCACGGGCGGCGACCGGGGAGTACCTCTCATTCAGCGCCCCGGCCAGGGTTCCGCGAGCGACTCCGCTCCAGTGGCCTCAACGCCAACGCCACAAAGTGCCTCCGTCGCACCGCCACGGGTTACACACCAGGATCCGCCGGCACCGCCACGCATCGGGCCTGCGCCGCAGGGCGGTGCCACCCCGCAACGATGGATCTATCCCGCGCCGCCGGGCGATTCGGGCTCATAGCCCATAGCTGATGGGGCGGCCGGAAGCCCAGCCCGGCCGCCCCATCCTCCCTCCCCCTTCCTTCTCTTCACGCTCCAAGGACGGCTTCGCCATGCACTCTGGCTCTCCTCACCCCGACGGTCCGGTCACCGTGAAGTTCCCACACCGCTCACGCCGCGGCGTGCTGCTCGGACTCTCGGCCCCGCAACTGATCGTCGTCGCGGTCACCGGCCTGCTGCTGCTCGCGGTGCTGCTCTCAGCCGGCGTGACCGGGGCACTCAACCTGATACCGCTGTGGGCCCTGGTACTCGCGGCAGTCTTCATGCGCCACCGTGGACGCTCGCTCGCCGACTGGGCGCCGATCGTATTCCGCTACGCGCTCCGTCGCTTCCGGGGCCAGTTGATCTGGCTCACCCGGCCCTCGACCCGGCCGCAACGCGAGGGCCTGCTCCACCTTCCCGGAACCGCTGCATCGCTGCGCGTGGCCACCTCTCCCGACGGCCGCTTCGGCGCAGTGCACGACCCACACGAGGGCACCCTCACCGCCGTGGTCAAGGTCTCCTCCCGTGCCTTCGCCCTGCTAGACCCTGCCACCCAGACCAGCAACGTCTCCGGCTGGGGCCGCACGCTCGCCGCCCTCGCGCGCACCGGGCACATCGCCCGCGTCCAGGTCCTCGAGCGCACGGTCCCCGACTCCGGTGACGCGCTCCACCGTTACTGGAATCAGCACGGCGATACGCATTCGCCGCTGGCTGGGCCCATCTACCGTGACTTGCTGGCCGCCGCTGGTCCGGCCGCCGCGCCACACGAGGCATACGTCGCCCTCGCCCTCGACCTCAAGGCGGCCCGCCGCCTGATCAACCAGGCCGGCGGCGGGCTCACCGGCGGCTTCGCCGTCCTGGCCCAGCTCACCTCCACCTTCGACCAGGCCGCCCGCAACTCCGGCCTCATGCCTAGCAATTGGCTGACCGCGACCGAGATCGCCGCCGTGATCCGAACTGCGTACGACCCCAAGGCGTCGGCCGCCCTCGACCAGTGGTCCGCCTCAGGGCACCCGCAAGCCGACCCGGCTGCCGCTGGACCCGTCGTCCTGGTCGAGAAGGCCGACCGGATCCACACCGACTCCGCCCACCACGCCACGTTCTGGATCGAGAACTGGCCCCGCATCGAGACCTCACCGGGCTTCCTCCACCAGCTCCTGTTCACCTCCGGCGTCCGCCGCACCCTGTCACTGACGTATGAGCCCAAGGGACTGGACTCCGCACTCAAGGACGTACAGCGCAAGAAGGCCACCGTGATCGCAGACGCCGCCGAGCGAGCACGCAAGGGCCAGGTCGATTCCGAGGAAGACTCGGTCGAGTACGCCGACATCAAGCAGCGCGAACGCCAGCTCATCGCCGGGCACGCTGATGTCGCCCTCACAGGCCTGCTCACCGTCAGCGCCGACAGCGACGAACAGCTCAACGCCGCCTGCGCCGCGATCGAGACCGCCGCCGTCGCCGCGCTCATCGATCTGCGCCCGCTGACCTGGCAGCAGGCCGAAGCGTTCACCAACGCCGCCCTGCCACTCGCCCGCCCGTAGCGCACCCCAGCACCACCGACCACGCTCACCCGAAGGGCAACCTCATGCCGACCGAGCCCCTGACCGAACTGGCGTCGGACTTCATCCCGTTCGCCACCGCCGCGCTCGACTTCCACCGGGCCATCAACATGCCCGTCGCCCCGGTCGCCGCAAGCCGCACCGAACTGGACACCTTGCACGCCCACGTGATTGCCCTGTACGAGCTGCTCGACACGCACGCCGTACGCACCGCCCAGGTCGCCGATGCCGAGGGCGATCACCTCAGGGCCTGTCGGATCCGGCTGTGGCAAGCAGCCGAACACCTCCACGCAGCCTTCCACTCGGCGCCGCATCCGGGCACTGACCGCCTTGCCACCCATGACGCTTGCCGGACCCGGCTGCCCGAGGGCGCGCCCGAACTCACCGTGTGCCAGCGCCATCTGGCGGCCTCGGCCCGAGTTCGACGCGACCACACCCCGGCCGACCTGCGGGACCCCTTCACCGGCCTCACCCGGCACTGACCACCAGGAGCACCACGCCATGTACTCCCGCACTCGCGCCTACGCCAGCCCACTGTTCGTTCCCCGCAAGAGCGACCGCCGTACGGCCCGCGCCGCCCGTAAACAGTTCGCCGCCGGCAGCGACCAGGCCCGCAATGCCGCCCGGCCCGAGGCCAGCACACCTCAGGCCGGGGCCGACCCCGACCTGCGTGCCACCTATCTGCCCGTAGGGCGCCCCGGTCCCGCCTCCGCCCGAGGTGGCCGACTCAAACTCCCCGCCCATCGAATGACCACCGCGACCGCCTCGGGCGCCTACCCCTTCCTCGCCGAGGGCGGCCTCGGCGCCCAGGGCATCTACGTCGGACGCGACGTGCACGCCGAAGCGGCGTTCACCTACGACCCGTTCGCCCTGTACGGACGGCTCGACGGCTTCACCAACCCCAACATCCTGCTCGCCGGGGTCATCGGCATGGGCAAGTCCGCGCTGGCCAAGTCTCTTGCCGTGCGAGCCGTGGCCTTCGGCTACCGCATCTACGTACCCTGCGATCCCAAGGGCGAATGGACCATCGTCGCCAAGGAATTGGGCGGGCAGACCATCGCACTTGGACCCGGGCTCCAGGGCCGGCTGAATCCGTTGGACGCGCCCTCCAAGCCGTCCGGCGTCAGCGAGACGGACTTTGCCAGCGAGGTCCGCAAACGACGCCTTCTCCTGCTCGGCTCCCTCGCGAAGACCGTCCTGCGGCGCGACCTACACCCAATGGAGCACACCGCACTCGACGTCGCGCTCGACCAAGCAGTCACGCACGCCGACGCCACGGGCACCACACCACTGCTCGGCGACGTGGCGTACGTACTCGGCTCTCCCGAGCGACTCGACGGTGCGCTCGGGGAGCTGTCGGGGCGCCTTGGGCAGGCCGCCGAGGACCTGGCCCACGCCTTGCGGCGCTTGGTTCACGGTGACTTGTCCGGGATGTTCGACGCGCCGTCGACCGTGGACTTCGACCCGGCCGCTCCGATGCTCTCCATCGACTTGTCCCGCCTCGGCGGCGCCGGCGATGACACCGCGCTCGTCCTGGCGATGACTTGCGCCTCGGCCTGGATGGAGTCCGCGCTCGCGGATCCCGCAGGAGGGCGACGCTGGGTGATCTACGACGAAGCGTGGCGGGTAATGCGGCACGTAGCCCTGCTGGAGCGCATGCAGTCCCAGTGGAAACTCAGCCGCGGACTCGGCATCGCCAACATGATGGTCATCCACCGCCTGTCCGACCTGCTCACCGCGGGCGATGCTGGCTCCCGGGGCCGAGCACTGGCCGAAGGCCTGCTCACCGACTGTTCCACACGGATCATCTACCGCCAGGAAGCCGACCAGCTGGGTTCCGCCGCCTCACTGCTGGGCCTGACCGGGGTCGAGACACAGGCGGTCTCCGCACTGACCAAGGGACGCGGCCTGTGGAAGGCCGCGGGCCGATCCTTCATCACCCAACACCTACTCCACCCACGGGAACGCGAACTGTTCGACACCGACGCCCGGATGCACGCCAAAAGCGCCGAGTTCACGAAAACTGAAGCGCCTTTGCTGCCCCTCAGGCTCCGGGAGGTGCAGTGATGAGTGTAGGTGAGGTCCTGAGTTCCGGGCGACTGGCATCGTGCGTCGGGCCCGACACCACTTCGACTCGGGTCCGGGAGGCACCTACCAGTCGAGGTAGGTCCGAGATGGTCGCCCGTTGCGATAGCAGTCCACAGCCGGAAGTTGAGACCTGGATGTCAGCTCATGGTCTGGACCGTGTAGAGGGCGCCGATGCCTGCGGCGAGAGCGCCGAGCAAGAGCCGGAGACCGGCCTCGGGCAGATGCGGCTGGAGCCGGGCACCGAGGTGCCCGCCGACCAGTCCGCCGGCTCCACACGACAGGCCGAGGAGCCAGTCGGGGGCGACGTCACCGGTCACAGCGAGGGAGAGCAGTGCGTAGGTGGACGACCCGATGATCGAGGTGATGAAGGTGGAGGCCAGAGCGGCGGGTGCCACGGTGGCAACCGGCACTCCCCGGCCGACGAGGATCGGGCCGAGCAAGGAGCCGCCCCCGATGCCGTAGACGCCGCCGACCACCCCGACGGTCAGGGCCAGCGCCGTCGTGGCGCGGGGCGACGGCGGCCGGGGCGGGCGGACATCCGCCGGACGCAGTGTCCGTGCCAGCAACCAGATCCCAAGGGGCAGCAGCAAGGCGGCCACGAGGAGTCGGAAGACGCGCGGGCCGGGAAAGGCGAATACCCGAATCACCGCGCCGATGACCACGGCGGGCACGGTGCCCGCGATCAACAGGCGCGTGAGCCGCCCTCGCAAGCTCCCCGTCCGGTGGTGACGCAACAGAGCACCGGGACCGGCGACGACGTTGTAGAGAAGGTTGGTCGGTGTCACCGCCGGGCTCGGCACGCCCAGAATGCTGACCTGTACGGGCAGCAGGAAGACGGCGCCGGAGACGCCCACAGGCGCCGTGACCACCGATATCAGCAGCCCGGCCACGAATCCGAGCAGGCCCGTCGACCAGTGCACTACAACCCCCTCAGAGACAGCCGCTCCCGGAGCACGCCCGGAAGCGTGGGTGCCTCCCGCTCTCGCGAACAGCGACCCCTGCTTGATCCAACCGCCTGGCGAGAGGACGAACAACTGCTGCCCACGCTTGTGTACCGAGCCAGTCGGCTACTGCTCGGAGTGGCCTGCGGGGTCGGCCTGTGTGAGGACCAGGGTGTAGCGCAGGGCCGCGTCGATTCCGATGCCGAAGAAGTCGCAGATGCGGCGGACGTCGCCGCCGGTCGCGAAGATCTCCTGGAGGATGCGGTCCTCGCGCAGGGCCTGTGGTGAGCGGCACCGGGCGGCTTACGTCCGTCGGGCTTGATTTATGCGCTGTTGAGCTGTCCACGGGTTATCGTCCACCGTCATCTCGATCACGGGTTGGCGGGTGCACTTCACTCGCCGAGACCAGGCGTGGCCGCGCGAAGAAACCCCGTTCTTACGGGAGTTCAGCGCCCTGTTCGCCGGTCTCAATGAGGGGTTGGACGACCGGGGTATACCTGAGGGGCAGCCGTTCCTGATCAGTCCGGCGGGCGGGTACGACATGGCGCTGAGCCGGTACTTCTCGGCCTGGCTCGCGTCTTCACCCCAGGTGCAGTCTCCGTGAAATCAGCGGCGACGGCAGATCATCTCGGTCGGAGCAAGGAGACCTTCCTCGATGTTCTGGAGTACCTTTGCGACCTTGGTCGATGCGTCAGTGCCCATCGCCACGCTGATCGGGGCCGGAGGAGTGTCCCCGCCTGCAGGGTTGTGCGGCGTACTGGTTCGGTGGTGCGCACCGCCCGCGCCACGAAGCGACTGGACTGCTTGCAAGCGGTGATCGTGCTCGGCGACGATGTCGAAGCCGGCCCTGCGCAGCCGCGACCGGTATTCCTGGGGGTGGGCCAGGAAGCTGTGTTCGGGCTCCGAGGCCCACGGCAGTGGGTAGCGGACGAGGGCGGGATTGCCGAGGAGCATGACGTCGTACACGATGAAGAGGCCCTCGTCGGTCAGGACGCGGCTGATCTCGGTGAACAGGCGGGCTTTGTCCTCGATGTTCATGCCCACGTGCAGCATCCAGGCCCGGTCGAAGCTCGCCCGGGGAAAGGGCAGTGCGGTCACGTCACCCTGCTGGAACCGGGCCCGGCCCGTGAGGCCCACACGGTCGGTGAGCCAGCGGGCGACGTCGACGTACTCCTCGGTGAGGTCCACGCCGGTGACGTCCGCGCCTGCGTGCTGGGCCAGATGGCGGGCCGGGCCACCCAGGCCGCTTCCCACGTCAAGGACGCGCAGGCCCGCTCTCAGCTCCAGGTGTTCAGCCAGCTCTCGCGTCGCCGCATGGCCGCCGGTGTGGAACTCGTCCACGCCATGAAGGTCGTCGGTGGTGAGGGCGGTATGCCCCGGGTAGAGGCGGTCGAGCGCTTCGTCGATCTTCCGGCGCAGATCGCCTTGCCGATAATGGCGTGCTACAGCGGACGGCTGTGGTGCGGTCACGGGAACGTCCTTCAGGTCATGGGTGGTCGAGGCGCGACCGAAGCTCCTGCAGGGCTTCGGGCCGTGGTGCCGGAGAAGGCGGATGCGGCGGTGTTGTCCTAGTCGTGATCGGTGGAGTGGGCGACGTGCCGCCAGGCGTCCATCTCGTTGCGGAAGGTGTCCAGCTTGGCGTCGAAGGCTTGCAGGGTGTCGGCTCCGAGTGGCAGGCGCAGGGGCGGCTCGGAGGCGGCGGCCATCTCGACGATGGCGCCCGCGGCCTTGACCGGGTCGCCGGGCTGGGCGTGATTCAGGCTCGCGGCGGCTGCACGCATCGCGCCGACCGTGGGCGCGTAGTCGTCGATGGTGTCGGGGCCGGTGTGCAGGCTGGTGGGGTCGAGGAAATCGGTGCGGAAGAAGCCCGGTTCCACGAGCGTGACGTGGATGCCCAGGGGGGCCAGTTCGGTGTGGAGGGTCTCGGTGAAGCCTTCGACGGCGAACTTCGTGGAGGCGTAGATGCCCCAGCCCGGCGCGGTGGCGAAGCCCACGATGGAGCTGATGTTGATCACGTGGCCGGAGCGCTGGCGCCGCAGCACCGGCAGTACGGCGCGCTGAACGGCGAGCGGTCCGAACACGTTGGTCTCGTACACCGCGCGGACCGCGGCGGCGTCGGATTCCTCGACGGCGGCGAGCAGTCCGGTGCCGGCGTTGTTGACCAGGACGTCGATCCGGCCGAACCGCTCGACCGCTGCGTCTACGGCCGCCTGGATGCTCTGCGGGTCGGTCACGTCCAGCGGTGCGGTGAGCAGCGCGTCGCCGGTGTCGGGAAGCTGCTCGCGGATGGTTTCGGCCTTCCGCGCGGTGGCGATCACCTGGTGGCCGGCGGCGAGGGCGGCACGGGTGATTTCCAGGCCGAAGCCCCGGGACGATCCAGTGATGAACCAAACGCTCATTGTTTTGCTCCGGTGTTCAGGCAGTGGGCAGATCGAAGGCCGCACGGTTCTGGGCGATGAAGCCCTCGACGTCGAGGGGGTCGCTGCCGCCGATCGTCTTCACCAGGTCGTTGGTGCCGGCGAAGACGCCGTTGCGGTAGTCGACGGCCACGGCGAGCAGGTGCTGGATCAGGTGGTCCGGTGCGCCGCGCCCGCGCAGGATGGCGGCGAATTCGTCGAGTTCGATGGGCACGTAGGTGACTTCACGGTCCAGCGCCCGCGACATCTTCTCGGCGATCTCGTAGTGGTTGAGCTCCTCGGCTCCGTACAGCCGGTAGATCTGGCCGGCGTGCGGGGCGGGGTCTTCCAGGACGGCGGCGATCACCTTCGCCTGGTCGCTTTCCGCGATGGGGGCGTGGCGTCCGTCGGCGAACGGCAGGCGCAGTTCGCCGGTTCCGTCGGCCCAGGTGTCGATCAGCCACTGGGCGAAGAAGGTCGGGCGGATGTGGGTGACGGGGACCGGGGAGCGGTCCAGGACGCGTTCGGCGACCCAGTGCTGGCGTGCCGCGTTGCTGGCGGTGTTGCGGCGGGCGGAGACCTGCGACATGTTCACGATCGCCTGGACCCCGTTCTCCTCCGCCGCCTGGGCCACGTTCGCGGTGGCGTCCATCAGGCCGGGGCGGATCGGATAGGTGAAGTACAGGGCGTCGATCCCCTTGGTCACCTGGGCCAGGGAGTCCAGGTCGAGGACGTCGCCTTCCACGACGTCCGCCCCGAGGGCGGCGAGCCGCTCGGCGCGCCCGTCGTGACCGCGGACGAGTGCGCGGACGCGGTGCCCGCGCTGGAGCAGGAGTTCGGTGGTCTGGCCGCCGGTCTTGCCGGTGGACCCGATCACGAGGAGGTTGCGTTCCATGATGATGTTTCCGTTTCTGGAGAAGTACCGGTGTATGGGGGGTTGAGTCCTTTGAGTGGGCGCCGCACTCAGTGAGGGGTCGTGCCATGCCCATCGGGCAGGCGGAACAGTTCGAAGAACAGCCGGGCGGCGTCTGGCTCGCCGTGCACGACGAGTCGCCCCGAGGCCACCGCGTCATCGACGGCGACCTGCCCCTTCGCGAGGGCGTAGAACGTTTCCTTGTCGCAGATCAAGCGCAGACCGGGCTTCAGCGGCGCCGGGCCGGTCTCCACCCGTACCCGCTCGCCGTCGCCCTGCAGCCACAGCATCTCCTCGCCGACCACCAACTCCGTGAGCGTGTCGAAGCGCGCCGCCTCTCCTGTAGCCGTGAGGCGCATCGCCACCACGGACCAGGCGGCGCGATCGGTGTAGCTGGGCGGCGGGTCTCCCCGACCTGCGCCCCACTCGGCGAGGCCAGCGAGGACCGGCATCAACGCTTCGCCCCGGCCAGTCATTTCATAGGCGGCTACGCGGCCCGGACCCGGCAGCGTGGTGCGACGCAGCACGTCATGCTGCTCGAGGTGCTTGAGACGTGCGGCCAAAAGGCTGGTTCCCATGCCCGGCAGGGCCGATAGGAGATCCCCGTAGCGGCGAGGGCCCAGGGCCAGCTCCCGCACGATCAGCAGCGTCCATCTCTCACCCAGCACGTCAAGCGAGCGGGCGATGAAACAGGTCTGTTCGTAGGAGCGGCTCATCATGCCACCCCAGCCGGCGACATCACCGAGCATGCGGAGGGCATTGCCATCCGGTCGGCTACCGGAGCGGACAGGCTGACATGACCCAGCAGGCCACTGATGACTCGCTGCACTTGCACCCGCTGGACGTCGAGTTCGCCGCCACGTCGGCCCGCAGGCTCCGACTCGAACTCGGCCATCCGGGCGGCAGCGCGGCGTGCTTCGGCACTGTCTGATACGCCGTCCACCAGATAGAAGTGCTCAATGATCACTCCCACCCCAGAGCGGCGGCGGAATCCAACCATCCACTTATTGTCGCTCATGGACCTTCTCCTTCCTCGTCGCGCTCACACGCCTGGAACTGTCGCCCACTTTGAAAACATGTAGTTGTTACTACTTGTTTTAGAACTATCAGGGGCTCCAGAGTCTTCCCGATATGGCAGAAAAATCTCGGTTTGCTTCACAGCAAGGCGTAAGCGAGGGCGTTTGCGGCGTCAACGACCCCCCGCGCGGGAGATGCACCGCGCCAGGAAGGCTGCCCAGGTAGGCCCAGGATGTCCCGGCGGACTTCGAACAATGGGGCTCGGAGTGTCGGGAGCTCAGCCTTTCTCGCCGACCCGGTACACGCGAATACAGCCAGCCCGCCGCCACATCCCGCAAATCGGGCGGCCCCGGCTCTCCGGTCTGCACCAAGCCCTCTTGCACCCCGATGGCCGCATGCAGTTGTGCGCCGACTGCATAGTGACCCAACTCGGTGGACCCCGGCCGCGTAGGGCCGAGAGAAGGCGCTCCATGGGCGATAGCGTTCGCTCCCGAGCGCTTGGGAGGCCGTGCTGTCAGGGCATGCGGCGGGAGTGGAGGGCGAGCAGGGCGATACCGGCGGCCAGACCGGCTCCGGCCTGGACCGACCAGGCATGGTCGAATCCGATGAGCGTGGCGTGAGGCGTGAGGGCGACGAGCACGGCCACGCCGACGGCGCTGCCGATCTGTCGGCTCATGTTGAGTACGGCGCTGCCGGTGGTGGCGCGTTCGGGTGCGAGGGTGCCTGCGGCGGCGAACAGCGGTGCCCAGGCGAGCCCGCCGGCTAGGCCGACCAGAATCAGGCCCGGGAACATGGCGCCCCAGTAGTCGGGGGTGGTGTGCACGGTTGCAAGCCAGTAGCCGGCGGCCAGTGCCATGGACAGCGTGCCGGTGACGGCGGGGGCGGTGCGTCCGAAGCGGCGCTGGATGGGGCCTGCGTTCATGGCGAAGGCGATCGAGGCCAGGGGGGCCGGGGCGATGGAGACGCCTGCGCGCAGCGGGCTGAAGTGCCAGACCTCCTGCATGAACAGGGCGGTGCCGAGCAGGACGATGGCGAAGCCGGCGGAAAACAGGAACAGGGCCACGGTGGCGGCGGTGAACTGCCTGCCGACGAAGAGCTGCTTCTCGATCACCGGTGACTTGGCGCGCAGGGTGCGCTCAATGGTCGAGGCGGCGGCCAGGGCGGCTGCGGCGAACAGGGCCACGGTGCGGACGTCCGTCCAGCCCCACGCCGGTCCCTGGACGGTGGCGAGCACCAGCAGGCTCACGGCCAGCAGCAGTGCGAGGGTGGACGCCGCGTCCGGCACGGCGGCGCCCTTGGGCTGGCGCACCTCGGGCAGGAGCAGCGCGCCGGCGAGGAGGGTGGCGATGCCGACGGGGACGTTGATCAGGAAGATCCAGCGCCAGTCGAGGGTGACGAGCAGACCGCCGACGGGCGGGCCGGCCGAGGCGGCGATCGCGCCCACGCCCGCCCACAGGCCGACGACCAGGGTGTGCTGGCGCTTGGGGAAGCTCGGGTAGAGCAGGCCGAGCGAGGTCGGCACGATCATCGCCGCGCCGACGGCCTGGACAGCCCGGGCCGCGACCAGCACGCCGAGACTGGGTGCGGCGGCCGCGACGGCTGAGGTGAGGGTGAAGAGCGCCACTCCGGACAGCAGCATCTTCTTGCGTCCCCGGTGGTCTGCGATCCGGCCCGCGGGCACGAGCACGGCGGCGAAGACGATCGCGTAGGCCGACAGCACCCACGACACGTTCGCGACGTTCGTGCCGGGGAAGGACTGCCCGATTCCGTCGAGGGCGACGTTGACGACGAAGAAGTCGAGCTGCGCCATGAAGGCGACGGCACCGAGCACCGCCATGATGCTCCAGCGGCGCGGGTGACCCGCCTCGGTGGCGGCCGGACCCGGGCCGCTGCGCGTTGTCGTCGCGACCGCCTGCGGTGCAGCCTGTGTGGACATCCTGTCCGCCTCCAAGGAAATGGGCCTGGCAGCCCTTTTTTGGTCTGCGGTCAGGAGACACCCTTTGGAATGGGCTGTCAAGCCCTTTTTTGCGTTACTGTTGCCCCCATGACCACCACCAGCGAAGCGTCGAGCCGGAAGCTCACCGCAAAGGGCCTGGCCACACGCGAACGCATCGTCAGGGCGGCGGCAAAACTGATCTACGAACACGGGGCGCAGAACACCAACAACGATCAGATCCGTCAGGCCGCCGGAGTCAGCGGCTCGCAGCTGACGCGCCATTTCCCCACCAAGGAGTCCCTGGTGCGCGCAGTGCTTGCTTGGCAGGCCGACAGCATCGTCGCCCGCCACCAGGCACCCGAGCTGGGCGAGCTGGACAGCTTCGCCGCCCTCCACTGGTGGGCCGACTCCTACATCGCCTCGCAGGACATGCTGCGCGGCGGGTGCACGTTCGGCTCTTTGGCCGCTGAGGTCGTCAAGACCGAGCCCATCCACCGGGACGCGGTGGAAGTCGGCTTCGAGCGGTGGCATGAGCTGTTCAAGCGCGGCCTGGGCAAGATGCGCGAGCGCGGCGAACTACGGCCGGAGGCCGACCCGGCCGCGCTCGCCCACCTGCTCACCGCCGCGTTTCAAGGCGGAGCGCTGCTGGACCAGGCGGCCGGCGATTCCACGCCTCTGCGCGACGCACTGTACGGAGCCCTGGCCTACGTCGAGTCATTCGCCGCGGAACGCTGACCGCACCGCGGAGTGCCCTCGGGCAAGCGGCGCTCAGGAAGCGCCAGAGACGACCGGACCCGGGCGGGGCGCCTGCGGGGACCAGGCCTGTGCCGTGAGCGGGAGCCCGGCGAACGCTTGATCGGCGACGCGTTCCAGCGCGGCCGTGTCGGACCCGGCCCAGGCCAGCGCTCCCATGCCCCGGTTGACCGCCATGAGCAGGTGACTGATCCCCCGGGGCGTCCGCCTCGGGATCGAGGTCGCCATGGCGCTGTGCCGCACTCGGCATCGACGAGGTACTGACCATGGATCCGCTGCCCGAACGAGGCATGGACGGGGTGGCCGCGCCGAATTGCGCGGAGCCGCTCGCACGCCGTCGTCGGCACGCCTGGCTGCTCGCCACTCTCACCGAACTGATCGGCGACTGCGCACAAGCCGCCGGGGAGGTGTACCGGCCGGTCGCCGAGGCCCCGCCCACACAGACTGATGTCCCCGTGAACCTCGGGCTGCTTGGCGGCCTCTGCCGGTACTCGGGGGACGCGGCGCGTGCTCAGGACGCCGCGCGATGCGCCATAACCGAGGCGGAAGGGATCTTGGCCCAGGCGGACGGCGCGCTGGCAGATGTCGGTGCCGACTTCCTCACCGACCTGCTGGACGATCCGGCACAGGCCGTCAAGTGGGTACAGGAACGGGCGAGCACAGGCGAGTTCACCGTGGATCAGATCCTTGGCGAGGCAACCGATTCGGTCGGCTGTCCGGACTGCTCGACGAAGCACAGTGGCAGTCCGACCCGGGCACAGCGGCGGCGAAGTGCCTGGCTGCTACCGGGCACTTCGTCTCCGTGGTCTTGGTCGACGTACCGGCCGCCACGCCCTGAGACAGTGAAGTCGAGCGCGGGTAAGGCGGACGTCCACGAGATTTACCCCGTCCGCTGTGCTTTCGTACGGACTATTGCGCAACCTCGGCGGGAACGTCGCGGACGATCTCGGTCAGGTCGCCGGAATCGATGTCGTAGAAGAGGCCGTAGATCTCCACGTGCTTCGGGTGCCCGGGCTGTTGCGGATCAGACTCACGTCGTAGTTGAGCGACTTTTCGAAGTCGGTGATGGCGATGCCGTCCCAGTCGTACAACGACGAGATGTCGGTGTGCTGCTCATTTCTCCACGCAGAGGTGATTCCCTCCGCCGTGAAGGAGGTGGCGCCACAGAAGGAGTGGTGTACGACGACAACTCGTTCGACACCGAAGAGGTGCTGGGAGACCGTGATCGAGCGAAGAGCATCCGCAGCGCGCCCACCCCGACGATCAGGGGAACACCGTCGCTGTGGAGCCCATCTTCTTACAAGTCGCGTCGAGGAGAAGTTCGCCGGGGTAGACCTCGTCGCCGAAGTGATCGGCCACCGCCTGCGCAACCCCGGCCGCCCGAGGGTCGAAGCAGTGCATGATGATCGTCCTGACGGGAATCGAACCGGTGACGATCTCCCGAGCCACCGCTTCGTCCTAACCCGGCTGCGCTCGAAACGTGAACTCCGCAAAATCCGACACTGCTTGACTCCGCTTCTCATGGTTGACTCCCCGGCTCTCTCGGGAAGCCAGGAACGTTTCAGATAGGGAATGGGCACCTGGCACAGCCGCTGAGGGCTCCTGGCTACTCCCCCCACGGCCCGCCGACCACGCCCCGCTCCATGGTGGTGACGCCGTCAGCTGCCCGCTCCTGCGCAAGGTGGAAGGCGAGCGCGTAGGGAGGCGCGGCTGACTCGGAGCGGGCACCGTGGGCAAGGATTTCCTCGGCCAGGTGGTGGACCATCTGAAGCCGCGGATACGCGGCATGGATCTGACTCTGCTCCCCGGCCACGAGGTCGGCGTTCTTGCCGAAGTCGATCGAGATGCCTTCGTAGGTCAGGTAGGTCAGCAGCCCCATTCGTTCGGGGATCTGCGGAATGGTGTGCAGAGCGATGGCCTCCCAGACCTTGTCCACATCCCCGGCCGGGGCGCCGACACCGGTCAGCACAGCGGCGGCGAGATCGGCGCTCTCGATCTCGAACCGGAGCAAGCCCGGTGCGTCCGGCCCGGTTCCCAGGTCGTGCATCACGTTGGCGGCGAAGAGGAGTTCCTCGCTGTAGTCCGCGTCGTTCAGAACCCCCTTATGGGCGGCGAACAAACGGGACCAGTAGAAGCCGCGGATGCAGTGGTTCAGCACGGACGGATGCATCGCGGCGCGGGCGGCGGCGAGGCTCGCTTCGACCAGCGGCCCGGAAGGGAGAGCGAATACGCCGTCGTGCAGCCTGTTCGAGGGGGCAGGAATGTCGGTCATGACTCGACGCTACGAGAGCGGATCTCGCGCGAAAAGTGGCACTGATGCCAACCAGCGCTACTGTCGTGCCACCATGACGAACAGACACCATGTCACCGTGCTCGTGCTGCCCGGTGTGCTCGCGCTCGAATTCGGCGCTGCGACGCAGATCTTCTCGACGGACCCGCACTACGAGCTGACCCTATGCGCCGACAACGGGCCCGGACCCGTGCCCGTGTCCGGCTTCACGATCACTGTCGCAGCCGGCCTCGAGGCACTGGAGGACGCCGACACCGTGATCATCCCGGGTTACGACGACATCGACACGACCCACTCACCGGGAATGCTGGCAGCGCTGCGGGCGGCTCACGCCCGGGGCGCCCGGCTCGTCTCCATCTGCACCGGGGTCTTCGCCCTTGCCGCGACCGGACTGCTCGACGGGCGCCCCGCCACCACGCACTGGCGGCATGCCGAGCAACTGCGACGGCGCTACCCGCACGTCGATGTCCTGCCCAACCAGCTCTACGTCGACGACGGCGACATCCTCACATCCGCCGGCGTGACGGCAGGGATCGATCTGTGTCTGCACCTGATCCGCACCGACCTGGGCGCCGCAGCAGCGAACACACACGCACGAGACCTCGTCGCACCGCCACGGCGACGGGGCGGCCAGGCGCAGTTCATCGAACAGTTCCGCCCCGAAGCCAGCGGAGACGAGCTCGCTCCCCTGCGCGAGTGGATGCTCGACAACCTCGCAGCCACCTTCACTGTCGACGACCTCGCAGAACACGCCCATATGTCCCGGCGGACCTTGATCCGCCGTTTCCGCGAGGAAACCGGCACTACACCGATGGCCTGGCTGACCGACGCGCGTATCGACCGAGCACGCGAACTGCTGGAGGCGAGCACCGTGCCCGTCGAGCAGGTCGGCCGCCTCACCGGCTTCGGTGCTCCCGCTTCGCTGCGGGCCGCCTTCCACCGGCACCTCGGCACCTCCCCCCAGGAATACCGGACCCTGTTCCGCCACAAGACGGAGCCGGCGCAGACCTGACCGCGCAACTACCGCCAGCCGACCGACGTCCCCCTCCGAGGAGGTCACACGACGTTGGATACTCACGCACCGGGATCCAGGTGCGCCGGTGACACCCCGTCACGGGTAGCGGCGTCAGAGATGGCACGTCAGGATCACACGGTGGCGCAGGAGGGCGACTCCGGCCAGGGCGGAGCGCGATCCGAACGTCTCCTGACCTGCGCGTGAGCGCTCAGGAAGCATCCGCGGTGGCCGCCTGGGACACCTGCTGGGACCGGGCCTGCACCGTGAGCGGGAGTCCCTCGAACGCGTGACCGGCGACGCGTTCCAGCGCGACCGCGTCGAGCCCGGCCCTGGCCATTACTTCCATGCCCCGGTTAACCGCCATGAGCATCTGGCTGATTTCGGGGGCATCCGCCTCCGGATCGAGGTCGCCATGGCGCTGTCCGGCCTGAACGCACTCGGTCAGTGAGCCCCCGATTCTCGCGAGAGCCTGCCGGACGCGTGCGCGGGCCTGCGGATCGTGGTCGACTCCCTCGACGACGAAGCCGGTCACCATGCAGCCGAGCCCGTCGGGGTCGTCATGGACGACCCGTGCCGACTTCAAGAGATATGCCCGCAGCCGCTCCAGCGCGGTCTCGTCGGGGCCTTCGAGTACCGCCGCCCAGGCGGCCTCGTTGCGCTCGCAGTAGGCCGACAGCGTCTGCCGGTACAGGGTGCTCTTGTCGCCGAAGGCGGCGTAAAGGCTGCCGCGGCCCAGCCCGCCGGCCTTGGCGATGTCGTCAACGCTCGTGCCGGCGTATCCGCTTCGGCGGAACTGTCGCTCGACGGCCTGCATGACCTTGGTCCTGTCGAATCCTGGTGGGCGTCCCATGGGGCCACTTTACAGGCCGCACGAGCATTCTTGACACGTCGTTCCAGAACTTCGTAGAGTTCTTGGCGAATCAGTCCAGAACTTTGCTGCCAGTTGCTCACGGCACCCTCGAAGCCCACGGAACGGATAAAAGACGTATGTCTTGGCAAGATCAGATGGCCCCTGCGCGAGCGCAGACGAAAGGCGGGGAGACACCAAAAACACGGCCTGTCCTCATCCTCGCCGTGATGGCCATGGCGAGTTTCCTCGGCCAACTCGACGTGTGGATCACCAATGTCGGTCTGCCGAACATCGGGCAGGGACTGGGTTCGACCTCCTTGTCGGACCTGAGCTGGGTGCTCAATGGCTACGCGATCGTCTTCGCTGCCCTTCTCGTCCCTGCCGGGCGGCTCGCCGACCGCTTCGGACGCAAGAACGGCTTCCTGCTCGGCATGGCCGTCTTCGTAGCGGCGAGCCTCGGTGCGGCGCTGTCCGGCGACGTTTGGGTGCTGGTCGTCTTCCGCGCCATCCAGGCGGTGGGTGCCGCCCTGCTGACCCCCGCCAGCCTCGGCCTGGTCTTGACGAGCGCCCCCGCCGACAAGGTGGAGCGGTACGTCAAGATCTGGTTCACCGCAGGCTCGCTGTCCGGGGTGTGCGGACCGATCTTCGGCGGGCTGCTGGTCCAGGCCTCCTGGCGGTGGCTGTTCCTGGTGAACATTCCCGTCGGACTGCTCGCCATCGCACTGGCCGCCCGGCTCATCACCAACGCCCGGCACGAACAGGACGCCCGCATCCCCGACCTGCTCGGCGGCGTCCTGCTGATCGTCATGGTCGGCGCCCTGGCTCTCGGCGTGGTGAAGGCGCCCGACTGGGGCTGGTCGGACACCCGCGTCATCACGTCCCTGGCCGTGGCAGTGGTCGGATTGGTGGCGTTCCTGTTCCGCTCGTCACGGCACCGGGTGCCCGTGGTCGACCTTTCGCTCTTCCGTGACCGGATCTTCGCCTCGGCGAACCTCGCCGGCATGCTGCAACTGGCCTCGTTCGCCAGCCTCCTGCTGTCGTCGATCCTCTGGATGCAGAACCACTGGCACTACTCCGCCATCAAGACCGGATGCGCCAGCCTTCCCGGCCCGATCGGCTTCGCGGTCGCCGCCACCATCAGTGAGACCCTCCAGCGCCGGTTCCGGATCCCGGCCGGTGTCGTCGCGGCGGTCGGCAGCGCGATCGCCTCCGTCGGCATCCTGCTCTTCGTCTTCCTGCTGCACGACGACCCGAACTACCTTTCCGGAGTCCTCCCGTGCTGGCTGCTCTTCGGGTTCGGCGCCGGCCTGGCGCTACCGACCGTCGTCTCGTCCGCGACGGTCGGATTGCGCCCCGAGGAGGCCGCCACCGGCAGCGCCATCGTGACCATGTCGACGCAGATCGGCTCGGTCGTCGGCATCAGCATCCTGGTCGCCATGCTCGGCACCGCCTCCGGTGGCGCCTCCTTGGACACTTACCGGCACGCGTGGCTGGTCGCGATGGCCCTCATGGCCGTCGCGGGCGTGGTGTCACTGGGCGTGTCTCCGAAGAGGGCGGTGGCGGTCCGATGACGGCGTCCGTTCCCGCTCAGACCTCCCGCGCCGCGGGCCCCGGCAGCGGGCGGTCCCGCTGGCTCGGCCTCCTGGTGGTCTGCCTCGGCGTCATGATGGCCTTCGTCGACGTCACCTCCACCATCTCGGCCCTGGGCGACATACAGACCGACCTGCACGTCACCGCGAGCACCCTGGTGTGGATCACCAGCGCCTACAGCCTCGCTGTCGTGAGCTTCGTGATGTCCGCAGGTACCTTCGGCGACCTCGTGGGGCGCCGGCGAGTGTTCAGCCTGGGTGCCGCCGTCTTCCTGGCCGGCAGCGTGGTCGCTGTCTTCGCCGACAGCGCCGGCATGCTCATCGCCGCACAGGCGACCGCGGGCCTCGGCGGGGCAGCCGTACTGCCGACGAGCCTGGCGATCGTCAGCGCCACGTTCACCGCCCCGCACGAGCGCACCTCCGCGATCGGCATCTGGGCCGCATGCTCCGGAGTCGGCCTCGCCGTCGGCCCTATCCTCGCCGGAGCCCTGCTCGAACACTTCTCCTGGCACTCCGTCTACATCGCCAACATCGTCATCGCCGGCGTGGCCCTCCTCCTGGCCCCGGCCTTCGTGGCCGAGTCCAAGCACCCCACGCGCAAGCCCGACCTCGCGGGCCTCGTCCTCGGCACTGTGATGACGGCCTCGGCCACCTACGCGATCATCCAAGGTGGCTCCACGGGCTACACCGAGGCACCGATCATCACCATGTACGTGGTCTTCGCCCTATCCCTGTTCCTGTTCGTACGCGTGGAACTCCGCAACCCCGACCCCATGTTGGACCTGAGGCTCTTTCGGAGCGCTTCCTTCTCGGCCGTGATGGGCGTGGCCGCTGTCAGCGTTTTCGGACTGGTCGGTGTCGCCCTGCTCAGCGTGCTCTACATGGAACGCGTGGGACAGACCAGCCCTCTCGACGTCGGGGTGCGCCTGCTGCCGCTGTTCGGACCGTTCCTCCTGGTCACCGTGGTGGCCGCCCGGGTGCTGGTACGCCGGGTCGGCCTGACCTCCTTGATCACCGCAGGTCTCGTCCTCATCGGAACCGGGTCCCTCGCACTGCTCGCGACCGACGCCTCGGGAGGCTACGGGGCGATGTGGCCGGGGCTGCTCATCGCGGGCGTCGGCGCGGGCCTGCTGACGGCACCTTCGACGGCCGCCGCGGTCAACAGCGTCCCGCCACAGCAGGAGGGCATGGCGGCGGCAGCGGTCAACATGGCTCGCCAGCTGGGCACGGTTCTCGGCCCCAGTGTGCTCGGAACGATCGTCACCAGCCGCTTCCCCCGCAACCTGCACGACCGCCTCGTCGAGGCGAACATCCCCTCGCCGCAGGCGGACAAGATCGTGGAGGGTGTGTCACACGGGGGTGGCGGAGCGGACCTCCCCGCTTCCCTTGCCCGCGTGGTGGGAACGGCGGTACCGAGGGCTTTCACCGACGCCGTGCACGTGGGCAACGTCATCGGCGGAGTCGTACTGATCGTCATGGCCGTACCTGCCGCGCTGTTCGTCCGCCACAAGGTTCACAGTCCCCGAAAATCCGCCGAAGCATAAGCGGTAGGCGAACGCCATTGCGAGGCCTGAAGGTCTTCTAGCCGAACAACGTCCCACCGAGCAGCCGGTGTTGATCGCTGAGCAGCCCCTCTCATCAACACCGGCACCTCCCGCGAATTCACGTTCCGGGCCATGAGCGCAGCTGTGCCGAAAAGAAGCGCAGCGCCTCTCAACAAGCACTGGTAACGAACCGAAGGAACACAACGCATGACTCGCATCGCCATCAACGGATTCGGCCGCATCGGGCGCAACGCGCTGCGCGCACTACTCGAACGCGACAGCGACCTCGAAGTCGTCGCCGTCAACGACCTCGCCGAGCCCGTCACCCTCGCCCGGCTCCTCGCCTACGACACGACGGCCGGACGGCTCGGCCGTCCGGTGACCGTTGACGTGGATGCCCTCGTCGTCGACGGCCGTCGCATCACAGTGCTCGCCGAGCGCGAACCCTCACAGCTGCCGTGGGCCGAGCTGGGCGTAGACATCGTGCTCGAGGCAACCGGCCGCTTCACCTCCGCCAAGGCCGCCCGCGCTCACCTCGACGCGGGCGCGAGGAAGGTGCTCGTGAGTGCGCCGTCGGACGGTGCCGACGTCACGCTCGCCTACGGAGTCAACACGGAGGCATACGACCCGATCGCGCACACAATCGTCTCGAACGCCTCATGCACGACCAACGCCCTTGCACCGCTTGCCACGGTGCTCGACGAGCTCGCCGGCATCGAGCACGGCTTCATGACCACGGTGCACGCCTACACCCAGGAGCAGAACCTGCAGGACGGTCCGCACCGCGACGCCCGCCGCGCCCGCGCCGCCGCTGTCAACATCGTGCCGACCACGACGGGCGCCGCCAAGGCGATCGGCCTCGTGCTGCCCAGCCTCGACGGCAAGCTGTCCGGCGACTCGATTCGTGTGCCTGTGCCGGTCGGCTCGATCGTCGAACTCAACACCACCGTCGCCCGCGACGTGACCCGCGACGATGTGCTGGCTGCGTACCGCGCCGCCACGCAGGGCCCGCTCCTCGGCATCCTCGAGTACTCCGACGACCCGCTCGTCTCGTCCGACATCATCGGCAACCCTGCCTCGTCGATCTTCGACGCCGCCCTCACCCGCGTCGACGGCCGCCACGTCAAGGTAGTCGCCTGGTACGACAATGAGTGGGGCTTCTCCAACCGCGTGATCGACACGCTGGAACTCCTCGCCACACGCTGAACGGTCTCCGAACCGCCGCCTGCGCCGCATGAAAGCTGAAGCCACAGCGGCTGGAAGGGAACAACGGATCCTGCATCGCATCTGCAGCGTTTACGCCCTGATGGGCCTCGCCGTACCCACCTTGGGTATGGCCACCGCCTCACGCATGCATGTCCTGGACTCCCTGTGGCTGATCGCCTCGATCTGTCTCACGGCCTTGGCTGCCGTGACCCTCTTCGCGACCGTGGCGCTTCAGACGAAGGCGCTGGAGGAGTCCCGCCTCGCATCGCCAGGTCGGCTGGCCGGGACGGCTGGCGCGTTCAACCTGTTATGGACATCGTGACCGTCCTCATGATTCTCCGACCCGGCCCCACGACCGGTGGGACCGACAGCCTGGCTACCGGCCGCGACCGACGACCAGTTGGCCCCGCGCGGAGAGCCGCCCCCACAGACCCGAGCCTCGGCGCATTCCCCGGCTCCGGGGCTCGTGCGGGTCATACATGCAAAATCGGGGTGGAGTTGTCGACCTTCGATCGGCCCACTACGGACCGTCCAGGTCTTGAAGACGGGTGAACCAAAGGGCCACGGACGGCGGATGAAAAGTGAGCCACTCTGCGATCTCTTGATCCTCCTGACTTCACCGTTTCTGGAGTCGGGAGGAAGAGAGGAAGAAAGGGTGATCCACGTGGAGGACTGGGCTGAGATCCGTCGGATACATCCGATGAGAGGGCTGCCGGCTCGGGCGGTGGCTCGTCAGCTGAGGACCTCCAGGATCACCATGCTGCGGGCGCCGGCCTCGGACCGCCCGCCGCGGTATCGGCGGGCGCCGAAGGGTTCGGCGGTGGACGCGGTGGAGCCGGCCGTGTGGGAACTGCCCGCAAGGACGCCGCACCCTTCGGCGAGCCGCTCCGCGACCGGGAGTCAGGAGCTGCCGGGCGCGTCAGCCCGGAGATTCTTGGCCAGGAGGCGGTGCAGCAGCGCGCCGAGGCTGGCCTGCTCCTCGGCCGTCAGCCCATCGAGCAGTGGGGTCTCGACCGAGCCGAGGGCATGGTCCAGTTCGCGCAGCAACTGGCGGCCTGTGTCAGTGACGCGCAGTTCGGCGGTGCGGCCACGTCCTGCTGGACTCACGCGGCGGACGGCGCCAGCTTGTTCGAGTTGGCGAACAGTGGCCTGCATGCTCTGCGCGGTGACTCCAGCCCTGCGCCCCAACGCGCTGTAGGAGAGCCCGGGCTCACGCGAAAGATGACCCAAAGCGCTCAGAAGGCGCAGCGACAGCCCCTGGGCCTCAAGGGCGCGCTCGACCTCCTCCCGCACGATCCGCCCCAGGGTGAGCAGCAGCAGCGCGGGGCGCCCTGGGGGTAGGCGCTCGGCCGGGTTGCTCGTCACCTGTCCCACCTTCCAGGCCGGCTGCCGACAGTCGGCAGTTCTGGGCTCTTGAAACAGGAATGCTATCGTCGACCCAGTTTAAGTCTGACTGAAACTGTGCACCTGACCCCCGCGTCAGCGTGTGCGCGAAAAGGGGAGACACCGCCATGGCCAAATTCCTGCTCAGCGTCCACGTGCTGGCGGCGATCCTGCTCATCGGACCGGTCACCATTGCGGCGAGCCTGTTCCCGCGTTACGCGCGCCAGGCACTGGCCGACGGACCCGAGCAGCAGTCGGCCAGCGGCTCGGTCGAGCTGCTGCACCGGATCTGCCGCGTCTACTCGGTGGTCGGAATCGCCGTCCCGGTCTTCGGTGTCGGCACCGCCGAGGTGATGGGTGTGATGGGCAGCGCCTGGCTCATCGCCTCCATAGCACTGACAGTTGTCGCCGCCGTCCTGCTGGGCATCGCGGTACTCGGCATCCAGGACAGCGTGGTCACCCAGCTCGACAAGCCCGAACAGGTGTCGACCTCCGTGGAGCCCCTGATCGCCCGGCTGCCTCGCCTGTCGATGATCACCGGCTTGTTCGCCCTCGCCTGGCTGATCGTGGTGGTCCTGATGATCGTCCGCCCTGGCTCGACGACAGGTGCATAACGGCCCAGCCACCTCAGAATTCATTTCATTTGGGGAGTCTGCGGTGGCAGATGAGTGTTGCGGCGATGGCGACGAAGGCAAGGAAGTGTTCGGGCTTGCGTTCGTAGCGACGGTGAAGTCTCGGGCAGCCAGCAAGCCAGGCAACGGACCGTTCCACGACCGGGCGGTGCCGTCCGAGGCGTTCGGAGTTTTCGATGCCTCGACGGGCGATGCGGGGCGTGATGCCGCGTGAGCGGCGCCATCGCCGCAGATGAGGGTAGTCGCAGCCCTTGTCGCCATGGAGCTTGTCCGGCCTGCGGCGACGAGGTCCGCGGCGGGACCTGATCGGCGGAATCCCACGGACGAGGGACTGAGCCCTGACTGTCATGGGTGTTGGCCGCGGAGATTCCGAGCGAGATCGGAAGACCGTTGCGGTCAACTATGCGGTGGATTTTGGGCCCCTTCTTACCTCGGTCGGTCGGATTCGGTCCCGTCACCTGCCCCCTTTGAGCGCTCGGACACTCATCGAATCGATCGCGCAGCGCGACCGTTCCAGCTCGCCCTGGGCACCGAATTCATCGAGCACCAGGCGGTGGAGCCTGGCCCACACTCTGGCCTGAGACCACTCGGTAAAACGCCGGAATGCGGTCACACCTGACGGCCCGAAACCAGGTGGGAGCTGGTTCCACGTACATCCTGACGAGGCCACGAAGACGATGGCCGCCAGCACTTCACGGTCCCCATGCCAGCGCCGGAGGAACCACCCGCTGGAACAACTCCCACAAGACGTCCGGCACCAACCGCTCAATAAGCTTCGTCGTCACCCCATCAGCATCCCGCAAGATCACACCAAACGAAATGACTTCTTACTCGCCCTGGTGCACGATATCCGGGCGCACCAGCAAGAGCGTCCTTCAGCCGTCAGCGCCTTGCTCAAATGAGGATGACTGCGAGGTGGGCTGCAGCCTGGTAGGCAATGGAGAGTTTGTCGGTACGCAGGGCGTCCGTTGGTGCATCGCTCGACCGCGTTGCGCTGCTAATTTGCCTCCGTGTCGAAGGTCGGCGGGCGACCCCCGGTGATGAGGACTGGGCCCAGGGCCCGCCCCGGGCTCTAGCAGGTCAGTGCAGCGGCCCTCGCGAACGTCGTCGCCCTGAGCAACGCCTGTGGCTGGCATTACTCCCTGACGCAGGCAGAGAACGCCGATGCGCGCGCGTCGACATGGCTCGGACCAAGAAGGCCCTATCTCCCTCGCGACGCGGCCGGCCTCCGGTGGATACCCCTCGGCTCGGGTCGAGGCAGCCCGCGCCTGGTCACCACACGTGGCCACATGGCCTGCCCACACCGCTGCGGCGATCGAGACGCCTCTGGCCCACCGGCCGATCGGTTCTTCCGCGCTGCCCGGCCGCCGCGCTCGCGCTCAATAGCTCAGATTCCAGGCCGCACCAAACCCGGCTTCGGGCCGCATTCTCGTCCTCCGCACGGCCCCGACTTCTGCGAGGTGCATCTTCGTGGCGGAAACACATCCGCACATCACCGTCGGCCATCACGGCCGCTACGGCGTCGTGGCAGCGACATCGCACGACAACCACGTCGCCGAGCACATCCTTCGCCTCGTCGGTTTCGAGCGACTCCCCGGCAGCGTTTTGTACAGCCTCACCGATCCGACCCGCGAACCGTTGCGGCGCGGAGCACAAGCCGTGCAATCCATGCGGGCCGCGCAGTACAGCGTCACCTCCGACGCCGCGTACGACCTTCAGCCCTACACCCGGCTGAGCCCGAGCCGAGGTCCCACTGACCTGCCGGAGAAACCTCCCATCATGCCGGTCTCCGGCATCCAGGAGGCGGCGGTCGCCTCGGCCCGCCCCCTCGACGCCGACATCCGTGCCGACCGGATCATCGTGCACGACCAGGTTCGCGACCCCGAAGGCATCCTGCGGGCCATGGGCACTGAGACCCGCACCAACGAGGGCGTCCCGCTCCCTGGCGAGGGCGACCTCCAGTACGTCGAGACCCTGCAGGTCCGTACCGACCTCGCCTTCGACGCCTTTTCCTACGTGCGCGACAGCGGGTGGCCAGACCCTGTATCGACCATGCAACAGCGCCGAGCCCAGGCCGCCACTGCCCTCTCCCCGGCCTGTACGGGTGTATCGCCGCCACGACGGCCCGCTGTTTCCGTCGAGTACCACCCCACCCCAGCTGCCCCGGAGCCGAGCCGCACCCGCTAGCCGATCCGCGCCAACAAGAACTCACGATGAATCTGCAGCTCGAGCCGGACGTCGCCTCGGGGTGGCCGCCGCCGTCGCAGACGAGCGTCGGTCGTCCTCGGCAATCACCCTGCGAGGGCTGCGCCGCACCCCGACGGGGCGGCACCGAGCAGTGCGGGCACCCCGCACACCCCAGCTCGTACCCTCCGGCCGCCCGGCTGACCGGCGGGCTGGATACGCGCTGGCTCGCCGGCCGGGACTGCACCGACTGCCGCCCCCTTCTTCCTTCGCGCCACAGCCTCTTGGAGCCCCCTCGTGATCACCAGAAGAAGCCGCTGGTCCCACCCCATCGCCCGCCACTCAGCACGTAACGGGACCGCGCCTTGTCTCCTGCACGCACCAGCACACCGTCGACCACCACCGGCACCGACGCCCTCCTCTACCTCCTAATCGCGGTCGCCGCACTCACCATGGGCGGCGGGACACTCGCCTGGCTGTTCGGCAATCTCCTCAACGCGGCTGTCGGCTCCGATCCGTGGGCCTCCTTCCGACCAACAGAATCGCTGTTGCACCCTGGTCGTGTCTGGCCGCATCTCGCCCACCCTGCCGTGATCAGCGGGTGCTACGCCCTCCCCGCACTCTTCCTCCTGGCCACCGCTCTGTTCGGGATGAAGGTGCGGCTCCGGCTGCGCGGCGATCCCAAGGGACTGGCCGACCAGCGGGACCTGGCCGACCTGATGCCCAAGAAGGTCGCGGCCAAGTCGATCGATCTCCGTCCGAGTCTCAAGGGCACCAAGCCCAAGGCGGTCGCGCCCGACGACTGCGGGGTCCTGCTCGGCACGCTCACGCCCGGTGCGCGGGAGGTCCGCTCATCGTGGGAGGACGTCCTCCTCGCGATCATGGCGCCCCGCTCGGGGAAGACCTCCGGATTGGCGATACCGGCTATCCTCCGCGCGCCGGGCCCTGTACTGCTGACCTCCAACAAAGCGGCGCGCGACGCCTACACCGCCACGCTCACGGCCCGCGCCGAGGCCGGCACAGTGTGGACGCTCGATCCACAGCAGATCGCCCACGCCCCGCAGGCGATGTGGTGGGACATCCTCTCCGACGCCCGTGATCTCGCCGGGGCCCGCCGCTTGGCGGGGCACTTCGTGACCGCCTCCGTGGACGAATCGAGTGCCGGTGACTTCTGGTCGACTGCCGCCGCGAACACCCTCACCGCGCTGTTCCTAGCCGCCGCCCGCGGCCGACGGCCGATCACCGACGTCCTGGCCTGGCTCGCCTCGCCAGCAGACCGCTCCCCCATTGACCTGCTCCAGGACGCCGGGCTTGACGCGATCGCCGCCCAACTCCATGGCACCGTGGCCGGAGCCGTCGAGACCCGTGACGGAATCTTCGAAACCGCCCGGCAGTACGCCAGTTGCCTACTCAACCCGGCCATCGCCGCCTGGGTCACCCCACCCAGCGGGATGGACACGATCCTGGAGTTCAAGCCCGAAGCGTTCGTCACCGGCAAGGACACATTGTTCCTGCTGTCGAAGGACGGCGGCGGCTCCGCGTCGGCGATCATCGCCGCCGCTGCCGACGCTGTGATGCGCTCGGCCGTTACCCAGGCAGAGCGCGACGGCGGTCGCCTCGATGCCCCGCTGCTCGCGATCCTCGACGAGGCCGCCAACGTATGCAAGATCGCGGACCTGCCGGACCTGTACTCCCACCTCGGCAGCCGAGGCGTCATCCCGATCACCATTCTGCAGTCCTACCGCCAGGGCGTCCGAGTATGGGGCGAGTCCGGCATGGACGCGCTCTGGTCGGCTGCAACGATCAAGCTCGTCGGCTCCGGTATCGACGACGCCGACTTCGCGGACAAACTCTCCCGCCTGGTGGGCGACCACGACGTCCGTACCGTCTCGGTGTCCACCAGCGAGTCGGGCAAGTCCACTTCAGTATCCATGCGCCAGGAACGCGTACTACCAGCCGACGCAATTCGCGCCCTACCCAAGGGGTCTGCGCTCCTGCTCGCCACCGGCATCCGCCCTGCACTCCTCAGCCTCAAGCCCTGGTACCGCGAGCCCAACGCCGACCGGCTCGGCGCCGCATCCGCCAAGGAAACCGCGGCCATCACCGAGCGCGCGCTGGCCAAGACCCTGCACCACGACGACTTCGGTCCGGCCACATGACCCCGCCGAAGCCGAACCCCTCAAGGGCGAGACGCGACGGCGCACGTCCCCGAACCGCAGTACGTCCGGGCCTTCGCCCCTCCCTCGCGAGGTACTCCCATGTCCCACCCCGCACCGACCTGGACTTCCGTCCGCCGCTCCGAACGACTCGCCGACACCCCCGCCGTGAAGCGCGGCGCCCACTGGTGGCTCGTGTCCCCGAGCGGCTCTCTGCTCGCAGCGGACCCGGCATTCACCGACGAACTGCAGCGCCTTGCCACCGCCTTGGCCGACGCCAACCGTGCCGTTGCTGAGATTCACGCCCAGAGCCAGCACGCACGCAAGGCGCAGCCGTGACCCCGCTCGTCCAAGCCGAGCAAGCCGTCTTGGGCGCACTATTCCTGGATCCCGGCCAGCTCGACCGGCTTGATACCTGGCTCCACCCGGAGCACTTCTCCCGTCCCGCGCACTCCGCGCTCTACGCCACGATGCTCAAGCTCCAGGCCGACGAACACCCAGCGACGACCGCGCCGGTAGGTGGACCCGTACCGCTGGCCTGGATCACCGACACCTTGTACGAGGCGAGCACTCACGCCCGCGGGCTCACCCCGTCGTACCCGCACCTTCTGATCTCCGCGTGCCCGCGCCCCGACCACGCCCCGGCGTACGGACGAATGGTCCTGGAGGGCGCCATCCGCCGCAGCGTCGCCCAGCATGCCGCACGCCTGCACCAGGCCGCGCTCGCCGACGACCGGAACGGGACAGTGGCGGAGACGCTGCACCACGCCCAGGTACTCTCCGACGTGCTGACCGACCTTGCCCGCGCTTGGGGAACCAAGGCCCGGCCCGCGCAGCCGCCCACCGCATACACGCCGCAAGCCGCCCCTCCCCCACCCCTCAGCGAACAGGGGCTAGCTGACGAGGAGTTCCTCCTCGGTTGCCTCGCGTCCCGGCCTGAGCAGCTTCTCGAGCTGGTGCACTCGCTCCTCCCCGACGACTTCGCCGACCCTGGTAATCAGCAGATCTACCGCGCGCTCGTAGCACTGCACCATCGCGGCGAACCGATCGACCAGTTGACCGTGCTGTGGGAGACCCAGCGGCGCGGTGCACTGGCCGACGGTGTTCTCGACGCCAAGCGCGTACGGCGGATCTGTGACCCACTACTCGGTGGAGCAGCCGAACACTTTGGCGAGCAGGTCGTCCAAGCCTCTCTCGTCCGCACCGCAACTCTGACAGCCGGGCAGGTTGGCGCCCTAGCCGACCGTGACGCGCTCGCCCCTGGGCAGCTCATCAGCTACGCCCTGCACACTCTCCATCCGTTGGACGACGTCCGCCGTCGCCTTCGCACAGCGCGCCAAGCTGAGCCGGAACCACGTCCATCACTCAGCCCGCCCGGCGCCCCGGCGCCGAGCGCCCGCAGCGATGCCGCACGTGTCCGCAGCCGCCTCGCAGACACCACGCTGTCGGCAGCGTCCACCGCAGTCCCCCACCGCTCCAGTACCGACCGTCGCACCCATCGGAGTCCGAAATGAACGATCAGGCCAGCCGGGTCGGCTTGGGGTAGGACAGGCTGTACGCCATGGCCCACGAATTCGAGAATCTCCGCACCGACATCACTCAGTCGTACACCGGGCTACCTGCTCGCCCCGTCCCACCGACGACGCGGGCCGCCTGAGCCCGCGGTTCATGGAATGGATGCGGGCCCCGACGAAGGATGGGGAACCGACACCCCAGGCCTGGGCAGGCCTGCCCAACCGTCCGCGCTTTGCACCGGTGTCGTTCCCCAACAGGCAGCCTATGCCTTGAAGTGCCTTGCCCCTCCGAAGGACAGGCGCCCTCATCGGATCGCGCTGTGAGCGGGTCCTCTACACGAGAACTCCGGCCGGGCCAAACCGCTGAATCTCCGGACTCTCGACACCCACGAACTCTTCGGAGGTATCGAAATGTCCGAGCCCGCACGGGACGGGGCCGAGCTGGTACGCATACCGGACCACGACCTGGACGACCTGGTCTCCACGGTTACGCAGTTGGTCACGGAGACCCGTAAGCAGAACGAAACGCTCGCCCGCCTCACCGACGAGGAGACGTCCATCAACGACGGCGCCGACGGTGAGGCAGAGTCCGTGAGCACGGCGACCTCGCCTTCCGGTGCCGCGCAGACCGCGCCGGTCACCTCGGCCGAGGCACCGACTTCCATTTTCATCCTGGCGCTCGACGGCACGGCGTACACCGAGGAACTCGCCACGCTCACCAAGTGGGTGGACGACCTGCTGCTGCCGGTGTACGGGCGGGAGGTCTCCACCAGTCGCCCGTGGTGCGAGCAGTGGCTGGAGCACCCCGAAGCGGTGGCACGGTTGCATGCCTTGTGGCTGGCCTGGCAGCAGCTCACCGATGTCGAGGCCGGCCTCACGGGCCCATCGACCTGGCACCGCGATCATCTCGATCCCACGCTGCTTCAACTCCGCACCCCTGACGGCCCATTTGGGGCGTGCACCACCAACGCAACCCGCCCCAACCACCGACTGCTGGCCTCCCCCCAGTCCGCCGGAGCCTGACATGGCCAACACGTACGAACTGGCACGTGTCGCTGCTCAACGAGTATCTCAAGCGGGAGGCCGCGCACTCGGGCCACTCGTTCGACGACGTGGCACAGGCGTTGCTCCAACTCCTCCTGGACGGGGGGAGTCGACCGTCTCGCGGCTGCTGCGTGCCCGGCTCGCTTAATACACACGGGGGTCGCACGCTTGTGTGACGGGCCCTGAACGGCGCTCGCCACCGTTGTCACACCCTGCCTCTACGCTACGGCGAGCAGGGCGTAGCGCGCTGCCGGTGGGAATCGAGTCGCGCGCCCGGCCCCGAGGGGCCGCACGGCAGGGCCCGCGTCGTGCAACCCCCTCTCTTCACCGGAACGATCGCGCCACGCGGGGGCGCGAAACCCTTCGGCCGGATTCCGCCCTTCCCGCGAACCTAGTCCTCCGTAATGATCGCAGTGCAACATGGCGCAACTGTCTGGACGCAGGAGGCGGTCATGGCACTACTTTTCATCGGGATCGACCCCAACACCGGCGGCGGGAACTGCCCGGCGGTCTGGGTCGACCAGCCCGACGGCGCAGGCGAGGAGCCTGAGCTGGTGCTCCAGGGATGGTTGGCCGATGCCGCCATGCTGGAGCGTTGCGCTCAGGACAGCCCGCGACCGGACACCGAGGCCGTCATCCGCATCCCCGCGCGGATGGTGAAACAGATCAGGGAGGCATGCGACGTTGTCGAACGTTCCCAGTTTTGACGAGCTGCTCGACAGCGCACAGCACCAGGCGTTGCACCTGGAGATGCGCGACCACTACGGCGTCGACGAAGAGGCTGACACCGTGGGCGCCTGGCGCGACAGCGGCGTTGTCCCGGCCGTCGACTCGGCATTCTGGAAGCCGTGGGTCGAACTCGTCCAGCGCACCGTCGCCCGTGGCGTGGCCGTAAGGCGCGCTCGCGTCGTATCGGAGCCGGTCACGGAGTACATCCGATTCGAACACGCGATCACCGGCGCCAACCTCTACGCCGGGGAACAGGTCAGGTGGCTGCCGCGCGCCCGCGCCTCGCACCTGATGCTTCCGGGAAACGACTTCTGGCTGATCGACGACCGGGTCATCCGGTTCAACATCTTCAGCGGCGACGGGAAAGCCGTAGAGCCGCAGGCCAGTTGGGACGCGGGCGTCATCAAGCAGAGCACGCACGCCTTTGAGACAGTGTGGGAGCTCGGAATCGATCACGAGCAGTACGCCCTCTGACGATCTGCGACACGCACCACCATGAACAGCAGTCCTTCATCTGCCGCCCAAGCGGCCCGCGCTCAGGTCGCCGCACGTCTGCTCGACGTGCGCAGGACCGCCGGCCTCAAGGCCGTGGAGCTGGCCGCCTCCTGCGGCTGGCACAAGTCGAAGGTGTCCCGGCTGGAGAACGCCCGGATGCTGCCCTCGGACGCGGACATTCGCGCCTGGTGCACGGCATGCCGGGCACCCGACCAGGTCAGTGACCTGATCGCCAAGACGCGGGATGCGGACCTGCTCTACGTGGAGTGGAAGCGACTGCACCGCGACGGCATCCGCCGCATGCAGGAGAGCGCGGTCCCGCTGTACGAGGGCACGAGCGTGTTCCGCGTCTACTGTCACAACGTCGTCCCTGGCCTCTCGCAGGTCCACGGGTACGCCGAAGCGCTGATGAACCTGATCAGCGACTTCCAGGGAACCCCGAACGACTCCCCCGAAGCGGCGACCGCCCGCCTGGAGCGCTCCCGGGTCATCTATGAGGGCCAGCACCGGTTCGTGCTGCTCATCGAACAGGCCGTTCTCGGTTACCGGTTCGGCACGCCCTCGGTGATGGCGGGACAACTGGGCTACCTGCTGGAAGTGATGTCGCTGCCCAGCGTGGCATTCGGCATCGTGCCCCAGCCGGCCGAGCGGACCATGTGGCCGCTGGAGACCTTCATGATCTTCGACAAATCGCGTGTGCAGGTGGAGACGTTGACCGCGGAGATCAACATCACCGCACCCGACGAGATCGCTGCCTACTCGCGCGCCTTCGACCGCCTGCGGGACATGGCGGTGTTCGGGCCAAAAGCACGCGCCCTGATCCTAAAGGAGATCGCCGCTCTCGGGTGACGCCCGCGCAACTTCGCGCAACTTCATAGAGGGTCGACTCGCCACTTCCCTAGCTTGAAATGCACCAGTCGGAAGTGATCGACCCTTGGGGGCGCGCGGTGATCGAAGTTGAGCAGGAACGAGAATCCCACGCCGAGGCCCTTCCTCTGGACCTCGAACAACTTGACGCGGACGTGCAGTGGGCGCTCCAGATCCGGCTGGAGCTGCCGGACAAGCAGCGCGTTGAGACACGCGTCCTGCGCCTGCGCGGACAGTTGGCCGAGGTCATCGAGTCTGGAGTGATCGACAAGGACGACCCCACCCTCGGAGGGTTGCTTTCCACGGCGCACCGGCTGATTTCCCACCCCGTGCCGCCAGGGCAGATGTCGCACACCGATGCGTACGACCACCTGCGGCACCTGGGCAACAACGCGCGCGCCGTCGCAGCGATCTACCGGATGCGCCGTGCACGCGCCAACCGCGAGAAGGGACAGACGGCATGACCGACACCTCGACGCCGATCAAGCGGACCGACCCCCGCAAAGTGTGCTCGAAGGAGTTCTTCGAGCGCATCACGAACCGGCTCCTCAACGCGCACCCGACGTTCGAGCGGGCACTGGCCGAGCGGATCACCGAGCAGGGCCTGGCCTACCTGTACACCGCCGCCCGTGCCGGGGAGCTGCTGTCGCCGTCGCCGATCGTGGACCTCGCCTGGCACGCGATGATCCTGCACACCCGCGACTACGCCGACTGGTGCGATGAGTTCGCCGGTCACTTCGTACACCACATTCCCGAGGACGCTGCCGTCGACCGCAGCGAGGCCGCCGCCGCACGCACCCGTACGGTCGCAGCGATCACTGTTCAAGGGTTCGCGGTCGACGAGGAGTTGTGGCCTGCCTTCGCGGCGAAGTGCAACCAGTGCCACGCCGGGTGCCACGACAGCCCGAAGTAGCAGCGCTACCATCGCCCGCCTGCACCCTCCCCCGGGGTGTGGGCGGGCCCGAACATGAGGCAGGGCGGAAGAGCATGAGCCAAGGCGCGTGGGACGTCTACGCAATGACCAAAGGCCCAGGGCGGGCGGTCAACTCCGCAGGCCATTCAACGTGGTTCAACTGGACGCAATACGCGGACCACGGACCCGGCGTGGAACTCCTCGGCACGCCGGACCGCGCGCTGGACCTGGGCTGTGGGACGGGCCGCAACGCCGCGCATCTGGCCACTGTCGGGGTGCGGACGGTCGGCGTCGATGTCGCCGGCGCCCGCGTCAAGCAGGCGCAGGAGCAGTGGAAGGCCCTGGAACGGGTGACGTTCGCGCAGGCGGACGCGCTCGCCTATCTGGGCTCGGCGCCATGGTTCGACGCGGTGTACTCGGTGTTCGGCGCGCTCTGGTTCACCGACCCGGCCCACCTGCTGCCCGCGATCTATGAGCATCTCACTCCGGGCGGAGTACTGGCGTTCTCCCAGGAGCCGCCCATCGCCGAGTGCTACGGCCCCCAGGGCGCCTATGTGCGCGGCACGGACAGGAAGCCGCATGCCATCCGGCGGTGGGCGTACGAACCCGGTGTGTGGGCTCAGGCCCTGGAACGCTTTGGGTTCAGCGAGGTGCGGGCCGGCACCGTGCCCGCTCCCGACGGCGAGCACCTGGGCACGCTGCTGGTCACCGCACGCCGCTGTGACCGGGCTCGCTAGCTGGCACCAGGCCACGTTCACGACCTGCACTGATGCCAAGTACCTTCAGCAGCCGGAGTCGCAGAATCAGCGAAATAGTTGGCACCTTGGTACAGCGCAGATCAAGAGGCGTGTGTCGCCATAGCGGGCCCAGAAATCTTCGGCGGAGACAGCCTTGATATGAACGCGGCAGCCACATCGCCGTGTTCCTGCGAGGCGAGAAGCTGTGCTGGACGGCGAGCCATACCGCTCGCGCCAGTATGCGCCGGTCAGTCCATGGCGGAGGGAACAACACCTCCCGCTCCCGCTTGAGCTACCCGCCGAGATCCCGTGAGACGGCTGGGGACAGCCGCCCATCGGCAGTCGCGTCATCGATGCCCAGCCTGAAGCAGTACGCCTCTTAGATCGCCCGTTCGAATTCAGCTGCGATTGCCAGCCCTGCCGAGGGCGCCTGCCAAGTGCGCTACTGGGACAGCCAGTTCGGCGTGAAGGGGCACCCTAACCGACGGTCATCGGGTAACGACGAGTAATCCCCGGGCAACTCCTCCCACAGCATCCCAGCGAACGCCTCGAGTCGGCGGCAGAGAACAGAAGCATCTCAAGCACCAGGCCCCGAGGGTGCAGCTGGGCGTGAGCCCGCCACCAAGCTCCGGCGCGTGAGCCTCCGTTCCACCCCTTGGCCAGAAACTCCCCCACAGCGGCTTTTCGTAACACATACTACTTGTCGCCTCACGTGCCACGGGTTGTACGGCGTGGTGATGGCACGGATTCCGTCGGGCTGCTCCGGGAGCACCATGCACGTCACCCACGCCAAAGTGGCTAACTTCCGCGCCTTGCGTGACGCGGAGATCCAGATCGACGCGTCGACGACACTGGTCGTGGGCCGGAACAACAGCGGCAAGACATCATTCGTCAACCTGTTCGAGAAATTCTTCAGCCCGAGCGACGATGTCAAGTTCGTCCTTGAGGACTTCACCACAAGTCGCATTGCCGACCTGGAGCACGCTCGCCGACAGTTCACTGACGCCGCGCAGCTGGACGCTGCGGGCGACAGAGAGGCCGCTGAAGCTCTGCGGAGTAAGGCGCTTGAGCTGGTGCCGGCCATTCGTCTCGCGATCACGGTCGAATACGACGAGGAGGACGACCTCGCCCCCATCAGCGCCGCGATCCTCGATCTCGACGAGACCTGCCGCAGTGTCCGCATCGTTGCCACGCTGGCTGCCGGCGACCCGGTGAAGCTCCTTGCGGACTTCAGCGAAGCCGCTCGCCGTGCTGGGAGCCAGTTCGACAGCTACAAGTGGCTGCGTCGGAAGTTCAACGAGTACTTCACGGCGACGTACCGTGCGGTGAGCCCCGTCGATGACTCGGTCAGCCGTGAACTCAAACCGACTGCCGCGCGGTCGATACTCGCGGTCCGCTTCATCTACGCGCAGAACAAGTTCGACGACACTCCCGCGGACAAGACCCGGACCCTGTCGAAGACGTTCGAGGCCTACTACCGGGCCTCAAGCAGTGATGACAACCGTGGGCAGAATGTCGACCGGATCGAAGAGGCGCTCGCGCTGGCGTCGAAGGAGCTGGACTCCAACTACGACGAACTCTTCGAGCCGTTCCTCGACGACCTGAGTCGCTTCGGCCTGCAGCTGATGTCTCCACTGCACCCGCCCCGAATCGTCGCTCTGATCGAGGGCGCTGCCGTCCTGCGTGGGAGCACCCGGATCCAGTACCCCTCCGGGGATGATCAGTACCCGCTGCCTGAAGGCCACAACGGCCTCGGCTACAGCAAGCTCATCTTCACTATTTTGCAGATCAGGGGCTTCATCGAGAGCTGCAGCAAGGCTAGCCCACGGCCTGCGCTGCAGATCCTTTTCATCGAGGAACCTGAGGCCCACCTGCATCCCCAGATGCAGGAGACGTTCATCAAGAACATCGAGGAGTACATCCGGAGCAAGACCGACCGGAAGGTGCAGGTCGTCATCACCACGCACTCTTCCCACATGGTCGCCAGGAGTGGTTTCTCGAAGATCCGCTACTTCGACGCCGCGGAGCATCACGTCACCATCAAGGACATGTCCACGTTCCAGGCCAGCGTCAAGAAGAGGAGCGACGGCAGGGAGACTCTGCGGTTCTTGGAGCAGTACATGGAACTGCACCGCTGCGACATGTTCTTCGCAGACAAGATCATCCTCATCGAGGGGACGGCCGAACGTCTCCTCCTGCCGAAGATGATCGCCCGTTGCGCAGCGCGTCTGCAGCACCAGTACGTCTCGGTCATCGAAGTAGGCGACGCCTACGCGGTCCGCTTCCGCAGCCTGCTGGAGTTCCTCAACGTCAAGACCCTCATCATCACGGACATCGACTCCGTCGACCCGTCCCAGAAGAAACGCCTCGGCTGTCATCCTGCCACCCCGGGTGCCTGCACCTCCAACTCCACCCTGAAGCACTGGCTTCCGGGCAAGGAAGCCATCATCGAACTACTCTCAACACCGAACGAAGACAAGGTGAGCAAGAACGTTCGAGTCGCCTATCAGGTGCCCGAACAGCCAGGCGGGTCCTTCGGCCGCAGCTTCGAGGACGCCTTCATCATCGCCAACGCCCTTGTCCTCGCCGACAACATCTCCGGCCTCGCTCTGAAGGGGCACTTCGACCGCACTGTCGGCGAGCACCCCAGCGAGGCAGCAATCGCGACGCAGGCTTACCAGATCGCGGAGAATCTCCGTGACCACAAGACAGACTTCGCCTTCGACGCCATGCTTCTGAACGGCTGGAAGGTGCCCCGGTACATCGACGAGGGCCTGCAGTGGCTGACACTACCGTGAAGACGACGATCGACAAGGTTATCGGTGAACTGGAAGCACGGCGTAGCTTCCTGGTGGAGGCCGGTGCCGGCGCTGGCAAGACCACGACACTGGTCGAGGCTCTGGAGCACAGCCTCCGGAGCCAGGGTGCGGAATTGGCGAGCAAGGGCCGTCGCATCGCATGCATCACCTTCACCAACGTGGCCAAACGCAAGATCACCGACCGGATCCGCGACAACCCGCTCGTGGCGGTTGCAACCATCCATGAGTTTCTCTGGGAGATCATCAAGGGCTTCGGAGCCGAGCTGTGGCAGCAGATCATTGAATATAACGATGCTCTGCCGACGCCCGAGGATCTCAGCGAGCTAACCAGCCCTCTGCCGCCTGTCCAGTATGTCGACCGGCGGCGGCGCCTGGACCGGGGGGAGATATCCCACGACGAGGTCATCGACCTCGCGCTGCGCATGGTGACCCGGCATCCCAAACTCACACGTCTCATCGCCGATTGCTACCCCGTCGTCTTCGTGGATGAGTACCAGGACACCTCCCCCAAGACGATCCGCCTGCTGCTCGACCACCTCGCTGGGGCCGGCCGCCAGTCCTGCGTCGTTGGACTGTTCGGCGACTCCATGCAGAAGATCTACGCCACGGGGCAGGGCGCCGTTCTGCACTCCAAGCTGACCGTCATCACCAAGCACGAGAACTACCGCTGCTCTCCCCCGGTTGTCTCCGTTCTCAACAAGATCCGTCCCGAGCTGCAGCAGGAAGCGGTGGGCGAGCACACAGACGGGGAAGTGCACCTCTTCCTCAACTCTGCTTTGCCCACTGGCCAGGCACGCCTGGATGCGGCTCGTCGGCAACTCGCCGAACTGGGCTGGAGCGACGACACCACCAGCTACCTGATGCTCACCCACCGAGGGATCGCGGGAGCCCTGTCCTACGGTGCCCTTCTGCAGCAGTACCAGATCCTCGGCTCTCGAGGTCGCGACAAGCTTCTGGACAACGACGAGCCCTACGTCGAATATTTCAGCCGGGTCGAAGCTCTCTGTCGTGCCTTCCACGCGCTCGACTACGCAGAGCTCACAACCCTTTTGGTGGCAGGACGGACCATCATCACAAGTCACACTGACAAGCAGCGGATCGCAGCCGACATCAGACAACTGACCACGGTGCGAGAGTCCGGAACAATCGGTGACGTACTCGACCACATGGCTCGGCAGCACCTTCTGTCAGTGCCCCGCAAGCTCAGCGACCTCGAACGCCGACGGAGGTCTGAAGACCTCGAAGGCTACGACGCAAAACTGGCCGAATTTTCTAACGCCCTGCGGGAAGTCCCCTACAAGGAAGTCATCCGCTTCATCGAGTACCGCGAGCAGCTCACCCCGTTCCACACCCAGCATGGAGTCAAGGGCGACGAGTTCGACAACGTCATCGTGATCATCGACGACGGGTCGTGGACCCAGTACAACATGGGCAAGATGCTCACCGGCCGCGACCTCGAGAAACGACTGGAGCGATCACGCAACCTCTTCTATGTCTCGTGCTCCAGAGCTCGCCGTGGCCTCGCGGTCGTCTTCCTCACCGACGTCCCCGACGAAGCCCTGCCCAACGCCTACGACTGGTTCGCGTCAGGCACCGTGCACTCTTGACCTTGACCCCGAGGAAGGGTGCGAGCGCCTCGACGGTCGCCCTGGACTTGGGGACTCCCCAACGGGCCCCTCGCCCCGAAACGTTGCTCCTGCTGCGAACGCCGAACTCGTTGCCCACCATGCGGGCACGGCAGCGGAACGAGTGGCGTGAATGGCCATCTGTCTGAGGAGTTCAGCCTGCCCCGAGATGCCGTCGGCCATCCGGAGAGGTAGCGGGTCAAGTCCTGATCGTCGGCAGGTATCGGTGTGCCGTCGCCGCGCGGGTCGACCTGCCCCAGCGTCAGGGTCGCGCGCAGCTACAGGCGTTGGAGAGCCAGCGCACACCCTGACGGACTTCGCCGCACTGGTGTTAGAAACCCACGCGGTCGCCTCCCAGCCCGCAAAGCAGGCAGCAGCCCGGAGAGTTGTGAGTGGGTCCTGCCCCGGTTCACGGCGGCGGTGGTCCGGCGCGGGAAGCGCAGGGGTTCGGCGCTCGCGATGAGCGATCCGCGAAACGTGTGGCCTGACACTCGCCGTTCACGAGGCTTTGAGTGCCACCACGTATGTTGCCATCCAACGCAATACCGCTCGTTATGCGAGGTAGGTGCCGGCCAGCGTGCCGTCGTATCCCATGGCTTGGGCGGCGGCCTCCAGGCTCGGGTGGTCCACGCCGCCGACGTCGATCACCGCTTCATAGTCCGCGCGAGTCAGCTCGGGCTCAACCCACTCGTGCGCGCAGCGACAGCGGATGCTGATCGTGCTGCGGTCACAGATGACCATCCAGTCTCGGCGGGCCCCACACTTCGAGCACCTCACGGGGATGCCCGTGATCCGGATCTCTTCGGGGTGGGTGGTGGTGCGGAGGCGGATGATGCCGTCGCCGCGCTGGGTTTCCTGCTGGAGCCACAGCAGGGGGTCGGCGTCCCCACCCGATGTTGGCGGAATGGTTCTCGGGGGCTGGCGGTCTTCAATGAGCATCGGCATGGTCTCCTCGTCCTCTCCTTCACCAGGCCTAACAGGCGACACCCGTGGACGTCCAGCCCGTTGCGGTGCTGGTCAGCGCAGTGGGCCTGGCCTGCGCGAGCTGTTCGTGCCCCTGCGGTGCGGATACTCGGTTGTCGCTGGCTTCGGGGCTTGGGGCTGTGGCGGGTGCAACCGGGGGTTCGTTCGTACGCGGGCTGAGATGGAAGCTGCTGGCAGCTCTCCGATGCGACGCAGTCGCCAGACGAGTACGTCGGTGACGTTGTCAGCGGTTTCCAACTCGCGTGATTCGATGGCTTTTTGAAGGAGCGCCTCAGGATCGTGTCCTTTATGTTCGGCTTGGGCGAGGGTGGCGGCAAGGGCGTCCCAGCCGGGTTCGCAGAGGAGGTGGTCGGCCTGTGTGGGGAGGGCGCCTTCGAGGGTGTGGGCGTAGCGCTCGCAGACGGGGGCGGGGAGGTGGCGGCCCTGCGCGCGCATCGTGTTCAGGGGGGTGGCGGCAGCTGTTCGGTACGCGGCGCGCAGGTGTTGGGCGGCTTGCCGGGCGGCAGCGGCCTGTTGGGTGTGTCCGCGGGCGGAGTGCCATTGAATGGCGGCGAAGGTGACGAGGACCATGGTGGACAGGAGCATCGCGGTGGTGCCGCCGTCCTCGCCTTTGCCCAGGGCGTTGCCGGCACGGACGATGCCGCGCGCAGCGGACCGTAGAGCGTGATGGTCGGCGTGCTCGGCACGGATGTGGGAGCGGGTGGCGCGCTCGAAGGTGCGGGCTGCTTCGGAGAGTTGCTTGCGGGTGGAGGCCGGGGACGTCTGGGCGACCGCGTCGAGGAGTTCACCGACGCCGACGAGCTGCGCGGCTATGTCTCCGTCGTGGTCTCCGGCGAGCGTCGTGAGCGCCTGCTCAGCGATGCGGGTGGCGTTACGTCGTGCGCGGGCCGGTCGGGAGGACTGGTGGACGGGGCCGCCGGGGACTGGCTCGTTGTCGACGGTTCCAACTTCGAGGCGTTCCCGGATCCTGGGCAGGGAGAGGTCGGGGGCGAGCTTGGAGCCGGGGAACCAGACGGGCTGGCCGTCGCGATTGCGGTCGCCGGGCAAGGCGACCTTGTATCCGATGGTGTCGCCGGAGGGAGCGATGCGCTTTTCGAGACGCAGGCCGACCTCGGTGAGGCGGCGGAAGAACTCGTCCTCGTCGGCGGCTCCGGCCAGGGCCTGGCGGACCTGCTCGCGTAGCGTTTCGCGGGGCGGTTCGGCCCGGCCCGCGCGTTCGGCCTTGGAGCGTTCGGCACTGGTCGGGCGTTGAGCAGCGGTTCCGTCACCCTCGTTGAGGATCTGTAGGCCCCATTCCCTTTCGATCTTGCGGCATTGGGCCTGGGCACGAATGCCGTCTTCGTGGCGGCGAGGGCTGCGTCCGTCTTCGCGCTTGAGCGTGGCGACGATGTGGATGTGGTCGTCGGCGTGGCGTACGGCGACCCACCTGCATGCCTTGTCGTCGCCCTTTTCGGCGATGCCTGTGGCGTGGACTATGCGGCGGGCTACCTCGCCCCACTCGGCGTCGGTGAGGTGCCGGTCGTCAGGCGCGGTGCGTACGGGGCAGTGCCAGACCTGCTGGGTCGGGCGTCGGTCCTTGGGCAGGGCGAGAACGGGGAGGTCGAGTCGGTCGGTGAGCTGCTTGAGGGTGGCGGCCGGGTCGCGGCCTGGGTCTGGGGCGAGTTCCGGCCGCCAGGCGGCGACGATGTGCGGGTCGGTGTGTTCGTCCCGGCGGCCGGGGCCATAGAGATAGGCGAGGAGTCCGTACGTACGGCTGCCGGTAGAGACGTCCGGAACCACGGTTCACCGCCTGGCCAGTTCGATAGCCGCAGCCTCAATACGGGCCGCGGCCCGCAGGACGCGCGCGACCGCCTCGCCTGCGTATTCGACGTGGCCTCCGGAATTGAGGATGCGGGCGACCTGGTTGAGGGTGTTGCCGGCGCGGGCGAGCTGGGTGCTCGCGGCCATCAGTTCCTCGACTTGGCGGCGCTGGTCCAACAGCCAGACTTTCGGACTGTCTTGGGCCTGGGCGACCGCGACCGCGGAGTCTGCGAGGAATCCGGCCGTCTTCAGGCCGACGGATTCGGCGGCGTGGTGGACGAGGTCGAGTTCGTCGCGGGTCAGGCGGATGCTGCGGATTTGGTCGCGGGGCACGCTTTGTCGCAGTCGGGGTCGCGCACGCGTCGCGGCGGCCGGGTCGGCTTCTCCCGCAGGCTGCGGTCCACCCTCGGTCGCAGCCCCGCAGCCCTGCACCCCCTGGTGCCGGGCCTCTCCCTCCCCTTCAAGGGTGGGGGCATGCGCTTCCGTAACTCCTCCGCAGCCCGTGGCAGCGGAGGAGTTACGGAAGCTACAGCTTGCTCGGCCTCGGTACGGGCAATGGACCTCCCCCGAGGCCAGGCGGGTCGGAGTCGAGTCGGGAAGGGTCATCGGCGAAGGCCGGAGGCGTCGCGGTGTGCGTCGCGCAGGACGTCAGCGACGAAGTCGAGGGCCAGAACGGGGTGGTGAAGGGTCTGAGGCGTGCTCGCGGGTGTGCGCTTCACGATCCAGGTCTCGTCGGGTCCGGGTTCTGCGCTGTGCAGGTGCCCGTACCTGATGAGTACGGCGATCCACGTGTCGGCTTCGAGGCGGGTGGTTGGAGTTGGGCGCATTCGTGCTGCCTCCCGTTTCGTGTGCAGGGGCGGGTGCCCGGCTCGGTGGCGGTTCTGGGCACCCGCCGGAGAGAAGGTGTCCGGTCAGTTGACCGATTCGCTGACCTGTTGCTGGGCCTTGTCACGTTCTTCGCGCAGGAGGCGCATGAGGTCGGTGAGCCGGTCGTTGCCCAGACCGAGGTTTCGGCTTCGGATGGCGTCGCCGACGACCTTCCGGGTCACGCGTCCGGAGTCGCTGACCGCGGTGCGGGCGATGTCGAGGAGTTGGTCGTCGGTGACCGCCGTTGGCTTCTGGTCACGGCTGTCCGGGCGGCGAGCGCGGATGGTGTCCCCGACGGCCTCTGGCGCTTTCGCCTGGGGAAGGACGGTTGCCAGCCGAGGTCTGGTGACCGACTGTCCGTCCAGGTCGGCAGCGCGGTCATGGCGTTCGGGTTCCGGGCCGACCCGCGAGTGTCCGGAGGCTTCGGCCGACGCTGTGACCGTGTTGGTCGCCAGGGACACTTCTGTGGCCGATGACTGGACGGTCGGCCGACGGACGTTGTCTGCGAGTACGTGGCCGGTGGCTATCGCGACGGTGTCCGGGTCAGCAGCGCCGTCCCGCCCGCTCCGGTCACTCTGGTTGTCCATTGTCCCGGTCACAGCTGCTTCGGTTATTCGGCGGGCGATGAGGATGTACAGGTGGACGGCTCCGGCCAGGGCGAGTGGGGCCAGGGTGGACAACACCCCGACGGTGACGTCGCCGAGCCGGAGGCCGGTGCGCTCGGGCTGTTGTTCGTTGAGGCGTACTGCGTGCAGTGCGTTGGCCCAGATGCTGGCGGCGGTCGCTGTTGCGAAGAGCAGCCAGACATAGCAGCGGGCGGCGAGGGGTGCGGTGCGCAGGACGAGGAGTGCGCGTACTCCGTAGGCGATGAAGCCGTCGATGACCAGGGGAAAGACGAAGGTCAGGAAGCCTCGGATGTGGATGGCGGTGGCCATCTGTTGGAGGGCGTCGTAGGAGAGTGCGCATCCGGCGCCGCCGAGGGCGACGATGGCGGCTCGGTCCCATGAGTTGATGTGGGCCGGTGTCGGCGTCGAGTGGCTCATGCGGCGCTCTGGCGTGTGCCGTGTGCGGGGGCTTTGCGCTGCGGGTTATGCGGCGCCTTGCGGGTGTTGCCGAGGGGGATCACTGCCCCGTTGTGCTCCGTCGCTTGCTGCTGTTCTGCGGCACGGTTGCGGATTTCGCGCCGGGTGCGGCGGTAGAGCTTCTTGGCGTGCTCATCGCTGATCTTGAGCATGGTGGCGAGCCGGTCCGCGGGGATGTCGGCCTGGTAGGCGGCACGCGCGACGGCGCGGCGTTCGGCTCGGGAGAGGAAGATGTCGCGGCCGGCCAATGCGTCGTTGACTCGGCTGTAGTCGAGTCGGAACTCCGTCTTCTTGTGCAGCGGTTCCCGTTCCTCTTCGGTCATGCCGCCTCGGATGCCGACGGTGTCGCCGTTGTCGAGGGCCGCGTCAAGGCAGCCTTGGCGGACGGGGCACTGGGCGCAGAGTGCCTTGGCCTGGTGGATGCGGTCCAGTTCGTCGGGTTCGGGGAAGAAGAGGTCGGGGTCGATCTGGTGGTGGGGAGTCGAGCGGCATGCTGCGCGGTCGCGCCAGGCGTGATTGCCAAGTGCGCGGTGCTGCGAGTTACTGCTGGTGGTGTTGTGCATGGGTGTCTCCGTCTCCCCTGGGCGCCTTTGGGCAGGGGTGGCCAGGGGGTGGTGCAGGGTGCGGGGGGTGACGTGGATCCGTGCGGTCAGGTACGGGCTGCCGCTGAGGCGTGGCGCTCGGCGGCGAGGGCGCGTCTACGGTCGGGGCCGTCGAGGATGACGCGGTCGGTCATCTCGGTCAGGCGGGAGGCGACGCGGTCGCCGATGTGTGTGCGTAGATCGGCCATGCCGAGGTTGGTGGTGATCAGGGTCGGGAGCATCGCGTTGTAGCGGCGGTTGATGAGCCGCATCGTGATCTCCTCGGTCCATTCGCTGTACTTGGCAGCGCCGAGGTCGTCGATGATCAGCAGGGGGCAGCGGGCCAGGTCCATCAGTTCCCGTTCGCCGTCGTGTCCGGGCCTTGGGCGCAGTTCGGCGTAGAGGTCGGCGGCGGTGATCGCTTTCCAGCGCAGTCGGACTCCGGCGATCAGGAGCGAGCGCACCGCTCCGTAGGCCTGATGGGTCTTGCCGGTGCCGGTGGTGCCGACGATCAGGAGTGATCGGCCTTCGGCGAGTCCCGGGGCGCCTTGGGGGCCGGGGCGTCCACCGTCGGCGACCTCGCGCACCCAGGCGGCGACGGCGGGGTGATCAGCGACGGCCCTCTGGTAGCGGGCGGGGATGCGGGCCTCGCCCAGTTCGAGGGCGGGTAGCCGTTCTGGTTCGTAGGAGGGTTGTGCTGTGGGGTCCTGGCCGCGAGCCGCGAGGATGCCCGCGAGGCGTCGGGCTAGGCCGCCGACGGGCTGAGCGTCGTGGTCGCGCATCACAGCTCCTCGGCGTAGGCGGCGGCAGGGTCGGCGGGGTTGGCCCAGGCCCGATGGGCGGGCACATTAGGTCGGGAGTCCGGCCGGTCCAAGTTGGTCCGGGAGGCATTCATCGCTTCGTGGACGAGGCTCGGCAGGGTGCTGGGGTGCAGGCCCTTGGCCCGGTGCAGGCTCAGCCCCGAGCGGATGTGGGCCGGGGTGATGCCTTCCGAGAGGAGTTTGACCGTCTCCCGGCCCAGATGTCCCAGGACTCCGCTGGGTGGGCGGTGTGTGCAGGCAGCGGTGTATTCGGCAATGAGCTGTTGGGCGGATAGGTGCTGGGACGCGGGAGCGCTTGCGCTCCCCGAAGGGGAAGTAGTTCCTAGATCCAGGTTCCTAGGTCCTAGATCCGGAGTGTGAGGGTTCACCGAGGGCTCAGTGAGCTGTGCCTGAGGTTGGGCAGAGCCCCCCGATACAACTCTCTGGCCTGCTATTTCGAGGCGTTCAGGCGCGTCCGCAGGGTGGGGTGGGAGTCGCTTGTCAGCGTCGTGAGCCGTCAGTGAGTCCTCCGTGAGCGCTCGTCGCGTGTTCGCGTCCTCGGCCCGGTCGGCGGGCTTCTGGTCGTGATGTGGGCAAGTGGGGGTGCGTACGCCGCTGGGCCGGTTGATCCGCTGATGCCGGGACCAAGTGACGACGTGGAGGTAGGCCTTGCCGTCGTCACCTGTGTAGCGGCAGATGAGGTCTTCGGCGGCGAGTTGGATGAGGTCGTCCTCGACCCCCATGGGCCCATGGCCCGGTCGCAGGGACCACAGCAGGCCGGCGATGACGGCAGGTTGGTCGCGGAAGCGGCCGCGGTCGTCGGCTTGGGTGAGGAGGCCGAAGAAGGTCCGTTCGGCGGTCAGAGAGACCGCAGCGAGAGATTCGGACGCGAAGGCTTCGGGCTTGATGGTGCGGATGCGGGCCATCAGCGTGCTCCGTCCATCGAGTACGCAGTGGCTGCGGCGTTGGTGATCGATCCGCTTGCCAGGTCGAGTACTTGCTCGTGGCGCCACTCGGCCTCGGGGCAGGCACGGATGATCCAGCGGGCGGCCGTTCGGGCTTGGGCCTGGTTGAGCGTGAGCCGTCGCCCTGTTGCGTCGTAGGCGGTTGCGTAGGGGCTTGGCCAGGTCCGTGCCGGTGCTTGGAGCGTGACCCGGATAGTGCGGGCGTTCGGGATGATCTCTGCGAGGCAGCGCGTCAGCCGGATGCGGCGATTGCCGGCGGCTGGGCTGCCGGCGGAAGCACGAGGGTCTGCCGGTCTTTCGCGGCTGTGCTGGGACATGCGAGAATTCCTCACTCGTAGATGAAGTGGGACGGCCGTTCTCGTCGAAAAGGCCAGCCGACCCGCTCCAGTTATGAAGCCGCCCCCTCGGGGTGTGGTCTCGGCGTCCGGAAGCTGCGAACTTCTGGGCGCCGGTTTCGTTTCCCCTGGTAGGGGCGCCGTCTCTGGCGTGTGGTAACTCCCAAACAGCTCCTATGAGTTGCTCTTCAGGTCGGCGCTGTCCCCGAGGGATCAGCAACGGATGCATGAAGCCTTCGGCGATCCAGCGGACCGCGTCCATGACCTCACTTCGACGCCTACTCGTCATCGCCGACGCATGGCGAGCAGTCGACCTGCGTGTCCTGCCGCCCGCGGGACACGCAGGTCGACATGAGCGCAGGAGCGGAGGAGGTGTACGTTGGACACCTCGATTCGCCAAACTGAATCTATCCCGGTTTGAGCATCGAATCAACAAGCTGAAGTTTTCGGGATTTGGGAAACCAGGATCGGGAGAGCCGCCAGATGGCCCCTCGTCGCTTCGATCGCGACCGAGTTCGCGCCCTGCGCCGCGCACGCGACATCACGCAGAGCGATCTCGGGGACGCGGTCGGTGTGGGTGACTCGACCGTGGCCAGCTGGGAGCTGGGCTCCTCGACACCCGACGGTGAGAAGCTGCCCCTCCTGGCCAGATTCTTCGGCCTCCCGCTGGACGACCTGTTCCCCCGCCCCTCAGGCGAGCAGCCCGACCTGGCCGATCTGCGCTGCGATGCCGGCTACAGCCAGTACCAGACGCGAGAGCTCATCGGCACCAAGAGCTCAGGCCCGGTCGCCAATGCCGAGCGCGGTAAGCGTCGCCTGAGTCCGAAGTTCCAGGAGCCGCTGGCGAAGGCCTACGGCGTGCCCGTCGAGGAGCTCCTGGCGGCGCAGGAGCGCTCCTTCGGCATCGAGGTACCGGCGGCATCCGGTGGATCGTCGGTGCCCCGATCGGTGGCCGAGAAAATCACCTACCTGCTGGAGCATTCATATCCCGGCGCTCAGACTCCCCCGTCGGACGCCGAGATCGCCCGCGCGGTCAATGAGCACGCCGGTGGCCAGGTCATCACGGAGACCGGTGTGCGCGACTTGAGAACGGGCGACGACGCCGAACTGCCGCCGCTCGTCGCATCCGGCCTGGCCGAAGTCTTCGACGTCTCCCCCCTGTTCTTCCAGCCGGACGACACCGTGGCCCGGCAGGTCGTGGAAGGGCTGCGGCTGCTCGCCGCCGTCAGGACCGGCGCGGTGGGGCGCGTAGCGGCGCGAGGGCTCGGGCCGGAGGGGATGTCGGACGAGCTTCTGTCGTTCCTGAACCAGGTCGTTGAGGAGATGGCCGACAGGGAAAGGCCCGGAGCCGACGGCCCCGGGCACTGAACAACTTCCTTCGTACGGTTACCCGTTGGTGTCCAGGTGGTGGTGTCGTCCCGCCGCGATCACCGCGTTGACCGACTTCAGGGAGTCGAGGTCGGTAAGCGGGTCGCCCTCCACCACCAGAAGATCGGCGCTGTATCCGAGGGTCAGCTGCCCCGTGGTGTCGCCGAGCCCCAGCGCGCCGGCGGCGTCCGTGGTGGCCATCGCGAGGATGCGCTCGTTGGGCAGCCCTAGGTGCTCGTAGAAACGCAGGCTTGAGGGCAGTCCGTCGAAGCCGGCGCGCTGCACCCCGGCGTCCGTACCCGCGATCAGTCGGGCTCCGGCCTGGGCCATGCGCCGTACGGCGTCGAACATGGCCTCGGCGCGTTCGGGGCCGAAGAACTTCGGCAGCATCGGCCAGTGCGGGCTGACCGCCGGGCAGACGTAGATGCCCTTGTCGATGATCTGGGTGAGCACGTCCTCGAGGACCTCGAACCCGTCGGCGGTCATCCAGGTGCAGTGCTCGATCGTGTCGACGCCTGCCTCGACCGCGGCGGTGATGCCGTCGACGCCGTGGGCGTGCGCGGCGACCGGCAGTCCGGCGCGGTGAGCCTCGTCGACGAGCGCGTCCAGCTCGGCCCGGGAGAACTGGGTCTCCCAGCTCTTGGCGCCCCCCTTGGTGAGCCCACCGCCGGTTTCCATGACCTTGATGACCTTGGCACCGGCGGCCACGTTGCGCTGCACGAGACGGCGTACTTCGTCGACACCGGACACCTCACCTCCGAGGAACCAGCAGTGGCCCCCCGGAGGCGTCACGGGCGTGGTGGCCGAGACGACGCGCGGGCCGACACTGCGGCCGTCGGCGACAGACTGCGCCAGGCGCACGGCCAGGCCATTGCGGTCACCGAGGTCGCGCGCGGTGGTGATGCCCGTGCGCAGCAGCTGCTCGGCTCGGGCCTGCATCGCCGTGAACAGGGCCTCGTCGTCCTGCTCCTCAAGAGTGGCGACGGGATCGGGGCCTGCGTCGAAGCAAAGGTGCACGTGAGCATCGATCAGGCCGGGCATCGCTGTGCCGGCCGGGAAAGCAAGGCGCGGCTCGTCGGGGTGAGCGTGGCGCTGGACCTCTTCGCGTGGTCCGATACCGGCGATCGCGCCATCGCGTACGAGGACGGCGCCATCGGCGATCGGCTGCCGGTCAGGTCCGGCGAGAACGTGGGCGGCGGTGATCAGCATGTGACGCGGTTCTCCTTGTGTTGCAAGTCAGTTGGTGGAGCGCAGGGCGTCGGACAGGGCGAGGAGCTCTTGCATGTCGGCTTCCCGGCTGGGTGGGCCCGGCAGAGTAGGCGTCGTGGGCGTGGCTGCGTTCGTCGGTACCCCGCTCCGACGTGAGTACACGGCTGCGCGGAGTTGCTCCGCCACCCGGTCAACGTTCGTCTCGGGTGAGACCGCATCGATGCGCGGATTCGATTCCAGGTATGGGCTGATCTCGACCAGGCCGTCGCGGCACTCGACGAACCGGCGGTGATGCCGACGGTGGACGCCCCGCGCCCGCCACTGGTCCCAGCGCGAACGTGAGTCGGTCTTGAGCACCACGTGCGGTGCGGCCTCGGTCATCAAGAGCCAGAGCGGTTCGAGGCGCGCGTGTTCGCGCCGATGTCGTAGCCACAACCGATACAGCGACAGGCGGGTGCGTAGGCCGGGATAGGTGATGCCGAGGACAAACAGCAGGCTCGAGCAGACGAGGATCAGCGCTACGCAGAGGAAGACCGAGTCGGAGACCGCCGCTCCGCGCCATCGCGCGGCGACGATGACGGCACGCATCGCACAAGCGGTCGCCATGCCGACCATGCCCGCTCCGGCGGCCCACAGGCCCGTCGAGTGCGGCCTCATGGACAGGCGTGCGTACCGGCGGGTCCACAGGCCGGCAACCGTCAGCGCGTACATCAGATACACGCCGGCCACTGCGTAGAAGAAGGCGACTTGCCACACCGTCATGTCGGTTGTGGCGAAGCTGCCTGCCAGCTCGCGGTGCGGGACGCTTGCTGCGGCGGCCGTGATGGCGGTACCGACCACGAGCACGAGAGCGGCCTCGGCCCGCGCCCGGCGGCGGCCACGGCGCTCGTCCGCGGCCGCGTACAGGTAGAAGCACATCAGGAAGTACACCGTGGCGAGCAGCAGCAGATTCTGAGCGACCTTTGCAGCGCCATCGCCGGCGACCGTATCCAGGCCTGTCGCTCCCCCGGGCATGGCGACCGGGTACGACGCGGCCGCACACGTCAGACAGAGGGTGACGGACCGGAGAGGTCGATCACTCGGCGCCTTCGACAGCTGATACCACTTCCAGGCCACGGCCACGCCGAGGCAGAAGAGGAAGATGAACGCCACTACAGCCACCCTGCATGATCACCCAAAGCGGACTGCACCCGGCGGACTGACAGGTCATCACTTTGCACCGTCGGCGTGACGTGATCCAAGATCGCCGCCCACTCCCCCACGATCGTGGCGACGAGCTCGGCTTCCTGCTCCTCCTTGGTCCCGTACGAGCAGCGAAGGAGCGCACGTCGTATCGCGTCCGCGCCGAGCCCAGGAAGCAGGGCCTCCCATACGGCACCGCCCGGTGGTCCAGGATGGTCGGCGAGGATGTGTCCCAGCTCGTGCAGGACGATGTGGTCCTGGTGGTGCGCTGTCGTCTCCCGCTGGAAGACGATCACGTCCGCCTGCGGTGTCTCGAGCCATGCCCCGAGCGGGCCGTCGGCCCGTAGCGGAAAGGCCCGCAGTTCGATGTGCCGGCCTCTGTGCCGCGCAAGCGCCGTACACAGATCCGGCACGCTCAGCGGCGGCTGAACATCGAGCGAACGCAACAAGCGCCGAATACGCTTCTCCAGCTCACGGCTGGTCCACACCTGCACGCCACGTCCCCTCGACCGCCCACGTGGGACCGGCCGCCCCACTTCCCCGGAAGCCTGCTCCGATCCGAGGCTCGGTACCGATTCAGACCTGGCGGACCGCCATCGCAACACCACGGCTGCCCAGCTCCCTCACTCACACATTCTTTGCATGAGTAATCCTGCACAGCCACTTCCGCCACCAGGAGTGGCGCTACTCGACCTGCCGCACCCTCGACACTCCACACACGTCCAGAATGTCGCCCTCCGCACACATCAACCAGCAAAAATAGTCGGACATAACCTCAAATTCTTCCTACGCGGGAAGCGGTGCATTCGGCACATGAGTGACACAGCCCATACACCGTCCAAGCACGCGGTTTCTCCGGAGTTGGGCCCCCTGCTCAAGCGGTGGCGCAAACGGATCGACCACAGGCGGATCACCGGCATCGATTCCACGCGCAGGCGCCTGAAACCCGGGCTGACTCAGGACGAGGTCGCCTCTCTCACCGGCGTCGCAAGCTCCTGGTATCGCCAGCTGGAGGGCGGCAGCCCGCGCCCCGTCTCGGAACAGTTCGTCCAGCGCTTGGCCATGACTCTCCGGCTGAAGGAAGCCGAGCGCGTCATCCTCTTCCAGCTCGCGCTCGGCCACGCGCCTCCGCCGCCCCGGACAGCGCCGGACCCCGCGTCCTATGCGAATCTGCAGTCAGTGCTCGACGCGCTCCTGCCTCATCCGGCCTATGTCTCGAACCTCTGGTGGGACATCGTCGCCCATAACAAGCCCCAGGAGGACTGGTTCCCCTGGCTGCCATATGAGCCGAACCTGATGCGCTTCGCCTTCTTGTATCCGGAGGCCCGGGACCAGCTCGTCAACTGGCGTAGTGACTGGGCCGTCCCCTTCCTCGCGCAGATCCGCTTCGCGATCGCCACGCATCCCGACGTTCCAGAGCTCCTACAACTCCGCGACGACATCCTGGACGGCAACGACGAAGCTCGTGAGCTCTGGGCCGATCGTCTGGCACAGGCGCATCCAGACGGGGATGTCCGAGGCTTCTCGCTGCCATTTCACGGCGGCCAGGAGATCCAAGTACGCATCATGGCCTTCGCTCCGATGAGTCATCCAGATCTACGCTTGATCGCGCTGGTCCGACAATGAGCGCTGTCTTCGATCTCAACATCGTCAACATCTTCTGCCGCTCCATCGAGGCGTCACGACGGGCAACCTGAGACACCTTCTTGCATGACGGTAAGGTCTTGGGGTCTCCCAACTGCCCTCCCCGTCCGTCGATTGGCCAGATGGCAGCTCATCGACGGACGGGGAGGCGATGCGCAGACACGCGCCGGTTCGGCGAGGTCACGGTGACGTCTGGCCAAGCCGGTGGCCGCGGCCATCACATCTGCGCCACGATGCTGAGATGCACGACGAACAGGAGTCGCTGGAGGACTGGGCACGGCGACGCGAGGAACGTCAGAACGCCTCGAAGGGCAAGCGTCGCGCGGTGCCGCTGACCGAAGGGCCGCACCGCGGGCAACACGTCGCCCCCGACGCACCCCGCGTGATCCAGGAATGGGACGGAACCGAGTGGGAGACGGTCAGCCTGGTCAGCGATCTCGCCGAGGCCAAGACCGTGCTGCACCCGCCGCAGCCGGCCGAACAGAAAGCCGCCGAATGGGATCGCCCCGCGCTGGAGAAAGGCCGGGGTCGACACCGGAAGCCGACCCCAGCAGAGAACCGAGAGCAGCAGTCCATTCAGGGGCACGCGGGAAGGCGGCGGCAATATAGCGGCGGATCCCCGGTTACCGAAACCGGGGATCCGCCGAATACTTGTAGCTCCACCGCCACTTCCTGACCGCCCGTCGAAAGGCAGCACTGCCACGATCCATCACGTCACCGCCACGCGTCACGTGTGCCGGCTCCTGCTCCGTCACGCCGCGGCGTAGCTCAGCCGGAACAGGTCTTGAGCGCGCTCCAGGTCCCGCTCGGTACGCAGCTGAACCCGTGGGCGCCCTCACCGTCGACATCGGCGACCGCCAGCCGTTTCAGGATATCGCCAAAGCCCACGAGCGGGTTGAGGCCGTCGGGCGCGGCCGGGTGCTGGTCACCATTGCGGACTGACGCCTGCTGTGCACACCTCGCATGTTCCGCGACGGCGGTCCATCACCCGCACATCACTGCTCGACGACAGTCAGCGGCATGTCCAGGCGTGCGGCGAGCTCGTCCGGCGTGATGCCGAAGGTCTGCGCGACGCGCACTCCTTGGGGGGTGATGTCGAAGACCGCGAGGTCGGTGTAGACGCGGTCGACGCAGCCGAGGCCGGTGAGCGGGTAGCCGCACTCGGGAACCAGCTTGGGTGTGCCGTCCTTGGTGAACAGGGTCATCATCACGAACACCTTCTTGGCGCCGATCGCCAGGTCCATGGCTCCGCCGACGGCGGGGATGGCGTCAGGTGCGCCCGTGTGCCAGTTGGCCAGGTCGCCGAGGGCCGAGACCTGGAATGCGCCGAGGACGCAGATGTCCAGGTGGCCGCCGCGCATCATGGCGAAGGAGTCGGCGTGGTGGAAGTAGGCGGCTCCGGGCAGTTCGGTGACGGGGACCTTGCCCGCGTTGGTCAGGTCGGGGTCGACCTGGGCGTCCTGCACGGCGGGCCCCATGTTGAGCATGCCGTTCTCGGTGTGGAGCACCACGCCGGAGTCGGCGGGCAGATGGCCGGCAACGAGGGTCGGCTGACCGATGCCCAGGTTGACGAATGCGCCCTGGGGGATGTCGCGCGCGATCAGGGCAGCGATGTCGTGCTTGCTCAGCGGACCCTGCTCGTTCTTCAGTACGTGGCTCGTGGGGTTCATGCGCGTGCCGCCTCCTGCACCACTCGGTCGACATAGATGCTCGGGGTGACGATGGTTTCCGGGTCGATCTCGCCGGTCTCGACGATCTCGCGTACCTGCGCGATCACGGTGGTCGCCGCGGTGGCCATGACCGGTCCGAAGTTGCGGGCGGTCTTGCGGTAGACGAGGTTGCCCATGCGGTCGGCGCGGTGGGCGCCGATCAACGCGACGTCGCCCTTGATGGGGTACTCGAGGACGTAGGTTCGGCCGTCGATCTCGCGTGTCTCCTTGCCCTCGGCGAGCAGCGTGCCGACGCCAGTGGGGCAGAAGAAGGCGCCGATGCCGGCTCCCGCCGCCCGCATGCGCTCCGCGAGGTTGCCCTGCGGAACCACCTCGAGCTCGATCCGGCCGGCGCGGTACAGCTCGTCGAACACCCACGAGTCCGCCTGCCGCGGGAAAGAGCAGATCACCTTGCGGACGCGGCCCTTGGCAAGCAGCGCGGCGAGTCCGGTGTCGCCGTTGCCCGCGTTGTTGGAGACCACGGTGAGGTCTTTGGCGCCCTGGCGGATGAGCGCGTCGATCAGGTCGACGGGCATGCCGGCCATGCCGAAACCGCCGACGAGCACTGTGGAGCCGTCCTCGATCCCGGCCACAGCCTCGTCCACGTCGGCGCATATCTGAGTGGTCATCGGTTGCTCCCGGTCACGTTCTCCAGGACCACGGCGAGTGCCTGGCCCACTCCGATGCAGATGGCAGCGACGCCCCAGCGCTCGCCGGACTCGCGTAGCCGGTGGGCAAGGGTGCCGAGGAGTCGGCCGCCGGACGCGCCGAGCGGGTGGCCGATGGCGATCGCGCCGCCCTTGGCGTTGACGATCCCAGGATCCACCTCCCAGGCGTCGGCGCAGGCAAGGGACTGCACGGCGAACGCCTCGTTCAACTCGACGGCGGCGACGTCGGACCAGGTGATCCCGGCGGCCTTGAGTGCCCGGTTCGCCGCCTCCACGGGGGCGTAACCGAACATCTGCGGATCCAGGGCGGACACGCCACGTCCGGCGATCCGGGCAACGGGGTCGGCGCCTATCCGTGCGGCGGCAGCACCCGAGCCGAGCAGGACGGCGGAGGCACCGTCGCTCAGCGGGGAGGCGTTACCGGCCGTGATGACGCCGTCGGGGCGGAAGACGGGCTTGAGGCCGGCGAGCTTCTCCGCCGTCGAGCCGGGGCGGATGCCCTCATCCTTGTCGAGCGTGGCGCCCTTGGCGTCCACGGCGACCGGCACGACCAGGTCGTCGTAGAAGCCCGCGTTCCAGGCCTCGTCGGCGAGGGTGTGGGAGCGGGCCGCGAAGGCGTCCTGGCGTTCGCGGGGGACGTCGAAGCGGTCGGCGAGCTGCTCGTTCGCCTCGCCGAGCGAGACGGTCCACTCGTTGGGCATGCGCTCGTTGACCAGGCGCCAGCCCAGCGTGGTGGACACGGCGGTCATGTTGCCGGCGGGGAAGGCCTTCGCGAGCTTGGGCAGGACCCAGGGCGCGCGGGTCATGGACTCGACGCCGCCGGTGAGCACGATGTCCGCGTCGCCGGTTTCGATGGCGCGGGAGGCGATGATCGCGGCGTCCAGGGACGACCCGCACAGGCGGTTGACCGTCGTGGCGGGCACCGACGTCGGGAGCCCGGCGAGAAGGACGGCCATCCTGCCGACGTTCCGGTTGTCCTCACCGGCGCCGTTGGCGTTGCCCCAGACGACGTCGCCGATCTCCGCCGGATCGAGGCCGGGGGTCTTGGCCAGTGTCCCGGTGACGGCTCGGGCGGCAAGGTCGTCGGGCCGGACGTTCGCGAGGGCTCCCGAGAACCGTCCGAAGGGGGTTCGTGCTGCTGCGTACAGGTAACTGTCGGTCACACTCTCCACCGTAGAAGCGCCGGGTTCATCACGTCCAAGACCTAGTCAGCATCGATTGATAAGGCATCTTTATGAGTTGGATAGGCTGGGGTCATGGAACTCCGTCAGCTCCGGTCCTTCCTCGCCCTCGCCGAGGAGTGCCACTTCGGCCGCGCGGCGGCCCGTCTGCACGTGGCACAGCCCGCCCTCTCACAGCAGATCAAGCAGCTGGAAAGGGAGTTGGGCGTCACCCTGTTCCACCGGTCCACGCGCCGCGTCGAACCCACCGAGGCTGGCCGCCGGCTCACCGACTACGCGCGCGCCCTGGTGACGGAGGAGGAGCGGGCCCGCATCCACATGCGCGAGCTGGCCACCGGCCACGCGGGGCGGGTGTCGGTGGGCTTCATCGGCACGGCCACGTACGACGTGCTGCCGCGGGTCGCACGGACCGTACGGGCACAGCTGCCCGGCATCACCCTGGACCTGCGCGGTGAGCTGCTCACCCCGGAACTCGTGGAGGGCGTGCGCTCGGGCACGTACGATCTCGCGGTCGTCCGCGGCGCGGCCGGAGACGCGGACCTGCTCGTCACACCGCTGCGGTCCGAGCCGCTGGTGGCCGTGCTGCCCTCGCACCACCCGCTGGCGGGCCGCGCGAACATCGGCCTTGAGGAGCTGGCCGGCGAACCGTTCGTCATCCATCCCTCGCGGTCACGATCCTCCATGTACGACCGCGTGCTGTCCGCGTGCGAGCGTGCCGGGTTCCAGCCGGTCTCGCTGATCGAGGTCGGCGAGACGACCACCCTCGTCGTCTTCGTAGCCGCCGGCCACGGGGTCGCTCTGGTGCCTCGGTCCGTACGCAGTCTCAGCCTCGACGGCGTCACCTACCTGCCGCTGGCGGAACCCGAGACGGTCGATCTCCTCCTGGCCCGCCGGGCACGCCGCGCCTCCCCCGCGACCGACCAGGTCGTCTCGGTGATCGAGGAGTGCGTCAGCACTCAGTGAGCGCCGGCTGGTGAAGCCGCCGGCAAATATCACGTGCAGAGGTACCTGTCGGAAGCCGTTCCCTGGTCATACGCCTTTGGCTTCCCGCCCTGGGACCGCAAGCGAGGAGAGGAACGCTGGCATCCCAGGCTGGATCGCGGCGACTGGGTCGATCGCGTCCACGGCACGCTCGACGTGCTCGCCCGGGGAGGGGGCGCGCGGCGCCAGGGATGCCTCGGGACACCTTGGAGAGGTTCCGATCGATCGAGACCAACGGACCTTCGTACTCCCGCCGTACGTCGAGGCGATGCGCAGGAGCACTCCAGGGCAATTTGAGCCGTTGTCGGACGCCGAAGTGCCTGCTGCGCCTCAGACGGTGATCGTTGAGCCAAAGCGGACGCGGAAGCGGAAGTAGGCGCCCCGTCCTCGTCGGCGGCCACCGTGCCCGGATCAACTGCGGATCAGATCCTCTCCGGGCGATGGCACCGACAGGAGGCCACCAGCCGCCTTGAACCGCCAGCTGAGGTCACATGGATCAGCGGCACCGCCTAGCGTCACAGGACCCCCACGCCCTGCCACACTCAAGTAGGCGGCAGAGCGTCTGACCAGTTCCACAGGGCGGCTGACGACCCATCAGAACGAGCGCCATTTCGGCGTCAAGATATCGCCCGTAACGCCCACACTGCACATAATGCGCACGGGTAAAAGCGCAGGTCAGGAGCCCTTCGCGACCGGTTCAAGCACCGCGACGCATTCAACATGGTGCGTCATCGAGAACACGTCGAGACAACACCGACGGCTCCCGCTGCCAGCGCAGAAATGAACAAGCACCGCACAGCCCGGCGCACCCGTCCCGGTACTCACTTTCCAGGGGGACGCCGACCCGGTGAACCCGTACCTCGGCGGCGGCGCACCCTACTGGGGTTACGGGGCGGAGAGCGCCCTGCACACCTGGGCGAAGCTCAATGGCTGCAAGGCTGGCCCGCGCACCGCCGAGGTCTCCACACACGTCGACAAGGTGACGTACAAGGGCTGCCGCACGGGCGCAGACACGCAAATGTATGTCGTGCACGGCGGCGGCCACACTTGGCCCGGTTCCACCGGCCCCGAGATGCCCGGACTCGGCCCGGTCACCCACGAGATCGACGCCACCGAGATCATGTGGGACTTCTTCAGCGCGCAAAGTCACGCCACAAAGTGAGTCGGCTGCCCGCGCCCGCAGCGGGTGCGGCCAGTCACCGTCACTTGGGCAGACCGGACCCATCCCGATTGATCGAGCGCAGCAGCCGGTCGATATAGCGCCGCAGCCCGCCCGTCATGTCGTAGGCGCCAGGCGCGAGCGCCCACTGCAGCTGCAACCCGTCCATGACAGCGACGAGTTCACTCGCGACGCCTTCGCAGTCAGTGCCGGGCTCCAACACGCCGCGTTCCAGGTCACCGCGGAGAGCTCCGGCGATCTTGGCGATGACGGCGCCATAGCGGCGCACGAAGAAGTCATGGGCGGGGTGGCCGGGTTCACCGGCCTCAGCAGCAAGGACGTTGAACATCCTGGTCCGGCCGGGCCGCTGAGCGTTGGACTCGGCCAGCTCCAGCATCGCCTCGAACACCTCCACCACGCTGCCGGGTTCCTTCGCGAAGAACCGCGCCACATCCTGCTCCTCGCTGCGTTCCAGGACGGAGACGAGAAGGTCTTCCTTGGATCGGAAGTGGTGCAGGAGTCCCCCCTGCGTGATGCCAACATCCTTGGCGATGCGGGCCAGCGAGGAGGCGTGGAAACCCCATTGGGCATAGTGCTCGACGGCCGTGTCCAGGATCCTCGCGCGCCGTTCGTCACCGACGGCATAGCTGCCCCTGGCCGCGTTCGTCCGCGGGTTCCGCTCCTGCTTCCGGTCCATGAGGTTCACCTTAACGGGCGGCCGACAAGGCTCCACCTGGTGTGATTCAAGCCACTTCAACGAAACCTACTGGTCACTCGCTTTTCACGTCTACGCTGACCGCGCAGGTCGGCAAGGAAGCCGTCCCCGTCCTCTCAGGAGAGCCGTCATGGCTGTCTTCCCCGGCGTCGCCCCGAGCGCCACACCCCCCGAGTCCGCACCCACGGCCGCTGCGGCCCCCGCTCCCGGTCCGGCCCCGGCGAACGCCTCCGGCAAGCTGGTCTTCGGACTCGCCTTCGCCCAGTTCGGCGTCATGGCCACCCTGCTCACCCCGGTGATGGTGACCCTCGCCCTGCGCGTCGCCCAGATCGTCCCCGAGGGCGACCGGGGTGCCGCCCTCGGCCAGGTCCTCTCCCTCGGCGCGGTCCTCGCAATGATCGCCAACCCCGTGATGGGCGGCCTCTCCGACCGCACCACGTCCCGGTTCGGCCGACGCAGGCCCTGGCTGCTCGGCGGTGTGCTCGCCGCCTTCGCGGGCCTGGTAGTGGTGGCACTCGGTGGCAATGTCCCGACGCTGATGCTCGGCTGGGCCCTCGCTCAGATCGGCGGCAACGCGGCCCTGACCGCCGTCACTGCCAGCATCCCAGACTTCGTGCCCGAGCATCAGCGCGCCCGGGTCTCCGGCATGGTCGGCATGACGACGTCCCTGTCGATGATCGCGGGCAGCGGCCTCGCGAACGCCTTCAGCACCCACCTCGCGCTCGCCTTCCTCGGCCCTGGCCTGCTAGGCATCGCCGGCGTAATAACGCTGTGCGCGGTGATGAAGGACCGCCCGGCCCGCCTCGGCGCCTTCGCGCCATACAGCTTCAAGGAGTTCCTGCGCAGCTTCTGGGTCAGCCCGCGCAAGCACCCGGACTTCGTGTGGAACTTCGCGGGCCGCTTCCTGGTGTTCGTCGGCATTTCCTGCGTCACTTCCTACCAGGCGTACTTCCTGATGGACCGCCTCGGTTACGACGACGACCAGGTCGCGAACAAGCTGTTCGTCGGCATTCTCGTCATGGTCGTCACCGTCGTCGCTGGCTCGGTCATCGGCGGGCAGCTCTCTGACCGCTCGGGCCGCCGCAAGCCGTACGTGCTCGGCTCCTCGATGATCATTGCGGCAGGCCTGGCCCTGCTCGCGTTCGCGCACTCCTTCCCGGTCTTCCTGCTCGCCCTGGCGGTCTTCGGCTTCGGTGAGGGGCTGTACCTCTCCGTCGACGTGGCGCTGGCCGCCGCCGTGCTGCCCGACCCCGAGCAGGCCGCCCGCGACATGGGCGTCCTCAACATCGGCAACGCGCTCCCCCAGTCGCTCGTCCCGATCGTCGCCCCGGCCCTCCTCGCCCTCGGCGGCGGCGGGAACTACGGCGCCCTCTTCCTCTTCGGCGGTATCGCGTGCGTGCTCGGCGCGTTCGCCGTCCAGTTCATTCGCAGCGTCAAGTAGCTCCAAGTAAGGCACCAAGCAATGAAGCCCACGGCACAGAAGTCCACGATCCGCAACGAAGGCCACCCGTACCAGAACCCCGAACTCCCCGTGGAGCAGCGGGTTGAAGATCTCCTGAGCCGGATGACGCTCGCTGAGAAGGCCGGCCAGTTCTTCCACACCATGCTCGCCATGAAGCCGGACGGCTCCACGGTCGAGAAGGGCAACGTCGGCGTCATGCCGCTGGACACCACGGCCCTACTGAAGGGCCAGTTCATGACCCACTTCAACCTCATGGGGACGTACGAGCCTGGCGCCATGGCGCGCTGGCACAACACCCTCCAGTCGATGGCCGCCGACACCCGCCTCGGCATCCCGGTCACGCTCTCCACCGACCCGCGCCACGCCTTTACCGACAACGTCGGCGCGTCCTTCAACGCGGGCGCCTTCTCCGCTTGGCCCGAGCCCATCGGCCTCGCGGCCCTGCGCGATCCGAAGCTGGTGTACGAGTTCGCGGACACGGTGCGCCGGGAGTACCTCGCCGTCGGCTTCCGGGTGGCCCTGCACCCGCAGATCGACCTGGCCAGCGAGCCGCGCTGGTCCCGCCAGAACGGCACCTTCGGCTCGGACGCGGCCCTCACCTCGCAGCTGGTCCGCGCCTACGTTCACGGCCTCCAGGGCGACACGCTCGGCAAGCAGTCGGTGTCCGCGATGGTCAAGCACTTCCCCGGCGGTGGCCCCCAACTGGACGGCGAGGACCCGCACTTCCCCTGGGGCAAGGAGCAGATCTACCCCGGCGGCATGCGCGACCTGCACCTCGAACCCTTCAAGGCGGCCATCGCAGCCGGGTGCGCGCAGATGATGCCGTACTACGGCCAGCCCATCGGCACCGACTGGGAGGAAGTCGGCTTCGGCTTCAACAAGGGCGTCGTGCAAGGTCTGTTGCGTGACCGCCTCGGTTTCGACGGCATCGTCTGCACCGACTGGGGCCTGATCAGCGACGCGGAGATCTTCGGTGAGATGCACGAGGCGCGCGCCTGGGGCCTCGAATCGCTCACCGAACTGGAGAAGGCGGCGCGGGTCCTGGACGCGGGCTGCGACCAGTTCGGCGGCGAATCCCGCACGGACCTGATCATCGAGCTCGTCGAGTCTGGGCGGATCCCCGAGTACCGCCTGGACCAGTCCCTGCGGCGCATCCTGCGCGACAAGTTCGTCCTCGGACTCTTCGACGCCCCGTACGTCGATGCCGACGCGGCTGCCGAGACGGTGGGCCGCACCGACTTCACCGAAGCAGGTGCGAAGGCACAGCGCCGCTCGCTGACGCTGCTTACCAACCCGGGCGGCACTCTGCCCGTCACCGGTCGCCCGAAGTTGTACGTCGAGAACGTGACAGCCAAAACAGCCGCGCAGTACGGCAAGTTGGTGGACGCGCCCGAGCAGGCCGATCTCGCGGTACTACGCCTGCGCACGCCGTACGAACCTCGTCCCAACACCTTCGAGTCGTTCTTCCACTCCGGCACGCTCGCCTTCACGCCCGAGGAACTGAAGCCGATCCTCGACCTCCTTGCCACGGTCCCGACGGTCGTCTGCATCAACCTGGAGCGGGCGGCCGTCATCCCGGAGATCGCCGAACGCGCCGCAGCCCTCGTCGCCGACTACGGGGCGAGCGACACCGCACTCCTGGATATCGCCTTCGGCAAGGCCAAGCCGGAAGGACGGCTGCCCTTTGAGCTCCCGCGCTCCATGGAGGCCGTGGCGGCCTCCCGTCCCGATGTCCCCAACGACACGGAGAACCCGCTGTTCCCGTACAGGGCGGGCCTGACCTTGTAGGCGAGGGTGTCCGAGCAGGGGCACCGGCGGGACCTTCCCGCCACCGGTCACCGCACAGCAGCTGGGCCACCGGGACCAACCTCTCACGTCACCAACGGGCTGCGAATGAGTGCACGTTCGCCTGCGTGTGTCGGCCACGCGGGGACCGTCTCGTTCTCGATCTGGCCGAGCGGCGCGGACTCCTGGTCAACAGGATCGTTGCTCGGTGACGGAAACAGCCGCCGGATAGGGTCGACGGCGTGGCAGCGCAGGAGAAGGCAGCGGGCAGGCAGGCGGCACGGTCCGGCAAGCGGCAGCAGCGCAGGCAGCCCAGTGATCCCGGCCGGCAGCGCGACCCGGTGGGGACACGGCGGTCCATTCTGGCCGCTGCCGGTGCAGAGTTCGGCACCCACGGGTTCGAAGGGGCCCGGGTGGTGCGGATCGCCGAGGCCGCCGGAGTCAGCCACCAGCTGATCACCTACTACTTCGGCGGTAAGCGCGGGTTGCACGAGGCGCTGAGCGACCGATGGCCGTCGACGGCCATGCCGGTCAACCGCGACCTGTCTTTCGACAAGGTCGCACGGCGGTACGTGCACTTGGCGCACGACGACCCGGGGTGGGTGCACAGACTGGCACGCGAGCAGCCCGACGTCCCGTCGCCAGCCGGGGACGAACGGGCCGCCGAGCTGTTGAAGTGCGTGGAGGAACTCCGCGCGCGCCAGGCACGCGGCGAGCTCCGAGGCGACATCGACGTCGGCGTTCTGTTCCTCGTCTTCTTCGCCGCCTCGGTCGCCCCCGTCGCCCTGCGTTCGATCACCCGCGAGTTCACCCAGCAGGATCCGGGCTCCGAGGAGTTCATCGACCACTACGCCGACCAGGTCGCCCGCATCATGGCGGTGATCGGTGACGCGGCAGCAGTGGAGGACGCCCACGCGCCCGAACCGACCGAACCGTCCGGGGGCTGATCACCGGCGTCATTCCCATCAGCAGTCCGTTCCCATCAGAAGACGAGGAGCCATCTGCCGATGAACCAAGCGCCCTCACGCTGACGACGGCCGTCGCCACTCGTAGGGCAGCAAACGTCCCGCACTCCCGCTCCGAAGACCGAGACGCAACTCCTGGCCGAGGCAAGCGACGCCGCCGCGAACACCCCATCGTTCAGAACGCCACCACGGACCGCAGCACCTCACCCGTGTGCATCTTCTCGAAGGCCTTCTCCACATCGTCCAGAGAGATCGTCTCGGTGACGAAGGCGTCCAGGTCCAGACGCCCCTGCCGGTACAGATCCACCAGCATGGGGAAGTCCCTCGAGGGGAGGCAGTCGCCGTACCAGGAGGACTTCAGCGCCCCGCCGTGACCGAAGACGTCCAGCAGTGGCAGTTCCACCTTCATCTCCGGCGTCGGCACCCCGACCAGCACGACGACGCCGGCCAGGTCCCGGGCCTGGAATGCCTGAAGGTAGGTCTCCGGTCGCCCCACGGCCTCGATGACGACATCCGTGCCGAACCCGTCGGTCAGCTCGCGTATCGCCGTCACGGGCTCGGTTCGGCGGGAGTTGACCGTGTGGGTGGCGCCGAAGGTCTCGGCCGTGGCCAGTTTCCGGTCGTCGATGTCCACGGCGATGATCCGAGCGGCTCCGGCGAGGCGTGCTCCGGCGATCGCGGCGTCGCCGACTCCCCCGCAGCCGATCACAGCGACGCTCTGACCAAGCGTGATCGCGGCCGTGTTGAGGGCGGCTCCCAGCCCGGCCATGAGCCCGCACCCGAGGAGCCCCACCGCTTCGGGGCGGGCCGGGGCGACCTTCGTGCACTGCCCCGCGGCCACGAGCGTCTTCTCCGCGAAGGCGCCGATGCCGAGGGCGGGGGCCAGTTCCGTTCCGTCGGCGAGCGTCATCTTCTGCCGCGCGTTGTGCGTGTCGAAGCAGTACCAGGGCTGTCCCCGCCTGCAGGCACGGCAACGCCCGCATACCGCACGCCAGTTGAGGATGACGAAGTCCCCCGGGGCGACGTCGGTGACGTCTTCGCCGACCGCTTCCACGACTCCCGCGGCCTCATGACCGAGCAGGAAGGGGAAGTTCTCGCCGATCGAGCCCTGCCGGTAGTGGAGGTCGGTATGACACACCCCGCAGGCCTGTACCCGCACAAGAGCCTCTCCCGGACCCGGGTCGGGCACCAGGATGGTCTCGACCGATACGGGAGCGCCCTTCTCGAGCGCCACCACACCTCGGACCTCATGCGTCATGTCTGTGTTCCTTTCGAAGGTCGGTTCACCGAGTGGCCCAGGTGCCGCGGAGTTCCCGCCGCAGCCGCCCGAACTCCTTGGGGCTGTCGACGGCGAGCACCCCGGTGACAGCGCCGTCGCGTCGGTACACGGCCACGAAGCCGCTGTCGAACGAGCCGGAGACCAGTTCCAGGGCGTCGTCTGCATCGGGCCGGCCAGCGATCTGCAGATGGGAGTCGTACTGGTCGGACCAAACGTAGGGAAGCGGGTCGTGGGCGGGCTGCTCCACGGGGTCCTCCCCGCGCAGCGTGGCCAGCAGCGACCTGGCCGCGGTGGCCGGCATGTCGCGCGCGTTGGTCCAGTGTTCGATACGCAACCGCCGGCCACCCCGACAGCGATACGCGGCCACATCTCCCGCCGCGACGACTCCGGGCACAGTGGTTCGGCACCACTCGTCCGTGAGGACGCCGTTGTCCAGGGCGACCCCGGAACCCGCCAGCCACTCGGTGTTGGGTACGGCGCCGATGCCGACGACGACCACGTCCGCGGGCAGCGAGCGGCCGTCGGACAGGGACACCGCCTGCACCCTGTCCCGGCCGACGAGCCCCGTGACGCTGACGCCGGTCACCAGCGCGACGCCGTGGTCCGTGTGCAGGCGGCGCAGGACTCCGGCGGCGGCAGAACCCAGCTGCCGCAGAAGCGGCATCTGCTCGAACTCGACGATGGTCACCTCGTGTCCGAGAGCACGCGCCGCAGAGGCGACCTCCGCGCCGATGAATCCGCCTCCCACCACGGCGACCCGGCCCGGGCGGGACAGGTCGTCGCGCAGCCTGCGCGCGTCGTCGAGCGTCCGCAGGGTGTGTACCGAGTCCAGCTCCGGCACGCCGGAGAGCGTGCGGGCGCGGGCTCCGGTCGCGATGACGACACCTTCCGCGTGAAGGCTTTGCCCGTCGGACAGCGTGAGGTGACGCGTCACCGGATCGAAGGCTGTGGCGCGCGTCCCGAGCAGCCACTCGGCGTCGAGCTCGGCACGCGACGCCGTGTCCGTCAGCGCGATGTCGCAGGCCTCGTACGTTCCCAGGAGAACTTGCTTGGACAACGGCGGTCGGTCGTAAGGCTCGACGGCCTCCTCACCGATCATCACGAGGCGCCCGTCGTGCCCTTGAGCGCGCAGCGCCTCGCCAGCCCTGACCCCGGCCAGGCCGACGCCGACGACAGCGATCGTGCTCATCGTGCCGGCTCCTCGGCCGCCACGGAGGACTCCTCCACGTACACGATGCCGTCGACGAGTTGGACGGCATGGGTGCGGATGGAGCGCCGGGCGGGCGGGCAGTCGGGCCTGCCGGTCCGCACGTCGAAACGGGACTCGTGGAGGGGACACTCGACCTCGTGTCCGTCGAGCCAGCCGTCGGAGAGTGAGGCCGTTTCGTGAGAGCAGGTGTCGTCGATGCAGAAGACGCGGTCGCCGACCTTGACGAGTGCCAGAGGGGCCGGAAGATCGGGCCTGGCGATGCGGGTGACCGTGCCCGGAGTGAGTTCCTCGACGGAGCAGAGCTGAATCACTGAACCGCTGCCTTTCCCTGCTGTGTGTCGTGCTGCATCCGGACCGAGTCCGGGCCACGGAACATCCAACCGGTCAGGTTCGGCGTTCCGTTGACGCGCAGACCCGTGAGCGTCTCGAACAGCACAGGTACGGCGGTGCGCAGCTGCTCGCGCGCCAGATAGGTGCCGAGGCAGTAGTGGGCGCCGAGGGAGAAGGCCAGATGGTCCTGAAGATCGGGGCGGTCGATGTCGAACGCGTCCGGGTCGGGGAACTTCCGCTCGTCGCGGTTGGCCGACCCGGCGAGTGCGAGCAGTTTGTCCCCTGCTCGCAGGGTCACACCTTCGACGGTGTGGTCGACGGCGAGCTGCCGTGGAAGGGCGCCGATGGGGCTGAGCCAGCGCATGGTCTCCTCGATGGCGGCGTCGAGGGCCGCGGATTCGGCGAGAACGCGGTCGCGCAGTTCGGGCCGCATGCTCAACTGCCAGACGAGCGTGGCCAGCGCATGCCACGGCTCGTTGAAGCCACCGGAGATCATCAGGCGCACCTGGTCGGCGATCTCCTCGGCCGACAGCGGTTCGGCGAGGTCGGCGTGGACCATGGCGGAGATGACGCTGTGGTCCGGTGCGGCCGTCACGCGCGTGATCGTCTCCCGCACCCGTTCCCCCACCTCGTCCCTTGCGCGCCCGGCACGCTCCCAGACGGCCGGGTCGTCCTCATGGTTGGCCAGACCGGCGATGAAGGCACCGGACCACTCGACCACCTGCGCGGTCGTCACGTCCGACAACCCCGCGGTGTTCGCCAGCGCCTGCGCGGCGAAGGGTGCCGCGAAGTCTGACACCAGATCGAACTCCGGCTTGTCCCGCAGTGCTTCGGCGAGTTTTCGTGCGTGCGCGGTGAGCCCCGCCGACCAGTGCTGGCGTACGGTGCGGCGCTTCAGCGGGCCGTCCACGGCGGAGCGCAGCCGGCGGTGGGCGTCCCCGTCGGTCCGGATCATGACTCGTCCCATGGTGCGCTCCGCAAGGGAGTTGTGCTGGTGTGCGCTGAAGATCTCGGGGTGCTCGTCCACGAAGACGACGTCCTCGTAACGGCTGACGAGCCACATGTTGAGTCCGTCCGACCAGGCCCATGGCTCGTTCTTCCTGAGCTCGCGGTACACGGGGTACGGATCGGCGTACAGGTCCCTGTTGGTGAGATTCGTTGCGATGGGCATAGCGGCTCCTCACATGGGATGTGTGCCACATCGGGATGCTGTGACTGTCCTGCACAGGGCCGCGAGCAGGGAATACCCTGGAATCCATTAAATGATCGGAAACAACCACAGGAATCCTGAGGTATGGACGATGACGCTCTCCCTGCGACAGCTTCGGTACTTCGTGGCGGCAGCGGAGATGCGCACCATCTCGGGTGCCGCGGCACGCGAGCACATCTCGCAGTCGACCGTCGCGCTGGCCATCAGTGAGCTGGAGCGCACGCTCGGCGTCCAGTTGTTCCTCCGGCAACAGGCCAAGGGGCTGACCATCACTCAGGCCGGCCTGGCGGTGCTCGCCGATGCACGCCCGCTGCTCGCCCACGCGGACGAACTGGTTTCCAGCGCACGCCACTTGGGCGGACAGCTCTCGGGTGACCTCACCGTCGGCTGCTACACGACCTTGGCCCCGTTCCTGATGCCGGGCTTGTTGCAGGGCTTCGCCGCGGAACACCCGACGGTCGAGCTGAACTTCGTCGAGGGCTCACAAGTGGAGCTGCAGGAGCGGTTGTTGGACGGAACGTGCGAGATGGCACTGCTCTACGAACTCGACCTGCAACCGGGCGTGCACCACGAGACGCTCTACCGAACCCGCCCTCACGTACTGCTCCCCCACACGCACCCGCTGGCCGGGCAGGGGGCAGTGAGCCTGCACGACCTCGCGGACGAGCCCATGGTCCTTCTCGACTATCCGCCGAGCCGTCACTACTTCACTCAGTTGCTCGCATCGCTCGGCGTGCGGCCCACGGTCCGGCACACGACCAGCAGCTTCGAGACCGTGCGGTCCCTGGTCGCGCGGGGGCTCGGCTACTCGCTTCTGATTCAACGGCCGCCTTCCGGCATCAGCTACGAGGGAATCCCACTGGCCGAATGCGCGATCCAGGAGGAGGTGCCGGAGATGCCCGTACTCCTCGCCAGGCCGACCCGCGCGAAACTCACGCGCCGGGCTCAGGCTTTCGCCGATTACTGCCGCCGCACGCTCGCGGACGGACCGACGCACCCGGCAGACGGAGACTTCAGTATTCGATGAGTCCGCCCAATCGGGGCTGCACCGATACTAGACGTACCGTTTCGACGGTGCTTATCTTGCCGACACAACGCACTTCTCCCGGCGGCCTCCCGGTGTGACCCATCGACGCACGACTGCGCGGGCGACGGTGCAACCACCGTCGCCCGCGCCCGCCGCCGTCCGTACCTGGTCCTGCCCGCACGTGATCGCTGCCCTGCCATGCCCGCCTGCCCGGTCGCCGAGCCGACGCCGGGCGGCCGACACCTGCACACAGCGGCAGGACGACCTGCCCGGCACCTACGACGTTGCACCACGAGGGGACTGACATGTCATCAACATCCGAGCGCTGGACTGTGCTCGGCGGTTCATTCCTGGCCTACATGTTCGACGCGCTGGAGTTGGCGATCCTCGCCCTCGCGCTACCTCACATCCGGGAGGACCTCGGGCTGTCGCTCGCCGAGGGCGGACTGCTGGCCACGGCCACGCTGATCGGCATAGGCGTCAGCAGCATCACCTTGGGACGGATCGCTGACAGGTACGGCCGCAAGCGGGCACTGATGATGTCACTGGCCGTCTTCGGCATGTTCACCACGGCCATCGCCGCAGCTCCGGGATTCTGGACGATTCTGCTGCTGAGGTTCCTGTCGGGCCTCGGCCTCGGTGGCGTCTGGAGCGCTGTGTCGGCCTACGTGGTGGAGACCTGGCCGCAGCGGCTGCGTGGCCGCGCCACGTGCTTCGCCTTGAGTTCGTCGCCGGTCGGTGGCCTGCTCGCCGCCGTGCTGGCCCCTGCGCTCCTGCCCGACTGGCGCATGTTGTTCTTCGTCAGCGGCCTCGGCGCCGTGCTGCCCCTGCTCGTCGTCGGATTCGCCTTCGACGAGTCCAAGGAGTGGATCGCACATCGTCGGCTTCCCGTGCGTGCGGCCGAAAAGGGCGGCCCGCGCCAGGTGTTCGATCGCGCTCTCCTACGGGTCACCCTGTTCGGAACGCTGCTGGCCACCTTCGCTCTGATCGGATGGTGGGGGACCTCGACCTGGCTGCCCACCTTCCTGGGGGCAGACCATGGGCTCAGTGTCTCCGAGATCGCCACATTCATGATCGTTCTGAATCTGGGGAACTTCGCGGGGTGCAATGTCTCCGGGTACCTGGCGGACCGTCACGGGCACCGGCGCGTCGTGGCGACCGCGCTCCTCGGAAGCGGAGTTCTCCTCGCTGTGACCGTGACGCAGTCCCCAGGCGCCTTCTTGCTCGGATCAGTAGCGGCTTTCGGGATCTGCACCTCCTTCTTCGGCCTCTTCGGCGGCTACCTCGCCGGCCTCTTCCCCACCGAGGTGCGAGCCACCGGAGCGGGTCTCTGCTTCAACGTGGGACGCGGCGTATCAGCCTGCGCGCCGTTCCTGCTCGGTTCATTGGCATCCGCCGGAAGCCTCGGCACCGGGTTGCTGGTGTGCGCGGGCTTCTTCCTGCTGGCCGCTACCACGCTGATCGGGCTACCGCCCACCGCCGTCACCCGCGCGGTGGCGCCTCGAGTTGCTCCGGCGCGCGGTGGCACCTGATGTGGTCGGTGGTGCGGGGCGGCGCCGTTCGGCGCGACTGCCGAATGCCCAGACCAGCACCGTCAGTACGCCAAGTGCCAGACCCAGCACGCACACCCCGGACCATTCTCCCGCCGCGTACACCGCGCTGGTGAGTGCGGAGCCGATGGCGCCACCGATGAAGTACGCCGTCATGTAGGCCGAGTTGACGCGGCTCAGCGCACCGGTGTTCAACTGGTAGATGCGGCTCTGATTGGCGACCTGAAGTCCTTGCACGGCCAAAGTGAAGACCGCTGCTCCGATGATGATCGGCACGATGTGGTGGTCCCCGAAGAACAGGACTACCCAGGACACGGCGAGCAGCAGGCAGCTGAGCGTGGTCAACAAGCCTCCGCGGCCCTGGTCGGTGAGCGTGCCTACGGGCCGGGCCACGAGACTGCCCACGGCGCCGAGCAGTCCGAACAGGCCGATGGTGCCGACCGAGTAGTGGTACGGCGCTCCGCTCAGCAGCATCGTCAGTGCGGTCCACAGCACCGAGAACCCGGCGAAACTGAGACCACCGAGCATCATGCGTACGCGGAGCACCGGCTCCCGTCCAATGATGCGGAACGTGGAAGCCAGCAGTGCTCCATAGCCGATCCGTTCGGAGGATGACGTCACGACCGGCATCCGTAGCCGCAGGACCAGTGCGAGAAGGGCCATCGCCACGGCGGCCGCGCCGTAGACGGTGCGCCAGCCGGCGAAATCGGCGAGGTAGCCGGCCACGGTGCGGGCCAGGACGGAACCGAGCAGCAATCCCATCGCGATCGTTCCGACCACTCGCCCGCGGTGGTGCGGCGGCGCGAGTTCGGTGGCGAACGGGACGAGGACCTGCGCGGTCGACGCGCCGACGCCGGCGACGGTGGCAGCGGTCAGGAACAACGGGGCGGAAGGGGCGAGCGCCATCGCGGCCAGGGCGACCGCGGTCGTCAGTGCCATCAGCGGCACGAATCTCGCCCGGTTGACGAGATCACCGAGGGGCAACAGCAGGAGCAGCCCTGCCGCGTAACCCGCCTGTGTCAGCGTGATGAGGAGAGCCGCGGTGGACGAGGAGGTGTGCAGCCCTCGCCCGATGGCGTCGAGAAGCGGTTGCCCGTAGTAGAGGTTGGCCACGCACAGTCCGGTGGCCGTGGCCAGGAGCCCGACGATGCCGCCCGTCGACCGGCCTGCGGGTGACTGGAGGGAGTCGGTCTTGGCACCAACAGACATGATTCTCCTTTGCAGTTGTTGATCGAGCCGTCCCTGCGGGGCCACCGAGGGGTGGCCCCGCAGGGACGTCATAGGCGATGCCTAGCTGCACACGGTGCGCTGCGTACCGAGGCCGGTGATCTCGCTCTCCATCACGTCGCCCGCACGCAGGAACCGCCCGTAGTGGGAGCCGTTGCCCTCCGGCGAGCCGGTGATGAGCATGTCGCCCGGCTGCAGGACCAGGCGGTGGGAGGCGTACGAGATGAGCGAGGCGATGTCGAAGATCATGTCGCCCGTGTTGCCCTTCTGCATGACCTTGCCGTTGAGCTTCAGCGTGATGTCCAGGTCCTGCGGGTCGGACACGAAGCGCGCGGGCACCACGTACGGCCCCGTGGGGTAGAAGCCGGGCTGGTTCTTGGAGCGCATCCAGTCCGTGCCCATCATGGGGATCTCCGGGCGGGGCACAAGACTGCGCGTCGTCATGTCATTACAGATGGTGTAGCCCGCGACGTGGTCGAGTGCCTCGGCGGGGCTCACCTCTCGCGCCTCGCGACCGATGATCACGCCCAGTTCGAGTTCCCAGTCGTGGTTCTCGCCGAGGGAGGGCAGAACGACGTCGTCGTAGGGGCCGTTGATGGCCGAGGGGGCGCCGACCCACACATAGGGATCACCGTTCGCCCGGCGCTCGTCGACCTCGCGGGCGGCCTGCTCGCGCAGTTCCTCCGGGGTGGCGTCGGCCTTGCCCAGGCGGTGTGCCACGGTGATCTGGATGACGTGCTCGCGGTAGTTGGCGCCGGCGGCGATGATCTGCCCGGGCGGCTGGACCGGTGCCAGCACCCGCAGGTCGCCGACCGGCCGCCCCAGGCCGGCCTCGGGCGCGTCAGCGAGAGACTGAAGCGCTTCGAGCGCCGCCTCCCAGTCGGCGAGCAGGTCCCGGGTGGTGGCGGCTTCGGGCAGAACGGTCCGGGTGTCGTACACCTTTCCGTCCACGACAATGCCGGGGAACGGACTGCCGGTTGCTTCGGCGAAGGTGCCCAAGGAGAAGGGTGTGGTGCTCATGGTGTCCTCGACTTCTTGATGATGGCGGGCGACGGGACTCTGCGCATCGGCGCGGCTCGCAGGGTGTGCGGCACGGTCCCGTCCAAGGTCGTCGCCGACCGAAGGCGGCCGGCGACGTCGTGGGGGGGCGGGCTGCCGACGCGAGGGCAGCGGCCCACCCTGGTCTCATACGGGCGGTGGGGTGAACAGGCCGCGGTCGGGATCGTTGAACATCTCCCGGGACACGAAATCGTTCATCGGGTTCGAGGTACCCCACTGATCCGACGTCTCCGGATCGTCCGTGGAATACAGGTGCGGATGCCAGGAGTCCTCGTCCAGCGTCTCCAGCTCCGTCGTGTACTCCATCGTGTTCCCGTTCGGGTCATGGAAGTACGTGAACGTGTTGTCCCCCGCCCGGTGCCGGCCCGGACCCCACACCTTGTGCACACCGTCCCGCATCAGCCGGCCACTGCCCCGCATGTACTCATCCAGCCCACGCATCTCGAACGACGCATGATGCAACGACACATGCGGACACCGCGCGATCGCCATCGAGTGATGCTGCGGATTGCACCGCATGAACCACATGATCCCGCCCAGCTCCGGATGCACATTCGTATCCGTCAGCCGGAAATCCAGAAACTTCTCATAAAACGCCTGCAGCTTCTCCGGCTCCGGCGAGTTCAACACCACATGCGACAGCCGCACCGGAATGTCCTCACGCTCCTCGATCCGCCGATGCCTGCGCGCCGCCACCTCCGTCGACACCTCGATCGTGCGGCCCTCCACATCGAAGAACCGGAAACCATAACCACCCCCCGGCGTCTGCAACACATCCGGCTCCCCCACCAACCGCACACCCCCGCGGGCCAGCCGCACCGCGAGCGCATCCACCGTCTCCCGGTCCGCGGCACCGTAGGACACCAGGTCCAGCCGCTTGTCCTGCGCCCGACGCACCCGGATCACATACTGCTCCGGCGACCCCTCCGCCGCGAAATACGTGACATCACCATCCGACCCCGCCTTGACCAACCCCCACTTCTCCTCATAGAAAGCCACCTGCTTCTCATAGTCCTGCACCGCGATATCCACATGCCGCAAATGCGTGATCGGACTCACCGAACTGATCGGACTCTCAGACATGACGAACTCCAGTAGTAGCGGTAAGGGGTGAATCCGGGAGCCCGGACCCGAACGGCAGCAGGCGCAGCAGATCTTCGAGGCTCCGCGTTGTCTGCGCAGTCCCGAGTACGTATCGGTCGGGACGAACCAGGACAGCCGACGACACCACGCTGTCGAGCAGCACGCCGACGTGTTCTGGAGAGCTGACCACTGCGATCTCGGGGTCGTTCTCCAGCGCGGTACGCACGAACTCGGGCAGTTCCGCCAGGAGTTGAGGCGACGCAGCCAACAGGAACCGGCGCCCGACGAGATCATCGAGACGGGTCCCGTCCGCCAGCATCGGCTGGATCGACAGGCGACCGGCCTCTCGGTCGACGGACCCGGCGTGCAGGCCGGGGCCGAGAGCCGGGTCGGCCGGGAAGCCCTTCTCGGGTTCGGCGAGAACGAAGGCATCTCGTCGGGCGGCGACCTCGGGGTCGGTGGTCTGGACGAGATTGGCCATCATGGCTGCCTCGTTGACCCAGTACCAGGCGTGTGGGCGGCGCTCGGACTCATAGGTGTCGAGCAGGGATTCAGGCGCCCTGCCGTCGGCGACCAGCCGGAGCTTCCACACGAGGTTCGACACGTCCCGCATTCCCGCACACAGACCCTGGCCGAACAGCGGCGGCGCCTGGTGGGCGGCGTCACCCGCGAGGAACACGTTGCCCACGCGCCACCTCTCCGCGATACGAGCGCGGAAGGTGTAGATCGAGCGACGGTCGGGGGTGAAGTTCTCGGGCGTGAGAAGGCCCTTGCTCAGCCGGGCGATTCCCGCGGGCGTGATGATCTCGTCCGGATCGTCTCCCGGCAGCACTTTGAGCTCGATGCGGGCACGGTCGCCGGGGAGCCGGATGAACAGGGCCGGCCGCGTGTGCCGGCCCAGCAGCACCATGTCGCCCTCCATGTCCAGCGCTCCGTGCAGCTGCCCGTCGGCGACGAGCCACGGATCGTCCACGCCGAGGTTCTCGACGGGGATTCCGAGTGCCTCCCGGACCGTGGAGTTGGCGCCGTCGCAGGCGACAACCCAGCGCGCTGTGATCGTCTGACGCGTCCCGTCGACCGTTTCGACGTGGCAGTGGACACCGTCATCGTCCTGGTCGATCTCCAGGAGCGTCGTTCCGAGTCGGAGCTCCACACTGGGGAGCCGTTCGACCTCGGCACGCAGCAGAGCGTCGATCTCCGGCTGATGGAAGAGGTTCTGACCGTGCCACGCCTGCGGCTCCCACTGCCCGGTCGCGAAGGACAGGAGGGTGTCCCCGGCCTCGTTCTCCATCCGGTAATGCCGCATCGGACTTGTCAGTTCGGAAACCTGCGCGGCGAGGCCGATCGACTGGAACGAGCGCATCGCCTCGGCGTCGAAGTGCACCGCCCGAGCCTGCTTCCACATCTCGGGCCACATCTCGATACCCACGGTCCGCACGCCGGCATGGCCCAACTCGGCCAGCATCTTCACCCCTACCGGGCCACCGCCGACGACCAGGACTTCGCAGTCTTGGGACACCAAATCTCCCTGTTCTTCTCCGGTACTTGTTGGAAGTACCGCTCTTACTTGTGCACTCCGCCGACGCGCGCCGGATCCGTTGCCGTGTCCGCGGGAATGTGCGGCGACGGCCACATCGCGGGCCGATGTCACCGGTTCAGCTCGGCACCGAGGAGCTCGTCGTCGTACAGATCGCTGAGACCCGGCGCAGGCTGGGGCAGCAGGCCGAGCCCGTCGCGCATCGCCAGGATCCGCTCCAGTCCCGCACGTGAGGGAACCAGTGACTTCGGGCGCGTGCGCAATGCCGCTCGCACCGAGGCGGGCCCGTGACCGCCCCGCGACAACAGCTCCCGTACCCGCTCGTCGGAGGCGTCGCAGAGCCATTGCCGCGCCGCTTCCAGTGCCGCCAGATACCGCGGAAGCCCGTCGCCGCCCGCCTTCCGTGCTGCCGGTCCCGCGACCACACCCTGTCCGGGGTAGTCAGGTACCTCCGCCTCCACGGCGGCCAGTGACACGAAGCCCGCCTCGGCCGCCAGCTCATCCAACGGCGGCCCCAGCAAGGTCGCATCGATCGATTCCGTACGCAGTGCTTCCCAGCGCTCACGCACACCGCCTACGGGCAGCAGCGTGTAGTCGGCGGTGGACAGTCCACGCCGGGCAAGCAGATGGCGCAGCACCACCGCGAACCCGTTGTCCACGGCGTCGACGCCCAGCACCGCACCGCGCAGCCCCTCTATTCCGTCCACCGATGGCCGGGCGACCAGTTCCAGCGGTGTCGTCGACTCCACCTGGGCCACGATCCGAAGACCCCCGCCGCCGGCATTCCAGACCACGAGGTTGTCCATGGCCGTCACACCCACGTCGACGTTCCCGCTCAGCAACCGGTCCCGCTGATCCGTGGACGACTCGATGAGCACGGTCTCGACGTCCACGCCCACGTCGGCGTAGAACCCCAGCTCCTCGGCGACGACAGAGACAGAAGGCGGCACGAAAACCGCCTGTCGAAAGCACACCGTCATTGGGGCGCTCCTTCCCTACAAGAGGTGACGTGACTCTACATTCGAAACGATACGTTTCGCATCCGACGAGTCTCACCTCACCCCCACGAAGGAGGACAGGCGGACCGCAGCCCCCGCCCGCAAGGCGCTCAATACATGCGATTAATCCCTATTTCGCCCCCCATTCCACTCCGGAAGAGTGGCCTCCGCCGCAGGCGTTCGGCTCATTGGGGGCGTCCCACCACTTCGACTTCCTGCACCACCACTACACATTCGATACGTCTCGTATCATTTGTGGGGTAACATGGGAGGGCCAGTCGCGCGCTGACGCGAGAACTACGGTCGCGTCCGAGGTAAATTTCCCCTGTGGCTGTACGAAGCGAATCGAGTCGTCGAGCAATCCTCGACGCGACCATGGACCTGCTCGTCCGTGATGGCCGACGCGCCATCACGGTGCAGAAGCTGACCATGGAGGCGATCGCCAAGCGGGCCAAGGTCAGCAAGGCGACGATCTACCGGTGGTGGCCCAACAAGGCAGCCGTCGTCATCGACGCCTTCATGGAGAACCACCTCGCGCACACCCGCATCCCCGAAGGGGTGCCGGTACGAGAGGCGCTCCTCGCGCACCTCAAGGCACTGATCTCCCACTACGCCGGGCCCATGGGCACACTCGTCGCCCAGATCGTCGCCGAAGGACAGTACGACCCCGAGACGATCGCCGACTTCCGCGGCAGATTCTGGAACGAACGCGCAGCAGCGGTCGAGAAGTTGATGCGGCGCGGCATCGACGAAGGCGTCTTCCGGTCCGACCTCGACCCGAGCGCGGCAGCCCAACTGTTCTACGCACCGGTCTACTTCCACCTCCTCTTCGGAACCAGCCCGCTCGACGACGCGCTCGCTGAGCAGCTCGTCGACATGGGGACCCGCGGCCTGGCAGCCCACTCGGTCGAGGTCGGGTGCGCCTGACTTCTCCGCGCGCGACTCATCGTTGTGCGCCGAAGACGGTACCGCTCCCGCTGTCGGAGTTCTTGCAACCTCGCGTCAGGCGGTTGAGCCGCCCACCGTTCCGGGTGAGGGTGTGGGCTGTAGTCGAGGAGCCGAGGAAGGGATGTCAGCCATGACCGCCACCGCGCAAGCCCCGTTCCGCGCCGATCACGTCGGCAGCCTGCTCCGTCCGTCCGCGCTCCTCCAGGCCAGGGAGGAGCATGCCGCAGGGAAGATCGACGGTACCGCACTCACCGCGGCCGAGGACGAGGCGGTCCGTGAGGTCGTCGCGATGCAGCGGGAAGCCGGGCTGCGCAGTGCGACCGACAGCGAATTCCGCCGCGCCTCCTGGCACATGGACTTCATCTACGCCCTCGGCGGCATCAGCCGCGTCGAGGACGAGTCGCTGCACGTCCGCTTCCACAACGAGGACGGCGACATCGAGTTCGCGCCGCCCTCCACGCGCATCGACGGCACCGTACGACTCGACCACACGATCTTCGGCGACGCCTTCGCCTTCCTCCGTGACGCCGTCGCCGACGGTGTCACACCGAAACTGACCATCCTCTCGCCGAGCATGGTCCACTACCGAGGCGGGCGCTCCGCGATCGACGCGTCCGTCTACCCCGACCTCGATGACCTCTGGTCCGACCTCACTGACGCCTACGCGGCCCAGATCCGCGGCGTGCACGAACTCGGCTGCCGTTACCTGCAGTTGGACGACACCTTGATGGCGATATCTGATTCAAGAATCCGCATCACTCCCTGGCGACCCGGCGATCTGGCCACGCACGGGAAACGGGTCCGCGAACTCCTCGTCGGCGAACAGAACCCCCAGCTCATCGCGGACGCGGATCACCAGACTCCCCTTGGGGAACGCGGTCTTCGCGACTCGAGCCGTCTCCACCGGCACGTCTCCCGTATTCCTGAGCCACAACGACGTCGTCGACCTCCAACCCGCCACGGCATCGGCCCCCGAGGACCAGTCCCAGGAGCCGACAATGCTACGCGCCATGAATTCGCCAACAGGGTCGTTGAACAAGTGAGCCGTCACGAAAGATCGAGGCTAAACGGGGGATCGGACCGGCTACGAAACAGCCGCATCCGTCTCGTCGTAGCGCAATGACTTGCAACGCTCCGTCACAGATCGCAGCGACTCGGCGTCTTGCCCCGTGATGTGCTCCACGTGGTGAGACAGGATGGCTTGGTACCCCTCGGCGATGGCAACTTCAGCTGATACCAATTCGTCGCTGGCCCACATGTGCCCGTCCGCGCTCGGCGGCATGTTCGGGTCATAGGTTCGAGGAATCCCCACGGAATCGAAGAAGGCGAGACGGTCTTCGGCCGACACCGGGACATACCTGACAGGGGTACGGTGCACTTCCGAACCGATCACCGCGATGTCATGGAAGTTCAGCAATTCGGTGCCGGTGATCTCGTAAACGGCACCGGCATGTCGCTCGGCCTGTAGCAGACAAGTAGCAGCGCTACGTACCACATCCTGCTTCGCGACTGGCGCAAGGAAGCCATAGCCCGTTGCCTGCACCATCAACCCACTTGCTACTGCAGGCGCAAGAAGAACGTTGCTTACAATCTCAGAATAGAGAGAATTCCTGAGAATTGTATATGTCAGACCTGACGCTCGCAGATCAAGCTCAGTCTGATAGTGGTCCTTGGCCGACAGGGCCGGATTATTCGGCTGTACGCCTCCCACCGAGGTGTACACGATATGGCGAATGCCAGCCCGCTGCGCTGCAGCAATCGCAGTCCGGTGCTCGGAAACTCGTCGGCCGAGATTCAGTCCGCTGATCAAGAAGAGTATCTCCCCGCCGCCGTACGCGGCATCCAGGGAAACGGCCTCCCGGTAGTCGCCTCGACAGATCCGGAGCCCTTGCGCCTCGCGCTGGCGGAGATTCTCCGGCGTGCGCGTTACAAGCGTCAGTTCGAGATGGGGATCCGCGTTGAGAAGCAAGTCCGTGACACGGCGCCCCAAGTCTCCCGAGGCGCCGCTGATGACAATCCGACCCATGCTGTGTCTCCTGTTCCTGTCTCTCGCAACCTCGTCAGGGCACATGCGCGCGAACGGAGTTGACCTCAGAGCGCCCGAGTGCCTCCACGCTCAGGCTCCTTGGAAGCGACGCCAGCCGGCCATTTGATGCCGCGGCCGAGCGGTGTGGCCGGCCCGTCGTAGGGCACCGCTCCAGGGAAAGTGAGGGAGGGCGGAGGCCATTGGAAGCCCCCGGTCTGCGGGTTGTCACGCGGCGGTTGTACTGTCTCCCTGGGCCGCGTAGTGGACGACCCGGGGCCGGGCGACACAGTGTGGTGCGACTGCCTCGGCAAAGGCCTTCGCCTGCGGGGTTCCGGGGAAGACGTCGGTGTGGTCCTCGAGCCGTTCCCAACCGACGCGCAGCAGGTAGGTGTCAGGGTGGTCGACGCTGCGCAGCAGTTCGGCGGATCGGCACCCGGGAGCCTCCAACAGCAGATGCCGGACCGCCGCGAAGTCCGTTTCGAGCCGAACGCCTCCCCTCGGGTGGACATGCAGTTCGGCGTGCTCGTAGATCATCCGTCCCCTTCGTCGCGTCCGGACGCTGCGCCCGAGGCACTCAGATCCAGGAAGCCGCCGCGCAGGAAGATCAGCGGGGGATCGGTGGCGCGCAGCTCCAGTGACTCGACGCGGCCGACCACCTGGTAGTGATCGCCAATGAGATCGACCTTGAACCTCGTGCATTCCAGGGTGACGATCGCCTCGTCCAGGAGAGGCAAGCCGCGAGCCGACATATGCCAGTCCAAGTCGAGGAAGCGGTCCTGGCCGCGCCGGGAGAACGCCTTGCACAGCTCGCTGTGGTTGTGGCCGAGGATGTTGACGCCGAAGTGGCTTGCCTCGTACAGGCGCGGCCACGTGCTGGAGGACCGGTCGACGAAGAAGGCGATGAGTGGCGGGTCCAGCGAGACCGAGGTGAACGAGCCGACGGTCATCCCGACGGGCCCGGACCTGGCGCTTGCGGTGACGACGGCCACGCTGGTCGGGACGTGTCCGAGGACGCGTCGGTAGTCGGTGGCGTCGGCGGCCAGGCCGCTCTGTTTCGTGGTGGGAACAGGTGTGGTCGTCTGCATGGTCGCTGTCTTCACAGCGCGATCGTCGGTTCTTCGTTGCCGAGCAGCAGTCGGCCGTAGGCCTCCTTGCCGATCTCGGGGGTGACGAGGGCATGCCGGGCGGCGGTCCCGGAGTCCCGCCAGATGCGGTTGAGCACGTTGACCTCGGCGAAGGAGCCGGCACCGTTGGCGGTCAGCAGCATGTCGATCGCGTCCTTGACCAGTTCGGCGACCACGCCGGTGTCGTTGCGGATCCGAGCGCGAGTCTCCAGGTCGGGCAGCCGGCGTTCGTCCGCGGCCCGGTCGAGGTCGAGGCACATGCGGTACATCGTCAGCTCGGCCAGGTGCAGCTTGGTGGCCGCGTTCGCCACGCCGATCTGGTGGGTGGGGGAGAGCCTTGCCTCCTGGTAGCCGGTGTAGGCCACCGGCTTGTGGGGCAGCTTGGCCCGGGTGATCTCCAGCGCGTGCCGGCCCAGACCGATCTGCGGTGCGACGAGAATGGCGGCGGCGACCGCGTTGAGGGCCATCGAAGCCATCCGGTCATCAGGGTGGGGCGTTCGGTAGCGTTCCTCGGAGCGGTCTTTGACCGAATGAATCCGGTGATCGGGAACGAAGTGGTCTTCGATCACGATGGTGTCGCTGCCCGTGCCCTTCATCCCGGTGACGAACCAGGTCGGCTCGATCGTCCATGTTTCCGCCGGGACCAACGCCATCGCGGCCTCGCCGCTCTCGAGGGAGATTCCCAGGCTCCCCCAGTCGGCAGCGAAGGAACCCGAGGCGTAAGGCCAGCGGCCACTGATCAGGTAGCCGCCGTCGACCCGCTCCGACTTGCCTCCCAGGGAGAAGATGCCGCACAGCTTCGCCTTCGGATGCGCACCGAAGATCTCCTCCTGTGCCTGAGCGGAGGCAGTCGAGGCGAATCCCGTGGCGACGGTCATCAGCGCGGCGATCCATCCGGTCGAACCATCACCACGGGCCACCTCGGCCACGGCGTCGACGGCGGTGCGCAGCGTCGTCCCGTGGCCGCCGTACCGCTTGGGCACGAGCAGACGGAAGATGTCCGCGTCCTCCAGCGCCTTGACCACCTCGGGGACCACTCGCCGCGCCTCGGAACCTTGCGCGGCGTACTCACGGATCAGCGGGACCAGGCCGGTGGCGCGGCCCACCAGCTCGGCGTCAGAGGTTTCGAGATCCGACACTGTGGCGCTGGACGACATTGTCATGGTGCCTCTCTCATAGAGTTTCGTGAGCCGATGGATGTCATAACCGACGTCACGGAGTGATGGCAGCCATCATGCGGATGCGCTTCGAGGGGCGTATAGGCCAGGGACTTCACCAGAAGTTCGTGCCTGTGATGCATCAGACGCATGACGCCGCTTCCGCGAGGTCGGAGGGCCGGACCATGACGTCCACGCCGATCTGGGGGCCGCTTGCGAGAACGACGAGACGAACCCGCATGCTGCCCTGCGGGCAAGCCGCCGCCGAGGCGTTCTACCGCGTGATCGATGCCGCCTACGAGCGCCGCTCGGTGATCGTGACGAGCAACCTTCATCCCTCAGGCTTCGATTCGATCATGCCCAAGACCTTGGCCACCGCCGCCGTCGACCGGCTCCTGCACCACGCTCACATCGTGCTCACCGAAGGCTCCTCGCTGCGACTGACGCAGGCCACCAGCGGGCAGGGAGTCGAGCCCCTCGCCCCGAACGGCTGACCCGCCAACCGGGCGACGAAAAGTCATACCGCAACGGGAGATGAGTTGTCCGCCCACCAAGATCCGAACTGTCCGCTCACCCGGACGTCACACTGTCCGTGGACACCCGGGCGGGATCAGGCGACTCGGGCACGTCCCGCCATCGAGGGCCCCGGAAGAGGGTGCCTCAGTCTCGGCCTTCAACACGGTCTCCCGGCCCATAGTGGCGCCGGCCACCTGAACGTGAGTGCACTGCCGGTGTGCACATGGTGGTAAGCAGCTCGTCGGGGACGGAGAGGCTGTCGGTGACACCTGTCGCACACCGCATGGTTCGCATCAGCCTCACGCGCCGACCACAACACGCGGTGAGACCGACTTCGGAGAGCGGGCTGCAGGGGCGTGCAGGTGGAGCCGTATCCTCATACCATGGTGACGAGTGTCGACCTGGCACGGCAGCTGGGTCTTTCCCAGACGACGGTGTCCCGGGCGCTGCGCGGACATCCCTCCGTGACGGAGAAGACCCGTCGACGCGTGATCGACGCGGCGCAGGCGCTCGGATACCGGCCCGATGCCGCGGCCCGGATGCTGGTCACGCGTCGAGCGAAGGCGCTCGGCGTGGTTGTGGCCGACCTGAGGAGCCCCCTGTACCCGCCGGCGATCGCGGCGATCCAGGAGCGGTCGGCGGCGCGCGGCTATCGGATGGCCCTCATCCGCGACCCTGAGGAAACGCACGACGCGGACGCCCTGGAGGTCCTGAACGAGGCGATCGTCGACGGGCTGATCTTCATGTCCGCGACGGACGACTCCCCGGGAGTGGCCCAGGTGGCGGCACGTCACATGCCGATGGTGCTTCTCAGTCGCGACTTCTCGGACCTGCGCGCGGACACCGTCATGAGCGAGGACCGAGCGGGCGGTGCACTGGTCGCACATCACCTGGGCGAGCTGGGACACCACAGGATCGCGATGCTGTCGGTCCCGCGCACGGTGAGCAATGGCCGTGAGCGCGAGGACGGCATGCGGGACGCGCTCCGGGAACGTGGCCTGGATCTCCCGGAGGAGTACGTGCGGCGAGGGCCCATCGATCACGAGAGCGGGTTGGAGATGGCCCGTTCGTTGTTGGCGGTGGAGCCGCGACCGACCGCGATTTTCTGCTCGACGGACTCTTTCGCGTTCGCGGCGCTGGATGCGGCGTCGCAGCTCGGGATCCGGGTCCCCGAGGAGTTGTCCGTGGTCGGGTTCGACGACTCGGAACCGGCTCGGTGGTCGATGATCAACCTCACCACGGTGCACCAGCCGTTCACGGAGATGGCGACGAAGGCGGTGGACGTGCTCATCGACCGGCTCGAGGGCCGGGCAGACAGCGAGTTCTCCCAGACGGTCTTCCCGGTGCGACTGATCGAGCGGGGCACGACCGCCGCGCCGGCGTGAACGAACAGAGGATCAGGCGGTGTTGCGCCCGCCGCTCAGGTCGAGGGTCTGTCCTGTGGTGTAGCTGGCCTCGGGCGAGAGCAGCCAGGCCGCGAGCGCGGCGAATTCCTCCGGTGTGCCGACCCTGCCCATCGGTACCCGGGCGAGCAGCGCGGCATTGCGTTCCTCGCTGAGGTCCTCGAGCATGCGGGTCCGCATCATCGAGGGGGCGACGGCGTTGACGGTGATGCCGTCGCGTGCGTACTCCTTTGCCGCGGTCTTCACCAGGGAGATGACAGCGGCCTTCGACGCGGAGTAGGCGGCCTGGTGCGGGTTGCCTTCGCGGCCGGCTATGGAGGACAGGATGGTGACACGTCCGTAGCCGCGTGCGCGCATCGCCGGCAGGGCGGCGCTGAGGCCGTGCAGACAGCCGTCGAGGTTGATGGCGAGGGTGTGCTGCCAGCCGTCCCTGGGTGTCTCGTCGATCGGTGTCTCGGGGCCTTGCACTCCGTGGGCCAGGAGCGCGCCGTCGAGCCGCCCGTGTGTGCGCATGATGTCGGCGACGACCCGGCACCAGGCTTCCGGGTCGGTGACATCAAGGGACAGGCATGTCTCGGGAGAGGAGCCGTCCCCGTCGCCCGCCACGTCCGTGCAGATCACGGTGGCACCTTCACGGGCGAGGCGCCGGCAGGTGGGTGCGGCGAGTCCGCCCGCCGCGCCGGTGACCAGGACGACCTGGTCGCGGTAGCGGCCAGGCCAGTAGTCGGTTGTGGGGGCCGAGGTGTCGACGAGCTCGGTCATCAGCGGACTCCTGCAGTGTCGGGGGAGGTGAGCAGTGTGGTGGTGGCCCGGTGGAGATCCTTGAGGTGCGCTCCGGCGCCTTCGCGCGCGACCCGGGCGACGCTGGGTACCTCGACGCTGATCGGCACATTCGGTAGCGCGCGCAGAATGTCGCTCAGAGGGAAGACCCCCGATCCGGGTGTCAGGCGATGCGCCCGGGACTCGATCTGCCGCGAGGAACCGTCGACGCTCTGCCCGAGCGGGAGTTCCGTCGGTGTGGGCAGGTCGGGGACCGTGGCCGGGCCGTCGCAGAGCTGGATCACCTCGACGACCCCGGTGGGCAGCGCTTCGAGGTCGGCGACCGCGCCGCCCGCGCGCACGAAGTGCAGGACATCGAGCATGATCCCGGCCCCTGTCCCCTCGGCCAGCCGCGCGGCCTTCGCGACGGTGTCGACGCACTGGTAGGAGATCGGTTCGAGGCAGGGGCGGATACCGAAGCGGGACGCGTCGGCCGCCAACACGGCAAGTGTGTCTTGCAGTCGGGACGAATCGGGGTCTCCCCCGATGACGTTCAGGATGCGCGCGCCGAGTTCTGCCCCGGCCTCCAGCGCGGGCATCCACTCGGCGGGCCCGCGCGCTCCGTCGAGGGTGAAGGCCTCGACGTCCAGGACCGAGACACCGGTGCTGCGACAACGCCGAACCGTCTCGGCTGTCATCGGCGCCCCCGCCGCGATCGGATAGCGGGCCTCGGTCCCGGTGGCGGGGAAGACCCGCACACCGACCGCGGCAAAGCCGGCCTCGCTCGCCGCGGTGACCATGGAGGGCGGATCCAGATGCAGGGCCGACAAGTGAGCGAGCCCGAACGTGACGTCCACGTATTTGAACCACCAATCGAGTGCGGGTATTGACGCGGCGCAGATGACGTTCCTACGCTGCCCGAACCAGAATGACTACGTAGTCATCTCAGTGTCAATGACTTCCTGCCCAGCAGGACTCGACTCTCACGGCCCGTGCAGTGATCGATGGCCGCCCAGGTTTGGAGCAACGATGCCCCACAACAACTCTCACGCAGGGCCCATGGAGACCACAGTTGTCTCCATGGACAGCCCGCACCCCCCTGGTGGCGCCTCACCGCGACGCCGGGCGGCGGCCAGCATGGCCGGTGCCGTGATCGACTGGTACGACTTCTTCCTCTACGGCATCGCCGCCGCGACGATCTTCGGGCCGCAGTACTTCCCCTCGCACGACGAGTTCGTCGGGCTTCTCGCCTCCATGGCCTCGTTCGCCGTCGGATTCGTCTTCAGGCCGCTGGGCGGCGCCATCTTCGGCCACTTCGGTGACCGCATCGGGCGCAGGCAGATGCTGTTCCTCACCGTGCTCATCATGGGTCTGGCCAGCGCCGCGATCGGCGCACTTCCCACCTACGCGGCGATGGGCATCGCAGCCCCCATCTGCCTGGTGCTGCTGCGTGCGATCCAGGGCGTGGCGGTCGGCGGAGAGTGGGGCGGCGCCGCCCTGATGGCCGTGGAAAGCGCCCCGCCGGGGAAGAAGAACTTCCTCGCCAGCGGCGTCCAGGTCGGCTCCTTCATCGGCCTGCTGCTCGGCACCGCCGTCTTCTCCCTGATGCAGGCGCTCACCACACAGGCCCAGTTCGAGTCCTGGGGCTGGCGCATCCCCTTCCTGATCAGCCTCGTCTTCGCCGTCGCCGGCCTCCTCATCCGCACGGGCGTGGCGGAGTCCACCGAGTTCGCCGAGGCCAAGGAGAAGCGGGAGCAGACCAGGGCACCGCTCTGGGTGGCGCTGAAGACCTCGCCCCTGCGGATCCTCGCGGTGATCGGCATGCGCCTCGTCGATCAGGGCTGCTTCTACATCGCCTTCACCTTCTCCCTCGTCTACGTGGAGAACTACACCGACCACCCGACGAGCACGGTGCTGGCCGCGTCGATGATCGCGCTGGCCCTCGCCTCGTTCCTCACCCCCGTCTACGGCAAGCTCGCCGACCGCGTGGGAGTCCGCTGGTTCTACGTCGCCGGCCCCCTCTGCGCCGCCGCGGCCGCGGTCCCGTTCTTCCTGTCCCTGCGCTCGGGCTCCCTGGTGCTGATGACACTGGCCTTCTTCGCCCTGATCAACCTCGGCCACAACATCTCCACCGCGGTGCAACAGACCTGGTTCACCGGCATGTTCGACATCTCCGTGCGCTACAGCGGCGCCGGATTCGGCTACGCCCTGGCCGGCGCGGTCGGCGGCTTCATCCCGCTGGTCGCCACCGCTCTCGCCGGACACGACGGCGACTGGCTCGGCGTGGCCCTGCTCCTGGCAGGACTCGCCCTCGCCGCCCTGGTCACCGGCCTGTTCGCCTACCGATGGACGTCCGCGGCCGCCACGGACCAACGGCACGAGCCCGTATGACCCACCCGGGAAGGTGACGTCCGCACGGCGTGCGGCAGCTCAGCAAGGGCTCGCCGCCGGTCGCCGCGACGACCCCCCTTTTCTGCCCCAGCTCACCGTGCCGCAACAGCCCTGGCCCGAAGGCACGGCAGCTCGACAACACGGCACGCGAGCAAGCAATACGCCGGGACAACACACCGGCGGGAAGAGAGAACCGATGAGTGCCCAAGCCACCACCACGACCAACCCCGAACAGGCGAAAACAAGGGAGATGGACTGCGACCTGTTGGTCATCGGGTCGGGCGCCGGCGGCCTGTCGGCCGCGGTCACCGCCGCCTGGCACGGCCTGAAGGTGGTCGTGGTCGAGAAGGACCCGGTCTGTGGCGGCGCCACCGCCTGGTCCGGCGGCTGGATGTGGACACCACGCCACCCCCTCGCCCAGGCCGAAGGCCCCGTCGAGGACATCGACCAGCCACGCACCTACCTCAAGAACGTCTTGGGCAAGGACTTCGACGAGACACGGGTGAACGCCTTCCTCGAGGCCGCTCCCCAGATGGTCGGCTTCTTCCACGACCACACCAGCCTGCGCTTCGTCAACGGCGCCAAGATCGCCGACATCCAGGCGTGGCAGCCCGGAGCGAGCAGCGGCGGCCGTCAGGTGGGGCCCAAGCCGATCAACGCACGCCGCCTGAGCAAGTCCCTGCGCCGCAAACTGCGCCCGCAGATGTACGAGACCTCGTTCCTCGGAATGGGCATCATGGCCGGCCCGGACCTGCAGCACTTCCTGCACGCCACCACCTCGGTCAAGGGCTTCCTCCACGCCGCCCGGCGCGTCGCCCTCCACACACTGGACCTCTCCACGCATCGGCGCGGTATGCACCTGGTCAACGGGCCGGCGCTCGTGGCCCGACTGGCGAAGTCCGCCGAGGACCTGGGCGTGAAGCTCTATGTCAACGCCCCCGCCACACGCCTGCTCACCGAACACGGCAAGGTCAACGGAGCCGTGGTCTCCACCCCGCGGGGCGACGTCACCATCCACGCCCGCCGCGGCACGGTCCTGGCCACCGGCGGCTTCCCGCACGACGACGAGCGGCGCCGCGCCCTCTTCCCCAAGGGCACCGGCGTGGACCACCAGGCCCTGGCCCCCGCCGCCACCACCGGCGACGGCATTCGCCTCGCCGAGGAGGTCGGCGGAGTCCTCGACACCACCGGCGCCTCCCCCGCCGCCTGGTGCCCGGTCTCCCCCATCAAGCTTCCCAACGGCCGTACCGGCAGGTTCCCCCACATCGTCGACCGCGCAAAGCCCGGACTTCTCGCGGTGATGCGCGACGGCCGACGCTTCGTCAACGAAGCGAACGGCTACTACGACTACGTCACCGCCATGATCGACGCCACCCCGCAGGGAGAAGAAGTGATCTCCTGGCTCATCTGCGACCACCGGTTCCAGCGCCGCTACCCCTTCGGCATGGCCAAGCCGTTCCCGGTCCCGCAGTGGCCCTACCTGCGCAATGGATACATGACGCGCGGACGCACCCTGGAGGAACTCGCGCAGACCTGCGGCATCGACCCGGTCCAACTCCGGCGCACCGTCGACGAGTTCAACCAGCACGCACGCCAGGGAGAGGACCCCGAGTTCCAGCGGGGCACCACCCCCTTCAACCGCGGCTCCGGTGACTACGCGCACGGCCCCAACCCGTCCCTGGCTCCACTGGAGAAGGGCCCCTTCTACGCGATCAAGGTGCTGCCCGGCAGCTTCGGAACCTTCGCCGGCCTGAACACCGACGACCGGGCGCGGGTGCTGAACGCGACCGGCGAGGCGATCCCCGGCCTGTACGCGGCGGGTTGCGACCAGGCCAACGTGATGCGTGGCCACTACCCGTCCGGTGGCATCAACATCGGCCCCGCCATGACCTTCGGCTACATCGCCGCCCGTCACGCCGCCAACGCCACCGCATACGAGACCGAGTAGAGCCCCCGCTGAGAACCCCCGGTCAGGCGCCCTCGCCGCCTGGCCGGCACACATGCCGTACACACCCGGCTTTCTGCTTCGACCCCCTTCCGAGCGAGGGAGGTTCGAGCAGACGGGCACCGCGAGGAGGCCCGCGCCGATACCTCCTTCAAGGTGAGCGACGGAGGCCGTGCGGATAGTCAGGGCCTTGACCACGAAGCCCGGGCATCCCTCCCGGTGAGTTCTCCGCGTCCCGCCCACACTCCCTTGAAGCACGGGCCTGACCCGATACGGCCGCTTGAGCCCCGAGTACGCCTACATCAAGAGCCGGGGCGCACAGTCACTTGCGTATGTCACTAAGTAGCCCCGACTCCCTTCGCCGGCCCGAAGAGCGTCTCCGTCCCCAATGCAGCACTCACTCCGCAACGGCAGTACCGGCCACGCAGTCAGCGGCCCGACGCCCTCGGTCCGATCCCGAACTGGTCGAGGTCATGGCCGACGATCAGGCGCCCGGAGAATCCCTGCACCTCTCGCTTCCACCGGCTTTCAGGCCAGTCAGCAGGGACGAGGTGCGAGAGCACCAGAGTGGCCACGCCTGCCTGCTCTGCGACCGTACCGACCTCATCGTCCGCGGTATGGGAAGCCAGCAGGTGGGCGACGAGCCCCTCCTCGGACTCGCTGCGCGGCGGCGGGTACTGCTGCTCCACGTACGCGCGGGCAATGACCTCATGCACCAAGACATCTGCGCCCGAGGCGAGTTCGACGAGGTTGGCCGAAGGGCCGGTGTCTCCGGAGAAGGCCACCGAACCATCGTCGGTGTCGAACCGGTAGGCCAGGGCGGGAAAGACCGGCGCGTGCTGCACCAGCGTCGCGGAAACCCGGACCCTGTCGTCCTCATAGAAGGTCACCGGGCTCACGCGGGGGTGCGGCTGCCCGTTGGGATCCGTCAGGTATTACTGCGGTATGGGAACGTCCCTGCCCTCGACGAGCTGTGAAGGGAGCGGCTTGCGGTTGTCGAACGCGCGGTCGTTGAAGTCCGTGGCATACGTACGGGCCATCAGCTCGAGCATCTCGCGGGTGCCCGGTGTGGGATTGTCCGGGGCGACTGGTTCCGGTGCGGGCGGTTGACCGTACAGCGGGGGCAGGGAACCTCTGTTGCCGGGGCCCCACACCGGCACAGAACGGCCGGAACTCTCCAGGCCGTTGAAGGCCCCGAAGGACAGCAGGTTGTTCAAGTCGACGACGTGGTCGGAGTGGAGGTGGGTGAGGAAGACCGCGGCGAGCGTATCGAGGACACCCGGTTCCCCGAGCCCGGAATCGTGCAGTCGTCCGCCGACACCCGATCCCGCATCAACAAGGTAGTACCGGTCTCCCACGGCCACCGCAGAGGCGATCCCCATCCGCGGGGAGCGGCCTCCCCACCAGGTCGGACCGCCTCCCGTGCCCAGAAGGACAAGTCGTGTTCGGTGGTCCGATGCAGAACGGGGATCAGCCTGAGCGACTGCCGGGCCGGCGGCGAAAACACTACCTGCGCTGACGGCAGCCCCGCCGATGAGCAGCGAACGCCGGGTTGCCCCGGCCGTCTGGGATCTTCCCGGGACGGTGCACACAGTTCCTCTTCCAAGGTCGGGGCAGTCATGGCGCGACCACAGAGAGCGGCACGCAGAGGGCCCGGAAGGCAGGACAGATTCTTCGGAGCCGCAACGGACACTCAACTCATGTCACGCGGCTGGTTTTCGCGGGGAACGTAAGCCGTCGCGGCCAGCCAGGCATAGGGAGCAACTCGGCTTCGTGATCGGGGCGTTACCCGCCGGGATGTCCGTCGGATCCACTACCTGCACCTATGCAGCAGGTGCATGAAGCGACGGAAGTTTCCGGTGATTCACATCGCGAGTCCGTCACCGCACGATTGGTCTACCTCGCTCGCTCACCGGAGGAGAACCGTGCCCGACTCCCGCAATGCCCATGATGAAGGGGCCCTGACCGCGCCGCGGAGGTGTGAGGCAGATGGCTGAGGTGTCCGGGGCTCTGTCCCGGGACATCGTCGTCGTGGGCGCCTCCGTGGCCGGGCTGCACGCGGCTCATGCGGTCGCGAAGATGGGCCGAGGGCTCTCGGTCATGGTGATCGGTGAACGTGTACGGCCCCGCTACAACCTGCCGCTGGCTGACAGGACGGGACTCACCGGCCCGACCGACCTCGACTCGACCACACTGCGTGCCTTGAGTCAGCTCGGCAGCCAGGGCGTGGACCTTCGGTTGGGAGCCCGGGCGAGCGAACTCGACCTCGCCAACCAGCGGATTCTGGTCGGAAACGGCAGCGTCTCCTACCGCGCGCTGGTCATCGCCTGCGGCTGCGCACCCACGATCCCGGCACTCCTCACCGAAGAGTCACGGGTCTACACGGTCGGGCAACGCGAAGAAGTGTCGGCGTTGCGCGCCGTGCTGGCCGACCCCTCCCTGGCCGTCGCCGTCATCGGAGCGGGACTGGCCGGTGGCGAGACGGCGTCGCGGCTCCGGCGCGCGGGCCGCACGGTGTCGCTTGTCGATGGCTCGCCCGAGCCGATGGGACGTTTCGGCGCCGTCGCGGTGAACTCTTATGCCGCGCTGCACCATCGGGCCGGAGTCGCGCCCTGCTTCGGTGACGGAGTCGTCGAGGTCGTCAAGGACGGCCTGCGCCGACGCCTGCGGCTGAGCAGCGGGACGCTGGTGCCGGCCGACGTGATCGTCATCGCCGATGGGCACCGGCCCGCAACTGAATGGCTGGAGTCGTCCGGACTTGCTCTCCGGGACGGCATCGTCTGCGACGCGGGGCTACAGGCGTACAACCATGTCTTTGCGGCCGGGGACGCCGCCCGTTGGTCCAACCCTCGCTACGGCACCCGCATGCGGGGCGAGCAATGGACGAACGCCGCCGACCAGGGCCGCATCGCAGGCCTCAACGCCGCGCGGTCGATCACCCGCGGAGCCCCCGATTCGTATGCCGGCATTCCGTACCGGCGCTCCTACCAACACGGAGTGCGCATTCAACTCACCGGGTTCCTCAATGGGGACGAGCGGGTCGTCACCCAGCGGACGGGCGAGGGCGAGGTCGCTCTGTTCGGCCGCGAGAACGTTCTGCACGGCGCCCTTGCCTTTGAGCACCAGTACCTCTTCGACGAGGTGCGCGCGATGCTGACGGACGGGGTGGCGTGGGACGCCGCACTGGCACACGTCGGTGCCGCAGTCAGTACCGGCCGTGTCCCGGCGCGCTCCGGTCCCCGACTCCACGACATCGGTATAAGGAATGCGATCTGCCATGACGTTCTCCCCTGACATCTCCGACGAACAGCGGACCCGCGAGGACGAACTCGTCGAGCGTGTGCTGCGCTCCTTCGACGGGTGCCAGGACCCTCGGCTTGACCAGGTACTGCGTTCGCTCGTACGGCATCTGCACGGCTTCTTGCGCGAGGTCCGGCTCACCGAGGCGGAGTGGCAGTCGGGCATCGACTTCCTGACCGCCGTGGGACACATCACCGACGCCACACGGCAGGAGTTCGTCCTGCTGTCCGACGTGCTCGGCGCATCGATGCAGACCATCGCCATGAACAACGAAGCGCACGGCAATGCCACTGAGGCCACCGTCTTTGGGCCGTTCTTCGTCGAGGACGCGCCGCGCATCGACAACGGGGGTGACATCACCTTCGGCGCCAAAGGACAGCCGTGCTGGGTGGAGGGCACTGTCACCGACGCGGATGGCAATCCCGTTTCGGACGCGCGCCTCGACGTGTGGGAGGCCGATGACGACGGGTTCTACGATGTGCAGTACGCCGAGGACCACCGGGCAGGAAGGGCCCAGCTGTCCACAGACAAGGACGGCACCTACCGCTTCTGGGCGGTCACGCCCACGCCGTATCCGATTCCGCACGACGGTCCGGTAGGCCGGATGCTGGCGGCCGCCGGCCGGTCACCCATGCGCGCGTCGCACCTGCACTTCATGGTGACCGCGCCGGGTGCCCGTCGGCTGGTGACTCATATCTTCGTGCGCGGGGACGGGTTGCTCGCCTCGGACGCGGTCTTCGGCGTGAAGGAGTCGCTGGTCAAGGAGTTCGTAAGGCAGCCGGCCGGCACACCGGCGCCCGACGGCCGTCTGCTGGACGGAGACTGGACACGGGTGAGGTTCGACATTGTCCTCGCACCTTCCGCGCCGTCAGGCGTGCGGTGACCGTCCGAGCGTCCGGGCAGCCCACATGCCGGCCTCGGCCCGTGAGCGGACCTCGAGCTTGGCGAGAATGTGCTCCACGTGAACCTCGGCCGTACGCGGGGAGATCACCAACGCGGCGGCGATCGCACGGTTGCTGAGGCCATCAGCCAAGTACGACGCGACCTCCTTCTCCCGAGCGGTGAGCAGGTCGGGTGCGGGAGCGGCTTCGCTTCGGTCCTTGTCAGGCTCGGTGATGTGGTCGAGCGCCAGCCTTGTTCGCCCGTCCGGGTCGAGGCGGCGCCCCTCCTCGTACAGGCGCTGAAAGGTGGCATGGCCGAGCTTTTCCTCGACGGTGCTCTCGATCGCTTTGTACTGGGAGCCGAGTACGGGACCGAAAGCCGCGGTCCTGGTGTCGAGCCGGGACCACAGGGCTTCGACGCCGCCGAGGAGTTGGGCCGCCTTCGTGGCCTCGCCCCTTTCCAGGGCGATGCCGGCCATCAGGTTGATGACGAGCGCTGTGCCGACGTCGTCCCGGAAGGCGAGCTTGAGTTCCAGGCTCTGCTTGGCCCACTCCTCGGCCGCGGCCAGGTCATGGCGTGTCCAGGCGTCATAGGCAAGGACCCACACGGCGTAGGAGCGGCCCCAGGTCTCGCCGAGGTCTTCGCTGCGGTCGATGGCCTCGCGGCACGACTCCGCGGCGCCTTCTTGGTCACCCTCTGCGCTCTTGAGGAATGCGCGCAGGAAGAGCGTCATCAGCAGCCCCTCCGGGTCGGCGAGATCTGCATGGCCCACCCGTGCGGTTTCGAAGGCATGCCGGGCTGTCGGCAAGTCGCCTGAGGTCAGGGCTACTTGGCCGCTCCAAGTGGCGACGTGAGCCGTCAGTCGGGGGTCGCCGGTCGACCGTACGATGTCGCCGGCGGCGAGGAGGTGCTCCTTGGCCAGGGGCAGTTCTCCGTGGAGTGCCGCTACGGCGGCGGCCACCCAGAGTGCGTTGCCGCGCTCGACGGAAGGCGCGGTGTCCGCCTGAAGTGCCTGCGCCAGCCAACGACGGCCCTCACGCAGGTGGCCGGTGATCCAGTAGACGCTGAGGCTGGAAGCGAGCTGGAGCGCTTCGCGCGTACGGCCCGGTTCCCCGAGCGAGCCCTCGAAGGCCAGTTCAAGATTGGCGAAGTCCGATGCCAGTCGCTCGAGAGACTCGGTCTGGTCGGGTCCGAAGAAGCTCTGTGCGGTCCGGGTGGCCCAGGATCGGTAGTGATCGACGTGAGCACGGCGGGCACGGTCGTGGTCCTCGCTCGGCCGACCGTGCACCAGGGCGAACTCCCGCAGGGTCTCCAGGAGCCGGTAGCGCATTTCCCCGTTCCGGATTTCGGGCAGGAGGATCGATTTGGCGACCAGCCCGTCGAGTGCGTCGAGCAGCTCGGTGGCTTCCAGCGGCGGAAACCCGCACACCGCTTGGATGCTGGCGAGGTCGGGGCCCCCGGTGAAGGCTGCCAGCCGGGTCCACAACCTCTGCTCCTGCGGTGTACACAGGTCGTAACTCCACCGCACCATGGCGTCGAGCGAGCGGTGGTGCGGCGAGGCGGTCGGGTCGCCGCGGTTGAGGAGCGTAAACCGGTCGTTGATGCGGTCGAGCAGTTCGCGGACCGACAGCGACCTCAACCTCGCCGCAGCCAGCTCGATGGCCAGCGGCATACCGTCCAGGCGGGCCACCAGTTCCACCACCGACGGCAGCTCCCGCTCGGTGATCTCGAACTGGTCGTTGACGGACTTGGCCCGGGCCTCGAGCAGAGCGACGGCCGGAAACCCGCGCAGTTCGCCCACGGTACTCTCCCCGCCGACCGGCGGTACGGGCAGCGGACGGACGACGACGGCGCGTTCGCCCCGCAACCGCAACGGCTCCCGGCTGGTCGTCAGCACGCGCAACTCGTCGCAGGCGCCGAGAAGCCTGGCCACCAGGCGCTGGCAACCGGGCAGTACGTGCTCGCAGTTGTCCAGGACCAGCAGAGCCGACCGGCCGGTCAGATGCCGACGGAGCTGCTCCTCGGCATCCTCGACGGGTGCCGTGCTCAGCCCGAGGCCGGTGGCCACCCATTCGGCGACGGTCTCCGAGCTGCGCTGAGCACCCAGCTCCACGAACCAGACCCCGTCCTTGAACGCCCGCTCGAGCGTGCCGGCCATCGCGGCGGCAAGGGAGGTCTTGCCGACACCACCGGGGCCGGTGAGCGTCACGAGGCGACTGGACGCCATCAGGCCACGGGCATCGGCGAGCTCGCGGTCCCGTCCGAACAACTGGGTCGGCCATGACGCCGGGGGGCCAGAGGGGACTGCGTGCCAGCTCATGCGGGCCATTCTCTGCCGACCTGGCCTTCTGGGCCAAGACTCCTGCAGATATCAATGGCCGTCCCGTCCCGGCCGGATGCCGCGTCGCTGCCGTCCGGTACGGATCAGACGCTGATTGCCGGGGCGAGCGCGACCGCCCCTGTCCCCTCGTCTGCCGCTCGGCACGGTGTGGCTGCCGGATGGGCACGGCCCGCGACGTATCCGAGGAATCGTTGTGCAGCCCTGCTGCCCGGCCCCCCTCGCCTGGTGACCGCCCCGTAGTCCCGGAAGGCGGTCGGATCGCTGAACGGGACGGTGATGGCGGTGGAGCCGGGCATGCCCTCGGGCCACGAGGCGGGTACGACTGCCACGCCCATCCCCGCTGCCACCAGGGCGTGCAGGGTGGACAGTTCTGTCACCTCGATGGCGATGCAGGCTCGGAATCCTGCCTGCCCGCACAGGCTGTCAGTGATCTGCCGCAAGCCGAACCCGGTCTTGAGGACCACCATCGGCTCCGCGGCCAGCTCGGCGATCGCCACCTGATCGCGTCCTTCGAGGGCATGGCCCGGCGGAACCGACAGACACAGCCGTTCGCGCCCGAGAGGGGTCCACTGCACGTCGTCGGCGCCAGGTTGGGGCGCGACGAATCCGATGTCGACCGTTCCGTCACGCACCTCGTCCACCACGGCATCGCAGGCCGCTCCGTGCAGCTCGAAAGAGGTTCTGGGGGCGAGCTTTCGGTAACCGTTCAGGAGGTCGGGAACCAGCCAGCCGCCGAAGGAATGGATGAATCCCAGCGATACGGACCCTCGCTGCGGGTCGACCAGGGTGGCGATCCGTTCCTCGCCCCTGTCGACCTCACTCATCGCCCGGACGGCGTGCGCGTGGAAGATCTCCCCGTACTTGTTCAGACGCAGTCCGCTGTGGTGACGGTCGAAGAGCTGGACGCCCAGTTTGCGCTCGAGTCTGGCCAGGGCGCGCGACAGCGTCGGCTGGCTGATGCTGAGGCGCAGCGAGGCTTCCGTCATGTGTTGGGTCTCGGCCAGGGTCGTGAACCATTCGAGTTCGCGCAGCAGCATGATTGTTCTCCCTGGCAGGTAGGGGCGGCACCCGGTCCATCGCCACGTCCGGGCTCGTGCACGTGACCGAGCCCGGCTGGCTGGCGGGTTTCACCCTCCGCCGCCTGCAGCGCGTGCTCCATCCGTAGGAGTACGTATCCACCACGTAGATCACGGGTCTACGTAGTCCCTCCGCGGGTCCCCCGAGCAGCTCGTTCGGGCTGATCGTCCACGACCTCCACTCCGAGGAGCGCCGCATACCTCGCGCCGACGGGGGGGGGTGACGATCCCGCCCTCTCGTCGCTCATCACCTACTGGCAGGCTGTCGGCGAAGCGGCTCCGTGCCGCGATCGTCCACCGGATGCGTCGGCCCGTCCTCGATGTCAAGAACATCGATCGCTTTCGGTCCAGGTAGCTGGGCCCCTCCACGACCAGGGGCAGGTTGCCCTCTTCTGGCTACGTCGCCGACATCACCGTAATCGGAAGAAACTTCTATGAGTTCGAGAGGACAGCAGCCAGAATTTTCGTCCAGCGATTCACCTGGCGCATGCCGGACATTCGACCGTCACGCGAACAAAAAAGTACCCACTTGTCGTGCACCAACACGCCGCCTAGCCTCTCGGCCGTTCCTTCAAACTTCCATGCGCTGGGGGCAGAAGATGCATTTTCAGTCCAATTCGGACCCGTTGTTCACACCTCTGCGCGTGAATACAACCACGGTACAAAACCGCTTCGTCATGCCGGCCATGCAGCGCGGAATGCGCGACTACACGCCGACAGAGAACATGATCGAGACCTTGCGTCGATGCGGCCAGGGTGGCTCGGGGATCATCATCTCCGAAGGTGCGGCGCCAGATCACCCGGCGGCCTACTGGCAACCGCTGTTCGGCATCATCGGCCACGACTCCGCGGAGGAGTGGCGGCGCGTCGCTCGCGCTGTGACCGGGGCCGGCAACAACACGTTCCTCATGCAACTGTGGCATCCCGGCGCATTGCGGCTGATCGTCGACGGGGTTCCCAACCCGTTCCCCGACCAGCCCGCACTCAGCCCGTCGGGGCTCGTCCAGGAGGGCCGTCCGAACGGCGTGGCGATGACGGCACAGGACCTCGAGGACACCAAGGCCGCATACGTCCAGAGTGCGCTCATCGCACAGGAGGTCGGCGCGCACGGGATCGAAGTGCACTGTGCCCACGGCTACCTTCTCGATCTGTTCCTCTGGCACGAGACCAACAAGCGCCAGGACAAGTACGGAGGCGCCACCCTCGCGGACCGTGCGCGGTACCCCGCCGAGATCGTGTCGGCGATACGTGAGGCGACGGGACCGGACTTCATCATCTCGTTCCGTTTCTCGCAGTGGAAGGAGGTGGACTACGGGGCGCGCATCGCGGAGCACCCCGACGCCCTGGGCCCCTTCCTCGCTCGTATCCAGGATGCAGGCGCCGACATGTTCCATGTCTCCACCCGCCGCTTCGACGCAGTGGCATGGCCGGAGCTCGATGCGCGGCGCAGCTTGGCCTCCTGGGTGAAGACGATGACGGACCTCCCCGTCGTCGCGATCGGCAGCGTGGGGCTGACCACCGACCTCGCCCGTGACATGTTCGACAACGAAGACTCCGAGCTGCAGGTCGAGGACGACATCGCCCGGGTTCGCCTGGGCCTGGAGGCCGGGGACTTCGACCTGATCGGGGTCGGCAGGGCACAGATCGCGAACAACGACTTCGTCAACCGGGTACGCAGCAGCGACTTCGCGGACATGCGGAACTTCCGCAAATACGTGGACCTCGCGGACGCATACGAAAGCTACGCCCACGAGGGCCAGCTCGTGGATCAGTCGAGAAAGACCGAGTGATGACGAACTGCGCTGCGAACGCGAGGAAGTTGGGCGAGAGCGATCCGTACCACGGCGTCCTCGGTGCCGGCAGCTTCTCATCTCGCTCTTCGACGGCACCTGTAGGGAAGATGGGCCGATGATCTCCGACACCCGATCCGCATCCATCGACGCGTGCACCGACCGTTCACACAGCCGTCGTGCTGATCAGAGTCCGGCGGTAACGGCGAACTCGGACGAGAGTGACGGCGGCGCACAGACCATGGCGAGGTTACGGGCTGCTCTCGCCCCGACCGACAGCCACTGGATCGACGCAGCCGAGGAGGAGCTCTTCGAGCACGTCTCCGCGCAACTGTCCCGGTTCAACTCGACTCAGGACAACCCGATTGTGAACGTCGTAGACCACCTCGGGAACTACTGGCGAAACTGGCTGCTGGTGATCGCTCGGACTGGACCGTACCGGCCGTCCACGATCAGGAGAATCATCGCCGCCCTGGTCCCTGAACGTCCCATCTCGCAGAGGATGCTGACGCTCAACCTCCGGATGCTGGAGCGTGACGGCCTGATTGTCCGACACGTCTTCGACGACGAGTGCAGGCACGTCGAGTACTCCCTGTCACCTATCGGCATGGACCTGTCGGACCGAGTCATGTCGCTGATCGGCTGGGCCGAACGTCATTCAGGCGAGATAGAAGCGGCAAGGGAGGCGTTCGATGAGCGACGGTAGGCCAGCGTCTCCCTCCTAGCCTCGCCGTTTCGTTTGGGGACGGCGGCTGTTGGGGCGGAAACGCGAAAGTGCCTTCCTGACCTGGGACGATGAACCTTGCTGAGGGGTTCTGTCGGTCCAGGCGGAGGGCACTTTCTCTATGCAGGCTATCGGGTTGCGTCCCAAGATCCAGGTCAGTGCGGATGGTTCGGGGTGGTCGGTCATGCCGGGGCACGGTTACTGGCTGATCTCGCTGATGCCACCGGGCTCACCGCCTCGTACTCCACCGCGCTCAGGCCGCTTCGGCCGCGCGGGACTGGGCATGATCCGGGCCGGATCGCCACCGACCTGGCGGTGATGCTCGCCGACGGCGGTGAGGCCATCGCGGACCTGGCCGTACTGCGGGACCAGGCAGGGGTGTTCGGTTCGGTCGCCTCGACACCGACGGCCTGGCGAATGTTCGCCGACACCGACGAGAGGACACTGGCTTCTCTGCGCTCGGCGCGTGCCCAAGCTCGGGAAGTCGCCTGGATGCAGGCCGCCGAGCAAGGCGAGGGCATACCCGCAGTCCGGGCCGCGGGACGCATTCTGCCCGGGCTGGTCCTGGACCTCGACGCCACGCTGATCACCTGCCACTCCGAGAAGGAGCAGGCCGCACCCACCTATAAAGGCGGCTTCGGCTTCCACCCGCTGCTGTGCTTCCTGGCCAACACCGGCGAGGCACTGTCGGGCCGACTGCGTCCTGGAAACGCCGGTGCCAACACCGCGAGCGACCACATCACGGTGTTCGACCAGGCACTCGCGCAAATCCCCGACGCGCACCGGCACGGCACCGACATCCTCGTCCGCACCGACAGTGCCGGATCCGCGAAAGCCTTCCTCGCCCACGTCCGCCACGTGCGGAAACGAGGAATCCGTACCTTCTTCTCGGTCGGATACGCCATCACCGAGCCGCTCCGCCGCGCTGTCCGGGCCATGCCCGAGCGTCTCTGGCATCCCGCCCTGGACCAGGACGGGACTCTGCGTGATGGCGCCGAAGTCGCCGAGCTGACCGGCATGGTCGATCTGGACGGCTACCCAGCCGGCACCCGCATCATCGTGCGCCGAGAGCGGCCCCACCCCGGAGCACAGCTGTCCCTGTTCGACCAGGACGAGGGCCTACGGCATCAGGTGTTCCTCACCGACACTCCGTACTCCGGTGACGGTTCCGCCCAGTTCCTGGAGGTCCGCCACCGCGGACACGCCACTGTCGAGGACCACATCCGGTGCAGCAAGACCACCGGATTCGGCCGCTTCCCCTCCCGAGACTTCGGCGTCAACGCCGTCTGGCTCGAACTCAGCCTCGCCGCGATCGACCTGCTCGCCTGGACCCGTGTCCTCCTCCTAGACGGGGAGCTGGCCACCGCCGAGCCGAAGAAACTCCGCTACCGGCTACTGCACGTCGCCGCCCGCCTCACCAGCGGCGGCCGACGCCTCCACCTGCGAATATCGGCGACCTGGCCCTGGAGACACGAACTGACCACGGCCTTCCACCGCCTCGCCGCACTGCCCCGACCCGCCAGCTGACTGGCAAACCCCCGTCCCACGACCCGAAAGAACCCGGAGAATCCGACCACCGCGTCGGGACTCCGACCTGCCCAAGCACCGAAATCACGTCGGCCACCCAACAGTTGGCGATCAGCGACGCCGCCTCAGCCCAACCGAAACGGCGAGGCTAGGTAACCGATCACACGCGGGCTTCCGGAGGCGGAAACCCGCACACCGCTTGGATGTCGCCGAGGTCGGGTCTCCCACTGAGGGCCACCAGCCGTAGGAGTACGTATCCGCCACGTAGATCGAGGGTCTACGTAGTCCGTCCGTGGGTCCTCTCACCAGCTCGTTCGGGCTGATCGTCCACGACATCCACTCCGAAGAGCGCGGCAAACCTCGCGGCGACGGGCGTGACGATCCCGCCCTGTCGCCGCACCAGGCCCAGCGGCAGTTCGGGCCAGCCTCCCTCGACCGGGATGCGGTCGACGCCGGGGTGGGTTGCGGCCATCTCGTCGCTCATCACCGAGACACCGAGCCCAGCGGCGACCAGTGTCCCCGCGGTCTGCATGGTCGGTACCGGGATGACGGTCGTGGGGCTGCCACCCGCAGCGGTGAAGCGGTCGTCGATCAGCCGGGAGAGGCTCCGCGTACCAGGCACTCTCCCGGGAAGAATCCACGTCCTGTCCTTCAACGATGCGAGGGCCAGGGGCTTTTGGGCGTTCAGTCCCCAGCTGCTCGGGGCGACGAGGGTGAGCGGCAGAGTGGCGACGATGTCGACGTCGAATTCAACGTCGTTGATGTGCGGCAGTGGTTCCTGCGGCAGCACGGGGATCACTGCCAGATCCAGGTAGCCGTTGGCGAGATTCTCCAGTTGGGCCCAGGGCGCCACGTCCGTCAGGTCGAGCGACACCCTGGGATGCTCGGCCAGGAACTCCGCTACGCGTGTGCTGACGACCCGCCACAAGCCCATGGGCTCGGCGCCGACTCTGAGTTCACCTTCAAGGCCTTGCCCCATCGCCTGCAGGGCCGCGGAGAGCCGCTGTTCCTCCGTGACAAGGCGCAGCCCGGCGGCTTGCAGGTAGCGGCCGGCAGGCGTCAGCGAGACACCTCGCGGCAACCGGTTCAGCAGGGTCACGCCAAGTTCCGTCTCCAACTTCGCCATTGCCATGCTCAGCGGCGGCTGAGAGAGGTGCAGGGTCTTCGCCGCTTCCGTGATGGAGCCTGTGTCCGCCACGGCGAGGAAGTACCTGATGTTCCGGAGATCCATGCATCCAGCGTATCGGGGCACCAAATTGCAGACATTGGACCTATGGCTCGGTCTCCAGCATCGTGAGATGCGGCTCACGGTCCACAGCGGCCGGAGACACTCGAGACGGGAGAACTGGTGTCAGCAGAACAGCAGGTGATCGTGGTGGGGGCCGGGCCGACCGGACTCCTCAATGCGCTCGGCCTGGCACAACAGGGCGTTGTCGTCACGATCCTCGAGCGGGCGTCGGCTCTGCAGAATGCGCCGCGGGCCATCGTCTATCACTGGGCGACCCTGGACGGCCTGGCCCGTCTGGACCTGCTCGACGACGCCCGCAGCGCCGGCTTCCTGAAGCAGGACTACGCCTACCGCGTCCATCGCACCGGCGAGGTCATCGAGTACGGCCTGTCGGCGCTGGAGGGAAAGGTGCGGTACCCCCACAACCTGCACCTGGGACAGGGAGCCCTGGCCGCTGTGATCCTTCAGCGCCTGGAAACGTTCGCGAACGTCCGAGTGCTCTGGGGTCACGAGGTCACTGCGGTGACCCAGGATGACGCCGGTGTCGATGTCACCGTGCGCGCCGGGGAGCAGAACCGGACGCTCCGAGCCGACTGGCTCATCGGCGCCGACGGTGCCGGTTCCAGGGTCCGCGCCGAGTCGGCCCTGGGCTTCGACGGGATGACGTGGCCCGAGCGGTTCGTCGCGGCCAATGTCCGCTTCCCCGACGACCGGCCGGGCTGGGCGCAGTCGACGTTCTACGTGGACCACGTCTACGGCGCGATCATCGCCAAGATCGACGAGTCGGGCGAGCACGGGCTCTGGCGCTACTCGTACATGGAGGACGACGCACTGCCCGCGGGGTCGGCCGAGGAGCGGCTGCCGGAATTCCTCGCCAATGTCTTCGGGAAGGAGATCGCGCAGCAGACCGAACTCGTGGCGATGTCGCCGTACCGCATGCACCAGCGCAGCGCGGCCTCTTACCGCGCGGGCCGGGTACTCCTCGCCGGGGACGCGGCGCACGCCACAAATCCCACCGGCGGGCTCGGCCTGACGATGGGGCTTTTCGACTCGTACGTCCTACAGGAAGCTCTCGGGGCCGTCGTCCAGGGGCGCGCCGGGGAGTCCGTCCTCGACGGCTACGCGCAGATGCGCCGCCGGGCGTTCCTCGATCACGCGAGTCCGCGGGCCTCCGCGAACAAGCGGCTGCTCTTCCACTCCACCGATCCGGCCAAGCTCGACAAGGATCTCGAAGTGTTCCGGCGGATGTCCCGTGACCGCGAGTTCGCCGCCGAGCGCCTGTACTTCACCAAGACGTTGGAGACCCCGTCTCTGCTCGCCGACTGATCCCGGTGCGGCGATACACGAAGGAACCATGCTCAATGAATCCCCTTGACGGGCTCACCGTCGTCTCTCTCGAGCAGGCCGTCGCTGCCCCCTTCGCGACGCGCCAGCTGGCCGATCTCGGCGCCCGGGTCATCAAGATCGAACGCCCTGGCCCCGGCGACTTCGCCCGCGGCTACGACGAGACCGTACGCGGACTCGCCAGCCACTTCGTCTGGCTGAACAGGTCGAAGGAGTCGGTGGCACTCGACCTCAAGACCGAGCACGGCAGGGCGGCCGTCAAAGCCCTGGTGAGCCGCGCGGACGTCTTCGTGCAGAACCTCGCTCCCGGCGCGGCCGAGCGGCTCGGCCTGGGCAGCGACACGCTCCGGGCGGCAAATCCGGGCCTCATCCACGTCTCGATCTCCGGCTACGGCAGCGGCGGCCCGTACACCGACAAGAAGGCGTACGACTTGCTGGTCCAGTGCGAGGCCGGGCTGGTCTCGATCACCGGCACCGAGGACGAGCCGTCGAAGGTCGGGATCTCCATCGCGGACATCGCCTCCGGCATGTACGCCTACACCGGCATCCTTGCCGCGCTCCTGCAGCGACAGCGCACCAGCGCGGGCGTCACGATCGAGATCTCCATGCTGGAGGCGCTCGCCGAGTGGATGGGCTTTCCGCTCAACTACGCCACGTACGGCGGCACTCCGCCCCGACGAACGGGTGCGCGGCACTCGGCGATCGCACCCTACGGTCCGTTCCAATGCGGCGACGGCGAGCAGGTCTTCCTCGGGCTCCAGAACGAGCGCGAGTGGGCCACCTTCTGCGAGCAGATACTCCACGATCCGGCGCTCGCGGCCGACCCACGGTTCGCCCGGAACTCGTCTCGCGTGGAGAACGCGGCGCAACTGCAGGACGAGATCGAGCAAGCCTTCCGTGACGATACTGCCCCGGATGTCGCAAAGCGGCTGGAGACCGCGGGCATCGCCAATGCCCTGCTGCGGGACATGGCCGGCCTGGCGAGCCATCCGCAACTGCGGGCCCGGGACCGTTGGAAGGAGTACGCATCGCCGGCCGGAACATTGAGCGCTCTCATTCCCCCGGCGACCTTCGTGGGTGCCGAGCCGGTGATGGGCCCTGTCCCGGACGTCGGCGAGCACACGGACGCCGTGCTCGCCGAGTTCGGGGTGCTGCCGCCGGCGGCACCCGAGGGTGCGGGACAGGCGTAGGTGATCGGGATGACGTACCTGGACCGGGCACGAGCCGTTCAGCACGCGAAGTCGCTGCTCTTCGTACCCGCCGATCATCCGGCCCGCTTCGACAAGGCGGTCGCGTCCGGCGCCGACCTCGTGGTGCTGGACCTCGAGGACGCTGTCGCGGCAGATCAGAAGGACACCGCGCGTGCCTCGGCGGTCAGTTGGCTGTCGAACGGCGGATGTGCTTGCGTGCGTATCAATACGCCTTCGGAGCTCCTGGGCGCCCAGGATCTGGAGGCTCTGGCCGGCGCCCCCGGGCTGATCGCCGTGATGTGTCCGAAGGCCGAATCGCCGGAATCGCTGACCGCCGTCTCCGAGCGCACCCGTGTGCCGGTCATCGCCTTGATCGAATCAGCTCTCGGGGTGGTCCGGGCACAGGACATCGCCGCCGTCCCAGGAGTCCACCGACTGGCCTTCGGGCACCTCGACTTCGCGCTCGACCTGGGTGCCGACTCCGGGTGGGATGCGATGCTCCACGCCCGCTCCTCGCTCGTCCTGGCGTCGAGGGCCGCCGCACTGCCGGGCCCTGTCGACGGGGTGACGACGGCGCTGGACGACGCCGTCGTTCTCACCGACGACCTGAGACGGGCCAAGGCGCTCGGCCTCACGGCCAAGCTCCTCATCCATCCGCGTCAAGTCCCGGTCACCCACGACACCTTCCGGCCCGACGAGAAGACGCTCCGCTGGGCCCGCCGCGTCGTGGAGTCCGCCGGCGGCGGCAATGCCGCGCGTGTGGACGGACACATGGTCGACGCACCGGTCCTCGCACGGGCGCACGCGATCCTGCGGTACACGGACTGACCCCTGCGCCGCGGGCGGTTCGGACGGCCTGCCGCCTCGACCACCGAGCCTCGAATGCACTCATGCAGCGCATGCATGAGCGACCGAACATTCCCGGCATCGCCAATTGCACCCCCCGCCCAACATCCTTTGTTTATCAGCGATGTCCGTCATGTGACAGGCAGGAGAAAACATGTCCCTCAGCGTCGAGCGGACCGGTGACCTGGACCGGAAATACTTCTTCATCGACGGCACGTGGGCCGCCCCCAGCGGCGACCGCGTACAGGAACAGATCGAGGCCGCCACCGGGGAGCGCATCGGCGTCGCCTCGCTCGGCACCGCGGCGGACATCGACGCCGCCGTCCGCGCCGCCCGCCACGCACTGGACGAGGGCCCCTGGGGCCGGACCACCGCGGCCGAGCGTGCGGCGGTCCTGCGCAGGTTCGCGGATGCGCTGGACAAGCGCGCCGGTGATACCGCGACCCTGGTCAGCCGGGAGAACGGCATGCCGATCGCGCTGTCCCAGATGCTGAACGGCGGTGCTCCTGCCGGTCTGCTGCGGATGTACGCCGACGTCGTCGAGAACCTGCCCCTGGAGGAGGTGCGGGCGAGCCAGGCCGGGGCGACCATCGTGCGACGCGAACCGGTCGGTGTGGTCGGCGCGATAACGCCGTGGAACTTCCCCCAAGCACTCGCCATGTTCAAGATCGCGCCGGCTCTGGCCGCAGGCTGCACGGTGGTCCTGAAGCCGTCGCCGGAGACAGCGCTTGACGCCTACGTCTTCGCCGACGCAGCCCAGGAGGCCGGACTGCCCGCGGGCGTGCTGAACATCGTGCTGGGCGACCGCGATGCCGGAGCCGCGCTGGTGTCGCACCCCATGGTCGACAAGATCGCCTTCACCGGGTCCACCGCGACCGGCCGGGCCATCGGCCAGGAGTGCGGCCGCCTGGTGCGCCGGGTCACCCTGGAGCTGGGAGGCAAGTCAGCCGCGATCTTCCTTGAGGACGGGAACGTCGAAACCCTGCTCGCAGGCCTGGGCAACGCGGCCTTCCTCAACAACAGCCAGACCTGCACGACCCAGTCGCGCATCCTCATCGCCCGGTCCCGCTACGACGAAGTCGTCGACGCCATCGCGGGATTCGCCGACGCGTACCGGCTCGGCGACCCGCTCGACCCCTCGGTGACAATGGGCCCGATGGCCACACAGGGCCACCTCGAGCGGGTTCTGCGTCACATCGAGATCGCCAAGGGATCGGACGCCCGTCTCGTCACCGGCGGCGGCCGGCCTGACCACCTGAGCCGGGGCTGGTTCGTGCAGCCGACCGTCTTCGCCGACGTCCACAACTCCGAACACCTCGCCCGCGAGGAGGTGTTCGGCCCCGTCCTGGCCCTCATCCCGTTCGACGACGATGCGGACGCAGTCCGGATCGCCAACGACAGCAACTTCGGCCTCGGCGGCTCCGTCTGGAGTGCCGACGAGGACCGGGCGCTCGCAGTAGCACGGCGAGTCCGTACAGGAACGATCGGGCTCAATTACTACACCCTCGATCTCGGCGCGCCCTTCGGCGGATTCAAGGACTCGGGTATCGGCAGAGAGCTCGGCCCGGAGGGAATCGCCGCCTACCTCGAATACAAGTCTGTCTACGCCTCGGCGAAGTACCTCCCGGCCTAAGGGAGTTCCCGGAACAGCGAGAAAGGACCCCAGGACAAGATGAATGCCCTATCGGTCGTCAAAGCCTATTTCGCCGGTGTCCAGGACGCCGACGCCGGCGCCGTGGCCGCCCTCTTCGCACCGGACGCGGTCCTCCACAACACCGCAGGCACACTCACGGGCGCCGACGCCATCCAGCGCATGTATGAGAACGGCCTGGCACCCGGCGTGATGAAGCCGACCCCCACGCAGTACGTCGTCAATGGCGATCACGTCGCCGTGGAGATTTCTCTCCTCACCGACGGACGCGAGGTCCTGCTGGGCGACTTCTTCACGATCCGCGACGGAAAGATCCAACGGCTGGCCATCTACAGCCTCTCCCCCACCGGCGGAGCCCTGCTCGAGAAGGTCGGTATCGACCCCGGTGCCGCGCCCGCCTGACCATCGGCCGCCTCCACATATCCCCACCTCCTATACAGAGCCACCAGGAGAGCAATGAAGATCGCAATATTCGGCCCGGACCGACGCGTAGGTGTGGTCCAGGAGAACCGCGTCATCGATATCAACGCGGCCTACGCGAAGTACCTCGCCGAGACCACTCCGACCGCCCGGCCGCTCGCCGAGGCCGCCGCAGCGGTGCCGGCCCAACTCAACGCGTTCATCGAGGAGGGAGACCGAGCCCTTGACGGCGCCCGGAGCGCACTGGCGTACCTGAAGGACCAGACACCGGACTTTCGTGGGCTGGAAGGCGTACAGCTCAGCTTCGCCCTGGACGAGGTCCGGCTGCACGCTCCGATCGAAGGCCAGTCCCGCATCCTGTGTGCCCTGGCGAACTTCGCCGACCATATGCAGAGTGCCGCCGAGAATTCACAGGGCAAGGACACCGAGGAGACCCTCAACCGTCTCCTCGCTGGCGGTCCCAAGTTCTTCGTGAAGGACCACCGCGCCGTTTCCGCCGACGGTGACCCGCTGCGCTATCCCGCGCGCACCGAGCGCCTCGATTACGAGGCGGAGGTCGCCGTCGTCATCGGCAAGGCCGGCCGAGACATCAAGGGCGGCGAGTTCACCGACCATGTGTGGGGCTACACCCTCTTCAACGACTGGTCGGTCCGGGACAATGTGTCCTTCGGGCCCGACTTCGCCTACTCGAAGAACTTCGATTCGTCGGCGACGATCGGCCCCTGGATCGTGGTGAACGACGACATCGATCCCCAGGACATACCCATCGAATGCCGGGTCAACGGAGAGGTCCGGCAGAGCGGCAACACGAAGTCCATGGTGCACGTGTTCGCGGCGCTCGGCGAGCACCTCTCCCGGGATACCACGCTGCTTCCCGGTGACCTGATCGCCAGCGGCACGCCCAAGGGCACTGCGGTCGACTCCAGCCGGCAGCAGGCGGACGGCTCCTTCTTGAGCGACCGCTTCCTCAAGCCCGGCGACGTCGTCGAGGTCTCCTCCCCTCTGATCGGCACCCTCCGTAACGAAGTCGTCAAGCCGACCGACTGAGAGGCCAGCGCATGACCACGGAGAAGTTCCCGGTCGGCGGCGTCCTGTACGACCGCCCCTACAAGATCCGCCGCCTCAATCACTTCGGCATCAGCGTCGACGACACCGGCAAGGCCGCAGCCTTCTACCGGGACCTGCTGGGCTTTGCGGTGGCCGACACCCTCGACCTGGAGAAGTACGACCCGGGTCCGTGGCTCGACGAAGTCCCGGACAAGCGCATCTACTTCCTGCGGCACAACAGCGACCACCACACCTTCGTCCTGATGCCCCGCTCATGGTCCGACCACATGGAGGAGCCGGCCCGCCCCGACCTCACGGTCAACCAGATCACCTGGCAGGTAGGCAGCCTTCGCGAGGTCGTCGAGGCGCGCAAGTGGCTCGATTCGCTCGGCCAGCCGATCGAGCGCTACGGCCGCGACCCTGGCTCGAACTGGCATACCTACTTCCCGGACCCGACCGGCCACATCAACGAGCTGGAGTACGGGATCGAGCAGGTCGGCTGGGACGGCGTGAGCAAGCCGGAGGTGACCTGGCCGTGGCTGAACGGCCACCCCGACCTGCCGTACAAGGCTGAGTCGACGGAACTCGCCGAGGCCCACGCCGAGGGCATCGACCTGGCCTCCGGCCACCGCTGGGTGGACGAGCTCCCGAAGACGTACGACGTCGGCGGGGTTCTGCTGGCCCGGCCGTTCAAGCCGGTACGGGTCGGGCCGGTGAGCATCTTCGTCGAGGACCTCGCCGCCGCGGAGCGCTTCTACATCGAGCGCCTCGGCTTGATCAAGAGCGAGGAATGCGAGATCGCCGGGCACCGCGTGCTGTTCCTGCGCGCGAACACCGAGCATCACAGCCTGACGCTGCTCCCGCTCGAACTGCGCGATGTGCTCGGTGTCCGGGACGACAGCACCCTGCTCTCCTTCGGTGTGCAGCTGGGCTCCTACGAGCAACTCAGGGCGGCAAAGGCCTTCCTGGAGGAGAAGGGCGTCAAGCTCCTCGACCTGCCCGCGGAGATCCACCCGGGAATCGACTACGCGATCCACGCGGTCGCCCCGGACGGTCACGTGATGCAGCTCTACTACTACATGGAACAGGTCGGCTGGGACGGCCGGGTCCGGCCGCAGTCGGAGCGCCGGAAGGTCGAGACCGGCGTGTGGCCCGAAACGCTGCCCGCCCTGTCCGACACCTATGGCGGCGAGACCTTCTGGGGCCCCCTGGGCTGACGTACCGCCCGGGCCACACACGCTGATCCGCTCCACCACCCCCCTTTTTTCCGGCATCGCCGGCCGAACAGATAGCAGAATTGCCATGAGCCGAATCGTCATCAGCGGAGCCTCGGGAGACCTCGGGCGCCGCGTCACGAAGTTGCTGCTCGCTGCGAGCCCCGGCGCCGAACTGGCGCTGGTGACCCGCACCCCCGAGAAGCTGGCCGACCGCGCGGCCGAGGGTCTCGCCGTACTGCAGGGCGACTACACCGACCGGGAGTCCCTGGACGCGGCCTACCGCGGCGCGGACACGCTCTTCCTCATCAGCGGCCTCAACCTCGGCCGACGGGTCGAAGAGCACCGCAACGCGATCGCGGCTGCCCGCGGAGCAGGGGTCAAGCACATCGTCTACACCTCCGTCGGCGGTGGCGAGCACCCCAAGAACCCCGCCCTGTCCGCTCAGGACCACTACCAGAGCGAACTGGACCTGCGATCCTCCGGGCTTGCCTACACCTTCCTACGCAACCATCTGTACGCCGAGATCGTCAGCAACATCTGGATGGCGCCCGCAGCGGAAAGCGGCCGGCTGGAGATGGCGACCGGCGAGGGCTCCCTCGCCCCCGTGGCCAAGAGTGACGTGGCCCGCAGCACCGCCGCTGTGCTGCGCGCGCCCGAGGAGCATGCGGGCGCCGTCTACGAGATCACCGGACCCGAGCTGCTGAGCATGCGCGACATCGTGCGGATCGGCTCCGAGGTGCACGGGGTCCCGATCACCTACACGCCCCTGACCCGCGAGCAGCGGCTGGCGCACTTCGACTCCGTCGGCCTCCCCCGCACCTACGACCCGGCCATGCCGGCCAGCGACGAGGGCCACCGGTGGGCCAGCGACGAGCTGGTGTCGGCGGACGTGGCACAGGCCGAGGGCTACCAGGCACTGCTCTCCCACCACGTACAGCGGCTCACCGGTCGGCAGCCCGAATCGCTCCGATCGGTGATGGAGCGCGTCAAGTCCGTCCGCTACGACCAGATCGACGCGTCGGCTTGACCACGGATCCGCTTCGAGAGAGAGGTGCATGAAGAATGGACAGCAAAGAAAGTACTGCGGGAGACGGACCCGGCGGTTCGCCAGACCTCCGGTCGGCGGCCGTACACGGCGTTCCGGCGTATGCGGACGTGCCGACATACCTGAACATCTTCGGCGGCCTGCACATATGGGAGGGGGACGGCTGGAAGCAGGAGTCGATGTCGTGGAAGACGAGCTCCTATCTGGCGTCGAACCTGACCGGGCTGCCCGAGATGATCTTCAGCGGTCCGCACGCGCAGGAGTTCCTTTCGCGACTGAGTATCAACAACGTCTACAAGTGGCCGGTCGGCACCTCCAAGCACCTCGTGATGCTCGACGAGCGCGGCTACATCGCCACCCACGGGCTGGCGGTCAGGCAAGGCGAGGAACGCTTCCGTATGTTCGCCGCCATGCCTTGGCCGCAGTACATTGCGCCATCGGTGGGGCTGGACGTGGACTTCGAGACGCGGGACATCTTCCTGTTCCAGATCGCCGGTCCGACCTCGCTACAGGTCCTGGAGCGGCTGACCGGTGAGTCGCTGCGCGACCTGAAGTTCCTCGGCGTCAAGCCGATCACCATCCCGGGGATCGACGGAACGGCGGAGATCGAACTTTCCCGGATCGGCATGGCCGGAACCCTGGCGTACGAGCTTCGCGGACCGGTCGAGCACGGCCCCGCGGCGTTCGACGCGACGTACCGGGCGGGGAAGGAGTTCGGGCTCAAGCGTCTTGGCTGGCGCACCTACCTCGTCAATCACACCGAGGGCGGCTTTCCGCAGCAGGGCTGCACCTTCCTACCGGCCGCGTTCGCCGACCGGGGATTCGTCACGCACCCGGTGTTCGGGGCCGGGCTTCCACCGGGCCACGTGCAGGGGCCGCTGCCGGGCAGCGCCGAGCCCGACGACCTGAGCACTCGGCTGCGCACCCCGTTCGAGGTGAACTGGGGCTGGATGGCCAAGTTCGACCACGACTTCATCGGCCGCGAAGCTCTGGAGACCGAGGCCGCCAACCGCCGTCGCAAGACGGTTGTGCTGCGGTGGAACAAGGAAGACGTACTCGACGTCTTCGCCTCGCAGTTCGAGTCCGGCGAGGAGTACAAGCACTTCGAATTCCCCACCACACCGCAGGCTCCGGCCGGCGGCCATGCCGATCTGGTCACCCGGGACGGCGAGACGGTCGGGATCTCTTCCGTGGCGGTGTACTCCTACTACTACCGCGAGATGATCTCGCACTCCACGATCGATGTGGACCTCGCCGAGATCGGCACGGAGGTCGTCGTGCAGTGGGGCGACCACGGCGGCCGGATCAAGCAGATCCGCGCCACCGTCGAGCGGTTCCCGTACCTGGAACTGGCCTCCAACAAGGACTTCGACCTCAGCTCCATCCCCTCCGGCGTCGCCGCTCCGTGATCGGAGCCGTACCACGGGGCGTGCCGGGAACTCCGAAGCCGCGGACCGTTCCCCGCACGCCCCCGCCGAGGCCAGGCCTCATGCCTCGAAAGGATCTACCTTCATGCCCGCACCCGATCAACCCACCCCGGACCTCGGCCGTCTGATCGTCCAGGGCGCGGACCAGCCGGGCATCGTCTCGGCGGTGTCGTCCGTACTCGCCCGGGCCGGCGCAAACGTCGTCTCCCTCGACCAGTACTCGACCGGCTCCGCCGGCGGCCGGTTCTTCCAGCGCACCGCCTTCCATTTGGACGGGCTCGCAGGCCACTTGCCCACGCTCTCCGCCGAGCTCGATGAAGCGCTGGGCTCGCTGGGCCTCAGCTACCGCCTCATAGAAGCGCGCAAGCCCAAGCGGGTCGCCATCATGGCCTCGAAGTCCGACCACTGCCTTCTCGACCTGCTGTGGCGACAGCGCCGCGGCGAGATCCCCATGAACATCGCCATGGTCATCTCCAACCACCCCGACCTGGGCGAGGACGTACGCGGCTTCGGTATCCCGTTCATCCACGTTCCCGTGGAGAAGGGGGCCAAGGATGTCGCCGAGAAGGAGCACCTGAAGCTGCTCAAGGGCAACATCGATCTGCTCGTGCTGGCCCGCTACATGCAGATCATTTCCGGCGACTTCCTCGAGGAGGTCGGCGCTCCTGTCATCAACATCCATCACTCCTTCCTGCCGGCGTTCGTCGGCGCCGGCCCGTACCAGAAGGCCAGGGACCGGGGTGTGAAGTTGGTCGGTGCCACCGCCCACTACGTGACCGAGGACCTCGACGAAGGCCCCATCATTGAGCAGGACGTCGTACGGGTCTCGCACCACGAGACGACCCCCGACCTTCAACGGCGAGGCGCCGACGTGGAGCGGCAGGTCCTGTCCCGGGCGGTGACATGGCACTGCGAGGACCGGGTGCTGCTCAACGGCAATCAGACCGTCGTGTTCTGAACGGTCGCCCATCACTGAAATGTCTCCCGTCATTCCCCGATCGCGAATGAAGCGAGGTACACGCGTGACTGCACAACTCCTGGACGGCCGCGCTACATCGAAGGCGGTGCTCCAGGACCTCACGAAGCAGGTCGACCAGTTCGTCCTCGAGCACGACCGCCGGCCGGTACTGGCGACCGTACTCGTGGGCGACGACCCCGCTTCGCACACCTATGTGCGCATGAAGGTCAACCGCTGCCGGGATGTCGGCATCGAATCCCGGCGGATCGATCTCGACGCCGACATCGACACCGAGAACCTGTGTCGGGTCATCAGCGGCCTCTCGGCCGATCCCGAGGTCGACGGCATCCTTCTGCAGCACCCAGTCCCCGGCCACATCGACGAGCGCGCCGCGTTCGAGGCGATCTCCCCGGCCAAAGACGTCGACGGTGTGACCCGCACGTCGTTCGCCGCCATGGCCTTCACCGAGGAAGGCTTCGCCTCCGCGACGCCGGGCGGCATCATGGCCTTGCTCGACGCCTACGACGTGCCGCTGGTCGGCCGGCACGCGGTGGTCGTCGGCCGCAGCGCCATTTTGGGCAAGCCCATGGGGATGCTCCTGCTGGGTCGCGATGCGACCGTGACGTACTGCCACTCGCGCACCACCGACCTACGTGCCCAGGTCGAGCAGGCCGACATCGTCGTGGCGGCGGTCGGATCGCCGGGTCTGGTCAAGGGCGAGTGGATCAAGCCGGGGGCTGTCGTGATCGACGCGGGTTACGCCGACAATCGCGGCGATGTCGAGTTCGAGGCGGCCGCGGAGCACGCCTCCCTCATCACCCCGGTACCCGGTGGCGTAGGCCCGATGACCATCGCGACGCTCCTCGTACAGACCCTCCGCGCGGCCCGGCTGCGGTCGGCCACGAAGGTGTCGGTCGGCTGACTGCGGCGGACATACGGAATGTGGGCCGGACCTCTTGATGAGGTCCGGCCCACACAGCGTTTCAGGCCCTGCGCGTTTCCTTACGTGATCGGATCACCAGCCCACGCCGCGCGCAGCAATTCCTCCAGCGCTTCCCTGGTCACCGGCCGGGGGTTGGAAGGCGGGACAGCAGGGAGGATGAGGCCCGCCGCTGCCGGCAGGTCCTCCTCCTTGAGGCCGAGTTCCTTCAGGGAACTCGGGGCATCGATCTGTCGGCCCAGCGCGTGGATTCCTGCGGCGGCGGAAAGGCCGTCGCCAACAGCGGCGGCGACGCGCTCGGCTGCATCGACGGCAAACGGGGCGTTGAAGGCCGTGACATAGCCGATCACGACGGAGTGGGTCTCGGCGTGCGGCATGGCATAAGCGCCGCCGAGGGCGTGGCAGATCTTGTGGTGCAGGCCCGATCCGGCCGAGGCGAAGGCGACGGCCGCGAGGTAGGCGCCGTAAAGGGTCTGTTCGCGAGCCGCGATATCGTCCGGGTCGGCGTGCAGGGCACGCAGGCCCGGGACGAGGGCGCGCAGCCCTTCGGTGCCCATCGCCTTGTTGATCGGGTTGCTTCGCGGGGCCCAGAAGCCGTCGACCGCGTGGGCCAGGGCGTTGAGCCCGCTGGAGACGGCCAGTTGCCCCGGCAGACTCGCCATCAGGGAGGCGTCGTAGACGACGATCTTCGGCAGCACCTTGTCGTCGATGCCGGTGGTCTTGCGTCCGGCCTCGGTGATGCCCCAGACGTTCGTGGCTTCGGAGCCTGCGAAGGTGGTGGGTACCGCCACGATCGGCAGGCCGGCGTCGCGGGCGACGATCTTCGCGAGGCCCACTGCCGAGCCGCCGCCGATCGTGACGATCGCGTCTGCGTCGTGCGTCTGCGCGACCTCCACTGCCCTGGCGGCGTTCTCGGCAGGGACGTGTTGGACGATCTCGTGGATACGTGCCACCACACAGACCCGTTCCGCCACGGCGTCGGAGAGTTCCGATACGAACGCGTCCGCGATGAGCAGGACGCGCTCGGCACCCAGACCGTTGAGCGCCGCGACCGTATGGGCGGCTGCGTCGCCGGTTCCGAACAGCACCCGCTGGCCCTGCGTCGTGTGGTCGAAGGTGATCGTCATGACCTGCGCCTCCGCTCTTGATCGTCGGTACGCAGCAGCCAGTCCGCCAGATGTGAGGCGACGAGGGCGGGCGCTTCGAGGGTAGACAGGTGTCCGACTCCTTCGAGTACGTGCAGCTGCGCGTTGGGTACCGAGCCGGCCATCTCCTCGCTGAGCGCGAGTGGAGTGATGGCGTCGGCGTCTCCGGCGACGATCAGCGTCGGGGCCTTGATCCCCGGCGTTTCCATCGTGCGGTCGTCGCGGTTGAGGACGGCGAGTTGCTGCGCCTTGAAGACGTCGGCTCCCAGGTCATGGGCCATGGTGGCGGCGACGGCCGTCACCTCGGGCCGGCCTGGCGCGACGGCGCCGCTGACGTTGCGCACGGCCTCTGCGAAGTGGCCGGACTCCGTCAGGGAGATCGCCTGGTGGCCACCCTTCTTCCGGTCGGGCGGGGCGGCGAACGCGGAGGTGTTCAGCAACGCGAGCCCGACGACTCGCTCGGGCTCGCGCAGCACGATGTCCAGCGCAACGTAGCCGCCCATAGAGATCCCGGCCAGGCAGAACCGGTCCGGCGCCTGGGCCAGGATGCTGTCCGCCATGGACTCAATGGAGTCTCCGACGCCCCGGATGACCAGGCATTCGACTTCGAGGCGCTCGTGGAGGTGGTCGATGACCGGCTGCCACAGCCGGGCGTCCGAACCAAGTGCCGGTATGAGGACCAACGGATCTTGGAGCAACGGTTCGCTCTCCTTCTTCACTCTGGTGGTGCGGAAGCGCCGGCCATGGCCCGCGCCGGGAGGGCGGAACGGCTAGGAAGCTGCGCCGTCGACGTCCAGAACGGTGCCGGACGTGAAGCCGGCTCCCTCTGAGACGAGGTAGGCGACGGCCGCGGAAATCTCCTGAGCCGTGCCGGTCCTGCCCGCCGGAATGGCCGCGCGGATGGCGGCCTGGTCCGCTGCCGCCAGGGAGTCGAACACCGACCGCACCCGCCCCTCATCGGGCAGGATGAGGCCCGGAGAGACCGCGTTGACGGTTATCCCGCTGCGAGTGAGGTCCTTGGCGAGCTGCCGGGTGAAGCCGTTGATCGCCGCCTTTGACGCGGCGTAGGGAAGCCGCGCTCCGATCGTCCCGGACGGGCCGGACAGTCCGCGGGATACCGCTGAGGAGAAGTTGACGATCCGGCCGTAGCCGTTGCGGCGCATGACCGGCACCGCGTACTTGCAGCAAAGGAAGGTGCTGGTGACGTTGTTGCCCAACACCGTGTGCCAGACCTGCGGGGAGAGCTCCTCGATGTCCCGGACCTGCAAGGTCCCGCTGCCGCCCGCCGTGTTCACGAGCACATCGATGCGTCCGAACGCGGCGTCGATGTCGCGGAATGCCTCTGCAACACTCGTGTCCTCGGAGAGGTCCAGGGGCATCGTCTCGATCCTGGCACCGCCGTGGCTGCTCTCGATTTCCTCCTTCGTACGGTCCAGTCCCTCCTTGTTCAGGTCCAGCAGGGCGAGGTCGAACCCGCCATCCGCCAGCCGGCGGGCGATGTCCGCGCCCAGGCCCTGTGCCGCGCCGGTGATGACCGCGCTGCGGCGGTCTGTCTCGTCACTCATGACTCGTCCTTCTCCTCGCCAGTTGCTTGCCCGCCGGATCCTGGCGGGGCTGTTCATCGCAGGAACTCGTCTGCTGCCCGCCGGGTGAGTTCCCGGCGCAGCAGGGCCCGCAGCTTCACGAAGTCGGCACGGCGATCGAACGCCAGCACACCGTTGACCACGCCACCGCGGTGGTAGAGGAAGAGCGTCCCGTCCCCGGTACTGCTCTCCTCGATCTCCTCATCTCCGGTCAGACAGCCCGCGAACTGGATGCGGACCCCGTGCTGGTCCGACCAGAAGTAGGGCACGTTGGCGAAACCGTCGCCCGTGTCGCCGTGGATCAGTTTCGCCGCGTTGATTCCCGCCGCACGGCCCTGTTCGGCGGCACTCGTCCAGTGCTCGATCCTCATGGGGGCGCCGAATCGTGCGTTGGGCCAGCGGACCGCGTCCCCGGCAGCGAACACGTTGCGCGAGACACGCAGGGTGGCGTCGGCCAGGATGCCGTTGTCGAAGGTCAGCCCTGATCCGTTCAGCCAGTCGATCGCAGGACGCACTCCGACGCCGACGACGATGACGTCGGCCGGTACCCATGTGCCGTCGGTCAGCAGCAACGAACGGCGTCCGTCCCGTTCGACGACGTCGGTGACGGCACTGCCCAGATGCAGGCCGACACCGGCCCCGCGGTGCAACGCCGTATAGGCGTCGGCGACAGGTTCGCCGAACCGCCCCAGTGGCTTGGCAGCCAGGTCGATGAGCGAGACCGTGCGCCCCGCCTTGGCGAGTGTCGAGGCGAATTCGCCACCGATGAATCCGGCCCCGACTACGGCGACGGCAGCCTTGGGGTCGGTGACCGCGGCGCGCAGGGCCGTCGCGTCCTCGAAGCGGCGCAGTACGTGCACACCGCGTTGGTCTGCGAACGGCGGCGGAACAACGGCCTCGCATCCGGTGGCGATGACCAGAGCGCGGTAGGTCAGTGCTCCACCTGATGACAGATGGACGGTGTTCGAGCCGGTGTCGAGCGACCTGGCACGGGTGCCCAGCCGGAAGTCGACGCCCTTGTCCCGCAAGTCGCGAGCCAGGGGGTAGACGAGCGTGTCGATGTCGACGCGGTCGTGCAGCGGGATCTTGGACAGCGGTGGCAGCTCGTAGGGCAGGTGGGATTCGTCGCTGATCACGGTCACGCTCAGCTCGGGTGCGTGGCGTGCGACGGCTTCTGCGGCGCGGAGGCCGGCAGTGGAACCGCCTATGACGGCGACGTCGGTGGTGGTGGATGGGCTCACGGCTCATGCCTCCGTGAGGGTGCTCACCGCGGCGACGGTGCCATCGGCGCCACGGGCCTCGGCGCCGTGCTCGAGTCCCTTGGCAGAAGGGGCGATCGTGATCTTCTGCGGCTTGGTCAGCGGCGAGACGAACCGGTAGGCAAAGGTCTTGCCCCGCAGGTCGATGCCCTGGCGGCGGAAGTGTTCGCCCATCATGAGGGCCAGCAGCGGGCCATGGATGACAAGGCCGTCGTACCCCTCCTGCTTGCACCAGTCCACGTCGTAGTGGATGCGGTGAGAGTTGTACGTAAGCGCCGAGAACCGGAACAGCAGCCGCTCGTCGACGACCAGCTCCAGCTTCGGACCGTCGTTCCGGGGCGGCTTCACGGCGGGGCGCGGCAGGGCGCTGGAGCCGGGTGCCCGGTAGACGATGTCCTGCTCCTCCCGGATCACCAGTTCACCGTGCTGAAGGATGTCCTGACGAACCGTGGTGAGGGTGAGCGGGCCTGTCCTGCCCTCCTTTTCGACGGACCGCGCGATCGAGGTCACCTTGGTGGCGGGCGCCCCGATCACCAGCCCGCCATGGGTCGTCACCCGCCCCCCGCCGAACATGCGGCGGCGTCCCGGACCGGGCGGGGCGGGAACTCCGGTCTCGGGATGGCCGTCCTCGCCGAGCTCCCGTTCCGGTCCCCTCTCCAGCAGGTAGGTCCAGTGCCACAGTGGAGGCACCATGTCTCCCGCGGCGTGAGGGACGTCGATGTCCAGCGCCGCTGCCAGGGATTCCGTCTGCTCGGCCGCGATGACCTCGGTCCGTTCGACGGTCTGCGTCGCTTCGCGCGTGGCCACGTCAGTCTCCTCGTGTTCCTGCGCGCAGCGCGCGCAGCAGCTCGGTCAGGTCCCGAGAGTTGTCCAGGTTCTCCACTGCACGCACCAGGCCGTCTGCGACCGACGGCCCGTACGGTGCGAGCAGTTCCTCCGCCTTGCCCACGACTTCGGCATGCGTGAGCGGGCTCTCGGCCGACCCCTTGGCGGTGGTGGGGTTGCCGGCGACCAGGGTCACCTTCTCCCCGTTGGTGAACTCGACCTCCAGCAGCGGCCCGTCCTCCAGCTGGATGTCGATGTCCACCTGCATCGAGATCTTGTCGAGCGTTGCGCGGACGGCAGGCTCGCCGACACGGGGCGGGTCGAACTGGTCGAGCCCGACGCGCCGGTGATGGAGGGCGACGGCGACCGCGTACGGAAGGCTGAACTGCGCATCGAAGACCGACTCGATGGGGTCGACGGAGAGCATGTTCACCGCTGTCTCACCGGCGGTGATCACAATCCGGTGCACATCCTGGGGCCGGATGTCCCGCGCGTCGACCATCGCGAGCACAGCGTCGATGGTCGAGTGGCTGCCTCGGCAGCAGGCGTACGGCTTGATGTACGCGCTCGCCACGTTGAAGTCGACTCCAAGTTCCTTCAGCGCCTTCTCGGGAAAGCCCTCGCCGCCGTTGTACAGGGCGAACAGGCCGCCCCATTCGGCCTCGAAGATCCGGCGCGGGCCGGTGATCCCGGCCCGGGCGAGAAGTGCGGCGTCGGCTCCGGTCTCCCCCGCCTTGCCGGGGTGGATCCGCTTGGTCCAGGCCCCGTCGTCGATGAACGCCCAGACGCCGCCGGTGAAGGAGCCGGCGATTCCCAGGGCATCGGCGAAGCGCTCGGCATCCAGGCCCAGCACCTTGGCACTCGCCGCAGCTGCGGCGAAGCTGCCCATGGTGCCGCTGGAGTGCCATCCACGGTCGGTGTGCGCGGCGAAGCCGCCGAGCGACTGCAGGGTGCGGTAGCCGATGTCGTAGCCGGCGATCGTCGCGGCGATCAGCGCCGGTCCGTCCGCCCCGGTCGCCTCGGCGACGGCTATTGCCGCAGGCAGCACCGTGGATCCTGCGTGCCCGGGACCGCCGCCGTCGTCGAAGTCGCGGGCGTGGGCTGCCGTCCCGTTGGCCAGTGCGGCGTGCGCGGGCGACAGCCTGTGGGGCGTACCCCAGACCAAGCTCCCCGACCCGTTGCCCTGCACGTCGGCCAGGGCTCCGTTAACCCGCGTGGCCTCGTCGGTTCCGGCTCCGGCGAGCGCCACGGCCAGCGTGTCCAGGATGTTGTCCTTGACGCGCTCGACAACGTCGGTGGGGATCTGTTCGAACGGAAGATCCGCCCAGTGCGTGGCCAGGCGTTCCGTCAGCGATGGCTGCGTGTCAGTCATCAGTCTCTCCCCCTACGGCCTGAGGTCCACGGAGAGGGACTTGACCAGCCAACGGCCGCCCGCCTGACCGATCTCGGTGCCGTCCTCCACCACAACCGCGTCGGGGAAGTGGTCGGCCAGGTAGCGGACGACCTCTTCCATCTCGACCTTGGCGAGCCCCTGTCCGAGACAGTTGTGGCCCCCGGTGCTGAAGGTCAGCGGTTGGTTGTTCTCACGCTCCAGCACGAACTCGGCCGGACTCCCGAAGCGCTCAGGGTCGCGGTTGGCAGACCACACCGCGACATGGACGTCCGAACCCGTCGGGATGACCGTCCCGTTCAAGTCAATGTCCTCGGTAGCGATCCGGCTGATGACCCCTGGCCGGGGATACAACCGCAGCACCTCGGTGATCGCTGCCGGGATAAGCGTGTGATCCTCGACAAGTCGCTGCCAGATCTCGCGGTTGCGCAACAGGGTCCACACCACCAGGCCTGCCTGGTGCGTGGTGTTGACCGAGCTCGCCTCCAGCATTGCGGTCGCTTCGTCGAAGAGCTCCTTCTCGTTGAGCTTGCCGGCATCGTGCCGCCCGATGAGGAACGACAGCATGTCCTCGCCCAACCCCTGTGCCCGCTTGCGGGCGACGAGTTCCCGCAGGTACGCGAAGAGTTCGTCGTAGGCCTCAAGGATGTCCGGGATCAGGCTCGGGTCTCGGTTGAGCAGCGACAGGGTCCGCTCCGAGAGGCTTGCGACCTTGGGGGCGTCCTCGACCGGAGCGCCGGCGAGGTAGCAGTACACGCGGGCCGGCAGGCGACGGTCGATGACACCGTGGAAGTCGACGGGGGCAGCGGGGTCAAGGTCCGCGGCAAGGTCCCTGATGATCCCGCGTAGCACGTCGCGGATGTTCTCGACGGTGGCCGGTCCCATGAACCGGGCCAGCGGCGTACGCAACCGAAGGTGCCGCGGCCCCTCTGCCATCAGGACGCTGTCCGCCCGGAAGTCACGTACCGGGCCCTCCTTGATACCGAAATCCTCCATCAACTGGAGCGAGGCGTTCCGGAAGCGGCTGTCACGCAGGACGGCGGTGGCGAGTTCGAAGCTCAGGACTGTGTAGCCGGCCGAGCCGTGGGCGAGCGGGCCTTCCGCCAAAGCACCTCCAGGGTGCACGAGGGCGTCGGGCGCGAACGGTTCGAAGTGCGGCAATGTCGTGGTCATGAGGCGGAGATCGCCCCCAGCGGGCAGCACAGGACAACTTCTTCAAGTTCGTCCGCACGCTCCTCCTCGACGTCGGTCCGCAGCTGCTCGAGCAGCCCGTCCTCGCCGATACGGAAGATGTCCGGCATGAGCGCCGCACAGGTGCCGTTCGCGTCGCACTTGGCGAAATCCACTGTGACTTCGAACATTTGGGAAGACTCCCTTCTTGTGGAGCCCGCCCTGCAGGTGCATGGCGTATCAAGCGGTAGGGACTCCAGCAGTTATCACAGTGACCCGCACCGAGGGATCCGACAAATATCAATTCCTTCACTCATCGATACACTCAACATATGACCCACCGAGGTCACACGCATGATGGGCAGTGGAGCATCGTGACCATGACCCTCACGATGGAGCCAGGGCACGTGAGGCGGGCATCTGAAGCCGACAAATCACGGGGCCGGCATGGAGGCGATCTCCGAACTCGCCACAGCATCAGGCCCGTTGTGGATCATGCGGCACCAGACTGTGTCCGCGAACTCGTACACCAGTTGCGGGTCGCTCAGCGCGGCGAGCGAGCTCGTCCGCGCCTACGTCCGCGGCCTCCAGGGTGAGCGGTTGGGCAAGCAGTCGGTCTCGGCCATGGTCAAGCACTTCCCCGGCGGCGGCCCCCAACTCGACGGCGAGGACCCGCACTTCCCCTGGGGCAAGGAACCAGGTCTACCCCGGTGGCATGCGCGACCTGCACCTCGAACCCTTCAAGGCGGCCATCGCCGCCGGCTGCGCCCAGATGATGCCCTACTACGGCCAGCCCATCGGTACCGACTGGGAAGAAGTCGGGTTCGGCCTCAACAAGGGCGTCGTACAAGGGCTACTGCGGGACAAGCTCGGATTCGACGGCATCGTCTGCACCGACTGGGGCCTGATCACCGACGCCGAGATCTTCAGCGAAGTGCACGAAGCACGCGCCTGGGGCCTCGAGTCACTGGCCGAACTCCAGCGAGCGGCCCGCGTGTTGGACGCCGGATGCGACCAGTTCGGCGGCGAGTCCCGCACCGACCTGATCATCGAGCTCGTCGAGTCGGGCCGCATCCCCGAATACCGCCTGGACGCCTCCCTGCGCCGGATCCTGCGCGAGAAGTTCACCCTCGGCTTGTTCGACGCCCCGTACGTCGACGCCGACCTGGCCGCCGAGACCGTCGGCCGCGCCGACTTCACCGAGGCGGGCGCTAAGGCACAGCGCCGCTCACTGACCGTCCTCGCCAACACGGCCGGCGCCCTGCCGGTGACCGGCCGCCCGAAGCTGTACGTCGATGACGTCGCGGCCGAAGTAGCGGACGAATACGGCACGTTGGTGACCGACCCGGCTCGCGGTACTGCGCCTGCGCGCCCCGTACGAACCGCGAGCCAACCGCTTCGAGTCGTTCTTCCACTCCGGGACCCTGGCCTTCACCGACGAGGAACTCAAGCCGATCCTCGACCTGCTCGACTCGGTCCCGACCATCGTCTGCATCAACCTGGAACGGGCAGCGGTCATCCCCGAGATCGCCGAGCGGGCCGCCACCCTCGTCGCCGACTACGGCGCCAGCGACGCCGCCCTCCTGGACGTCGCCTTCGGCCGGGCCAAGCCGGAGGGACGACTCCCCTTCGAACTCCCCCGCTCCATGGACGCCGTCCGCGCCTCACGCCCCGACGTCCCCAACGACACGGAGAACCCGCTGTTCCCGTACGGGGCGGGGCTGACCCTGTAGACGGGGCGAGGTAAGGACACAGAGGTCTGGGCGGAATCTCGTGACGGTCACGATCGCGTAGTCCCCGGCCTGTGCGTTTGGCGGCGGGAATGCCCTGGCCATAGGGGATCTGTTCGCGTTGAAGGACGTGCTGTTCCCGGATGCCGTGGGGATGGTGCTGGATCGGTTGACCGAAGTGGACGGGGTGGCTGTGGCCGAAGTCCACAGGGTCGTACTGGAGTTGACGTGCCGGACTGCGCGACCGTCTAGCGCCGGGTGCACAGCCGCTACGGACGGCGTCTCCCCGAGTACCCGGTCGGCGGGCACCGGGTGGTGGTGAAACTGGAGGTCCTGCGGTTCTTCTGCGCCGCCTGTGGCTGCGGGCGCCGCGCGTTCGTCAAGCCGGTCGAGGGTCTGACCACGCGTTATGCCCGCGCCGGCCCCGGTGTGAAGACGTTGTGGCGGGCTGTCGCGCTCACAGCGGGCGGCCGACCGGGCATGCGACTGTGCCGTTTGCCCACCGTACCCACCGGCCAGTACCGGCTACTCGGCCAGCTGCAGGCGCCCGACGTTCCCGCCCGCAGCCCGCGGGTGCTGGGCGTCGACGACTGCGCCTTCCGCGCGCACCTACGGAACCAGCCTGGTCGACGTCGAGACCTCCCTCCATCGACCTGTTGGCCGACCGTGCCAGCGAGACGCTCGCCGCCTGGCTCACCGCACACCCCGGCGCCGAGATGTCTGCCGGGACCGCGACAGCGGCTACAGCCGCCGCGGCCGGTCCCGCGCGGATCGTCTTCGCCGAGGCCAACGATCACGCCATGGTGCTCGGCACCGCCGGACTCGTCGTATCTCACAAACTCAGACTCATCGCGTGACCCGAACGAGGCCGACCCCCAGGGCCGCCGAAGCAGACCGGGACGTCACGTGGCGCGGGTCAGCAGCGGCATGGCAACGCCGTCGACCAGATACTCGACGAACTCCGCATCCAGAGGCAGGCCGAGCAGAGCGTGGCGCATGAACAGGGCCGGCGCACAGAGCTCATCGATGAATCGCACGTCCTGGTGATCCAGGGCGAGTTCCCCACGCTGTTCCGCCCGCTCGCAGACAGCCCGGACGGGCGGTACAGCGGGGATCAACAAGGGGCGCAGCAGCGCCGCGAGCTCGGCATCATTGCGCATGGTGACGAAAAGACCGCTGATCACGGCGCCTTGCTCGCCACTCATCCACTCGGCGAGCAACCGGAGGTATGCCAGGAGGTCGCCGCGCAGCGTGCCGGTGTCCGGCACCTGCAGGTCTTCGGCCGGGCGGTAGCTGATGGCCGTGGTCACCAGGTCCGCCTTGGTGGGCCAGTGCCGGTACAGCGTGGCCTTGCTCGTCCTGGCGCGGGTCGCCACTGCCTCGTAGTGCAGTCCCTGGTATCCGGACTCAGCGAGTACCTCGTAGACGGCTCGTAGGATGGTTCGCTCACGGCTTGCCGAGAGCCTCTTGGTAGGCCGGGCGATCGCCGTGGTCGGTGCCGCCTGCTCGGACATGGCACCCCCTCGCTCTTACAACGTGGACAATCTCGGCGCGTGCCCGACCGATCATCCAGCAACGGTTGAGCCGGGCAGTTGCCTCGACAAAGTCGAAGCCTTGGACGGCTACTTGATCCTTTACAGGATACGCGGCAATCGGCGCAGCCACCGAACGGTTTCCGAGGTCGGGTCACCCCTGTTGACCAGGGAGGGTGCCGGTTCTGGCGGCCAGTTCACCATCGCGGCATTTGCGCCCCCGCCCGAGGCCGTCCACATCGATCCACGCTCTGACCTCGCCGTGCTGAACGCTCCGGTGCCGCACCCGGCACCGGAGCTGTTCCGCGCAGTCAGCCGAGTCCGTCGGCCCCGATCTGGACGGCGCACTCGTCCAGCAGGGAGGTGCTCACCGGCTGCTGCCGCCCGTCGAGGTCGAGCACCGGGGTCGCCTCCTTGTACCAGGACTCGATCACCGCGTTGCCCCAGAAGTCGCGGCGGCGGTCATCGTGGACGTTCCAGCGGTACGTCTCGTGGTCCGGGTCGCCGGTGTAGTAGTCGGAGGTGTAGATCTCGACGCGGTGGCCGTCCGGGTCGCGGAGGTAGACGTAGAAGGCGTTGGAGACGCCGTGTCGGCCCGGCCCGCGCTCGATGTGCTTCTCCTCGTGGAGCGCGCCGAAGATGTCGGCGGTACGCAGCACCTGGTGGGATTCGTGGGTGGCCACCCCTAGGTGGTGCAGGCGCGGTCCGGCACCACCGGTGAAGGCGACGTCGTGGACGGTCTGCTTGCGGTACATCCACGCCGCGTACAGCTCGTGCTCGTCGCCCTCGATGGTCTCCGAGCAGCCGAAGCCGAGGGACTTGTAGTGGGCGTAGGCGGCCGGGATGTCGGGGGTGCAGATGTTGAAGTGGTCGAGGCGGGCGATCTGCGCGCCGCGGTGGAGGTCGTAGCGCTGGATGAGACGCTCGCCGCGTTCGATGTCGTGGAAGAACTCGACCGGGAAGCCGAGCGGGTCGATGACGCGGACCGCGTCGCCGACGCCGACCGTGCCCTCGTCCTTCTTCAACCTCTTTACCGGGCGGCCGAGTTCGGTGAAGAACCTCTCCGCCTTGTCCACGTCCTCGGGGGTACGCACGCGGTACGCGATGTGGTCGAGCGCCGCGGTCTCGCCCTTGCGCAGGACGAGGGAGTGGTGGGTCAGTTCGTCCGTTCCGCGCAGGTAGAGCGAGCCGGCGTCCTCGTGCTGGACGTGGAAGCCGAGCATGTCCACCCAGAACCAGCGGGCCCGGGACAGGTCGGTGACAGCGAGCTGGGCGTAGGCGGAGCGCACCACGTCCGGTGCGGGTGCGACAGTCACAGCAGGCGCGGCAGTCATCGGGCGACTCCGAATCGGGGGGTGTGCACGTCTCCGAGGGCCACGTGGACGATCTTGGACTCGGTGTAGAAGTCGATGCTGTGGGCACCTCCTTCGCGGCCCACGCCGGATGCCTTCACGCCGCCGAAGGGGGTGCGCAGGTCACGGATGTTGTGGGAGTTGATCCAGACCATGCCGGATTCGACGGCGTGCGCGATGCGGTGGCCGCGCTTGAGGTCCGAGGTCCAGATGTACGCGGCCAGGCCGAACCGGGTGGCGTTCGCCAGCTCGACCGCCTCCGCCTCGTCGTCGAAGGGTGCGACCGCCACGACGGGGCCGAAGATCTCCTCCTGGAAGATCCGGGCGTCCCTCGCCACATCGGCGAAGACGGTCGGCTGGAGGTAGTTGCCCTCGGCGAGGTGGTTGGGGCGGGCACCACCCGCCACCAGCCGGGCTTCCTTCTTGCCGATCTCGACGTAGTTCAGGACACGTTCGTAGTGCTCACTGTGGACCAGCGCGCCGACCTGGGTGTCCGGGTCCGCAGGGAGTCCGACCGTGACCTGCTCGGCGCGCTCGGCGAGGCGGCGGGTGAACTCCTCGTAGAGCGGCCGCTCGACGAGGACGCGTGAACCGGCAGTGCAGCGCTCGCCGTTGAGCGAGAACACGCCGAAGACGACCGAGTCGAGGGCCGCCTCGATGTCGGCGTCGGCGAACAGGACCACCGGCGACTTGCCGCCCAGTTCCATGGAGGTGGTCTTCAGGTGCTCGGCGGAGGAACGGATGATGTGCCGACCGGTGTCGGTCGAGCCGGTGAAGGAGATCAACGGGACGTCCGGGTGGTCGACCAGTGCCTGACCGGCCTCGTCACCGATGCCGTGGACGATGTTCACGACTCCGGCCGGCACGCCCGCCTCGGCGAAGATCTCCGGCCACAGCGTCGCGGACAGCGGGGTCCACTCGGCGGGCTTGAGGATCAGGGTGCAGCCGGAGGCGAGCGCCGGGGCGAGTTTCCAGCTCTCCAGCATGAACGGGGTGTTCCACGGTGTGATGAGCCCGGCGACCCCGACCGGGGTGCGCACCACGTAGCTGAACTGGTCGCCGCCCTGCCGGAACGCCTCCTCGCCGAGCGCGACGATGACGTCGGCGAAGTAGCGGAAGTTCTCGGCGGCGCGGCGTGCCTGGCCCCTGGCCTGGGTGATCGGGAGGCCGGAGTCGTACGACTCGAACTGGGCGAGCCGGTCGTGGCGCGCCTCCACGGCGTCGGCGATGCGGTTCAGGACGCGGGCGCGCTCACGGTTCGAGAGGGCCGACCAGGCGGGGAAGGCGGACTCGGCCGCAGTGACAGCCCGTTGGATGTCGGCGGCTGCGCCGCGTGCCGCCTGCGCGTAGACGGAGTTGGAGGCAGGGTCGGATACGTCGAAGGTGCGTCCGTCGGACGCGTCGACGAGTTCGCCGCCGATCCAGTGCCGGATGGTCGAGGGCAGGCCCTCGGGCGAGTTACTCACTGGTCGGCTCCGTTCTGCTGCGTTCCCAGCTGCTGCGTCAGGTCGCCGCCCTCGGTGAGGAGCGCGCGGATGCGGGTCAGGCCCGGGTCGGTGGGCGTGATGAGCGGCGGCCGTACGTGCGGCGAGGCGATCCGCCCCTGCTGGGCCAGGACCCACTTCGCCGGGGCCGGGTTGGTCTCCACGAACAGCAGGTCCACCAGCGGGTGCAGGCGGTAGTGCAGTTCGCGGGCGCCCTCGAAGTCGCCCGCCTCCCACAGCTCATACATGCGTGCCACGGCGGTCGGCGCCAGGTTGGCCACCGCGCTGACGAAGCCGGCGCCGCCCAGGGCGAGTAGCGGCAGGGACAGCAGCTCGATACCGGACCACACGAGCAGCGAGCGGCCGCAGGCGTGGAGCACACGGGAGAAGTGCTCGAAGTCCTTCGTCGTCTCCTTGACGCCGACGAAGTTCTCGAAGTCGGTGAACAGTCGCTTCACCGTCTCGGGTGCGATGTCGACGGCGGTGCGCGAGGGCACGTTGTACGCGACGATCGGCATGTCCGGGAACTCGCGGGCCACGGTGGCGTACCACCGGTAGAGGGCCTCCTGGGTGGGGCGCGCGTAATAGGGCGTGATCACTAGTGCCGCGTCGGCTCCCAAGTCCCTTGCCGCTGCGGTCAGTTCGAGTGTCTCGTTCAGCTTGTGCGAGCCGGTTCCCGGCAGGAAGGGGACCCGGTCCCCGATCTCCTCGACCGCCGTCCGCATGCCGGCAATCCGCTCGGCGACGGTCTGCGCGCTCGGCTCACCGGTGGAGCCGCCGAGCGAGATGCCGTGCGAGCCGGAATCCAGCTGGAAGCGGATCAGCGAGCGCAGGCCCTCATGGTCGACAGCGCCCTCGTCGGTGAACGGGGTGACGACAGGGGCGATGGATCCCCGTATGACGGCGGGATCGCTGCGGAACTTCATGCGGAATCTCCTTGCGAGGCATGCGGGGCGTACGAAGAGTCAGAAGTGTCGGATGTGTCGTGCGTGCGGCTGCGGCGCCACAGCTCGAACGGCTCGCTCCACTCAGGTCCGAGGGGGTAGAGGCCGTCCACGCTGTGCCCGGCGCGCACCTGCTCGGTGATGAACTGTTCGCGCAGCTCCTGCTCCTGGCAGTCGGCGATCAGCTCCTCCGCGAGGTCGAGCGGTACGACCACGACGCCGTCCGCGTCGCCGACGATCAGGTCGCCGGGCTGGACCAGGGCTCCACCGCAGGCGATGGGCACGCCGGAGTCCCACGGCACATGGCGGCGGCCCAGGACCGAGGGGTGCTCACCCCCGCGGTACACCGGCAGGCCCAGATCGGTGACCGCGGCGCTGTCACGCAGGCCGCCGTCGGTGACAACCCCGGCCGCGCCGCGCGTCTGGGCGCGCAGCGCGAGGATGTCACCGAGGGTGCCGGCCGAGGTGTCGCGGCGGGCGTCCATGACGAGTACATGGCCGGGCCGCAGCTCCTCGATCGCCCGCTTCTGGGCGTTCATGCCGGCGCCGTACTTCTTGAAGAGGTCCTCGCGCAGGGGCAGGTAGCGAAGGGTGTGGGCGACGCCCACCATCTTCTGGCCCGGCAGCGTGGGGCGGACGCCGTCGATGCTCATGTGCGGCAGTCCGCGGGAGCGGAGCTGTGCGCTGAGGGTGGCGACGGCAACCGACCGCAGCCCGTCCTCAAGCCCCTTTGCTAGCAGGGGGGTTGGCGTGTAGGCGGTGCCGTACGCCGCCTCGCGCTCCACCTCGTCCGCCCTGGGCATCGCTCCGTACGCCTCCAGGGCGGGCCCGGCGGCGACGGGGTTGCGCAGACGGCCCGTGGACAGGCCGCTGCCGCGGACCTCGACCTCCACCACATCCCCCGGTGAGGCGACGGAGGCGCCGGCCGGGGTGCCGGTGAGGATGACGTCCCCCGGCTCCAGCGTGACGAGGCGCGACAGGTCGGCGATCAGCTGCCCGAAGGGGAACAGGAGGGTGTCCGTGGTGTCGTCCTGGACCAGCTCACCGTTGACCCAGGAACGCAACTGAAGTGCGGCCGGGTCGAGTTGGCGGGCGTCGAGGAGTCGCGGGCCGAGCGGCGTGAGCCCGTCGGCCCCCTTGGAGCGGAGGTTGGAGCCGCGGTCCGCGTAGCGCAGGTCGTAGACCCCCGCGTCATTGGCCGCGGTCACCCAGCGCACGTACTCCCAGGCATCCTCAGGGCTCACCCGCTGGGCGCGCGAGCCGATCACCAGGGCGATCTCCCCCTCGAAGCCCAGGAGTTCGCAGCCCTGCGGACGCACGAGGGCGTCCTTGGTGCCCGCGAGGGACGAGGGCGGCTTGAGGAAGTAGGACGGGTGGGCGGGGATGCGTCCCCGTTCCCGGGCGCGGCTGGGGTAGTTGAGGTGAACCGCGATGATCTTCGAGGGAGGATTGCCGAGCGGGTGCGTCATCACGAGCGCTCCAGGCTGTGCTGGTCCAAGAAGGCCTGCACCTTGGCCTTGTAGGGCTCGCGGTCGTACGACTTCACGTAGGCACCGGCCATCCGCACCGGGTCGCCGAAGAAATAGTACTCGTACAGGGCCTGCCGGCTGGAGAAGGCGGAGATGCAGGTGTCCCACACCAGGCGGAAGAGCTTGACGCGCTCCGCGCCCGTCAGCGTGGCCGACTGCAGGTAGGCCTCGATGTCGGCGGCGGCGGGGCCGTTGACGTCCAGTTCGGTCGGCGTGGCCATCAGGCCGGAGGCGCCGAGCTTGCGCAGGATCGCCGGGAAGCGCTGGTAGAGCTTGGGATAGAGGTTGCGGGCGGCGTTGAGCGGCGCCCAGGCCGGGGTGAGCACGCCGTACTCGTTGAGTTCGGCGTCGGCCTCCGCGGCGCGCAGGAAGGCGCGCAGCGTCTCCAGCGTGGTGATGATCTCGGCCACGTCCTCCTGGACGTGGCCGAACTGCTCGATGCCGATGGCCTCGGTGAGGAGCGACACCAGACCGAGGACATACTCGGTCTTGGCCGTGGTGCGGGTCACGACCTGGTGGGTCATGTGGTTGACCGAGTTGGTCTGCGAGTAGAAGCCGTTGCAGAGCTCCGCGTCGCCCAGGGCGAAGCAGCGCTCGAACGGGACGTGCACGTCGTCGAAGACGACCACGCAGTCCGACTCCTCGAAGCGGGAGGCGAGGGGGTGGTCGTGGCGCGGCCGGTCGTAGTCCAGCGGTTCGCGGGCGATGTAGCGCAGGCCCGGGGTGTCGTTGGGGATGGCGAAGGCGTAGGAGTACGGCTTGTCCTCGGGGGTGCCGCGCAGCACGGTCGAGGGGAAGACGAGCATCTCGTCGGCGAACGGAGCGATGGTCGCGAGCATGCGCGCTCCGCGGATCACGACGCCGTTGTCGTCCTCCTTCACGATGCGGGCGGCGAGCTTGCCGCCGGCCTGCTGGGTGCCGGCGACCGAGCGGTTGACCTGCGGCGGGATCAGGGTGTGCGTGCACAGCAGGTCCTGCTCGCGGACCTGCTCGTAGTAGCGGCGGATGTTCTCGCCGAACGCCGGATTCGCCTGGGCGAACCAGTCGGCGGCCGAGGCGAGGGCCATCAGGGAGCTGTTCATGTAGTCGCCGGTACGGCCGAGCATGCCGTTGCTGTGGTCGGCCCACACCTTGAACGCGTTGCGGCGCTTGACCAGGTCCTCGGGAGTCTTCGGGGTGAGGAAGGAGGTGCCGACGGGCTCGCCGGTCGTGGGCGAGGTGTAGGTGAGGACGTCCTTGTGGGCGTCGGAGTGCTGGAGGTCGTACAGCTCGGCGTACGTCTGGACGACATTGCGGAAAGCGGGGTGGTCCTGGATGCCGCCCTTGAGGGTCTCGCCCTGGATGTGCACGGTGGCACGGGAGTTGGACAGTCGCTCGAGGAATTCCTTGCCGGTGCGTGCAGGCATGCTGGTGCTCCTGAAAGTGTGGGAGTGCGCGGCCGCGAGCGGGCCGCGCCGAATCAGATGAGGTATTCGAAGCCGTCGGTCGACTCGGTCGCCGCGCCGAACCGGCTCCAGGCGTAGGTGAGTGCGTCGCCGTCGCGATGGCCGAGGTCCGTGACGCGGCCCAGGACGAGGGTGTGATCGCCGCCGTCGTACGTGCGCCAGGGCTCGCATTCCACCCAGGCGAGGGGGTTCGCCAGGCGCGGGACGGAGGTTCCGTCGGCCCAGCGCGGCTCGGCCGCCTCGCGCGCCCCGGCGAACTGCCGTGCCAGCGGCTCCTGTTCGGCCCCCAGGATGTTCACACAGAAGGGGCGGTCGAGCAGCTGGTCGTGGCAGCGAGCGCGACGGGCGACACTGACGAGGACAAGTGGGGGCTCCGCGGAGACGGAGGTGAAGGAGTTCATCGTCGCGCCGCGCGGGCCGTCTTCGCCCGCGTACGTCACGACGGTGACACCGGTGGCGAACCGGGCCATGCAGGCACGAAGGGCCGCCGGGCTGGGCGGGGCAAGCATCTGTGTCATGAGAAGGACTCCCTTGAGTCGGCCGCCGCAACGGCGCCACGTGCGGGACGCTCAACCGGTCGGGCGCGGTCCCGTGAACAGGGAAGGAAATCGAGTGAGTTCGACTCGAACCCACTAATCAAAGCTTTGATTAATTGGGACGGTACTCGCCCTCGCGACCCCTGTGAAGCCCTGCGGCGAAGACTCTCCGACGATGCGGCAGCGATCGCCCGCAGCACAGAATGAGCCGCCTCCTGATACTAGACGTACCGTTTCGAATCTGGTTTATTGCAGGAAGTGCACACCGTCCGGCACCTGCGCTGTGCCATGGGCTCGCACGTCGGGACGTTGTGCGAGCCCCACCGCGCCACCGGTGTCTCCGTCGGGCGCGTCCAGCCGAAGAGCGAGGAGCACGAGGCCCCATGTCCGTCGCCGGCGTCTCCCTGCTCGTGCTGCCCGCCATATTCATCATCGGGACCGTGTGGCCGATCAGCATCGGCGTGGTGTCGTTCGCGGCGACCTTCGTCGTCGGCATTCTCATCGCCGGCATCCCTGCCGAAGGCCTCTTCGCACTGTTCCCTGCCGACATCTTTGTCCTGCTGGCAGGAATCACCTACATGTTCTCCGTGGCCCGGCAGAACGGGACCATGGCGGTGATCACCGAGGCGGCCGTGCGGCTCGTGCGCGGCCGTGTCGCGGTCATCCCCTGGATCTTCCACGCACTCGCGATCGTCTTCAGCGCCATGGGTGCCGGCCCCGCGGCGGCGACCGCCGTGCTCATCCCGGTCGCACTGGGGGTCGCCCAGCAGGCCAAGATCAGTCCCTTGCTGATGGGCATCATGGTCATTCACGGGAGCCATGCCGGATCCATGTCGCCCCTCAGCCCGATCGGTGCGCTCGTCAACGGGGCGGCTGCCACGGCGAAGCTCCCCGACTCCTCGGGGACGGTCTTCGTCAGCTCCCTGCTCTTCAACATCACGCTCGCGCTGACCGCTTACCTCCTGCTCGGCGGCGTGGGGCTGATGCGCCGCGGCAGTGAGTCCATCCGGATCGGTCCGGCCCGGGCAAAGGAGCCGATGGAAGGGCACGGCTCACCCTCGACACTGGGCACAGTCCTGGCCACGCAGGAAAGCACGACAGTGTCCGCCCCGGCAACGCTCCGCCCCCAGCACTTGGCCACGCTCGCCGGCATCGCCGCACTGGTCGTCCTGGGGGTCGGCTTCCAGTTCAACGTAGGCCTCAGCGCATTCGCGGTCGGACTGCTGCTCACGGCCATGGCTCCGAAGCAGGACACTCACGCCGTCGCCAGCATGTCCTGGTCCACCATGCTCATGCTCAGCGGCGTCATGACCTACATCGGACTGGTCACCAAGGTCGGCGGAATGCGGCTGCTGTCCGATGCGCTGCTCGGTGCGGGATCCCCCGTCCTGGCAGTTCTGCTGATCGCCTTCGTCGCCGCACTGACCTCGCTGTTCTCCGCCACCGGAGCCGTCGTCGGGGCTCTCGTCCCAGTACTGGGAGCCGTATTGGGCGCGCACGCGTCCGTACCCGCCGCTGGCGCCCTGTCGGGGGTCGCGATCTCCTCCAGCGTCGTCGACAGCAGCCCGCTCTCACTCCAGGGAGCGGTGCTCCTGGCGAACGTCGAGGAGCACCAGCGGCGACCGCTGTTCCGGCGACTAATGGCCTGGGGAGCGGCCATGGTCGTGGTGGGCAGCGCCGTGCCACTGCTCCTCTTCGTCCTTCTTCCCATGTGGCTGGGGTGAGCCGGCCTGTACGGGTCGGCTCGCCTCGGCGACCGAACCACCCGCAACCTGCAAAGGGCATCTTCATGGCTGTATTTCTCTCCGACCACGACGTCCGTTCCCTGCTCGACTGGGAGTCCGCCATCGACGCGCTGCACGAGGCTTATGCGGCACCGACGTCCGAGGGGCACTTCCCGCCTCGGACGATGGCCCGCGGCGAGCAGGAGTGGATGCGCACCCTGAGCGGGATACTGCCGGGCAGCGGTGTGATGGGGGCCAAGCTCATCGCTGTGTCGAACGGCCATCGCCGTGGCGCCTACCTCGTCGCGCTGTTCGACCTGGAGACCACGGAACTCGTCGCCCTGCTCGACGGGCGGTCGATCACGGGGTTCCGCACGGCGGCGACCTCCGCCCTCGCGGTCCGTTGTCTGGCACCGCGACGGCCGCTGTCGGTCGCGGTCATCGGATCGGGTTTCGAGGCGACGAACCACCTCCGCGCCCTGGCGACCACGATGGATCTCACCTCCGTACGTGTCTTCAGCCCGAGCCCGAAGAGCCGGGCCCGGTTCGCCGACTCCTTCGCCGACCTGTCGGTCGATGTGACTCCTGCCGAGTCCCCTGAGGAGGCTGTCGAGAGCGCGGATCTGGTGGTGTGTGCCGCCCGTTCGCGGGACGAGACACCTACGCTCCGGGGCTCGTGGCTCAAGGCCGGCACGACGGTCGTCTCCATCGGCTCGACGCTGCCCGAGCAGCGCGAACTCGACCCGGCCGCCATCGACCGCGCGGACGTCGTGGTGTGCGACCAGGTCCGCGAAGTCGCCGACGAGACCGGTGACTTCATCGCCGCGCGCGAAACGGGCATCGAGTTCACCGACAAGCTCGTGACCCTGGCCGATGTCGTCTCCGGCCGCGCCCCGGACCGAGCCACAGCCGACGGCATCGTGCTCTACAAGTCGGTCGGAGCGGCCCTGCAGGACCTCACGGTGGCGGCCCTGTGTGCCCGGGTCGCTGAGAAGCGAGGCGTCGGTGTGCCCCTGGACGCGAGCATCAGCCGCGCCTTCCACGAGGCCTGAGCCAACAGACCGAACAGCCCTCGGGGGCGCCTCCACCGCCTTCATCAGACGGTGGAGGCGCCCCCGAGGGCTTACTCAGGCCGGCGCGTCACACAGGGTTACGTCCAATGAAGAACTCGCGGAACGGGTCCATGCTCGGCTCGAAGCCGGAGTCCACCAACCCCTTGCGCAGAGCCGCCATCTGGCTGTCCTGCAGGCGCATCGTCGGCTGACGGAGCGGGCCGCCGTTGTAGCCCTGGAGCCACCCCTGGAACTTCCAGGCCTGACGGTTGAGAACGGATCCCCCGTGCAGGGTGCCGAACAGTCCGGCCTTCGTCTTACGGGCCGCGTGCAACTGCCAGTAGATGGCGGTCGCCTCGTCGTGCTTGCCGTCACGGAGCAGCTGCATCACCCGCGGGATCATCGGACCGAAGTACTCGTGATCGCTGGTGGCCGACAGCTGGATGGGCATCACCTGCGACAGCGGGATCAGATCGCCCTCGATCGGCACCGAGATGACCACCTCGTCGCCGAAGAGCCGGTTGCACTCCACGGCGCTCTGGATGTTCGGGTATCCGCCCTCGGCCTTGATGACTGCGATGTTGGGAATGTCGTCGATCAGTCGGCGGGTCAGGCTCGTCGGGAGGTCCGAGGGGTGGATGCGGGCGCCGAAGTTCCAGATCGTCATCGGGAACAGGATGATCCCGAGGTTCGTGGCGTCGCAGACGGCCTTCGTGTAGTCGTAGATGTCCTGCTCGGACTCGGGGTAGAAGTTGGGCGGGTACGCCAGCAGCACGAGGTCCGCGCCCGCGGCCTCGGCACCGCGCACGGCTTCCAGGTTCTGCTCCAGGTTGTTCCAGCTCGCGTGGTGGACGACGTAGAAGCCGTCGCCGGCCTCGTCCTTCGCAATGCGGAGGAACTCCAGGTACTCGTCAAGTCCGATGCTGATCTCGGATATGCCCAGGGTGCCGATGAAGCCGTGCTCCTTGGCGAGGCGGATGTCGTGGCGGATACCTCGTTCGTTGATGCCGCGCAGGTCGCCGGTGAACGAGGGGATGGTGCAGTTGACAGCGCCGACGAGCTTCTCGCGGGCCCAATCACGGGCCTCGGCGCGCGTGTATGCGGGCATGCTGGTTCCTTTCGTGCGGGTGCTTTTGTACAGGTGCTCTTGTACGGGTGGTGACCGTGGGGTCTACCGGGCGCCGGCGCCTTCCCAGGAGAGGTACTTCATCTCCAGGTACTCGTCGATGCCGTGGACCGAGCCCTCGCGCCCGAGGCCGGACTGCTTGACGCCGCCGAAGGGGGCGACCTCGTTGGAGATCAGCCCTGAGTTGATGCCGACCATGCCGGCCTCGAGAGCGGCGGACACTCGCCAGATCCGCTCCGCGTCACGGCTGTAGAGGTAGGCGGCGAGCCCGTACTCGGTGTCGTTCGCCCTGCGGACCGCCTCCGCCTCGTCCTCGAACCGGATGAGCGGCGTGACCGGTCCGAACGTCTCCTCCCGCGTGATCTTCATGTCGGCGGTGACATCCGCGAGGACCGTCGGCTGGAAGAAGAATCCCCCGCGGTCGTGGCTCGTCCCACCACACAGGACACGCGCACCGTGACGGGTGGCGTCCGTGATGTGGTCCTGGACCTTGTCGACAGCGGCGGCATCGATGAGCGGCCCCTGCTCCACCGCGGGGTCGAAGCCGTCCCCGACGGTCAACCGGGCCACGCGCCGGGCGAGTTCGTCCGCGAAGCGGTCGTAGATGCCGGCCTGGACGTACACCCGGTTCGCGCTGATGCACGCCTGGCCGGTGTTGCGGTACTTGCTCGCCAGGACGCCTTCCACGGCCGCCTCCAGGTCGGCGTCGTCGAAGACGAGGACGGGCGCGTTGCCACCCAGTTCCATCGAGGCCTTCTTCACCGTCTCGGCGCACTGGGCCAGGAGGATCCTGCCCACCTCGGTCGAGCCGGTGAAACTGACCTTGCGGACTGTCGGGTTGCCGGTCAGTTCGGGGCCGATCTCCCGGGCGTCGCCCAGGACGATGTTGAGGACGCCCGCCGGGACCCCTGCGCGTTCGGCGAGTTCGGCCAGCGCCAGCGCGGTCAGCGGTGTCTCCGCAGCCGGCTTGACCACCATCGTGCATCCGGCGGCCAGGGCCGGTGCGGCCTTGCGCGTGATCATGGCCGCCGGGAAGTTCCACGGCGTGATGGCGACGCACACACCGACCGGTTCCTTCAGTACGACGACACGGCGTGACGGGTCGGGCGCGGGGAAGACGTCGCCGCGTACGCGCTTGGCCTCCTCGGCGAACCACTCGATGAACGAGGCCGCGTAGGCCACCTCACCGCGTGCTTCACTCAGAGGCTTGCCCTCCTCCAGGGTGATGAGGCGGGCCAGGTCCTCCGTGTGCTCCGTCACGAGGTCGAACCAACGGCGCAGGATCTGGGCACGCTGCTTGCCCGACCGGGCCCGCCAGTCCGGCAGCGCGCGGTCGGCGGCGGCTATCGTCTCGGCCACCTGGGCACGGTTCATGGCCGGCAGATCCGCGAGCGTCTCGCCCGTGGCGGGGTTGGTGACGGCGAATCGCCCGGACTCACCGTGGTCGACCCAGCCTCCGTCGACGTAGGCGGACTGGCGCAGCAGTGACCCCTCAGTGAGGAGGTCTTCGGGAGCAATGGTCGTACTCATGGAACTGCCTCTTTCACAGGCGGGAATTGGGGGGTGGGCATCGGCGCCGGGCCGTCCTGGGGACGTGCCGGGCGGGCGAGGGCCGGAAGGCCGCGCCGCCTAGACTCCTGGGGTGAGCCACGAGAACCCGGACGCCGATAAGTTGCATTTCTGGTCGTTCATCGACCACGCGGTCAGCCGCACACACCGCGAGTTGCCCGCCGTGGATCCGCTGGCGATGCGGCTCGTGCTGACCTTCACGCGGGCCGCGAGCATGCTGGTCTACGACCTCGAATCCACCGTCCACCGTCCCCGCGGCTGGTCCTGGGCAGGTTTCCGGGTGGTGTTCGCGATCTGGCTGGCGGGACCTGTCGAGGCGAAGAAGGTCGCCGAGCTGTCCGGCATGAGCCGGGCGGCCGTCTCGGCGCTCATCGCGACACTGGAGCGCGACGGTCTGGTGACCAAGGAGCGCGCACCGTACGACGGGCGCGCGGTGCTCCTCAGCCTCACCGAGGCCGGCCGTGAGGCCATCACCACGGCGTACCAGGCGCACAACGAACGCGAACAGGAGTGGGTGGGAGCTCTCAGCGAGGACGAACAGCACACACTGATCGCCCTGTTGGAGAAGCTCACCGCCCACTCGCTCCAGTTCGAAGTCAAACAGCGATCGTAGGTGCCGGGTCCCACCACCGGCCGCATCGGTCATGACGGCCGCTACCAGCACACGGTGCGCTGTGTGCCGAGCCCGGTGATCTCGCTCTCCATCACGTCGCCCGCGCGCAGGAACCGCCCGTAATGCGAACCGTTGCCCTGCGGCGATCCGGTGATGACCATGTCGCCCGGTCGCAGCACGACGCGGTGGGAAATGTACGAGATGAGGGCCGCGACCCCGAAGATCATGTCGCTGGTGTTGCCCTTCTGCATGAGCTCGCCGTTGAGCCGCAGGGTGATGTCGAGGTTCTGCGGGTCGGGTACGAAACGGGCAGGGACGAGATAGGGGCCTGTGGGGTAGAAGCCGGGCTGGTTCTTGGCCCGCATCCAGTCCGTGCCCATCATCGGAATCTCGGGTCGGGGCACGAGGCTGCGCGTCGTCAGGTCGTTGCAGATGGTGTAGCCCGCGACGTGGCCGAGGGCTTCCTCCCGTCCGACCTCGCGGGCCTCGCGGCCGATGATGACACCCAGTTCGAGTTCCCAGTCATGGTTCTCGCCGAGGCTCGGCAGGATGACGTCGTCGTACGCGCCACTGATCGCGGACGGGACGCCGACCCACACGTACGGTTCACCGTGAGCGGCACGTTCGTCCATCTCGCGGGCCGCCTGCTCGCGCAGTTCCTCCTCGGTGGCGTCCGCCTTCCCCAGGCGGTGGGCCACGGTGATCTCGATGACGTGCTCGCGGTAGTTGGCGCCGGCGGCGAGGATCTGGCCCGGCGGCTGGACCGGGGCGAGCACGGTCAGCTCGCCGACCGGCCGCCCCTCGCCGACGGGCGCATCGGCCAGACTCTGCAACTTCTCCAGGCAGGTCTCCCAGTCGGCGAGCAACTGCGACGTCGAAACCGCCGTGGACACGGCGGCCCGGGTGTCGTACACCCTGCCGGCCACGACGATGCCCGGGAACGGCTGCGACGGTCCGGCGCTGAAGGTCCCCAGCGCGAAAGAGGTTCGGCTCATGATGTGATTCCTCGGGATTTTCTGTGGGTGCGGGCGAACTCCTCGTATTCCAAAAGCAGTTCGGGATCGTCGACCGCGCCCGAATCGACCACGTCCCGCAGTGCGGCGCCCTGGAGCAGACGCTTGACCGGCACCTCGATCTTCTTTCCGGTACGGGTGTGGGGGATCCCGCGCACCGCCACCACGTCATCCGGTACGTGGCGTGGGGACAGGCCCTCCCGGATCGCTTCCTTGATCCGCAGGGCCGCGCCCACCTGGTCGGCGCCGTCCTGAAGGGCGACGAACAGCGGCATGTAGTAGGCGTCCGGGCCCAGTTCGGCGCCGACGACCAGTGCCTCTCGGACCTCCGGCAGCGCCTCGACGACCTGGTAGATGTCCGCGGGGCCCATTCGCACCCCCTGCCGGTTGAGGGTGGAGTCCGAGCGGCCACGGATCACGCTGCTGCCGTCGGGGTCGAATTCGATGAAGTCCCCGTGCCGCCAGACCCCGTCGTACGTGGAGAAGTAGCTCTCCTGATAGCGCCGGCCGTCCACGTCGTTCCAGAACTTCAGGGGCATCGACGGCATCGGCTGGGTGACGACCAGCTCGCCCTGTTCTCCTACGACGGGGCGGCCGGCCTCGTCCCATGCCTCGACGGCGACTCCCAGGGCGGGGGCCTGGATGCGCCCAGTCCTGACGGGCAGGGTAGGGGCGCCTCCGACGAAGATCGAGCACACGTCTGTGCCGCCGCTCATGGAGGCGAGCCACACGGCGCCGAGCCGGTCGTACACCCACCGGAAGCCGTCGTCGGACAGGGGCGATCCGGTGACCTGCACCGTCCGCAAGGAACTCGCTTGCGGGGCCAGGTCCGCCTTGAGGCAAGCGTGCAGATAGCCGGCGCTGAGCCCGAGCGTGTCGACGCCATGCTCCTCGACGACCCGGAACACCCGTCCCAGGTCAGGGCGGACCGGGTTGCCATCGAGGAGGACGATCGTCGCGCCGACCGCGAGTCCGGAGACCAGCATGTTCCACACCACCCAGCTGGTGCTGGCGATGTTGAGATAACGGTCGCCCGCCCGCAGGTCGGAGTGGAGCCGCAGGACCTTGAGGTGTTCCAGGAGAACGCCGCCGTGGCCGTGCACGATGCCTTTCGGCGCTCCGGTGGTGCCGGAGGAGAACAGGGCCCACAGCGGGTGGTCGAAAGGAACCTGGTCGAACTCCGGCTCGCCTCCCCGATCGACGACCTCACTCCACAGGGACACGGGCCGGTCCGCGGGCGGCACGCTGCCTGGGTGGAGGTGGTCGACCCAGAACACGTGCTCCACCGAAGGGAGTTGCTCGACCACGGCCAGCATCTCGTCAGCGCGCTCGTGCGTGCGGCCGCCGTAGTGATAGCCGTCCGTCAGCAGCAGGACCTTGGGCTCCAACTGCGCGAACCTGGACAGCACTCCGTCCGCGCCGAACTCCGGCGAGCAGACCGACCACACGGCCCCGACGGCGGCGCAGGCGAGGAGCCCCACGACCGCCTCGGCACGGTTGGGCAGGACGGCTGCCACCCGGTCGCCGTGTCCCACTCCGAGGCGGCGCAGCGCGGCCGAGACCGCGGCGACCTGCCCCCGGAGCTCGGACCGCGACAGCGAACGGGAGGCTCCGTCGTCGTCCACCACGACGATCGCCTCGTCCGGACAGCGGCGCAGGACGTGCTCGGCGTAGTTCACGGTGCGCCCGGGGAACCAGGCGCCCCCGGGCATCTCCGTCGGAGCCACCGGACCGGCCGGGACGCCGCCGAGGCGGACGTCCTCGAACGCGGCGACCGACTCCCAGAACCGGCCGGGATCCGCGACCGACCATCGCCACAGGTCCAGGTAGTCGGCCCCGCCGTCGTAGTCCTTCAACCCGCTTCGGTAGCGGGTCAGTTCACTGCCTTCGTGCCCGGCCCTGGTCGGCCGCCACAGAACGTCGTCATGCTCGGCGCTCATGAGACGACGGAGGCGGCGCTGCCGACGGGCAGAGCACCCATGAGGACGAACGCCATGCGGCAGGTGCGATCGCTGCGATTGGCCCAGGAGTGGTTGGTGCCGCGCTGGATGATCACGTCTCCGGTCCTGGCGAGGGTCTCCTCCTCATCTGTCAGCAGCCAGATCTCGCCCTCGAGGACGATCGCGTAGTCCAGGCTGTCGGTCCGGTGGAACCAGAAGTGGCGGTCGCCCTCGGTGTCCTGCGCGGCATCACGGGCGTGATCTCCCCCGATGTCACCGAAGAGGGAATCGGCGGCAGCGTCGCTGTAGGACTCGTCGGGCGGGAAGCTCGCGATCCTGAACACCGTCCCGCCGAGCTTCGGGGACATCGGAACCTCGGCCTCCGCCGGGGCGGGGTCGTTGTTGTCGTCGTTGCTGAGGTCACCGGGCTCGGTCTGCCACGGCACGATCGCGCCGAACCCTTCGACGTCCGTCGACACGAAGACGTTGGGGGTCGGACCGTCATTGACGATCGTCGAACGCCCCTTGGCGGTGTGCCCGGTGACGATGCGGCGTACCGGCTTGAGGACTTGCGCGCTGCTCATCTGGTGCTCCCGTGGTCTCATCAGGTCGTCGTCAGTTCTCTGGCGTGCCGAAGGGGTAGGGGCGGGCCTCGGGCCACCAGGGCGCCTTCTCCGGCTCCCTGCTCAGGCGGTTGCGCAGTACGCCGACGCCCTCCAGTTCGAGCTCGATCACGTCACCGGGCGAGAGCTTCTTGTCGATCTCCAGGCCGGCGCCGTAGGGCAGGGTCCCGGAGCCGATGAGGTCGCCGGGCTGCAGGTTGTCGCCGATGGAGACGTAGGCGAGCATTTCCTCGGGCGTGTAGATCATTCCCTCGGCGCGGGTCTCGCTCCACACCTCGCCGTTGACCCGGACGACGCCCTTGAGGCCCTCGGTCGAGGGCAGCTCGTCGACGGTGGTGATCCAGGGGCCGATGCCGTACGCGTAGTCCTTGCACTTCTGAGGGCCCATGCCCATGCCCATCTCGGGGCCCTGGACGTCGCGCGCACTGAAGTCGTTGAAGATGGTGACGCCGAAGAGCCGCGAGCGGGCCTCGTCGGGCGTCAGGTTGTGGCCGGCCGCGCCGACGATCAGGCCCATCTCCAGTTCGTAGTCGACGTATTCGGAGTAGGCGGGGTAGGGGATCTCCTGGTCGTGACCGAAGCTCACGCCGGTGGAGCCCTTGAAGTAGCCCGGGGTCTTGAACAGTTGGGGGTTGGGTAGTCCGCCGCCCACCTTCTCGTGGAAGTGCTTCATGTGCTCCGGGAAGGTCAGCCCGTCCCGGATGACGGGCGAGTCCACGGCGGCCACCCACTTCACGCTGTCGAGGGGCAGCGAGGCGTCATCGGCGGCCTGGTCCACCGCCCAGTGGGCGGCTTCGAGGAAGGCGGGGCCCGCGGCGATGGCAGCGGACATGCTCGAGGGGAAATGGGCCGCGGCGAGGCGCCGGGCCGCGTCCGGTGTCGCTCCCTGCGCCTGCCGGCCCAGGGCGTAGGCCCTGGCCAGGTCGACGACCCTGCCCTCATCCGGCAGGGCGGCGACCAGCCTGATCTGTTCGCCGTCGGGCGATGCAGCGGAAATACGACCGAGTTTCATGAGCTTCTCTCCCTTACAGTTCGATACGTTTCGTATCGTTTGATGAATATGCGTCCACGTCAAGCCCTCTGGTGGGGCGACTGCGCGTACTGACGTGGGGTAATTTGAGCCTGTGGCTGTACGAAGCGAATCGAGTCGCCGAGCAATCCTCGACGCGACCATGGACCTGCTCGTCCGTGATGGCCGACGCGCCATCACGGTGCAGAAGCTGACCATGGAGGCGATCGCCAAGCGGGCCAAGGTCAGCAAGGCGACGATCTACCGGTGGTGGCCCAGCAAGGGCGCCGTCGTCATCGACGCCTTCATGGAGAACCATCTAGCCAGCACCCGCATCCCCGAAGGGGTGCCGGTACGAGAGGCGCTCCTGGCACACCTCAAGGCGCTCATCTCTCGCTATGCCGGACCGCAGGGCAAGCTGGTCTCGCAGATCATCGCCGAGGGGCAGTACGACCCCGACATCCTGGCCAACTTCCGTTCGCGGTTCTGGAATGAACGCGCGGCGGCGACCGAGAAGTTGATGCGGCGAGGCATCGACGAGGGCACCTTCCGGTCCGACCTCGACCCGAGCGCTGCAGCCCAACTGTTCTACGCACCGGTCTACTTCCACCTCCTCTTCGGAACCAGCCCGCTCGACGACGCACTTGCCGAACAACTCGTCGACCTGGGGATCCAGGGCCTCGCCGCGCATCCGCCCCAGGACGGCGCGACCTGAGGCTCCGCCTCGGCGGTCAGGTCATACGGGGGGTGGGGTGAACAGGCCGCGGTCGGGATCGTTGAACATCTCCCGGGACACGAAATCGTTCATCGGGTTCGAGGTACCCCACTGATCCGACGTCTCCGGATCGTCCGTGGAATACAGGTGCGGATGCCAGGAGTCCTCGTCCAGCGTCTCCAGCTCCGTCGTGTACTCCATCGTGTTCCCGTTCGGGTCATGGAAGTACGTGAACGTGTTGTCCCCCGCCCGGTGCCGGCCCGGACCCCACACCTTGTGCACACCGTCCCGCATCAGCCGGCCACTGCCCCGCATGTACTCATCCAGCCCACGCATCTCGAACGACGCATGATGCAACGACACATGCGGACACCGCGCGATCGCCATCGAGTGATGCTGCGGATTGCACCGCATGAACCACATGATCCCGCCCAGCTCCGGATGCACATTCGTATCCGTCAGCCGGAAATCCAGAAACTTCTCATAAAACGCCTGCAGCTTCTCCGGCTCCGGCGAGTTCAACACCACATGCGACAGCCGCACCGGAATGTCCTCACGCTCCTCGATCCGCCGATGCCTGCGCGCCGCCACCTCCGTCGACACCTCGATCGTGCGGCCCTCCACATCGAAGAACCGGAAACCATAACCACCCCCCGGCGTCTGCAACACATCCGGCTCCCCCACCAACCGCACACCCCCGCGGGCCAGCCGCACCGCGAGCGCATCCACCGTCTCCCGGTCCGCGGCACCGTAGGACACCAGGTCCAGCCGCTTGTCCTGCGCCCGACGCACCCGGATCACATACTGCTCCGGCGACCCCTCCGCCGCGAAATACGTGACATCACCATCCGACCCCGCCTTGACCAACCCCCACTTCTCCTCATAGAAAGCCACCTGCTTCTCATAGTCCTGCACCGCGATATCCACATGCCGCAAATGCGTGATCGGACTCACCGAACTGATCGGACTCTCAGACATGACGAACTCCAGAAGTAGCGGTGGAAGGGATCAGCTGGGCGCTACGGCCGCATCCCCTTGCGGAGATGCCTCGCCGCAGGATTCTTGAGCCCCCGCCAGGGGCAGGAGCCTGACCAGCTCTTCGAGTGCGGCCGGCGTCTGCGCCGTGCCCAGCACGTAGCGGTCGGGGCGCACCAGAACAGCCGACGCCTCGAGCGACGCGAGCAGCGCGCTCACATGCTGGGGCGAGCTGAGGACCGTGACCTCGGGCTCGTCCTCCAGCGCGGTACGCACGAACTCGGGCAGTTCCGCCAGGAGTTGAGGCGACGCAGCCAACAGGAACCGGCGCCCGACGAGATCATCGAGACGGGTCCCGTCCGACAGGATCGGCTGCGCGGATATCAGACCGCCGTGCCGGTCGGCCGGGCCGGTGTGAAGTCCCGGCCCGAGAGCGGGCGCCGCCGGGTACGAGTCCTCCGGGTGGGCGCGAATGTAGGCGTCACGTTGCGCCGCGACCTCCGGATCGGTGGTCTGGATGAGGGTGGCCATCGTGGCCGCCTTGTGGACCCAGTACCTGGCGTGCTCCCTGCGTTCGGACTCGTAGGTGTCGAGCAGCGACGGCCTGGCCCTCCCGAGCGCGACGAGCCGGAGCTTCCACACCAGGTTGGCCACGTCCCGCAGTCCGGCGCACAGGCCCATGCCGAACATGGGAGGCGCCTGGTGCGCGGCGTCGCCCGCGAGGAACACGTTGCCGACCCGCCATGAGGCGGCGACGCGTGCGCGGAACGTGTAGACGGCCACGCGTTCGGGGTCGAAGGTCCGCGGCGTGAGGACGCCCTGACTGATGCGGGCCAGGCCCTCCGCAGTGGCGATCTCCTGCGGATCGTCGCCGGGCAGGACCTTGAACTCCATACGGGCCCGGTCTCCGGGAAGCCTGATCCACAGCGCGGGCCGGGTGTGGCGGCCGAGGAACACCATGTCCCCCTTGATGCCGTCCGTATCGTGCAGGCGTCCGTCGGCGACGAGCCACGGATCATCGGTCCCGAGGTTCTCCGTGGGGATGTCGAGCAGGCGCCGGACGGTCGAGGTGGCACCGTCGCAGGCGATCACCCAGCGGGCCGTGAGCGTCTGCGTTGCTCCCTCGGGAGTCCGCACCTGACATCGCACGACGTCATCGCCCTGCACGACCTCCATCAAGGTTGTGCCCAGGCGGAGTTCGACACTCGGGAGCCGGTCGACCTCCGCGCGCAGCAGCGCATCGATCTCGGGCTGGTGGAACAGATTCTCCCCGTGCCAGGACTGCGGTCCCCACTCCCCCGTGGGCTGAGCGATCAGGGTTTCGCCGGCTTCGTTCTCCATGCGGTAGTCGCACATCGGCTTGGTCAGAGCCGCGATCTCCGCTCCCCGCCCCATGGCCTGGAAGGACCGCATGGCTTCGGCGTCGAAGTGCACGGCGCGCGCCTGCTGCCACAGTTCGGGCTCTCGCTCGACTCCCAGGGCGCGGACACCGGCGTGCCCCAGTTGCGCCAGGGCCATCGCCCCGACGGGTCCGCCACCGATGACAACCACTTCGTAGTCCTGTGACACCACAACTCCCTCTGCGGCTCTGGTACTTGGGGGTACCGTTACGACTTGTCCACTCGTGCGCGTACAGCGCGCGTCTATCCGCCCGGGCGCCCGCGATCGTCCTTGAGCTGCGCACCGCGTCCACGGAACTCAGCGATGATCTCCTCGCCGCGCCGCACCGTGACGTCACAGACCAACGAGCGGCCGCGCCGGGCGCGGGTCACCGCCTCGGCGACCAGCACGTCACCGAGCGACCCGGGACGCAGGTAGGTGACGTCCGCGCTCGCGGTGACGACCGGCGGTCCGTAGCTGTTGACCGCACAGGCGAACGTGGTGTCGGCCAGCGAGAACACCAGTCCGCCGTGCACGATCGCGTGCCCGTTCACCATGTCGGGCCGTACGCGCATCGTGGCCCGCGACTGCCCGTCTTTCGCGAACTCCACCTGGATTCCAAGTAGTTCGCAGGTGTGGTCGCCCTCCAGCATGGTGCGCACGCTCTGCGCCACCGGGAGTTCTTCCGTCATGACCGCAGCCCCAGACCGAGGGGGCGACCGTCATACAGCTCATCGATCCGCACCGGGTCGGGCAGCATGCCGAGCTCGTCCCGCATCGACACGATCCGCGCCAGTCCGGCGCGCTCGGGAGCCAGGGACACCGGCCGCGTCCGCAGCGCGGCTCGCGCCGACGCCGCCACGTACCCGCCGCGGGTCAGCACGTCCAGAGCCTCATGCGGCGGAGCGCCGTGCAACCAGACGCGCGCCGCCTCCAGGGCCCTGAGGTAGCGGACGAGCCCTTCGCTCTCCCGCACTGCCCTGGCTCCGGCCACGATGCCCTGCCCCGGAAAGTCCCGCACCTGATCCGCCACGGACAACAGCGCCACATGACCTTCCCGCAGGGCCAGTTCATCCAGTGGCGGGCCCAGCAACGTCGCATCGATGCTGCCGGCACGCAGCGCCTCGAAGCGCTCCCGCACCCCGCCCACGGGCACGAACTCGCACTCCTGGAGCGCCAGACCGTGCTCCACCAGCAGGTGCCGCAGGACCACCGCGAAACCATTGGCCAGCGCGTCCACGCCAAGCTTCCTGCCCCGCAGATCCTCGACCGTGCCCACCGAGGCGTTGGCGGTGAGCAGCAGGGGCGTCGTCGTCTCGACCTGGGCCACGATCCGGAGATCCCCTCCGGCCGCGTTCCACACCACGAGGTTGTCCATGGCCGTGACACCGACGTCGACATTCCCGCTCAGCAACCGATCCCGCTGATCCAGCGACGACTGGATCGACACGGTCTCGACCTCGACACCGGCCTCGGTGAAGAACTCCAGCTCCTCAGCGACGACGCACACGGGAGGCCGGACAAACACCGCCTGTCGAAAGCACACCGTCATTGGGGCGCTCCTTGTCTCCATGAGATGCGCTCACACTAGGCCGTTCGAAACGGAACGTCTAGGATCGATGCAAAAGAGATTTCACCTGTACGCAACATGCCGGCAGGGCGCGACCGATCAGCCAGGACACCCTTTGAACTGGTGAAATGTGCACCACAAGAGGCGCCCAGTGCACGGATACGCCGCCTTCACGACCGCCCACCGCGCCCACAAGGCCAGCAATCATTCAATACGTTCCGTTTAGCATCGAACGCGTGCGAGGCACGCCTTGTGCCACGACGCCCCGCACGCCGCCATCCCTCACCCCGAGAGGTGCCACACATGCCTGAAGCCGTCGTTGTCGCTGCCGCCCGAACCCCGATCGGGCGCGCGTTCAAGGGCTCCCTCAAGGAGGTGCGCCCGGACGATCTGGCCGCGGCCGCCATTCGCGCGACCCTCGACCAGGTACCCGCCCTGGATCCGACACAGATCGACGACCTGCACCTCGGCTGCGCCGAGCCCAGCGGGGAGCACGGCGGAAACATGGCTCGCCGTGTGGCCGTACAGCTGGGCCTAGACGAGGTGCCCGGCACCACGGTCAACCGGTTCTGCTCATCGTCGCTGCAGACCGCGCGCATGGCCTTTCACGCCATCAAGGCCGGAGAAGGTCACGCGTTCATCAGCGCCGGAGTCGAGTGCGTATCCCGGTACCAGCGGTTCGGAGCGGCCGGCGCGGACTCCGACGACGTACTGAACCCGGCCTTCGACCAGGCGCGAGCGCGCACCGCGAACGACGCCCTGAGCAACCAACGTTGGACCAACCCCCGAGCCGACGGTCAACTGCCCGACATCTACCTGGCCATGGGGCAGACCGCCGAAAACGTAGGTGGCTTGCGTCAAGTAGGCCGCCGGGAGCAGGACGACTACGCCGTGCGCAGCCAGCAGTTGGCCGCCCAGGCCGCCAACTCCGGCTTCTTCGCACGGGAGATCACCCCCGTGCGACTGCCGGACGGAACGATGATGGTGAGCGACGACAGCCCCCGCCCGGGCACAACGATCGAAGCCCTCGCCCAACTCAAGCCGGCCTTCCGACCTGGCGGAACGGTGACCGCGGGCAACTCCTGCCCCCTCAACGACGGCGCCGCCGCAGTGATCATCATGAGCGACATCCGGGCACGCGAACTGGGCATCACCCCCCTGGCGCGGATCGTGGCCACCGGCGTCTCGGGGCTCTCCCCCGAGATCATGGGCCTGGGCCCTGTCGAAGCCACCCGCCGAGCCCTCACCCACGCCGGTCTCTCCATCGGGGACATCGACCTGTTCGAGATGAACGAGGCGTTCGCCGCCCAAGTCATCGCCTCCCAGCGCGAGCTGCGTATCCCGGTGGAACGGCTCAATGTGCACGGCGGGGCCATTGCGCTGGGACATCCGTTCGGCGCCACTGGCGCGCGCATCATGACCACCCTGATCAACGGGCTGCGAACACGCGACGCGCAGTGGGGCGTGGAGACCATGTGCGTCGGGGGTGGCCAGGGCATGGCCATGGTGCTGGAACGCCTCAGCTGACCACTCCGCACCGATCCGGGGCTATCGGCCGCCAGCCGGGCGGCCCCGGGCTGGTGCACCCCGCCCGCCCCATTACCCATGTTGACATAGCTATCTTCATATATGTACTGTCGATGCCGTGTGGGTAAGCAGCAGGGCTCCTAGGAGCCGAAGCATCGACCGCGCGGCCGGAGGCCTCGCGGCGTCGCTGCCCACGCCCCAGTCGGCCGATGCGCCACTGATGACACTGCCGGGCCTCAACGCCCTCATCACCCGCCTCAGCGAAGTTGGCATTTTTCAGCAGCTCGAGGGCCACGAGGCTCACTCCGACAGGCGTGACGCTTACCTCCGCGCCCTAGTCGCGGCGCACCAGCGCATCAATCTCACCCAGAGCGTCGCGGCACAGCGGATCTCCATGGCCCTGTGCCCCCGCACCGACGGCAACCGCGATGCCCTCGGCTCAGCACTCTGTGCACTCTCGGGTTCCACCCGTCGGCTCCGCGTCCGCGCCGCCTGACCGGTCTCGACCCCGTACGCCCGCTGCCCTTGCCGCCGTTGCGGCGGAGCCGGACGTGCTCCCCCACATGACCGCGCGCTGCTGAGCGCGCCGAACGTCCTGAGGATTCCTCACCCATGTCTGTCACCGCCGCCCCCGCGGCGTCCCCGTCGGCAAGCGCGCGCCACGGACGGCGCGCCAACCCATGGCTGACGCTGATCGCCGTCGCCTTCGGCCTGTTCATGGTCGGTCTCGACGGCTCCGTCGTCTCGATCGCCAACTCGGAGATCGCCCGTGACCTGAGTGCCTCCACTGCCGAACTGCAGTGGGTCACCAACTCCTACCTGCTCGCCCTCGCCGCGACGCTCATCCTCGGCGGCAAGCTCGGTGACCGCTTCGGCCGCCGCACCCTCTATCTCGTCGGCGTTGCCGGATTCACTCTCGCGTCCGTCGCCATCGGTCTCGTCGGCTCGATCGAGGGTGTCATCGCCTTCCGCGCCGTACAAGGCCTCTTCGGCGCGATGCTCATGCCCAACACCCTCGCCCTGCTGCGCGCCGTCTTCCCGCCGAAGAAGTTCGGCATGGCGGTCGGCATCTGGGCAATGATCTCGTCCGTCTCCACGGCACTCGGCCCGATCGTCGGCGGACTCCTCGTCGAGCACGTCAACTGGGAGTCGGTCTTCTACATCAACGCCCCCATCGGCGTCATCGCCTTCGTCTTCAGCATCCTGGTACTCCCCCAGTCCAAGAACGAGGCAGCGGCGAGCGAGAAGTTCGACGCGCCCGGCGTCGTACTCCTTGCGCTCGGACTGCTCGCCGTCGTCTTCGGCGTCGTCAAGGGCGAGACCTGGGGCTGGACTTCGGCCGGCACGCTCGGCTCGATCATCGCTGGACTCGTCGTCCTGGTCCTGTTCGGCTGGTACGAGACCCGGATCAAGCACCCGCTCCTGCCGATGCGCCTGTTCCGCAACCCAGCCCTGACCGTCGGCACGATCGTGACCGCGCTGAACTTCTTCATCATGCTCGGCGTGATCTTCTTCGTCATGCTGTACATGCAGAACGTGCGCGGCTACTCCCCCGTCGAGTCCGGGGTGCGCACCCTGCCTCTCAGCCTCGTCTCCATGGTGGCCGCGCCGCTCGGCGCCAAGCTCACCGAGAAGTACGGTCCGCGGCTGTCCATGCCGCTCGGCATGGTGCTCCAAGCGGGCGCCGCGTTCGCCATGCTCTCGTGGAGCGCCGACTCGTCGTACACCACGATGTGGCTGCCGTTCGTCGCGCTCGGCCTGGGCAGCGGCATGGTGATGTCCGCGTCCTCCGACGCGATCGTCGGTAACGCTCCAGTCAGGGACGGAGGCGTCGCCGGTGGCCTGCAGGCCACCTCCCTGCAGATCGGTGGAGCGCTGGGTACGTCGGTACTCGTTTCACTCATCAGCAGCCGCGTCGGCTCCACGCTCAACGATGAGCTGACCGGCGCGGGCGTGCCCGGATCGGTGGCCACACGGCTCGAAGAGGCGAAGGACGCTGTCTCGATGGGCGTCGCCCCAGTCAGCAACGCGATGCCCGCGCAGCTCAAGGCCGCCGTGACAGAAGGCAGCCAGGCCGCGTTCATGAACGGTGTCCACACCGCCGTCGTCGTCACAGGCATCCTGGCACTCATCGGCGCCGCCCTCGCCGCACTCGGCATCCGCACCAAGGCCGGCGGCCATACCGAACCGGACCCGGCCGACGCCCCCGCGGCTCAGCCGCCCGTCACGGCCACCCCGGCAGCTCCGGCCCACACCCGGACCGAGGCCCTGCCCTCCGGCGGCATGACGATCAGCGGCCACGTCAGAGGAGCCGAATCCGCCCCCGTGCCCCACGCCTCCCTGACCCTCATCTCGCTGGACGGGCGGCAGTCGGGCCGCGCGGTGGCCCACCCGGACGGCTCCTACGAAATCGCCGCGTCGGCCGCGGACAGCTACGTACTGATCGCCGCGGCCGACGGTTACCGGCCCCAGGCCTCCAGCGTCGTGGTGGGCGAGGCACCGGTCGCGTACGACGTCCTGCTCTCCGGCACCAGCGGCTTGATCGGCACGGTCCGGTCCGCGGAGAGCAAGGAGCCTGTCGACAGCGCCATGGTCGTCGCGGCCGATGTACGCGGCGACGTGCTGGCGGCCGAGCTCACCGACGCGGACGGCACCTTCGCCTTCACCGAGATGACACCCGGGTCGCTGACCCTCGCGGTCACCGCCACCGGGTACCGGCCGCTGGCCCTGCCCGTCGAAGTCGCCCCGCAGGGCGTCACCAGGACCGAGATCGAGCTGCCAGCGGGGGCGCAAGTGAGCGGCGTGGTAACGGCAGTCGGCCGGCCGCTGGCCGATGCCCGGGTCACGCTCGTCGATGCCGCAGGCAACGTGGTCGCCGCCTCGGCCACCGGCGAAGACGGCGCGTACGCCTTCTCCGACCTGGACGGTGGCAGCTACACGGTCTTCGCGACCGGCTACCCGCCGAAGGCCAGGGACCTGTCCGTCCGGGGCAGCTCCATCGACGGCCACGACATCGAACTCGCCCACCCCGGCGAGTGACAAGGCCCGGGCCGGACGCGATTGAGGACACGTCCGGCCCGGCACCAAAACCCCGGGCCGGTGGTCGGGAACGGCAGGGACGGCCGTCCGATACCGGCCCGGGGTTCGGCATCTCCGGGAATTCATACGCAGCCGCGCGCCCACGGCAAAGATCCGCAGACCGACGCGGTGCAGCGCGTGAGCGGTACGCCCTGAAAACAGGGTGCGGCATCCCTGAACGTGCGTCAGTGCGTGTCGGGGTGAAGGCGCTCGTTCAGGGCATGCAGTGCGGTCAACGCCGAGTCGAGAGCCTCCAGTTCGTCCTCGGTCATGCTCCGCAGCGCCCGTCTGAGCAGGCTGCTCATCAGGTGCTGGACCTCGGCGAGCTGCTGCCGCGAGGCCGATGTGAGGTGCAGGTGCGCAACGCGCTTGTCGGCAGAGTCCTGTCGGCGTTCCAGCAGACCCTGCTCGGTCAGCTGCGTCACCATTGCGCTCACGTTGTTGGGCTTCATCAGCAGTGCGTCTGCCGCCCTCCGCACCGTGACCCCGTCATTGGCCTCAACGTGACGGAGCAGCGCAATCTGCGCCTCGGGCGGTTTGGGGTGTTCGAAGTCCGGGCCGATCTGCCGTTCCATGGCCCGAGCCAGCGCGGGCAGACACACGACTAGCTCGTCAGCTACGTGGTTGACGTCCTGAACGGATGCTCTGGGCTGGCTCACAGTCCGAAAACGTATGCGGCTGAACATAGCTATGTCAATATATCTACCTTCTACGCCCATATCTACTAATGACGCAGCCGAGAAGCCGAGCCGACCGACGACACGCAAGTTCGTCAGGCTGGGGCGCCACGAACCCGGTTCACGCCCCGACACATGTGCACATGCGCGAACCAGCAGGTCACTGAGGTCTTCTCTATGAAGATCACTTCCAACGCTGGTTGAGGACGAGCGCGGCGCGGGTGATGTCGCCGATGCGGCAGGGGCTGAGTGTGACGCGCTTGAGCGCACGCCAGGGTTCCTTGAGCTCGGCGGCGGCACGTTCCCCCAGGGCTCGGACGTGCCTGATCAGGGCGTTCGCCATCCGGATGTCGATGTGGAGGGCTTGCTCGGAGCGGCCCTTCGGGCGGCGGACGGGGATGCGTATGCCGATGCCCGCCCCGATGTAGCCCTTGTCCCCCAGGGTCGGCAGGCCCTGGGCAGCCGCCTTGTAGAGCGCAGGCAGGACGTGGATCCGGGCCGCGGTGATGTCAGGCGTCGATCCGGGCTCAACCTCGCAGACCCACAGCGGAGTGCCGTCCGGGGCGGAGAGGAACTGCACGTTGCCGCCGAACGCCTTGTGCTTCTGGCTGAACCAGAGGTCGTTGCCGTTCTCGCGCTCCCCGGAGACGCGGTCTGACTCGATCAGGGTGCCGTCCAGAATCACGTGCGTCATTCCCTCCTCCTGGCAGCGTGTCAGGACGTCGTGCAGGTCGGGGGTCTGGTCGGCAAGGACGTCGATGCCCTCGTGCAGGTAGCGGTAGCCGGTGGCCTGCGAGATCCCGGCGTCTCGCGCCAGGCAGTGCACGCAGCCGCGTTCCCGGAACCAGCGCAACACCAACACGGCCTGTCGGAACGGCCCGAGCGCCCGCGAGCCGTGCGGAGTGCCGATCAGGCGGCGGTGCGCGGCCAGCAGACGGGCGAGGTGGTCCACGACGTGGCGGGGGACATCGAGCGTGGCAACATAGGTGACCAACGTGAAGCCTCTGGTGGTTACGGACATGATCTTGTGGTGAGACCTGTCCTACCATGGGCTTCACGGCAGTTCGGACTCAGGCGCACCATGACGGGGGCCAACAGTGCAGGAGCTCAGTTCCGCAGTCGTGCTCGTCACCGGAGTCATGGCGTCAGGGAAGTCCACCGTCGCCCAGTTGCTGGCCGAGCGGCTCCCACGCTCCGTGCATCTGCACGGTGACAGCTTCCGGCGGATGATCGTGTCCGGTCGCGAGGAGTTCACGCCTCAGCCGACCGCAGAGGGAAGGGCTCAGCTGCGGCTGCGCTACCAGGCATCCGCTGCGGTCGCAGACCTGTACGCGCAGGCGGGATGGACCGTCGTCGTCCAAGACGTTGTTCTCGGCGAGCACCTGGACACCTACCTTGACGCCGGGACGGCGAGGCCCCTCTATCGGGACACACCCCGCTAGCCCGGCACCGACAACGCACCGTCCCCGGCCAGCAGTCGACATTGTGACAACTAGACACTTCGGTCAGGCGAATCATGAGTCAGACCCCGGACCCGGGACAGCACCCGCCCATCCTCCCGGCACGGCTGCTGCGGTAAGGGAGCATTCCCGAAACTCGTGCTTCGCACGGAAACCACCGTTCAGGCAGATCCATGACTGACCGAACAACGGAAACCGGTCTGGGATCAGACTCCTCGCCCACCCGTGACCGGCATCAACGGACGGCCGAGCGCGGAACGATCAGATTTCCCGGACCGGAACGCCGGCGCCGGTCGGCCGTGCGCTACTTGCGGATGAGGCGGCAGCCATGGTCGAGGCGCTACTTCCGGACAGGCCAGGGCCCGCAGACTACGTAAACGTGCTGTGCGGCAGACCAAGCCGGTGCCAGAGCAAGTGTCGGCGTGTACCGCGTCGTCGGGCGAGGTACACGCCCGCGCCCACATCCCCGACGTCCTCACCATGAGCGAGCAGGAATGAGGAATGGCTGGCCCGCGAGGCGGGCCAGCCACCGTACTCACACCGCTGGGGGTGTGTCCTCGTCGTCGAACACGATCACCTGCCGGAGTTGGGATCCGCCGGCGAGGAGGTCCATCGCCTCGTTGATGTCGTCCAACCGGATGCGGGAGGAGATGAGCCGGTCCACGGGCAGCCGGCCCTCGCGCCACAGCTGTGCGTAGATCGGGATATCCCGTTGGGGCACGGCCGAGCCGAGGTAACTACCCACGATGGTCCGCGCTTCCGCGGTGAGCGTGAGGGGCGAGACGGTGGCGCGCGCCTCGGGCCCGGGCAGGCCGACCGTCACCGTAGCGCCTCCGGGGGCGGTGATGGCCAGGGCGGTCTCGAATGCCCGCGGATGTCCGGCGGCCTCCACGACGACGTCAGCCCGAAGTCCTTGATGGAGGACCTGTTCCGGGGTGAGCGCGTGCGCGACGCCGAATGGCCTCACCAGGTCCAGTTTGGACTCGACGGCGTCGACCCCTACGACTTCGGCTCCGAGCGACAGGGCGGTGAGCACTGCTGCCATGCCGACCCCTCCGAGGCCGACGACCGCCACGGTCTGGCCCGGTGCGGGGCGCACCGCATTGAGTACGGCTCCGCCGCCGGTCAGGACCGCGCAACCGAGCAGGGCGGCGACATCCGGCGGCACGTCGTCGTCAACCGGGGTGACGGACCTGCGGTCGACGGTGGCGTGCGTGGCGAAGCCGGAGACGCCCAGGTGGTGGTAGACCGGTTCTCCGTTGCGCGACAGCCGGGTACCACCGCCGAGGAGCGTCCCCGCGTTGTTCGTCGCGGTGCCCGCGGCGCACGGCATCTTGCCCTCGGTTCGGCACCCCGCACATGCTCCGCAGCGGGGCAGGAACGCCATGACGACCCGCTGGCCGACACTTAGGTCGGCGACGTTCTCGCCGATCTCGACAATGCGCCCGGCGGCTTCATGGCCGAGCAACATCGGAGTCGGCCGGCGCCTGTTGCCGTCCACCACGGACAGATCCGAATGGCACACACCGGCAGCCTCGATGCGGACCATCACCTCATCGGGGCCGGGACCGGACAGTTCGAGGTCGCACACGGTGATCGGCCGGCTCGTGGCGAAGGGGCGTTCGTTGTCGCACGACTCCAGCACGGCCCCTCGGATCTGGCGGGTCTGGTGGGTCGAGGTGGGGGTCGTTGTCGTGTTCGTCGTCGTGGTCATCGTGCCGCTCCTACCGGTGCCGTGTCCTGCCGAGCTGAGTGATCCTGTTCGTCGATGGCGCGCAGCGATGCCCCGGAGGTTTCCTTGTACGCCGCGAAGACCGTGGTGGTCGACACCGCGAGGACAACGAGGATGTAGATCGTGATGGGCACGGTCGAGCCGAAGTGAGACAGCAGCAGGGCAGCGATGATCGGGGCGAGGGAGCCCGCGAAGATCGACGTCACCTGGTAGCAGAACGACACTCCCGTGTACCGGACCCGGGTCGGGAACATCTCGCTGAGCATCGCCCCCAGGGGGGCGTAGAGCATCGCGTGCACCCCGAGGCCGACGACGATCGCCGCGAGGATCACCCAGAAGTTCGCTGTCTCGAGAGCGAAGAAGTAGCCGACGGCCCAGGCGAGCCCGCTCACCCCGCCCAGGAGGTAGGTGGGGCGCCGGCCGATGCGATCGGACACGTACCCGGCGAGGATCATGAAGCCGGTCTGGAAGGCGTTCCCGATGAGCATGAGCAGGAGCACGGTCTGGCTGGACATGTCCTTCGACACGGTGAGGTACGTGATCGTGAACGTGGCGATGAGGTAGTAGAGCGTGTTGTCACCGAAGCGTGCGGCCATTCCTGCGAGGACCTGTCGAGGGTGGCGGCTGAGCAGTTCCCTGAGTCCGGCCTGTTCCTCCTCCCGCTCTTTCTGCCGCTCGAGGGCTTCGACGAAGAGCGGGGCGTCCTCGATGTTCTTGCGTACGTAGTAGCCGACGATGATGATCACGGCCGACAGCCAGAACGCGATGCGCCAGCCCCAGGTGAGGAACATGTCCTGTGACATGACGGCGTTGAGGCTCAGCAGGACGATCGTGGCGATCAGGTTCCCAAGTGGCACGGCCGCCTGAGGGAACGCGGCCCAGGTGCCGCGGCGGTCGTCGGGGCTGTGCTCGCTGACGAGCAGCACGGCACCGCCCCACTCGCCGCCGACGGCGAAGCCCTGGACGAACCGCAAGGTCACCAGAGCGACCGGCGCCAGGTAGCCCCAGGTGTCGAAGCCCGGCAGACAGCCCATCAGAAAGGTCGACGCGCCGACGAGCAGGAGCGAGATCTGCAGGAGCTGCTTGCGCCCGTACCGGTCACCGAAGTGCCCGAAGACGAGGCCGCCCACTGGGCGGGCGACAAAGCCGATGGCGTACGTCGCGAAGGCGGCGATCACCCCGTCGAGCGGGTTGTCGGACCCGGGGAAGAACAGCTCGCCGAAGACGAGGCTCGCGGCCGTTCCGTAGATGAAGAACTCGTACCACTCGGCGACGGTGCCGGCCATCGAACCGGCGATGATCTTTCTGAAACCTGCCGGGGGAACACCCCGCATGCCAGCATCCATGGTGGCCATTTGGCGCCCCTTCTCTCACTGCACGGCGTTGTCACCAGCGAGGACGCCTCCGCACAGCTTCCCCGGGCCGCTTCCGTGGAGCTATGGAGAGATCTCCATGTTCTCTGCGGATTACTGTGGACTTCTCCGTTACCGGCGGGGAGTTCTCAGACGATCAAGGAGGCTGTGCCCATGTCTGACGATGGCTCCGCCTCGGCCGCACAGTCCCGCGCGGCCACCTCCTCGACCGGCCCCACGGTGCCCGCCCATGCTGTCGAATCCGTCCTGACCGCCCTGGCCTCCGAGGCCGACGTGGCAGCCCTCGACGCGCTGCTCGCGGGCCCGGATCTCCGACACCTGTCACCCGCGGCCCGGCAAGCGATGCGGACGATCGGTCACACCCTCGCCGAGGCTCGCTCACGGCAGGCTCTGCTCAATGCCATCTACGAGACGGCCCTCGAGATCACGGCCAAGCGCGACCGCGAAGCGGCGATCCGCACGATCGTGCGCAGTGCGCGCACGATCGTCGGCTCGGACATGGCGTACTTGAGCCTCAACGACTACGCCACGGAAGAGACGTACATCCACACCACGGACGGTGTCGTCACTTCTGCCTACCGCTCCCTGCGCATGCCGTTCGGCACGGGCATCCTCGGCGCCGTCGCCGACTCGGACGTGCCCGCTGCCACCCGCGACTATCTGGCCGACGAGAGCGTGCACCACATCGCGTCCGTCGACGAGGCGGTCCGCGCCGAAGGAGTACGGGCGATCCTCGGTGCGCCCCTGCACGTCGAGGGCCGTGTGATCGGAGCACTCCTGGTCGCGGACCGCTACCCCCGTAGTTACGACCACGACCAGGCATCGACGCTCAACTCCCTTGCCTCGCTGGCCGCCGTCGCCCTCGAGACCGCGCAACTGGTGGAGAGCCTCCATCACTCGCTCGACCAGGCACGGCATGCCGAGGCTGAGAGCCGGCGCCACGTCACGGACCTTCAGCGGCTGGAACGAGCCGACGCCGCGCTGGTATCCGCGCTGTCCTCGATGGAGGGACTGAGTCGCATCGAGGCGGAGGTCGCGACGATTCTCGGCACCGACGTGCAGATGGTGACCGCCGACATGCTGAGTGGAGCGCGGACCACGGCCGGGCACGACGCCCGACGGTTGAGCGAGCTGGCGCAGGAGTCCCGCCGCACCGGGGAGCCGGCGACGGGCGACCTGCGCCCGGCCGACCAGCGCTCGACCGACCCGGAGGCGAACTCCCCGGCGCAGACACGAATGACGACGACCGTGATGGCCGCGGTCGTGGGCGACAAGGTACTGGGCGTGATCTGCGCCTCCGGTCCCCTCAGCGCGCTCGACGGCCTCATCCTGCAACGGGCCGCCACCACCCTCATCGCCCAGTTGCTGTTCGATCAGGCCATCGCGGAGGCGGGCACGCGCGAGCAGTCCGAGCTCCTCGATCTCGTGCTGGCCGAGGACGCGACCGGCCCTTCCCTGCCTGTGCTGCAGCGAAAGCTCGCCGAGCACGGCATCCACGTAGAGGCGTCACTGGCCGTCTTGATCGTCGATTCGCAGGAACCGGAGACGGCTCACGCGGTCGTCGCCCGCGTCGTCCATGAGACGGCGGCCGGCGTCGGACTGGTCGCGTCGCACCGTGGGCACGTGTGCGCGCTGCTGCCCTCCGAGGCTCCGTCGCACATCGGCACCGAGATCTCCACCGAGCTGCAGCGCAGGAACGTGGCGGCCACGGTCGGTTGCGCGGGCCCCGGGCGTGGCATCGCGTCGGTCCGCGACACGCACGAACGGGCGCACCGGCTCGCGCGGGCGCTCCGGCTGCTCGGGCGGGAGGGCGAGGTGGCGACGGAGTCGATGCTGGGCAGTGTCGGGCTCGTTCTCGGGGCGCAGGACACGGCGTTGCACCGCGCCATCGTCCAGGACACCATCGGTCCTGCCCTCGTATACGACACCGAGCACGGCACCTCCATGGCGCCCACCGCCCTGGCGTACCTGGATGCCAACCGCAGCGTCGCCGCCACCGCGGCGCGCCTCCACCTGCACCAGAACACCGTGCGTCAGCGGCTGGACAAGCTCGACCGTCTGCTGGGCGCCGACTGGCGGGACGGCACGCGCGTACTCGACGTCCACCTCGCGCTGCGCCTCTGGCAACTCTCGCATCTCTGAGGCATCTGTAACCCTGCTGTAACGCGGCTACCTAACGTTCCCTCCACTCGGGCAACCGGTCAGGTTTCGGCCGCTCTACGGTATCCGGACGCGCAGCAACAACCTGGCTCCCGCCCGTTGACCATCGGTCGCTCACTCGGCCGACGCACGTGTCCATGGATCGGCCGAGCAGTCTCAGGCGATCCACGGCCCATCTCCCAGGAGCAGACAATGAGCCGCATTTCTGATGCCTCCGCCACACGCCGCAACCGCTCCGCACTCACCGCGCTCGCCGTCGCGGGCACGCTCGCCCTCGGCGGCGCGGCCACGGCCCCCCGGGCCGAGGCCGCCACCCGCACTCCGGTCGTCTTCGTGCACGGCTATGCCGAGAGCCCGTCCAACTGGAGCGCCGCAAAAGCATCGTTCGAGGCCGCTGGGTACCCGGCCAGCGACCTGTTCACCTACCAGTACACCTGGACGCAGTCGAACAAGACCAGCGCTCAGGGCCTGGCCAGCTACGTACAGCAGGTGCTGACCACCACCGGAGCCAGCCAGGTCGACATCGTCAACCACTCCATGGGCGGCATGGTCACCAACTGGTACGTCAATGAGCTCGGCGGGCAACCGTACGTGAAGCACATGGCCTCACTGGCCGGCGCCAACCACGGGAGCAGCAACGCCTCTTCCTGCCAGACGTACACCTCGTGTCAGGAGATGTACCCCGGCTCGTCCTTCCTGACCACCGTCAACTCCGGCGACGAGACCCCCGGCAGCACCAAGTACGCCACCTGGTACTCGCCCTGCGACGGCATGATCAACCCCTACACCAGCACCAAACTCGCCGGGGCCACCAACAACTACGTGGCCTGCGAGACACACATGGCGTACCTCTCCGATGCGACGATCCTCAGCGCCGTACGGAAGTTGCTGACGACCTGATGTCCTTCAGGGGAGGGCTGGTCATTCAGTTGAGCTGGGTGCGTCATTGCTAGTTCGATCCCGCCCCGGTGACGCATCCAGGCACGCTCCTGCCCGTCGGTTGTAGTGCCCGACGGGCAGGAGCGTGACCATACGAAGGAGGCTGGACTGCCTACTTCGATGGGGTCTTCCTCACCGCAACCGCCGTGCCGGGCATGGGCGCCAGCTTGTCTGCTTCGGCGACGGCGGCGTTCCAGCTGAATTCGTTGTTGTCGCTGAAGTAGTAGTAGGTGGCGCCGTTCGGCATCATCGCGACGGTGATGCCACCGTATCCCGACATGAATGGTACGTAGAAGGGGCTGGTGTAGGCGGGGTCGTCGGCGGAGGTGAACTCCCGGCCCCAGAAGCCGTTCTGGTACTTCATGGGCTTGGTGCCGGTGGTGGTCATGCCCCGGTCCTGCGGTGTGCGTTGCATGGTGGCCGCGAGCAGAGTCGGGTCGAGTATCTGCGTGCCGTTGACGGCGCCGTGGTCGTTGTTGAGGAATTTCGCGAACTTGGCGACGGAGTCCTGCGTCCAGAACATGCCGTAGCCACCGAAGGGCACCCCGCCAGGGCTGTTGTCGGTACGCGAGGAGACGAGGGAGTCGGGCCCGACGCCGATGGGCTTGAGCACGTCGTCGCGGAGCATGTTGAAGATGTCGGCGCCCGAACCGGCCTTGTCCTGCAGGTAGTTGTTCATCGCGCGGGTGGCGAGGAAGGTGTCGGAGGTGTGGTACACCCACTTGCTGCCGGGCTTGGCCTTATGTGGGAACGACAGGGCGAGTCGCATCTTGTCGGCGTAGGGCTCGGCCGCGAAGAAGTTCGCCATGGTGCTGCCCGATTCGTCGGTCTCGTAGCCGGGCGAGGTGTAGTTCCCTGTGGCCATGTCGAGGGTGTGGTCGAGGGTGACGCCGCTCCAGGCAGTGTTGCCGGCGGTCTCGGGGATTCGGTCGGAGAGCTTCTCCTGGGCCACGGCCGGGCCGTAGCGCTGCGCCAGACGCAGCATGGCCGTTCCCGCGAATGCCGACTTCGCGGTCGAGTACGACGGCAGCAGCATCTGGCCGCAGAAGGGGTAATCCCCTTGCCGGGTACGACAGTTGCCCACGTAGTGGACTCCGCTGTAGTAGAAGCCGAAGGTGCTCAGCGCGGACGGCGTGACGCCGGAGCCGAACTTCGTCACGTCCACCCCACTGTCCGGGTAGTCGGTGGCCAGCGCCGAGATGGGCTTGGTCGGGAGCCGGTCCTTGACCTCGGAGGCGTACGCGTCGCGCAGGTTCTCGGCGTCGTCGACGGGGCCGGGCCGGTAGTCGGCCGGCACCTGGCCCCACATGTCGAACTGGAAGTACTCGCAGGTCTCCGTGGTGATCTGGTAGCGGACCTCGGAGACCGACGTGTCGTCGAAGAGGAAGGTGAGGGCGCCGTTGTGCACGCAGTTGGCGTTGCGCTCGATCAGCGCGAACGGCAGGGAGGCGCGGGTGCGTTGGCCGTCGCCGTTCTCGTTCCACGCGCGGCCGGGCCCCACCGCCAGATTCCACGCCGGGTTCCCCGTGTACTCCAGCCCGCGCTTCGCCGGGACGAGGTGGCTGCCGTTCTGCACGAGCGCGATGTCGACCGGCGGCAGATGCCGGGTCGCTGCCGCGTCTGCGTATCCGTCCGGGTCTTTCAGTGCGCGGAATCCTCCGGCGGTGGAGAGGCCGTCGAGGGTGAGGGTGCCTTCGAAGCTGTGGGTGGGTGGCGCCGCTTGCGCCGGCAGGGCGAAGGCGCTGTCGGGCACGGTGCCCTCGGCACTGCCCCCGGCGAGCTGGGCGGCGGTGAGCTGGGTCCGGTTCACCGCACCGCTTCCGGTGAGCGGATCACCCGGAACGGGTACGGATGCGGTCGCGACGGGCGCCGCGGTCGTCAGTGACGGGACGGCGAACAGCCCCGCGAGCACGGCGGCGACGGCAGCGGCACGGCGTAGCCGTCGGACAGGGAACGGTCTCGACACGGGTCCGAGGTCCTCTCGGTCGGTGACTGATGCGGGATCCCGCCGCGTGGCGGGATATCGCCGCATGATGGGGCGCGCCCGGGCCACCGTCCAATGCCCGCCCGGCCTGGTCAGGCTGCCTACCAGGCATACCTCCATGTAGTCGTCGCCGCAGTTCATAGGCGGGCGGCGACCTGCGGCCCGTACCGCTCGACGCAAAAACGTGACAGCCCGGCCGCGAATGCCTCGATGCTGTGCAGCGCGTAGTGGCCGGCGTCCCACGCCGCGTGGAGGTGGATCTGCAGCGGTTCGCCCGAGTTGTCGAGGATCAGCAGCGGGTGCAGGTCGAAGCGGGGATCGTCGGAGACCACCGCGACGCCATGGCCCGAGGCCGCCATGGCCTGTACGACGTGCGGGGTGTCGCATTCGAGCACGATGTCGTACGAGGCGTCCGCGTCCTGCACGGCGTTGTCCAGGATGCGGCGGGTGCGGTGCGCCGCGGTGAGGACGATGAGGGGCTGCGCGGCAAGCTCCCTGATGGTGACGTGGTCCCGGTCCGCCCAGGCGTGGTCGGCACGGACGTAGGCCCACAGCGGCAGGCGGGCCACCGGGAGGCCGGCGAATCGACTCCTCGGAGGTGCTGAGGAGACGGCTACGTCGGCGCCCCTGGCAAGGGCCTGGTACGCATGTGCCGGACTCTCCGCCTGCACGGTGACGAGCGGATCTTCCGGTCCCCAGGTGGCCAGGAACGGCGCGATCACGTCGGTGATGGTGGTGGGCGGTGCCGCCACGGTGATCCGCATGGCACGACCGGCAGCCAGCGCACCGACCGCGGCCTCGGCGGCGTCCGCGCGGGCGACCAGGTCGCGGGCCAGCGGAAGGAAGCGCCGGCCGGCCGCCGTGAGGACCATCTGCTTGCCGCCGCGGTCGAAGAGCGTCATCCCCAAGGTCCCTTCCAGGCCGCGCAGTTGGCGCGACAGCGAGGGCTGGGCGACGCGGACCACCTCGGCAGCCTTGGTGACGGAACCGGTCTCCACGATGGTCAGGAAGTAGCGCAGCACTCGGATTTCCATGGCGGTGGTCCTTCGGGAGACGGAGGAGGCATGACACCTTCATGCCTCAAAGGCATGATAGTCAACCCTGCCAAGTATTTGAGGCTATGGCTGACTGGCTGCATTCTTGTCCCACCGGAATTCCTGGTGATCGGCACCCGAATCTCCGTCGACTTTTCCTCGTACAACAATCCTTTCGATTGGCTGGTTCCCGCATGGCCCGCCCCCTGCCCCTGATCCTCGCCCAGGCGCCTGGCCGCCCGGCCGACGACCTCACAGGCTTCGCCGCCGACGTGGAGCGGCGCGTGAAACTGCGCGCACCCGGCGCCCTCGTCGTCTACCCCGAACTGCACCTCGGCGAGAGCGCCCCCGGCGTCCCCGCCGCCCCGGCGGAGGCCGCCGAGCCGCTCGACGGCAAACGCGATGCGGCCTTCGCCGAGCTCGCGGGGGACCTGGGCATCTGGCTGGTACCCGGCAGCGTCTACGAGCGAGGCACCGACGACCGCGTCCACAACACGACACCGGTCTATTCACCACAGGGTGAGCGCCTCGCCGCGTACCGCAAGATCTGCCCGTGGCGCCCGTACGAGACGACCACACCCGGCAACCGGTTCGAGGTCGTCGACCTCCCCGGGGTCGGCCGCATCGGCCTGTCCATCTGCTACGACACCTGGTTCCCGGAGATCTCCCGCCATCTGGCCTGGATGGGCGCCGAGCTGATCGTCAACGTGGTCCGCACGTCGACGAGCGACCGCGCGCAGGAAGTCGTCCTCAACCGCGCCAACGCCATCACCAACCAGGTCTTCGTCGCCAGCGTCAACTCCGCCGCCCCCTCCGGGACCGGCCGCAGCCTCGTCATCGACCCCCAGGGCACGGTGCGCGCCGAAACCGTCGATGCCGGCGACTCCACCCTCACCGACGTGATCGACCTCGACGAGGTCAGCAACGTCCGCCGCTACGGCACCGCCGGTCTCAACCGGGTCTGGGACCAGTTCCGCCCCGGCGACCCAGCTCTCGAGCTCCCGCTGTACGGGGGTCGCATCGACCCCGCCACCTGGAACCCCGCCCACACCACCGAGGAGCCGCGATGTTGAACAGCGAGACCACACAGAGCACAGAGAGCACCATGAGGCTGAGGGGCGACCTGAGTCTCCTCTCCGTCGTCCTGTTCGGCCTGGCCTACATCTCGCCCGGCATCGTCGTCACGATGTTCGGCGTGGTCGCCGCCACCAGCGGCGGCGCGGCCCCGACCGCGTTCGCCATCGCCACCCTCGCGATGCTGCTCACCGGGCTGAGTTACGCGAAGATGGCGCGCGCCGTGCCCGGCGCCGGGTCCGTCTACACCTACGCCCGCAAGATGCTCGACAGCCGCATCGGTTTCCTGTCCGGCTGGGCGATGCTGCTCGACTACTTCTTCATCCCGATGGTCGGCTGGCTGATCACGGCGATCTACTTCAACGCCCAGTTCCCCGAGATCCCCAAGTGGGTCTGGCTGATCGTCTCGGTGGGCATCACCACCGCCATCAACGTCTTCGGCATGAAGCTCGCGGACCGCGTCAACAAGGTCCTGATGTTCATCGCTCTGGGGTCGCTGGTCCTCTTCGCCACCCTGTGTGTCGTCTTCCTCGGCAAGCACGGCTCCTCCGCCCCCGCCACCAACGCCCTGTGGAACTCAGGCACTTCGATCGGCGCGGTCACCGCGGCCGCCGCCATCGCCGCGTACTCCTTCCTCGGCTTCGACGCCGTCTCCACGCTCGGCGAGGAGGCCAGGGGCGGGGCCAGGACGATCGGCCGCGGCATCATCGGCTGCGTCATCGCCGCCGGAGCGATCTTCATCGTGCTGTCCTTCGTGATGCAACTGGTCCACCCCGGCGCGAAGTTCGCCGACGTCGACGCGGCCGCCTACCACCTGAAGGTCCAGGTCGGCGGCGAGACGTACGCCGAGATCATCAACTTCGTCACCATCGCCGGATCCATCGCCTCCTGTATCGCCCTGCAAGCCTCCGCCGCCCGCCTCATGTACGTCATGGGACGCGACGGCGCACTGCCCAAGGCCCTCTTCGGCAACCTGTCGAAGAAAACCGGCACGCCCGTCCTGAACCTGCTGCTGACCGCGGCCGCCGGTGTCATCGCCATGAAACTCGACCTGACCACAGCCACCTCATTCATCAACTTCGGCGCCTTCCTCGGCTTCACCCTGGTGAACGTCTGCGTGATCGCCCACCTGGTCCGAGAGCGCAGACACGACCGCACCCCCAACCTCTTCTCGTACCTGGTGATGCCGGCCATCGGCGCCGCCGTCTCCCTCTACCTGCTCACAAAGCTCGGTCACGTCGCACTCCAGATCGGCGGCGTATGGCTGGCGATCGGCGTCGTCTACCTGGCCGTCCTGACCACGGGCTTCCGCCGGCCCGCACCGGAGATGACCTTCGACGACGACACCGCGGCCACGGACCCAGTCACCGCGTAGCTCCCCTCCCTCGCCCGGGCTCATCGTTGCCCAGCACACCAACGAAGGCTGGCCGTTGCGCGTGATCCCGGTCGTAGTCCCTTGCGGCAGGACGAGGGGCGAATGCTGCCGTGCTCCTGATCGGATCGTCGAGCGGTCCTGCGAAAATCAGCGGTGTGGGGCCTTCTCGTGCTGTCTGCCATGAGATCCACGGTCAGCCGACGGAGGGGCCAAGTGTAGGGAACGCGGGGTCGTGCGCAGGAGTTCCTGCGGGAACGTCGGAGTCCGCGTGTGATGAGCACTGCCTGTGGCGGCTGATCATGAGCAGAAACCGGCACCAGGAAATCTAGTGCGGTCACTGCGAGTAGCGGCGATGCCGCCGTGCCGGCCGGTGAGGCCGGTCCCCCGCGGACGGCGGCGGCGAGGCGCTCGGCGTCCTCGTACACCGCGAGGTCATCGGAGGTCGCCACGAATAATCCATGTTCCTTCAGGAACGGCAGGAAGGTGTTGCTGCTGGTCACGGGCTGGTGCCCGTGACCAGCAGCACGGACGACGAGTGCCCGCCGGGTGTCACTGGTCAAGGTCTTGCACACTCCTATCGGCGCCGTGCGCACAGGCACGGCGGTTGCAGGTCAGAAGATCGAGAGCACAACAGGTCCTGATGAACGGGTGTTGCCGCCGCTCATCAGGCCGGCCCCGGCGTGTCAGGTCAGTCGCGTTCCGTGAAGACCTTGACGTCCCACGGGCCGAGTTCGATCGTGCGCCCGGCTGCGTATGTGGTGTGGGTGAGGATGTCCTCCACGGCAGTGGGGAGTGAAACGGACACCGGGTCCCATGACCAGTTGTGCAGGAAGCGGACGCGACGGCCGTCCGGGGCCGTGGCCGAGGTGGCCGTGACGCTCGGATACGGGAGGCGCCACGCCCCGGCCGGGGCGGCCGCCCAGCCGAACAGTGCCTCGGCGAAGGCCGGGTCGGGCACCGTGCCGACGTAGGTGATGCGGCCCTCGCCGCAGCGGCGGGTCGTAGTCGCGGGCCAGCGTTTGAGGTGCGGGTCGTCGTAGGTGGCCAGCACGTCCGCTCCGTCCGGGACGAGAGCCTCCGCCCAGTGCAGGGCGTCGGCTCCGGCCGGCAGCGGGAGTTCCGCGCTGCCGTGCACCCGTACCGCCGTGTCCAGGTTGGTGAATTCGTCGTAGGAGACCCCGGCGGCCCGGGCGAGACGGGCCGGCTGGATGTCGGTGCGGGCCCGGGCTTCGGGGTCCGCGTACCCGGTGCGGGGGCCTATCACCAGGTGTCCGCCGGATTCCGCGTAGGCGAGCAGCCGGTCCAGCGTCGCGTCGTCCGCGATGTAGAGCGCGGGGACGACGAGCAGCGGCGGCAGGTCCACCGTGTCCAGTTGACCGGGGTGAACCAGGCGTACTTGCAGGCCCGCGTCGAACGCGCCCCGGTAGAACGCGTCGAAGATCGTGGCGTGGCTGCGCTCGTCCGGTGAGCCGTCCGGCTTGGCCAGTGGGGGCTGAGCCCCCAGGGCCCATTTGCTGGGCAGTGAGTAGAGGAAGGCGACGTCCGTGTCCGGGGTGAGCGAGGCGACCAGGTCACCGGCCGCATCCAACTCGGCGCCCAGAGCGGCGAGTTCGCGGTAGATCCGGCCCGGCCGTCCGCTGTGCGGAAGGATGCCGCCGACGTAGGTCTCGGTGCCGACGTGCAGGGTGTGCCAGTGCCAGTACTCGATCATTGAGGCGCCTCGGGAGATCAGCGCCCAGGCGGCCTGGCGCCATTGCCCGTCGTAGGCGGGTTTGTTGTTCCAGGATCCGCCGATGGTCTGGGCGTTGGTCTCGGTGACGAGGAAGGGTTCCTGTCGGGAGGCGTAGAAGCGGTCGGCGATGCGGTAGAGCGCCCAGGTTCCCTCGTTGGCGGCCGCGCTCTGGCGCGTGGGGTGCGGGTTCGGCAGGGTGAGTGCGTCCTGCATGGGGTAGTAGGGGTTGCCCGCGGTGACATCGAGGTTGCGGGTGAGCGCGTCGTCCTCGATGCCCGGGCGGTCGTAGGCGATGCAGGTGGTGACGAACTGGTCGGGGCTCGCGTACTCGCGGACGATGCCGGCCTGCCACTCAATGAACTCGGTGGTGAGAGCGGCCTGGAAGCGGCGCCAGGCCAGGTCGTACTGTGGCTGGCTGTTGCCGTCGGGCGTCCACAGATCGGCCCAGGTGGACAGGCGGTGCGACCAATAGGTCAGGCCCCAATCGCGGTTGAGGGTGTCGACGTCGCCGTAGGTGTGACGCAGATGGTCGACGAAGCGCTGGAAGACGCCGTGGTTGTGGAACAGTTCCAGGCCGGGCTCGTTGTCGACCTGGAATCCGATGACGGCGGGGTGCTCGGCGTACCGGGCGACGACCTTGCGGATGACGCGCTCGGCGTGGAAGCGGAACGCCGGGTGCGTGTAGTCCACTTCCTGCCGCGATCCCCAGCCGATGCGCTGCCCGGTGCCGCGTTCGCCGGCGATCTCCGGGTACTGGCGGGCGAGCCACGGGGGTATCGCGTAGGTCGGGGTCCCGAGGATCACGGCGATGCCGCGCTCGTGCGCGCCGTCCAGGACCGGCTGGAGCCAGTCGAGTTCGAAGCCCCCGTTCTCGGGCTCCCAGGTCGACCACACGGATTCACCGACACGGATGACGTTGAAGTGCGCCTCGGCCATCAGGTCAAGGTCGTCCTTGAGGCGCTCGTAGGGCTGGTACTCGTAGTAGTAGGCGGCACCGAACAGGACGCGCCGGGGCGGCTGGAACATGACTCTCCGTAAGTTGTCGAGTGGCCGGCCAGGGCCGGGGCGATCCGTCAGCCGTTCGCGAGCAGGTCCAGGTGCTGGTCGCGCGAGACACACCGGTCGAGTGCGAAGGAGTCGGCCAGGGCGAGTACGTCGTCGTCGCCGAGGCCGCGGAAGAGCTCGGCGTACTCCCGGATCAGCGGCTGGCCCAGCACGACGTGCCGGATGATGACGTCGAGCCACTGGCGGGTGCTGAACGGCTGCCCGCAGAAGCCGGGGAACTCGTCGACGACGAGTTGTTCGAGCGGCTTGATTAGGTCCAGGGCGGCGCCTTCGGGGGAACCCCAGGCTTCCGCACCCAGGCGGTGCTTCTTCGCCATGAACGCGCCGAAGTGCCGGTCGTAGGCGCTGCCAGGGGCAAGGTGGACGAGCCCTTGCAGGCCGACGTCCTTGTATGTCCAGATGGTCCAGTTCGCTTCGTGGCGCCGGTAGATCTCCAGTTGGTCGGCGAGCAGTTGGGCGCACTGCTCGTCCCGCACGGGGTCGCCGGTGTAGACGGGACCGAACTCGCCGACCCAGATGGGGGTGTTGGTCTTGCGCATGTACGCGGTGCGACGCAGGAAGGAGTCCTCGACCTGGTCCCTGTCGATCCAGACGCCGTCGGTGTGGCCGGGGTAGCCGGTGCTGCGGGCGAACCCGGCGCGCGCGTAGTCGTGGCAGGTGTAGACGGTGTTGTCGATGGGGTCGCCGAAGATGTCGAACTCGGTGGAGTAGTGGTTGCCGTCGAGGAAGAGGATGTGGTGCGGGTCGACCGCGCGGATCGCGCCCGCGAGGCGGTCGTAGAAGGCGGGGAGCACCTGCCCGGAATCGTCGGCGGGCTCGTTGATCGGGTTGTAGCCGGCCACCCACGGGTTGTCCTTGTAGCGGTCGGCGATGACTTCCCACAGGTGGACCACCCGGTCCTGGAAGTGCGGGTGGGTCCAGAAGAACGACAGGTGCGTGGGGTTGTCCGAGTGCCACTGGTGGTTCTGATAGCCGGGCAGGGAGTGCAGGTCGATGATGGTGTAGATGCCGTACCGGGCGCACAGTTCCACCACGCGGTCGAGGTGCGCGAAGCCCTCCTCCCGCATCTCGAACGGTCGGGCGTCGTCCTCGAAGTGACGGTAATTCACTGGCACACGCAGGCAGTTGAGACCCCTGGACGCAAGGAGCGCGGCGTCGGCCTCGGCAAAGAAGACGGTCAGCAACCGGTCGAAGAACAGCTCGTAGCGGCGCTCGCCGAGGACGTCACGTACCGCTGAACGCATGGCGTCCTCATTGCCCGGATAACCGGTGATGAAGTTCTCCATGTTCATCCAGCCACCGAGCCCGGCGCCGCGAAGCCGGACCGGAGTGCCGTCGCGGGTGGCCAGGCCGGTGCCGGAGGTCTTGAGCAGGGGGTTCGAGTCCGGGAACGAGTCGTGGGAGCTGGGCGCGGATGGTGTCGTGATCAGCACGGGGGATCCTTCGCTGTGTGGTGGCGGGCTGGGAGCGATGGCGGATCAGGGGGAGTTGGACGGCCGGGCTGTTGGGAGGGACCTGCGGTGCGGCTTCGCAGGCCGTGGGCACCACACCGGCGGCGGTACGACGATCCTCATACGCTCGGCGCCGAGCCCGCGCGAGCAGGATCGGGCGAGGGAGTCCGGGCCCCCTTGAAGGGGGTCGGGGACGGGACGGAGGCTGCCGGGCAACCGGGGACGGCGCCCCCCAGGGGCAGCCGCCCGGATCAGTCGTGCGGTGGCCGGGTGGATTCTCGTACGACCAACTGGGTTGCGAGCTCGACATGGTGGGAGTCGATCTTCTCCCCGGCGGCCAGTTGCAGGGCGGTACGCAGGGCCACGGCCCCCATCTCGCGGACGGGGCCGTGGATGGTGGTCAGCGGTGGGGAGGTGACCTGGGCGAGCGGTGTGTTGTCGAAGCCGACGACGCTCAGGTCGTCGGGTACGCGCAGGCCGCACCGCCGGGCGGCCTCGATGACCCCGGCGGCCAGTTCGTCTGAGGCGGCGAATACCGCGGTGGGCGCCGGGTTCACGGCGAGCAGGCGCGCCCCGTGGTCGATGCCCTCGGCGGCGTGGAACGTACCGGCGTGGCGGATCAGTTCGGTCGGCACCTGCGCGCCTGCCGCATCCATCGCACTGCGGAAGCCGTGCAGGCGGGCCTGGTTGGAGCCGGCGTGCTCTGTGCCGCCGAGGTAGGCGATGCGGCGGTGGCCGAGGGACAGCAGGTGCGTGGTGGCGGCGTGGCCGCCGGAGAAGTTGGTCGCACCGACGCTGACGATCGAGTCGTCGGGCAGTGATTCCGGGTCGAGCAGCACCAACGGCATACGGACCCGGTCCAGCGCCTCGCGGGCCGTGGACGACAGGGTGTTCGCCGTCACCGCAATGACGGCACGCCGTCCTGCGGCGGCCAGGTCGCGGGCCCAGGAGGCAGGATCGGCCGTCGGATCACGGTCGCCGCGCCTGCCCACCACCACCGCGATGCCCTCATCCGCTCCGGCGTCCACCACGCTCTGAATGATCTCGGTGTGGTAGATGCTCAGTCGCTCGAACCCGAAGAAGAGCTCCACAGTGGGGTGTGAGCGCAGATCATCCCGGTAGCCGCCGTAGTTGTAGCGGCGCAACAGCTCCAGGACCTTGTCGCGCGTCTGCTGAGCCACGTCACGGCGACCGTTGATGACCTTCGAGACGGTGGCCACCGAGACGCCGGCGGTCTCAGCGACCTTCGCAAGGGTGACGCGTTGAGGATCGGATGCCATGGCTCTCCCGGGGCGTGACGGCGGGCGGTTGGCCCGACTGCCCAGCACCGTAGCATCGAAATTTTTTTCGTGAATCCCTTGAGTCAAGGTGGTTGCAGAACAGGAAAATTGGCCGTGCGGCAGGTATTGACGGGCTTGTTTGCCGCACCTAGCGTTCACCGCCAGCACGCCAGATAGAAATAAGTTTCGAACTCGCAGGGCATGTTCTTTCGGTCCTGTGCGATGGCGGCTCTTCAGGCGATGTCGACGCCACCGACCCAAAGGGGCAGACCCGAGATGACACGAATCCACGTGAAGGGTTCAGCAGACCCGACCGGCACCACCACGGGACCTTCCCGGCGCGGCTTCCTTCTGGGAGCGGTCGGCGCCGGTCTCGCCACTACGTCACTGGCGGCCTGCAGTTCCGGCGGCTCGGGCGGCTCGGGCGGCTCGGAGATCGTCTTCATGAACCAGTCCCGCGGTCAGGCCGCGACGCTGAAGAAGCTGGCCCAGCAGTACACGAAGCAGACCGGCGTGAAGATCAGGATCGACGACGTCGGCCCGGCGGACTTCGTGACCAAGCTTCAATCGAGCTCCCAGTCCCGCAACATGCCGGACATGTACTCAGTGGTCGACGGCCACACCATGGCCCCTTACTACAAGGCCGGCTGGGCGATGGACCTGACCGATAAGATGAAGGGCAGCTGGGGCGACACCTTCCGGCCCGCCACACTGAAGACGACGACGTTCGCGGCGGACAATCCGCAGGGCGTGAAGCCAGGTGTCTACAGCGCACACTGGGAGACCCCGGCCCTGGGAGTCTTCGTCAACGCCGCGATGTACAAGGCCGTCGGGCTGAACCCGGACCAGGCGCCTGCTTCCATGGGCGAGTTCATCGATCAGATGCGCAAGATCAAGAAGTCTGGGAAGGGTCCCTTCTGGTTCGCAGCGAGCCTGTCCAACCAGGTGATCCAGTCCTACGCCTCCAACTACATGACCGACGAGGAGCTCAACGCCACCTTCGTGGGCGACAACAGCTGGAAGAGCGAGGGCTGGCGCAAGACCCTGCAGCTCGTGGTCGACCTGCGAGACGCCGGCGTGATCGCCACCGGCTCGCTGCCGAGCGGCAACACCGACAACCCCAACGTGGAGAAGGCCTTTTTCAACACCCAGGGCGTCGCGGCCATCTTCGACGGCACCTCGGCCGTCGGCGTGGCCCGCGCGACCGCCCCGGACTTCACCGACTTCCGCTCCTTCCCGCTTCCCAAGGCCGATGACGGCACCCAGACCCCGCGCCTGGTCGGCGGCGCGGCCAAGGGCGCAGCGGTCAACCCCCGCAGTAAGAAGGCCGCCGAGGCGCTGAAGTTCCTGAAGTGGCTGACCGCCGCCGACCAGCAGCAGACATGGGCCACCGGGGTCCCGCTGATCCCCTCCGCGCGCGCCGTGTCCGGCAAGAACATCCCCAAGCAGCTGACCGGCATCGCCGCGGACATCTCCCACATCCAGCTCGTCCAGAACCAGATTCTGGAGCAGGTCAACACCGCGCTGCAGAAGGGCACTCAGGCCCTCGTCCTCAAGGAACGCTCGGTCGACCAGGTCCTCGGCGACCTCGACGCGGCGCAGAAGAGCGCGTAATGCAGCGCGTGATGAGGCGGCGCAGTCGCGTGCCCGCGGCCTGGCTGTTCCTGGCGCCGGCACTCGCCATGATCGGCCTGTTCACGGTGGTCCCCTTCGTGCAGGGCATTCTCCTGAGTTTCCAGTCCTGGGACGGGGTGAGCCTGGACACGCCGTACATCGGGCTCGACAACTACCGCTATGTGTGGCATGACACCCAGTTCTGGGGCTCGATGAAGAACGCCGTCCTGTACGGCGCGGTCGGTCTGGTCGTCGCCAACGCGGTCTCGATGGTGATGGCCCTTGCCGTGCACCGTGCCCGCCGCGGGTCCGCGTTCTTCCGCACCGTCTTCTACCTCCCTGGGGTGTTCTCCACGGTGGTGGTGGGCGTGATGTTCTCGTGGTTCCTCGACCCGAACATCGGGATCGTCAACCAGGCACTCAAGGCCGTCGGCCTCGACGGACTTCAGCACAACTGGCTGGGTGACCCCAAGACGGCCGTGATCGCGGTCGCCGCCGTGTTCGTCTGGTACCACTGGGGCTTCGGCTTCATCCTCTTCCTCGCCGGCCGGCAGGACGTGCCCAAGGAGCTGTACGAGGCATCATCCCTGGACGGGGCCCGCGGCTGGGCCCAGTTCCGCTACGTCACCTGGCCCGGGATGTCGCACGTCACCGGCATCGTCAGCGTACTGACCCTGCTCAGCGGACTGCAGATCTTCGGCACGGTCCAGGTCCTGACCGGCGGCGGCCCCGCAGGCCACACCGAGGTTCCCACCCTGCACATCTACCAACAGGCTTTCCAGTACAACGAGTACGGCCGCGCGGCCGCCATGTCCGTCATCTTCGGGCTGTGCCTGATTGCCCTGGCCTGCTTCCAGCTGTGGGTCTCCCGCAGGCTCGGCGGAAGCACCGACCCCCGGACGGAGAAGGGAAGGTGACCGTGAACACTCTTCTCGACCCGGCACCGAAGTCAAAGACGGCGCCGACACCGACGCAGAGCGAGCCGCGAGGCCGTCGAAACCGTCTGCGCGGACCACGGGTAGCCCTGTACGCGCTGCTGATCGCCGGCGCGCTGGAAGCGCTGGTGCCGATCCTGTGGGTGCTGAGCGGATCCCTGCAGAGCGCGAAGCAGCTGTACAAGGGAACCGACCCCATCCCGCACCCCTTCGAATGGGGCAACTTCGCCACCGCCTGGAACGAGGGAGGATTCAGCCAGTACCTGCCCAACAGCCTCCTCTACACGGCGGCGGCGGTCCTCGGGATCCTGGTCATCGCGAGCCTGGCCGGGTACGCCCTGGCACGCATCGAGTTCCCCGGCCGAGGCGCGGTCGTGGGCTTCATCCTCGTCATCATGATCATCCCGATGCCGGCCTCGTTCATCGCCCAGTACAAGCTGCTGATCACTCTCGGACTCGCCAACACCCGCATCGGCTACATCCTTGTCCTCATCGCCGGCGGGCTGCCGATCTCCATCCTGATCATGCGCGGGTTCTTCGCCAGCCAGCCCAAGGAGTTGGAGGAGGCCGCTGCCATCGACGGCGCCTCCCTGCTCGGCACCTTCTGGCGCATCATCCTCCCGCTGGCCAAGCCGGGCCTGATCGCGGTGGCCGTCATCCAGGCCATGGGGGTCTGGAACGAGTACCTCATGGGCCTGGTGCTGTTCAACGACAGCTCACTGATGCCCGTACAGCGCGGACTCACCAACTTCGTGTCGGCGGATTCTCCGCAACAGCAGATCCTGCTCGCCGCCTCGGTCATCGCGGTCCTGCCGATTGTCATCTTCTACGCGATCGCACAGCGCCACATCATCAGCGGGCTCTCGGCGGGCGCGCTCAAATAGCCACGCACAGACCAGTCGCTCGCCCGACCCAGCAACGACCAGTGAGGAAGCTGCAGTGTCCATAAGAGTCCGGAGTGTGCGTTCCACCCTCGTGAGAGGTACCGCGGCCACCGTGCTGGCGCTCGCCGCGGCCCTGGCGGGCCCCCCGACGTCCGTGGCCGCGACCGCGGACGCGTCGAGCGCGACTTGGCCGCGGGTCGACATCAGGCAGTTGCCGGTGCCGCCGACCGTCCCGCAGGACGGCGTGTGCACGCATCCCACCGGCTGCGTCTCGACCGACTGGAGCGGTATCGGCACACCCGGCCCGGCCAGGGACCCGAAGTATGTGTTCCTGGGCATCACCTACGCCGGGGCGCCGGATTCAGGACCGGCTAGCGTCTATCGCGGCAACCAAGTCCTGGTGGTCCGCACCGACGGGGGCGCCTTCCCGAACGGCGAGGCATGGAAGTGCGTCACGTGCGGCGTGTCCCTCGGCCCCGACATCGACACCAGCCAACTCGTCTACCCGCCCGCGAACGAACTGCCCGACCGCAAGCGCGTCCTGGTCAGCAACGGCATCCTGGAGTGTGGTCCCGACGGAGCGACGTACGCGGTCACCGACCCGCGCTGCACCCCCGCCAACACCCGCATCACGCCCATCTATTGGAACGGCAAGCCGCTCTTCGAGCCCGACAGCAGCGGCATCAACAACGGCCGAGAGTGGCGGCTGAGCCCCGACGGCGTCCATCTGGTCTGGGACGTCCTCGACTTCAGGGCACTCATGGAGATCCCGTACGTCGGACGCCTCTCCTACGACAAGGAGAACCGGCGCTATGAGCTCACCGGGACCTCGGTCCTGGTGAACCCGTCACCGGCGTACCAGCCCCTGGTCGTAGAGGGCGGAAACCAACTGCGCCTCAACCACGCCGGCATGATCGGTGAGCCGCGCGGCTTCACCAGCGACGGGAGCGGGATCCTCGGCATTCAGAGCCTGAACTCCGACAGCATGGACGCCTGGGCCACCGACCTGGCGACCGGAGCCTCGCGGCCGCTCACGCAGCAGGCCCACTACACCGACCCCATGGCGATGTCCCCCGACGGCAAGTGGTTGCTCGCCGACGAGGTCAACGGATCGGGACGCCTCGACTTCATCTCCGGCATGCCGGGCGTCCCCCCGCTCACCGCGGCAGCGGGCACCGCCCCGTACATCTCCGGGATCCGCAACAACGGCAACCGCCGCTTCTTCTCCCCTTGGCTCGTGGACGCGAAGACCGGCCGGGGTTTCCAGCTCAACGCCGGATCCGACCCGAACTGGAACGCCGCCGCCGACCCGGTGTGGCTGGCCGACAGCACCGCCGTCGTCTACACCGAGAACCTGGCCTGCGGCGCCAATCCGGCACCGCACCGCTGCGCCGACTCCACGGAACCCGGGGGCCGCAACAGCCGGTTGATGATCGCCCGCTTCCCCGACCTCAAGCCCAGCGCACCCATGACGCCCGCGCCGGTCTCGGACAAGACGTGGGGCCAGCCGTACGACCCGAGCACACCTGCGCAGCAGCCGAAGCCCGTGCCGACCGGCACGTACACGCTGCGCGGAAAGGTCCAGGGCACGGCCACCGTGCAGATCACGAACAACAGCTCCGGCACCCAGGCCCTCGGCATCGCCGTCTCCTACAGCAACTACAGCGACGACGGCACGAACATCATCAACGGCACCGAGAAGGTGGAGCACGTCTCCAACACGGCGCTCGGCTGCACCCCCGGCACCGCTTCGGCCCTCGCCTGTGTCACCTGGACCGAGGACCTGACCCTGTCCGGCCGGCACACCGGCACCAAGCGCACAGGCCCCGACGGGTTCACCCTCGGCCCGGCCGCGATGCTCAAGAACGAATTCCAGGCGATCGGCACGCTCACCACGACCATCGACGGAACCACCTACAGCCAGCCGGCCAACGGCAGCTGACCCAGGCGGCTCCAGATCCGGACACCGGAGGACACAGACCGGATGACTCTCAACACCCCCGACACCCCACATGAGTTGGCAATCGATTTCGGCGGCGACCGGTTTCCGGTGTCCGGCAGCCGCCCGCGGCTCTCGTGGAAACCTCCCCGCAGCGCCGCGGCGCTGGACGATGAGTACGAGCTGCAGATCCACATCGACGGCCAACCGGAGCAGATCGCCCTCGTTGTCGGCCACTTGCTTGTCGACTGGCCGATGCGCCCACTGCGCAGTGGTGAACAGATCCGCTGGCGGGCACGGACCCGTGCCGCCACGGAGGCTTCCGAGTGGAGCGCCTGGCACGCCTTCGAGGCCGGGCTCCTGGAGGCGGACTGGACGGCGTCCTGGATCACCCCGGCCGACGATCCCCAGATCGCGCAGCTAGCGCCCGGCACCCGGCCGGCGCGCACCCTGCACGCCACATTCAGCACGCCGGGAGTCGCCCGTGCCCGCCTGTACGCCACGGCCCTCGGGGTGTACGAGGCGTTCGTGAACGGCAAACGCGCCGGCACTGTCGAACTCGCGCCCGGCTCGACCTCCTACGAACGCACCCTGTACGCCCAGGCCGCCGACGTCACCGCATCCATCCACCCCGGCGTCAACAGCATCGAGATCGTGTTGTCCGACGGCTGGTACCGCGGCCAGGTCGGAGCCTTTCGCAAACCCGCCGGCTGGGGCGGACTCCTCGCGGCCCGCCTGGAGTTGCATCTCGACCTCGCTGACGGGACACGCCAGATCGTCCGCACCGACGAGCACTGGACCTCCACCTTCGGCTCCATCACCCGCGCCGACTTGATGGATGGTCAAATCACCGACCTCCTTGCGGCTCGAGGACCGGCGCTTCCGGTCCTCGTCGACGCCGTGACGGCACCCCCGATCGACTGGTCCCCGGCCCCGCCCGTACGCCACATCGAGGACCTGCCCTGCCGCGCGCTCACCCGGCTGCAGAGCGGCGCCTGGATCGCCGACTTCGGCCAGAACGCCTCCGGCTGGCTCTCGCTCACCGACCTCGGCCCGGCCGGCACCCGCACCGTGATCGACCACGGCGAACACCTCGACCCGGCCACCGGCGACCTGACCACCACCCACCTCGACATCCAGCGCCCCGGCGACCCGGTCACCGTCTTCGTCCAGCACGACGAGATCACCTCCTCCGGCGCCGCCGGCGAGACCTTCGAGCCCCGCCACACGGTCCACGGATTCCGCTACGCACGCCTGGAGCGCAGCGCCGCCCCACTGGACGCGTCGGACCTCACCATGCGGGTGGTCCATACCGATCTGCGCCCCACCGGTACCTTCTCCTGCGGCAACGAAGACCTCAACCACCTCTACGACGTAGCGCGTTGGAGTTTCAGGGGCAACGCCGTCGACGTACCCACCGACTGCCCGACCCGCGAACGCATCGGCTGGACCGGCGACTACCAGGTCTTCGCGCCCACCGCCGCACGCCTCTACGACATCCACGGTTTCAGCCGCAAATGGCTGCGCTCGGTCCGCGACGACCAGCTCGATGACGGACGCATCGCCAACTTTTCCCCCGACGGACGACGCATCAAGCTCCACACCGACGCGCGCCTCGACTCGATGACCGGCTCCGCCGGCTGGGGCGACGCCATCGTGCTCGTGCCGTGGCTGCTGTACGAGACGTACGGCGACCGCCGGGCCCTCGCCGAGAACTGGGACGCGATGGTCCGCTGGGTCGACTTCGCGCTGACCACCGCCCGAACCGCCCGCCACCCCTCCCGGGTGGCCCGCTCCGTCGAACCTCTCCCGCACGAGGAGTACCTCTGGGACGGCTCCTTCCACTGGGGCGAGTGGTGCGAACCGAAACCCCGCACCGCGGACGGATCCCTCCTCCAACCGGCACAGAATTGGATGGAGACCGACAAGGGCGAGGTGGGTACCGCCTTCCTGTACCGGTCCTGCGTCACCCTCGCCGCAGTCGCCGATGTCCTGGGCCGCGCAGCCGACAGCGCCCGGTACGCCCGCCTTGCCCAGCGGGTCAAGGACGCCTGGTGCACGGAGTTCCTGGACGAAACCGGCCGCACCACCGTCGACACCCAGGCCAGCTACGTCCGCGCACTCTCCCTCGGCCTTGCCCCCGACGAGCTGCGCGACGCGGTCGCCGCACGCCTGGCCGAGCTGATCCGCGAGGCCGGCACCCACCTGGGCACCGGCTTCCTCTCCAGCGCCGACCTGCTGCCCGTCCTCGTCGACACCGACCACGCCGACCTGGCGTACGAGGTCCTGCTTCAGCGCACGTCGCCGTCCTGGCTAGGCATGCTCGACCGGGGTGCCACCACGATCTGGGAGGAGTGGGACGGCGTCGACGAGAACGGCGACGCGCACGAATCCCTGAACCACTACAGCAAGGGCGCGGTCATCCACTTCCTGCACACCCACGTGCTCGGGCTGCGACAGGCCGAAGGCTCGGTGGCCTGGGAGCGGTTTGTCGTGGCGCCGGTGCCACATCCGTCGGTGGGCTGGGCGCGTGGCACTTTCGTCAGCCCGCGCGGCACCATATCGGTCGAATGGCGCACCGAGGGCAGCGAACTGCACCTGGCCGTCGACGTCCCGCCGACGGCCACCGCCACCCTCATCTTCCCTGATGGCGAGGAACTGGCCACGGGCCCCGGTCGGTTCACGGCACGCCGGGGCTGAGGTTCTCCTGTTAGGCGCTTCTCGGCGGCGCCCAACAGGACCGGGCGGCACGGGGGAGGGTGGTCCGCTCCGCTTCTTCAACGCACGGTGGGTGCAGCCGTCAGGCGTAATGCGCACTCTGCCCAGCGAGCGCGTCCTCCTCGGCGGGCTGCTGCGGGACGCTCCGCTGTGCCGCCAGGCCGGTGGGCGGGTCGTGGTCCGGGCGACGGGATCGATGGACACCGTCCGCCCTCAGTCCCGAGGTCCGCACGCGGTGGGCCGCGCATCCCATGCGGAGCCACCACGGCGGCATCAAATCCAGCACCCAGTCGCCGGCCCGGGTGGCTGCCCAACTGGAGAGGACCTTGATCCGGTCTTCGTCCGGGGTGCCCGGCTCGGCGGTGTAAAGAGTCAGGGAGCGCGCTTCGCGGGCGGACATGGGCAGATCCAGCGGCTGGTAGGTGAGCTCCAGAAGTGCTCGATCGCTGCTCATGATCACGTGGAAATACTCACCACCCCGCGGAACCTACACCAAGACCGCCCTCCTGCCCGCCGCAGTCACCGCACATGGCGAAGTGAGTGAACGCCTGACGCGTTCAGAGTCCACGTGGGCCTGATGTCCAGCTCCTCCTCGAAGAGTCGCTCGCACTCACGAAATGCCCGGTGAGCGCCCGCCGAGTCGCCTGCGGCGAGGCGGGCCGCCGCCACGACTTCGTAGGCTGGTTCGACGAACGGGTCATGGGCGAGAAGACGGCGGCAGGCGGCAATGGCCGCTGTGTGGTCGCCGGTTTCCAGCAACAACTCAGCTGTCGCCAGGGTGAGTTCGGTGAAGCGGACCGCCAGCTCGTCGCGTACGGGAATCGCCCACTCGAAGGCCGGATAGTCGTGGAGGAACGGCTGTTGGTAGGCGCCCAGAACTTTCTGGCCTTCTGCCGGGTCGCACTCCGCGGACGCCAGCAACTGGTCGGCGTGTACGCGGAATTCGTCGGCGTCGATGGTCACGCTGTGCGGGTCGAGCCAGATCCGGTCCGCGGAGGTGCACACGAATCGGGTGGGCTCGCGCGGCGCCCGGTCGGGCTCGAGCACATGGTGCAGCGCGTGCAGGGCCACCCGGAACCTGACGCTCGCCTTCTCGCGTGACAGCTCCGGCCACAGCTTGTCCTGAAGCTCCGAGCGGCTCTGGGAGTGGCGCTCGCTCGCGCACAGCAGCAGGAGGATCTCGATCGCTTTGCGGCGCCCGAACGACTCCGCGGTCAGGGTGGCGCCTCCACGGTCGACCGCGAATCCGCCGAGAGTCGTCACACGCAGTACGGACTGCGCCGGTGGAGACGGGTGGGTGGTGGTGCCGTCGGCCGGCGGGCTGATCCGGCCCTGCAGGTAGGCCACGTGGGCGGCGGCGCACCCCTCGGCCCGCGCTGCGTCGAGCCACGCCCGTCGGACGGCTTCCTCTGTGATCCCGAGCCAGCCGGGGGTTAGCCAGATGTCGGTGAGGTTGAGATTCACCGTGCGCGTCAGCACGTCCTGTGCCCGCGCGGCGAACGCGGCCCGATCCCCCTCGGCGAGGTCCAGCGACGCCAGCCATTGGTCGCAGAGCAGCGGCACGAGCGCATCGCCGCACTCGTGCGCCAGCTCTTGGGCCTCCTTGAGCCACGTGCGGGCCGTCGGGTCGTGCCGGCTCGCCAGTGCGGCGCCGATCGCCAGTCGGGCCATGGCTTCGAGGTAGCGGTCTCCGGCAGCGGCCAGAATCTCGACTGCGTCGATTCCGAAGCGCAACGTGTCCTCGGGCCGCCCCATCCGGTCAGCGAGGACCGTCAGGCCCATGAGGGGCTCGGCCCGGAAACGGTCGACGCCGAGCCGCTCGGCGAGTTCGAGGGATTCCAGCAGGTGCTGGTGGGGCTGGCGGACGTCGGTGGATCCTGAGCCGGTGATGAGGGCCAGCCCCAGGCGACCGGTCGAGACGCAGGTGAGCAGAGGGGAGCGCAGGTCCCGCCCCAGGCCGATCCCGACCCGGGCGTGCTCGGCCGCCCGGTCGGCATGCCCCAGGAGTGCGTGCATCCAGGCGAGCAGAGCCGAGCTCTCGCGGTGGGCCATCGGGATGCGGCTGTGGTCGTCGGTGAACCGCTCCAGCAGGCTGCGGGCCTCCAACAGCCTGCCCTGACGCACCAGCAGGCGGGGGCGCAGTGCGGCAGTGTGCACGTCACCCGCCCGCTCCAGCAGTCGCGCGGCGTGGGCCAGGCGACCACGGTTGATCTCGTTCTCGATGCGCGGCGCGAGAAGGTCGTGCCCGTGCGGGCCGACGGCCGTGAGGCGCTCGAGGACCTCCTCCGTGCGCGCGGGGTGCACCGTGTCGAGATGAACGGCGAGCTCTGCCCGCAGTGCTTCACCGAGGTCTTCGCCGGCTTCAGGGTCGATGAGCTGTGCGGCCCGGCGCGCTAGGTCGATGGCCTCGTCGAACCGGCTGCTCAGGCGGACCGCGTGACTACGCGCGACGAGGAGCGCCGGGTGCTCGTCGAGGGCGGGGCCGAGGTCGTCCGTCAGGGCGAGGAGGGTGAGGTGACGGCCGGAGGCCAGCAACTGCCCGGAGATCACGGCCACATCGCGCGCGGCGGCCTCGGGCTGCTGCGATGCCAGGGCATGGGTGGCCGCCCGCTCGTACTCGCCGCCCGCGCGGTGGTGGCGTGCGGCGGCGGCATGCAGTTCGCGCCGCCGCGCAGGGTCGATCTGGCTGATGAGGAAATGGCGGAACAGGTGGTGCATCCGGTAGGAACCCGCGTCCGTTTCGGCGCAGAACAACCCCGCTGCCGCGATGCCCCGCAGCGTGCGCGCCGCCACCTCCATCGTCGTGCCGGCCACGGCGGCGCAGGCTTCGGGCGTGAGCGGAGAGAGCACCGACACGTCGAGGAGGAACCGCTGCACGTCCAGGGGTTGCTCGGCGAAGACCTGGTTCCCGAGGAAATCGAAGGCGGCGTCCCTCCCCGCGGGCAGCGCCGCGAGCAGTTCCTCGGCGCAGTGGTGACCGCGGTGCAGGCGGCGGCCGATCAGCGACAGGGCGATCGGCCAGCCCTCGGTCTCCTCGACCAGCACCTCGACGACCGGTGGCGGCAGGCTCACCCCGAAACGGGAGTGGAAGTAGGCGACGGTCTCGTCGTCGTCGAACGCGAGCAGGCCGCGGTCGATGACGCGCACCGCGTCGTACCTGGCGTTGCGGCCTCCCCAGGACTCGGGATCGAGGTGGGTCCGTGACGTCGCGACGATCTGCACCCGCGTCGGGAGAACGTCCACGAGCCGCCCGACGACCGCGTCCACCGGGGAGCCGTGGACCACGTGGTAGTCGTCGAGCACGATGTACGTCCCGCCCGCCGCGGCCCACTCGTCGATCCGGTCGAGTGCACGGTCGAGCAGGGCGGACCAGCTGCCGCTCAGGGATTCCGGATCTCCGGCGTCGTCCTGCGTGATGGTCACGGCGGCGGTGAGGTGCGCGAGGAAGGTGTGCGGATCCCGGTCCGCGGGGGTCAGGGCGTACCAGGCCCGGTGGGCACCGGTCGTCACGGCGTCGACCAAGGTCGTCTTGCCGTACCCCGCGTCCGCCTCGACGCACACCAACGGCACGTCGGCCGCTTCGGCGAAGGCGGCCGCAGCGCGGGGCCGTGCGATCCGCGCCGCGACCGGCCTCGGCGGCCGCAGCCGGGTACGGACGATCTCGGTCACCACCGCATCGTAAGTCCGCTCTGCGGTCACGAGGTCTGCTCCCTGTCCCAGCCTGGGTCGGCCTACGCCTTGGCCACTGCCTCCGCACCGGCCACGTCCACGTCGACACCCGGCACGCCTGTCCCCTCAGCACCGGGAACGGCCTGCGGATCACGGCGTACGGACGCCGTGTTGGTCTCCCGCAGCCGCCAGGTGCACCAGGTCGTCACCAGCGCCATCGCGGCTACGAAGACGGCCACCGGCCAGGTCGCTCCGGTCTGGGCGATGAGCGCCGTCATGATCACCGGCGTGCCACCGCTGACGGTGATCGCGGCGAGCTGGTAGGCGAGCGAGGCACCGGAAAGGCGTACCCGGGGAGCGAAGAGTTCGCCGAGGTAGGCCGCCAGCGGACCGAAGGTCAGGGACTGGAAGACCGCGCCGACGGTGACGGCGACGAAGAGCATCTCCAGTTTCGCCGTGTCCACCAGCCAGAAGTACGGGAAGGCCCAGACGACGAGCGCGACGGCTCCCACCAGGATGACGGGGCGCCGCCCGAAGCGGTCGGAGGCGGCCCCCGCGGCGAGCGTCGCCGCCACTGCCACGAGGGAGCTCAGCAGCGACCCGGTGAGCAGTGCCTCACGGTCCATCCCGAGCTCACCGGTGGCGTAGGCCAGGACGCCCGTGTTGCTGATGTAGAAGAGGCAGTTGGTGGCCGCGAGCAGCCCGCAGCCCAGCAGAATCGAGCGCCAGTGGTCGCGTATCGCCTCCTTGAGCGGCGCCTGCGCCACCTGAGGACGGGCCCCGCGCTCCGCACTGCGCCGCAGCTGCTCGAACTCCGGAGTGTCCTCGACCTTGGTCTGGATGAAGAGCACGACGGGGAACAGCAGGGCGCTGCAGAAGAACGGGACGCGCCATCCCCAACTCAGAAAGGTGTCGTCGGAGGTCAGCTTGGTGGTGAGCAGGAAGGCGGAGTTGCCCAGGATGATGCCGAGCGGGACGCCCATCTGCCCGAAGGTCCCGGCAAACCCGCGCCGCTTGGGGCTCGCCGACTCGGTCAGCAGCAGCACGATGCCGCCCCATTGACCGCCGCAGGCCAGGCCCTGCGCGAACCGCAGCACCACCAGCAGCAGCGGCGCGGCCACACCGATGGTGCCGGCACCGGGCAGGCAGCCGATCAGGAAGGTCGCAAGACCCATGCCCAGCAGGGCGACCACGACGACGGGCTTGCGCCCGTGCCGGTCCCCGAGGTGCCCGGCGATGGCGCCGCCGATCGGCCTGGCCAGGAAACCCGCCCAGAACGTGCTGAACGAGAGCAGCGTCCCCATCAGCGCCGAGGAGTGCGGGAAGAACACATGAGGGAACACGAGGGCGGCGGCGGTGCCGTACAGAAAGAAGTCGTACCACTCGATCGAGCTGCCGAGCAGACCGGCGGCGAGCAGTTTGCGCTGCGCGCGCGCAGATAGCTGGTCATGGTGAGTCTTCATGTGCGGCTCCTTCTTCTGGCAGGCCAGGCTCGGCCGGGGACGTGCAGGGGTGCAGGGGGGTCTGAATCGCTTGCCGGGGTGCTGGGGGTCCCGCCTCAGCCACCGGTGACGAACTCGGCCAGAGCGGCGCTCCAGGCGGCGCGTTCCTCGATGAACGGGACATGGCCGCTGTTCTCGAAGTAGGTGAGGGATGCGCCGGGGATGTCCTTGGCTGCCGCCTCCGACCACCATGGGTCCCAGATCTCGTCGTGGCGTCCGCAGAACACGGCGACCGGGATCGTGAGGTCCGCGAGACCAGGTCGCAGGTCCTCGGCGAGCAGCGCCTCGAAGGACTTCAGGCCCACGAACGCGGACACTTGGAGGCCGATACGGATCATCCAGTCGCGCGTCGGGGCGAGATCGGTACGGTGAAAGTTTCGGCCGTACAGGCCCTGGATCGTCTCCACCCTGCTGAAGCGCACGGCGTCGCACAGCGCCTGCGCGCTGCCCTCGGGACCGCCGTACGGCGCGTCGGCGGCCTGCAGAAGGCGGGGTCCCGACCCTGTGAGCACGAGCCGCGCGACCGGCGCCCCGATGGTCTGCACGAACTTCAGGCCGATGTGGCCGCCCATCGACCAGCCCACCAAAGTGACGTCCTCAAGGGACAGTTCGCGCATCAGCGTGGCCAGGTCGGCGCAGAACGTCGCGTAACCGTAGTCACCCCACGGCTTGTCCGACGCTCCGTGGCCCCGCAGATCGACGGTGATGACGCGGAACCGGTCGGCCAGGTCGAGCACCTGGTAGTCCCAGACGTCTCCACTGCCTCCCCATCCGTGCACGAACACGAGGGGGCAGCCCGTGCCCCGGTCCTCGTAGGCCATACGGACACCGGGCGCCACATCGACGTACGGCATGAGCTTCTCCTCATTGTGATTCCTGCGAAGTGATGGGCGAGCGTGCGGCTACGGCGTTACGCCGCAGTTACAGCGCCGCCAGGGACGTCGGTCCGGGCGGCACCAGCACGCGCGAGGTGGTCACGAATGGCCTCGTTGACGTCCCCGGGACGCTCCAGCCAGCACAGATGACCGGCGCCACGGAGGGCGATCCGCTGCGCCTGCGGGAGCTGACGGCCGAGCTCGGCGAGGTTCTCGAACGGCACGACGCGATCGGCGGTGCCGTGAATGCCGGTCACTGGCTGGTGCAGTCCCCCACCCCGCAGGCCGTCGGTGAGGAACTCCTCGCACGCCGCCGACTGCGCCGCCCAGGCTTCCGGCGACACGGGTGACGCTGTGCGGGCAGTTAGCAGCTCCGCATACTCCTGGGGATGCGCTTCGGTCCAGCCGGGAGCGAAGGAATTCGGCATGGTCCGCCGCGCGAACTCTTCGCCGGTCAGGTGCGCGTGCTCGCGCCACAGCATGGCCGTCTGCTCGGGGACGGGCAGCGCACCGGGACCGCCCGGCGAACTGGCGATCACGACCACCGACACCACCAGGTCAGGATGCGCGGCTGCCAACTGCAGCGAGACGTATCCCCCCATCGAAGTGCCCACCACGTGGGTGGGAGGGGCGCCCAGCGCGCGCAGCACGGCCGCCGCGTCATCGGCCAAGGTGCCGATGGAATACGGACCGGCCGGTGCGTCGGACAGCCCGGTACCGCGGTTGTGGAGCAGCACCAACTGGTAACCGGCAGCGAACTCCGCCCGCTGTGGTGCCCAACTCCACGGCCCGTAACCCAGACCCGGGACGAGCAGTAGCGTCGCCACCGCCGGCCGCGCGGGAACGATGACCTCGGCCGCGATCGTCGCCCCATCGGGAGCGGTCACATACAACAGCCCGGCGTCGCCGTCCTCCATCAGTACCTCCTCAGGCGTGGTCGATGCCTGAGGTTCGGCTGCACCCGTTTCATCAGCGTTACAGCCAGGGCGCAACCCGTCCGAGCCGGGGGGAGCGAATGGGGCCACGTGGACACCGTCCGGTTCCCGAAGGGGAACAGTGACCGAGCCGCGTAGGGCCACCGCACTCGACCCGTCGAGCAGCAAGCGCCCTGTGTACCGCTCTCCGGTTTGACCGGAGGGGGTCTCCGTTTTACGCTCGAAGACGTACGGAGGCAGCATCCGTTTTGATGCGTGCACGTAGCTCACCGGAGACAGGAGGACGCATGGCCGCCAGCGGGCACCAGGGGCGCAGGCCCCGTGCGGACGTTCAGCGCAACCGCGCGACCCTCCTTGAGACCGCGCAGCGGCACTTCCTGCGACATGGGGTCGGCACCTCCCTGGAGGCGGTGGCCAAGGAGGCAGGCGTCGGGCCCGGCACCCTCTACCGGCACTTCCCCACCCGGGAAGCACTGCTCGCGGCCGTGCTGCAGACCCGCTCCGAGGAACTCGTCGCCCGCCAGGCCGACATCGAGCAACTCGGCGACCCGGCCGAGGCGTTGGAGCAGTGGCTGCGGGCGATGGAGGAGTACTTCAGCGCCTACAGCGGCCTGCCGGAACCACTCATGGCCGCGGCCCGGGCGCAAGAGCCGGACAGCCCGCTCACGATTCCCTGCGACATCCTCATCACAGCCACCGACCAGTACGTGCGAGCGGCGCAGCGCGCAGGGCACGTGCGGGCATCGGTACAGGGGTACGACCTGTTCCTCGCGGCCTGTTCCCTTGCCTGGATCAAGGGCAACGGCACCGACGAGGAATCGCTCGGCCGGCTTCGCGCACTGATCGCGAGCGGCTACCGCGAGCGGGACACCCAGGCGTAACCGCCGCACCATCCGGTCCGGCCCCGCCACGCCCGGCGGCTCGACCACGCACAGCCATCACATGACGCCACCTTTACCGGTGGCGCAGCACAACCCAGCAAAGGACAAGTCGTGAAAATAACTGTCATAGGCGCCGGTGCCATCGGCGGGAACCTCGCCTCCAAACTCAGCACGGCCGGTCATGACGTGCTGGTGGCCAACGCCCGTGGTCCCGAGACCGTGGCGGCCGAGGTGCTGGAGTCCGGCGCCCGCGCGGTGGCCCTGGAGGAGTCGGTGCAGGGCAGGGACGTGATCGTCCTGTCGATCCCGTTCGGGGTGGCAGGCAAGCTGGCGGACCTGTTCGCGTCGGTGCCCGAGGAGACGGTGGTCATCGACACCTCGAACTACTACCCGGGCATGCTCAGCGAGCCGATCCAGGCGGTGGACAACGGCCAGGTGGAGAGCGTGTACACCGCCGAGCTGCTCGGCCGCCCCGTCATCAAGGCATGGAACGCCGCGCTGGCCGAGACCCAACGCACGAGGGGCGTCCCGGCGGGTACCCCCGGCCGTATCGCCATCCCGGTCGCCGGTGACTCCGACCAGGCGCGGAAGGTGGCCATGAACCTGGTGGACGACACCGGCTTCGACCCGTACGACGCCGGCACACTGGCCGACTCCTGGCGCCAGCAGCCCAACGGCCCCGCCTACTGCACCGAGCTGACCCTCGCCGAGCTGCCGGCGGCCCTGGCCGCGGCCGACCGCGACAAGGACACGGCCATCCGCAACAGCCTCCCGGAACGCTTCGCCGCCCTCCCGGCCAACCCCACCGTCGACGACGTCGTCGAGATGAACCGCGCCGCCCACCGCTGAGACCCCGACGCCGCTCTCGTGCACGCAACGGCACGAGAGCGGCAGCGCTGGTACACCGCGAACACACGCGAGCCGCCGCAGCCGATCCAAGGGGCTATGAGCGGGGTTCTGGCTGTGGCTGTCCGATGAGATGGAAGACCTCCCGCGCCGCGTAACGCTTGAGGCACCGGATGATTTCGCGCCGGGTCTTGCCCTCCTTGAGCCGGCGCTCGTAGTAATTCTGAGTGCGCGGGTCGACCCGCAGGCGGGTGAACACGATCCGGTGGAGCGCGGCGTTGGCCTGACGGTCACCGCCGCGGTTGAGACGGCGGAACTGCCGGCGTCCCGAGGAACGCACGACCGGACTGACCCCGCACAGCGCGGCGAACGACGCCTCGCTGTGCAGCCGTTCCGGGTTGTCCCCCGCCGCGATCAGCAAAGCAACCGCCGTGTCCGGGCCGATCCCCACTACCTCGAGCAGCTGCGGGGCATGACTTTCAACGAGCCGGGCCAGACGAGCGTCCACCTCCCGGATCTGCTCGGAGAGCTGGCCGATCCGGTAAGCGAGCAGACCCAGAGTGGTCCGCGTGGCCTGCAGCACCGACTCCTCACCGACCTCCTTGAGACTGCTCAGGTCGGCGAAGCCCGCACAGGTACGGAAGAGTTCGGTATTGCCCAGTCCGGCCAGTTCCTCCCGCAGGGTCGGGTCGGCAGTGATGAGGACGGCCTTCAGCTGATTGATGGCCTGCGTGCGGGCCTTGACGGCCGACACCTTCGTCAGCTTGTACATCCTGGCGATCTGCACCGGCCCGTCCCCCGTCTTGGCGCGGGCGCAAGCCCGTCCGCTCAAGACCGCTCGCGCGGCGTTCTGGGCGTCGAGCGGATCCGATTTACCGCGCCGACGGCGATCCGCTCGGTCCATCCGGTTCACGTCCAGCACGTCCACGCCCTGTGCCAGCAGATAGCGCGACAGGGACGCCCCGTAGGAGCCGGTCCCTTCCACTCCGGCCCGTCTCACCACACCCGACTTCCCGGCCCACTTGAGCAGGTTCCGGTACCCGGCTGCGGTGGCCGGGAACTCGTCGGTGGCCAGCACCGCCCCTGTTACGGAGAGCACCGCAGCCACGTGTGCATCCCGGTGTGTGTCCACTCCAAGCACCACCTCCCCCGCAGGGCGGCGACGGTGCGTCTGCGGAGCGAGCGACGTACTGGGCACGCTCGCAGTGGACATGTCCGTTCCCCTTCCGGTCCGATGACGTGTCGCGTCGCCGGTACCGGGCCGCGTCAGACGGTCAGAATCGTGAGGACGCCACAACAATCGGCAGGCCCCTAATCCGTTAATCCGTTGTGAAGGTGGTTCCAGAGAGCCGCAATTGGGCTTCTGTGCCGTCTGGCGTGACGGACGCCTGTGAGGCCCCGGGCTGGTGAAGCCTCCCGATAGAGCGGCGCCGTCGCGTGGTGGGTTTCACGGGACGTGCGGGCGCCGGGCAGATGCCTGGCGATCTCCCAGACCCCTGAGGTCTTACGAGAGAGCGGCGCAGTTCCGGCGTCTCCAAGTCCCGTGAAACCCACCGGTGCGTGTCGTTCGTTGTCGTCGTGGCATGAGCCCGCCGCAGGGCGACCTCCTGTTCACCTCCGCGAGCCTTGAGCTCTGGCGCAGACAGAGGCCCCTGAGGTGCGCTGGTGTCGCGAACGGCTACCGAGATGGCGGACCGATCGAGTCCTGGGATTAGGACGCCGCGTGACCCGCATGAGCTCGTGACCTGCGCAAATACTCGACGATGGGAGAACGTGTGACTGTGTTCTGCGGGATCGACTGGGCGGAACGGCACCATGACGTCGCGTTGGTCGGCGAGGCCGGCGAATTGCTGGCCAAGCGACGGATCAGCGACGACGCCGCTGGCTACCGAATACTTCTGGAGCTCCTGGCCGAGCATGGCGACAGCCCCGCGTCCCCGATACCGGTGGCCATCGAGACCAGCCGAGGCCTGCTCGTAGCAGCCCTGCGGACCGGCAACCGTAAGGTCTTCGCGATCAATCCACTTGCAGCATCCCGCTATCGCGACCGCCACGGTGCGTCCCGCAAGAAGTCCGACCCGGCGACGCCCTCGTGCTGGCGAACATCCTCCGCACCGACATGGCCATGCACCGACCACTGCCCGCGGACTCCGACCAGGTCCAGGCCATCGCGGTGCTGGCTCGGGCTCAGCAGGACGCGGTCTGGAACCGCCAGCAGATCGGCAACCAGATCCGCTCCCTGCTGCGCGAGTACTACCCCGCCGCCCTGGATGCCTTCCTGGCCAAACAAGGCGGGCTGGCCCGCGAGGAAGCCCGCATCATCCTGGCCAAAGCGCCGACGCCTACCGAAGACTCGCGTCTGTCGCTGAGCCAGCTGCGTTCCGCTCTCAAGCGCGCCGGCCGTATCCGCGGCATCGACGAGGAGGCTGACCGCCTGCGCGGTGTCCTGCGGGCCGAGTACGCTCACCAGCCCGCGCCTGTCGAGGACGCCTTCGGCAAGCAACTCCTCGCTCTGCTGCAACAGTTCGAAGCAGCGTGCCAGGCCAGTGAAGATCTCGCCGAAGCAGTTGATGTCAGCTTTCGCGAGCATCCCGATGCCGAGATACTCCTGAGCTTCCCCGGCCTCGGCGTCCAGCTCGCGGCACGAGTTCTTGCCGAGACGGGCGATGACCGGAACCGCTTCGCCGACGCCCGCGGACTCAAGGCATACGCGGGATCCGCACCGATCACTCGCGCCTCCGGCAAGAAGCACTACGTCGGACGCCGCATGGTCAAGAACAACCGGCTCCACCACGCCGGCTATCTCTGGGCCTTCTCATCCCTACGATCATCACCCGGCGCTCAGGCTCACTACCGCCATCGACGCGACGTCGGTGACTGGCACGCTCAAGCTCAACGGCACCTGTTCAATCGCCTGCTCGGCCAGCTGTTCCACTGCCTGCAAAAGCGCGCTCTCTTCGACGAAAAGCTCGCCTTCAGTCAGCCCGCGTCCTCACCAGTGGCAACGGCTGCTTGACTTCTTCAGATCCCGAGATGTCTATCGGGACACTCTCCGCCGGCCCGGAACCGACAACGCACCATCCCCGACCCACGGCCGACACTGTGAGACCAGGACACATCGGTCAGAGATGTCAGGAGTCAGACCCCAGAACAGGGACAGCACCCACCCATCCTCCCGCCCCCACAACACCCGAACCCGGCGTGCTCAAACTCGACCGCCGACCGCACCTATGCGGCAACTGATGTTCGTTGATGGCGGCGAACGTGCGAGAGATACAGCCGTGACGAACGCGATGCGACACCCTGCGTCCCTCCGCAGAGCGACCTCCTGACCTGCGCAGCGATGTCTCGGGCGGATGATGCACGTGAAGCCCTCTCCCGCCCAACAACGGTCGCCAGACTGTCAGTTGGACTGTCAGTGGCGCGTGGTATTCCTGAAGGCATGGCACCTTACGGATCATGTCCGGAATATTTTGAGGGATAAACCAGTGTATCCTCAGGGGAGTTGAGGCTTGTCATGGTTGGAGGTGGACCGTGAGTGATCAAGAGGAGTTGCTGGCGGATCCCGCCATGCTCGTCCTGGCGCGCGACTCTCGGGGATGGACCCAGTCCGAGCTCGCGGAGCAGATGTCGCACGTGGAGGGCAACCGCATCTCGCAGGGGTACGTAAGCCGGGCCGAAGCCGGACGCATCCCGGTCCGGGCGGAGCGGGTGCTCCTGTTCGCCGCCGCGCTTCGCTTCACACCCGAGGTGCTGTGCCAGGCCGCTGATACGGCCGGGGCAGGCATCGGGCTGATCCACCACCGCAAGCGGGCCTCACTGGGAGCCCCCGCGCTGCGCCGGATCCATGCGACGCTGGCGCTCACCCGCCTCCAGGTCGAAGCGGTAACGCGGGCGGCAGCCCTCCGTCATCCCCACCGGTTCAGGCCCATTGAGGTCAACGACTTCGACACTCCCGCGGACGCTGCGGAGACGCTGCGCGAAGAGTGGAACGTTCCCGCCGGCCCCATCGACGACCTGGTTGCGCTGCTCGAACACGTCGGCGCCCTGGTCGTAGTCCGCGATCTGGGCACCACCGAACTCGACGCCGTCAGCCAGTGGCCGCACGACCGGGCGCCGCTGGTACTCCTCAACTCCACTGCCCCTGGCGACCGTTCACGCTTCAGCCTCGCTCACGAGCTGGGCCATCTGATCATGCACCGCGAGCCAGGCGAGGGACGCACACAGGAGGCCCAAGCCGACCGGTTCGCCGCCGAGTTCCTCATGCCGCACGAGGTGATCCTGGGCGAGCTGAAGCCCGGCATCGACGTCGCTCGCCTCATGGATCTCAAAGCCCGTTGGGGGGTCTCCATGGCCGCTCTCATCCGGCGGGCCGTGGACCTGGGCGTGATCAGCGACTGGCAGTACCGCACGCTCATGGTCGAGTTGTCCGCACTCGGCTACCGCACCAACGAACCAATCGTCATCCGGCGCGAGACCCCGCGCCATATCGCTCAGGCCGTCACCTGGCTTGAGGGACAGCACCACCTCAGTGCGACCGAGACCGCTCATCTGGCGGGCCTGGGCCGTGAGGAGTTCCACGAGATCTACTTGTGCGCTTCTTCTCCGTCCGGACACAAGGACGTGCCGGACCCTTCTGCGAGGTGATTCATGAGCAACGCTCCCGATCCGAGGCGGCGACCGCCCGCCGTGAAGACGCTCGACCACACCGTGGCAGCGGTGCCGCTCCTGCAGGGCCGGGTACTACTGCACGAACATGCCCAGTACACTCCCCGACCTCGCCCGGCCCTCGATGACGGCCTGAGCGGCGTGGTCATGACCGGCGCCAACGCCGACGCACGCGCCTTCCAGCTCCGCGCCGACGTCGGCTACCAGGGCACTCTGCTGATCGACAGCGCCGTGTACACCACGTACACGGCAACGGCGGAGGAGCCGTTCATGGCTCCTCCCGACGAACTGTTCGCCGCCGTGGACACCTCGCTGAACTTCCAGAAGGCTCGAGGGGCAACCGCAGCACTGACACCCACCGGCTACATACCGCCGGCGAACTCCCGTGCCCTCAAAGCGGTAATGCGGGAAGCCAACCGGATCGAGCGAGCCGACACGCTGGTCTCCCTTCCGATCGATGTCACCTGGCTGAGCCGGGAGAACATCGGCCAACTGATCGCGGTCTGCGCCAAGATCCGTCACCCGAAGGCAGTCATCCTCTTCCGCCAGTTCGACCCACTGGGACAGACGAAGGACATCCCGGCCAACTTGCGCAGGCTGTTCACCGAGGTCGAGCACATGTCACTGCTGCGCACAGACCTCGCAGCTCTCGACGTGATGGCGCACGGCGCCCTCTGCGCGGGAATCGGCGTCCAGAGCTCGCTCCGCCACGCGATACCGCCCGACGAGAAGGCCCAGATCGGCAAGCGCGGCGGCGGCCCCACGTACCCGCACATCCTGATGCCGCAGTTGATGTGCTTCAAGGGCGCCGAGTTCTTGTCCAAGGTCTACGGCAATGCCGATCCGGCAACCTGCGACTGCGAGGAGTGCGACGGGCGCAGCCTCGACAGCTTCTACCTTTCCGACGGTGAAACGCGGCGTGAGGCCGAGAACCACAACATCCACACCTGGGGCACATGGGTCAGCGACATAGCAAGCCACCGAGCCGGCTCCGAGCGTAAGACGTGGTGGCGCAACAAATGCGCTGCAGCCGTCGACCGCTACGCACTGGAAAACCAGCGCATCGGAGTGGGTGCGAGTCCCAAGTCCGGGTTCCAAGTACCCGCGCCGCTCAAAGCATGGGCGACACTGCCCGTCACTCAGTAGCCGGATGCACCCCCTCAAGGGAGCTGCCGGTGGACATCTTCCAGGAACTTCCAGCCAGCAACCGTGTGGCGCTTGCGCACGAAGCGGCCGGGTGGCACAACAACCTCGACCGCATCGCCCTGGACGTGGAGCAATCCGATGCCGTAGAAATCAGCGCGCATCACCGCCTCGTCCTTGCGCCGCAACGCGCCATCGATCAATACGGAACGAGCAGTGAATGGCGTGAACCGCTCGGCCCGCTCCATCGCCGACTCCCAACTGCGTCCGGGCACGAACACCATGTCGACGTGGACCGGCTGGGCTGCCAGACGGGTAATCAATCCGTCACGTCGGACCACCGCCCCCTTCGGCAGGCACTTCAACGCTCGGCGTTCCCTGCCGTTCAGTGATCCGGCAGGAACAGGCTCGCCGAGCGGCAGCGCCATCAAGAGGTTCAGGGCATCCGGTCGCGTCAGGGGTGGCATACCCGCAGCCGCCCGTCGCTCCCGCTCTCGCGCCTCGACCCGGTAGGCCACAACGACCTGCGCCCCCTCGGCTTCAACAACCGCCAGATTCGCATCGCGGGGTACGAGATCGCCGGGAGCCAGCGCTCCCGCAACCACACCCAAGGGCTCTCGTGCCGCGATTGCCATCGACCAACCCGCTCTCGTCCTGCACCCGACGCTCTCCCCAGCAGGGCCGTACACGCTCATCCTTACCGCTTGCCCCGCGCCACCGGAAGCAGCCTCAACAACAAAGCCAACAGACCTCAACCGACCCTAGACACGGGAACGCGCCCAAACGAACGGCAAGGCTAGTACGGACACTCGTGCGATCGTCGACCACCTCCCCGGATAGCTCCACATCGGCCACCCGCCGCCCTCCCGCTGCGCAATTTGCACCCACAACAGGTCACGAACGAACGACTGCGATCGTAGCCATCCCGCGCCACGATGCCTACAGCCGTTCGAATTCTTGGACATGCCCCGACCTACCGGAAGCATCCACTCCCAAGCCGCGGCCCACCAGCGCCGCGCCAGCGGCCCCGCAGGCCGACGAGGGACAACCTCTGTCACGTCCGTGTCACCAACAGCGTCGACGCACCTGGACCACCAAGACCAAACCCGCGTGAACGGCGTCGAACTGGACCACGTGGACGCCAGAAGACGGTCTTGCCTACCTGTGCCATGTGGTACCCAATTAGGTCTCCTGGCTGAGCGTGCCTACGCAATTCCACCCTCGGCAGTCGGGTCCCGGCTACCCGCTGACGTCTGGCGTACCCACCGCCATCACGACAGACCGACTATCACCGATGCCGAGCCCTGCCCGACACGCAGAGTTGCCGAGCAACCCTCCCCTTCCGCCCGACCAACAGCCCCTGCCGGCATGCTCGCTGGGGAGAATCTGGGGAGCGGCTGGAGAGAATCGGCTGCACAAAACAGTACGAACCTGAAAGACCGAGAAAGGTGCAAACACACAGGTCAGGGCACCTCCGTGACGCATATATCCAGGTCAGCGGGGTGAGAGAGAAGACTTCATGACGTGAGTACCCAGATCGTCCGCTTCGACGGTCCCGGGCAACGATCCGCCCTCCCGAACGGAATGACGAACCCGTACCAGGCCTCCTACGGCCTCACCAAGTCGCATCCCGTGCTGACACTGATCTCCCGCACAAGTATTGGAGGTCGGATGCCCCCGCGCTTCATGGATGCCAAGCAGACCGCCGAGTACCTCAACATGTCTCTCACCTGGGTCTATCGCGACGCACCCCGCCTCGGCTTGGCCGTCTACAAGTTCGGCGCCGGCCGGAACGCAAAGCTGCAGTTCAAGGTCTCCGATGTCGACGCGTGGGCGCGCCAGCAGCGCCTCGGCTGACGCTGAGACGGCTCCGGATCCTCGTGCATCCGGGGGGTCTCGGCCAGGGCGGCGTTCCATGCCTTGGCCAGCGGCCGGCCCAGGGCTTCGGCGTTACGCACGCTTTCCACCTGCCCGCTGTCCACTGCCTCGATGGGCCCGCTGAGGTGCGGGTAGTAGTTGGCGGTGTCGATGACCACCGTCTCGTCGGAGACCAGGGCGAGCACGTCGGCCAGTTCTGGGGCACGCTCGAAGGGGATAGACATGATGATCACGTCCCTGTCCCGTACAGCAGAGTCCAGGGGCACGGCGCGGGCGCCGGGCTCCAGCACGTCGGCCGGGACGGCCTCGGGGCCCCTGGCGTCGGCCACCTGTACGTCGTGACCGGCGGCGGCAAGCTTGCAGGCCAGATTGCCCCCGATGGCGCCAGCACCGATAGCAGTAAGTTTCATGATTTGTCCTTCCTGGGATCGTGCCGCTGCTCGGAATGGCACGATGTTCAGCGGCGCGGTCGATTAGGCACCGCTACGGCAAGGCAGTTGCCTGTGCTCGCCGCCTGGCCCCTGCCTTGCGCGAGGTACGGCCGTAGGGGAGGCCCGAGCACGCGGGCGTGATGCGTTATCCGGAAACGTCGCCCGGTTCACGCAGGATGCCCATCGCCTGGTCCACGAGGTCCGGCATCGAGGTGGTCCCGCCGCTTGCGGTCCAGCATCGGCGCCCGCGTCCAGGCACGAGATCGCGGCCGCCGCGAGTGCGTTGGCCCGCATGTCGATGACGGGATCCGGCCCGCCGAGCCGACGGGAGATCTCTGGCGCCAGCATGCTCTGCCAGCCCTGCGTCTTCTCCCAGTGCCGCGTCATCAACGCGCAGGCGTCGCTGAGCAGCCGCATCATGCCCATCGGAGGTCCGGGCTCGCCGGTCTAGGGCTCGGCGATCACGTCGAAAGCGCGGCGCAGGGCGTCCCAGGCCTCCTCTTGAGCCGGGCGGGCCGGGTCCACCATTCGAGGCGAAGCCCGGGCAGCGCTGCCGGCGCCCCTGACCTTCGTCGCGGGCGCCATACTGCTGGCGACTCTGATCCGCCGCTTCGGGCTCGGCTCTTTGGAGCACCTGTTCCGCCCCGCCACTCGGTCCGCACGGTCACCGGCCTCACCACAGAACGCGCACCCACACCGTCACCTAACGGTGCGTCAGGAAAGTCAGCAAGTGGTCAGCACGCACCCTGATTCACCCGACAACACGTGGCCACACATGCGGCTCGCCGAGTGCACCCCAGCACAGCTCCGGCCAGCAAGAACACCGGCTATACGGGACTGGTTGCCTGTCGCGCCCTTGACATGGCGAAGAAGGTCATGAACGCGAACACGCCGAGGGAGTGCCCGCGCGGCCCCCACCGCCGCGCGTACACCCCGGCGCCCACGACCGCGAGGAACGCCAGGTCACGGGCGACGGGCACGTCGTGCAGCGTGGCCGCGAGCCCGAGCACCGGGAGTCCGACGGCCGGGAGCAGCGCGGTCGTCACGGCCTGTCCGCGCACCGTCGCGTCGGTCACCGTGAACAGGGCGAGCAGCGCGGCCAGGCCACCGGTGATGGCCGCGACGAGCGAGTGTCCGGCGAGCCCGCACAGGGCCACCGCAAGGCTGATACCGAGGACGCCACGGGCCGCGAAGCGCAGCCGCAGCCGCCCCGGATCCGGAGCCACGAACACCCTCTTCAGCACAGCCACCCACCCTTTCCGCGTCACCGCGAAACTCCGCATGAAAAAGGCGCCGCGGAGATCCCGCAGCGCCATCGACGGGAACATCACAGCATCTCAAGGGCCTTTGGAACAACAGCGGGCGAAGGCCTTGGGCCAATGGCCCAGTCAAAAGCCCCGTGCGTCAGCCAGGAGGGGACCAACGGACCACGCCGAGGGAGACGGCGCACTGCCGGCCTTCGAACCGGCAGGCGAACACGGCCGACGCCGTCCGCCGTGCTTGAAGCCGGTGACGACCGCCTCGGCGGGGGCGGGCCCCATGGACGTACGGCTCTCCCATCCGCGTCACGAGGAACACCTCGCAGTCACCGCCAAGCCGAACACCACGCCGATCATGAAGCAGGCCGATCATGAAGATCGGCGTCATCGACATGCCGGGGCCCGGCTGGTCGACGCCGACGACGTGCGCGAGCCGGCCCCACTGGAACCAGCTGGCTTCCCTGACGTGGCACGCGCTCCGTCGGGTGGTCGCGCCTGCCAGCACCCGACGGAGCCTCTCTTGCCGTGGCCACCTTTCCGAGCGGTTCCCGCCCCGCGATCTCGCCTTCCGACGTCGCCGCACTCCGGCGTCGGTGGGTGCCGGCAACGGGATGCCCCGTCACCTCACCGCTGGCCCCCGCGGTGCTGCGCAGACGACGCCGCGTACTTACTGTCGGTTGACGGAGCACCGCACCGCGTGCTCGGGAGCAGGGTCGGAGGACCGATCGTGCTCGGGAGCTGCATCGAACGTCCGACCCGGAGGAGTCTGCATGCCTGAGCTGTTCATCGGTGGCAGGTGGATCGCTGCCGTCGACGGGCGGGTGCGCGAGATCCGCTGCCCGGCCGATGGCACGCTGGTCGCCACGGTCGACGAGGCGGGTCCGCAGGACGCGGCGGCGGCGGTCGCCGCGGCCCGTGAAGCCTTCGACCGCGGACCGTGGCCCGCCACACCGGCCGCCGAGCGCGGCGCTCTGCTGCTTCGCGTGGCCGCCCTCATCGAGCGTGACAAGGACGCGCTCGCCCGCGCCGAATCCCTGGACACCGGGAAACGGCTCGTGGAGAGCGAGTACGACATGGCCGACATCGCCAACTGCTTCCGCTACTTCGGCAATCTGGTGGCCTCCGGCGGCACCGACCGGATCGTCGACACCGGCAACCCCGGCGTGGACAGCCGAGTGGTGCACGTGCCGGTCGGCGTGTGCGCGCTGATCACTCCCTGGAACTATCCGCTGCTGCAGACCGCCTGGAAGGTCGCCCCCGCGCTCGGCGCGGGCAACACCTTCGTCCTCAAGCCCAGCGAGCTCACCCCCCACACCGCGATCATCCTGATGCGGCTGCTGGCCGAGACCGGACTGCCCGACGGGGTCGCCAATCTCGTCCTGGGCACCGGTCCGGACGCGGGAGCACCGCTCACCGAGGACCCTCGGGTCGACATGGTGTCGTTCACCGGTGGTCTCGTCACGGGACGGCGCATCATGGCCGCGGCCGCGGCCACCGTGAAGAAGGTGGCTCTGGAGCTCGGCGGCAAGAACCCCAACATCGTGTTCGGCGACGCCGACTACGAGACGGCTGTCGACTACGCCCTGATGGCTGTGTTCCTGCACTCCGGTCAGGTCTGTTCGGCCGGGGCGCGGCTGCTGGTCCAGGACGAACTGCACGACAGGTTCGTCGAGGACCTGGTGGCGCGGGCCCGGGCGATCCCGATGGGCGGCCCGTTCGACGAGGACGCCCGCACGGGTCCGCTGATCTCCGCCGCCCACCGCGACAAGGTCGAGGCATATGTGGCCACGGGTGTCGCGGAGGGTGCGGTGCTGCGCTGCGGTGGCGTCCGGCCCGAGGACCCGGCGCTGCGGGACGGTTACTACTATCCGCCGACCGTCCTCACCGAGTGCACCCCGGGCATGTCGGTGGTGCGCGACGAATCCTTCGGCCCGGTCCTGACCGTCGAGCGGTTCCGCGACGAGGCCGAGGCGGTCGCCCTCGCGAATGACACCGTCTACGGCCTGACCGGAGCGGTCTGGACGCAGAACGCCGAGCGAGCCGAGCGGGTCGCGTCCCTGCTGAACGCCGGGACCGTATGGATCAACGACTTCCACCCGTACGTACCGCAGGCCGAGTGGGGCGGCATGAAGCAGTCCGGCGTCGGCCGGGAGCTGGGTCCGACCGGCCTCGCGGAGTACCGGGAGGCCAAGCACATCTGGCGTAACACCGCGCCACGGCCGCAGCGGTGGTTCGAGTGAGTCCTGGGCACGCCACCACCCGCGCGGGAGAGGAGAACGGCGATGCCGGACATTCCGCCTGATGGACCTGGTCACGCCGCGAGTGATCACGACGCGAGTGGTCACGACGAGGACGCCGCGCTCACGGAGCTGGGCTACAAGCCCGAACTCAAGCGCACCCTCGGCAATTTCCACACCTTCGCCGCCGGAATCAGTTACATCTCCATCCTGACCGGCACCTTCCAGCTGTTCTACTTCGGCGTCAGCTTCGGCGGGCCGGCCTACTGGTGGTCGTGGCCGATGGTCTTCATCGGACAGCTGATGGTGGCGCTGAGCTTCTGTGAACTCGCGGCGCGCTTCCCCGTGGCGGGGTCGGTCTACAACTGGGCCAAGCACACAGGCGGTCCGCACATCGGCTGGCTGGCGGGCTGGATGATGACGATCGCGACCATGGTGTCGCTGGCCGCCGTGGCCCTCGCATACCAGCTGACGCTGCCTCAGATCTCAAGCTTCTTCCAGGTGATCGGCGACGGGACGGGACAGTACGACGCGGCCACCAACGCCGTGCTCCTGGGCACGATCCTCATCCTCTTCACCACCCTGATCAACGCCTTCGGCGTCAAACTGATGGCCACCATCAACTCCGCCGGGGTGTTCATCGAGTTGATCGCCGCGGTCGTGCTGGTGGGCCTGCTGGCAGCGCACATCACCCGCGGTCCGAGCGCGATCGTCGACACCGACGGCTACGGACAGGGCCAGCCGCTCGGCTACCTCGGCGCATTCCTGACCGCGTCGCTCGCCTCGGCGTACGTGATGTACGGCTTCGACACCGCCTCCTCGCTCGGCGAGGAGTCCAAAGATCCGGCCCGCAACGCTCCGCGCGCCATCCTGCGCGCACTCATCGCCTCCTTCGTCCTGGGCGGCCTGATCCTGCTCTTCGCGCTGCTCGCCACCCCTGATCTGCAGGCCAAAGAGCTGTCGGTGGACGGTCTGCAGTACGTGGTGAAGGCCACGCTCGGCGAGACGGTCGGCCTGGCCGTGCTGTGGTGCGTCGTCATCGCCATCACCGTGTGCGCCTTGTCCGTACAGACAGCCGGCCTGCGCATGGCGTTCGCGATGGCCCGCGACAACAACCTGCCGGCCGGCTCCAAACTGGCCAGGATCAGCCCGCGGTTCAAGACACCGGTGGTCGCCACGTGCCTGATCGGGATCGTGGCGATCGCCATCCTCGTCGTCAACATCAAACAGCCGCAGATCTTCTCGGTTGTCACCAGCATCGCCATCATCATGATCTACATCGCGTATCTGCTGGTCACCGGGCCCATGCTGGTACAGCGGCTACGCGGCGAGTGGTCGCCTGCGCCCGGCTACTTCTCACTGGGCCGCTTCGGTCTGCCGGTCAACATCCTGGCGGTGCTCTGGGGCGCCGCGATGTCGGTCAACCTGCTGTGGCCGCGCGCCGCGGTCTACAACGCCACCGGACCACAGCACTGGTATCTGCGATGGGGCGGCGTCCTGTTCGTCAGCGTCGTCGCGACCGCGGGCTTCGCCTACTACTGGTTCGTGCAGCGCAAGAAGACCGGCGTGATCGCCGAACACGCCGTCGGAGAACCGCCGGAGCCCGCACCGGCCCACGGCAGATCCTGAGTCGAGAAGGAGCAGCAGAGGTGGATGAGTTCGATTACGTGGTGGTCGGCGGTGGTACGGCCGGGGCGGTCGTGGCCGCGCGGCTGAGCGAGGACCCGGCCGTCACTGTCTGCGTGCTGGAAGCCGGTCCCTCCGACGTCGGCGACGACAGCATCCTGCGGCTCGAGCGGTGGATGGCCCTGCTGGAGTCCGGTTACGACTGGGACTACCCGGTGGAGCAGCAGGAGAACGGCAACAGCTTCATGCGGCACGCCCGCGGCAAGGTCCTCGGCGGCTGCTCGTCGCACAACTCCTGCATCGCGTTCTGGGCGCCGGCCGAGGATCTCGACGAGTGGGGGGCGCTGGGCTGTACGGGGTGGAGCGCCGCGGACTGCTACCCGCTCTACCAGCGTCTGGAGACCAACGACGCGCCCGGGGACCACCATGGCCACTCCGGCCCCGTCACCATCCGCACGATCCCGCCCAACGACCCGTGCGGCAGAGCGTTGTTGGCCGCCTGCGCCGACGCGGGCATTCCCACCACACCGTTCAACACCGGCTCCACGGTGGTGCGCGGCGCGCACTGGTTCCAGATCAACGCCCGTGAGGACGGCACCCGTTCGTCCGCGTCCGTGTCGTATCTCCATCCGATTCTCGACAGCCGGCCGAATCTGGAGATCCGTACCGGGCTCCAGGCCAAGTCGCTGCGGTTCGACGACAGCAATCGCTGCACCGGTGTCGACTACTTGGAGCCCGACACCATTCACAGCGGCTCGGTCGCGGCGCGGCGTGAAGTCATCGTGAGCTGCGGAGCCATCGACTCGCCGAAGCTGCTGATGCTGTCGGGCATCGGACCGGCCGGGGATCTGCGCGATTGCGGCGTCGAGGTGCGCGTGGACTCCCCCGGGGTCGGCTCGCATCTCCAGGACCATCCGGAGGGTGTGATCATGTGGGAGGCGAAGCAGCCCATGGTCACGAGGTCCACCCAGTGGTGGGAGATCGGCATCTTCGCCGGAACCGAACCAGGCCTGGACCGGCCCGACTTGATGTTCCACTACGGCTCGGTGCCCTTCGACATGAACACGTACCGGCGCGGCTACCCGACGACGGACAACGCGTTCTGTCTCACGCCGAACGTCACCCGGGCCCGGTCCATGGGCACGGTGCGGCTGCGCACCCGCGACTTCCGTGACAAGCCCAGGGTCGACCCGCGGTACTTCACGGATGAGCACGACATCCAGGTGATGATCCACGGGCTTCGGCTCGCAAGGGAGATCACGGCGCAGGCGCCGATGGCCGCTTGGGCGGGTGCCGAACTGGCCCCCGGCCCGGATGCTCAGTCCGACGACGAGCTGTTCTCGTACATCAAGGAGACCCACAACACGGTGTATCACCCGGCGGGAACGGTCCGGATGGGCTCGGCGTCCGACGCGGACTCTCCGCTCGACCCGCAGCTGCGGGTCAAGGGGGTCAGTGGGCTGCGGGTGGCCGACGCGTCGGTCATGCCGTTCCTGCCTGCCGTCAATCCATGCATCACGACGATGATGATCGGCGAGAAGTGCGCCGACATGATCAAGGCAGGTTGATCCGGGGAGGGTGTTGACGGTGCGGCCCGCCCGCGCGGCCATCGCGCACAAAGGGCGCCTGTCTCGACGGTGTCCGCATCCGGTCGGTACCCGGCCACCGAACTCGATCACCCATATCAGGCCCATCGCATACATCACGCGGAATACAAGATCACCTACGAAGGTTGCGGCAGACGTCGGACATTGATCCACCTGGCAGCGGGAGACAGCTCATGAGCTTCAGCGACAGCAGCAGCACGCAGGCATCTGCGATCGGCAGGTACGGCCTGTGGAACACCGGACTGCGCGACCCGGACCCTGCTCGGGCGACCGAACTCGCCGAAACGGCCGCGGAGTTGGAGCAGCTCGGCTACGGCGCGCTCTGGCTCGGCGGCAGCAGCGGCATCGAACACGCCGCCCCGCTGATCGAGGCCACCTCGAAGATCACCGTCGCGACCGGCATCCTCAGCATCTGGCAGCACGAGGCGCGGGAGACCGCCGACCGCTGGGCCGCCCTGGAGGCCGCCCACCCCGGCCGGTTCCTGCTCGGCCTCGGCGTGAGCCACGCGAAGCTCACCGCGCAGTACAAGCGTCCGTACGCCGCCATGGTCGACTACCTCGACGCGCTGGACGCCGCGGGGATCCCGGCCGGCCGCCGCGTGTTGGCCGCGCTCGGCCCACGCATGCTGGAGCTCTCCCGCGACCGTGCCGCCGGCGCCCACCCGTATCTCGTCACCCCGGAGCACACCGCGCAGGCCCGTGAGGCGCTCGGCCAGGGGCCGCTTCTCGCGCCGGAGTTCACCGTGGTCCTGGAGGCCGACCCGGACCGCGCGCGGGCGACCGCCCGCGAGACGCTCGCGCTCTATCTGCAGCTGGCCAACTACACCAACAGCTGGCTGCGTCTCGGCTTCACCGAGGACGACTTCGCGAACGGCGGCAGCGACCGGCTCGTCGACGCCCTCTTCGGCTGGGGTGACGAGCAGCGGGTGCGCGAGCGGATCGACGCCTTCCTGGACGCGGGCGCGGACCACGTCGCCATCCAGGTGCTGGCCCCGGGCGAGGACCGGGCCGGCCTTCCCCGGGAGCAGTGGCGGCGGCTGGCGGCGACACTGGAGCTCTGAGTCCAGGGGGTGAAATCCTCGCGCGAAATCCTGTGCCTCCCAGGTCCACCCCTGTCGCACGCCCAATGCGCCGCGCATCCGCATCCGCATCCGCATCCGCATCCGCATCCGGGTGAGGGATGACCGACGGCAGTGCTCCGCCCGGCCACAACCACCGTGAGAATTGAGTGAGTTGAGATGCGAGACATCGTTCTGGGCATGTCGGTTTCCCTCGACGGCTACATCGAGGGGCCGGACCGCGACATCGGCTGGCACCGGGTCGACGAGGAGCTGCACCGGTACTTCAACGCGGAGCTCGCCGGGATGAGCGCCTTCATCGACGGGCGGGTCACCCATGAGCTGATGGTGTCGGTCTGGCCGACCGTCGACGCCGACCCGGACTGCGGCGAGACGATGGCCGAGTTCGCGGGCATCTGGCGGAACATGCCCAAGATCGTGTTCTCCAGGACGCTGGAGAACAGCGCGGAGAACACCGACTGGAACACGACGATCGTGCGGGACGTCGTCGTGGAGGACATCCTGGCGCTCAAGGCGCAGCCCGGCGGGGACATGTCACTCGGCGGGGCCGGTCTCGCTGCGACGTTCATGGAGCTCGACCTGGTCGACGAGTTCCGCGTATACGTCCATCCGGTGCTGATCGGGGGCGGAAAGCCGCTGTTCCCGGCGGCGGGCCGCGCAGTCGCGCTCCGGCTCATGGAGACCCGGACGTTCGGGAACGGGGTCGTCATGCTGCGCTACCGGCGCGCGGCGGAGACGGCCTCGTAAGTCACCCGTAGCGCGGATACGGGACCGCCCCGGTCGGCTGATGCCGACCGGGGCGGAACACGTCAGACCGGGAGTGCTCAGGCGAGCGACGCGATGGCCTGGTTGAACGTGGCCGACGGGCGCATGATCGCCGCGGCCTTGGCGGCGTCGGGCTGGTAGTAGCCGCCGATGTCGGCCGGGTTGCCCTGGACCGCGATCAGCTCGTCGACGATCGTCTGCTCCTGCTCGCCGAGCGTCTTGGCGAGCGGCGCGAACGCCTCGGCGAGCTGGGCGTCGTCGGTCTGCTTGGCCAGCTCCTGCGCCCAGTACAGGGCGAGGTAGAAGTGGCTGCCGCGGTTGTCGATACCGCCCAGCTTGCGGCTCGGCGACTTGTCCTCGTTGAGGAAGGTGCCGGTCGCGCGGTCGAGAGTGTCGCCCAGGACCTTGGCGCGGGCGTTGCCCGTGGTGGTCGCGAGGTGCTCGAAGGAGACGGCGAGGGCGAGGAACTCGCCGAGGCTGTCCCAGCGCAGGTAGTTCTCCTTGACGAGCTGCTGGACGTGCTTCGGGGCGGAGCCGCCGGCGCCCGTCTCGAACAGGCCGCCGCCGTTCATCAGCGGGACGACGGAGAGCATCTTCGCGCTCGTGCCCAGCTCGAGGATCGGGAAGAGGTCGGTCAGGTAGTCGCGCAGCACGTTGCCGGTGACGGAGATGGTGTCCTCGCCGCGGCGGATGCGCTCCAGGGAGAAAGCGGTCGCCTCGACCGGCGACATGATCTCGATCTGCAGACCGTCCGTGTCGTGGTCGGCCAGGTACGCCTTGACCTTCTCGATGAGCGTCGCGTCGTGCGCGCGGCCCTCGTCGAGCCAGAACACGGCCGGGTCGCCGGTCGCGCGGGCGCGGGTGACGGCGAGCTTGACCCAGTCCTGGATCGGCAGGTCCTTGGTCTGGCAGGCGCGGAAGATGTCGCCCTCGGCGACCTCCTGCTCCAGGACCACGTTGCCCGCGGCGTCCACGAGGCGGACGGTGCCCGCGGCCTGGATCTCGAAGGTCTTGTCGTGGCTGCCGTACTCCTCGGCCTTCTGCGCCATGAGGCCGACGTTCGGCACCGAGCCCATGGTGGACGGGTCGAAGGCGCCGTTGGCGCGGCAGTCGTCGATGACGGCCTGGTAGACGCCGGAGTAGCTGCTGTCGGGCAGCACCGCGAGGGTGTCGGCCTCCTCGCCGTCCGGGCCCCACATGTGGCCGGAGGTGCGGATCATGGCCGGCATGGACGCGTCGACGATGACGTCGGACGGTACGTGCAGGTTGGTGATGCCCTTGTCCGAGTCGACCATGGCGAGGGCGGGGCCCTCGGCGATCTCGGCCTCGAAGGACGCCTTGATCTCGGCGCCCAGGTGGGGCACGGAGTCCAGGCCCTTGAGGATGGTGCCGAGGCCGTCGTTCGGGGACAGGCCGGCGGCGACGAGCGCCTCGCCGTACTTCGCGAACGTCTTCGGGAAGAAGGCGCGCACGACGTGGCCGAAGATGATCGGGTCGGAGACCTTCATCATCGTGGCCTTGAGGTGCACGGAGAACAGGACGTCCTCGGCCTTGGCCTTGGCGATCTGCGCCGTGAGGAACTCGCGCAGCGCGGCGACGCGCAGCACGGAGGCGTCGACGACCTCGCCCGCGAGGACCGGGACGGACTCGCGCAGAACGGTGGTGGTGCCGTCGGCGGCCGCCAGCTCGATGCGCAGGGTGCCGGGCTCGGCGATCACCGCGGACTTCTCGGTGGAGCGGAAGTCGTTGACGCCCATGGTGGCGACGTTGGTCTTCGACTCCGGCGTCCACTTGCCCATGCGGTGGGGGTGCGCCTTGGCGTAGTTCTTGACCGACGCGGGGGCGCGGCGGTCGGAGTTGCCCTCACGCAGGACCGGGTTGACGGCGCTGCCCTTGACCTTGTCGTAACGGGCGCGGACGTCCTTGTCCTCGTCGGTCCGCGGGTCGTCCGGGTAGTCCGGCAGCGCGTAGCCCTGACCCTGCAGCTCGGCGATGGCCGCCTTCAGCTGCGGGATGGAGGCCGAGATGTTCGGCAGCTTGATGATGTTCGCGCCGGGCGTCTTGGCCAGCTCGCCGAGCTCGGCGAGCGCGTCCTCGATGCGCTGGCCCTCCTCGAGTCGCTCCGGGAAGCTGGCGATGATCCGCCCGGCCAGCGAGATGTCGCGGCTCTCCACACTGACGCCGGCGGTCGAGGCGTAGGCCTCGACCACGGGCAGGAACGAATACGTCGCGAGGGCCGGGGCCTCGTCGGTGTGCGTATAGATGATGGTCGAGTCAGTCACCGGGTGCTCCGCTCCACGTCTGCAACATTGCTCGACATCAAGATATCTCGTGACCGACCCCCTCTCGACAGGACCCCGCACCGGATCCCGCACCGGATCCTGAGCTCCTCCCCGAGTGCGCTCCACTGGCCCGCGCAATCCCGGATCCACTGGACCATTGGTACAGTCATCCGGCGATCACCGCCCCGCGAAGGAGGCCGCAGCCCATGGCCGTGGACGAGTTGGACACCCGCATCCTGCGTCTCCTCCTGGAGCAGCCGCGTACGAGTGTGCGTGAGTACGCCCGCATTCTCGGCGTGGCCCGCGGCACGCTCCAGGCGCGGCTCGACCGGCTGGAGCGCGACGGGGTGATCACCGGCACCGGCCCGGCCCTCTCCCCCACGGCCCTCGGCCACCCGGTCCTCGCGTTCGTCCACATCGAGGTCACGCAGGGCCATCTCGAAGACGTGGGCGACGCACTCGCCGGCGTGCCGGAGATCATCGAGGCCTTCTCGATCACCGGCGGAGGAGACCTCCTGACCCGCGTCGCGGCTCGCGACAACGGCCATCTGGAGGACATCATCCAGCAGCTCAACCGGCTGCCCGGCGTGGTCCGCACCCGTACCGAGGTCGCGCTGCGCGAGCGCGTGCCGCACCGGGTCCTGCCACTCGTCGAGGCGATCGGCCGGGCCGCCGCCGAGCGCCGGTGACCGCAGCCTTGGCATCCTGGTGCGCATGAGCACCCTGGGCAGCACCGCGGTCGTCCTCGACCTCGACGGAACCCTCGTGGACAGCGAGCCGAACTACTTCGAGGCGAGTCGGCTCACCCTCGCCGAACACGGCGTCCCGGACTTCACTTGGCAGGAACACGAGTCCTACGTCGGCATCAGCGCCCAGGAGACCATCGAGAGCCTGCGCCAGAAGTACGGGATCCAGGCCACGGTCGACGCGCTGCTCACGGAAATGAGCACCCGCTACCTCGCGCTCGCCCGCGCCAGGACACCCGTATATCCGCAGATGCGGAAGTTGGTGGAGCGGCTGCACGAGGCGGGGGTGCCGATGGCCGTCGCGTCCGGATCGCCGCTCGATGCCATCGACGCGGTCCTGTCGGGCACGGGCCTTGACGCACAGCTCAGGATCTACGTCTCCGCGGACGAGGTCGCCCACGGCAAGCCCGCGCCCGACGTGTTCCTGGAGGCCGCGCGCAGGCTCGGCGCGATGCCCGCGCACTGCACAGTGATGGAGGACGCGGTTCCGGGAGCGGCGGCCGCGTATGCCGCCGGGATGCGCTGCATCGCGATCCCGTACGTGGCCGCGCAGGCCGACGATCCCGCGTTCGCCACTGCGGGGCTGCTGTTCCGGGGCGGGCAGCGGGAGTTCACGGCGGAGGCCGCGTACGACTGGCTGGCGAGGACGGCGACTGCGGGCATGTGACGCCCGTGCGCCGTGGGCAGCACCCGAAGTCTCTGGACGAACAGTCCAGCTCTTTATAAACTGTCAGCATGTCCGAACCCGGCCACACCCATCTCATGGAGCAGCTCCAGCAGGTCGCCAAGGGGCTCGCGGCCACGTTCGCACCGTTCTGCGAGGTCGTCGTGCACGATCTCGACGACCCGGACCACGCGATCGTCGCCATCGAGAACAACCTGTCGGGCCGTTCCGTGGGCGACCCCGCCACCGAACTCGGGCTCGCGCGTATGGCCGACGACGCGTACCCGCAGGTCGTGGCGAACTATCCGAACCGGTTCGCGGACGGCCGCCGGGTCAAGAGCACGTCGATCGGCATCAAGGACGAGCGGGGCCACTACGCCGGCGCGCTCTGCCTGAACATCGACATGACCGTCTTCGACGGCATCGGCACCGTGCTCGACCACTTCGGCCGCTCCGACGGCGCCGCCGCCCCCGCCGAGTCCCTCGACCCGGCGAACGGCGACGCCATCCGTGCCCGCATCGACGCGTTCGCCGCCGACCGCGCGACCACTCCGCGCGCCCTGCGGACGACCCAACGCCGGGAACTCGTACGGGAGTTGAAGGCCCAGGGCTTCATGGAAGTACGCCGGTCGGCAGGCATCGTCGCCGACCACCTGGGTGTGTCGAGGGCGACGGTGTACGCGGACGCCAAATAGGCGGATGCCGTATGCCCGGACGCCCGGATGTCCGGACACGCGGATGTCCGGATGTCCCCGGATGCCACATGATCAGCTGCCGATTGAGAGGAAGCCCCATGGCCGACCTGACGCCGTCCGACCTGCCGACCTACGAAGACGTCGTGCGCGCGCACGAGCGCGTCGCCCCGCACGCCCACCGCACCCCCGTGCTCACCTCGCGCCTCACCGACGCCGAACTCGGCGCCTCGCTCCACTTCAAGTGCGAGAACTTCCAGCGCATGGGCGCCTTCAAGTTCCGCGGCGCGTTCAACGCGCTGTCCAAGTTCTCGCCGGAGCAGCGCCGCGCCGGCGTCGTCGCCTACTCGTCCGGCAACCACGCACAGGCCGTGGCCCTGTCCGCCGCCATCCTGGAAATGCCCGCGACCATCGTCATGCCGCACGACGCCCCCGCGGCCAAGCTGGCCGCCACCAAGGGGTACGGCGCGGAGGTCGTGATGTACGACCGCTACACGGAGAACGTCGAGGAGATCGGGCACCGGGTCGCCGCCGAGCGGGGCCTGACGCTGATCCCGCCGTACGACCACCCGGACGTGATGGCGGGGCAGGGCACCGCGGCCAAGGAACTGTTCGAGGAGGTCGGTGAACTCGACGCGCTGTTCGTGCCGCTGGGCGGCGGCGGGCTGCTCTCCGGGTCGATCCTCGCCGCCCGCGCCCTGTCCCCGGGCTGCGCCGTCTACGGCGTCGAGCCCGAGGCGGGCGACGACGGCAGGCAGTCGCTGCGCGAGGGCCGCATCATCGACATCGACACCCCGCAGACCATCGCGGACGGCGCACAGACGCGGCACCTGGGCAAGCACACCTTCGCCGTCATCAAGGACGGCGTCGACGACATCCTCACCGCCACGGACGACCAACTGGTCGAGTGCATGCGGATCTTCCACACCCGGATGAAGACCGTCGTCGAACCGACGGGCTGCCTCGGCTTCGCCGCCGCGCGCGCCCTGGCCGGGCAGCTGCGCGGCCGCCGCGTCGGTGTGATCGTCAGCGGCGGCAACGTCGACATCGCACGCTTCACCGAGCTGCTCCGGCCCTGAGACGCTTCTCGGTTACGCTGCGCCCTCAGTACCGCTGCGCCTTGGCGATCTTCGCGGTCAGCTTCATCTCCGGGGGCTTGCGGCTGATGGCCAGGGGCTGGGCCCGCTCGCCGGGGTCGAGGTTCTCCGCGCCGACGTACCGGGTCTCTACGACCTTGCCGTCGGCGTCCTTGAAATCGACCTGCACGGCGTAGGAAGCCTTCTTGTCGGTGCGGTTGGTGATGTTGACGACGACGGCGAACACGCCGCCCGTCTGGGACCGCGGCTTCCCGGTGAGGGCGACATCGGCCATGGCGTTGCCCTGGCCCTTGACCTTCAGGAGTTCGCTGGCGGCCGCGGCGTTGGCCCGTTCCACCTCGGCCGACACGGACGCCTCGAACTCGGAGGCCCTGGCCGACGCGGAGCTCGCCGCCGCCGAGGCCTCCGCCTTCGCGGAGGCGACGGCAGACTCGGCGGCCGACGCCATCGCGGAGGGCGGGGTGCCCGAGAAGGAAGCCGTATTGGGGGGTGTAGGGCGCGGGCTGACGCTCGACGAACTGCCGTTGCCGCTGTCCGTGCTGCACGACACGAGGGCCGCGGCGCTTGTCGTGGCAGCGAGCACGGCCAGGACGGCCGTCATGGACCGCCGCCGACGCGACGCTGGCTTCTTCCCGGAGGGACCGGCACTCATTCAGACGTCTCCTTGCATCTATCCGAAAGCTCTGGCTCAGTAGCGCATGATTCCGACGATTCCCGACTCGTCCGGGAGGGTTCCGTCAGGGACGAAGCGCACCTCGGCGCCCGTCTCCAGGGCCCGTTCGACGATCTCGTCGACGATGTCGTCGTGGGCGTCCAGGTCGCCGGGCTCGGCCGGGACCAGGTGGTCGCCGGCCTGCCGGACGGTGGTGCGGAAATGCTCTTCGACGACCAGTGCACGGACCCGCCCGGCGGCGACGTGCTCCCACACCTCGTCCACGCCCGCGGCGAACTCCTTCCAGCCCCGCGCACGCTCGATGTCCGCCATGGTGGCGGCCACACTCTGCTGCTCCTGAGCGGTGACGGCGGGCCGCACCGCCTCCCGCACCGCCTCCGCATCGGCGTTCGCGAGTCCGCCGTGGGCCACGGGGACGGCGTGCTCGGTGGCCGTTCCGACCTCGTTCAGCAGGGTGACGGCCTCCTGCTCACCGGCGACGTACAGCCGCGCGGTGGGAGCGAGGGCTTCGTCGAGCGCCGTGTCGACCTGCCGGAGGAACTGGCGGGTCTGCTCGTCGCGGTAGGTGCTCGGCAGGTCCCCGACGCGCTGCTTGCGCTCGGCGTCAGGGGCGTCGAGGCTCCGGGTCAGCGGGAATCCTGCCGTGTGCTGCTCCACGAGGCGCCGCGCGTCGCCCTTCCACAGAGCGGCACGGTCCGCCGAGACGGCGAGGACCCAGTAGGGCTGTTCGGCGCTGTACGCGGCGACGAGATTGCGGGTCAGATACGTGTCGGCGAGCACGACCCGTTCGGGGACGGTGCGCGGCAGCGACCACACGTGGTGCTCGCCCGGCGAGGCGAAGATCGCCAGACCGTCCTCGGCGTGGTCGAGGTCGATCTCCGCGAGCGCCAGATCCAGCTGCTCGACGATGTCCTGGCGGCGCTCCGGGCTCACCGCGGGATCGGCCTTCAGCTCGTTGGCGGCCTCGGCCAGGAGATTGCGCAGCCGGATGGGGTCCTGCGCGTTGTCCGGCTTCCGCCGGTGCGTGGGCACAAGGACCGACACCGCCGGATAGTGCCGGGGCCGGCGCAGCGACGCCAGCACGGCGGGGGTCAGTTCGGGCTGCATGGGAGCGCCTTTCCAAAGGCGTGAGGCTTCACAAGGCTTCCTCGATGCACGATATGCCCGAATTTCCCGTTCGGCGCGCGGCACTACTCCCCTTGCCACCCCAACCCCTCAATGGGAGATACAAGACATTTAGCGAATATGGTCGTCCTCTGCCGGTTCCAACGCCCCACGGCCAGAGGAAGACATGACGCAGGCAGAAGGCACCCTTTCCGCCGACCAGCCCGAGCAGTCGCCCACAGCCAAGCTGACCCTCCTCACGCTGACGACGATGGTCGTCGGATCCATGGTCGGCGCCGGCGTCTTCTCCCTGCCGAGCCGCTTCGCGCAGGAGACCGGCGTGGCCGGCGCCCTGATCGCGTGGGCCATCGCCGGCACCGGCATGCTGATGCTCGCCTTCGTCTTCCAGACGCTCGCCGTCCGCAGGCCCGATCTGGACGCCGGCGTGTACGCGTACGCCAAGGCCGGGTTCGGCGAATATCTGGGCTTCTTCTCGGCCTTCGGCTACTGGGCCAGCGCGTGCGTCGGCAATGTGACGTACTGGGTGCTGATCATGTCGACCATCGGCGCGATCGCCCCCGCCCTCGGCGACGGCGACACCGCCCTCGCGATCATCCTGTCCTCGGCAGGGCTGTGGGCGTTCTTCTTCCTGATCCGGCGAGGGGTCAAGGAAGCGGCCACGATCAACCGCGTCGTCACCGTCGCGAAGGTCGTGCCGATCCTCGTCTTCGTCGTGCTGGCCCTGTTCTGCCTCAAGCCGCACGTCTTCGCGGAGAACTTCGGCGGCGCCGACTATGCGGGCTCACTGTTCTCCCAGGTCAGAGGGACGATGCTGGCGACGGTCTTCGTGTTCCTCGGCGTCGAGGGCGCGAGCGTCTACTCCCGCCACGCCAAACGCCGCGAGGACGTCGGCCGCGCGACCGTCCTGGGTTTCCTGAGCGTCTTCGCCGTCTTCGCCTCCGTCACGATCGTGTCGTACGGCATCCTGCCGATGAGCGAGATCGCCGAGCTGCGCCAGCCGTCCATGGCGGGCGTTCTCGAGGAGGCGGTCGGCACCTGGGGCAAGGTGTTCGTCAGCGTCGGCCTGATCATCTCCGTGCTCGGCGCCTATCTCGCGTGGACGCTGATGTCGGCCGAGGTCCTCCTCGTCGCCGCCAGGGACAAGGACATGCCGCGGTTCCTGGCCCGTACGAACCACACCGACGTGCCCGTGCCCGCACTTGTGATGACCACGGCCCTCTCCCAGGTCGTCCTGGTCATCACCTCGTTCTCGGACGACGCGTTCAACTTCGCGCTCGATCTGACCAGCGCCCTGTCGCTGATCCCGTTCCTGCTGGCCGCCGCGTTCGCCGTGAAGATCGCGCTGCGGCCGGACGAACTGACCGCCGGGGCCCGCGACTCGCGCGGCGAACTCGTCGTGGCGGTCATCGCGACCGTCTACACGGCGTTCCTTCTCTACGCGGCCGGGGTGAAGTTCGTCCTGGTGTCCCTCATCATCTACGCGCCCGCCACCGTCCTCTTCGTGATGGCCCGCCGCGAACAGGGCAGACGCCTGTTCTCCCCCACCGAACTCGTCATCCTCGCGGTGTCCGTGGCCGGAGCGGTCCTCGGCGTCATCGCCCTGGCGGCCGGCTGGATCAGCCTCTGACCGGCCCGCCCGTCGCACCGACTCCCTGGAAAGGCACATCGTGACCAGCAACGACACCACGGCCGAGCCGGCGCTCGGCGTCTACTCCGAGGTCGGCACGCTGCGCAAGGTCCTGGTCTGCGCGCCCGGCCTCGCCCACCGCAGGCTCACCCCGACCAACTCCGACGACCTCCTCTTCGACGACGTGATGTGGGTGGAGAACGCCCAGCGCGACCACGCCGACTTCGTCAACAAGCTGCGAGGGCGCGGCGTCGACGTCGTAGAACTGCACGAACTCCTCGCCGAGACCATGCTGATCCCCGAGGCGAAGGCCTGGCTCCTGGACCGCAAGATCGTCGCGAACGAGGTCGGTCTCGGCCTCATGGACGACACCCGGGCCTTCCTCGACGAGCTCAGCCCGCACCGTCTCACCGAGTATCTGGTCGGCGGGCTTGCCACCACCGACCTGCCGGACGAGTTCCGCTCCGACTACGTCGCCCTGGTCCGCGAGTCGACGGGCGTACGCGAGTACCTCATGCCGCCCCTGCCCAACACCCTCTACACCCGCGACACCACCTGCTGGCTGTACGAGGGCGTCACCCTCAACCCGCTGTACTGGCCCGCACGCCACGACGAGACCCTGCTGATGAAGGCGATCTACGCGTTCCACCCCGACTTCATGGGCTCCACCGTGTGGTGGGGGGACCCCGAACGGGACTGGGGCCAGGCCACGTTCGAGGGCGGCGACATCATGCCCGTGGGCAACGGGGTCGTCCTGATGGGCATGAGCGAGCGCACCTCACGGCAGGCGATCACTCAGGTGGCGGCCGAACTCTTCAGGAACGGCGCTGCGGAGCAGGTCATCGTCGCCGGTATGCCGAAGCTGCGCTCCGCCATGCACCTGGACACCGTCTTCACCTTCGCCGACCGCGACATCGTCACGCTCTACCCGGCCATCATGGACGCCGTCCACACCTTCACGCTGCGCCCCGGCAGCGATCCGTCCGGCCTCCACATCGCCGACGAAGGCTCGCGCCCGTTCGTCGACGTCGTGGCGAAGGCGCTCGGCCTCGGCGCACTGCGCGTCATCGAGACCGGCGGCGACGTCTACGCCTCCGAGCGCCAGCAGTGGGACAGCGGCAACAACGCCGTCGCGGTCGAACCGGGCGTCGTCGTCACGTACGACCGCAACACCCAGACGAACACCCTGCTGCGCAAGGCGGGCGTCGAGGTCATCACCATCGTCGGCGCGGAACTCGGCCGCGGCCGAGGCGGCGGACACTGCATGACGTGCCCGCTGATCCGGGACCCCGTCGACTTCTGACCGGCGCCGAGTGCGCCCGGCTCAGCTGTCGTACGCGTAGAAGCCGCGCCCCGACTTCCGGCCGAGCGCGCCCGCGGCGACCATGCGGCGCAGCAGCGGCGGGGGCGCGTACAGCGGCTCCTTGAACTCGTCGTACATCGACTCCGCGATGGACTGCGCCGTGTCGAGGCCGATGAGGTCGAGGAGGCGCAGCGGGCCCATGGGATGCGCGCAGCCGAGCACCATGCCGTTGTCGATGTCCTCGGCGGACGCGGCCCCCGACTCCAGCATCCTGACGGCGGAGACGAGGTACGGGATCAGCAGGGCGTTGACGACGAAGCCCGCCCGGTCCTGGGCGTGGACGACGGTCTTGCCGAGCCGCCGCTCAGCGAAGTCCGTCACCGCGTCGGTGACGCTCTGCGCGGTGAGCTGCGTCGGGATGACCTCGACGAGACGCTGTACGGGGACGGGGTTGAAGAAGTGGACGCCGACGACCTGCTGGGGGCGCGAGGTGACCGCGGCGAGGTCGATGATCGGGATGGAGGAGGTGTTGGAGGCGATGATCGCGTCCCCGCCCCCGAGCACCCGGTCGAGCTCCTTGAACACGGCGGTCTTCACGTCGGGCTGCTCGGCGACGGCCTCGACGACCAGGTCACGGTCGGCGAACTCGTCGAGGTCGGTGGTGAACTCCAGCCTGGCGAGGGCGGCTTCGCGCTCGTCCGCGCTCAACTTGCCGCTGCGCAGGCCGCGGTCGAGGGACGTGACGATACGGGACCGGCCCGCCGCAAGCGCCTCTTCGCCGCGCTCGGCGACCAGGACGTCGAGACCGGCGCGGGCGCAGACCTCCGCGATGCCCGATCCCATCAGGCCGCAGCCCACCACGCCCACTCTGCCGAACTCACGCATCGAAAATCGTCCTCTCTTACGGCCGCCCGCGGTTGCCGGGCCACCCGTTGTCGCAATACGGCAGAGTCACTGCCAGTCGGTGCGTCCACCCGTGTCGCACAGCTCGAAGACCACTTCCCCGGCGTCGGGGTCGCTGCCGGCCACGGGTCGCACCCGGGCGCCGATCCACACCAGGTTCGGTGCCGCGCCGACGACGCGGCACCGGAACACGAAGCCTTCGGGGAAGCGGACGAGGGACTCGTTTCGCGCCGTCCCCGTGTACCGGTTCACGACGCTGGACTGCACGACGACGCCAAGACCGTCGCTGTGTTCGGCCTGCAGATCGCTCGACGCGCACACCGGACACAGCAGCCGCCGGAACGAGGCGGTGCCGCACCATCGGCAGCGCTGGATCGTCAGGCCGGTCCCGTCGGGGCCGGTCGGCGCGGCGTGGGACACGTCGTGCCCGATCGGCGCGGTGTGGGTTGCTGTTGCTGTCTCGGACACGGCTCGGCCCCCTGCGCTCGGCTCTGATGCGCCGCACCATCGCGTCGGCGCCTCCGCACCGTATGGCACTGAGTTCCGTGCTGTAAAGGCACTGAGTGCCAAATCAAGTCAGATGCGTCCCCGGACCGAGCCCTCAGCCCTGCCCCAAGGCCGATTCGATCCGCTGCACGACCTGCCACATCGGGGCACCCTTCGGGGCCACCATCACGACGACTTCGTCCTCGGCGGCGGGCAGGGCCGCACTCCGGTCCGCGCCACTCCACACACCGCGCACCATCCCCAGAGCGTGGTCCACGGCCGCGTACGGGTCTCCCTCACCACCCGAACGGAGCCAGGTTCGGAGCCCGTTGTTGTGGGCGGCGACGACGGACGCCGCGATCACCTCGGCCCGCAGCGCGCCGTCCCGCTCCCCCTCGAAACGCTCCCGCAGATAGCCCGCCAGGGTGCGCTCGTAGCGCCGTACCACCGACAGCTCGTACGTCCGCAGCCCCGGCACCTCACGCGTGAGGCGATAACGCTGCACGGAGAACTCGGGGTTGGCCGCGTACATGCGCAGCACGAGACGCGCCGCGTCGGAGACGGTGCCCACCGGGTCGCTGCCGTCGGCCTCTTCGAGGAACGCCGTCATGTCGGCGAGGCAGCGCTCGTGATCCGGGAAGACCGCGTCCTCCTTGGACGGGAAGTACCGGAAGAACGACCTGCGCCCGACACCCGCACGGGCGACGATGTCGTCGACCGTGGTCTGCTCGAAACCCCGGTCGAGGAAGAGCTGGAACGCCGCCTCGGCGAGCACCTCGCGCATCGGCGCTTTCTTGGCCGGTCTGGTCGCCTCAGTCATGCCGGGAACGTAACACCGAAGAGGCCCATCTGGCACCACGTACCTTGCCAGAGGGTACTGAGTGCCATAGTGTCGCTTTCAGGAACTACAGGGTAGGAGAGCCGGCGTGAGCTTGAGGATCGTTGTCACCGTGAAGTATGTGCCGGATGCGACGGGGGACCGGCATTTCGCTGATGACCTGACGGTGGACCGTGATGATGTGGACGGGCTGCTGTCGGAGCTGGACGAGTACGCGGTCGAGCAGGCGTTGCAGATCGCGGACGAGGCGGACGAGGCGGAGATCACCGTGTTGACGGTGGGTCCGGAGGACGCGAAGGACGCGTTGCGCAAGGCGTTGTCGATGGGCGCGGACAAGGCGATCCATGTCGAGGACGACGATCTGCACGGCACGGACATCGTGGGCACGTCGCTGGTGCTGGCGAAGGCGATCGAGAAGGCCGGCTTCGATCTGGTGGTCTCGGGTATGGCGTCCACGGACGGCACGGCGGGTGTGGTGCCGGCGCTGCTGGCGGAGCGTCTGGGTGTGCCGCAGGTGACGCTGTTGTCGCAGGTGTCGGTCGAGGACGGTGTGGTCAAGGGGCGCCGTGACGGCGACACCGCCTCGGAGCAGGTGGAGGCGTCCCTGCCGGCGGTGGTGTCGGTGACCGACCAGTCGGGCGAGGCGCGTTACCCCTCGTTCAAGGGGATCATGGCGGCGAAGAAGAAGCCGGTCACCTCCTGGGACCTGTCGGATCTGGACATCGAGGCCGAGGAAGTGGGCCTGGAGGGTGCCTGGACGACGGTCGATTCCGCGGCTGAGCGTCCGGCGCGCAGTGCGGGCACGATCGTCAAGGACGAGGGCGAGGGCGGCAAGCAGCTCGCCGAGTTCCTCGCGGGCCAGAAGTTCATCTGAGTTCCGCCTGCTCGCATCACCCGCTCTGTCCTCATCTTTCGCACGCAGGAGAGAAGAAGTTCCATGGCTGAAGTTCTGGTCTACGTCGATCACGTGGACGGTGCCGTCCGCAAGCCCACCCTTGAACTGCTGACCCTGGCCCGCCGTCTGGGCGAGCCCGTCGCGCTGGCGATCGGTGCCGGCGCCGCCGACACCGCCGCGACCCTCGCCGAACACGGCGCCGTGAAGGTGCTCACGCACGACGCGTCCGAGTACGCCGACTATCTGGTCGTGCCGAAGGTGGATGCGCTGCAGGCCGCCTACAACGCGGTGTCCCCGGCCGCCGTGCTGGTGCCGTCCTCGGCGGAGGGCAAGGAGATCGCGGCGCGTCTGGCGGTACGGATCGGGTCGGGTGTCATCACCGACGCCACCGACCTGACGGCCGGTGACTCGGGTCCGGTCGCCACCCAGTCGGCGTTCGCCGCCTCCTTCACCACCACCACCCGGGTGGCCAAGGGCACCCCGGTCATCACCGTCAAGCCCAACAGTGCCCCGGTCGAGTCCGCCCCGGCCGCCGGTGCGGTCGAGACGCTGGACGTGTCGTTCTCCGACCAGGCCAGGGGCACGAAGGTCACCGCGCGCACGGCGCGTGAGTCGACCGGGCGTCCCGACCTGACCGAGGCCGCGATCGTGGTCTCCGGCGGACGTGGCGTCAACGGCGCCGAGAACTTCGCGATCATCGAGGCCCTCGCCGACTCCCTCGGCGCGGCGGTCGGCGCTTCCCGCGCCGCGGTCGACGCGGGCTGGTACCCGCACTCCAACCAGGTCGGCCAGACCGGCAAGAGTGTCTCCCCGCAGCTCTACATCGCCAACGGGATCTCCGGCGCGATCCAGCACCGGGCCGGCATGCAGACCTCGAAGACCATCGTCGCGGTCAACAAGGACGCCGAAGCCCCGATCTTCGACCTCGTCGACTACGGCGTCGTCGGCGACCTCTTCGACGTCGTCCCCCAACTCACCGAGAACGTCACCACCCGCAAGGGCTGACAGCAGCACGAAGGCCGGAGGCCCGGGACCGATATCGGTCCCGGGCCTCCGGCCTTCGTGCGTATGCCTCAGCCGGCGCGGCGGACCCGCGCGGCCTTGCGGGCATCGGCGAGCTGGCGGGCCTCGGAGGTGCGGCGCGAGTCACCACCGGCGCGGCCCGGGCGCGAGCCCATGCCGCGGAACGGGGCACCGCCGCGCTTGGGCCGCTCCGTGGCCGGCGCGGGGCCGGCGATCGGGACGCCGGAGGGCGCCTGAGCACCGGTGATACGGCTCAACTCGGCCTCGCCGGACCGGACTTGGGTGATCTGCGGCCGGATACCGGCGTCGCGCATCAGCCGGCTCATGTCGCGGCGCTGGTTGGGCAGGACGAGGGTGACGACGCTGCCGGACTCACCGGCACGGGCCGTACGGCCGCCGCGGTGCAGGTAGTCCTTGTGGTCGCTCGGCGGGTCGACGTTGACCACGAGGTCGAGGTTGTCGACGTGGATGCCGCGCGCCGCGACGTTCGTGGCGACGAGCGCCGTGACCGTACCGGCCTTGAACTGGGCCAGGGTGCGGGTGCGCTGCGGCTGGGACTTCCCGCCGTGCAGGGCGGCGGCCCGCACGCCGCTGCCGAGCAGGTGCTTGGTGAACTGGTCGACGGCGTGCTTGGTGTCGAGGAACATGATGACCCGCCCGTCGCGGGCCGCGATCTCGGTGGCGGCGGCGAACTTGTCGGCGCCGTGCACATGCAGTTCGTGGTGTTCCATCGTGGTGACGGCGCCCGCCGACGGGTCGACGGAGTGGACGACCGGGTCGTGCAGGTAGCGGCGCACCAGCAGGTCGACGTTGCGGTCGAGGGTGGCCGAGAACAGCATCCGCTGGCCCTCGGGGTGCACCAGGTCGAGCAGCTCGGTGACCTGCGGCATGAAGCCCATGTCGGCCATCTGGTCGGCCTCGTCCAGGACGGTGATCTTCACCCGGTCCAGGCGGCAGTCCTTGCGCTCGATGAGGTCCTTGAGGCGTCCGGGCGTCGCGACGACGACCTCGGCGCCACCGCGCAGCGCACTGGCCTGACGGCCGATGGACATGCCGCCGACGACGGTGGCCATCCGCAGCTTCAGCGACCGGGCGTACGGGGTGAGCGCCTCGGTGACCTGCTGGGCGAGCTCCCGCGTGGGGACGAGGATGAGGCCGAAGGGCTGCTTGGCGTCGGCGCGCTGGCCCGCGAGGCGCGCGAGGAGCGCGAGCCCGAAGGCGAGGGTCTTGCCGGAGCCGGTGCGGCCGCGGCCCAGGACGTCCCGGCCCGCGATCGAGTTCGGCAGTGTGGCCGCCTGGATCGGGAACGGCACGGTCACGCCGAGGCCGGTGAGCGTCTTGAGGATCTCGGCCGGCAGGTCGAGCTCTCCGAAGGTCTCCACGGCGGGGAGGGCGGGCGTGACGGTGACAGGCAGGGCGAACTCACCCTGCGGCGCGGCGGACCTGCGCCCGTAGCCACCGGAGCTCTTGCCTCCGGTGCGTCCCTGGCCCTGGCCCTGGGGTCGAAAACGGGCGCCCCGGTCACCGCCGGCGGAGCCCCGGCGAGGGTTGGAGTAACGGTCGTTCGTGCGAGCTGAACGGTTCATGGAGAACCTTCCTCGATATGGCACGTATCGAGGAATTCCCGGCGTATGAGTGCCGGACGAATTGCAAGAACGAGCCGAATAGCAGACTGAAAATCAGCCGGCGCGCCGGTACGGAGAATGGCGACGCCTGACGTAGGAATACTGGGATTCCGCGGCGGCAGGCGGCTCTCGGACGGGCCGGATCAATGGGGTGCGGGGGTCTGGGCGCCCCGCCGGGGTGGTGTGCCACCCGGTGGTCGTGCCTACCCGGGCGGGATGCCCCGCAAACAGCAACGAGCTGGTGCCCGTACCACTGGGGTACGGGCACCAGCTGCGCTCAACGCTTCAGCGTCAGGCGGGAACGATGTTCTCCGCCTGCGGGCCCTTCTGGCCCTGCGTGACATCGAAGTTCACCTTCTGGCCTTCCTGAAGCTCACGGAAGCCCTGGGTGGCGATGTTCGAGTAGTGGGCGAAGACGTCGGGGCCGCCACCCTCCTGCTCGATGAAGCCGAAGCCCTTTTCCGAGTTGAACCACTTCACGGTGCCAGTAGCCATATGCAAATTCTCCTTCGGGGCAGTGCCCGTGATCCGCACTGTGCGAACCTCGGCGTCGCCGCAATGATTGCCCCGCCCGGAAAAATGCATCCGGAAATAGAAAAGCGCCCGGCAACGTGAAGTCACCTAAGGCACTTGAAGTATCTATGGGAACCACAACTGCAACTGAGATCGAGACTAGCACGAAACGAGCTTCGGGGCACGGTGAGCCAGGATATTTCGCGCGTCGCCGCGAACCTTCACCCCAGGTTGAGCAAATCCCGGCGCCCCGGGCCCCGAATATTCACTTCATCGGCGGCTGTCGGACAGGAACGGATAGTCCGTGTAGCCCGTCTCCCCTCCTACGTACATCAGGTACCTGTCGCGGACCTGGTTGAGCGTTGCGCCCACGCGCAGCCGCTCGACGAGGTCCGGGTTGGCCAGGAACGGGCGGCCGAGTGCCACAAGGTCGGCGCCGGCGGCCAGGAGGCACTCGCCCTCGTGTCTGCCGCCGTCGGCGGGAATCCGCTCCCGAGGCAGCACGGGGTTGGCGATCAGCGTGCCGGTCCAGCGCTTGCGGAGGTCCTGGAAGAGCGGGTTGTCCGGGTCGGCGAAGACGATGTGCAGATAGGCGAGGTCCAGGTCCGAGAGGGCGTCGACGAGTGCCGGGTAGATGTCGTCGGTGTCTCCCTCGTCCATGCCGTTGACGGTGAGTCCCGGGGAGATCCGCAGGCCCACCCGCTCGGGGCCGATCGCGTCGGCCACGGCGCGGACCACCTCGACCACGAACCGGATGCGGCCCTCGACGGTTCCTCCGTAGGCGTCGGTGCGGTGGTTGGTGCCCTGGCCGAGGAACTGGTGGAGGAGGTAGCCGTTGGCGCCGTGCACCTCCACTCCTTCGAAGCCCGCCGCCACGGCCTTGCGGGCGGCTTCGGCGAAGTCGGCGACGGTGGAGCGGATGTCGTCGGGCGTCATCTCCTTCGGTACAACGGCGGGCTGGTGGCCGGTCGGGGTGTGGATGGTGTCGGGGAGCGGGACGGGTGAGGGGGCGACCGGTGTCAGACCGCCGCTGTTGTCGGGGTGCCCGATCCGGCCGCCGTGCTGGAGCTGGAGGAACATCCGGCCGCCGGCGGCGCGGACCTCGTCGGTCACGTGCCGCCAGCCCTCGACGTGGGCCTCGTTGTGGATGGCCGTGATGTTGGCGTAGGTCTGTCCGACGGCGTTGGGCGTGGACGCCTCGGCGATGATCAGGCCCGCGGTGGCGCGCTGCGCGTAGTAGGTGGCCATGACGGGCTGCGGGACGCCGTCCGCTGTGGCGCGGTTACGGGTCATGGGCGCCATCACGAGGCGGTTGGGCAGGGTCAGCGTGCCGAGGCGAGCGGTTTCGAAGAGGCGGGACGTCGTCATGGCGGTGCTCCTTGAATCAGGGTGAGTGGTGTGACGGTGTGCGGTGTGGCCGTTCATGACGTCCTCGCCGTGCGGCGGGCGGGGAATCCGTGGCTGCGGGCGGCGACGACCACGGCGAGTACGGGAATCAGGAGCAGGAGGACCGTCCGGGGGAAGGAGCGGGATCCGGCCAGGTCGAGGAGGATCCCGCCGGCGATTCCGCCGCCGGCCATGGCCACGTTCCAGAGGGTGACGAGCATGGCCTGCGCCGCGTCCGCCGACTCGCCTCCCGCGTCGCCCGCGGCGGTCTGCAGGAGCGTGGGAGCGCCGCCCCAGCCGAGACCCCACAGCGTCACGGCCGCGTACCAGGGCGGGGCTGTCGGACAGCAGGGCGAGTACGGCCGCCGCCACGGCGACCAGCAGCGCGGCCGCGACGGTCAGGGCGCGCAGGTGTCGGTTGATCAGGACGCCCACGATCCAGATGCTCGCCAGGGACGCGGCTCCGAAGGCGAGCAGTACGAGGTCGGTGGAGTTCCCCATGCCCACGCCGTCGAGGAACGTCGCGACGAACGTATAGAGGACGGTGTGGGCCAGAACGAAGACGAGGGTGACGAAGAGGACCGGGGGCACGCCGGGCACACGGAGCGCCCGCAGGATCGGCGGCCGGGTCTCCTGCCGCACTCCTGGCTGGTCAGGGACGGCCGCGGCGATCCATCCGAGCAGGGCGACGGTGAGGCCGGTCATGCTCAGAAACGCGGTCTGCCAGTTCACGGCCTTGCCGAGGAACGTGCCCGCGGGCACCCCCAGGGACAGTGCGACCGGGATGCCCGCCATCGCGATCGCGATGGCCCTGCCCTGGAGGTGGGCGGGCGCGAGGCGCCGGGCGTAACCGGCGAGGAGCGCCCAGGCCAGACCGGCGGCGACGCCCGCCCCGAACCGGGCGGCCATCGTGAGGGGGAAGTTCGTCGAGACGGCGGTGACCGTGTTGGCGACACCGAACCCCGCCATCGCCGTCATCAGGAGCCGCTTGCGGCGCCATCCGGCGGTCGCCGCGGTGAGGGGGATCGCCGTGAGGGCGGTGCCGATCGCATAGACCGTCACGGTCTGCCCGGTGGCCGATTCGCCGACTCCCAGGTCCCGGCTCATCGCGGGAAGCAGGCCCGCGGGCAGTGTCTCCGTCAGGCTCGTGACGAAGACGGCGGTGGCGAGCGCGAGCAGGGCGGGGAGGGGCAGTTTGTGCTTGTGCGCCGGGCCGATGACGGCGGCGGTGGCGGATGACCTGTCGGTCGGTTCTGTTCTGGTGACGTCTGCTCCGTTCATGCGACGACAGTGCAGGTCGGGGCTTCGGGAACGCTGATGGTCCGCTGACGGTCAGCGGCCGCGGCGTGTGTACGGTGCTCCCATGCGGTTCGGGGTGCTTGGTCCACTGACGGTGCGGGACGGCGACGGGGAGCCGGTCGCGGTTCCCGAGGTGAAGGTCCGGGCCCTGCTCACCGCACTGCTGGTCCACGAGGGGCGGCCCGTCTCCGCCGACCGCCTCATCGACGGGCTGTGGGGCGACGACCTTCCTGGAAACCCCGCCAACGCCCTCCAAGCGAAGGTCTCCCAACTGCGCAGGGCGCTCGGCCGGGACCGTGTGGTGCGCCAGGCGCCCGGTTACCGGCTCCGCCTCGACGAGGCCGGTGACGAAGTGGACGCGCACCGCTTCCTGAACCTGGTGGACCGGGCGGGATCCGCGGTGGGCCCGCGCGAACGGGCCGAACTCCTCACCGAGGCACTGGAGTTGTGGCGCGGTCCGGCGTACGCGGATTTCGCGGACGAGGAGTTCGTACGTGCTGCTGCGCAGCGCCTGACGGAGCAGCGGCTGGCCGTCCTCGAGGAACGGGCCGAGGCGCTCCTCGAGTCGGGCGACCTCACGCTCCTGACCGGGGAGCTGGCGGGCCTCGTCGCGCGCCATCCGCTAAGGGAACGGCTGCGTGCCGTCCAGCTGCGGGCGCTGTATCTGACGGGTCGGCAGAGTGAGGCGCTGGCCTCGTACGCGGAGCTTCGGGGCCGGCTCGCGGACGAGCTCGGGCTCGACCCGAGCCCCGAACTCGCCGCGCTCCACGCGGCGATCCTGCGCCAGGACCCGTCGCTCGCCCCTCCCCCGGTCTCTCCTGCGGGCGCTGTGCCTCAGTCCGCACCTCCCCGGTCGAACCTTCCCGCCCCGCTCACGGCGCTCGTGGGCCGTGACCGTTCGCTGGCCGAGATCGCTCGGCTGCTCTCCACGGAACGGCTGGTCACGCTCACCGGCCCGGGCGGGGTCGGCAAGACGCGGCTCGCGGTCGAGGCGGCGCGTCGAACCCAGGACGCACCCGACGGGGTGTGGCTGGTCGAACTCGCCGGTGAGCGCGGGAGCGTGGCCGATCTGGCGCAGGTCGTCTCGGCGGCGCTCGGCCTGCGGGACGACGCGCTTTCGGGGCCGCCCGGGCAAGGCGCGCCGGCCGCGCCCGAGCAACGGCTCGCCACAGCTCTGCGGGACCGCAGGTCGCTGCTCGTCCTGGACAACTGCGAGCAGGTCGTCGAGTCGGTGGCGCAGCTCGCCGATACGCTGCTGAGCCGGGCGCCGCACCTGCGGCTCCTGGCCACCACCCAGGAGCCGCTGTGCGTCGCCGGAGAGACGGTGCATGCGGTCGAACCACTGCAACCCGAGGACGCGGTACGCCTGTTCACGGCGCGCGCCGCGGCGGCTTCCCCCGGTTTCCCGCTCGACGGAGCCTCTCCCGAGACCTGTGCGGCGGTACTGGAGATCTGCCGGCGCCTCGACGGGATCCCGCTCGCCCTCGAACTGGCTGCGACGCGCGTACGGGCCCTGGGTGTAGGGGAGTTGGCGGCCCGGCTCGAGGACCGCTTCCGGGTACTCACGTCGGGGCGACGGGGTGCCCCGCCGCGTCAGCAGACCCTTCGGGCGGTCATCGACTGGAGCTGGGACCTGCTCAGCGCTCCTGAGCGGACCGTGCTGCGCCGCCTGGCCGTGCACCGCGACGGGTGCACTCTGGAGGCGGCGGAGGAGGTGTGCGCGGGCGGCGGGGTGCGCCGCGACGAGGTTCTCGACCTCGTGACGCGGCTGGTCGACCGGTCGCTCGTCGTCGTGGTGACCGGCCCCGGAGGTACGGGCCCCCGCTACCGGTTCCTCGAGTCCGTCGCCGCGTACGCGACGGAGCGCCTGCACGAGACCGACGAACTCGACGGAGTACGCGACCGGCATCTGCGCCACTACACGGAACTCGCCGAGCGTGCCGAGCCCCGGCTCCGTGGGCGCGGGCAGCGCGAGTGGCTCGGCCGGCTCGACGCCGAGACCGCCAATCTGCGGGCGGCGCTCGACGAAGCCACGCGGCGCGCGTCGACGGGTGGTGCGGCCGAGGACGCCGTGCGCCTGGCGACCGCCCTGTCCTGGTGGTGGCTGCTGCGGGGCCGACCGAGCGAGGCCCGTCGTGCCCTGTCTGCCGTACTCGCCGTGGCGCCGTCCGCGGGCGAACTCCGGGTACTGAGCGATGCCTTCGGGCTGATGACGGGAGAGCGGCCCCCGGCGACGCCGTGCCCGGACGCCGCGGTCGCCGATCCTGTGCGGCGGGGGCGCGCCGTGTGGTTCTCCGCGTACGGCCTGTTCAGGTCGGGTGACGTCACCGCCAGCGAGGAGGCCGTCGCGCAGGCGCTCGCCCTCTTCGCCGCCGAGGGCGACCGGTGGGGTACGGCCGCGGGTCTCGGGCTGCGGGCGATGCATGCGCTCATCCGCGGGGACCTGGACGCGCTCGGGCGCGACGGGCTGCGCAGCGCGGCGCTCTTCCGTGAACTCGGGGACCGGTGGGGCGAGTTGCAGACGGTGGAGCCACTGGCGGCGCTCGCCGAGATCAAGGGTGAGTACGCGGAGTCCGCCCGGCGCCATGAAGAGGGCCTGCGTATGGCGCGGGAACTCGGCCTGGACGCGGAGGTCTCCGCCCGGCTCTCGGGCCTGGGCCGGCTCGCGCTGCTCGAGCGCGGCTGGGACCGGGCCGCCGACCTGCACGAGCAAGCCCGGCGATCAGCGTCCGAACAGGGCTACAAGTACGGGGAGCTCCACGCCGAGATGGGCCTGGCCCTCGGCGCACGCCGCTCCGGCGACCTCGACGCGGCGGAGGCGCATCTGTTGCGCATCCGCGACGAGTTCGGTGACGTGTCGTCGGAGGCGGGCGATCATCTGCTCCAGGCGGAACGGGGCTTCGTCGCCGAACTGCGCGGGGATGCGGGCGGGGCGGCAGCCCACCATCTCCTCGGCCTGGACGTCGCCTGCGCCATCGGCGAGCCGCGCGCCGTGGCCCTCTCCCTGGAGGGCCTGGCGGGCGCGGCAGCACTCACCGACGCCGCGGGTCGGGCGGCCGAGCTCCTCGGGGCCGCAGACGCGGCCCGCCGCAGCGCGGGCGCCCCACTCCCGCCCGCGGAACGCGGCGACGTGGACCGCGTCACCGCGAGGGCGACGGCGGCGCTGGGTGAGACGGCCTTCGCGCAGGCGTACCGGGAGGGCGCGAATCTGTCCCCGGAGAAGGCGGCGGACACCGCGCGGCTCCACTTTCACGCTGCCGCGTCAGACCGAGCTCCTGGGGGCTAGGGAGCGCCGGGGACGAGGTCCACGGCCGCGTGTTCCGGGCGCGGGATGCGCGACGCGCTCGCGGGGGCGCCCGCGCCTACCCAGTACGCAGTCCTGCCATTCGGCGACGAGGCCGGGCCGAGGTCTTCCGGCCGCCGAGGGTCACCTCTCCCCCGTCGCCAACAGGCGCCGCTCTCCCGCCTCGCCGTCATGATGGATCGGTGTGCGCGAGGTGGTCAGGGGTGCGCCCGTGCCGCCCTGCCTCGACGCGATGATTTCCGCGGCGATGGACAGGGCCGTCTCCTCGGGTGTGCGGGCGCCGAGGTCCAGACCGATCGGCGAGTGCAGGCGCGACAACTCCTCGTCGCTCAGGCCGACTTCGCGCAGGCGGCGGTCGCGGTCCTCATGGGTGCGGCGTGAGCCCATCGCTCCGACGAACGCGACGGGCAGCCGTAGCGCGATCTCCAGGAGCGGGATGTCGAACTTCGCGTCGTGGGTGAGCACGCACAGGACCGTGCGTTCGTCGGTCGTGGCGCGCCGCAGGTAGCGGTCCGGCCAGTCGACCACGATGTCGTCCGCCTCGGGGAAGCGGGCCCGCGTGGCGAAGACGGGGCGGGCGTCGCACAACGTCACGTGATAGCCGAGGAACTTGCCCGCACGGACCAGCGCCGCCGCGAAGTCGACGGCGCCGAACACGATCATCCGGGGCGGCGGCACGCTCGACTCGACGAACAGCGTCAGGTCGGCGTCGCAGTGGGAGCCGTCGGCCGAGAGGTCGAACGTACCGGTGCTGCCCGCCGCGAGCAGGGCCCGCGCCTCGGCCGCCACGGTCCGCTCGAGGCCGGATCCTCCGTCGAGCCCTCCCTCGTACGAGCCGTCCGCCCTCACGAGCAGCGCTCCGCCGCGCAGTTCGTCCGGTCCGCGGGCCACCCGGGCGAGCGCGGCCGTCCCACCCCGGGCGGCGGCCGCGAGCGCCGCCGCGAACACGGGCCTGTCCGGCGCGTCGGCGCGCACCGGCGTGACGAGGATGTCGATGACCCCGCCGCAGGTGAGCCCCACGGCGAAGGCGTCCTCGTCGCTGTAGCCGAACCGCTCCAGGACGGACCCGCCGTCCTGGAGCACCTGCACACACAGTTCGTAGACCGCCGCTTCGACGCAGCCTCCGGAGACCGAGCCGATGACGGTGCCCTCGCTGTCGACGGCGAGGGCGGCGCCGGGCTGGCGGGGTGCGCTGCCGCCCACCGAGACGACGGTGGCGACGGCGAAGTCCCGGCCCTGCCCGGCCCACCGGTTCAGCTCGTCGGCGATGTCAAGCATCGCCGTCACCTGCGGCAGGGGCCCCGGCCGACAGTACGCGGTCGGGCCGGATCGGCAGGTGCCGGTGCCGGACGCCGGTCGCGTGCCAGACCGCGTTGGCGACGGCGGCCGCCGCGCCCACGATGCCGATCTCGCCGATGCCCTTGATCCCGACGGGGTCGTCCGCGTCCGGATCGTCGACCCAGTCCGCCTCGATCAGGGGTACGTCGGCGTTGGCGGCGAAGTGGTAGCCCGCGAAGTCGGCGCCGACGTGACCGCCCGTGGCCTGGTCCCTGATCGCCTCTTCGTGCAGTGCCATGGACAGTCCCCAGATCATCCCGCCGATGAACTGGCTGCGCGCGGTCAGCGGGTTGACGATCCTGCCGGCCGCGAAGACGCCGAGCATCCGCCGTACGCGTACCTCGCCGGTGGTGACGTCGACGGCGACCTCGGCGAACTGGGCGCCGAAGGAGTGCCGTTCCTTCTGGGTGAGGGAGCCGACGGCGGCGCTGGTGTCGGATCGCACGGTGATGCCCTGCGGCGGAATGTCGCCGCCCAGGGCCAATTGCTCCCGCAGGTCTCGCCCGGCGGCCGTGACGGCCCAGCCCCAGGAGCGGGTGCCCATCGAGCCGCCCGAGATCGCCGCCGGGCCGAAGTCGCTGTCGCCGATGCGCACATGGACGCGCTCCCCGGCCACGCCGAGGGCCTCCGCGGCGAGCAGGGTCAGCGCGGTCCGCGCCCCCGTGCCGACGTCCGACGCGCCGATCCGCACCGTGAAGGTGCCGTCGGCCTCAGCGGTCACGGCCGCCGTGGACGGTGCCACGATCACCGGGAAGGTGGCCGCCGCCGTGCCGGTGCCGAGCAGCCAGCGCCCTTCGCGCCGCACGCCGGGACGTGGGTCCCGGTCCGCCCACCCGAACCTGCGGGCCCCCTCGTCGAAGCAGGCCAGCAGGTTGCGGGAGCCGAACGGCAGGCCGGAGACCGGGCCCACGTCCGGCTCGTTGCGGGCACGCAGCGCGATCGGGTCCATGCCGCACTGTTCGGCGAGTTCGTCGAGCGCGGACTCCAGGGCGAACGAGCCCGGAGCCTCACCGGGCGCGCGCATGAAGGTCGGCGTCGGCACGTCCAGGCGCACCACCCGGTTGACGCTGCGGTGAGCGTCGGCGGCGTACATCGGACGCCCGAACCCGGCGCTGGCCTCGACGAATTCGTGGACCGTCGACGTGAGGCTGTGCGCCTGATGGTCGAGAGCACGCAACCGCCCGTCGGCGTCGGCACCGAGCCTGACGCGCTGGGCCGTGGGGCTGCGGTAGCCGACGAGCGAGAACATCTGACGTCGGGTCATGACGACCCTGACCGGGCGGTCGAGTACGGTCGCCGCCATCACGGCGAGGATCTGGTGCACGCGCACACCCTTGGACCCGAAGGCACCGCCGATGTGCTCGGACCGCACCCGCACCGAGGCCGGGTCGAGCGAGAACAGTTTCGCCAGCTCCTGCGCCACCCACATGCTGCCCTGGTTGGAGTCGACGATCTCGAGGCGTCCGCCGTCCCAGCGCGCCATCGCCGCGTGCGGTTCCATCGAGCTGTGGTGCTCTTCCGGGGTGGTGTACTCCGCGTCCACGACATGGACGGACGCGGCGAGTTCGGCCGCGAGGTCGCCCTTCTCCGCCAGCATGCCGTCGCCGTCCGGAGTGTAGATGCCGGCGTGTCCGGCGGAGAACGCGACGTCGTGCGGCTCCTCGTCGTACCGCACCACCAGCGCCTCGGCGGCCTCCCTGGCCTGCTCGGAGGTCTCAGCGACAACCAGCGCCACCGGCCAGCCCACGAACGGCACCCGGTCGTGCTGGAAGACCTCGACGATCGGGTCGGGCCGCCCCAGCATGCCGACGTAGTTCCCGTCGACGCGCGGCGCGTTGCCGTGGTGCAGCACAGCCAGCACCCCGGGCATCCCGCGGACGGGGTCCGACTCGATCGAGCGGATGCGGCCGCGGGCGACGGTGGACAACACCAGCCAGCCATGGGCGAGTTCGGCGGCGGGGACATCCCCCGCGTACCGGGCCGCCCCGGTGACCTTCTCCAGCCCCTCCACCCGGGTGTACGAGGCGCCGACGGTGCCCGTCACCAGGGTTGCCGTGGTCGTCGTGGTCATCGGACGGCCTCCTCGGCGAGCTCGGTCAGGACGGCCACGACGAGATTGCGCATCAGCGTCACCTTGTATCCATTGTGGGGCAGCGTCTCGGCGGCCGCGAGTTCGGCGTCCGCGGCGGCGGCGAAGGCCTCGGCGGTCGCGGGGCCGCCGGTCAGGGCGCGTTCGGCCTCGTGAGCGCGCCAGGGCCGGGACGCGACCGCCCCGAAGGCCAGGCGCACTTCGTGGACCGTTCCGTCCCGGACGTCGAGCGCCGCGGCGACGGAGCCGATCGCGAACGCGTAGGAGGCGCGCTCGCGGACCTTGCGGTAGCGGGACAGGGCGGCGACGGGCGCCGGGGGCAGGATGACAGCGGTGATCAGCGCGCCGGGCGGCAGAGCGGTCTCCACGTGCGGGGTCTCCCCCACGGGCGAATAGAACTCCGCCAGCGCCAACTCGCCCGGGCCGTCGACCGTTTCGTACGAGACGACCGCGTCGAGCGCGGCGAGCGCCACTCCCATGTCCGAGGGGTGGACGGCCACGCAGTGCGCGGAGGCTCCGAGGATCGCGGCGTTGTGGTGCTCGCCCTCGATCGCGGGGCAACCGCTGCCGGGCGTCCGCTTGTTGCAGGGTTTGGCCAGGTCGGTGAAGTAGCCGCAGCGCGTGCGCTGGAGCAGATTGCCGCCGACGGTGGCCATGTTGCGCAGCTGACCCGAGGCACCGGCGACGACGGCCTGCGCCAGCATCGGGTAGCGGCGCCGCACTTCGGGATGGGCGGCGAGGTCGCTGTTGGTGACCGTCGCACCGATGCGCAGGCCGCCTTCCGGCGTCAACTCGATCTCTCCGAGCGGCAGTTCGCGTACGTCGACGAGCCGGGCGGGCCTCTCGACGCCGGTCTTCATCAGGTCGACGAGGTTGGTGCCGCCGCCCAGACAGCGCGCGTCGGGGTCGGCGTCGAGCAGGGCGACCGCGGCGGGCACGTCGAAGACGCGCTCGTATCCGAACTCCTTCATGCGACAGCCTCCGTTCCTGCGGCGCGGGCGACGGCGTTGACGATCGACACATAGGCGCCGCAGCGGCACAGATTGCCGCTCATCCGCTCCCGGATCTCGTCGGCGGTCAGCGCCGGAACGCCCGCCTCCGGCCGTACGTCGGCGGTCACGGCGCTCGGCCAGCCCGCCGCGTGCTCCTCGATGACCGCGAGGGCCGAACAGATCTGGCCAGGCGTGCAGTAACCGCACTGGTACCCGTCGAGATCGAGGAAGGCCTGCTGCACCGGATGCAGTCCGTCGGCGCCGGCCACGCCCTCGATGGTGGTGATCTCACGCCCCTCGGCCGCCACCGCGAGCTGCAGGCAGGAGACGGCGCGACGGCCGTCGAGGAGGACGGTGCAGGCGCCGCACTGGCCCTGGTCGCAGCCCTTCTTCGTGCCCGGCAGATCGAGGCGCTCGCGCAGTGCGTCGAGCAGGGTGGTGCGGTGGTCGACGGGCAGCGTGTACTTCTCGCCGTTGATGTTCAGCGTGATGACGCTGGACGTCGATGGGGCCATGATCAGCCTTCTTTCGCTCATGGGGTGAGAGGGCTGTACGTAGAGGGAGAACGTCGGGGTTCCGCGCCTGTCGCGCGCTCGGCGGCCGAAAAGTCGCTTGCGGTGGTCACCAGCTCTCCACTCGAGCCGGGGCTGCCGCTATGGTGGAGCCAAGCGGACAACTGTCCACTACGCCGTACGCTAACGGACAGCTGTCCGCTTAGCAAGGGCATACCGATTCTTGGCACTGGCGTCGGATTCGCGATTCCCGGAAGGGGGACGGGTGCAGCCGAAGAAGGAAGCGCCGCTCCGCTCGGACGCGCAACGCAATCGCGACCGCATCCTGGAAGTGGCGCTGACCGAGCTGACACGGTCGGCGGACGCCCCACTGAGCGCGATCGCCAAGAAGGCATGCGTCGGCCAGGGCACGTTCTACCGCAACTTCCCCAACCGCGAGTCCCTCGTGCTCGAGGTCTACCGCTACGAGATGCAGCAGGTCGCCGACACCGCGTCCCACCTGCTCGCCACCCGCGCGCCCGACGAGGCCCTGCGCGCGTGGATGGACCGCCTCGCCCAGTACGCCATGGCGAAGGCCGGTCTGGCGGACGCGCTGCGCCAGGCCACCACGCGCGGCAGCCTCGCCGCCCTCGGGCACGGCCCGGTGACGGCGGCCATGTCGCTCCTGCTCACGGCGAACGAGGAGGCGGGCACGATCCGCCCCGGAGTGACACCGGAGGACTTCGCACTCACCATCGCCGGGCTCTGGCAGATCGACCCGCACGGCGACTGGCAGTCCCGCGCCGGGCGGCTGCTCGACCTCGTCATGGACGGCCTGCGCGCCGGTGCGCCGGGAGCCGCCTGAGGCGGGCGAGTCGCGCGCGGCCTCGGGCCGACGGCCAGGTCAGGGTGTGGGCGGCCGAGGCCGCGGGGGTCTGGGCTGCCCGTCGTCCAGCACGTCGGGGCTCGTTACGGGTGGCCAGACCGGCCGGTGCGTGGGAGGCAGCGACAACAGGGCCTGGCCGACGGACCGTTGGGCGGGGAGGAGATCGACACTGCCTGTCTGGGTGAGCAGTTCGGTCAGCCGGCGCCCCGCCCCCGCGAGAAGGAGCTTGCCGCCGCGGCGGTCCAGGAGCCACCGCATGGCCAGCAGGCAGTAGAGACCGCGTGAGTCACAGAAGGAGAGCGCGGTGACGTCGAGGACGAGGTACGGGTGACCCGCGTCGACGCAGGCGCCGAGCGTGCCCAGGAAGAGTCCCTCAGCGCTCTGGTCGAGTTCGCCGCTGACCCGCAGCACCGCGCAGCCGTCACAGCTCGCCAGCTCGGTGATCATCAAGCGATGGCTCTGCGTGGACATCACACCTCCATCCGGCCGACGTACGAAGGCCTTGGCGTCGAGCCTCGCACACACCGGCGCCCGTTCCCGAACCGGACAAGTGCTCCGGGGCGGCACGATCAGGCCGTGCCGGGCCCCGGTTCACGCCGACGGGTGCCGGGCGACCGTTGCGGTGAGGGTCTCCCACCATGCCCCCGATCGCGCGTGACGTCACGGGTCCGGCGGGGAACAGCGTGGGCGTGCACCCCGCCGGCGTGTGGCCGACGGGGTGTACGGCGCGCCCGCGCAGGTTTCTTCAGCTCTTGCCGAGCATCTTGTTCATCCGCTCGATCTCGGCGGTCTGCGCGGTCACCACGTCTGCGGCGAGGCGCGTCGCGGGGCCGTACGTGCCGTCGGTCTTCTCGGTCCTGCCCATCGCGACGGCGCCCTCGTGGTGCTTGACCATCATCGCGAGGAATTTCTTGTCGAAGTCGTCGCCGGACGCCTTCTTGAGCTCGTCCATGTCACCGGCGCTCATCATGCCGGGCATGGACGAGGACATGTCGTGGCCCATGCCCGACATGTCGGCGGGGACTTCCTCACCCCATGCGGTGAGCCAGCCGGACATCTCCTCGATCTCGGGGTCCTGGGCCCCCTTGATCTTGGCGGCGAGGCTCTTCACGTCCTTAGACGCGGCGCGGCCCTCGGCCAGTCCGGCCATCTCCACGGCCTGCCGGTGGTGCTGGATCATCTCCTTGGCGAAGGAGACGTCGGCGCTGTTGCGGCTGCCTGCATTGCTGTGGCCGTCGGCCTGGGCCGACGCGGCCGGACGGGAAGCGGACTCCTTCGCGCCCATGTCGTGGCCCCCGGCCGGCTTGTCGCTGCCGCATGCGGCGAGGACCAGGGCGGCCGCCCCTGCGGTGCCGGCGACAAGGGCGCGGCGGACGAACGTGCGGTGTGCGGTCATGCGGAACTCCTGATGCTGATCTCGGTGAAGGGCTCGCGTGAGCGCGGCGCCGCCCCTTGGGGGATGCGGTACCGCGCGGGCCGTTCTAGATCCGCAGGAGTTGGAGTTCGGAGAGTGACGGTGGGGCACGGCCGCCGTCGGGGCCGCTGCCGGCCGAGGAAGTACGGACCTCGGGGCGGGCGGGGCAGGCGATCACGTCGGGGAGCAGCGCGGGGGCGACTGCCGGGGGGCCTGCGACGGAGGCGGAGGCGCAGACCGAGTCGGCGTGCGCCATGTGCCCTTCGCAGCCACCGTCTCCGTGGTCACACATGTCGGGAGCAGAAGCCTTGACGCCTTGACGCTCGGGCCCGGCACGGTCAACCGCGTCAGCGGCGCCACTCGTCGCGGGCGCGGCCGCCGGGTGCATCTCGCCGTGCGCGCCTGCCGGTACGGGTCCCAGGCCGTGCATGCTGAGCAGGCCAAGGAGCACGGCGCCGACGAGCAGCCCGAGGAGCCGCAGCGTCAACTGCGGTCGCGTGGGCTGTCCTGGGCGGGTGGTCACCGCTGCATCGTAGGCAGAAGGGATTGGCGGGCGCGCTCCGGGGCCGCCACGGATCAGCCGTTCGTGGCCGGCCCCGGTTCGCCCGGAACCGCCGTACGGGTTCCCCGTAGGCCCTCCCCGTAAATGGATGCGGCCGGAGGCCGGGGACAGCTTCGCCCCCGGCCTCCGGCCGCACTTGTGCCGGGAGCCTCAGGCCGCGGCGGGGGCGGCCTGCTCGCTCAGGCGGCCGACGACCTCGGTCAGCGCGGTCACGACCTCGGAGTCGTCGGCGGGGTGGGTCTCGGCGAAGCGCGTGACGGAGCCGGGGATGGACAGCTTCACGTCCTCCAGGACCGCGGCACCGGCGATGCCCGCGGCCTTGCGCACGTCGTCCTGCGCCCACACGCCGCCGTACTGGCCGAACGCGGTGCCGACGACGGCGACGGGCTTGCCGGAGATCGCGCCGGCGCCGTAGGGGCGGGACAGCCAGTCGATGGCGTTCTTCAGGACGGCCGGCATGGTGCCGTTGTACTCGGGCGAGAAGAGGAGGAAGGCGTCGGTCTGACCGGCCGCCTCGCGCAGGCGCGCGGCACCGGCGGGGACGCTTCCCTCGACGTCGATGTCCTCGTTGTAGAAGGGCACGTCGGCGAGGCCGTCGAAGAGCTGGATGTCGACGCCGGCGGGCGCGTGCTTGGCGGCGGCCTCGGCGAGCTGACGGTTGTGGGAACCGGCGCGGAGGCTGCCGACGAGGGCGAGGATGCGAACAGACATGGCATAACTCCAGATAAGGGCGTACGGGTCTCATGCACGGTCCAACCGGACCGAAGTCCGTTTAAAGTTGTACCACCTATCCGGACCGCGGTCCACTTGTCCGTTCCCGGCGCTACTCTGAAGCCATGACCGGCCCCATCCCCCCTCTCGTCACGACGTCCGGCACCCAGGGCGGCCCGACCGACCTCGCCCTGACACCGGCGGGCGAGCAGCCTGCGCTGCGCGCGGACGCGGCGCGCAACCGCACACGCCTACTGGAGGCCGCGTCGCGCCTGCTGTCCGGGTGCGGGGCGGCGAACCTGACCATGGAGGCGGTGGCGAAGGCGGCCGGGGTCGGCAAGGGGACGGTCTTCCGCCGCTTCGGCGACCGCACCGGGCTGCTCATCGCCCTCCTGGACCACCGGGAGCAGCAGCTTCAGGCCGCGTTCCTGTCGGGCCCGCCGCCACTGGGCCCGGACGCGCCCGCCCTGGAGCGCCTGCACGCCTTCGGACCCGCCCTCATCCGCCACGAGCGGGACCACCACAAGCTGATCCTCGCCGCGCGCACCGACCCCCTGCGCAACTACGCGGTCCCGGCGAACCGGCTGCGCCACACGCACGTCATGCTGCTGCTGCGCCAGGCGGGCGTGGAGGGTGACACCGATCTCCTCGCGCACACGCTGCTGGCCGCCGCGGACACCGCGCTCGTCCACCATCTGACCGTCGAGCGGGGCATGCCGCTGGACCGCGTGGAGGCGGGATGGCACGACCTGCTCGACCGGCTCGCGCGAGAGTCCTGACCGGCGCTTACGTGAACACCCTGACCGGCTCGCTCAGACGCCGGACGGGTGAGCAGTCACGAAGCCTTCTCCGGCCCGTCCGGGCCCCAGTTTTCGGGCCCCGCACCGTGCCAGTCGATCAGTTCCGGGTCATCGACGGTCGTGTCCGTCTCGGGAAGGCCCGCGGCACGCAGGAATTCCAGGACGTCGAGCAGGTTGTAGGCGGTCCCCGCGTCCTTGCCGCGAATCGTCACCCGCCGGCCGCCGTCAGGCAGGGGCGGGTGCACGGTCACGGGCGCACCTTCGGGCATACCTCCAGAATGGTCCCGTCAACCCGAAAACGCACCCCCAACCGAACTGATATCCGAAAACCAGGCCCCGCCTACGCCACCCTCGCCTGCCGCCGGTAACCGCCCGGGGCGAGCCCGTACTCCCGCTTGAACGCCTTGGCGAAGGCGAACTCAGAGCCGTATCCGGTGCGCGCGGCGACCGCCGTCAGGGGCGCGTCGGACTCCCGCAGCAGCCGGGCCGCCGTCGTCATGCGCCAGCGGGTCAGATACGCCATGGGCGGCTCCCCCACCAGCGCGGCGAACCGCCTGGCGAACGCGGCGCGGGACAGACCCGCCCGCTCGGCCAGCCCCTCGACGGTCCACTGGATCGACGGGTCGTCGTGAATCGCCGCAAGCGCGGGCGCGACAGCCGAGTCCCCGAGCGCCGCGGCCCAGCCCTGCGCCGCCGAGGCCGGCTGATCGTCCAGCCAGGCGCGCAGGATGTAGAGGAGCAGCGAGTCGATCAGGGTGGGCACGATGCCGTCCGAGCCGATCCGCGGATTCTCCAGCTCGGAGCCGAGGAGCTGGACCGCGACGCTCAGTTCCGGGTGGCGGCCGTGCCGCGTCGGCAGGTGGACCACCTCGGGCAGCTGGCGCACCAGCGGGTGCGGGCGGCCCTGGTCCAGGTGGTAGTTGCCGCACAGCAGGCTGGTCTCGGGGCCGTCCCCGCCGAGCGTCACCGAGCCGATCGGCGACCCCTCCCGGAAGTGCTCGGCCCTGGGCTCCTCGGCCCGGCTGGAGGGGTGGTCGGCGAGGATGTGGCCCCGCCCGTCGCGCAGGAAGACGACATCGCCCGGGCTCAGCGGGATCGGCTTCAGATGCGGGGCCGCGTCCTCCAGCGGGACCAGCCAGCAGGTCCCGTACAGCACCACGTGGAATCCCGCGCCGGCGACCGGGGGCAGCCGCAGGCCCCAGGGGGCGCGGCCGTTGGTGCGGACGGACGCCGGGTGTCCCGTGCGCATCGAGGCCAGCGCCTCGGTGAGGATGTCCATCCGGCCTCGCCCTCCCTGGTGCGGCCCGTCCCGGTCAGACCGTCAGGACAATCTTGCCCTGTACATGCCCCGAGGCGACCAGCTCGTGCGCCTTGCCCGCCTCCGCCAGCGGGAACGTCTCCTCGACGTGCGGACGGATCGCGCCCGCGTCGACGAGTTCGGCGATCGCCTCGAGCGCGGCGTAGTCCGGCTCGACCGAGATGCCGGCGAAACGCCGCCCGGCCGCCTCCACCCGCGCGGCGAGCTCCGGGTCACCGTGCTCCAGGATGCTGATGAGCACGCCGCCGGGACGCAGCGCGCCGAGGGACCGATCACCCTGGGCCAGCGAGTCGAGGACGATGTCGGCGTCCTTGACGACGTCGGTGAATTCGGCGGTCCGGTAGTCGATGAGCTCGTCGGCGCCGAGGCCGCGGAGGAAGTCGTGCCGGGCCGCACTGGCCGTGGCGGTCACATGGGCGCCCCGCGCCTTGGCGATCTGCACGGCGAAGTGGCCGACACCGCCTGCCGCCCGCTGGATCAGGACCCGGTCGCCCTCCTTCACGCCGGCGGCCTGCACGAGGCCCTGCCACGCGGTGAGCGCGGCGAGGGGGATCGCGGCGGCGTGCACGTGGTCGACCGACGCGGGCTTACGGGCCAGCTGGCGGGACGGGGCCGCGACGTACTCGGCGTAACCGGTGGCGGCGCGGGGGAAGAACGGCATCCCGTAGACCTCGTCGCCCACGGCGAACCGGCTGCCGGGGGCGGCCTCCTCGACGACCCCGGAGATGTCCCAGCCGACGCCGAACGGGGGCTCGCCGAGCAGCGGGAAGGCGCCGGACCTGGCGGCCACGTCCACCGGGTTGACCGCGCTGGCGTGCACCTTGACGAGGACCTCACCGGAGAGCGGCTTCGGCCGCTGCGTCTCGACGACCTCGAGAACCTCGGGACCACCGAAGGACTTCTGAATCACTGCACGCACGGTAACTCTCCCTGTTTCAGCTGGAGTTGAGGACACCGACCCCGGATCCGGCCCGGCACCCTGCTCGATGTCCTGAACCATAGGGAGATCGAACGAGCCGCTGAATAGCCTTCCGTCTCGTCTACATGTCCCAGCGTCTCGTTGACCGGGACCCTCGGGCATGTCCTCCCCAGAGGGACAATCGCACCGCCGGCCGGCGTGCTGCGGCAGACTTCCGGTGCCGTCGGCCACCCGTGGACCCCAAAGCCGTGGCCCGGATCACATGAGGACGAGGCTGACCTCCGGAATGCCATGGAGGCCGGAACGGTTGGCACACGCGGATTGCATGCTTGTGCACATACCGACTGGTACCTATGAGGAGCCCTCTGTGACTGACGCCGCGTCGCCTGTTTCCCGCGCTGCCGAGATCCTGTCCCGCCCTGTCGCACTGAACGGTCTGAAAGTCCCGAACCGCATCGCGATGGCGCCCATGACGCGCATGTTCTCGCCGAACGGCATCCCGGGTGAGGACGTTCGGTCCTACTACTCCCGCCGCGCCGCCGCGGGCGTGGGCCTGATCGTCACCGAGGGGACCTACGTCGGCCACGACTCGGCCGGCGAGAGCGACCGGGTGCCGCGCTTCCACGGCGAGGAGCAGCTGGCCGGCTGGGCGAAGGTCGCCGAGGACGTGCACGCGGCGGGCGGCACGATCGTGCCGCAGCTCTGGCACATCGGCATGGTGCGCCAGCAGGGCAAGCCGCCCTTCGCCGAGGCCCCGGCCGTCGGCCCCTCGGGCCTTCGCATCGACGGCACCGAGGGCACGGGCAAGGCGATGACACAGGGTGACCTGGACGACGTCATCGGCGCGTTCGCGCAGGCCGCCAAGGACGCGGAGCGCATCGGCTTCGACGGCGTCGAGGTGCACGGCGCCCACGGATACCTGCTCGACCAGTTCCTCTGGGCCGGGACCAACCGCCGTACCGACGGCTACGGCGGCGACGCCGTGGCCCGCACGAAGTTCGCCGCCGAGATCGTCGCCGCGATCCGCGAGAACGTCTCCCCCGGATTCCCGGTGATCTTCCGCTACTCGCAGTGGAAGCAGGAGGCCTACGAGGCGCGGCTCGCCGAGACCCCTGAGGAGCTCGAGGCGATCCTCAGCCCGCTCGCCGCGGCCGGCGTCGACGCCTTCCACGCCTCCACCCGCCGCTACTGGAACCCGGAGTTCGACGGCTCGGACCTGAACCTGGCGGGCTGGACCAAGAAGCTCACCGGCAAGCCCACCATCACGGTCGGCTCCGTCGGCCTCGACGGCGACTTCATCCGCGCCTTCATGGGCGAGGGCTCCGCGGTCAAGGGCATCGACGACCTCCTCGACCGCCTGGAGCGCGACGAGTTCGACATGGTCGCCGTCGGCCGCGCCCTGCTCCAGGACCCGGAGTGGGCGGCGAAGGTCCTGGAGGGCCGCTTCGACGAGCTGAAGCCGTACGACGCGGCAGCAGCGCTCAAGACCCTGAGCTAGGGCCTGCCTCCACTCCTGCGGCCGTCCTCCACGGCACCCTCACACGAACAAGGACAAACCGGCCTCGCGCCCCGGTTTATCCTTGTTCGTGTCAGCGGGACTCCGCTCGAACAATCCGTCGCCCTGCTGACTCGGCGTCACGCGCTCGGACCGCTCAGCGACCGTGCCCGCTCGAGCCGGTCGGAGGATGCTGTGACAGGGGTGTGACGCAGGCGCATTGCGGCAGGCGACGTGCGCTTGTGATGATGCACGGTATGTCTGAGTACGGGGGCGCGGTGGACGAACCGCCGCAGACACCAAGGTCACGACTCGCCGACTACGCGGAGATGAGCGGCGCGCCTGCCGCCGAAGCGCCGGTGACGCCCTCACCCCCGCCTTCGCCCCCACAGCCGGATCCGCAGCCGGATCCGCAGCCGGATCCGAAACAGATCGCCCGGAGCGCAGAGCCCGTCGTCGCGGATCCGGTGGCCGACGATCCCGAAGCGGAGGCACGCAGGCGGGCGTTCGCCGCGTTGCTGGGCGAGTTCCGGCGGACGGCGGTGCTGGTCCCGCTCGGCGACGAGGGCGGCCCGGACGGCGAACCGGGGCTGCTGACCGCGGACTTCAACGGCATCCGCTTCATCCTCGCCTTCTCCGACGAGCAGGCACTGGCCCGGTATGCCCAGGCCCGGGGCGAGTTCGCGCGCGAGTGGACTTACCGGACGATTCTGGGCGCGAAGCTGCTGGACGTGGCAGTACCCGCGGCCGGAGTGCCGTGTGGGGTAGCACTTGACTGTGCGGACGGGCCGGACGGCATGGTGTTTCCGCCGGTTCGGGGCATCGTGCCGGACGAGGCGGCGGTCGACCGTGACGAGGGCGAGAGGGGCAGCTCATGACCGGCGACGGAGGCGGCGGTGGCGGTGGCGGTGCGGGCGGCGGCCAGGACCTCAAGACCGGCGGCCTGGATCTGATCGCCAAGGGCCTGACCGAGGCCCTGGCCGAGCTGAAGGAGCTCGGCATGGTGGGTGAGGCCGGGGCCGGGCGCGGCTTCGGGGACATCGCCCTGTCCGGCCTGGAGTTGGGGCACGAAGGGCTGACCGGGGAGTTCAAGTCGTTCTGCGAGCGCTGGGAGTGGGGCGTGCGCTCGCTGGTGAACGAGGGCAACGGATTCGCGGTGAAGACCGGCCTGTCCGCCGGCACCTATTACGAGACCGAGCAGTATGTCGAGGGATCGTTCAAGGTCGTCGCGAACTCCGCGATCGGCAACCCGTACGCCACCGAGGAAGAGGTCACCCAGAAGGGCTGGAAGGACATCGCCACGTCGGGCGCGTACGGCGGCGTGGACTACAGCAAGGAGTCCTTCGACCAGGCGCTCGCCAACAGCGGCCAGGGCTGGAAGGACGCGGGCCGAGACGTCATGACGTCGCACACGCTGGGCCCCGCGGGCCTCAACCCGGAGAACCTGCACAACGCCCTCGGGGTCTCCGACGACGACTACGACCAGATGCTCGACGACACCTTCGGCCCGTCGCCCGAGGAGCGGGCGAAGGCCGCCGGACAGCAGCAGGGCGGGGGCGAGGGCTGATGGGGCTCGGCGACATCGTCGACGGCGTCAAGGGCGGTATCAACAAAGGGCTTTCGGCCGGCGAGGACCTCATCGACGAGGGCAAGAAGAAGGTCGGCGAGGGCGTCGACTACGCGACGAACAAGGTCGGCGACGGGCTGGACTACGTCGGTCTGCACGGTGCCGCGGACGCGGTGGAGGACTGGGGCGACGACGTCGCCTCGGATCTGGGTGCCACGCCCGGCGAGCAGCAGCTCGGACAGACCGAGGAGGCCAACGAGCTCGTCCACGGCAACCCGGACAAGATCCGCGAGTCCTCGAAGCATCTCAAGGACTTCCACACCGCGTTCGACCATGTCTCACAGGGGATGAAGAAGGTCGACTCGTCCGGGTGGGCGGGCGAGGGCGGTGACGCGTTCCGCAAGAAGTTCGGCGTGCACCCGACCAAGTGGGCCCAGGCGTCCGACGCGTGCGACAAGGCGGCCGGCGCGCTGGACGCGTACGCGGACACGGTCAAGTGGGCGCAGGGCAAGGCCATGGAAGCCGTAGAGCTGTACAAGAAGGGGCAGCAGGCGTCCAAGGACGCGGTTGACGCCTACAACAAGAAAGTCGACGCCTACAACGCCAAGATCAAGGCGAACGAGGACCCCGGCGCGAAGCCCGAGCCGTTCCAGGACCCCGGCAAGGCCGACATCGACAAGGCCCACGAGACGCTCGCCGAGGCGCGCAAGCAGCGCAACACCGCGGCCTCCGACGCCCAGGGCAAGGTCAAGGCGGCCCTCGCACACGCTCCCGCCGAGCCGCCGCCGCTCGACCGCCTCGGCAACGACCTGGTAGACGGCTACCAGGCCTACAACACGGAACTCACCCACGTCGTCGGCGGCGCCCTCAAAGGCACTGCGGGACTGCTCAACTTCGCCCGCGGCCTGAACCCCACCGACCCCTACAACCTCACGCACCCGGCCGCGTACATGCAGAACGTCTCCATGACGCTCTCCGGCCTCGTCTCCACCGCCGCGCACCCCGAACGCATCGTCACCGCCGCCGTCGACGGCTTCAAGAAGGACCCCTCCGAGTTCGTGGGGCGCCTCCTTCCCGAGCTCATCGGCACCAAGGGCGCCGGACTCGCCCGCGGTGGCCTGCGCCTGGGGCTCAAGAAGGGAATGGAAGAAGGTGCGGAGACAGGCGTACGGCGCGCCACGCGCGATGCCGAGCGCCACGCCGAGCCCGACGGGCAGAAGAAGTGCAATGGCACCGACCCGGTCGACCTCGCCACGGGGCTCATGTATCTGCCCCAGACCGACGTCGAACTGCCGGGAGCGCTACCGCTCGCCTTCACGCGTCGCGCCGAGTCCGGGTACGAGCTCGGCCGTTGGTTCGGGCCTTCCTGGTCGTCGACGCTGGACCAGCGCCTGGAGATCGACGCGCAAGGGGTGGTCTTCGTCACCGAGGACGGTCTCCTTCTCGTGTATCCCCATCCCGCTCCCGGGGTGCCCGTACTGCCCTCGCACGGCCCCCGTCGCCCACTGAACCGTGTCGACAACGGTTACACGGTCAGCGATCCGGGCACCGGGCGCGTCTGGCACTTCGCCGACCGGGGCGAGCGATCGGCGGTGATCGAGCAGATCGATGACCGCAACGGCAATTGGATCACCTTTGAGTACGACTCCGAGGGCACGCCGCTGACCATCACCTCCAGCGGAGGCCACCATCTGGTGTGCGCCGTTTCCGGCGGACGGGTCCGTGCTCTGGCGCTGGCCGACGCTGCCGGCGGCCGCGGGAACCTGGAGATCAAGAGGTACGGCTACTCGGACGAGGGCCATCTCACCGAGGTCTTCAACTCCTCCGGGCTCCCGCTGCGCTTCAGCTACGACGAGCGCGGCCGCATCACCTCCTGGACCGACACCAACGACCGCTCGTACACCTACGAGTACGACGACCGGGACCGCTGCGTGGCCGAAGGCGGAGCGGAAGGCCATATGGCTCTTCGCCTGGCCTATGCAGAGCCTGACCCGCGCACAGGGCACCGCGTCACCACGACGACGACCGGCGAGGGCCACACCCGGCGATTCCTCGTCGATGCCTCGCACCGTGTGATCGCCGAGACGGACCCGCTCGGAGCCACCACCCACTACCGACGTGACCGCTTCGACCGGCTCTTGTCCCGCACCGATCCGCTCGGAAACGTCACCGCCTTCCGGTACGACGAAGCGGGCAACCTCATCCACGTGGTGCGCGCCGACGGGCGCGAGGCCCACGCCGAGTACAACCAGCTCGGCCTGCCGGTAAAGGTGACCAATCCCGACGGCACGACGTGGCGCCAGACCTATGACGAACGCGGCAACCGCCTGACTGCCACGACCCCTGCCGGTGCGACGACGCACTTCACCTACGACGCGGCGGGCCGCCTCACCTCCGTGGTCGACCCGCTCGGCGCCACCACAGCAATTCGCTGTGATCGTGCGGGCCTTCCGGTCGAGGTCACGGATCCGCTCGGTGCGACCACCACGTACGAACGTGATGCCTTCGGTCGGCCTGTCGCCGTCAGGGACCCGCTCGGGGCGACGACCCGCCTGGAATGGAACACCGAGGGCCGGCTCATTAGCCGTACCGCTCCGGACGGCAGCACCGAGACGTGGTCGTACGACGGGGAGGGCAACTGCACCGCCCACACCGACGCCGTCGGCAACGTGACGCGAAGCACCCACACGCACTTCGACCTGACGGCCACACGCACGACGCCGGACGAAGCGCAGTACACGTTCACGCACGACTCGGAACTGCGCCTCACCGAGGTCACCAACCCGCAGGGCCTCACTTGGAGTTACGAGTACGACAGCGCCGGGCGGCTGGTCCGGCAGACCGACTTCGACGGACGTAGCGTCCACTACGAGCACGACGCCGCCGGGCGCATGACGGCCCGGACCAACACCCTTGGCCAAACGGTGCGTTACGTCTACGACGAGCTCGGCAGGGTCGTGCGGAAGGAGACCTCCGCGGGAGCCACCACCTTCGCCTACGATCTCACCGGCCGGCTCGCCCGGTCCGACGGGCCGGACAGCTCGATCGCCATCCTGCGGGACCGCTTCGGGCGCGTGCGTTCCGAGACGGTCGACGGTCGCGTACTGAGCTATTCCTACGACGAGTTGGGGAGGCGGACCGGGAGGACCACGCCCAGCGGCGCCGAGTCCGCCTGGACCTACGACGTGGCAGGGCGCAGCGTGCAGCTGACGACCGCGGGGCGTGATGTGGGCTTCGCGTACGACGCCGCCGGCCACGAGATCGGTCGCCGCGTCGGGACCTCCCTCGCACTGGCCAACTCCTTCGACGAGCTGGGCCGCCTCACCTCGCAGTCTGTCACCGCGCCGGGCGAGGGCCGATGCGTCCAGCGCCGCGCGTACACCTACCGCGCGGACGGCCACCTGCTGGGCGTCGAGGATCTCGTGTCCGGCACCCAGCGGTTCGAGCTGGACGTGATCGGCCGCGTGACCGGCGTCGAGGGCAACGGCTGGTCGGAGTCGTACGCCTACGATCTCGCGGGTAATCTGACCGCTGCCTCCTGGCCGAACGAGCATCCCGGCCATGCGGCCACCGGCGCGCGCTCGTACTCCGGAACCCGCCTCACCCGGGCTGGACGTGTTCACTACGAGCACGACGCGCTGGGCCGTGTCACCGTGCGCCGCAAGCGCCGCCTCTCGGGCTCGACAGAGGTCTGGCGCTACGAGTGGGACCCCGAGGACCGACTCGTCTCCACGGTCACCCCTGACGGCAGGCGGTGGCAGTACACGTACGACGCGCTGGGGCGACGCAGCGCGAAGACCTGTCTGGCACCCGACGGCGAGACCGTCATCGAGCGCACCGTGTTCACCTGGGACGGCACGAACCTTTGCGAGCAGGTGACGGTGTCCCCGGAGCTGCCCCGACCGGTCGCCCTCACCTGGGACCACGCCGGGCAACGGCCCATCACCCAGACCGAGCGGGTGCTGGCACCCGGGTCACCGGGCGAGGAGCGCCCGATGACCCCGCAGGAGGTCGACTCGCGGTTCTTCGCCATGGTCACCGACCTGGTCGGCACTCCCACGGAGCTCATAGACGAGTCCGGGGACATCGCGTGGCGCCGGCGCAGCACCGTGTGGGGCACGACGGCCTGGGCGAGTGACAGCAGCACGTATACGCCGCTCCGTTTCCCCGGGCAGTACTTCGACCCGGAATCCGGGCTGCACTACAACTACTTCCGCCATTACGACCCCGAGACGGCACGCTATGTCTCACCCGATCCGCTCGGCCTGACTCCGGCACCCAACCCCTCCTCTTACGTGGACAACCCGCATACCTGGTCGGACCCGCTCGGGCTCGCGCCGGAGTGTCCGCCCAAGGGCGAGCATTCCAACCCCTTCGAGCGCCGGGAGGACGCCGAGAGGGCCGCCTTCGAGGTGGCCGGCGTCCCCTACGGGGCCACCCCGGACGCGGAATGGGTGGTCATGGGGGACAAGACCCTCAAGCACATGCCCGGGCACGTCTACTCGAAGGACCCCACCCACTGGGGCAACTTCCGGCAGTTCGAGACTCCGGACGGCTCCAGAGTGGTCGTCGAGCACACTCACGATCCGGCCGGACCCCACTTCCACGCCGGGGCACCCAAGGGCTTCACCGAGGCGGACCGGAGCCGAGACCTCGTCAACTTCGGCTGGGACAACACGCGAGAGGGCTACAGCACGATGGAACGCTATCGCGCGTTGGACAAACCGGGCGGAGACCACCACTTCTTCCACAAGAACAACTGACCGACAGGGACCACAGTGAACAACGAGGACATCACGGATCGCTTCCGTCAAGCCGGGCTGGATGTCGGGGGCTTCCTTGACGACGGGACGAGCCCGACGGTCACCGAAGCCTTCCGGGTGACGGCGCACATCGACACCGTGCCGTGGGCGCGGGTGCCGAAGCGGGACGACGACGCCCTGCGCCGGGCACAGGACCTGTGGCTGTCGACGGCCCGCCGGCGGGGCATTGTCACGCCCGACGGCACCTTCCTCACGGCCGCCGGCATGAGCCAGGGCTGGCTCCGCGTCTACCTCACCGCCGGCACCGACCTCTCCCGGCTCGCGGATCCCTCCGGCGGCATCGAGTTCCTCACCCGCTCACCGGACGGGTCCCGGCTCTGCGCGATCTCCACCGAGGGCGGGGAACACTGGGTCATCGACGAGGCATACCCGCCGGCGGACGACGAGGACGACTGACGCGCCGCCCACGACCGGGCCGCCGGTCTTCCGTCCCCGTTCTGAAACACCAGGTCGACGCGGACGAGCCGCCCCCGGCGTGAGCGACGTCAGGTGCGCAGCCCGGGGTGGACTCGCGGGCGGGGCGGGGCGCCCGGCTGCTCATGCGGATCCGCGAACAGCTCCGGGTGGCTCGCCCGGATCGTTCCGATGTCGTCGAAGACGCCCTGAAGGTGTCCGCGCAGCGCGTCCTCGGCGCGCGCCCCGTCCCGCCGTTCCAGCGCGTCGACCACCGTGGTGTGCTCGTCGACCAGCGTCTCGATCCGGTGCGGCAGCGGCAGACTCAGCCGGCGGGCCCGGTCGAGGTGCGCCTTGGCGGTCGCCACCGTGCGCCACAGCGTGCGGTGGCCGCTCGCCTCCATCAGGCGGCGGTGGAAGGCCTCGTCCTGCTCGAAGAACGCGTCCGCGTCCCCCGCCTTCAGCGCGGCCCGCTGTGCGTCGAGGATGGCGCGCAGTGCCGTGATGTCCTGCGCGCCGGACTTCTTCACCGCCTCGCGCAGCGCAGCCAGTTCGAGCGCCTCCCGCATGAACTGGGCTTCCAGGACGGCGTCGACGCTGATCCGCGAGACGAACGTACCGAACTTGGGGAAGACGTCGACCAGCGACTCCTCGCCCAGCAGGATCAGCGCCTCGCGTACCGGGGTGCGGCTGACGTCCAGCTCCCCGGCCAGCTCGTTCTCCGACAGGGGCGCGCCCGGCAGGAGCGCGAGGGAGGTGATCCGCGCCCGCAGCAGGGCGTGCACCCGGGCCCGGACCGACTCGCGCGGACGCGGTGCCTCCGCCTCGGTCCGTCGCGTCTGTCTCGTTTCCCGCCGCTGAGCTGCCATGACGCTCACTTTCTCACCTCAGCTGCGAGGATACTTACATACAAGGCTTGTATGTAAGCGGCGGCCAGGGTAGAAAATGACGCGGAGGTCAACGGACCCCCTGGCCACACCCGTGTCCCCGTCCCCGCTGTGGACACTTCTGTGCCCGGTCTCGCGAACCGCCTACCGTCACATCCGCACGTCCCCCTCGACCGGAGGTCAACGATGACCACCCGCTCCGTCACCGAGAGTGAGGCGCCGGCTGCCCCGCCCGGCACCTCACTCCCCGCCCGCCCGCGCGGCCGGGGGAACAACGTCCGCTGGGGCATAGCCGTCCTGTGCTTCGGCGGCCTCGCGGTCAACTACCTGGACCGCTCCACGCTCAGCGTCGCGCTGCCGTCCATGTCGGACGACCTGCACATCGGTCCCGAGACGCAGGGCTTCATCCTCAGTGCCTTCTTCATCACGTACGCGCTGTGCCAACTGCCCGCCGGGGCGCTCCTGGACAAGTACGGCGTGAAGCGGGTCTTCGCGATCGGCGCCATCTGGTGGTCGGTGGCCACCGTCGGGATGGGCCTGGTCCGCGGCGTCGGCTCGCTCGTCGGCGCCCGGATGCTGCTCGGCGCCGGTGAGGCCGCCGGATATCCCGCACCCGCGAAGGCCGTCTCCCGCTGGTTCCCCCGTCATGAACGAACCCTCGCCAACAGCGTCTGGGACAACGGCGCGCGCGTCGGCACCGCCATCGCCCTGCCGCTGGTGACGATGCTGGTCTCCGTGTTCCACTGGCGGGTCGCGTTCATCGCCTGCGGCCTGCTCGGCTTCCTGTGGATCATCGGCTGGTGGCGGCTCTACCACGAGCCCGCCGACCACCCGAAGCTGACCGCCGAGGAGCGGGCCTACATCGAGGCGGGCGGCGCTCACACCGACGAGACGCCCGCGCAGGAGGCGGACGCGCCCAAGGTGCGCTGGCGGGACCTGTTCCGCTACCGGACGGTCTGGGGCATGATGCTCGGCTTCTTCTGCCTCAACTACGTCATCTACTTCTTCATCACCTGGTTCCCCAGCTACCTCGTCGACGAGCGCGGCTTCGACCTCCTCAAGCTCGGCTTCTTCGGCACGGTCCCGGGTCTGGTCGCCATCTTCGGATCGCTGCTCGGCGGCTTCACCGCCGACCGGCTGCTCCGCAAGGGCTGGTCCACCACCAAGGTCCGCAAGACCTGTCTGGTCTCCGGCACGCTGTGCTCGTCCGTGATCGCGCTCACCGTCGTCGTGCCGACCGCGTCCGGCGCCCTCGCGCTGCTCTCCCTCAGCTACGCCTCGCTGACCTTCTCCACCGCGTCCGTCGCGTCGCTGCCCGCCGACGTGGCGCCGACCGCCGGGCATGTCGCCTCGCTCGCCGGTATCCAGAACTTCGCCTCGAACGTGGCGGGGATACTCGGCCCGATCGTCACCGGATTCCTGCTGGCGTCCTCCGGGGGCTCGTACCTGGTGCCGCTCCTGGTGTCCGGCGCCCTGTCCGTCGTCGGCGCCCTCACCTACGCGTTCGTCATCAAGCGCGTCGAACCACTGCCGGTGCGCTAGGGCCTCTCGTCTGGATCACGCCGGGCTCGCGGGGTCCGGCCTGATCCAGACGAAAGACCCTGGCCCACCCCCGGTCCGCTCCATCCCCGTACGAAAGAAGGGACGCCCCATGGCCAAGTCGGTCGAGTCGGCCCAGTCGGTCGAGCCCGTCGAGTCCATGCATCGCGCCGCCGTGCTGCACGGTCCCAAGGACGTGCGCGTCGAAGACCGCCCGGTGCCCGAGCCCGGTCCGGGCCAGGTCCTGGTCGCCGTCCGTGCCGTCGGACTGTGCGGGTCCGACCTGCACTACTACGCCCACGGCGAGAACGGCCCGAACGTCCTGCGGCAGCCGACCGTCCTCGGCCACGAGCCGGCCGGCGTGGTCGTCGGCCACGGCGACGGCGTCGACGACCTGCCCCACGGCACGGCCGTGGCGATCGAGCCCGCGCACCCGTGCGGCACCTGCGCGCTGTGCCGGGCCGGGCGCTACAACCTCTGCCCGGAGGGCACCTGTTTCGGCTCGCCGCCGACCGACGGCGCGCTCGCCGAGTACGTGTGCGTGCCGCGGGACTTCGTGCATCCGCTGCCCGCGTCGACGGACGTACGGATCGGCGCGCTGATCGAGCCGCTCGCCGTCGCCGTGCACGCGGTGCGCCGCGCCGCGCTCGCCCCCGGTCACCGTGTGCTGGTCACGGGGGCGGGGCCGATCGGTGTGCTGGTCGCGCAGGTCGCGGCGGCCGTCGGCGCCGGGTCCGTGACGGTGTCCGATGTGGCAGTCGAGCGGCGGGAGTTCGCGGCGCGGCTAGGCCTGCACACGGTGGACGCCGCCGGCCTCGCGCCCGATCCTGAGCGGTCCCACGCACTCACCTCGCCGGACGGCTACGACGCCGTGTTCGACTGCTCCGGTGTGGGGCCCGCCCTGGTGTCGGGGATCCGCGCACTGCGCCCCGGCGGCACCGCTGTGGTCGTCGGCAATCCGAGCAGGCCGCTGACCGAGCTGCCGCTCGCGTGGATGCAGCGTCAGGAACTGTCCCTTGTGACGTCGTTCCGATACGGGGCAGGGGACTTCGCGGCGGCCGTCGCGCTCGCGGGGCGTGTCCGTCTGGCTGAACTCGTCACCTCCGCGTTCCCGTTGGAGCGGGCGGCCGAGGCGCTCGAGGTCGCGCTGACCGACCCGACGCAGATGAAGGTCCTGGTCGAGCCGGCGCGGGAGGTCTGACGGTGACCTTCCGCACCCGGCCCCGCCTGTCCCGTACCGCGCTCCCCGTGGCCGGCCTGAAGCTGCCTCCGCCCACCCCCGAACCTGGCATCGTCCACCTCGGCATGGGCAACTTCCACCGCGCCCACCAGGCTGTCCACACGGCCGACGCCCTGCGCCACAGCCCCGGCCCCTGGGGCATCACCGGTGTCTCGACGAGCGCGGCCCGAGGTCCGCGCCCTGTACTGACCGGCATGGCGGAACAGGACCAGCTCTACACGGTCCTCACCCTGCGCCGCGACGCGGGCGTCGCCGCGACCGTGCCCGGGGTGCACCATCCGGGCCTCGTCGCCGACGGACAAGGCGCGGAGGTCGTCGCCGCGATCGGCAGCCCCACCACCCGCATCGTCTCCCTCACGGTGACCGAGAAGGGGTACACCTTCGGCGCCGACGGCCGCCTCGACCTCGACGACCCGCTGGTCCGCGCCGACCTCGCGGGCGGCACGCCCCGCACCACGCTCGGCCTGATCGTGCGCGGGCTCCAGCACCGGGCCCGCTCCGACGGGGCGCCGGTCACCGTGCTCAGCTGCGACAACCTCATGGACAACGGGCACCGACTGCGCGCCCTCATCGACGAGTTCGTCGCCGCGCTGCCCGCCGCGGAACGCCCCGAGCTGCAGACCTACGTCGCGAGTTCGCTCACCACGCCGAACACCATGGTCGACCGGATCGCGCCCGCCACCACCGACGAGCACCGTGACCTGGTCGCCCGCGCCTTCGGCGTCCGCGACTCGGTGCCGGTGCCCGCCGAGCCGTACCGGCTGTGGGTCATGGAGGACGACTTCCGTGCCGGACGCCCTGCGTGGGAGCACGCGGGCGCACTGTTCACGGACGATGTCGCCCCGTACGAACTGATGAAACTGCGGCTCCTCAACGGCGCCCACTCGCTCCTCGCCTACCTCGGCCTGCTGCGCGGACACCGCTGCATCGACCAGGCGGTGACGGACGAACTCCTGGGCGGTGCCGTGGAGTCCGCGATGCGCGAGGAGATCCTGCCGACGGTCCCGGAGCCCGAGGGAATGCCGGGCAAGGCCTACGTCACCGAACTCCTCGACCGGTTCGCCAATCCGGCGCTCGGCCACCGCACCGCGCAGGTCGGCTCCGACGGTTCCCTGAAGATCCCGGTCCGCTGGGCGGGGGTGCTCGCCGAGTCGCTGGCGGCGGGGCGCGTCCCCCGTGTCCTCGCTCTCGGCCTCGCCGCGTACGTGCGCGTCATCACGGCCGACGACGCATACGACGAGCGTGCGCTCGGCACGGTCCACGACGGTGCCCGGTCGCGCCTGACCGAGCTCGCGGCCCGTGCGAGCGGTCCCGCCGACGCGGCCCGCCTGCTGCTCCGCGAAGGCGACCTGCTACCACCGGAGGTCGCCCAGCACCCCGAACTCGGCGATGCGGTCGGCGAGTTCGCGCACACGCTTGCCGTGCACGGCATCGAGGCCGCGCTGCGTTCCGCGCGCACCTGATCCAGGTGCCGGCCACCGGACCCGTGCGCCGGCCGGCGCCTCCCCCTGCCCCGCGCTCCCCCATCGAGAAGAACGGCACCCTATGGCCACCATCACCTCGGCCGAGGTCTTCGTCACCTGCCCCGGCCGCAACTACGTCACCCTGAAGATCACCACCTCGGACGGTGTCACCGGCATCGGCGACGCCACCCTCAACGGCCGCGAGCTGTCCGTCGCCTCCTACCTGCGCGACCACGTCTGCCCCACCCTGATCGGCAAGGACCCGGCCCGCATCGAGCAGGTGTGGCAGTACCTGTACAAGGGCGCCTACTGGCGGCGCGGCCCGGTCACCATGACGGCCGTCGCCGCCGTCGACGTCGCTCTGTGGGACATCAAGGGCAAGGTCGCGGGCCTGCCCGTGTACCAGCTGCTCGGCGGCGCGGCCCGCGACGGCGTCACCGTCTACGGCCACGCCAGCGGCAACACGGTCCCCGAACTCCTCGACGACGTACAGCGGTTCCTCGACAAGGGCTTCCGCGCGGTGCGCGCGCAGGCGGCGGTGCCCGGTCTGGAGCGGGTGTACGGCATGCGCAAGGGCGACGGCGACACCTACGAGCCGGCCGACGGGGCGCTGCCCACCGAGGAGGTCTGGGACACCGGCGCCTACCTGGACTTCGTGCCGACCTACATGTCCGCCGTCCGCGAGCGGTTCGGCTACGACTTCCACCTGCTGCACGACGTGCACCACCGGCTCAGCCCCATCGAGGCGGCCCGCCTGGGCAAGTCCCTCGAGCCCTACCGCCTGTTCTGGATCGAGGACCCCACCCCGGCCGAGGACCAGGAGGCCTTCCGCCTCATCCGGCAGCACACCACGACACCGCTCGCGGTGGGCGAGATCTTCAACTCGATCTGGGACTGCCAGCACCTGATCACCAACCGCCTCATCGACTACATCCGCACCTCCGTCTCGCACGCCGGTGGCATCACGCATCTGCGCAAGATCTTCTCGCTCGCCGAGCTGTACGGGGTCCGCTCCGGCTCGCACGGCGCGGGCGACCTCTCCCCCGCGTCGCTCGCGGCCGCGCTCCACGTCGACCTGTCGATCCCGAACTTCGGCATGCAGGAGTACATGGCCCATCTCCCGGGCTACGAGGAGGTGTTCCGGACGTCCTGGACGTTCGAGGACGGCCTGATGCACCCCGGCGACCGCCCCGGCATCGGCGTCGAGTTCGACGAACAGGCGGCCGCGAAGTTCCCGTACGAGCGCAAGTACCTGCCGGTCAATCGACTGCGGGACGGGTCCGTGCACGACTGGTGAGGTGAGTGCCACGACGGCTGCCCGCCGTGGCGCCGATCCACCGGGGGCCGCTCTCGATCGGGACCCGGCACCCCGGCAACGGTGGGCGGCCCGGGCACCCCGGCGCAGATGACCGTATCGTCGAGCACGCCATGCTCACCCTCGACCGTAGTGGCCTGCTCCGGCCTCGCTTGGACGCGCGGACGCGCCTGCGCCGACGCCCCGAGCGCTCCGTCGACGATGGCGGCGGCGCCGAGCGCCCCGGTTCCCTTGAGTAGATCGCGGCGCGTCGGTTTGCTCATGTCCAGCAGTCTCCCGGCTCGAATGCCCTTGATGGGCCGCCCAATTGGGGCTGCCAAAATGTACCAATCCAGACATTTTTCGAGCTGCTGACGGGCTGCGACGGGCGAGTCGCGGGATGCATCTCGAGCGGACGGACTTGCTCCGGCACGAACTCACCACGGTCCTCCGCCGGCCCGCGAACACTGAGGCGCACCGCCGCCGATACTCCCGGGGCGCCCCCCGGACAACAAGAACGGTCCACAGCACCGCGTTGCGGGACGGGGTGAGCCAGTCGCACAGTCCCGGCAGGGGGACGTCCCGACGGGCCCGCACGGTCAGTGGGGCGAGGACAACGCGGAGCCGTCACAGCGGCCCGCTGCGCCGCACCCCCGCGGCGTATGCTTGCGCAGGTCAGGGGAGGAGGCGCCATGGGGCGGATGCCGTCGGCGCAGCGACGCAGGCAACTGGTCGAGGCTGCCATCCGGGTCATGGCCCGCGACGGCGTCGCGAAGACCACCACGCGGTCCGTGGTAGCGGAGGCGGGCGTCTCACTGAGTGTTTTCCACTACTGCTTCGACTCCAAGCAGGAGTTGCTCGAAGCGGTGATGGACACCATCTCCGAGCACTCCGAGTCGGACGTCCTCACCACGCTCACCCGCAGGCCCAGCCTGCGCGAGACGATCCGCGCCGGGCTCCAGGCGTACTGGGACCACGTGCTGGCCAACCCAGGCGAGCACATGCTGACGTACGAACTCACCCAGTACGCCCTGCGGGAGCCCGGCTATGAGCATCTCGCCCGGCGACAGTACGAGCGCTATCTCGCGGCCCACACCAAGGTGATCCGTCAACTCCCCTCGGTCCTGGGCGTGGAGCTGTCCGTGCCCGAGCCCGCGGCCGCCAGGTATCTGGCCGCGCTGACCGACGGGCTCACCCTCAACTTCCTCGTGCTGGGCGACGAAGAGAAGGCGGGCGACGTGCTGGACGTCGTCGCGGACCAGATCCTGACGTTGGTGCGGGAGTAGCTCAGCGGCTGTACACCGCTGCCTCGTTGATCGAGTAGCCGTACTTGGTGGCGCGTGTCACGCCATGAATACGGACGTACCGCGCCTGCACCGGGCTGAACACCGCATTGTCGAGGCCCCCGTCCCCGCTGTCCGTGGACCACACGGTCCGCCACGTGGTCCCGTCGTCCGAGACCTCGACCCGGTAGGCCCGCGCAGAGGCCCGTTCCCAGTCGAGGGAGACCTTGCCGACCGTACGGGAGCTGCCCAGATCGAGCCGCAGCCACTGGTCGTCCGACCAGCCGCTCGCCCACCTCGTGCCGGTGTCGCCGTCGACGGCCCGCCCTGCGGCGTAACTGGTGAACGGGTTCCACTCCGTGTCGCTGGCGCTCGCCGGAGCGTCGACGGCGAGGTTGGGCGCGGGCTTGTGGAGTTCGGTCGCCTTCCAGGTGCGGAGGTAGGACTCCGCGCCGCCGAGCAGATCCTGCACCGTGTCCTTGCCACCACTGAGCCGCATCTGCTCGATCCAGTCAGGCACCATGCCGACATGGGCCGCACCGTCGGTGTTGAAGTCCCAGGTGCGTTCGCCGGTTTGCTGCCGGTCGATGACGGAACCGCCGTCGGCGCTGCGGAAGGGGTACTTGACCGCGTTGGGGGCGTCGGGTCCGACCGGTCCCGGCCAGCCGCCGACGCCGTTCATGTCGGTGCCGTAGCCGAGTCCGACGCCGTACTTCTGGCGCAGCGCCCTGGTCCCGGCGGACTCCTTGGCGAAGCTGTCGGCGCTGGACATGTACGAGGCCTTGAAGCCGCCGAGACGGTAGACGCGCTCCAGCCAGCCGTCGTCCATCCAGCTGTGGCTGGAGAGCACGCCTGGGTAGTCCGCCGACTCCAGCAGGTCCAGGGTGCGGCCGGCCGCCTTTACGCTCATGTGGTCGACCTCGACCATCATGTTGCGCTTCATCAACCCCTTGACCGCGTACTCACCGAGGCGGGTCAGACCGCGGCTGTTGCACTGCGCGTCGCTGTCGTAGGTGGGCACCTTGGTGCCTGCGGGGAGCAGCTTGGTCACCTCGGCCGGTGCGGCCGCATTGCCGGCGGGGTTGTCGTGCTGCGGACCGCTGCACTTCTCCGTATTCCAGAAGGTGCCGGTGGAGAGGAACTGGCCGATGTCCACGGCTGTTCCGATGGTGCCGGAGTCCATCCGCACCCCGCACAGGGCGTTGTCGAACTTGTGGCAGAGGAACATGCTGCGCACACCCAGCTTGTACAGCTCGTCCAGACCGCTGTCGATGTCGGCCTGGCTGCACTGCGGGACGTCGAGGATCTGCTTGCAGCCGAAGGGCTCCGAGGTCTCGACGCCGAGCACCACGGCGAGCTTGCCCTCCGCGACGACCTGGCGGGCCTGGGCGGAGTCGGTGACGATACGGAAGAAGCCCTTGCCCTTTCCGCCGTAGATCTTGTCGATGTAGTCCTGCATCTCGTAGGACTTGCGGGCCTCGAGGCGGATGGCGTCCATCTCGTTGCAGCCGCGGTCCCTGACGTAGATCGAGCACAACAGGCCGTTGGTGACCAGGTCGTTGACCAGTACCCGCTGGCCCCCGCGCCAGGCGCGCTCCAGCCACGCGTAGTAATTCTGCTGGTGGCTCAGGGAGTTGTGGGCCGGCCAGTCCTTGAACGTCGGCCAGCCCACCGGGTCGTGGTGGCCGTCCGCACCGCCGGTGACGTTCTCGAAGAGGGCGAGCGAGCCGTCGGGATAGTGCTCGGGGCAGTCCTTGAGTGCGTCGGCGATGCCCTCTTCGGAGAACGGCTTGCCGCAGATGATGCGGCCGCCGAAGCCCTCGTTGGACATCAGGTGATTGTGCGCGTCGATGAAACCGCGGACCCTCCCCTGACTGTCCGTGCCGCGGAAGGGTTCGCCGGTGACGTTGATCTGAGAGTCGGCGGCGGGCCGCGCCGTGGGCTCCCACCAGGGAGTGTCGGCGCCTGCGGCCGGAGGGGAGCCCACGCCGAGAGCCAGCAGGAGGGTGACGACGACGGCAAACAGGCCGCGTCTGCGGAGGAGTGTCATCCGGGCTACCTTCGCTGTCCGGGATGGGCACGCACTAACTTACTCGCGCGTAGGTCCCGTCGAGAATGGCGCGGCCCTGACAACGAGTCAAGAGTCCGGGACGGCTGACCTATTTGATGTGTCGTCAGCTCCCCTGGCTGAAAAAGGCCCTCTCGGACGGCCTGCCGCCGGGGCCGAGGCGGCCCCTGAATGGGCCACAAAAGGGAAGCCACGCAATGGCACCTCGCGCAAGCGGGTGCCGACGGCGGTAGGTGTGGGCAATATCGAGCTACCGCAATATCGCAACGGCAGCTTCAGCCCGGCTGTGGCGCCCAGGCATGTGCTGGCGAGCGGGACGCGCAATCGCAGGCAGTGCAAGGAGAATCGACGGCCACCCCCAGAACGATCTTGATCCGCCCTGGCTCACCCCAAGAAGCTCAACCGCACCTGCCGGTCCGCGTTGTCCCTGTTCGTGTCCACCAAACTCCGTTAAGGCAACCTTGATGGTAGTTGTGCGGGAGCGCCGCAACATCCCGCGGCCCCGCAGCGCGCCACTGCTCCTCTCCGCATGCGGTTGCACCCAAGCCCATTTCATCATCAGGGAGATCGCTCTCCACCCCACGTCGACCGAAACGGTTCATCGCGAGGCAAGTGACACGGTAAGGAAGCCCGAAGCAGGCGTGCCGGACCGGGTCCGGAAGGCAGCTCACGAAAGCGGCCACTGGCACACGATGCGCCTGAACGACGACCAGCCCGTGCCCGTTGACGCGACGAGCGAGTTCCGCCGAGCCGTACAGCCCTACCTGACACCGGGCAAAGGTGAGATCGCGCGGCAGGCCACGTTCAAATACCTGAAACTGGCCCGCGCAGTGGCACCGCAGCACCCGCACCGTGTTCTACTACGTCATTCCTACGACCCGTTCACCCAGAGTGGTCATCCTGCCCTCTCCACGGCGTCTCTGGCAGATCGCCGCAGTGGTTCTCGGAGCCTTCGTGGTACTGATCACGCTCCTACGACTGTTGTCGTAACCCTTACTTGAGCAGGCGCCGGCCAATGGGGTGCGCCGCGAAACGGAGTGAGCCGCGATGAAGGCGGTTGCCGCAAAGCTGGGCATCAGTGCCGCCGAGACGGTGCGGACGTGGGTCCGCAGACCGACGCCGGCCGGCGGCCTGGCGTCACATCGGAGGAGGCTGCAGAGATCAAGCGGCTCAAGGCCGAGAACGCTGAACTGCGGCGGGCCAACGAGATCCTCAAGGCGGCCTCGGCCTTCTTCCCGGCCGAGCTCGACCGGCCGTCGAAGCGCTCGTAGCGTTCATCGACGCACACCGCCAGGTGTTCGGGGTCGAGCCGATCTGCCGAGTCCTGACGAGTAATTGTCAATATGCGTGGATGAGCTGGCCTGGGTGGGGCTTGTTTCGTTAGCCGGCCGTCAGGCTGCTCGGTCCCTCCCCGCGATACGGAATCCACCGGTATCCGGGCTGGAACACCTCGTAGTCGGTGCTCGGGTCGAGTTCGGCATGCAGCTTTTCGCAGAGCACGAGCCCGTGGATGCTGCCGTCGTTCAGTTCGTCAGACCACTCCCCCCTGAGCTCAGCAGGGTCCAGGAGTGATTCCCGATCCCAGCCGACCTTCGCGGCGACATATCCGTGGAACTGCGCGAGCAGTTCGTAGAGTTGGTGTCCCAGTTCGGTCAGCTCTGCTGCGGTGAGCTGGAATCTGGGGAGGCTGCCGTCCAGACCACAACCCCAGCTGACGGCCACGGGCAGGATCGAGAGCTCGATGTACGAGCCCACCTTCGCCAGCATCGGCCGGTGGAGAGGGATGCGGTGGGCGCCCGCGTGAAGCACCCATGGCTTGGGGGCGATGCGGGCGGCAGCCTGTGCCGCCTCAGCGTCGTCGCCAAAGTTCACCACGAGCATGAAACAGATCGCCACGGCTCTTCTGCCTCCCCAGCCCCACGGCCTCACGCAGCCCGCGTTTCAGTACGTTCGACGATGCCATTCTCGAACCTGGCACCCGCACGGACCAGGGGCACAAGGTGCGATCCGGTGCTCGCCCGCCATCGGGCCTGGGCAGACTCCACGAGCTTGAATACCATCGCGAGGGCAGCGGCCGGTCTTCCGGCCCCGCGGGTGACCTGGGTCTTCGATCTTGAGCGGTGCGCCTGCTCAGGGCCTCTGACGTTTCGTTACGCTCAGCGACGGCAGTTGGTGGCTGCTGCCCGGGCCGCAGGCGCGCCGGGAGTCCAGGGCAGTACACGGCCACGGTCCCTCTCCGTGACTACGGGTGCAGCTTCTCGCCCTTCGCCAGCATCGCTACGTACTTTTCGATCCGGCGCGCCCGGGTCTCGGCCTTCTTGGCGTCCTGGATCCGGTACAGGATCGCGTAGCGGTTCTGCCGGTCCAGTGTCTTGAAGAACTCCGCTGCAGCCAGGTCGGCGGTCAGGGCTGCCGTGAGGTCGTCCGGCACCGTGGCGGTCTTCGCGCCGTCGTAGGCCGCATCCCAGCGGCCGTCTGCCTTGGCGCGGTCGACTTCGGCCTGTCCCGGCGGGTGCATCCGGCCCTGCTCGATCAGGGCGGCCACCTTGTCCCGGTTGACCTTGGACCACTTGCTGCGCGGCGTGCGCGGGGTGAACCGCTGGAGCCACCACTGGTCGTCGAACTTGGCCTTCTGGCCGTCGATCCAGCCGTAGCAGAGTGCCACGTCGAGCGCCTGGGCGTAGTCCAGCGCGACGATTCCCGCGCCCTTCTTGCGAAGCTTGAGCCAGATGCCGGGCGAGACGGCGTGGTTCTCGCCGAGCCATGCCTGGAATGCCTCGGCGGATTCGAATGCGACGATCTCCAAGTCCTGAGTCACCCCAGCAGCGAACCACACCCAGCCGATTGTCATGAGGCATTCGGCACGGCCCCGGATGAGGGATGCCCGTGGGCCTGAGTGATCATCTCTGTTCTCTACGCAGAACGATCATGCTGGAGCCACGGGCTTGTTCAACGATACGACGTTGCTGCTCGACCTCGGCGGGGTGTCCGTCGCGCGAGTTGAGCGGCTGGTCGACGGAAGGCGCCGAGTTCACCTGGTCACGGCCGACGAGACAGCCAGGGGCTGCCCGGCCTGCGGGGTTTTCGCCACCCGGGTGAAGGGCTCGGCGGTGACCCGGCCGCGCGATCTCCCGTACGGCGAGAGCGGATTGGAGTTCCGCTGGCACGAGCGCCGCTGGTGGTGCCGCGAGGCCGGATGCCCTCGCCGGTCCTTCACGGAGCAGATCCCGCAGATCCCGGCCGGTGCCAGGCTGACCGCCCGGCTGCGGGGTGCGGCCGGGCGCCGCATACGGGATGCCGAGGTGGCATCGCCCAGGCCGTTCACCTTGGCGTTCGCGGTGAACGGGAACTTCGCCACCTTGACGTCGCAGCCCAGTTCGCGGGCCTGCTCCTCGGTGTAGCCGAAGCTCGCGATCTGCGACTGACGGAAGGTGGCCCGCGGGATCATCGCGCGGTCGAGCTCCATGGTCTCCGCGTCCGCGAGCGTCTCGGCGGCGATCACGCCCATCGCCTCGGCCGCGTGCGCGAGCATGAGTTTCGCGGTGACGGCGCCGATGGCGTAGAGGGGCGGAACGTTCGTACGGCAACGGCCGTCGACATCGATCGCGCCGCGCTCGGTGACCCGCACACCGGTGTTCTCCAGGCCGTAGCCGGTCACGTTGGGAGCGAAGCCGATCGCCTGGAGGACCTTGTCGGCCTCCAGGACCTGCTGGGCACCGTCCTTGCCAGTGACCGTGACACGGACCCGGGGTTCCGATTCGTCGATGGCATCGACGCGAGTGGAGGTCAGCACCTCGATGCCCAGCCTGCGGTACTGCCTGGCCAGCTCGGCGGAGACTTGCTCGTCCTCCAGCGGCGCGACGCAGTCCAGGAACTCTACGATGGTGACCTTCACCCCGTAGTTGTGCAGGATGTAGGCGAACTCGACGCCGATCGCGCCGGCACCCGCGATGATGATCGACTGTGGCAGCTCCTCGGCGAGGATCTGTTCCCCGAAGGTGGCCACGCGGGGAGGTACGGCGGGTGCCGGGCAACAGCTTGGGTGTCGCGCCGGTGGCGATGACGCACGGGTCGAATCCGATGGTGCGCGCGTCGCCGTCGAAGCCGGCGACCTGGAGGGTGTGCGGGTCGAGGAACGTGCCACGGCCGTCGATCTCCGTGATCTTGTTCTTCTTCATCAGGTAGTGCACACCCTTGACCCTGCTGTCGGCGACCTTGCGGCTGCGCCCGTACGCCTCGCCGTAGTCGGACGAGACCTGTCCGTCGACGCGGATACCGAAAGTCTTCGCCTCACGGGGGAAGATGTGCGCCAGCTCGGCGTTGCGCAGCAGGGCCTTGGCGGGGATGCAGCCCACGTTAAGGCAGATGCCGCCCCAGTACTTCCGTTCGACGACGACGCGCTTGCCCAGCTGGGCGGCGCGGATCGCGGCGACGTAGCCACCGGGGCCGGCGCCGAGTACCACCACGTCGAAGCGGTCGTCCGGCTCGTCCATCATCGCTGCCCGCGCTTCGGGGCTCATACAGCCACCGCGGCCGTGCGCCGCGGCCAGGGCATGTTCGGGCTCCGGCCAGAGTTGCCCCTTCGATGCCGGTCACAAACGGCGGCCTTCCCGGCGGTCGTGGACTTCACCCGCGCGCCGCGGACCCTGGCCCTTCTCGACACCCCTCCCTCTGGTTTACCCTTCAACTACATGGGGTCGTGAGGAGGCCACACCATGACAGAACTCGGACTGGCCGACACGGTCGGCATGCTGCAACAGCCCGGCGTGCGGACACGGCACAGCAGCTCAGGGCTCGGATGGGACCGGCTGTATCTCTCCGTACAGGAGGAACAGCCCTATCGCGCGGCGTTCGACCCTGCCCCCACCCATCTGCTGATCCTGCACCTGGGCGGCCCCGTCACCGTACGGCGGGGGCAGGGGGCAGCCCGGCGGTCACGGACGATCCCGGCCGGTGGGCTCTTCCTGCAGCCGGCCGGCCGGAGTCTCGCCGTCGAGCTGGGCGGGCGGCTGGAGACGGTCCACGCCTACCTCGCGGACGACGCTCTGCGCGACGCGAACGGCGGGCGGCCCGTGGAGCTGTCAGAGGACTTCGGGGCCGGCGATCCACTCGCCGAGCAGCTCATGCTCGCGCTGGAGGGCGCCGTCCGCTCCTGGGAGCCGTCGGCCCGCACCTACACCGACCAGCTGACCGGAATGCTCGCCGCGCAGCTCGTACGCCGTCACGGCGTCGGCACCACCACACCCCCGCCCAACAGGTCCGGGCTGTCCGACCGGCAGCTCGCCGCCGTCCGCGAGCTCATAGAACAGCGGCTCGCCGAATCGCTGCCGATCACGGACCTCGCCACCGCGGCCTCACTCAGCCCGAGCCAGTTCACCCGGAGGTTCCGGGCGAGCACGGGCCAGTCGCCGCACCAGTTCCTGCTCAAGCTGCGTCTGGAGTGCGCGTCCCGACTGCTGCGCACCGGCTCCGCCCCGATCGCGGAGGTGGCTGCGGCCTGCGGGTTCTCCCACCAGGAGCACCTGACCCGGGTGATGCGCACCCGGATGGGCACCACCCCTGCCGCGCTGCGCCGGTCCGGCTGAGGTCGGTGGCGGGGCCGCCACCTCAGCATCCCGGTACCAGGGTCAGCCCTGCCCGCACGTCAGCGCTCCGGTACGGGAGCCGGTGCCGGGCCCACACCTCAGCATCCCGGCACCCGAGCCGACCCCCCGGCCCGCACCTCAGCGTTCCAGTACCAGCGCCAACCCCTGGCCCACCCCGATGCACAGCGCCGCCAGGCCCGTGCCGCTGCCCGCGGTGGCCAGCTGGTGCGCGACCGCTCCGGTGATGCGGGCGCCCGACGCGCCCAGCGGGTGGCCGATCGCGATGGCGCCGCCACGCGGGTTGACCACCTCCGGGTCGAGTTCCGGCAGTGCGGCCAGGCAGCCCAGGGCCTGGGCCGCGTAGGCCTCGTTCAGCTCGATCGTGTGCAGATCGCCGGGAGCGACCGCAGCCTTGTCGAGCACCTTGCGGATGGCGTCGACCGGGCCGAGCCCGAAGTACTGCGGCTCGATGCCCGTCACCGCCGCCGCCCGTACCCGGGCCAGAGGCTCGCGCCCGATCGCCGCGAGACCGTCCTCGTCGGCGAGCAGCAGCGCGGCCGCCCCGTCGTTCAGCGGCGAGGCGTTGCCGGCCGTGATCGTGCCGTCCGCGACGAAGGCCGGCTTGAGCTTGGCGAGTGCCTCCAGGGAGGTGTTGTCGCGGATGCCCTCATCCCGGGTCAGCTCCACTCCCTCGACGGGGACGACCTCTCCCGCGTACAGGCCCTCGCTCCAGGCGAGGGCGGCGTTGCGGTGGCTGTCCAGGGCGAACGCGTCCTGTGCCTCCCGGCTGACGGCGTACTTGGCACCCACCAGCTCCGCGCTCTCGCCGAGCGGGATCGTCCACTCTGCCGGCATCCGCGGGTTCACCATGCGCCAGCCGAGAGTCGTCGAGTGCAGCTGCTGGTCATTCGCCGGGAAGGCTCGCTCCGGCTTCGGCAGCACCCAGGGCGCGCGGCTCATGGACTCGACACCGCCCGCTACGGCGATGGACGCGTCGCCGAGGGCGATGGCCCGGGCTGCCTGGATGACGGCTTCCATGCCGGATCCGCAGAGCCGGTTGACCGTGGCGCCGGGCACGCTGACCGGGAGCCCTGCGAGCAGGACGGCCATGCGGGCCACGTCGCGGTTGTCCTCGCCCGCGCCGTTGGCGTTGCCAAGCAGCACGTCGTCGATGCGCGACGGGTCCAGGCCGGGACTGCGGTCGACGAGGGCGCGCAGCACACCGGCGACGAGGTCGTCCGGGCGTACGCCAGCGAGGGCACCGCCGTAGCGGCCGAAGGGGGTACGGACGGCGTCGACGACGTACACGTCACGCGGTCGCTCGATCATCGGTTGCTCCCAACAGGTCTATCGATGGAGGGTCAGGGGTGTCACGGCGGCGATCTGATCGACCGTCACGCTCGGTGCGGTTTCCACGAGTTCGAGCCCCTGGGGCGTGACGTCGAGGACGCACAGGTCGGTGATGATCCGGTCCACGCAGCCGCGGCCCGTGAGCGGCAGCGTGCACTCCTGGACGATCTTGGAGGTGCCGTCCTTCGTCAGATGCTCCATGAGCACGACGACCCGGCCGGCGCCGTGGACGAGGTCCATCGCACCGCCCATCCCCTTGATCATCCTTCCGGGGACCGCCCAGTTGGCGAGGTCGCCGCGGACAGAGACCTGGAGCGCGCCCAGGATGGCGGTATCGATGTGGCCGCCGCGGATCATGCCGAAGGACAGCGAGGAGTCGAAGAAGGACGCTCCCGGGAGTACGGTCACGGTCTCCTTGCCCGCGTTGATCAGGTCGGCGTCGACCTCGTTGGACGACGGGTACGGCCCGACGCCGAGCAACCCGTTCTCCGAGTGCAGGACGACGTCGACGCCCGGTGGGAGGAAGTCGGCCACGCGGGTGGGCAGACCAATGCCCAGGTTGACGTAGTCGCCGTCCCTCAGCTCGCTCGCGGCGCGCGCCGCCATCTCGTCCCTGCTCCAGCTCATCGCTCGCGCACCGTCCTCTTCTCGATTCCCTTGTCGGCCGCCTGCTCGGGAGTCAGTGCCACGACCCGCTGCACGAACACCCCCGGCAGATGGATCTCGTCGGGGCCGAGGACGCCCGGCTCGACCAGCTCCTCCACCTCGGCGACGGTGACGCGTCCGGCCATGGCGGCCAGCGGGTTGAAGTTGCGGGCCGCGCGCCGGAAGAACAGGTTGCCGTGGCGGTCGCCACGCGCCGCCCTGACCAGCGCGTAGTCCGTGGTGACGGCGTGCTCCAGGATGTGGTCCACACCGTCGAAGGTCCGCACCTCCTTGGGCGGCGAGGCCACGGCGACCGAGCCGTCCGCGGCGTAGCGCCACGGCAGACCGCCGTCGGCGACCTGGGTGCCGACGCCGGCCGTGGTGTAGAAGGCAGGGATCCCCGCGCCGCCCGCCCGCAGGCGCTCGGCGAGCGTGCCCTGCGGCGTCAGTTCGACCTCCAGTTCGCCCGCGAGGTACTGGCGGGCGAACTCCTTGTTCTCGCCGATGTACGAGCCCGTGACCCGGGCGATACGGCCCGCGGCCAGCAGGATGCCGAGGCCACGGCCGTCGACGCCGCAGTTGTTCGACACGACCGCCAGATCACTCGCCCCGCTCTCGTACAGAGCGCCGATGAGCACCTCGGGGACGCCGCTCAGCCCGAAGCCGCCGACGGCGAACGACCGTCCGTCCGTCACATCCGCCAGGGCCTCCTGGGCCGTGGCCATCACCTTGTCCATGCCGTTTTCTCTCCTACCGGGCCAGCACCCGGCGCAGCGCGCCGAGCAGTTCGTCCTCAGCCGACCGCGCGGTCTCGGGGGCGGTGGCGCGGCGCCAGGCGACGTAGCCGTCCGGGCGCACCAGCAGCACGCCGTCCTCGGCGATCTCGCTGACGCGGCTCCATTCGCCGTACGCGTCACGGAAGTTGTCGTCGCCGACGCACACCACGCGCAGCGATACGCCGAGTTCTTCCTGGCACGCGGTCGCGGCGATGTCCCAGACGCCGCCCGACAGGCCGGTCAGCACGGTAAAGGTGCCGCGCCCGACGACGTCCAGCGTGGACCGGCGCTCGCCGTGCTCGTCGACGAGCCACGCGTGCGGCAGTTTCGCGCCGGGCCGGGTCGTCGGCTGGTGCACCAACTCCCGGTCCTGCTCCCAGACTTCGGCGGGACTGTCGTCCGGCAGCACTGCGGAGGATTCGTAGCGCTGGTTCATCTCGACGCCGTGCGCGTTGAACTCGTAGTTCTTGAGCTGGATCGCCTCTTCGAGCAGGCGCCGCTTCTTGGCGCCCTCGGGGGTCGGCGCACCGATTGCCGCGAGCCCGTCGGCGATGGCCTCGTCATCGCCGCCACCGCCGATGCCGAGCACGTCGAAGATCGGGCCGAACTGGTCACGGCTGAGGTTGGCCCGCTCGACGACCTGCCGCCCGACGGGGGCTCGTTCGGCGGAGTAGGTGTCGAGCAGCTCGGGGCCAGCCTCGCCACGGACCACCATCGCGAGCTTCCAGGCGAGGTTGTACGCGTCCTGGACGGAGGTGTTGGAGCCGAGCCCGTTGGACGGCGGGTGCCGGTGCACCGCGTCACCCGCGCAGAAGACCCTTCCCGACGAAAACACCGAGGCGTAGCTGTGGTTGACGGTCCACAACGAGGTCGACATGATCTCCACCGGCAGGTCGGGGTCGCCGATGAGGTCGCGTACGATCTGCCGCGCCGACTCCTCGTCCACCTCCGGCGGCGGCTGCTCGATGTCGTACCCCCACACCAGCAGCCACTCGTTCCACGGACGCACCATGCGCACCAGGCCCATGCCGATGCCGCCCATCTCCGCCCCGGGCTGCATCACCCAGTACAGGACGCTCGGCCGGTGGGCGCAGTACTGGGCGAGGTCGGCCTTGAAGACGATGTTCATGCTGCCGGCCTTGGCCATGCGTCCGTCGAAGGGGAGGCCGAGCTGCTCGGCAATCGTGCTGCGCCCGCCGTCCGCGCCGATCAGGTAGCGGGCCCGTATGGTGAACTCGTCGCCTCGGACCCGGTCGCGCAGCAGCGCGGTGACGCCGTTCTCGTCCTGGGTGAAGCTGAGGAACTCGGTGTCGTAGCGCACCTTGGCGCCGCGGGCCGCCGCGTTGTTCACCAGGATCGGCTCCAGATAGGTCTGCGGCAGGTCGATCATCTCGCAGGGGCTCTTCGACACGTACTCGCTCGCCGTCGCGGGCCCCGTGCCCCAGCTGCGGATGCGGCCGATCTCGTGCCCGGTCAGCGAGGTGCACAGCACCGTGTCGCCCATGAGGTGGGACGGGCTGCCGAGGGCCAGCGCCTCGGACTCCACCCCGAGGTCGCGCAGGACCTCCATGGTGCGCTGGTTGGTGATGTGCGCCCGCGGCGTGTTGGCCAGCCAGCCGTACTTCGTCACCAGCAGGGTGCGGATGCCGTAGGTGGCCAGCAGCAGCGCGGTGGAACCACCGGCGGGGCCGCTGCCGACGACGAGGACATCGGTGTCGTACGTGTCGTGCGCATCGGTCGTGGTCATGGGTGGGTGCTCCTCGGTCATCCGGCCAGGGGGGCGAGACGGAAGGTGTATTCGAGCCGGCGCCACTCGCCGTCGACGTGGCGGCCGTCGGGGGTGGGGCCGGTCCCCGGCGTGAAGTCGACGATGAGTTCGTCCTTGACGCCGAAGACGGTGTCGCTGTCCATGTAGGCACCGCCCGACACGAACAGCTGCGTGATGAGCCGGCCGTGGCCCGGCGCGTCGAACATGAAGTGCAGGTGGGGCGCCCGGTAGGGGTGCCGCCCGACCGCGTCGAGCATCTGCCCGACCGGCCCGTCCCCCGGGATCGGGTACTCCGAGGGCAGGATGGACCAGAACGTGACCCGCCCCTCGGCGTCGGTGCGCAGCCGGCCCCTCAGCACCGGCCCTTCCAGATCCGGGAGTTGGACGTCGTAGAAGCCGTCCGTGTTGGACTGCCACACGTCCACCACCGCACCCTTGATCGGCTCACCGTCGGTGTCCGTGACCCGCACGTCCGCCCAGAGCGGGATGCCGGGCAGCCCCGCGGCGATGTCGCCGCCGTGCTCGGTCTCGGGTGGGCCGTCCACATAGAAGGGACCGAGCACGGCCGACGGAGTGGCGCTGGGTGTACGGGAGTTGGTGAGGAGGTCCACGGCGCTGGAGACGCCGAGGGTGTCCGACAGCAGCACGAACTCCTGACGGGTCGGGCCGCAGATCTCGCCGGTGCGGGTGAGGAAGTCGATGGCGTACTGCCACTCGTCCTCGGTGACGTCGTTGGTGGCGACGAAGGTGTGCAGGTGCCGGACCAGGTCGCTCAGCAGGGTGCGGACGCGCGGGTCCGGGGCCTCGCCGAAGCTCGCCACGACCTGTTCGGTGAGACGGGCCAGCCGGGCCTCCGTGGAGGGGGGACCCACGGGGCGGCGTCCGTGCCAGGCGCCGGCCAGAAGTTCCGCGATGCCCTCGGCAGTCAGCTCGCGCGGGTTCGGGTAGGGCGTCGAGGTGGCCAGCTCGACGGCGCGGGCGAGGCCGGACTCCGGCATGCCGAGGTCGCGCAGCGAGGTGGGACCGCCCAGGGAGGCGACCAGGTCGTACACGCCGCTGGGGGCGTCGGGCACACCCAGGGCGTCGGCGATGCGGCGCATCACGTCGGGCACCGCGGGCGCGTTGTAGGCCATCGCGTGCGGCAGGACGACGGTGTGCGTCTCGGCGTGCGGCAGGTCGAAGCTGCCGCCGAGGGTGTGGCACAGCTTGTGGTGCAAGCCCATACCCACCGTGGCGAGGCAGGTTCCGGCGAGCCAGGCCGCGTGCAGCAGGTCGGCGCGCGCCTCCAGGTCGGACGGGTCGGCGGCGAGGCGGGGCAGCGCGCGGGCGATGCGTGAGATCGCGTCGAGGGCCTGCTGGTCGGTGACCGGGTTGGCCTCGGCGGAGTACAGCGCCTCGACGGCGTGGGCGAGCGCGTTGACGCCGCTCGTGACCGTAATGGACAGCGGCAGCGTGAGAGTGAAGTCGACGTCGTAGACGACGGTCTCGGGCAGGATCTCCGGAGACGACTGGGTGACCTTGCGACCGTCCCGGGTCTCGCCGAGCACGGGGGTCACCTCGGAGCCGGCGTAGGTGGTCGGCAGGATCACCTGCGGCAGGCCCGTGCGCAGGGCCAGTGCCTTCGACAGGCCCGTGGTCGAGCCGCCGCCGACGGCGACGATGCCGTCCACGGCCGACTCCCTGAGCACGTCGAGAGCCTGCTCGGTCACTTCCACCGGCGTGTGCATGGCGGCGCCGTCGAACTCCGCCGCCAGCAGTCCGCCGAGCGCCTCGCGCACCTGTACGGAGGCCGCCGCGAGCGGCCCGCTGGACAGCAGCAGCACCCGGGAGCACCCGAGCCGCTCGACCTCCTCACCGAGGCGGCCGACCGTGCCGGCGCCGAAGACCACCCGCGAGGGGTGGGATGTATAGACGAACGTTTGCATTGAAAACTGCCTCCGCGTGTCATCCGGGTCGCGTCGGTCCCTTGAGGCTCCGAGTATGCGAAGGACGTCCACGCGAACTCCTGCACGATCCACGCGTCCGGCTGCACGAAACACGCGTGTGTGGTGCGCCTGCCGTCAGGTCGACCTGGTGATGGTTCGCTGAGCTGCGGTTGGCGTGATCGTGCCAGGTGTGGTCGCCGAGGCGGAGCTGGGGCGGCTCTCCCACGCGAGCGCTGCCGCCTCGACGCCTTCGCCCACGGTGGAGCCTCGAACTCCCTGCCGGCTGGGCCGCCGCTCTCGACCAGAAAAACCAGCAAGAACCCCTGGACGAGCCCGTCACATAACTGACGCTCGGGAGGCATCCGGGCGTCGAACCGCTCCGCAAGCCCGCAACGGGACCTCATGAGGGACGAAGAGGGGGCGCGTTCAGCTACCGCCGCCCGGCCTCGCCGAGGAACACGGCACTGACGGGCTGCGCACGCACGGGCCAAGGGGCATTCGGCGCACCGGCACTCGACGCCACAGCCCCGCCGCAAGCATCAGCCGAGGAAGGTCAGGCGCACCTGACGGTTCGTATTATCGATGTTCGTGTCCGCAAAACTCCGTTAAGACACAACTCCAGGCTATCCGGACTCCGTTGCGTACCGGACCAACGCCGTGGCCCGACGCTCTCTCGGGATTGGAGCGCCAACGAGACTCATGGAGGCGCGACCGGCAGTGTCGTCTTACCGCCACTATTACCTCATGAGGACCAACTGACATGCTCGAACGAGATGAGGCAGAGGGCAGGGCTGCGCAGTTCCTGGCCGAGCAGAGTCGGGACTGGGGGCAATCGTCCAACGTGCGCATCATCTCGGAGTACTGCTTGGTCGACAGAGGCCAGTTGATCGCCCCCTACGATCACGTCGAGTATTTGGACCACGGCGTCGAAGACATGCAGCTGGGAGGTAACCTTCCCATCGCAGTGGACCTGTCGACCGGTGTGTGCCGGTTCATCGACTGGGACGAGGCGCACGATTTGATGGAGCGCGGACTGCTCTGAATCCAGGGAGCTAGGAAAGCACGGCAGTTCAAACCGCGGTTACAACGCCGGTCTCCCATCGCACAGTGGTGGGAGACTGCCCGGAGTTGGCTGTTGTGCGAGGTGGGGTTGTCGAGGCCTGCGTAGAGCATGGTGACGAAAGGTGAATCCTGGGGTGCCCACAGATGTCGCACCGGGAACAAGCAGCTCAAACGAGCCTTCTTCCTCTCTGCGTTCGCTGCCCTGGCCGACCCCGCATCCCCGGACCTACCACGACAAGAAGATCGCCAAGGGCAAGCACCACACCCAGGCCCTGCTCTGCCTCGCCAGACGCCGAGCCGACGTCCTCTTCGCCATGCTCCGCGACGGAACCTTCTGTGAACCGCAGCCCATTCGGGCCGTCGCTCCGCAAACCTAGACCATGGCCAGCAGGTGATCCGTTGGTCCGTAGTCGATCTTCCAGTCGGCATAGACCCCGCAGAACCCATCCCTGATGCACCGCAGGCCCACGGTCACCCAGCGGACCGAGCCGTCGTTGCCGAGCGAGAACGCCACCGCGGCCTCGAACTCCTCGCTCCCGCACGGGCAGCCGGCCGCACCGGGCTCGTCGTCCTCCCAGGACTCCTCGTTCCAGTACTCCTCGCTGTCCGCGATGAACGCACGGCGGTCGCAGCCCGAACACTCCCGTTCCGCGCCGGACGCGTTGACCAGCACGAAGAACACACGACCGCCGCACCCCTCACAGACAGAAGGAGCGATCTTCACCGGGCGGCCGTCGACCGCCTCCCGCAGGAGGAACACCGCGAGCCCCGCGGGGACACCCTCACCAACCCGATCATCAGCAGGCACGGACGCATCGTTCCAGATGCCTCGAACCCACACCAGACCAGCTTGACCAAAGACATAGGGGCCCCCGCGAACACGCACAACGGCCGGACGACGTTGGCGTTCACCGCCGGATTCTACGACTCGACGCGCGGGCGGTTCGGTGGTAGCTGATGCCGAGGCAACGTCCGGTACGGCGTCCTATGGAGGACGGCGACCGAGCGTGCCGTGTCCGGCCACCGGCCGCGCCAGACCACGAGACCGCGCCGCTCCCCTAAATCCCGGCACCCCGCTCACCAAAGTACGTCCCGAGGGCAATGCCTGCAGTGACGGAGGCTTCACCGATCGCCCACCGGGACCATTGCGGGGCTGCGTTACAGCCATGCGGGGCGCCGGCACGCTTCCATCCCGCCGGATGGCTCTGCGACGACCACCGGCCGTAGTCGATAGGACGGGCCACCCGCGAGAGCGTCCTCCACTCTCCCGATCGCCCCCACGACTTCCCACTCCCGACCGCCCCTGCCGCCCGGGCCAGCAGCTACCAAGGTCCGGACCATCCACGGACCAGTCCCCGACCGAGAGTCTTACCCCAGCTCAACACCGATGCATGTGCTGTACCACCAGCAGACGAAGAACCTACTGTCACGCTGCGCAGGTACCCCGCGGTCGATGCAAAGCTCAGCGGCTGTGACCGACGGGCGACAACGCCAACCACTCGGTTGGCGCGGCCGGGCTCCCCCTCTACAGTTCCAGCCGGCGGCCCCTTAACCGAGGAAGCTCAGCCGGACCTGACGGTCGGTGTTACTCGTGTTTGTGTCCACCAGGCACACCGACTGCCACGTGCCCATTTCCAGGGTGCCGGCGATCACCGGGAGGGTGGCGTGGGGTGGGACCAGGGCCGGGAGGACGTGGTCGCGGCCGTGGCCCGGGGAGCCGTGGCGGTGTTGCCAGCGGTCGTCCGCGGGGAGCAGGGAGTGGAGGGTGGTGAGGAGGTCGTCGTCGCTGCCCGCGCCCGTCTCGATGACGGCCACGCCGGCCGTCGCGTGGGGCACGAAGATGTTGAGCAGGCCGTCGCGGCCCGCGGCGACCTCGCTCAGGAAGGTCTCGCAGTCGTGGGTCAGGTCGACGACCCGCTCCGCGGAGCCGGTGGATACGTTCAGGATGCGCGTGGTGAAGGCGTCGGACATGCGTCCATCCTCACTCATCGGGCGCCGTCCGCGCCCGATCCGGGCCCGCCACCTGATACAGCGCGTCCATCCATCGAGACGCCATTGACCTTGCGTCGACAAGGTGGCTACTTTCTGCGGCATGTTGCGTTCAGTTCTGCTCACCACGCGCGGTCACATCGACCTGCTGCGGGTGGCCTCCGCCGCGTGTCGCCGCGGCTGCTGACGCCCTTTCCCCGCATCTCCGGCTACGTCGCGTAGCCCCGTACGCCCCTGCCTCGACCCCGCGTGAACTCACGCGGGGGCGCTGACGCATACGCGTACCCCTTTCACCTTCACCGCTGCCCTCCCCTGCCTTCTGCGTGGAGCACCCATGAGCATCAGCCATGCCCCGCCGGACCCGGACGTCGTCGCCAAGTCGGCTGCCCCGGATGCCGTCCCCGCCGATTCCGATGCCCCATCCCATGCCCAATCCCATGCCCCATCCCATGCCGATTCCGTCGGCAGTCCCGAGCTCGTCCGTCTCGTCCCCTCCTCCACCCGACGCACTCGGGTCCCGCGCTGGCTGCGTCGCACCTCCGGGCCCGTCCTGCTGCTCATCCTGTGGCAACTCCTCAGCAGTACAGGTGTGTTGACTGCCGATGTCCTCGCCTCGCCCGGCACCATCGCCAGGGTCGCCGGCGACCTCGTCTCCGACGGGTCGCTGCCCAACGCCATGGGGGTCTCGCTCCAGCGCGTCGCGATCGGCCTGCTGTTCGGCGTGGTCGTCGGTACCGGACTCGCCCTCGTCTCAGGCCTGTTCCGGGTCGGCGAGGACCTCGTGGACGCCAGCGTGCAGATGCTGCGGACCGTGCCGTTCGTAGGGCTGATCCCGCTGTTCATCATCTGGTTCGGGATCGGCGAGGCGCCGAAGATCGCCATCATCACGCTGGGCGTCTCGTTCCCGCTGTATCTGAACGTGTACGCCGGAATCCGCGGCGTGGACGCGCAGTTGATCGAGGCCGGGGAGTCGCTCGGACTCTCCCGCTGGGGTCTCGTACGCCATGTGGTCCTGCCGGGCGCGCTACCCGGCGCCATGACCGGGCTGCGGTACTCGCTCGGCATCTCCTGGCTGGCCCTCGTCTTCGCCGAGCAGATCAACGCGGACGCCGGCATCGGCTTCCTGATGGTGCAGGCCCGCGACTTCCTGCGGACCGACGTCATCGTCGTCTGCCTGATCGTCTACGCGTTCCTCGGCCTGCTCGCCGACTTCGTCGTCCGTACCCTCGAAAGGCTGCTGCTGCAATGGCGACCGACGTTCACCGGCCGGTGACCACCACCAAGTCCCCGTCCACAGAGACCCGTTCGGCCGTACGCGTGGAGGGGCTCACCCGCTCCTTCGACGGGCGTGCCGTCATCGACCGCCTCGATCTCGACGTGAATCCGGGCGAGTTCGTGGCGCTCCTCGGCCGCAGCGGCTGCGGCAAGTCGACCCTGCTGCGCATCCTCGCCGGGCTCGACCGCGACATCGAGGGCACCGTGCTCGTGCCGCGCCGCAAGGCCGTCGCGTTCCAGGCGCCGCGCCTCATGCCGTGGAAGCGGGTGTGGCGCAACGTACTGCTCGGGTTGCCGGGCAAGCCCGAACGGGCCCTCGCCGAGCGGGCGTTGGAGGAGGTCGGCCTCGACCATCGCACCAACGCGTGGCCCAAGACCCTGTCCGGCGGCGAGGCCCAGCGTGCGTCGCTGGCCCGCGCTCTGGTGCGCGAGCCCGATCTGCTGCTGCTCGACGAGCCGTTCGGCGCACTCGACGCGCTCACCCGCATCAAGGCGCAGCACCTCGTCGACGAGCTGTGGCAGCGACGCGGCTGCGCCGTCCTCCTGGTCACGCACGACGTCGAGGAGGCCGTCCTGCTCGCCGACCGTGTGCTCGTGATGGACGAAGGCGTCATCGCGTACGAGACCGAGATCGATCTGGAGCGTCCGCGCGGGATATCCGACCCGCGCTTCGGCGAACTGCGCACCGAGCTGCTCCACCGACTGGGGGTCGACGCGCCGGAGACTTCCTCCCCTGCCGCTGCCTGACGTTTCGTCAGGTTCTCCCACCCCTACACACACCACCCGTACCGGCACACCGCCCTACGGCCATTCCGGCCTGCGCCGACGGGCCGAAGCCCACCCGCCGAGACCGACCAGCCATGACCAACCCGCCAGGACGACCTGCCATGAACCCACCGAACGGACTCCCCATGCGACGACGCCTCGCCCCCGCTCTGCTGCTCCCCCTGGCCCTGCTGCTCGCCGCCTGCTCCGGTACCTCCGCCGCCGATACGTCCACCGGCGCCTCGGGCGGCGGCGGGACTGACGGCAAGGGGAGCCTCACGCTCAACGTCGGTGACCAGAAGGGCGGTTCGGAAGCCGTACTCCGGGCCGCCGGAGAGCTCGACGACCTCGACTACAAGATCCGCTGGTCGACCTTCACGTCCGGGCCACCGCTCCTTGAGGCCGTCAACGCCAGGGCGGTCGATATCGGAGGGGTCGGCAACACCCCGCCCGTCTTCGCGGCCGGCGCCAACTCGAAGATCACCATCGTGGCGGCCAGCCACGGGACCGCGAAGGGCGACACCATCCTCGTCCCGACCGACTCGAAGCTGAAGAAGCCCGAGGATCTCAAGGGCCGGTCCATCGCCGTGGCGCAGGGCTCGTCCGCGCACTACCAGTTGGTCGCGTCCCTGAAGAAGGCCGGTCTTTCCCTGAAGGACGTGCAGGTCAAGTACCTCCAGCCGGCCGACGCGCTGGCCGCGTTCACCGGGGGCAAGGTGGACGCCTGGGCCGTCTGGGACCCGTATACCTCCCAGGTTCTGCGGGGGAAGCAGGGGCGTGTGCTCACCGATGGGGACGGGCTCACCAATGGGCTCGCGTTCCAGGTCGCGGCGCCGTCCTCGCTCAAGGACAGCAAGAAGGCCGCTGCGATCGGCGACTACCTCAAGCGGCTCAAGCGCGCCCAGGACTGGGTCTTCAAGCATCCCGAGGCGTGGGCGAAGGTCTGGGCGAAGGACACCGGGCTGCCCTACGACGTCGCTCTGGACGCGGTGAAGCGCACCAACGGCACCCGGGTCACCGTCGCCGTGGACAAGCCCGCCATCGCCTCGGAGCAGCAGATCGCCGACACCTTCGCGAGGCTGAAGCTGATCCCCCGCAAGGTCGACTTCGCGTCGTTCGTGGACACCCGGTTCAACGGTGGTCTGCCGGCGTCGACGACCGCACCCCGTACCTTCGGCAAGGAGTCCTGACGATGAGCGTCCACCTTCACTGGTTCCTGCCGACGGGCGGCGACGGCCGCACGCTCGTGGACCGACACGCCTACACCGACGGGGGCGTGAAGCGCTCGCGGATCGCTCCGGTCAGCGGCGTGCGCGCGCCCGACATCGACTACCTGGCCCAAATAGCCAAGGCCGCCGAGCAGTTGGGGTTCGAAGCGGTTCTGACGCCGACGGGCACGTGGTGCGAGGACGCCTGGCTGACGACGGTGGCCCTCGCCCAGCACACGGAGCGGCTCAAGTTCCTCGTGGCGTTCCGGCCCGGGGTGATCTCGCCGGTACTCGCCGCCCAGATGGCGGCCACGTACCAGCGGATCACACGCGGGCGGCTGCTCCTGAACGTGGTGACGGGTGGTGACTCGACCGAGCAGCGGCGCTTCGGCGATCACCTGGACCACGACCGGCGCTATGCGCGGACCGACGAGTTCCTCTCGGTCGTGCGCGGTGTGTGGAGCGGGCAGCCGTTCGACTTCGGCGGTGAGCATTACCAGGTGGAGGGCGGTCTCACCGCGCTGCCGCCCGACCCGCTGCCGGAGATCTTCTTCGGCGGTTCTTCGGCCGCGGCGGGTCCGGTCGCCGCGCGGCACACCGATGTCTATCTGACCTGGGGCGAGCCGCCCGAGCAGGTGAAGCAGAAGATCGACTGGATCCGAGGGCTGGCCGAGAAGGAGGGTCGCACGGTCCGGTTCGGGATCCGGCTGCACACGATTTCGCGCGACTCGTCGGCGGAGGCGTGGGCAACGGCGAACCGGCTGCTCGACGACCTGTCGCCGGAGACCGTGGCGGCCGCCCAGGAGGCGCTCGGCCGCAGCGAGTCGGTCGGGCAGCAGCGGATGCTCGCGCTCCACGGGGGCTCGCGCGACGACCTGGAGATCTCGCCCAATCTGTGGGCGGGCGTCGGTCTGGTGCGGGGCGGCGCGGGCACGGCGCTCGTCGGCAGCCACTCCGACGTCGCGGACCGGATCGAGGAGTACCACGCGCTGGGCGTCGAGCACTTCGTCCTGTCGGGCTATCCCCATCTGGAGGAGGCGTACTGGTTCGGGGAGGGTGTGATCCCGGACCTGGCGGCGCGCGGTCTGCTGCCGCGGACACCGGCGTCGCCGCTCACCAGGCCGGCCGTCGGTGGCGCGCCGCTTCTGGTGGCCGGGGGCCGCTGAACCGTCGCGCGCTCGCTGCGGGAAGATCCAGGACCCCGGTGCAGTTAGTAGAAGCGTGAACGATATCGGGGTGCGGGACACAGCGGACGTACGCGAGGTCGACGTGGTCGTCATAGGCGCTGGGCAGGCAGGACTGTCCAGCGCCTACCACCTGCGCCGGGCCGGCTTCGAGCCGGAGCGGGACTTCGTCGTGCTCGACCACTCCCCGCGCCCCGGCGGAGCCTGGCAGTTCCGCTGGCCTTCACTGACGTACGGCAGGGTGCACGGCATGCACTCGCTGCCGGGCATGGAACTGACCGGCGCGGACCCGGCCAGGCCGTCGTCAGAGGTGATCGCGGCGTACTTCGCCTCGTACGAGGAGACGTTCGACCTGCGGGTGCGGCGTCCCGTCGATGTGCGCGCCGTGCGTGAAGGCGGTGGGGGTCCCCCCTGGACGGAGCCTGTCGGAGTCCTTGGGGGAGGGAGGCTGCTCGTCGAGACGTCCGCCGGGACGTGGTCGACGCGTGCGCTGATCAATGCGACGGGCACCTGGGACCGGCCGTTCTGGCCGCGCTACCCGGGGCAGGAGACGTTCCGCGGACGTCAGCTCCACACCGCGATCTACCCGGGTCCGGAGGCGTTTCGCGGACAGCGGGTGGTCGTGGTGGGCGGCGGGGCCTCCGGGACGCAGCATCTGATGGAGATCGCGCCCTACGCGGCCGCGACGACCTGGGTGACGCGCCGGCCGCCCGTCTTCAACGAGGGTCCCTTCGACGAGAACTTCGGCCGCGCGGCGGTCGCCCTGGTAGACGAGCGGGTCCGGGCGGGGCTGCCCCCGCAGAGCGTGGTGTCGGTGACGGGGCTGCCGCTGAACGACGCGATCCGCAAGGCCCGCGCCGATGGTGTGCTCGACCGGCTGCCGATGTTCGACCGGATCACGCCGTCCGGCGTCGAGTGGGACGACGGCCGGCGGGTCGACGCGGACGTCATCCTGTGGGCCACGGGCTTCCGGCCCGCGATCGAGCATCTGGCACCGCTGAAGCTGCGCGGGCCCGGCGGCGGCATCCAGGCCGAGGACACCCGGGTGGTCGCCGATCCGCGGATCCATCTGGTGGGCTACGGGCCTTCGGCCAGCACGATCGGCGCCAACCGGGCGGGGCGCGCGGCCGTACGGGACATCAAGCGCCTGCTGGCCGGGGCGCCGGTGGCCGCCTGACGCTCCCGAACGCGACGCTCCGGCGCGGGCCGATCAAGCTGCGTGCGATCAGGCGCGGCCCGGTCAGTCGCGACCCGCTCAGGCGGACGACGGCTTGCCGCTCGTGCGCAGCTTGTTGAACTCCGCGACGTTCTTCTGCTGTTCGTTGAAGTCCGCCGTGAAGCGGGTGTCGCCGGGCTTGACCGTCACGAAGTACACCCAGTCCCCCTGCGGCGGGCTGATCGCGGCCTTCATGGCCTCGGCCCCGGGGTTGGCGATGGGGGTGGGCGGCAGCCCCATCCGGACATAGGTGTTGTACGGGTTCTCGGCCCGGGTGTCCTTGGTGGTGGTGTCGAGCGTGGAGCGGTTGAGCCCGTAGTTGATGGTCGAGTCCATCTGGAGCGGCATACCGCGGTCGAGCCGGTTGTAGATGACGCGGGCCACCTTCCCCATGTCTTCCTTGGTGGCCGCCTCGGCCTCGACGATGCTCGCGATGGTGAGGGTCTGATAGGGGTTCACCGCGTCCCGGTCGGCTCCCGCCGTCACCTGGCTGCCGTTCAACTTCCTGTTGGCGGTGTTGACCATGTAGGACAGCAGGCTCGCCGGAGTCGACTTGTCGTTGAGTGGATACGTCGCCGGGAAGAGGTAGCCCTCCGGGTTGCCCTCCGCGTCCCCCGGGAGCTTGAGGCCGGCCTTGGGGACGGCCTTTTTGCTCGTGCCTGCCGGGACACCGAGGGCCTTGTCCAGGGCCTCGTAGACCTGGCCCGCACGCCAGCCTTCGGGGACGGTCAGTGCCTGCGGCCGCTTGTCACCGCCCCCGTGGTGCGGGAGCAGGAGCGGCACCACCACCGCGGCGGCCGCCGCCACGAGGGCCCCACCAGCAATCAGGGAGCCGCGGCCCCGGCGTGTCAGTCGCATCGTGCTCCTTTGCGGAGTCTCGTTCAGCATGGCCGAACGCTAACCCGCAGAGGATGGCAAACCGGGGCATATCGTAGCGTCGGTGGCTCCACTTGGGCGTCACCCGCATGCCCGGTCACGGCCCAGGGTCTTTCGTTCGGATCAGGCTGGGCTCGCGGGCTCCAGTTGGGAGTCTCTGCGGACCAGGGCGGCATAGCGGCCGTCCCGTTCCAGAAGCTCCTCATGGGTGCCGCGCTCGGCCACCTGCCCGCCGTCGAGGACGACGATCTGGTCGGCGCCCCGGATCGTGGACAGCCGGTGGGCGATGGTCACGGTCGTACGGTTGGCCGACAGGGCGTCGATGGCTTCCTGCACGGCGAACTCGGTGCGGGTGTCCAGGGCGCTCGTCGCCTCGTCGAGGATGAGGATCGGCGGGTCGCGCAGGATCGTGCGGGCGATGGCGAGGCGCTGCTTCTCGCCGCCGGAGAACCGGTGGCCACGCTCGCCGACGACGGTGTCGTACCCGTCGGGCAGGGAGGCGATGTGCTCGTGGATCTGGGCCGCCCTGGCCGCAGCGTGCAGCTCCTCCTCGGTGGCGTCGGGCTTGGCGAACCGGAGGTTCTCCGCGACCGAGGCGTGGAAGAGGTACGTCTCCTGGGAGACGACGCCGACGGCACGGGCGAGGGTGTCGAAGTCCAGGTCGCGCACATCCACCCCGTCGAGGGTGACGCGCCCGCCCGTGACGTCGTACAGACGCGGCACCAGGTAGCTGAGCGTGGACTTGCCGGAGCCGGTGGGGCCGACGACGGCCAGGCTGCCGCCCGCGGGAACGGTGACGTCGATCCCGTCGAGTATGGCCGCGCTCTTGCCGTCGGCGGCGTCGTAACGGAACTCGACGTCCTCGAAGCGGACTTCACCCTTGATCGTGTCGAGGCGGACGGGCTGCTCGGGCTCGGTGATGTCGATCGGCAGGTCGAGGTACTCGAAAATGCGCTGGAAGAGCGCCAGCGACGTCTGAATCTGGACGCCGGTGGCGAGCAGGCTCACGGTCGGCCGGAACAGGCCCTGCTGGAGCGAGACGAAGGCGACCAGGGTGCCGATCGAGACGGAGGGGCCGCCGAGCTGGAGCGCGACGCCCGCGACCCAGTAGATGACGGCGGGCATGGCGGCCATGACGACCGTGATGACAGCCATGCGCCAGCGCCCCGCCATGTTCGACCGGACCTCGAGCCCGACGAGCTGGTCGGACTCGTCGGCGAACGAGCGGGTGAGCGAGTCTGCGCGGCCCATCGTGCGGCCGAGGAGGATGCCGCTCACGGAGAGGGACTCGGTGACCGTGGCCGCCATCGCGGCCATCTGCTTCTGGCGCTCCGTGGCGATCTTCTTGCGCTCGCGGCCGACGCGGCGGCTGATCCACACGAAGACGGGCAGCAGGACCAGCGAGACGGCCGTGAGCCGCCAGTCGAGCGCGACCATCGCCACGATGGTGGCGACCACACTGGTGAGGTTGGAGACCAGGGACGTGGCGGTGGAGGTGACCGTCGCCTGCATGCCGCCGATGTCGTTGGCGATGCGGGACTGGACCTCACCCGTGCGGGTCCTGGTGAAGAAGGCGAGCGACATGCGCTGGAGCCGGCCGTACACGGCGGTGCGCAGGTCGTGCATGACGCGCTGGCCGACGGTCGTGGAGATCAGGGTCTGCAGGACGCCGAAGACGCTGGTCACGACGGCGCTGAGGATCATGCCCAGGGCGAGCAGGCTCAGCAGCCCGGTGCGGCCCTGCGGGATCGCGGTGTCGAGGATCTCCTTGAGCAGGAAGGGCGTGGCGACCGAGACGAGCGAGGCGGCGCCGACGAGCAGGCCGACCAGCGCGAGTCGGGCGCGATAGGGACGGAAGAGGGCCAGGATGCGGCGCATCTGCCGCGGCTCCGGCGACGTGGTGTCGGAGGGCGACGGCGTCCAGCCGGGTTCGTCGTGACGCATGAGCCTCCTACGAGTCGTGATTCAAGGTCTCAGGGAGCATAGCTCATTGTTACCTATACTCACAATGAACAAGGTCCTGATATTGTTCCGCACATGAGTACCCCGGACGCCGACGGCCTTCTCGCGGAGCAGCTGCTCCGGCTGACCCGGCGGCTGCAGCGGATCCAGAAGCGCTATCTGGAGCCGGTCGGGATCACGCCCGCCCAGTCCCGGCTTCTGCGCACCCTCGTGCACTACGACACCCCGCCGCGCATGGCCGACCTGGCCGAGCGTCTCGAAGTCGTGCCCCGCGCCGTGACGACCCTGGTCGACGGTCTGGAGACGGCCGAGCTGGTGCGCCGGGTGCCCGATCCCACGAACCGCAGGGTGATCCGCATCGAGCTCACCGAACAGGGCCGCAAGGCGCTGCGTGAGCTGCGCAGCGCGCGCAGGACCGCCGCAGAGGACATCCTGGCTCCATTGAGCCCCGACCAGCGCGCCCAGCTGGGCGTCCTGATGAACGCGCTGTTCGAGACGCCGTACGACCACCGCTGTTAGCCCCGGGCCGACAGCGGCCGAAGAGAGGTTGGAGAGGCATGCCCCTGCTGGAGCCGAAGCCGGAAGCGCTGCGCCCGGGACCGCACGCGGGAGGCCCGGCGCCCGACCGGGTACCGGACGCTCAGGCCGGCGGGACCCCGGAGCCGCTCCGCTCCGAACTGTCCGGGCTCCTGGGGGCGGACAAGGTCCTCACGCACATCTCGGACCTCGTGCGGTACGCGTCGGACGCGAGTCCCTACCGTTTCGTGCCGCAGGTCGTGGTGGTCGCCGAGGACATCGACGACGTGTCGGCCGTCCTGTCGTACGCGCACGGCAGGGGCCGCGAGGTGGTCTTCCGCGCGGCGGGCACGTCGCTCAACGGGCAGGCGCAGGGCGAGGACATCCTCGTGGACGTCCGCAAGCACTGGGCGGGCATCGAGGTCATCGGCGACGGTGAGCGGGCCAGGATCGGCCCCGGTACGACAGTCGTGCGCGCCAACATCACGCTCGCGCGGCACGGGCGAGTGCTCGGCCCCGACCCGGCAAGCGCCATTGCCTGCACCATCGGCGGGGTCGTCGCGAACAACGCCTCGGGCATGACGGCGGGCACCACAAGGAACTCCTACCGGACGGTCGCCTCGCTCACCTTCGTGCTGCCCTCGGGCACCGTGGTGGACACGGCCGACCCCGATGCCGAAGCGTTCCTCGAGCACGCCGAACCGGCTCTCTGCGTGGGCCTGTTGGAGATCAAGGGCGAGATCGAGGCCGACGCGGAGCTGGTCGCCCGCATCCGCGCCAAGTACGAGATCAAGAACACCAACGGCTACCGCCTGGATGCCTTCCTGGACGGCGCGACACCCGTGGAGATCCTGCGCGGCCTCATGGTGGGGTCCGAGGGGACGTTCGGCTTCATCTCCGAGGTCGTATTCGACACGCTGCCCCTCGACCGGAAGGTCTCCACGGCGCTGCTGTTCTTCCCCTCGCTGCCCGCGGCGGCAGCGGCGGTCCCGCTGTTCAACGCGGCGGGCGCGATCGCCGTCGAGGTGATGGACGGCAATACGCTGCGGGCCTCGGTGCGTGTGGAGGGGGTGCCCGCCGACTGGGCGAGCCTGCCCAAGTCGACGACGGCGCTCCTGGTGGAGTTCCGCGCGCCGGACGAGGCCGCCCAGGAGCGTTACGAGGCGGCGGCCGCCGAGGTGCTTGAGGGGCTCGAACTGGTGGCGCCCGTGGCCTCGGTGACCAACGCGTTCACGCGGGACGCGAAGACGATCGGTGGCTACTGGAAGGCCCGCAAGGCGTTCGTGACGGCGGTCGGCGGATCGCGCCCCTCCGGGACGACGCTGATCACCGAGGACTTCGCGGTGCCGCCGTCGCGCCTGGCCGAGGCGTGCGAGGCGCTCCTCGAACTCCAGAGGCGGCACGGCTTCGACGCCGCCGTCGCCGGTCATGCGGCGCACGGCAATCTGCACTTCCTGCTCGCCTTCGACGCGGGCAGGCCCGAGGACGTCGAGCGGTACGCGGCGTTCATGGACGAGTTCTGCCGCCTCACCGTCGAGCGCTTCGACGGTTCGCTCAAGGCCGAGCACGCCACGGGGCGCAACATCGCGCCGTTCCTGGAGCTCGAATGGGGCGCGAAGGCCACGGAGTTGATGTGGCGCACCAAACAGGTCATCGACCCGGACGGTGTCCTCGCGCCCCGTATCGTCCTCGACCGCGACCCCAAGGCCCATCTGCGCGGCCTCAAGACGATCCCCAAGGTGGAGCTGATCGCCGACCCGTGCATCGAGTGCGGCTTCTGCGAGCCGACGTGTCCCAGTGAGGATCTGACAACCACGCCACGCCAACGGATCGTCCTGCGCCGCGAGATGATGCGCCAGCCGTCCGGTTCGCCGGTCGAGGACGGGCTTGTCGAGGCTTACGGGTACGACGCTGTGGACACGTGCGCGGGCGACTCGACGTGCAAGCTGGCGTGTCCGGTCGGCATCGACACGGGCGCCTTCATGAAGGAGTTCCGGCACGCGCGGCACAGCCCGCGCGAGGAGAAGGTGGCCGCGTTCACGGCGAAGAACTTCAGGGCCGTCGAGGCGTCGGCGCGGCTCGCCGTGGCGGCCGCGGGCAAGATCGGTGACCGGCTCCTGACCTCCGTGACCCAGGCCGCCCGCAAGGCCGTCCGCCCCGACCTCGTACCGGAGTGGCTGCCGGAGATCCCCGCCGCCGCTGCCCGCAAGCTGCCCCGCACCGCGCGCGTGGGGGCTGCCGCGGTCTACTACCCGGCCTGTGTGAACCGCATCTTCGGCAGCCCCGGAGAGGTGTCCCTCGCGCAGGCCATGGTCGCCGTGTCCGCGCGCGCGGGACGGCCGGTCTGGATTCCGGACGATGTCGCGGGGACGTGCTGCGCCACGATCTGGCACTCGAAGGGGTACGACGAGGGCAACACCGTCATGGCGAACCGGATCGTCGAGGCGGCCTGGGGCTGGACCGCCGGCGGCAGACTGCCGCTCGTCGTCGACGCCTCGTCGTGCACGCTCGGCATCGCCCATGAGGTCGTCCCCTATCTGACGGACGACAACAGGGAGTTGCACAAGGAGCTCAGGATCGTCGACTCGATCGTGTGGGCGGCGGACGAGCTGCTGCCGCACCTGACGGTGCACCGGACGGTCGGTTCGGCGGTCCTTCATCCGACGTGTTCCATGGAACACCTGGGCGATGTGGCGCAGTTGCGGGCCGTCGCCGAGGCCTGTGCCGACGAGGTCGTCGTCCCGGACGACGCCGGGTGCTGCGCGTTCGCGGGCGACCGAGGCATGCTCCACAAGGAGCTCACCGAGTCGGCCACCCGCAAGGAGGCCGCCGAGGTGACCGCCCGTGGCTTCGACGCTCATCTGTCGGCGAACCGGATGTGCGAGGTCGGCATGGATCACGCGACGGGCCGCAGCTACTACTCCGTGATCGTGGAGCTGGAGCACGCGACGCGTCCCTAGGACCTGTCGAGCCAACTTCCCGCCGTCCGCCCGGAGGGGCGTGGATACCAGGTTTCAGGCCACGCTCGTGGACCTGGACCCGCCCATGAGTGGGGACCGCGGTGAGCTGCGCGGCGGCGGCCCATGGATGGGGAGCCGGGGTGAGCCGCGGGGCGGCGAAAGCGGCAGTCAGGATCCGCTTCATGAGGCGGCAGTCACCTTCTCGGCCGTAAACGACTGAGCTTGTTCGCTCTGAATCATCTACACCTTGTCGCGCTCCCGACTGTCCCCGACGACGAGACGGTCACGGGTCGCATCTCCCCTTCGGCTCCGGCTATGCGGGAGTGGCGGGGACGGGCATGGTGACAAATGCCCACGCCGAGCGTGCGCGATCACGCACGTTGACCCCGGCGACGACGTCGTCGGGTCCAGCGAGACCGCACCGACGACAACAAAAGTGGTCCCGAGTAGGCCGGTTAGCCTTCTCGGTGTGGCCGCAGCGCGGGCAGCGCTGCGAGGTATAGGCCGGATCCACCTCGAGGAAAGCCACCCCGGCCTGTTGGGCTTTGTAGGCGCGGTGCCGGCTGAGCTGGTGGAAGGGCCAGGAGGAGAGCGTGCCGCGCTGGTCGCGTCGAAGCCGTACCCGGTCCCGGATCCCGTCGAGTTCCTCGACGGCGATGCCGCGACCGGTGCGTTGCGCAACCGACACGATCTCCTTGCTGATGCGGTGGTTCAGGTGGGTGGCATGCCGCTGCTCCTTCTTCGATCGCCGCGCCAGGCGGCGGGTGGCCGAGCGCGTCTGCTTCTTCTGCAGCTCGGCCCGCTTGCGGGCACACCAATTCCGGTAGCGCCGCAAGCCGCGACCCTGGTAGTTGGTGCCGTCGGAGGTGGTGGCGAGATTGACGATGCCGCGATCGACACCGATGAAGTCCACCGGCTCCATCACGTCAGGTTCAGGCAGGTCGCAGGTGGCGATCAGGAACCACTTCCCGCCGCGCTGCACAAGATCGGACTCGCCCTTACGGTGCTCGTGCAGGACTTTCAGTTGGTCGGCGGAGCCGGTGTAGCGGAGGGCCTTCATCCGGCCGTCGACAGTCCAGATCGAGACGGTGCGCGCATCGCTCTGCCAGGACAGGCAACGGTCGTCGAACGGCTGCGCCGCCTCGGGCCGGAAGCTGACCGGACTGCTCATCGCCCTGCGGTAGCGCGTCGAGGTGGCCTTGCCCAGGAGCCCGGCCCTGGCCTGAGCAGCCAGCGTGGCGTAGGCGTCGACGACCTTCTTCACCACCCGCACCGCGGGCTGCGCCGACAGTCCGAAGGTCGCCTTGATATCCGCGTAGAGGAGTTTCTGCAGCCCGTTGCGGTCCTTCACACCCTTGTCGAACGCGACGGACGCGACGTGGGTGGCGGCCCGGTTACAGGCGCGCAAGGTCGCTTCCAGAGCCGCCGCCTGCTCGGGCGTCGGCAGCAGCTTGACCTGCACCACCAGCTTCATGACACCTGACGCTAGAACCAACTCCCGCACACACAACCGGCTTTCGTATTCTTGTCCGCGATCCGGTGACGCCCTGGACGGGTGTTCGCTTTTCCCGGCGCCGCCGGGCAGAACCGATCGCGGGCGCTCCGCGCCCTTACGAAACCGACGAGATACGGCGACGCTCCGCGTCGCGAACACAGGAGCCGATTCCTCCCTGGCGCGAACGCCAGGGCCTCCTCGACAGAACCAGGTGAACCCTGCGCACGCGGGAGGCGCCGGAGCGGGCAACTCCCCCGCTACCCATGAGTCCCAAAGAGTCCGTAAAGAAAGTCCAACTCCCTGACCACTTCTGTCCCTTGCGCCCCGGTGTGGTCCCCCTCCAGGGTGGCAAGCGCTTGCAGCGCACCCACCCATCGATGGAGGTCCGATGCACGACGACAACGCGACACCGGCACCCGACGCGAGCCACGAGCAGCCCGAACACGACGCCGCCGGGCAGTCCCGCAGGTCCGTCCTGCGGACGGCCGGCATCGCCGGGGCGGGGCTCGGGCTCGGCGCGTTCACCGGTGGCACGGCGCAGGCCGCCGGCGGGCCAGCCGAGGCCGGGCACAGCGGTGCCGGGCAGGCCGGGACGACGGCCGCCGAGGCTCCGGCCCGGAAGGGCGAGACGATGGTCGGCGTGCCCTTCGAGGGGCGTTCCACCGTGCGGGTCGGCATCATCGGGCTCGGCAACCGCGGCGGCAGCATGATCGATCTGTTCCTGGCGATCCCTGGCGTCCAAGTGGTCGCGCTCTGCGACCCGGTGAAGGACAAGACCGCGAGAGCGGCGGCCAAGGTGACGGCCGCGGGCCAGCCGGCCCCGGCGACGTACACCAAGGGCGATCACGACTTCGAGAACCTGTGCAAGCGGGGCGACATCGACTTCGTGTACGCGGCGACGCCCTGGGACTGGCACTTCGAGATGGCCAAGACGGCGATGCTGAACGGCAAGCACGTCGGTGTGGAGTGTCCGATCGCCCTCCAGCTCGACCAGCTCTGGGAGTTGGTCGATCTCTCCGAGCGCACCCGCAGGCACTGCATGCAGCTGGAGAACTGCTGCTACGGCAGGAACGAGATGCGGGTCCTGCGGATGGCGCACGCCGGCAAGTTCGGCGACCTGCTGCACGGAGCGGGCGCCTACAACCATGACCTGCGCGGCCTGATGTTCGACCCCGACTACTACGAGGGCCCGTGGCGGCGGCTGTGGCACACGCGGCTGCGCGGCGATCTGTACCCCAACCACGGCTTCGGCCCGGTCGCCAACTACATGGACATCAACCGCGGTGACCGCGTCACGCACATCTCCAGCTTCGGCACGCCCTCGCTCGGCCTCGCCCAGTACCGCGAGGCCCATATGCCGAAGGGCGACCCGAGCTGGAAGGAGACGTACATCGAGTCGGACCGCACCATCAGTCTGGTCCAGACGGCGAAGGGGCGCGTCATCCGGCTCGAACACGATGTGTCCACGCCCCACCCGTACTCGCGGATCAACAGCCTCGGCGGCACGAAGGGCGTGTTCGAGGACTACCCGGAGCGGATCTATATAGAGCCGGACCACACGAACGACTCCTGGGGTGACTTCTCCAAGTACACCGACTTCGACCACTGGCTGTGGAAGGAGCACGCCAACCCGCCGGGCGGCCACGGCGGCATGGACTACATCATGGTGTTCCGTCTGATGCAGTGTCTGCGGGTGGGCCTGGTACCGGACTTCGATGTGTACGACGCGGCGACGTGGACGTCGCCGGTGCCGCTGAGCCACTTGTCCATCAAGGCGAAGGGGGCGCCTCAGGCGATCCCCGACTTCACGCGCGGGATGTGGAAGAAGGCGCGGCCGGGGGTGGATTCCGAGAAGCCCGAGGAAGCCTGACGGCGCGGGGGCCCGACGGCGTCGCGTTTGCCGCCGGGCCCCCGCTCGGGCTCAACCCAGGGTCTCCGCAGCGGACTTGGGGTCCTGGGGCTTCGCAAGCTCCGGCGACTTGACCGGCTCGGCCCGGTCCTCCTCCGGTACGAACGCGATCTCCCCGCCCAGTACCTTCTTGGCCCTGGCCGTGTCGAGCGCGCCCTCCCAGCGGGAGACCACGAAGACGGCCACGCAGTTGCCGAGCAGGTTCGTGGAGACGCGCATGGCGTCCATGATGCGGTCGACGCCGAGCAGCAGGGCGACGGCGCCCGCCGGGATGACCCCGAGTGCGGACGCGGTGGCCGACAGCGCGAGGAAGGCCGAACCGGGCACCCCCGCCATGCCCTTGCTGGTGAGCATCAGGACGATCACGACGGTGATCTGCTGGCCGAGCGAGAGGTCGACGCCGACGGCCTGCGCGATGAACAACGTACCGATGGAGAGGTAGATCGACGCTCCGTCGAGGTTGAACGAGTACCCCGTCGGCAGGACCAGGCCCACGGCGTCGTCGCGGCAGCCGGCGTGGCGCAGCTTCTGCATCATGCGGGGCATGACCGTCTCGCTGGAGGCGGTGCCGAGCGCGAGGAGCAGTTCCTCGCGCGTGTAACGGACGAACTTCCACAGGCTCAGTCCGGTGACCGCCTTCATGGCGAGGCCGAGGAGCACGAGGAAGATCACGGCGACGGCGTAACAGACGCCGATGAGCTTGCCGTACGTCGACAGGGCGCCGAGGCCGTACTCGCCCACGAGGTGTGCCGTCGCGCCGAAGACGGCGAGCGGGGCCAGCTTCATGATGAAGCCGACGACGGCGAAGACCACTTCCTGGCCCTGTTCGATGGCGGGCAGGATCGCGGGGACCTTGGTGTTGCCGAGGTGCAGCAGCGCGGCGCCCACGAGGCAGGCGAGGACGAGCACCTGGAGCAGCGAGTTCTCGGCGAAGGCGCCGACCGCGCTGTCGGGGAGCGAGTGCAGGATGAAGTCGCCGGTCGACGGGAGCGAGCCACCGCCGGTCTTGTCCTCGACGGCGGACGCGTCCAGCTTGGACGGGTCGACGTTCATGCCGACGCCGGGGCCGGCGAGGTTTCCGGCGAGCAGGCCGACGACGAGGGCGACGGTCGTCGCCACCTCGAACCACAGGAGGGCCTTGAGCCCGATGCGGCCGAAGGCCTTGAGGTCTCCGGCCTTGGTGATTCCGGCGACGACCACGCAGAAGACAAGGGGCGCGATCATCGCCTTGATGAGACGTACGAAGCCGTCGCCGAGCGGTTGGACGGCTGTGCCCGCGTGGGGCCACAGCCGTCCGACGACGACTCCGATCACAAGTGCGCAGGCGACCTGCGCGAACAACGAGGTACGTAGTACGCGTGCGGCGCGTCGCGGCAGGGACGGTACGGACTGCGGCACGGGGCATTCCTCCGGAGCAACGTCAGTGACTTGTGCGGATTCTGCTATGCGGAAGTTGGATTCCAATTTCTGTTCCGCGAAGCGTCACTATGTCGGAGTAGCGGCTTCCGTAGAAGACCCCGATGTCACATCGGCGTAAATCTTGGATATTGCTCCAAGGCCGGAGGGCGTGCCTGCGCCCGCGCCCCTCAGCAGCGTCTGCGGTCCACCGTCAGCGCACCCTGCGCCGTGGCCAGCTCGCGGTCGTAGCAGCCATCGGGGCTGGTCAGACGGTATCGCTCACGGCTGATGCCCACAGCGTGCCGTTGGTCACGCGGAACGTTCGCCGTGTACGAGGCGTCACCCGCGTAGGTGTCGTCGAGGACCGTCCACGCCGTGCGGCCCGAGCCCGTGGCCCGTCCCGTCGCGGCCCGGTCACCGAGGTCGATCACGGTCCGCAGCCGGTTGTCCGCGTCGAGCGTGGTGGCGCCGTCCATCGTGTAGGCCCGGTTGGTGCGAAGGGTGTGGTGGCCGGAGACGACGGTCTGGCGATCGGTCCAAGTCCCCTTCAGCGCGTCGTTGTTCTCGCCCTCGGTCCAGCGGTGCGTGGACGTGCTGGTGAGGTCCCGGGTGACGGTGGTGGCGACGCGGCCGTGCGAGGTGTTCACGTAGCCGGACACCGTCAGCCTGTGCCCGCCCTTCGCGTCGAGGCGGTACTCGTCCGTGCCGGGCGTGTACGTCGTCGAGCTGTCCGGCTCGCTCTCCTTGTGGCCGGTCAGCGCGCCGGTGACGCGCGCACTCCCGCCGTCCTGCCAGACGAGCACGTTGACCGGGACGCTCCAGCCGCTCTGGCCCTTCGGGACACCCACGACGGAGACGTCGACCTGGTGCGGACGGCCGTCGTCCAGGAGCCCGGCGAACGGCGTCAGGTCGTACTGGAGGGGCCGGACGTCGAAGGCTCCGGGAGCCGGAATCACGTACCACAGGAAGGGGTTGGACCAGCCGCCCGTCCAGACGTTCGGGAACGGCGAGGCGATACCCGCCAGTTGGCCGTCGACGGAGATCTGCACCTCGCGGTACGGGCCGCCGTCCGCCTTGCACGAGTACGGGACCTCGTTCGGCACCGCCAGGTACCAGAACTCCTCGCAGCCACCGCCCGATCCGGTGGCGTACACCTCGGCGACGATGCGCTCGCTGTTGCGCGGGGTGGTGAGTCTGCCCTGGTCGAGCGTGAGCACGCGGTCGGGGGTGTCCGTGGCGGGCTGCCGCTTCACGTGCGGCTCGGCGGCGTAGAAGGTGAGGGTGGCCTTGACCTCGATGACGCCGGTGTACGTGTCGTCGACAACGTTGCCTATCAGCATCTCGACCGGCTGGTCGGCCCGCAGGGTGTCGCTGTAGCGGGTGACGTCCTTTTCCACATTCCAGGCGATGCCGTCGGGCGAGGGCTCGGGGGTGGAGGTGCGCAGGACTTCCACGCCACCGATGTGCAGATAGCCGAGACGGTCGAACTGCCGCCCCTTGACCTTGCCTTCGAGGCGCAGGACGACCTTGCTCCACCGGTCGCCGCAGCCCTTGGGCGGGGTGTAACTGCCCTCGTAGGGCGTGAAGTCACGGAACTCGGTCTCCGCGAGAGCCACGCGGCAGGACTTGGTGGCGGGCTTGGCCACGGGCGGTGTGGCGGTGATCGGGTCGTGCCAGTCGGAGCCGAACTCCGTTGGCGTGTCGGCTGGTTGGAGTGCGGTGGGACGGCTGTCGGCGGAGGCCTCGGCGGGGCGGGCTTCGGCGGAGGCCTCGACGGGACGGGCTTCGGCGGATGCCGCGGGGGCCTGTCCGGCGAGGGCAGCGGCCGCGAGGGTCACCGCGGCCAGCATGGACATGACGCGTCTTCTCATGAGGGGTGTTGTACGGGGCGGACGCGACGCCCGCAACAGCCCCCTCCCCCATGCCAGGTCAGGCCGGCGCCGGTGCCTGGTGTCGCGTCAGCTCTTCAGTGACGCCTTGTCGCCCATCACCACGACCGGGTGCTGCTTCGGGTCGATTGTGCGCAACAGGTACTCCATGCCGGACTTCGACAGGCTCACGCACGCCGACGTGCCGCTGCCGTGGTCCATGTGGAGCCAGATGCTGCCGCCCTTGGTCTGCCCCTCGGGCCGGGTCGGGTCGTTCGGCGCGGTGCCCTTCACTCGGTTGTAGTCGATGGCGATGACGTAGTCGAAGTCGTGCCAGTGCGACTTGGCCCAGTAGTGCGGGGCCTGGAACGACGCGGCCTGCGTGTACGGCAGCTTCGCGCCCGGGTCGGCGAGCACCCCGCCCGCGTCGGTGAGGGTGAACACCCCTATGGGGCTGCGCTTGTCGCCCTCGCGGTGGTCGGCGGTCCAGCCCTTCTTGCCGTTGTGCGCGGGCCAGCTGTGCGTCTTGTCCCAGGTGGAACCGGACTTCGTGTAGAGCACGACGGTCGAGTCACCGGAGTTCTTGCCGTCGCCGTAGACCGCGATGACCTGTCCCGCATTCTGCGGGATCTTTGACTGGAGCTGGTCACCGACGTCGGGAATGCGTGTGAGGTCGACGGCGGGGCGGTCCTCCTGCCGAGTGCCGGCCGAGCCCGGCCCGGCCTTGCGCCCGGTCCCGTCGCCCCCGCTCGAACCACCGCAAGCGGACAGGGTCATGAGAAGGACGCTGCAGGCCGCCGCAGCGACCGCCGTTCGAACCGCACCCGCGTTACGCATACGGTCCATGGTCGCACCACGCACCAGGTGACCCCGACCGGCCCTGCCCCGGGCGTCGAACGCGGGCCGAAACTTTGCCCCACGGCGGAAAACCGTTTGCCTCCAGTGCCTGAATCCCGCGAACCTTGCACGGTTTGTTCCGTCCGTACCCCCGACTTCGCTCTCCCCTTCCGAGCCCTGGGACGTCATGCAGATCCACGATCTTCCGTATCCCGACCCGGGCCTGCCTGATGCCCGCTCCGGCCCCCGTTTCCTGCTCTGGCTCGGCCGGAACCAGCTCGGCGGCCAGCTCAAGTCCCTCTCCTGGGGACTCCTGCACTTCCTGTCCGTCGCCTCCCTTCCCTACGGTGTCGGCTTCGCCGTGCAGGCCGTGGTCGACGGCTCCGGCTCTCGGCTCGCTCTCGCGGGCGGGCTGATCCTGCTCCTCGGCGCCTCGCTCGCCCTCGGCGACACGATGCTGCACCGGACGGCGGTCACCAACTGGATCACCGCGGCGGCCCGGGTGCAGCAGCTCCTCGCCCGCAGGACCGCGGCACTGGGCGCCGCGCTGACCCGGCGGGTCGCCGCCGGTGAGGTCGTCGCCGTCTCCACGGGCGACGTCGAGAAGATCGGCTGGTTCGTCGAGGCGCTCTCGCGCTTCGCCGCCGCCGCGCTCACCGTCGTCGTGGTCTGCGTCGGGCTCGTCCTCTACCAACCGGCGCTCGGCATCGTCGTCGCGATCGGCATGCCGGTCCTCGCGCTCGCCGTCCTGCCGCTCCTCCCCCGCGCCACCCGCCGTGCCGACCAGCAGCGCGAGAAGGCGGGCCGCGCCACGGAACTCGCTTCGGACACCGTCGCGGGGCTGCGGGTCCTGCGCGGCATCGGCGGCGAGGAGTTGTTCCTCGACCGCTACCGCCGCGCTTCGCAGGAGGTCCGCACGGCCGCCGTCCGCAGCGCCCGCATGTGGTCCCTGATCTCCGCGGTCCAGGTACTGCTGCCGGGCCTGCTGCTGATCGCGGTCGTCTGGTACGGCATCGAGCTGGCCCGCCAGGGCCGGATCACCGTCGGTGAACTCGTCACCGTGTACAGCGCCGTGATGATCCTCAACTACCCGCTGCGGCACTTCGAGGAGATCGCCATGGCGTACTCCTTCTCGCGCCCCTCGGCCCAGCGCGCGGCACGCGTCCTCTCCATCGAACGGGTCACGGAGCCGGGCGGACTCCGCACCGCCGAGGCACCGGCCGGAGACCTGTACGACCCGGTGACGGGGCTGCTGGCCCCCGAGGGCCTGTTCACCGCAGTGGTGTGCGGCGACCCGGATCTCGCGGGCCGGCTCGCGGACCGGCTTGGGGGACACCCCACGGACGCGGACAGCGGGACCGGTTCGGATCCGAGTTCGGATCCGGGCTCCCTGCCCTCCGTGCTGCTCGGCGGGGTGCCGCTCGACGAGCTGCCCCTGGACACGGCCCGCACCGCCGTCCTCGTCCAGGACAAGGACCCCGTGCTGCTGTCCGGCACGCTCGCCGAACTGCTCGATGTCCCCTCCTCGGGATCCGTACGCCCCGAGGCGGCTCTGGCCGCGGCGCAGTGCGCCGACGTACTGGACGCGCTCTCGCAGGCGTCGCTGGACGACGACCCGATGAACGCGCGGATCACCGAGCGCGGCCGTTCCCTCTCCGGAGGCCAGCGGCAGCGGCTCGCTCTTGCGCGGTCCCTGGTCACCGACCCGGAGGCACTGGTCCTCGACGAGCCGACGTCCGCCGTCGACTCCCACACCGAGGCCAGGATCGCCGACGGCCTGCGGGCGCTGCGCAGTGGGCGTACGACCGTGGTGCTCACCTCGTCCCCGCTGCTGCTCGATCGTGCCGATCGGGTCGTCCTGGTCCACGAGGGCACGGTCGCGGCGGTCGGTGAGCACCGGGAGCTGGTGCTCACCGAGCCCCGGTACCGGGCCGTCGTGACCCGCGAGACCGACGAAGAGGCGGCGTCGGCGGCCCTGTCCCAGAACGGCGGCACCCCTCTGCGCGGCGAACCCGGCATCGGCGACCCCGGCATCGCAGAACTCACCGAGATCGAGGAGACGGCATGATCGGCCTGGCGCCACCGGCCTACGACCCGGCGGCCCCGACCACGGCGAACACGCTGCCCGTCGGTGCCCCGGCGACCGTACGGTCCTACGTCCGCGAGCTGTACCAGCGGCACCGGCGAGCGTTTCTGCTGCTCATCGGCGTGAACACGATCGCCGTCGTGGCGTCGATGGTCGGCCCCTACCTGCTCGGCGCCCTGGTCCAGGACGTCTCGGACGGCACGGACCGGCTGCGCGTGGAGCATCTGGGCAGCACCATCACCGTGTTCGTCGTCGCGCTCGTCGTCCAGGCCGTGTTCGTACGGCAGGTGCGGCTGCGGGGCGCGATGCTCGGCGAGCGGATGCTGGCGGACCTGCGTGAGGACTTCCTCGTGCGCGCGGTGGGTCTGCCGCCCGGCGTGCTCGAACGGGCCGGCACCGGTGACCTCCTCTCGCGCATCACCACCGACATCGACCGGCTGGCCAACGCGATGCGCGAGGCCGTTCCCCAGCTGTCCATCGGCGTCGTGTGGGTGGGGCTGCTCCTCGGCGGTCTCGCCGTGACCGCTCCGCCACTGGCACCGGCGGTCCTCGTCGCGGTACCGCTGCTCGTCGTCGGCTGCCGCTGGTACTTCAAGCGGGCCCCGTCCGCATACCGCTCGGAGGCCGCCGGCTACGCCGCGGTGGCCGCGGCCCTCGCGGAGACCGTCGACGCCGGGCGCACCATCGAGGCGCACCGGCTCGGCGCCCGCCGCGTGGGGATGTCCGACCAGCGGGTCAAGGAGTGGACGGCGTGGGAGCGCTACACGCTCTATCTGCGGTCGGTGTTCTTCCCGGTCATCAACGCCACGCACGTGACAGTCCTGTGCGCGGTGCTCCTGATCGGCGGAGTCTTCGTACTTCAGGGCTGGATCGGCGTCGGGCAGCTGACCACGGGCGCGCTGATCGCCCAGATGCTGGTCGACCCGCTGGGCCTGATCCTGCGCTGGTACGACGAGCTCCAGGTCGCCCAGGTGTCGCTGGCCCGGCTCGTGGGGGTCCGGGACATCGAGCCTGACGCAGGCGACGCCACGGTGGCGCCGGACGGACGGCACGTGCAGGCCGACGACGTTCACTTCGGGTACCGGGCGGGCGTCGACGTGCTGCGCGAGGTGTCGCTCGACGTGCGGCCGGGGACGCGGCTCGCCCTGGTCGGGCCGTCCGGAGCGGGCAAGTCCACGCTCGGCCGGCTCCTCGCCGGGATCTACGCGCCGCGGGCCGGCCAGGTCACGTTGGGGGGCGCCGAGCTCTCCCGGATGCCCGCCGAGCGCGTGCGCTCGCACGTGGCGCTGGTCAACCAGGAGCACCACGTATTCGTCGGCTCCCTGCGCGACAATCTGCGGCTGGCCCGCACCGGGGCCGAGGACGGCGAGCTGTGGGCGGCCCTTGGCGCGGTCGACGCGGACGGCTGGGCGCGGGCGCTCGACGGGGGCCTCGACACCGAGGTCGGCTCGGGCGCGGTGGCCCTGACCCCGGCACAGGCCCAGCAGATCGCCCTGGCCCGCCTGGTCCTCGCCGATCCGCACACCCTGGTCCTGGACGAGGCGACCTCGCTGCTCGATCCCCGGGCGGCCAGGAACCTGGAGCGTTCGCTCGGCAGGGTCCTGGACGGCCGCACGGTCGTCGCCATCGCCCACCGGCTGCACACCGCGCACGACGCGGATGTGATCGCCGTGGTCGAGGAGGGGCGGATCAGGGAGCTCGGCAGCCATGACCAGCTGGTCGCGGCCGACGGCGCGTACGCGGCACTGTGGCGGTCCTGGCACGGGTGACCGCATGCGGGGCAAGGGAGCAAGGGGTGTCCGGCGGATCAGGCGCGACTGCGGCCATGACCCGTCGGACACCCTCTACGGGCGCGCGACGGCTCAGATGACGTTGAGCGCGGCCGCGCACCCCACTCCGCCGAGCAGCATGAACACCGGCATCAGCACCTTGAGCTCGACCCAGCTGCCCGCTCGGAAGCGCATCATCTTGGGCGGGCCGATCGGGTACCAGCGCTTGCGGCCGATGGGGATGGGCCACAGGACCGGGCAGCCGGAGACCGTGAGCGCGTCCCCGATGTCGTGCACGAGGGCGCCCAGGACGATGGGCAGGCCCAGCCACAGGTACTCCTGGCCGGGCTGCGTGAACAGCCAGTCCGACCCGTTGCCCGGCTTGTCGAGGACTCCGGCGAGGATCCAGGCGCTGGTCCCGGCGAGCAGCCACACCAGGACATCGCTGCTGGAGCCGCGTGCCGCCCGCCACAGCAGGCCCTCGATGGCCAGCACCATGTGGACGAAGAGGAGGGCGAGGACCGCCCAGCGCCCGCCGAATATCGCCGCGGCGGAGGCGCCGGCGCCGATGAGGACCGCCCACAGCCAGGTGTGCGTGAGGGTGCGGTGTCCGCCGGAACGGCGCGGGTCGCCCTTCATACGGGTCGCCTTGTAGACCGCGTACGACAGCTTGTCGACGATCTCGCACAGGCCGCGCGACACCGGGCCGAAGGCCCGCGAGATGGTGGCCGCCTTGTGGTCCAGGTCGGGGGCGAGGGCCGCGCCCGCGCAGATCAGTGCCCCGACGAGCACGACGGGCCAGGGCATGGGGTGTCCGGTCGCGGCCGCGGCCGCGCCCACCCCCAGCCAGGCCGCTGCTCCTGACAGCGAGTGTGCCGGTCCCATCATGGCTGCGTTCCGCCCCATTCCACTTGTGTCGGTGCCCAGTTGTCCCCACCCGGGCCACCACGTCCTGACGCTCCGTCGGCGCCACAGCGTACCTTTCGTGATCTTCGTGCAGGCAACCGATTGCCGGATCGGGTCGGAAGGCAGGCAAGATGGGGGCGTGACCCTTATCGATCAGCTGCCGCAGACCGCCGACCCCGACGCCCTCTACGAGGCTTTCGAGTCGTGGGCTGTGGAGCGCGGGATCACCCTCTATCCCCACCAGGAGGAGGCGCTGATCGAGGTGGTGTCGGGGGCGAACGTGATCGTCTCGACGCCCACGGGATCCGGCAAGAGCATGATCGCCGCCGGTGCCCACTTCGCGGCCCTCGCACGGGACGAGGTCACCTTCTACACGGCACCGATCAAGGCGCTGGTCTCCGAGAAGTTCTTCGAGCTGTGCAAGCTCTTCGGCACGGAGAACGTCGGCATGCTCACGGGTGATGCGTCGGTCAACGCCGACGCCCCCGTGATCTGCTGCACCGCCGAGATCCTCGCGTCCATCGCGCTGCGCGACGGGGCGCGGGCCGATATCGGCCAGGTCGTGATGGACGAGTTCCACTTCTACGCGGAGGGCGACCGCGGCTGGGCCTGGCAGATTCCCCTGCTCGAACTCCCCCAGGCGCAGTTCATCCTGATGTCGGCGACGCTCGGCGACGTCGCCATGTTCGAGAAGGACCTGACGCGGCGGACCGGCCGCCCCACGTCCGTGGTCAGCTCCGCGACGCGTCCGGTTCCCCTTTCCTACGAGTACCGGCTCACGCCGCTCACGGAGACGCTGACCGAGCTGCTCGACACCCGGCAGGCCCCGGTCTACATCGTGCACTTCACACAGGCGCAGGCCGTCGAGCGGGCGCAGGCACTCATGAGCATCAACATGTGCACGCGCGAGGAGAAGGAGAAGATCGCCGACCTGATCGGCAACTTCCGCTTCACCACCAAGTTCGGCCGCAATCTGTCGCGCTACGTGCGGCACGGGATCGGCGTGCACCACGCGGGCATGCTGCCCAAGTACCGGCGCCTGGTGGAGAAGCTCGCGCAGGCGGGCCTCTTGAAGGTCATCTGCGGCACGGACACGCTGGGCGTGGGGGTCAACGTGCCCATCCGTACCGTCCTGTTCACCGCTCTGACGAAGTACGACGGAACGCGGGTGCGGACCCTGCGCGCGCGGGAGTTCCACCAGATCGCGGGCCGGGCCGGGCGGGCCGGCTTCGACACGGCGGGCCTCGTCGTGGCGCAGGCGCCCGAGCACGTCATCGAGAACGAGAAGGCGCTCACGAAGGCGGGAGACGACCCGAAGAAGCGCCGCAAGGTGGTCCGCAAGAAGGCCCCCGAGGGCTTCGTCGGCTGGACTGAGAACACCTTCGAGAAACTGATCGGCTCGGCTCCGGAGCCGCTGACGTCCCGCTTCCGGGTGACGCACATGATGCTGCTCGCGGTCATTGCCCGCCCCGGCAACGCCTTCGCCGCCATGCGCCACCTCCTCGAGGACAACCACGAGCCACGCAAGCAGCAGCTGCGGCACATCCGCCGCGCGATCGCCATCTACCGCTCGCTCCTCGACGGCGGCATCGTCGAGAAGCTCGACGAGCCCGACTCCACGGGCCGGATCGTCCGGCTGACGGTCGATCTCCAGCAGGACTTCGCGCTCAACCAGCCGCTGTCGACGTTCGCCCTCGCCTCGTTCGACCTGCTCGACCCGGACTCGCCGTCGTACGCGCTCGACATGGTGTCCGTCGTGGAGTCGACGCTCGACGACCCGCGCCAGATCCTCGCCGCCCAGCAGAACAAGGCGCGCGGTGAGGCTGTTGCGGCGATGAAGTCCGACGGCGTCGAGTACGAGGACCGCATGGAGCGGCTCCAGGACATCACGTACCCGAAGCCCCTGGAGGAGCTGCTCTTCCACGCGTACGACGTGTACCGCAGGAGCCACCCGTGGGTGGGTGACCACCCGCTGTCGCCGAAGTCCGTGATCCGCGACATGTACGAACGGGCCATGACCTTCACGGAGTTCGTGTCCTTCTACGAGCTCGCCCGCACCGAGGGCATCGTCCTGCGGTACCTCGCCGGCGCGTACAAGACCCTTGAGCACACGGTCCCCGACGACCTCAAGTCCGAGGACCTCGAAGACCTGATCGCCTGGCTGGGCGAGATGGTCCGCCAGGTCGACTCCAGCCTCCTCGACGAGTGGGAGCAGCTCGCCAACCCCGAGGTCATGACGGCCGAGGAGGCCCAGGAGAAGGCCGACCAGGTCAAGCCGGTCACGGCGAACGCGCGCGCGTTCCGTGTGCTCGTCCGCAACGCCATGTTCCGCCGGGTCGAGCTGGCCGCCCTCGACAACGTCGACGAACTGGGCGAGCTGGACGCCGACGCGGGCTGGGACGCGGACGCCTGGGGCGAGGCCATGGACAAGTACTGGGACGAGTACGAAGATCTCGGCACCGGTCCCGACGCCCGCGGGCCGAAACTGCTGCAGATCGAGGAGAACGCCGCCCACGGCCTGTGGCGGGTGCGCCAGACGTTCGCCGATCCGAATGGCGATCACGACTGGGGCATCAGCGCCGAGGTCGACCTCGAGGCGTCCGACGCGGAGGGCCGTGCGGTCGTCCGCGTCACGGATGTCGGCCAGCTGTAGGTCCTGACCCGGTCGCGCACCCCGGACGCAGCGCCCGGAGCGCGGTGCAGAGATGAGAGAACAACGCATGACGAACCCAGCTGAGCGGCTCGTCGACCTGCTCGACCTGGAGCAGATCGAGGTCAACATCTTCCGGGGCCGCAGCCCGCAGGAGTCCCTGCAGCGGGTCTTCGGCGGCCAGGTGGCCGGCCAGGCGCTCGTCGCCGCGGGCCGCACCACTGAGGGCGACCGGCCCGTGCACTCGCTGCACGCGTACTTCCTGCGTCCGGGCCGCCCCGGTGTGCCCATCGTGTACCAGGTCGAACGGGTCCGCGACGGCCGGTCGTTCACGACGCGCCGCGTCACCGCCGTGCAGCAGGGCCGCACGATCTTCAATCTGACCGCCTCCTTCCACAAGCCCGAGGACGGGAGCTTCGAGCACCAGCTGCCGCCGGCGCGCGAGGTTCCCGATCCGGAGTCCCTGCCGACGATCGCCGACGAGGTGAGTGCTCATCTGGGCACGCTGCCCGACGCGTTGGAGCTCATGGCGCGTCGCCAGCCCTTCGACATCCGGTATGTGGACCGGCTGCGCTGGTCCCCGGAGGACATCGAGAGCGCCGAGCCGCGCAGCGCGGTGTGGATGCGCGCGGTCGGGCCCCTCGGCGACGACCCGCTCGTGCACACCTGCGCGCTCACGTACGCGAGCGACATGACCCTCCTCGATGCCGTGCGCATCCCCGTGGAGCCGCTGTGGGGGCAGCGCGGTTTCGACATGGCTTCGCTCGACCACGCCATGTGGTTCCACCGTCCCTTCCGCGCCGACGAGTGGTTCCTGTACGACCAGGAATCCCCGATCGCGACGGGCGGCCGTGGTCTGGCCCGCGGCCGGATCTACGACGCCGACGGACATCTCCTCGTGTCCGTGGTGCAAGAGGGCCTCTTCCGGAAGCTCGGGGAGTGACCGGAGCCGACGACCGGGACGCGTCGCTCGCGCGGGCCGTGCGGCTGCGCGAGGACGGCCTGCGCGAAGAGGCCCGCGAGCGGCTCGTCGCGCTGTCCACCCGGTTCCCCGACGACGCCGAGATCGCGTACCAGACAGCCTGGGTCCACGACACGCTCGGACTCGAGGCCGACGCCGTCCCCTACTACGCACGGGCACTCGCCGGCTCGGGCCTGAGCCCGGACGACCGGCGTGGCGCGCTGCTCGGTCTGGGCAGCACGTACCGCGCTCTTGGCCGCTACCCCGAGGCGGTCGCCACACTGAGCAGCGGCACCACCGATTTCCCCGAGGACAAGGCCCTCAAGACGTTCCTGGCCATGTCCCTGTACAACGTGGGACGCGCGCACGACGGGATGCGGCTGCTGCTGACCGTCCTCGCGGAGACGAGCGGCGACCCGGACCTGATCGCGTACCGGCCGGCCATCGAGCACTACGCCAAGGATCTCGACGCCGTCGAATAGGCCCACGCTTGCGAACTGCCGCCGCCACGGGACCGGTTCAGGCTCCTCTGCGGCGGAGCCAGCCGAGCAATCCGCGCGACGGGCGGAGTGGCTCGGTGTCGGGCGGACTCTGCTCGCCCGTAGCCTTTGACGGTTCCGCCAGCACCACATCCGGCGCCGGAGGGACCACCGCGGGGAAGTCCGCACTCGGTCGCGGCGCGGGTCGCAGGCCGCGCGCCTCCGCCAGGCTGAGGAGCAGGCTCGCCCTGAGCCAGCTGATCTCGTGCGGATCGTCCGCCGTCATGATCCGCTCGGCGATGCGTGCCGACAGCGAGTCGGGCGCCCCGTGTCCGGTCGACTCGGGCCGCAGTTTGCTCAGATATCCGCGCTCGTAAGGGCACTTGACGAGTTCCAGGACCGTCACCGGGTCGAGGAGGGACGCGACCGCTGCGGCGCGCTCCCATGCGTCGTCGCTCTGCCCGAGCAGGTGGCCCGCGTGCCGCGACCGCCAGTTGCGGGGCCGCAGGTCGATCCCCGCGTCGAGGCGGGCGCGGATACGGTCGGGTGCGCGTCCCGTCATCAGCGGTGCGTTGACCTCGGCCGCCGCGAACTCCCTCAGCTCCTCGGCGAGATAGAGCCAGACCACGGCTCGGTACCGGTTCAGGTAGAAGCGGACCGGCGTCAGCATCCCCGCGCGGGCGAGCCGGGTGAACCTGGCCGTGGTGATGTCCATGAGGCCCGCGCCTTCCGTGGTCCCCACGGCCCGGACCTGCTCCCGCAGCGAATCCGGGAAGCCCGCGGTGTCACGCACCCGCTCGATCTCCTCGCGGGCCACGCGGCGGCGCCCGCCGGCGTCGGCCGGTACGGTGCGGACGCGCCCGAGTCGTACCGCCAGCTCGAACTCGCCTCGCTTCAGCCCCAGTTCGCGAGCCGCCCTGCTCTGTGCGAGCGAGGCGGCGGGTACCCGCGTGGCCGGTGTCGTGATGGTGTTGCCACCCATGTCTGATCTCCCCCGTGAGTCGTGATCGCTCCCGGGAAAAACCGTAGCCCGAAACCCGCCCGCGCCGCTGATCCTGTGGATAACTCCGAACGGCTCGGCGTTTGCGCAGGTCAAGAACCTTCTGCTCGACGGGCTCCCACGCCGAGGTGCTCGCCTACCCGATTGACGAGCAGCGTCATCTCGTACGCGACCTGGCCGATGTCGGCCTCGGCCGAGCTGAGGACGCACAGGCAGCTGCCGTCGCCGGCCGCCGTCACGAAAAGCACGGCGTCGTCGAACTCGATCATCGTCTGCCGGACCCCGCCCGCACCGAAGTGCCGCCCAGATCCCTTGGCCAGGCTGTGCAGACCGGACGACACGGCAGCCAGATGCTCGGCGTCCTCCCGCCTGAGCTCGCTGCTCGCCCCGGTGACCAGACCGTCGTTGGACAGAACGAGAGCGTGGCGCACATGTTCGACACGCTCCGTCAGGTCGTCCAGCAGCCAGCCGAGCCCTTCGTTGTCCGCCATGATCCCGTCTCCCCCATTCCCGATCGCTCCCCTACCCGGAGGATCTGTTTCGCCAGCCTTCCCCACGGTCGGCGTCTCGGCAAGCAGGATGACCCCATGGCACACAAGATGACCGATGAGGAATGGCGGGCGTTCGTCTCCGAGGGCACCCGTACCGCCAAGCTGTCCACCGTGCGGCCCGACGGCAGCCCGCACATCGCGCCCGTCTGGTTCGTACTCGACGGCGAGAACGTCCTGTTCAACACCGGCAAGGACACCGTGAAGGGGCGCAACCTCGCTCGGGACAACCGAGTGGCCCTGTGCGTGGACGACGATCGGCCGCCGTTCTCCTTCGCGGTGATCGAGGGCCGCGCCGAACTCGTGGAGGACCTGGGGCAGGTGCGGGACTCGGCCGCACGGATCGGCGGGCGTTACATGGGCGAGGACCGCGCCCAGGAGTTCGGCGAGCGCAACGGCGTGCCCGGCGAGCTCCTGGTGCGCGTACGGATCGAGAAGGTCGTGGCCCTGGCGGGGCTCACCGACTGACGACGTCGCACGTCAGCTCACGGAGTCGAGAAGCCGGGCGGTGTGCATCCGCCCGGCGTACTCGACGAGCCGGATCAGCACCTCCTTTCCCGAGTCGCGGTCGCGGGCGTCGCACAGCACGACGGGTGTCCCGCGGTCGAGGTCGAGGGCGCGAGACACCTCGCGGGCACCGTAAGCACGCGCGTTCGTGAAGCAGTTGACCGCCACGACGAACGGGATGCGCCGGTGCTCGAAGTAGTCCACGGCGGGGAAGCTGTCCTCGAGCCGTCGGGTGTCCGCCAGGACGACGGCGCCCAGCGCGCCCTGTGACAGCTCGTCCCAGAGGAACCAGAAACGGTCCTGCCCGGGCGTGCCGAACAGATAGAGCGAGAGGCCGGACCGGATGGTGATGCGGCCGAAGTCCATGGCGACGGTCGTCGTGGTCTTGCGCTCCACCGCTCCGGTGTCGTCCACGTTCTGGCCGAGTTCGCTGAGCAGTTCCTCGGTGCGCAGGGGCCGGATCTCGCTGACGGCGCCGACCAGGGTGGTCTTGCCCACCCCGAATCCGCCCGCGACCAGGATCTTCAGAGCCAGGGCGGAGTTGTCGGCGTGGTCGGCGTGGTCGGCGTTCGTCTCTTCAGAGTGCTCGGAGGCCATCGATGACTTCCCTCAAGATCTTTTCGTCGGGTAGCTGTGCGGGCGGCACGGGCCGGCTGACCTTGACGCAGCCCATGTCGAGCAGGTCGCCCAGGAGCACCCTGACCACCCCTACGGGGAGGTCGGTGCCCGCGGCGAGTTCGGCGACCGACTGCGTCTCGGTGCGGCACAGCTCGATGAGCGCCCTGTGCTCGGGGCCGAGCGCCGTGTCGTCGTCCTTGCCGGGCGCGGCGTCGTCGAGCTTGACGAGTGCGATCAGGTCGAAGCGCACCCCTCTGGGCCCGGACGACGTGCGCCCGCCGGTCATCGCGTACGGGCGGACCAGGGGCCCGGCCTCGTTGTCGTACCACTGGCTGCCCGACCGGTCGGGGCTGCCCCGTCCCTGGTCGTCCCTGTGCCCGTGATCGTTCATCGTCGTGGCCGTCCGGTCATCCGGCGGCGGGCGGGTGCGCGGCGAACCGCGGTGGGGTGTAGAGGTGTTCGCCGACCCGCTTGACCATGCGGGCCATCTCGTACGCGACGAGGCCGATGTCGGCGTCGGCCGTGCTGAGGACGGCGAGGCAGGAACCGTCGCCAGCGGCCGCGACGAAGAGAAATCCGTCGTCCATCTCGACCATGGTCTGGCGGACGCCGCCCGCTCCGAAGTGCCGGCCCGCCCCCTTGGCGAGACTGTGGAAGCCGGAGGCGACGGCGGCCAGGTGTTCGGCGTCCTCGCGGCCGAGAGCGCTCGACGCGCCGACTGCGAGTCCGTCGTTGGACAGGACGACCGCGTGCCTCAGCTCGGCCACGCGCTGCACCAGGTCGTCGAGGAGCCAGTCGAGTTCTCCGGACCGGGGCGCGGCGTCCATGGTCGGGTCCTGGATCATGTGGGATCTCCTTCGGTGCTGTCGCTGCGGGGCACGGGTCCTGAGCCGGCTCCTGGTGGGCGGCCGCCGCCCCGGACCCAGCCGTCACGGAACGCCGCCATGCGCTGCCGCGCCTCTTCGGGCGTCCGTGCGTCGGATTCCGGTCGCTGTGCGGCGCCGTTCTGCTCCTCGGGCCGCTCGCGCAGCTGGGGCGCGAGGCTCGCCTGCCGCACCCGCTTGGGCAGTCCGTCCGGTGATTCGTCGTCGGTGTTGTCTGCGTTGTTCGCGGGCTGCCTGTGCAGGCGCAGGGCGGTGACGCCCGGGGGCGTTGGGGTGTCGTGAGCCGTGTCGGTGTCCGGCACAGCGTGTACGGCGGCGGCGATGGCGGGGCGTGGCCCCTGGGCGGGCACGGAGTTGCCGTTCATGTGAAGTGCTTCCGGGTCGGGCACGCGCGCGTAGTGGTGCTCCATCGCGTGTTCCTGGGTGGTGTCCGCCCGTTCCGGGGTTCCGGCGTGCAGCAGGGGTGTGGGCAGCAGGACGACGGTGGTGGTGCCGCCATAGGGCGAGGTGCGCAGGTGCACCTTGATGCCGTGGCGGTGAGCGAGCCGGCTGACCACGAAGAGCCCGAGCCGGTCACTGTCGAACAGGTCGAGCGCTTCGGAATGGGCGATGCGGTTGTTGGCCTCTGCGAGGGTCTCCTTGCCCATGCCTAGGCCGCGGTCCTCGATCTCCAGGGCGTAGCCGTTTCCGACGGGTTCGCCGCTGACCCGCACCTTGGTGTGCGGTGGGGAGAACTGGGCGGCGTTCTCGACGAGTTCGGCCAGGAGGTGGGTGAGGTCGGCGACCGCGGCGCCCTGTACGGAGGCGGCGGGCAGTTGCCGTACCTCCACGCGCGCGTAGTCCTCGACTTCGGAGACGGCCGCGCGGACCACATTGGTCAGCGAGACGGGAGTGCGCCAGGCGCGGCCCGGGGCGGCTCCGGAGAGGATGATCAGGCTTTCCGCGTGGCGCCGCATGCGGGTCGTGAGGTGGTCGAGGCGGAAGAGGTCGCTGAGTTCGTTCGGGTCCTCGGCCCTGCGCTCCATGGTGTCGAGGAGGCCGAGCTGGCGGTGGACGAGGACCTGGCTGCGGCGGGCGAGGTTGACGAAGACACCGGAGATCCCGCTGGCGAGTTCCGCGCGTTCGGCGGCGGCGCGCAGGGCCGCCCTGTGCACGGTGCCGAGTGCCTCGGCGACCTGTCCGGTCTCGTCCTCGGCGGGAGGGCCTTCCGGCGCTTCCGCACGGACGTCGATCTCCTCGCCGGCGCGCAGTTTCCGCATGGCGTGCGGGAGTTTGCGCCGGGCGATCTCCAGCGCGGTGTTGCGCAGGCTGATCAGTTCGATGACCAGGCCTCGGCCGATGCGTACGGAGATCACGAGCGAGGCGGCGACGGCCAGCAGGCCGAAGAGGACGGCGGCGCCCGCGGGCGTGAGCAGTCCGCGGGTGAACGGATCCGCCCGGACCGCGGCCGTGCGCGCCGCGTCCGCCTCGATCGAGCGGAAGCGGTTCTGCACGGTCGTGTGCGCACTGTCCCAGGTGAGTGCGGGCGCCGCGTCGAGCGCCGCGCGACCGGGGCGAGCGGCGATCGCTTTGTCCTCGACGGCGCGTACGTCGCCGTACGCCCTCCCCTCCACGAGGTTGCGCCAGGCGGTCCGTTGCGGTGCCGGGAGATCGGCGACGGCCGCTTCGGCGAGGGTCCTCCGCGTATCGACCGCTCCCGTGAACAGCCGCAGCCGTGCGCCGTCCAGCGAGCCCGCGAGCCGTGCGGCGGTGAGCAGGGAGTCCTCGCGGGCGAGCATCTCGCCGGACCGAGAGAACTCGAGCAGCACGCGCGCGTCGGAGCCGAGCCGGTCGTCCTGGATCCCGGTCACCGCTCCGTTGACGGCGAACGCCGAGTCGATCGTCTTCGTGTACTGCTCGTACGTCCCCTCCCAGCCGGTCCGCCGGCCGAGCACCGCGCTGCGCACGGAGCGCAGCTTGTCGGCGCCGGAGACGAACACCGAGAGGCGCTCACCGACCAGGGCGGGCAGATCGGCGCCGTCCGCGACGGTGTTGCCGTCGCCGAGGCGGAGCTTCGCCACGGCCTTGTCGGTCGCCGAGGTGCGCGTCCTGAGGGCGTCACCGCGGTCGGCCGCGGGCTTGGCGGAGTACGCGACGGCCGCGGTGCGTTCGGCCTGGAGCGCGGCGACCGCGTCGGCGACCGGGCCGCGAACCGTCGAGTCGACTCGCTGCAACTGCCGCATACGGGCGACGTCCTGGGCGGTGGTGACTGTCGCGTACGCCCACAGAGCCAGCAGGGAGACGACGGGCACCATCAGAAGGCACACGATCTTGGCGCGGACGGTACGGGGCCGCAGCCCTCGGCCGCCCGCGCGCGTGGGAGGCACGACAGGAGCGGACGGGCCGTCCGCTGTGTGGTGCTCTTCCGCGGGCGGTCCGGCGTGCGCGCGCCGTCCGCGCGCCGGGGGCGCGGGCTTGGGCGGCGCGCCGTTGATGGGGGTCCTACGGGGTGTACGCATGGCCTCCTCGCTCGTGGTGCGCTCGTGGTGCGAAGGGTGACGGCTCCGGTCCGCTGTCAGCGGGCGACGCTCTCGACGGGCCGCTGGGCCGACGCGGAGGCCTCGCGCTCCCCCGTGGTGGGGGACAGCGCGACGAACGCGGAGGTCAGGAACAGGTAGGACCCGAGGCCGACGGCGAGGGGGAAGATGAACTGCATGGCCGTGGCCCCGGGCAGGGCCGCTGCGGAGGACGCGACCTTCACGCTCACCGCCATCATTCCGGTGTAGTGCATGCTGGTCACCGCGCCTCCCATGACGAGGGAGGCGACCGCGACAGCGGCGGGCGACTTGATGTTGAGCCCCGCCCAGAGGGCTGCCGTCGCGGCGACGACGGCAATGGCGACGGAGAGCCCCACGAGCAGCGGGTCGTAGCGCACCTGGCCGTGCAGGCGCAGCGCCGCCATGCCCAGGTAGTGCATGCTCGCGACGCCGAGCCCCGTGGTGAGCCCGCCGAGGGCGAGGGCCCGGTTGCGGTCGCGGCCGTAGCCGACGGCGAAGACGCCGACGCCCACGACGGCCACGGCGACGACCAGGCTGACGACGGTGAGCGGCACGTTGTAGCGGATCTCCGTACCGGTGACGCCGAAGCCGAGCATCGCCACGAAGTGCATCGTCCAGATGCCGGTGCCGATCGCGGACGCCGCCGTGATCAGCCAGTTGCGCCGCGAACGGCCGGTGGCGCCAAGGGCGCGGACGGTGCAGCGCAGACCGAGCGCGGCGCCGATGGAGGCCATCACGTATGACAGCACGGGGGTAAGCCAGCCGAAGGTGGCGTGGTCCAGGTGTCCCATGGCTCCGGGACGCTAGACCTCTCGGAGGCGCGCAACAGGGGCGCATTTCGAAAGGTGCTGGAATATGACAGAGAGACGCACCTGAACGATCGCGTCAGGCTCGAACATGTGCACCGTCCGCGCATGCGGCGGTTTCGGTTCGCATCGGTTCTCATCGGTCGCATGCGGAGTTTTCGATCACCCACACGCGCCTGCGCCCCCGCCCCCACGCGAGAGATCATGGAGTCATGAGCGACGACCATACGCACGTACAGGAGTTCTTCTCGGCCCGCGCGGCCCACTGGGACACACGGTTCCCCGACGACGGTCCGCGCTTCGAGGCGGCCGTCGCCGAACTGGGGCTCCGCGCGGGCGACCGGGTCCTCGACGCGGGATGCGGCACAGGGCGCGCCCTGCCGGCGCTCAGGGACGCCGTGGGGCCTTCGGGAGCCGTACTCGGCGTCGACCTGACGCCCGCGATGCTGGAGGCCGCCGTGCGGGCGGGACGAGATCGCGCCGGCTCCCTGATGCTCGCCGACGTGACGCGCCTGCCGGTACGGTCCGAGTCGCTCGACGCCGTCTTCGGCTCCGGCCTTGTCGCGCACCTGCCCCAACCCCAGGAAAATCTGCTCGAGTTGGCGAGGGTGGTGCGCCCGGGCGGACTCCTCGCACTGTTCCACCCCATCGGGCGGGCGGCACTGGCCGCCCGGCAGGGCCGCGAACTCACCCCGGACGACCTGCGCGCCGAACCGAACCTCCGCTCACTGCTTGCCGGTTCGGGCTGGCAGATGACGTCGTACGTGGATGAGGACGACCGTTTCCTCGCGTTGGCGGAGCGCCGGGCCTGACGCCGTAGGGGCGTTGCCCCCGTCCCCCATGCCGGGCTACGCGATGGCGTGGTCGCCCGCGACCGCCGCCGCGAAGGCCTCCGCGTTGTCGAACATGACGTTGTGCCCGGCGTCGGGCACGGTGCGCACGCGCACGCCCGCGGCCTCGAGGCCCGCGCGGTCCGCGAGTTCACCGCTGCGCGCGCCCTGCAGATACAGGCGGTCGATGTCCAGGTCCATGAGCATCCGCCGCATGATGGGGCGGGTGCCGCGGGCGAGCCCGACAGCGGTGCGGTGCAGGGCGAGGGGGTCCGCGAGGCGCATGGTGGCGGCCCACAGGGGGCCTATCTTGGCGAGCACGCGCGCGTGGCCGCCGCCCGTGACGTACTCATCCTCCCCGTAAGAGGCGATTCCGCTGCTGCCCTCCACGCGGGGAGGATACGGATCGAGGTTGGCCTCGGTGAGCACGAGCCGCGACACGAGGTCGGGGCGCCGGTGGGCGAGGACGATCGCCACGGCGCCGCCCATGCTGTGCGCGACGAGCTCGGCGCCGGACGCGCCGGATGCGTCGAGAGCGGCCGCCAGGGCGTCGGCGTGATCGTCCAGCGAGTACCCGAAGTCGGCGGGCCGGTCACTGATGCCGTGCCCCGGCAGGTCGACGAACAGCGAACGACGGCCCGCGAGTTCGGGCCTGCCGGCTATGTGCGCGTGGTAGACGGTCGAGGCGGACCCCAACCCATGGACGTACACCCGCGACGCCCCGTCCCCATCGGCCTCGACCCAGCGGATGTGGCTCTCCTGCGAGTCGAACCGGGCCTGCTTCATCATGCGCCCCCACTCCCTCTCCCCAGCAACCGCACAGCCCCGCCCTTACGGGGCACTCCGCAGAGCATACATCGGCACCGATGTATTGCCAGACCGATGTACACCGAACCCGGAGGGAGTGCGGCACAATGAGGGCATGCTGGAACTCGCCATCCTCGGCTTCCTCTACGACGCCCCTCTGCACGGTTACGAGCTGCGCAAACGGATCACGGCACTGACCGGCCACGTGCGGCCCGTCGCCGAGAGCACGCTCTACCCGGCGATCAAGCGCCTGGAGAAGGCGGGCCTACTCACCCGCGAGACACAGCCAGGGTCGGTCGCGGCCCAGCGCCACGTCCTCAGCCTGACCGCCGCGGGCCGGGAGGAACTCCGCGGCAGGCTGGCGGAGCCCGGGCGGGCCGACATCACCGACGAGAACCGCTGGTTCACGGTCCTCGCGTTCCTGAGACACCTCGACGACCCGTCGGCGCAGGCGACGGTGCTCGCGCGCAGGCTGGCGTTCCTCGAGGAACCGGCCAGCTTCTTCTACGACGGTGAACGGCCGCTGCGCGCGGAGGAGTTGGACGACCCGTTCCGTCGCGGCATCCTCACCATCGCCCGCGCGACCAGCCGGGCAGAACTCGCCTGGCTGCGCTCCACCCTCGCGGACTTGCGAACACCGTAGACGAAACCCTTCTGAGCCCTTCTGGCGCTCGAACTCCAGCTCTACGTTGGTGATGTGACGCACCGTCGCACACGACAGCAGGGGGAAGGTGGCGTACATGTTCGACAGACTCCGCAAGGCCTTGGTCACACGGACACCGGCCGGCACGAGCGTCGCCGAACGGCCGCGCAAGCGGCCGCACAACCTCTTCGAGGCGGCGGCCACCTATGTCTCGGCGTCCGTCGAGGACGACGAGGACAGGCTTGCCGAGGCCGCGACATGGGTGTCTCCGGAGGCCCTGACGTTCGGCATCAACGAACTCGCGTGCCGCGCGGTCATCGCGCTCGCGCGGGAACGCGACGAGTCACCCCAGGTCGTGGCGCGGACGCTGCTCGGCCTGCCCGCCGACACCTGACCCACGACCCCCGTCAGCTCTCCACGGAAGGCACACGAAGTGCGCACGGGATCTTGGCATGGTCCGCCCATGGGTCGCCACACCGGGTCCCCCGGGAGAATTTCCAGCTCAACGCCCTCGACGATCTCCACCGCGACTGGTTAGGGTGCGCCGACGGACGAAGCTCAGGGGAGGCTGGCATGGCCGGGACGGACGACGCGGTCGCCGCCGGGGACGACGCGCTGTACGTACTGACGGCGGTGTTGCTGACCCCTGCGAAGTTCCCCAGCGTGCTCGGGGACGACTACCCGGAGGCATGCGCCGCACTCGGGCTCGCACCCCTCGCCGACGGGTACGGGCTCGTACTCGGGCAGGACGGGGCGGGGGCGCGCTGGACCGTCGTCATCGACGACGTGTCCCTCGTCGCCGTCGCCATCGCATCCTGGGACTGCGGCATGGAGTACGAGTTGTCGCCCGACGACCGCACGGTGGTCTCGGCTCTGCCGGGGTGGCCGCTCGCTCTGTCCGTGTCCGCGCCGGACGTCCCCGCGCCGCACGACCCGGAGCACGACCCCGAGATCATGGACGGTCCGCCCCTCACGCCGCCGAACACGGAGACGTGGGGCCCCGCCCAACGTCGGCTCGGCGCCGACGAGATCGCCCTCCAGTGGGCGTCCTGGCGGGACCAGATCGACGACAGTGCGTTCTTGGCGGACGGCCCGGGCGGCGCGGACGTCACGGGTGGCACAGAGGGCTCCGAGGGCGCGGCTGGTGCGGAGGCCCTGGAGGGTGCAGGCGGCACGGGCTCTGACCGCCCGGACGCCGACAGCACGTCGCCCCCTGATTCCGGCGACGCCACCGCCGCTGCTCCCGCGGCAAACGACCCCGAGGCGCAGAGCACCCGTGCCCCGCACGCCGGCATCCGGCGGGTCCTCGCCGAGGTGCGCGCCTACGTGGACAGCCCTCCGCCCCTGGGCCGTGTCCGGTCGGCGTTCGCGTCCGGGGATGCCAGGACGCTCCGGGCCGACGGCCCCGGCTGGTCGATGGTCGCCCGGACCGACGACATCGCGTTCGTGCTCCTGGACGACGAGCCCGGTGAAGTGCTGCCCGTGGGGCGGGGCCCCGAGCTGCCCGGCCTCCTGGAAGCGCTCGACAAGATGGCCGTACGCCCCTCCTGACTCCTCCCGCGGCGGGCCGCCGTCCCGCCGCGCGCACGCCGCCCCACCACCAGCCCCACATACCGCCCCCCTCCCCCATGTGGCGCCGGCCCATGGCCCGGTGACCCGTCCCGCCCGCACGATGGCCCCGCTCGTCACCCTTGCCGGTCCCTCGTCGTCGCGGAGGCTCCCATGCGCGTGCCCGGAACAGTCCCCCTCTTCGCCACCGCCCTGCTGGCGCTGGCCGCCTCGGGGCCGGTTCCCGCGGGAGCCGCCACATTGAGCGGCGGGGGCGGGGCCCACTGCGCACACCAGGAGCGGGTGCACGTCCCGGGTGCCGCCTTTCAACAGAACGCCTGCCTGAGCGACTTGACGACAGTGGGCTTGGCCGGAACCCCGTACACCGACACCGCCGACCAGGCGGGGCTCACCGCGAAGGGGACCCGCAACCCGGCCGGCATCCCGGGTTCGCAGATCGACGGGTACTTCCCGGACGACTCCAAGACCAATACGACGCACGGCTGGCAACACGACGCCCAATTCGTGATCAGGCTGCCCGACCACTGGAACGGCGGCCTCGTGGTGACCGGCTCACCCGGAAACCGTAAGCAGTACTCGACGGACGCGGCGATCTCCGACCGGGTCCTGGCCCAGGGTTACGCCTACGCGGCGACCGACAAGGGCAACACCGGGCCCGACTTCTACCGCGACGGAAGGCGCCCCGGCGACGCGATCGCCGAGTGGAACAACCGGACCACTCAACTCACCAGAGCGGCGAAGAAGGCCGTGGCCCAGCGCTACGGGCGGGCCCCGCACAGGACGTACATGACCGGGATCTCCAACGCCGGCTATCTGACACGCTGGCAGCTGGAGAACCATCCCGAGCTGTACGACGGAGGCGTCGACTGGGAGGGCACCCTCTGGACCACGGACGGCCCGAACCCGCTCACCTCACTGCCGACCGCCGTCGCCTACGGGCTCGGGAAGGCCGACGACGACGATCTGTATCGCGTGGGCTTCGCGCGCGGGTCCGAATTCCTGTGGGCCTACCACCAGAAGGCCTACTGGGGGATCACGCAGAAGATCTACCGCGCCGAGTTCGACCCTTCGTACGACTCCAAGTGCCCCGGCCCGTCGGCGGGTTCGACGACGGACGAGCTGCTCGCGCCGTGCGCGTCCGACGTCTCCTACGACTACGCGGCACGCCCCGCCTCCGTACACCGGGCCGTCGCGCGGGTCGCGCTGAGCGGGCGGATCGGCAAGCCGCTGATCACGCTCCAGGGCGACCTGGACACCCTGCTTCCGATCGCGGCCGACGCCGATGTGTACGGGCGGATGGTCGACGACCGGGGGCGTGGCCGCCTGCACCGCTCGTACACCGTGCAGGACGGCACGCACACCGATGGTCTCTACGACACCTATCCCGACCGACTGCGGCCCGTACTGCCCTGCTACCGGTCCGCGTTCGACCTGCTCACCGCGTGGGTGGAGGACGGCGCACGGCCGCCCGCCGACCACACGATCGCCAGGCCGGCGAGCGGCGACGTCGTCAACAGCTGCTCGGCGACGGCAGCGGCGCCGGCAGCGGCCACCCGCCCGTAGCACCGCTTGTCAGCGGCCGATCTCCCTGCGTGAGGCGCGGCGGAGCCTGCGCCGCTGGGAGGGGTCAAGCGCCAGATAGGCCGCCGTGGGCACCCCGAGCACGATCAGGAGTGACGCCCACCAGGGCAGCCAGATCAACAGGATCAGTCCGGCCGCCACACCTCCTGCGGCGATCTTCGCGTTCCTCGACATGTCCGTCGCCTCCTTCGGGGGCTGCAAACCGCCCTCGCCATGAGAGGCGGGCCCCCGCCTCTACTCTCTGAAACGGACTCGCGGCCCGGGCGGTTCCTGTTCACGACCCTGAGACACCCCTGAGCCTCCACCCTGACGCACCCCTGAGCCCGGTGCAGCCCCACGTAGCCCGCGCGGCCCGCGCGGCCCCAGGCAGGACCCACGCCCTGAGACCCGGGCAAGGAACCCGGGGCTCAGTGCTGCGCAGGACCCGCCGGGAAGGTGGGTCACTCCATGCGCAGCGGCTCCCCGACCTCGTACATGTGGCGCAGGGCCTGCCGGTAGGAGTCGACGAGACCGGTCTCCGTGAAGGGGATGCCCAGGTCGCGGCAGTGGGCCTTGACGAGGGGCTGGGCCAGGCGCAAGTGGGGGCGGGGCATGCTCGGGAAGAGGTGGTGCTCGATCTGGTAGTTGAGGCCGCCGAGGAACCAGTCGGTCAGTGCGCCGCCCTTGATGTTGCGGGAGGTGAGCACCTGCCGGCGCAGGTGGCCCCAGCGCTCGCCGTCCGGGTCGGGCATCTCCATGCCCTTGTGGTTCGGCGCGAAGGCCATACCGAGGTGCAGGCCGAAGAGTGCCTGGTGGATCACCGCGAAGGCGAGGGCGTGGCCGAGCGGCATGGTGGTCAGGAGCAGGGCCACGTAGCCGACGACGTGGGCGACGAGGAGGAGTCCTTCCACGGCGCGTTCGCGCGGGGACTGGCGGCGCAGGTCCTGGAAGCCGGACAGCTTCAGGGCGAGGCCCTCCAGGAGGGTCAGCGGGAAGAACAGCCAGGCCTGGTTGCGGGTGAGCCAGCGGCGGAAGCCGGAGCGCGTCGCGGCCTGCTCGCTCGTGAAGACGAGGACGTCGGCGGCCACGTCGGGGTCCTTGTCGATGTGGTTGGGGTTGGCGTGGTGCCGGTTGTGCTTGTCGTTCCACCAGCTGTAGCTCATGCCGAGCAGGAGATTGCCGTGGATGAGCCCGATGAGCCGGCTCACGGCGCGGTTGCCGGTGATCTGCGCGTGGCCGGCGTCGTGCCCCACGAAGGCGGTGCGCGCGCAGAGCACGGCGAGGACGGGAGCGAGGGCGAGGACCCACCAGGAACCGCCGATGAGGGCCATGCCCGTGCCGACCGCGGCGAGGGACAGGGCGTTCAGCGCGATGTTGCGCACGTACCAGCCCGTGCGCCGCTCCAGGAGGTCCTGGCTCTTGACGGTGCGCAGCAGCGGCGTGAACTCGCTTCCTTGCGGCTGCGTCCCGTTCGTACCTGAGGAATGGTCCACTACGGGTTCGACGGCCAGGGTCATGGCGAGGTCTCCGGTCTCTGGGCATGGCGATAGGCCTGTGATGGGCACGGCGATGGGCGTGGCGGGGTGTGGCGAGAGGTGTGGGGGTGGACGTACTGTCCGGACGCCCTGCTCACGAGACGGCCTGACCTCAACAAACCTAGAAATCAGCGGCCTTGGACACCATGACGCCACCACCCGACTGTGCGCGGGGTTAGCACCGCCCCCGGAGGGGGGCTAGCTCCACCCCTTTCGGGCAGGAGTGACCGGCGTCACCTTGTGACGCGGCACGCCGGGCGGAGTCTTGCGGTACCCTCGGCGATTCCGCCCAGTAGTCAAATTTGAGGTATACGTCATCGCTGCCCACAGGCAACCCGTGGCAACACTCCCCGAGATCTCCGAACTGGTCCGCTGCTGCGCGGTCTTCGTGCCCGGCGACCCGGCACGCGAAGGAAGAGTCGCCTTCTGGCGCCCCGACGGCGGCCGGCCCCCGCACACGGAGGCTGGCACTCCCGAGGAGCTGAGCCTCGCCCTGCCCCAAGACGCCGGTGCCGAGCACGCGTCCGTACCCGCCGTCCTGCTGCCCGTACGCGCCGCGCTGCCGGTCCTCACGCGTGCGCGTGCCACCGCGCAGGCGCACCAGACCGCCGTCTTCTGGGGCGCCGCCTCCGTGCTCGCCCTCCAGTTCGCGGCGCGCGGCCTGCTGCTGCCCGGGCTCACCGAGACCGACCACGACGCCTGGCGCGCGGGCCCGTTGCGGGCCGAGGACCTGGAGCGGGTCAGGGAACTGGCCGCCGCGATGCCGCCCGAGGCCCACGCGACACCCCTGGACGGACCGGAGCCCCTCCGCCTCCCCGCGCCCGAGGCGCTGCTGCGCGCCTTCCTCGACGCCGTCGCCGACACTCTGCCCCGCTCCCCCGCGGCGAGCCTCGCGGCGGGCGCGCCTGCCTTCGCCGCGACCGAGCCGCAGCAGGTGCCCGAACACCGCGCGTGGGCCGCCGATGTCGCCGCGGGACACGACGCGGGCGTGCGGATCTCGCTGCGCGTCGAGGTGCCGGGCCTCGACCGGGCCGTACCGGGAGCCGAGCACGAGGAGCGCGTCGCCTTCCGTGCCGTGCTCCAGATGCACAGCGTCAGCGACCCCGCGCTGGTCGCCGACGCCACCGAGGTCTGGGCGGCGTCAGGCGCTTCGGCCAAGGCCTTCGGGCCGCGGGCCCGCATGGACACCCTGCTCGCACTGCGGCGCGCCGCCCGCGCCTGGACGCCCCTCGCGCCGCTGCTCTCGGCGGCCGTCCCGGACGCCCTCGACCTGGCGGACGAGGAGATCACCGACCTCCTGGGCACCGGCGCGCGGGCCCTCGCGGCGGCGGGTGTCGACGTGCACTGGCCCCGGCAGCTGGCGCGCCGGCTGAGCGCACGCGCGGTCATCGGCCCTCCGGGCGAGGGGTCACCCGGAGGGGAGAACCCTGACCGATTCCGGACGACCACCCCGTCCTTCCTCTCCGCGGACGCCCTCCTCGCGTTCAACTGGCGCTTCGCGCTGGGCGACCAGGAGCTGAGCCGGGAGGAGCTCGACCGGCTCGCCGAAGCCACCCGGCCCGTCGTGCGGCTGCGCGACCAGTGGGTCCTCATCGACCCCGAGCAGGCCCGGCGCGCCCGCGAGCACCAGGACCGCAAGGTCACGCCGATCGACGCGCTCGGCGCGGTCCTGACGGGCTCCACGGAGGTCGACGGCCGCCGCGTCGACGTCCACCCGACGGGCTGGCTGGCGGAGTTGCGGGAGCGGCTCGCCGACCCGGAGGGCATGGCGCCGGTCGGACAGCCGGCCGCGCTGGCCGCCGATCTGCGCGACTACCAGCTGCGCGGCCTGAACTGGCTGGCCCGGATGACCTCCCTCGGCCTCGGCGCCTGCCTCGCCGACGACATGGGCCTCGGCAAGACGATCACGCTGATCGCCCTCCACCTGCACCGGCAGACCGCCCCGGAGACCGCCGCCCCGACCCTCGTCGTCTGCCCCACGTCCCTCATGGGCAACTGGCAGCGCGAGATCGAGAGGTTCGCGCCCGGCACCCCGGTACGCCGCTTCCACGGCGGGCGCCGCAGCCTGGAGGACCTCGATCCCGGTGAATTCGTGCTCACCACGTACGGCACGATGCGGCTCGACGCCGCGCAGCTCGCGGGCGTCGACTGGGGCATGGTCGTCACCGACGAGGCGCAGCACGTCAAGAACCCGCACTCGGCGACCGCGAAGGAGCTGCGGACCATCGGTGCACGCGCGCGCGTGGCGCTCACCGGCACCCCCGTGGAGAACAACCTGTCCGAGCTGTGGGCGATCCTCGACTGGACGACCCCGGGGCTGCTCGGAAAGCTCGGCACGTTCCGCACGCGTTACGCCCGCGCGGTCGAGGAGGGCAAGGACCCCGGCGCCGCCCAGCGCCTCTCCCAACTCGTGCGCCCCTTCCTGCTCAGACGCCGCAAGTCGGACCCCGGCATCGCGCCCGAGCTTCCGCCGAAGACCGAGACCGACCGCGCCGTGTCGCTCACCACCGAACAGACCGGGCTCTACGAGGCCGTGGTGCGCGAGACGCTCGCCGAGATCTCCGGAGCGGACGGCATCGCCCGGCGCGGGCTGATCGTCAAACTCCTCACCGAGCTCAAGCAGATCTGCAACCACCCGGCCCAGTTCCTCAAGGAGGACGCGCCGCGCGTCCCCGGGCGCTCCGGCAAGCTGGAACTGCTCGACGAACTGCTCGACACGATCCTCTCGGAGGACGCGAGCGTGCTGGTCTTCACCCAGTACGTGCAGATGGGCCGCCTGATCGAGCAGCATCTGGCTGCTCGCGGCGTGGCCTCGCAGTTCCTCCACGGCGGCACGCCCATCACCGCGCGCGAGGCGATGGTGGGGCGCTTCCAGGAGGGCGAGGTGCCGGTCTTCCTGCTCTCCCTCAAGGCCGCGGGTACGGGTCTCAACCTCACCCGCGCCGAACACGTCGTGCACTACGACCGCTGGTGGAACCCCGCGGTCGAGGCGCAGGCGACGGACCGCGCGTACCGGATCGGGCAGAACAGGCCGGTGCAGGTCCACCGGCTGATCGCGGAGGGGACGATCGAGGACCGGATCGCAGACATGCTGGTACGCAAGCGGGAGTTGGCCGACGCGGTGCTCGGCTCCGGCGAGGCCGCCCTGACCGAACTGACCGATTCCGAACTGGCCGATCTGGTCGAGCTGCGAGGGGGCGCACGATGACGGACCGTCACGAGTACGAGGACGACCTGTTCGACGCCGACACCGACGGCGGCAGTGACGGGGCCGACGCATCGGATGAGGAGCGTGTCTTCGCGGCGCTGGCGGCCGTCCAGGGGCGCGGCTTCGCGCAGTCGTGGTGGGGGCAGACCTGGCTCAAGGCACTGGAGGACACGGCACTCGACCTTCAGCAGCTGAAGGCGGGGCGCGCACTGGCGCGTGGCGGGTCTGTGGGGGCCGTCTCGGTGCGGCCGGGGCGGGTCACCGCGCTCGTCAAGGACCGGGGTGGCGCCGTGTACCGCGCCGACGTGCTGCTGCAACGGCTGAGCGAGGAGGAGTGGGACCGGTTCCTCGGGATGGCGGTCGAGCGGGCCGGGCACATCGCGGCGCTGCTCGACCGTGAGATGCCACCGCACCTGGTCGAGGACGCGGCGGCGGCCGGCGTGGAACTGCTGCCCGGTATCGGCGACTTGGAGCCGCGCTGCGGGTGTGACGCGTGGGACCACTGTGCCCACACGGCGGCGCTCTGCTACCAGCTGGCCCGTCTCCTCGACCAGGATCCGTTCGTACTGCTGCTGATGCGCGGGCGCGGCGAGCGGGTGCTGCTCGACGAACTCCAGGTGCGCAGCGTCGCGTCCGCCTCGGCCGGGTCCGCGGACGAGGAGACCGACGAGGGGCCGGTGGATGTGGACGGCGTCGACGCCACTGAGGCCTTCGCAGCCGGGAGCATACTGCCGCCGCTGCCCGCCGCTCCCCCGGTGCCGCCCGAGGCGGCGGTCGTGCCGTCGCTGGACACGGAGACGGAGCCGCCCGCCGGGACGGATGTGGCGGCGCTGGAGTTCCTCGGGGCGCAGGCGGCGGCCGAGGCGCACCGGATGCTGACGGATGCGCTGACTCCGGGTCACGAACTTCGCGCTCCGGACGATGAATTGACGATCGATCAGGATGCTGTCCGGCTGGCTGCGGGCGCGCCCGAGGCGTGGATCGGGGCCCGGCTCGCGGCTGGTTCGGGCCGGGATCGCGGGGGCCTGGCGGCGGCGGTGCTGGCGTGGGAACACGGAGGCACTGCCGCCCTGTCCATTCTGGAGGACGAGTGGACGCCGGACGCGGAGACCGCGGCACGCGCGCGTACCGCCGTCGAAGCGGCCTGGGACGCCGGGGAGCGCCCGCCGTTGCGGGCAATCCGCAACCGGTGGACGGCCACCGGCACGGGTGCGCAGGCGCGCCTGGGCCGCGACGGCCGCTGGTGGCCGTACCGCAAGAACCACGACCGATGGCTCCCGGCGGGGCCTGCGGCCCACGACCCGGCCGCGGCACTGTCGGCTGCCGCCGGGGACGAGTGACGGCCGGCTGGGGCGGGCGCACAGGTGCACCTGCCCCGGCCGGCCATCCGTACAGACAAGTGACGGCAGGTCGAGGTGGGCGCTCACCTGCGCCCACCCCCGCCGGCCATCCCGTCCGGCGAACGCCTGCCGGCCCGGCCGCCGGCCCCCCGTGGGGCCCGCGCCGCACGACCCGGCCACCGCGCTCTCGGCCGCCGCCACGGACGAGTGACCTCCGGCCGGGGTGGGCACACAGCACCCGCAAGCGCTTGCCCCCGCTCCCTATCGAACCCACCCCCGCCCTCCGTAAGATCCCCGGCGCAAGTGGTCCAGTCCACTCACGCGCTTGGAGTGTTCATGAACATCGGTCGCCGTACCGTGCTCACCGCCCTCGGTTCCGCCGCCGCGCTCACCGCGTCCGCCTCCTGTGCCTCCGCCGAGAGCCGTACGGCCTCCCGTACCCCGGCCGTCGACGCCCTGGCCCGGCTGCTGCCGCGCCACCACGACCAGGTCACCTTCCGCACCGCCCCCCACACCGCCGGCACCGGCGACGCGTTCAGGGTGTCGGGGTCCAGCGGCCGCATACTCGTCGAAGGCACCACGCCCGCCGTGCAGTTGACCGGCTTCCACCACTACCTCCGTCACCACGCCCACGCGCACTTCTCGTGGAGCGGCGAGCAGACCGAGTCCCTGCCGGCGCGACTGCCCGGTCTCGCCACGCCCCTGACGCGCGCCGCGAACGTCGCCCACCGGTTCGCCTTCAACGACACCAACGACGGCTACACAGGCCCGTATCACGGCTGGGACTACTGGGAGCGCGAGCTCGACGTCCTCGCACTGCACGGCTTCAACGAGGTCCTCGTGTACCTCGGCGCCGACACCGTCTACCACCGCACATTCCAGGAATTCGGTTACGACGACGCCGAGATGCGCGGGTGGATCGCGGGCCCGGCCCATCAGCCGTGGTGGCTGCTCCAGAACATGTCCGGCTTCGGCGGCCCCGTGTCGCGGCATCTCCTCGACCGGCGCGCGGCGCTCGCCCGCAGAATCGTCGGCCGGATCCGCGAGCTCGGCATGACCCCGGTGTTCCCCGGCTACTTCGGCACCGTCCCGCCCGGCTTCGCCGACCGGAACCCGGGCGCGCACATCGTCCCCCAGGGCGATTGGGTCGGCTTCACGCGCCCCGACTGGCTCGACCCCCGCGACCCGCACTTCGCCAGGATCGCCGAGAGGTTCTACCGCGTGCAGAGCGAACTGCTCGGCGACACCACCATGTACAAGCTCGACCTGCTGCACGAGGGCGGCAAGCCGGGTGACGTGCCGGTCGGCGAGGCCGCGAAGGCGGTCGAGAAGGCGCTTCGCACCGCCCACCCCGGCGCGATCTGGAACATCCTCGGCTGGCAGACCAACCCGCGCCGCGACATCCTCGACGCCGTCGACCGCTCGAAGATGTTCATCGTCGACGGCCTCTCCGACCGCTTCCCCTCGGTGACCGACCGCGACAAGGACTGGGCGGGCACGCCGTACGCGTTCGGCTCGATCTGGAACTTCGGCGGCCACACGACGATGGGCGCCAACACCCCCGACTGGGCTTCCCTGTACGAGAGTTGGCGCACCAGGGAGAACAGCGCCCTGGACGGCATCGCGCTCATGCCCGAGGGCGCTGACAACAATCCGGCCGCGTTCGCCCTCTTCAGCGACCTGCCGTGGACGGACGGACCCGTCGAGCTGAAGAGCTGGTTCGAGCAGTGGCCGGCGCAGCGCTACGGCGGCCACGACGCGCACGCGGTGGCCGCCTGGGACGTCCTGCGCCGCACCGCGTACGGCACCACGCGCGCGGACAGCTGGAGCGAGGGCCACGACGGCCTGTTCGGCGCCCGGCCCGGCCTGGACGTGTCCAGCGGCGCCTCCTGGTCGCCGGGCGCGCTTCGTTACGACCCCGAGGAGTTCGCACGGGCCCTGCCCGAACTGCTCGCGGTGGCACCGGGCCTGCGGCGCAGCTCCGCGTACGCCTACGACCTGATGGACGTCACCCGGCAGACGGTCTCGCACCGCAGCCGCATCCTGCTGCCGCGGATCAAGACCGCGTACGACACCAAGGACCGCGCGGCGTTCGAGGAGTTGACGAGTGAGTGGTTCACCTGGCTCGGGCTGCTGGAGGAGACCGTCGCCACGCAGCCGCGCCATCTGCTCGGGCGCTGGATCGCCGACGCTCGCGCCTGGGGCGCCGACGAGGAGGAGCGGGACCGTCTCGAGTACGACGCCGTGTCCCTGGTGACGGTATGGGGTCCGCGTTCGGGTGCCGACGACGGCGGGCTGCACGACTACGCGAACCGCGAGTGGGCCGGGCTCATCGGCGGCCTCTACACGCTGCGCTGGCGGACCTACTTCGACGGGCTCGCGGCCGCCCTCGCCGACGGCACCGCCCCTCGACAGGTCGACTGGTACGCCCTGGAGGACGGCTGGGTCCGCGACCACCCGGCGTACTCCGCGCGGCCCTCCGGCGACATCGTCCGCATCGCCCGCAAGGTCGCCGCCCGGATCTGAACCACTGCGACACGGCCACTGAAGCCGGTGCCCCGCGCCGCGCGAGGGGCACCGGCCGACTCGGCTAGCGGACCGGCATGCCCGAGAGCGTGCGGGCGATCACCAGGCGCTGGATCTCACTGGTGCCCTCGAAGATCGTGTAGATCGCGGCGTCGCGGTGCATGCGCTCGACGGGGTACTCGCGGGTGAAGCCGTTGCCGCCGAGGATCTGGATGGCCTGGCCGGTGACCTTCTTGGCGGTCTCGCTCGCGAAGAGCTTCGACATGGAGCCCTCGGCCGACTCGAACTTCTTGCCCGTGGTCGCCATCCAGGAGGCGCGCCACACCAGGAGTCGCGCCGCGTCGATCTGCGTGCGCATGTCGGCGAGCTGGAAGGCGACGCCCTGGTTGTCGATGATCGGGCGGCCGAACTGTGTACGCGTCTTGGCGTACTCCAGGGCCTCCTCGTAGGCGGCGCGGGCCGTGCCCACCGCCATCGCGCCGACGGCGGGGCGGGACGCCTCGAACGTGGCCATGGCGGCGTTCTTCACGCGCTCGCCGCCACCGGCCTTGGCGCGCTCACGGGCGCGCGCCATGCGCTCGTCGAGCTTGTCCTTGCCGCCGAGCAGGCAGGAGCCCGGGACGCGTACGTCCTCGAGGACGACCTCGGCGGTGTGCGAGGCGCGGATGCCGTGCTTCTTGAACTTCTGGCCCTGGGACAGGCCAGGCGTGTTCGGCGGGACGATGAAGGAGGCGTGGCCCTTGGAGCCGAGCTCGGGGTCGACGACGGCGACGACGACATGGACGTTGGCGATGCCGCCGTTGGTCGCCCAGGTCTTGGTGCCGTTGAGGACCCATTCGTCCTTGGCCGCGTCGTAGACGGCGCGGGTGCGCATGGAGGCGACGTCGGATCCGGCGTCCGGCTCGGACGAGCAGAAGGCGGCGACCTTGACATCGTTGGCGTCGCCGTACATCTGGGGGATCCAGGTGCCGATCTGCTCTTCGGTGCCGTTGGCGAGGACGCCGACCGCGGCGAGCCCGGTCCCGACGATCGACAGGGCTATGCCCGCGTCACCCCAGAACAGCTCCTCCATGGCCATCGGGATGCCGAGACCCGTCGGGTCGAAGAACTGCTGCGCGTAGAAGTCCAGGGAGTAGATTCCGATCTTGGCGGCTTCCTGGATCACCGGCCACGGCGTCTCTTCACGCTCGTCCCACTCGGCGGCCGCGGGACGGATCACATCGGCGGCGAACCCGTGGAGCCAGCCCCTGACTTCCTTCTGCTCGTCGTTCAGATCCATCGTGAACTCGGCCATGTCCCCTCCAGCACTGCGTACACTTCACACGTTACTTGCGGTAACGGCAGTCTGTTACTCGCCAGTAGCCCCTGTCAACTCCCGGCAGCCCGTTCGATGCCCCGAGGCCGTCGAGTGTTACGTTTCGCGTGCGTCAGGCCATCGCACGGGCGGGGAGAAACCTCATGGAGACCACACAGCGGACGGAACAGCAGACGTCTGCCGAGCGCCGGCGGCGAGAGCTGCTGGAGGCCGCGGACCGCGTGGTGCTCCGCGACGGGCCCGGTGCGTCCATGAACGCCATCGCGGCCGAGGCGGGCATCACCAAGCCGATCCTCTACCGGCACTTCGGCGACAAGGGCGGCCTCTACGCCGCGCTCGCCAAGCGCCACACCGACGCGCTCCTCGCCTCGCTGCGGGCCGCGCTCGACGCCCCGGCCGAACGCCGTGAGCGGGTCGAGTCGACGCTCGACACCTATCTCGCGGCGATCGAGGCACGGCCTCAGGTGTACCGCTTCCTCATGCACCCCTCGGAGAGCGTGTCCGAGAGTGCAGCACCGGGCGAGCAGGGCTTCTACGTCGGCATGCACTCCGCTCCCCTGCTGCGCCGCATGGGCGAGGAGCTCGCCGAGGTCATCGAGGAACGCATCGATCTCGGCCCCGGCAGCCAGCAGCTCGCGCGCGTCTGGGGCCACGGAATCGTCGGCATGATGCACGCCGCGGGTGACTGGTGGCTCGGCGAAAGGCCCTGCTCGCGAAGCGAGTTGGTGCGCAGCCTCGCCGACCTGCTGTGGGGCAGGCTCGCCGCGGCGGGCGACAAGGTGGGCGGGCCGGGCTTCTGACCCAAGGAGCCTCAGGACGCTGCGCCGGTCGCCCAGGGGGCCCGCGCCGCCTGGCGCAGCACCCTGCGGCGGCGCCACCCCGTGACGTGGTCCGTGTAGACCCGCCCGTCAAGGTGGTCGCACTCGTGCTGGAGGCAGCGGGCGAACCAGCCCGTGCCGTGCACGACCAGAGGTTCGCCCCGCAGGTCCACACCCTCGACGCGGGCATGGTCGAAGCGGGGCGTGCCCGCCTCCAGGCCCGGCAGCGACAGACAGCCCTCCGGGCCGCGCACGACCACCCCGTCCGCGTCGACGAGGCGCGGGTTCACGATGTGCCCGAGGTGACGGACGTCCTCGTCGTCGGGGCAGTCGTACACGAATACCCGCGCGGACTCGCCGATCTGATTCGCCGCGAGGCCCACGCCCTGGGCGGCGTACATCGTCGCGAACAGGTCCTCCACTAGGCGGCCGAGCGAGGGCCCGAAATCTGTCACCTCCTCGCAGGGCGTGTGCAGCACGGGATCACCGAGCAGGGTCAGGGGTCGTACGCGCCCGGAGGCGCCCGGGATCGAGCCGTGTCGCATGGCCGTAAGGGTACGGTCAGGGCGAGCCCCGGATCCGGGGTGGTGCCGCGGTTCGGGCTCAAAGGTGGATCTCGATAGGCTGACTCCACCAAGCGATGCCGGGGGCAGGCGCGGCGCCGTACGCAAGGAGGATCCAGAACGATGTCAGGCAACTCGGAGCCGCTGACTCCGCGGGCCAAGCTGGCCGTCACGGCGGGCAAGGCGGCCGCGGCGGTGTCCCGCGCGGCGGGCCGCGGCAGCGGATCGGTGATCGGCGGCAAGGTCGCGCTCAGGCTCGACCCCGAGCTGCTCGGGCGGCTTGCGCAGCATCTGGATGTGGTGCTCGTCTCGGCGACGAACGGCAAGACCACCACCACGCGGCTGATCGCGGAGGCCCTGCGCGCCGCCGGCCCCGTCGTGTCGAACGCGCTCGGCGCGAACATGCCCGCGGGCATCACCTCGGCACTCGCCGGCGGCTCGGACGCGAAGTTCGGCGTGATCGAGGTCGACGAGAAGTATCTGGCGGGTGTCGCCCGCGACACCGCCCCCAAGGCGATCGCGCTGCTCAACCTCTCGCGCGACCAGCTCGACCGCGCCGCCGAGACCCGCATGCTCGCCGAGAAGTGGCGTGAGGGCCTGGCCGGTTCGAAGGCGATCGTGATCGCGAACGCGGACGACCCGCTGGTCGTCTGGGCCGCGTCCTCCTCGCCGAACGTGGTGTGGGTCGCCGCCGGCCAGGAGTGGAAGGACGACGCGTGGTCCTGCCCGTCGTGCGGCGGCGTGATGCAGCGCCCCGGCGACGACTGGTACTGCGGCGAGTGCGGCTTCCGCCGTCCGACGCCCAGCTGGGCGCTCCAGGGCGACTACGTCCTCGACCCGCACGGCTCGGCCTGGCCGATCCACCTCCAGCTCCCCGGCCGCGCCAACAAGGCGAACGCGACCTCGTCGGCCGCCGTCGCCGCGTGCTTCGGCGTGCCGCCCCAGGTGGCCCTCGAGCGCATGTACCAGGTGCAGGCGGTCGCGGGACGCTACGACGTCGTGCAGTTCCTCGGCCGCGACCTGCGTCTGCTGCTCGCGAAGAACCCGGCGGGCTGGCTCGAAACGTTTTCCCTGATCGACCCGCCGCCGACCCCGGTGATCCTTTCGGTCAACGCGCGCGGCGCCGACGGCACCGACACCTCCTGGCTGTGGGACGTCGACTACACACGTCTGGCCGGTCACCCGATCTTCGTGATCGGCGACCGCAGGCTCGACCTCGCCGTGCGGCTCGAGGTCGCCGGCCTGGACTTCCGGGTCTGCGAGAGCGTCGACGAGGCGGTGCAGTCCGCCCCGCCAGGGCGGATCGAACTGATCGCCAACTACACCGCGTTCCAGGACGTCCGCCGCCGCGTCGGCAACTGAGACCCCGCAGAGGATTCATGAGCATGAGCGACAACGGCCTTCGTCTGGTCTGGGTCTACCCCGACCTCCTGAGCACGTACGGCGACCAGGGCAACGCCCTCGTCGTGGAGCGCCGCGCCCGCCAGCGCCGCCTCGACGTGCACCGGCTCGACGTGCGCAGCGACCAGCCGGTGCCCACCTCCGGCGACATCTATCTGATCGGCGGGGGTGAGGACCGGCCGCAGCGTCTCGCCGCGGAGCGGCTTCGGCGTGACGGCGGTCTCCAGCGCGCCGTGGCCAACGGCGCGATCGTCTTCTCGGTCTGCGCCGGTTACCAGATCCTCGGCCACGAGTTCATCAACGACCTGGGCGAGCGCGAGCAGGGCCTCGGCCTGCTCGACGTGGTGTCCACGCGCGGTGAGGGCGAGCGGTGCGTCGGCGACGTACTGGGCGACATCGACCCGCAGTTGGGGCTCCCCCCGCTGACGGGCTTCGAGAACCACCAGGGCATCACGCACCTCGGCCCGTCGGCGCGGCCCTTCGCGCGCGTGCAGATCGGCAAGGGCAACGGCACGGGTGACGGCACGGAGGGCGCGTTCAACGACACCGTGTTCGGCACGTACATGCACGGCCCCGTCCTCGCCCGCAACCCGCTGATCGCGGACCTGCTCCTGAAGCTGGCCCTCGATGTCAACGCGCTGCCGCCGGTCGACGACCGCTGGTACGAGGCGCTGCGCAACGAGCGGATCGCGTCGGCTCAGCAGCCCGCCTGATCACTGTCCCGCACAAGTGAGCGGGTCAGTCCAGCAGGCGGACGTCAGGTGCGGCCCCGCCCCCTCCCGCCGGTAGGGTGGCGGGGATCCAGCCGGACAAAGTGGTCCGGTCATCGGCCCACTTTGCAAAGGTTCTCGGGCTATGCGTATTGGTGTCCTCACCTCCGGCGGAGACTGCCCCGGCCTGAACGCCGTGATTCGTTCGGTCGTGCACCGTGCCGTCGTCGACCACGGCGACGAGGTCATCGGCTTCCACGACGGCTGGAAGGGCCTGCTGGAGTGCGACTACCGCAAGCTCGACCTGGACGCGGTGGGCGGCATCCTCGCCCGCGGCGGCACGATCCTCGGCTCGTCGCGGGTCCAGCCCGCGCATCTGCGCGACGGCGTGGAGCGGGCCAAGGGCCATGTCGCGGATCTGGGTCTTGACGCGATCATCCCGATCGGCGGAGAGGGCACGCTGAAGGCGGCCCGCCTCCTGTCCGACAGCGGCCTCCCGATCGTCGGCGTGCCGAAGACGATCGACAACGACATCGCCGTCACGGACGTCACCTTCGGCTTCGACACGGCCGTCGGCGTCGCGACCGAGGCGCTCGACCGTCTCAAGACGACCGCCGAGTCCCACCAGCGCGTCCTGATCGTCGAGGTCATGGGCCGTCACACCGGCTGGATCGCGCTGCACTCGGGCATGGCCGCGGGCGCCCACGCCATCGTCGTGCCGGAGCGCCCCTTCGACATCGAGGAGCTGGCCGCGAAGGTCGGCGAGCGGTTCTCCGCGGGCAAGAAGTTCGCCATCGTCGTGGCCGCCGAGGGCGCCAAGCCCGCCCCCGGCTCCATGGAGTTCGACGAGGGCGTCAAGGACATGTACGGCCACGAGCGCTTCGCGGGCATCGCGACGCGGCTCTCCGGCGAGCTGGAGCAGCGCCTCGGCAAGGAGGCCCGCCCGGTGATCCTCGGTCACGTGCAGCGCGGCGGCACCCCCACCGCGTACGACCGTGTGCTCGCCACGCGCTTCGGCTGGCACGCCGTCGAGGCCGTGCACCGCGGCGAGTTCGGCATGATGACGGCGCTGCGCGGCACGGACATCGTGATGGTGTCGCTCGCCGAGGCCGTCGAGACGCTGAAGACGGTTCCGCAGGAGCGGTACGCCGAGGCGGAGTGCGTTCTGTAGTTCGCTCCTGAAGAGTCTGCCCCCGGTCGCGACCGCGACCGGGGGCAGTTCTACTCTGGTGCGGACAGACAGCCCATAACCAGTACCAATCAGGAGCCGGCGGATGGATCACAGCGGGCACGGCATGAACATGGATCTGCCGCCGTTCACGCTGGGGCGAGGCCTCGCATGGTCGGCGGACCCCTTCTTCCTGATCGGGTGCCTGGTGGCGCTCGGCCTGTACGGCTGGGGTGTCGTGCGGCTCGCGCGGCGCGGTGACAGCTGGCAGGTGGGCCGCACGCTGTCGTTCGTCATCGGCGTGCTGACCGTGATGCTGGTGATGTGCACCAAGCTGAACGACTACGGCATGGTCATGTTCTCCGTGCACATGGTGCAGCACATGGTGATCAGCATGCTCTCGCCGATCCTGCTCCTGATGGGCGCGCCGATCACGCTCGCCCTGCGGGCGATGCCGGTGGCGCGGCGCGGCTCGAAGGGGCCGCGCGAGCTGCTCCTGATGCTGCTGCACAGCCGGTACATGCGGATCGTCACGCATCCCGCGTTCACGATCCCGCTGTTCATCGCGAGCCTGTACGCGCTCTACTTCACGCCGATCTTCGACACTCTCATGGGTTCGAAGGTCGGGCACATCGGCATGATGGTGCACTTCCTCGCCGTCGGCCTGGTCTTCTTCTGGCCGATCATGGGCGTGGACCCGGGCCCGCACCGCCCCGGCTATGTGATGCGGATGCTGGAGCTCTTCGCGGGCATGCCCTTCCACGCGTTCTTCGGCATCGCGCTGATGATGGCGTCCGGGCCGATGATCGGCACGTACGAGCACCCGCCGGCCTCGCTCGGGATCGACGCGCTGGCGGACCAGACGGCAGCGGGCGGTATCGCCTGGGCGTTCAGCGAGGTGCCCTCGGTGCTCGTGCTGCTCGCGCTGCTCTTCCAGTGGAAGAAGTCCGAGGACCGGCAGGCGCGCCGCAAGGACCGGGCCGCGGACCGCGACGGTGACCAGGAGCTTGTCGCGTACAACGCGTATCTCGCCTCACTGAACACGCGCGGCCGGTAGCGCCCGGCGCCCCTGAGGGGTGACCATGGTGTTCAGCCGTGGTCCGGGCGCTGCGCCGTCCGGGTTACCGGGAGGAGGCGGGCCATGCCCGGATCGATGAAGACGATGGGGGTGCTCACCGTCGGCGCCCTCGTCGCGGTGACGGCCTACACGGTGGCGCTCGGGAGCAACGGGTGGCTGTGGTTCGGCTGGGTCGTGCTCGGTCTGCTCACCCTCGGGATGGCCGCGTCGCGCAGCACCTGACGCATGGCCCGGTGCCGCGAGAGCGGGTCCCGCGCGTCAGAAGCGGAAGACGGACCCGGTCGACGCGTTCATCGTGCAGGCGTTGGCGAAGGTCTTCTCCCAGGTGATCTTCTTGCCGCGGTATGTGCCGCTCGCGCTCACGGTGACCGGGGCGTAGACCTGGGTGCACATCTCCGGGGCCGGGTGCAGCGCGTCCAGATTCCCCTGCGCCCCGTCGAGTGCGGCGCACGCCTCTGACGCGTGGGGATGGTGCCCGGACGCCCCCGGCTCGCAGCGCAGCAGCTCACCGCGCATCCATGAACCCTGATTCCCGGAGACGGTGAGGAAGACCCCCTGGGGCGCCGGCGGGTCGGTGGCGGTGGCGCGGGCGGGGCCGGCCGCGGCGAGGGCGGTGAGGGCTGCGGCGGCGAGAACGAGCGGACGCATCACGGGACCTCCGGTGAAGGTGCGGGACGAACGGAGGCCAGGGGACTCCCTGTGCCGGGCGGCCGCCAAGCGGACGCGCCGTGCGGTCCCCCGGTCGGAGACCCGGCGAGGTCCGAACGGGCTCTCGCGCGCGGGCCGACGATTGGTTACTGTGCGCACGCATCTGGATCCACGGGGAAGGCGGCCCAGCATGTTCTACCGACTGCTCAAGTACGTGATTCTGGGCCCACTGCTGCGGCTGGTGTTCCGGCCCCGGATCGAGGGGCTCGACCATGTGCCGGAGTCGGGCGCGGCGATCGTCGCGGGCAATCACCTGTCGTTCTCGGACCACTTCCTGATGCCGGCCATCCTGAAGCGGCGCATCACGTTCCTGGCGAAGGCGGAGTACTTCACGGGGCCCGGCATCAGGGGCCGGCTGACCGCCGCGTTCTTCCGCAGCGCCGGACAGATCCCCGTGGACCGCTCCGGCAAAGCGGCGGGCCAGGCAGCGATCCGCGAGGGCCTCGGCGTGCTGAGCAAGGGCGAGCTGCTCGGCATCTACCCGGAGGGCACGCGCTCGCACGACGGGCGGCTCTACAAGGGCAAGGTCGGCGTGGCAGCGATGGCACTCAAGGGGCAGGTCCCGGTGATCCCCTGCGCGATGATCGGCACGTTCGAGGCGCAGCCGCCCGGCCAGGTCATCCCGAACCTCCACCGCGTGACGATCCGCTTCGGCGAGCCCCTGGACTTCTCGCGCTACGCCGGCATGGACGGCGAGAAGGCGATCCTCCGCGCGGTCACCGACGAGATCATCTACGCGATCCTCGGCCTGTCCGGCCAGGAGTACGTCGACAAGTACGCGGCCGACGTCAAGGCCGAGGCCGAAGCGGCCAAGGACAAGGCCCGCAAGTTCCCGCGGATGCCGCTGAGCTGAGCCCGGGCCGGATCGAGCGCCCGGCAGCGACGGCACGACGATGGCCCGGCCTCTTTGGGGAGGCCGGGCCATCACATGTTCACCGCGTGACGGTGGTTACGGCTTGGGCGTGGCGTGCGGGGCGCACGTCACATCCTTGCTGTCCGTCTTGCCGGTGAGCAGGTAGGTGTCGACCCGGTCGTTGATGCACGGGTTGGTCAGGCCGGTGACACCGTGGGAGCCCGCGTCCTTCTCGGTGATCAGGCGCGAGCCCTTGAAGCGCTGGTGCAGCTCGACGGCACCCTTGTAGGGGGTGGCCGCGTCACGGGTGGACTGGACGATCAGAACGGCGGGCAGGCCCTTGCCGGTCTTCACGTTCACGGGGGTCTGCTGCTTGGTGGGCCAGGTGGCGCACGGCAGGTTCATCCACGCGTTCGCCCACGTCATGAACGGGTAGTCCTTGTTCAGACGCGTGTTGTCGCGGTCCCACTTCTTCCAGCTGGTGGGCCACTTGGCGTCGGCGCACTCGACGGCGGTGTAGACCGCGTTGCCGTTCTCCGACGCGGCGTTGCCCGCGGTGTCCGACATGTCGGGGGCCGCGGCGTCGACGAGCGCCTGGGTGTCGCCGGCGACGTACTTGCTCCACACCTGCGCGACCGGCACCCACGACGAGTCGTAGTACGGGGCGCTCTGGAAGAAGGCGATCAGCTCGGCGGGGCCGACGACGCCACCGATGGGGTTCTTCTTGGCGGCGGCGCGCAGCTTCAGCCACTGGGCCTCGACCTTGGCCTGCGTGTCTCCGAGGTGGAAGGAGGCGTCGTTCTTGGCCACCCACGAGGTCCAGTCGTTCCAGCGGCCCTGGAAGGCGACGTCCTGGCCGAGGTTGGCCTCGTACCAGATGTTGTCGCGCGACGGGTCGACGACGCTGTCGACGACCATGCGGCGGACGTGGCCCGGGAAGAGCGTGCCGTAGACGGCGCCCAGGTACGTGCCGTAGGAGACGCCCAGGTAGTTGAGCTTCTTCTCGCCGAGGGCGGCGCGGATGACGTCGAGGTCGCGCGCGGTGTTCGGCGTGGTCATCTGCGGCAGCATGTCGCCGCTGCGCTCGGCGCAGCCGTCCGCGTACTCCTTGGCGAGCTTGCGCTGGCCGAGCTTGTCGGCATCGGAGTCGGGGACCGGGTCGGCCTTGGGGGCCTTCACGAACTCCTGCGGGTCGATGCAGGAGATCGGCGCGGAGTGGCCGACGCCGCGCGGGTCGAAGCCCACGAAGTCGTACGCCTTCGAAGTCTTCGTCCAGAGCGGGTTCTTGGTGGTCACCCGCGTCGGGAAGCGCATGCCGGAGCCGCCGGGGCCGCCCGGGTTGTAGACGAGGGCGCCCTGGCGCTCGTCCTTGGTGCCGGTGGAGCCTATGCGGTCGACGGCGAGCTTGATCTGCTTGCCGTACGGCTTCGCGTAGTCGAGCGGCACCGTCACCCAGCCGCACTGGATGGGCTTGGCTATGCCCCAGTCGGCGGGGCAGTCCTTCCAGTCGATGCCGGCCTTGGCGGCACGGGCCGCCGCGACGGCCGCACCACGGGCTTCACGGTCCTGGCCGCTCCGGGAGTCCGCGCTGGCGACGGGCGCCGCCATGGCTCCCGCAATCAGGGTCGCCGCCACCAGGGTTCCGGCGGAGCCGATCACCGCCGTCCGGCTGCTTCGACTGGTAAGTCGAGTCCGTCTCAACTGAGTCCTCCGTACATCGATTCGATCATTACTTCGATCGGGTTCTCGATCAGTACGGGGATCCTTGCGCCTGCACCGCCCCTGACAACAGGGACAGTTGACGTTCTTTACCAATCCGATAAACGGTATAACTCGTCCCGGTGAGCGGAATGGGCCCGTACGGTCGTTTGGTTCGGACCGGCCGGGCCCCTTGGGCCGTCGCTCAGGACAGGCGGCGCAGGGCCTCGTCGAGCGTTCCGCGCAGCCGCAGCGCGTCGGACGCGAGGGCCGTGACCAGGACGGCGGGCCCCGCGAGCGGCGTCAGCGCGGCATTCTCGCCGAGCAGCGCGGGCGACGGCCTGTCTTTCTCGAACTCGGGCCTTACGACCACGAGTTGGCCGAGCGCCCGATGTCCCGCGAGTACGGCGGGGCCGTCCCAGCCGCCAGGCGCGCCGGGGCCGCAGGACAGCTCCTGGTCGAGCAGGGGGCGGCCCGCGCGGTGGACGGTGAGCCGGCTGGTGAGCCGGCCGGGCTCCTCGGCGGTGCGGCCGAGCACCTGTTCCTCACGCAGCACGAGCCGGGCGCCCGGAGCGAGTTCGGCCCGCGTGGTGACCCGCAGGTCACTCTCGCACGCGGAGATCAACTGCTCGGGCAGCCAGTGCAGTTCGGCCCCGTCGTCGACCCTGAGGCGGACGTCGTAGCGCGCCTCGCCCTTGGCCTGGCCGGGCAGGGCGATCGTCGCGGCGACGGACCCGATGCGCAGGCGGGCACCTGCCGTCACATGCGCCTCGACACTCATGTGGTCGCCGCCGAGCGGCCCGCTCATGGCGCCGACGAGCATGACGCGCGCGTCAGGACCGGTCGAGCGGATGCGGCGCAGGGCCAGGGAGCCCTCTGCGTCGAGGACGGGCAGACTGGTGCCGCCCCGGCCGTCGTCACTCGCCGTGATGCGGGCCGTGGAGCGTACGCCTGCGGTCATGCCGTCCACTCGGCGAACTGTCCGCGCACCCAGTCGGCGACCTCGCGCACACCGTCGTCGGAGCGCAGGGACTGGAGGACGACAGGGAGTTCGGCGCGCTGCGCCTTGGCGTCGGCGGACATCCTGGCGAGGTCGGAGCCGACGTACGGGGCGAGGTCCGTCTTGTTGATGACGAGCAGGTCGGCGGTGGTGACGCCCGGGCCGCCCTTGCGCGGGATGTCGTCGCCGCCGGCGACGTCGATGACGAAGATCTGCGCGTCGACGAGGCCGCGCGAGAACGTGGCCGTGAGGTTGTCGCCGCCGGACTCGACGAGGATCAGGTCGAGCGGCCCGATCTCGTCCTCCAGGTCCTCCACGGCCTCCAGGTTGGCGGAGATGTCGTCGCGGATGGCGGTGTGCGGGCAGGCGCCCGTCTCCACGGCGGTGATGCGCTCGGGCGGCAGCACGGCCTCGCGGAGCAGGAACTCGGCGTCCTCGCGCGTGTAGATGTCGTTCGTCACGACGGCGAGGGACAGCTCGTCGCGCAGCGCGCGGCAGAGCGCCGCGACGGTGGCGGTCTTGCCGGATCCGACGGGGCCGCCGAGGCCGATACGAACGGCGCGGCGGGTGCCGTCGGGACGGCGGGCGTCGGCGCTGACCGCGGCGGGGCCGTCATGTGAGTGGTCGAGGTGCATGGTGTTACTCCGATCGTTCAGTGGGGAGGCAGGGCGCCCTGAGGCGTGTCCGCCGCGTCGCGTCCTAGGACGCGAACAGGCGCACAGCCCAGGCCGCGTGGGCCTCGGCCCCCACCTCCAGCAGCGGCGCGGACGCCGCGGGCAAGGAATCCGCCCCTTCGGTGACGGCTCGTGCCGCAGCCTCGGCGGCCGCCGTCGCGACACGGTCGATGTCGTCCGCGAGGCGCGCGAGCCCCGCCGTCGCGTCGAAGGGGTCGAGGCTGAGCAGCCGGACCGTCGCGGTGGCGGGCCCGCTGACGCTCTCGTACGCGGAGCAGTAGGCGGCGTCGGCGGCTCCGAGGCCCGCGGCCCGGGCGGTGAGGCCGAGGACCACCGGCTGATGGGCCCCCTTGGGGAACCGACGGGCGAGCGTGTCGAGTTCGGGATGCGGCCAGGCCGCGCGCGCGGCGCGCATGAGCTGCCTGCCGAGCCTGCGCGCCGCGGTGCGCAGGGCGGGTGACGGTGTACGGGCGTCGGCGGCCTCATCCAGGGTGACCGGATCGAGGCCGAGCGCGGCGGCCGCCGCCAGGGACGCCGACACCAGTCCCGTGGTGTGCAGACGGCCCCGGCAGAAGTCCTCCAGGCTCGCCGCGCCCGTGATGCGTCCCGCCTTGACGGCGGCCTCCGCCCCGCCGGAGTGGGCATGCCCACCGGCGGGGAAGCGGCCGTCGGCCAGGACGAGGAGTGCGGCTCGTGTCATATCTCTTCTTCTCGGCCCGTCAGAACAGGAAGTACCGCTGGGCGAGCGGCAGTTCGGCGGCGGGTGCGGGTTCGACGAGTTCGCCGTCGATGGTGACGGCGAAGCTGTCGGGGGCGACCTCGACCCGCGGCAGCGCGTCGTTCTCCCGCATGTCCGCCTTCGTGCGTCCCCGCGTCGAGCGGATCGGCACGAACTTCCTGTCCAGGCCGAGGCGTTCGGGCAGCCCGTCGTCGAGGGCGGTCTGCGTCACGTAGAAGAACGAGTTCGAGGCGGGGGCCCTGCCGTGGGCACCGAACATGGGGCGGGGCAGGACGGGCTGCGGCGTGGGGATGGACGCGTTGGCGTCACCCATTTGAGCGTACGCGATCTGGCCGCCCTTGATGACGAGCTGCGGCTTGACGCCGAAGAACCGGGGGTCCCAGAGCACCAGGTCGGCGAGCTTGCCGGACTCGACGGAGCCGATCTCGTGGTCGATGCCCTGTGCGACGGCCGCGTTGATCGTGTACTTGGCGACATAGCGACGGGCGCGCAGGTTGTCGGCGCGGGTGTCGCCGGGCAGGAGGCCGCGGCGGCGCTTCATGACGTGCGCGGTCTGCCAGGTCCGCAGGACGACCTCGCCGATGCGGCCCATCGCCTGGGAGTCCGAGGACATGATCGAGATGGCGCCGATGTCGTGGAGGATGTCCTCGGCCGCGATGGTGGTGGGCCGGATCCGGGACTCGGCGAAGGCCAGGTCCTCGGGGACGGCCGGGTTGAGGTGGTGGCAGACCATCAGCATGTCGAGGTGTTCCTCGACGGTGTTGACGGTGTGCGGCCGCGTCGGGTTGGTCGAGCTCGGCAGCATGTTGGGCAGCGAGACGGCCGTGATCATGTCGGGCGCGTGCCCGCCGCCGGCGCCCTCGACGTGGAAAGCGTGCAGGGTGCGGCCGGCCACGGCGTCGAAGGTGGCGTCCACGAAGCCCGCCTCGTTCAGGGTGTCCGTGTGGACGGCGAGCTGCGCGCCGGTGTCCTCACAGACGTTCAGGCAGGCGTCGATGACGGCGGGAGTCGCGCCCCAGTCCTCGTGGATCTTGAAGCTGACGGCGCCGCCGCGCAGTTGGGCGTACATGGACTCGGCGGACGTGGTGTTGCCCTTGCCGAGGAAGCCGATGTTGACCGGGCTCGACTCCATCGCCTCGAACATGCGGGCAAGGTGCCACGAACCAGGGGTGATCGTGGTCGCCTTGGAGCCCTCCGCCGGGCCGGTGCCGCCGCCGATCAGCGTGGTGACACCGGAGGCGAGCGCCTCGTCGACGATGGTCGGCGAGATGAAGTGGATGTGGGTGTCGATGGCGCCCGCGGTGACGATCTTGCCGTTGCCGGCGAGGATCTCGGTCTCGGGGCCGATGACGAGGTCGGGGTGGACGCCGTCCATCGTGTCGGGGTTGCCGGACTTGCCGATCGCGGCGATCCGGCCGTCCCGGATGCCGATGTCGGCCTTGACGATGCCCCAGTGGTCGACGATCACGGCGCCGGTGATGACGGTGTCGGGGGCGCCGTCTGCGCGCGTAGCGCGTGACTGGCCCATGGACTCGCGGATCACCTTGCCGCCGCCGAACACGGACTCGTCACCGGAGAGGCCGGGGCCGCCGGAGCGGTCCTCCTCGATCTCGATCAGCAGGTCGGTGTCCGCGAGGCGGATGCGGTCGCCGGTGGTGGGGCCGAACAGGTCGGCATAGGCGGCGCGGGAGAGTTCAGCCATCGAGGGCACCTCCGGTCTGGCCCCGCAGACCCGGCACGATGCGCCGGCCGGCCAGAGGCACGAGTTCGACGTCGACAGGGATTCCGGGCTCGAAGCGCACGGCGGTCCCTGCGGCGACGTTGAGTCGCAGACCGTGCGCTGCGGCACGGTCGAACTCCAGACCGGGATTGGCCTCGGCGAAGTGGTAGTGGGAGCCGACCTGGACGGGCCGGTCGGCGGCGTTGAGCACGGTCAGACGGGTGACCTCGCGGCCCTCGTTGAACACGACGGGCTCGTCCGCGAAGAGGATCTCTCCGGGAATCATGGAAGCGCTCCCCCCGTCAGACGATGGGATCGTGGACGGTGACGAGCTTGGTGCCGTCGGGGAAGGTCGCCTCGACCTGCACGTCGTGGATCATCTCGGGGATGCCCTCCATCACGTCGTCGCGCGTGAGCACCTTGCGGCCGGACGACATGAGTTCGGCTACGGTCCGGCCGTCACGTGCACCTTCGAGAATGTGCGACGTGACAAGAGCGATCGCCTCGGGATGATTGAGTTTCAGACCCCGGCTCCGACGCTTCTCGGCCACGTCGGCTGCCACATGAATGAGCAGTCGTTCCTGCTCGTGCGGGGTCAGTTGCACAGCTCACCTCACAGTCCTTCACTCCGGACCGTGCGGGATCCGGCTGCCGCGGCCACCGCGGCGGGTATAGATGTAACATACAAGCAATGCACACGATCTTGTGCATCCCGGTTACAAAAGCCCCTGGTGACGTGCGGTGCAGGCTAATCGGGGGGAGTTTCAACGAGGTTAACCACCCTTTGACCCGCCCATGACCGTCAGCTGGCCGCGCCCATACTCATCAGGGCCCGCAGGCCGTTCTGCAAAGTTTCGACAGGGACGTGAACTTCCCCGAACAGGGCCTGCTGCGCGGCGAATCCCTGCGCCGTGGCGATCATGACCCGGGCGACGTCGTCGGCGGGGATGTCGGCGCGCATCATCCCAGCGGCCTGATACCCCTCGACAATCTTCACCCAGGCCGCGCGCACGCCGACGTACGCCTCGCGCATCACCCGGGAGAGCTCGTCGTTGCGCAGGGTCTCCGTCCACACCTGGACCATCAGCCGCGGGAAGACGGACACACCCTCGTGCGTGAGCCCCGGCCGCATCCCGAGGATCCTGCCCAGAACCCTCCCCACCAGCACGTCCGGCGGCGCGGGCGGACTCTCGGCGCCGGCCGACTCGAAGACACCCCGTATCTCGTCGAGCACCTCGGTGACGATGGCCCCGATCAGCTCCTCCTTGCCGCTGAAGTAGCGGTACACCGCGCCCGCGGAGAGATTGACCGACTTCAGCACGTCCTGCATGGACGTGGCGTGGAAGCCGTTGAGCGCGAAGCAGAGGGTCGCACCGTCGAGGATCTGCCGACGACGGGCGTCCAGATGTTCCTGGGATACACGAGCCATGGTCACAAAGTAAAACGAACATTCATTCTTGACAAGGGACGGCCACGCCGGGACAGTGGCCGTCAGTAAAACGAACGATCCTTCGCTATAAGCTCCCGCTCTTCCCGGAGGAAGCCATGTCCAGCCCGACCGCCACCCCGGCCCCGCCGTCTCCGGCGCGCAGGATGGCCGCGGTCGCCCTGCTCGTGCCGATGCTCGTCGCACTCGCGCTGTGGGCGTTCGCCTGGCCCGGGGCCAGAACCGCGCCCCGCGACCTCCCGCTCGGCGTCGCGGGACCGGCGGCCGCCACAGCACCCGTCGAGCAGCAACTGCGGTCCCACAAAGGCGCGTTCGAGATTCACCGGTACGCCGACGAGGCGGCGGCGCGCGCGGCGATCACGGACCGGACCGTCTACGGAGCGGTGGCGGCGACGCCCCAGGGCCCGAAGCTCCTCACCGCGACGGCGGCGAGCCCCGTCGTCGCGCAGCTGCTCCAGCAGGCCGTGACCGCCGAGGCGCCGAAGGGCACGCGGGTGCCGACGGTCGACGTGGTCGCCGCGCCGGCCGGGGATCCGCGTGGGGCGGTGCTGAGTTCGAGCGTGCTGCCGCTGGCGATCGCGGGTGTGGCCGGCGGCGCCGTGGTGACGCTGCTCGGGCTGCGCGGGTGGCGGGCGGCGGGTGCGCTCGTGGTGGCGTCCTCGCTCGTAGGCGTCGTGGCGGCGGCGCTCACGCACAGCTGGCTCGGGGTGCTTACGGGCAACTGGTGGGCGGAAGCCGGGGTGTTGGGCCTGTCGGCGCTGGCCGTGGGCGGCACCGTGGCCGGACTTTCCGCGCTGTTCGGCCCGGCGGGGATCGGGGTGGGCTCACTCCTGATGGTGCTGCTCGGCAACCCGTTCTCGGGGGTGTCGTCGGCGCCGCAGCTACTGCCCGAACCGGTCGGCCGCATCGGCCAGCTCCTGCCGCCGGGCGCGGGGGGAACGCTGCTGCGCTCGGTCTCGTACTTCGACGGGGCGCGGGCCATGACGCCCGCGATCACGCTGGCGGCCTGGGCAGGGCTCGGGCTCGCCTGCGTACTGCTGGGCGGGCTGCGCAAGAAGCGGGGCGCCGGCGAAGGGGCCGGGGAGCCCGCGGCGCGGGAGGCGGTGGCGGTCGGCTGACGCCGCGCGCCCTCATGACAGCCGTGTGTCCCCGCTGTAGCGGACGGGGGCGCACGGCCTTTCCCTGCCCGGGACAGTCACCCAAGTCACTTGATCCGGGCGCCTCTTGAGGCCGGCGGAGACGTACTGGACGTGGCGGACCGGCTAGATCTGCCGGAGCTGCCGGATCCGCCGACTTACCTGACCTCCGGTCCCCGGTGCTCCGCGGCGATGCCGAAGCGGTGGCGGTCGCCGCCGGCGGACGAGGTCGAGCCGATGCCGGAGACGGAGCTGATCACCTGCTCGTCCCCCGATTCCCCCAGGGCCTCGAGGCGCTCGAGATCGGCGGCGGAGACCAGCGCGACGAGCGGCTTGCCGTGCCGGGTCACGACGACGCGTTCACCGCCGTACACGACGCGGTTGATCAGATCGGCGAGCTCAGCGCGGGCTTGCGTCACCGGAATCTCGTAGGCCATGTCCTCCAGCTTAGACCGGACCCCCTGCGCGGACACGGTCCGTGACGGCACGGCAACCCGCAGGTGGGGCGGCGGTTCGGGCGGGACGGTTCGGGGCGCCGCCGTTGTCAGTGGCCGCGCGTAACGTCGACGTGTCAACTGTTCGTGCTGCATGGCTGCTTGCGCGGATCCGACGAAGCCCCGCCCGGAACAGCGCCCGCGGCGGGGCACCGTCCGCCTAGGCTCCGCGCATGGAACAGAGCGAGATCATCCTGCGCGCAATCGGCGTCCTGACCGAGACCCAGGAAATGGTGCGCAGGCTCAGCAAGGATGCCGAGCCCGACATCGAGACCGAGGACGCCCAGCTCGGGCGCCTGGTGACAGAGGCGTTCCCCTCCATCGAGATCCCGGCGGAATCGAGCGTGGAGGAGGCCGCGGAGGCGACCATCGCGGCGCTGATGCCGGTGACGATCTCCCTGGTGGGCGCGTTCGCTTTCCTCTTCTCCGAGCTCGCCGAGGTGCATGACTCGGGCAGGACCGACATCAAGAGCGCCGACCTCCTGCAACACCTCGCGCTGCGCCTGTCCAGGACGGACGACGGCGACCGGTAGCCACGCCCCAGAAGCACGGAGAGGGGGTCGGCCACGTGCATCGGGCGCGGGCCGGCCCCCTTCTTCGCGTTTCTCGGAGCCTTGGTCCTACTCAGCCATCCGTACGTCCTGTACATTTTTTACAGAAGCAGCGACAGAGTTCCGCGCTCACGGAGGCATGTGCCATGAACCGACCTTCCGCCCGCTACGTCCTGCCCGAGTTCACCGAGCGCACCTCGGCCGGACAGGGACCGCTCGATCCGTACTCCAAGCTTTTGGAGGAGCGGATCGTCTTCCTGGGGACACCGATCGACGACACCTCCGCGAACGATGTGATGGCGCAGTTCATCCACCTCGAGTACGCCGCGCCGGACCGGGACATCTCGCTGTACATCAACTCCCCCGGCGGCTCGTTCAGCGCCATGACGGCGATCTACGACACGATCAAGTTCGTCAGCTGCGAGGTCGAGACCGTGTGCCTCGGGCAGGCCGCCTCCGCCGCCGCCGTACTCCTGGCCGCCGGGACGCCGGGGAAGCGGGCCATGCTGCCCGGCGCGCGCGTGGTGATCCAACAGCCGGGGCTGACCGAGCCCGCGCAGGGCCAGCCGACCGACCTGGAGATCCAGGCCCGTGAACTGGTGCGCATGCGCGCCCAGCTGGAGGAACTGCTCGCGCGGCACACCGGGCAGAGCCGAGAGCGCATCGCCGCCGACATCGAGCGGGACAAGATCCTTCAGGCCCAGGACGCCGTGGAGTACGGGCTCGTGGACCGGGTCATCGAGAACCGCAAGCCGTCCGGCTCGGGCCACGGCGCCAGGTGACCCGGCGATGCTGCCGCCCGAGCTGCCCCCGCTGCCCGCGCTGACGCGCGCCGAGTGCGAACTCCTCGACCGCTATCTGGAAGTGGTCGACCTGCTCGGAAGGATCAACCCGGCCAGGAGCGACCACACGTATGGCGGACTCCGGGCCGCGCAAGCACTCGTCGGCGGGGCGACGGCGCTCAGGGACGCCCTGACGCTCATGCATCAGCGGGGCGAGGCCGAGCTCCACGCGACGACGCTGGCTCGGGCTTTGCGGCTCCTGGACGGAGAAAGGAGGACACAACGGGTCACAGTGCCGCCGGAGTCGGTCAATTGACGGTCCGTTCAAGACCGAAGCGATCGATCCGAACCGTCCGGGCCGGGGTCGAAACGGACCAGAAGAGGTACCCACATACGGCGTAGCCGGTACTCGCACATGCGAACCGGAAAAGTTGCGCGGAACGCCTACGCGAAGTCGGGAATTCCGCCTTCCGCTGCTGGTGCGGGGCTCGTTGGGACCCCCGCACCGGGGTGGAGAAGTGTGCTGTCCACCCGATTGGATCACTCGTGAGGACACTCACACAACGCCGATTCCGCTCTGCGTTCGCGGTGTTTGTGCGTGAAGATCCCTTCCGACGACAAGCCCCCGCCGCCGCGGCGGGGCGGTCCGTGCGGACGCCGAGTCCTGCCGCCGTACGGATGCCAGGTCGACAGAAGTGGATCGGCAGGAGTGGAGGACCCAGGCACGACGGGCCGCCGGAGCTGTTTTCCGGGCCGGCCCTTGGGGTGAAGCCGCACTTCGCGGCCGGGCAACTTCGCCAGCCCGAATCCGACAGGTCATCCTTCACAGGCGGCTGACGAAGGGTTGCGCATGACTGCGCTCAATCGTGTCCCGTCGCTGCTGACCCGGGCCGGCACCGCCTCGGCCCTCACGCTCGCCGTAGCGGGCGGCAGCCTGCTGGTCCCAGGAGCCACGCCCGAAGCGGAGGCCTCGCCACCTGCGACGAAGGCTCTCCAGATCGCGGCATCAAGGAAGGGAAGCCCCTACCAGTGGGGCGCCTCAGGACCGCACAGGTTCGACTGCTCGGGCCTGACGGTCTACTCGTTCAAGCGAGTGGGCAAGAAGCTGCCCCGTACCGCCGCCCAGCAGTACAACAAGACCCGCCATGTCTCCGCGTCCCATCGCAAACGCGGTGACCTGGTCTTCTTCCATTCGGGCCGCGGCGTCTACCACGTCGGCATCTACGCCGGGAAGGGAAGGATCTGGCACTCGCCGAAGACCGGTGACGTGGTGCGGCTCCAGCGGATCTGGACGAAGAGCGTCTGGTACGGGCGCGTGCGGTAGCGCCACCTGACGGGCTCCTGGGGCCCTGGCGGCCCGTCAGGCGTTACCGGGTGCACGCGCCCTCCCCGGCCGTCTCGGAACCGCGCGATGGGGTACTCGTGGTCGTATGGACGAGGACCGACCGGCCGGCGACGAGGATGCCCCACGCAACTCAGGTCCCAGGAGCGTGGGGCGGGACCGGCACGAGACGCCGCTGGAGCGCGCGGACCGGAACTTCGGCGAGCTGCTCCAGGAGCTGAGAGTCACCCAGACGGGCGTGCAGATCCTCTTCGCGTTCCTGCTGACGCTGGCGTTCACTCCAAGGTTCCCGGCACTGGACGGCGTGCAGCGCGCGACGTACATCGCGACGCTGCTGCTCGCGGTGCTCGCCGCCGCGCTGTTCACGGCGCCCGCGGCGCTGCACCGCGCGCTCTTCGGGCGGGGTGCCAAACCGCAGATCGTGCAGATGTCCTCGCGGCTCGCCGCGGTCGGCCTGGGCGTTCTGATGCTCGCCCTGGCCGGGTCCGTGCTGCTCGTCGTGGACGTCACCGCGGGGCGGGCGGCGGGCATCGCGGCCGGGGCGGGCACGTTCGCGGTCTGTGCGGGCCTGTGGGGCGTGCTGCCGCGTCTGGTGCGGCGCTCACTCACGCGGGCGCAGGAGAAGACGGGCACCCCGTCCCCGTAGCCGCGCCACCGCAGCCGGCCTTCACACCGACTGGACGGGGACCGTCCACGGCAGGGCGATCCACACGGTCTTGCCGCCCTCGGGGGTGGGCCTGACCGACAGGCTTCCGCCGCACTCGGAGGTCAGACAGCGGATGATCACCATGCCGCGCCCGTTGTCCTGCTGGACGGCGGCCGGGAGCCGCTTCGGGTAGCACGGGTGGCTGTCCGTGACGCCGATGCGCAGGTGTTCGTCGCGCTCCAGCTGCACGTCGACGGTGAAGACCGGCGACTGCCCGCGGGTGTGCATCACGGCGTTCGTGGCGAGTTCGGAGACGATGAGCCGGACCGTGTCGGCTGTTTCCGCGTCCCGCGGCATGCCCCATTCGGCGAGTACGTCACCGACATATGTGCGGGCCGACGAGACCGAGGCAGGATCGCTCGGCAGAGTGACGGATGCTTCCTGGTGATCTGCCATGGCGACGTCGTCCCTTTTTTCGCCGGGGCCTGAATCCGACACATGGCGGATGACTCGAGGCGACCCCCGGACTGGTGCTTCGCGCCAGACTGCCACTCCCGCTCCTCCAGTGGAGCCGATCCCCCGAGATATGCATATATCTGTCGCTCGAAGCGGTGAACTCTGCGTTGGTGGACCGCATTTGGGCGTACGCCGCCGGCTTCCTCTACCGTCGGCTCGGAACACGATCCGCCGGGCCGGAAGGAGCCGGGCCGCAGGTCCGAGGAGACAGAATGAAACACGGTCCGGCGGTGCGCCGCCGCAGGCTCGGCGCGGAGCTGCGCGCGCTGCGCGCCCGCGCGGGGTTCACCAGTGGCGAGACGGCCCGGCTCGTCGGCTGGCACCAGTCGAAAGTGAGCCGTATCGAGACCGGCCGCAGCGGCGTGAAAGCGTCGGACGTACGCCTCCTGCTCGACGCGTTCGAGGTCACGGACCCCGGCATACGGGACCTACTGGTCGCGCTGGCCGGGTCGGGGGACGACGGCGGCCAGCACTGGTGGCACGCCTACCGGGGCCTTCTGCCGCCCGCCTACCGGGACTTCATCAGCCTGGAGTCGCAGGCGTGCCGGGTCAGGACGGTCGAGACGTCCGTCGTGCCGGGCCTTCTCCAGACGCCCGACTACGCGCGTGCGGTAACCAGGGCCGCGCTCGACGGGCTGCCGGACGGGCAGGTCGACGCCCTGGTCGAGGTGCGGATCGCCCGACAGGACGTGCTGCGTTCGGCGTCGCCGCTGCGGCTCAGCGCGGTACTCGACGAGGCGGTGCTGCGGCGGCCGGTGGGCGGTCCCCGGGTGATGGCGGAGCAGCTGCGTCATCTCGCCGCCGTGGCGAAGCTTCCCCATGTGCGGCTACAGGTATTGCCGTTCACCGCGGGGGAGCATGTCGGACTAACCGGCCCTTTCGTTGTGTTCTCATTTCCGAACACTTCTGATCTGGACGTAGTAGTTCTCGACCATTTGACGAGTAGCCTCTACCTCGAGCGGAAAGAAGACCTCAAGGCGTACACGGACGCCTTCGACGCCCTTCGGATCCACGCCCTTTCGCCCGGGGACTCACTGGATTTCATCACCGGGATCGCCGGAGCGCACCCCCCACCGGACAGTGAACGCACGTAAGGAGGCACCATGTCAGCTCTGCCTCGGTACGTACCATCCGCCGCGGTTCCCAGCACCTCTCTGCACGACGCGTCATGGCGGCGAAGCAGCCGAAGCACCGGAATGAACAACTGCGTCGAGACGGCTCCGCTGCACCACGGCCCTTCGGCCGGACTCCTCGCGGTGCGCGATTCCAAGCGCACGGCCGGACCCGCCCTGCTGTTCTCGCCCTCCGCCTGGGAGGGGTTCCTCAGCTCCTTGCGGTGAACGCCGAGTCGGGAGCGTTGCGGCTGATCACCCGTACGGCCTCGGCGATTTGATCGTCGGTCAGGTCGGCGCGGGCGGTCAGCCGCAGCCGTGAAATGCCGTCCGGCACGGACGGCGGCCGGAAGCAGCCGACGGCGAGGCCGGCTTCGCGGCAGTCGGCCGCCCAGCGCACGGCCTCTTCGGGGGACGGCGCGCGCACGGAGACGACGGCGGCGTCCGGTCGAACGGCCTGGAGCCCCTCGGCAGTGAGGAGTTCGTGCAGCGAGGAGGCCACGGCGCGCGCCCGGTCGGCGCGCTCGGGCTCGCGGCGCAGCAGGCGCAGGGCCGCGAGTGCGGCGCCGGCCGCCGCGGGCGCGAGGCCCGTGTCGAAGATGAACGTCCGTGCGGTGTTGACTAGATGGTCGATCACCCGGGCGGGACCGAGGACGGCGCCGCCCTGGCTGCCGAACGACTTGGAGAGGGTGACGGTGACGACGGTGTCGTCGGCGCCCGAGAGCCCCGCCGCCTGCGGCGCGCCCCTGCCGCCGTCACCGAGCACGCCGAGTCCGTGTGCGTCGTCGACGATCAGGCCGGCCCCGAACTCCCTTGCCACTCCTGCCAGTTCAGCCAGTGGAGCGGCGTCGCCGTCCACCGAGAAGACGGAGTCGGAGACGACGACCGCCTGCCCCTGATGCGTGTCGAGGGCCTTACGGACGGCGCCCGGGTCGGCGTGCGGGACGACCTGCGTGGCGCCGCGGGCGAGCCGACAGCCGTCGATGAGGGAGGCGTGATTGCTCGCGTCCGAGACGATCAGGGAGCCGTGCGGGGCGAGCGCGGTCACGGCGGCGAGGTTGGCCGCGTAGCCGGACGACAGGACGAGTGCCGCCTCGAAGCCGCAGAACGCGGCCAGTTCGCGCTCGAGTTCGGTGTGCAGTTCCGTGGTGCCCGTGACGAGCCGGGAGCCGGTGGCGCCGCCACCCCAGCGCAGCGCCGCGTCCGCCGCTCCCCCGGTGATCTCGGGGTGGCGGGTGAGGCCGAGGTAGTCGTTGCTCGCGAGATCGAGGAGCGGGTTCTCAGCGGGGCGGGGACGCAGCGTGCGGACCAGTCCGGCGCCGCGGCGCACGCGCTCCTGCTCGTCGATCCAGCCGAACGGCGATCCCGCCATGTGAGTCCCTCCGACGGCCGTGTCGCGGCCGGTTCTCGAGCGGGGTGTGCTGTCCCGTGCCCGCTGCGTCTTTGTAGGCAGTGCACAGACACTAGCGGGACATCCAGCCACCCAGGATGTGGCAATACCCACACGCCGAACCGGCAGAGTTGTCCGAAGCCTCCTTGGCCTGAGCAGGGGACGTAGGTCAGGATCGGGCCATGGACCTGCTGAACACGCTGGTGGACAAGGGGCTGCGGCGCGAGCTGCCGAGCCGCGAAGAAGCGCTCGCCGTTCTGGCGACTTCCGACGACGAACTGCTCGATGTGGTGGCCGCGGCCGGCAAGGTGCGGCGCCAGTGGTTCGGCCGGCGGGTGAAACTCAACTATCTGGTCAACCTCAAGTCGGGCCTGTGCCCCGAGGACTGCTCGTACTGCTCGCAGCGGCTCGGGTCCAAGGCGGAGATCCTCAAGTACACGTGGCTGAAGCCCGACGAGGCGTCGAAGGCCGCGGCCGCCGGTGTCGCGGGCGGCGCGAAGCGGGTCTGTCTGGTGGCGTCCGGGCGCGGCCCGACGGACCGGGACGTCGACCGCGTGTCGGAGACCATCGGCGCGATCAAGGAGCAGAACGAGGGCGTCGAGGTGTGCGCCTGCCTCGGTCTGCTGTCCGAGGGCCAGGCCGAGCGGCTGCGCGGCGCGGGGGCCGACGCGTACAACCACAACCTCAACACCTCCGAGGGCACGTACGGCGACATCACGACGACGCACACCTATGCGGACCGCGTCGACACGGTGCAGAAGGCCCACGCGGCCGGTCTGTCCGCCTGCTCCGGTCTCATCGCGGGCATGGGCGAGAGCGACGAGGACCTGGTCGACGTCGTCTACTCCCTGCGCGAACTCGACCCGGACTCGGTGCCGGTCAACTTCCTCATCCCCTTCGAGGGCACGCCCCTCGCCAAGGAGTGGAACCTGACGCCGCAGCGCTGCCTGCGGATCCTCGCGATGGTCCGCTTCGTCTGCCCCGACGTCGAGGTGCGGATCGCGGGCGGGCGCGAGGTGCACCTGCGCTCGATGCAGCCGCTGGCGCTCCACCTCGCCAACTCCATCTTCCTCGGCGACTACTTGACGAGTGAGGGCCAGGCGGGCAAGGCGGACCTGGACATGATCACGGACGCCGGGTTCGAGGTCGAGGGCACCGATCAGGTGACGCTGCCCGAGCACCGGGGCGGGCCGTGCGGTTCCGAGGCTGCGGCGGCCTGCGGTTCCGGCGCGGGTTCGGCCTGCGGTTCCGGCGGGGGCTGCGGCTCCCATGAGGAAGGGGGCTGCGGCTCGCACGAAGACGCTGCGGAGTCCCTGGTCGCCGAGGTCCCCGAGGCGCGTACGGACCTCGTCGCCGTACGCCGCCGGGGTGCCGGTACGGATCTCGCGCCCAATGCCTGAGGGGCCGGGACTGCCGGTGTCGGGGCTGCCCGTGGCGGAGCTGCTCGACCTCGACCGGCGGCACGTCTGGCATCCGTACGGTCCGATGCCGGGGCGGCAGGAGCCGCTCGTCGTCGAGTCGGCGGCCGGGGTGCGACTCCGGCTCGCCGGCGGGGGCGGTGGGGTCGGTGAAGGTGCCGAGCTGGTCGACGGGATGTCGTCCTGGTGGTCGGCTGTCCACGGCTACAACCACCCTGTGCTCAACGAGGCGGTGCGCGACCAGCTCGGCAGGATGAGCCACGTCATGTTCGGCGGGCTCACGCACGAGCCCGCCGTCGGCCTCGCGAAACGCCTTGTCGACATGTCGCCCGAAGGTCTGGAGCATGTGTTCCTCGCCGACTCGGGCTCCGTGTCCGTCGAAGTCGCGATCAAGATGTGCCTCCAGCACTGGCGTTCCCTCGGGAAGCCGGAGAAGCGCCGCCTGCTGACCTGGCGTGGTGGCTACCACGGCGACACCTGGCAGCCGATGGCGGTCTGCGACCCCGAGGGCGGTATGCACGAGCTGTGGTCGGGCGCGCTGCCGCAGCACGTGTTCGCCGACGCCCCGCCGGCCGCGTACGAGGAGGCCTACGCGGATCATCTGCACGAGCTGATCGGGCGTCACGCCCATGAGCTGGCCGCCGTGATCGTGGAACCCGTGGTGCAGGGCGCGGGCGGGATGCGGTTCCACTCCCCCGCGTATCTGCGGGTCCTGCGCGAGGCCTGCGACGCGCACGACGTGCTCCTCGTGTTCGACGAGATCGCCACCGGGTTCGGGCGGACCGGGGCGCTGTTCGCCGCGGAGCACGCTTCGGTGACGCCCGATGTGATGTGTGTCGGCAAGGCCCTGACCGGCGGCTATATGACACTGGCGGCGACGCTGTGCACAGCGCGCGTGGCGGACGGGATCTCGCGCGGCGAGGTGCCGGTGCTCGCGCACGGGCCCACGTTCATGGGGAACCCCCTCGCCGCCGCGGTGGCCTGTGCCTCGATCGACCTCCTGCTCGGGCAGGACTGGGCCACGGAGGTCAAGCGGATCGAGTCGGGTCTGCGGGAGTCGCTCGCCGCGGCCTCGGAGCTGCCCGGGGTGCGCGACGTGCGCGTGCTCGGCGCGATCGGCGTCGTACAGCTGGACCACGAGATCGACATGGCGGCCGCCACTCGGGCGGCGGTGCGCGAGGGCGTGTGGCTGCGGCCGTTCCGCGACCTCGTGTACACGATGCCCCCGTACATCACGGGGGACGAGGATCTGGCACGGATCGGCCGCGCGGTGTGCGCGGCGGCGCGGGAGGGCTGAACAGCATGACGGTACTGGTGGTCACGGGGACCGGAACCGAGATCGGCAAGACGGTCACGACGGCGGCCGTGGCGGCCGCCGCGCTGGCCGCGGGGCGGTCGGTGGCCGTCCTGAAGCCGGCTCAGACCGGGGTCGGTCCCGGCGAGTGCGGGGACGCGGACGAGGTGAAGCGCCTGGTGGGCGGCGGGGTGACGGCCGTCGAACTGGCGCGGTACCCCGAGCCGTTGGCGCCTGCGACGGCCGCGCTGCGCGCCGGCCTCCCCCCGGTGCGCCCGCACGAGGTGGCCGACGCGGCGGCGAAGCTGGCCGCGGAGCACGACCTCGTCCTGGTCGAGGGCGCGGGCGGCCTGCTCGTGCGCTTCGACGCGGACGGGGGCACCCTCGCCGACGCGGCCAGGCAGCTCGGAGCGCCGGTTCTCGTCGTCGCGGCGGCGGGGCTCGGCACGCTCAACTCGACGGCCCTGACGACGGAGGCACTGCGCGCCCGTGACCTGACGCCGCTCGGCGTCGTCGTCGGCAGCTGGCCGGAGCACCCCGACCTCGCGGCCCGCTGCAATCTCGCGGACTTCCCTGAGGTCTCGGGGACGAAGCTCCTCGGCGCGATCCCCGAAGGGGCAGGCACACACCCCGACTTCCGTACATCCGCGCCGAGTTGGCTGGCACCGGAGCTGGACGGAACGTGGGACACGACGGCCTTCGCCGCGAGCGTCGCCGGGTAGCCCTAGCGGCTCACAGGGTCCATCTGCGGAGTTCCTCCGCGATGTCGTGCACGGTCGCCCCGCCGTCCTTGACCAGGCGGGCCAGTTCCCTGACCTGGTCGGGCGACGTGGCGACCTTGAGGCCGCTGGCGACGAGATAGGCGTACGCGACGGCCGACGCGAACATGGCGTTCGAGCGTTCGAGGGCCGGGACGTGGAGGAGCAGCTGGAGCAGTGACGCGGCCCGCGCGTGCGGGCTGTCGTAGACGGCGGTCCCGAAGATCTCCGCCTCGTGCCGGCTGACGGCGGCGACGAGCGCGCCCCAGTCGGTCACCTGAGGGTCTCCGGGGGTCTTCTGTTCGGCGATCATGAGAAGCCAGGCCAGGTCGATACGCACGTTCTTCGATTCGCTCAAGGGCTCAGCGTCGGCCTTCGCGCTCCGCGCCGAATTCCTCGGCGAACACGGATTCGTACTGCTTCATGAAGTCGGCGGCTGCCTCGACGAACGTCCGGCCGAGCTCGCCCGCGTCCTGTCTGACCAGCTCCTCGATGTACCTGTTCACGCTCACGCCGCGTGCGAGCGCACGCTCACGCGCGGCTCGGGCGGTGTCCTCGTCCACCCGTACGTTCAGCTGAGTCTTCGCCATGACTTCACGCTAGCGCCGACGTGCTAGCACCGGCAAGGAGACGGCGAAGGTGCCCCTTACACGCGTATCGGGAGCCCGACCTCGGAGGGATACCGCAGGTGTGACGCACCCCACTACCCTCGTACGCGACACGGGAGTCGTGACGGCCAGGACGACGGCGGGATCCAGGAGGCGGCCTTGTCCACAGCGGCAGCAGAACAGCCCTACGGCCTGGCGGAGGCGGGCGACGTCGCCGCGCGCGCCCGCGGCCTGACCAAGGCGTACGGGTCCGGGGAGACCGCGGTCCTCGCGCTCGACTCGGTCGACGTGGACATCGCGCGCGGCCGGTTCACCGCAGTCATGGGCCCCTCGGGGTCGGGCAAGTCCACGCTGATGCACTGCCTGGCCGGGCTCGACTCGGTCTCCGCGGGTCAGGTGTGGCTCGGGGGCACCGAGATCACGGGCCTGCGCGACAAGGAGCTGACGCAGCTGCGGCGCGACCGGATCGGCTTCATGTTCCAGTCGTTCAACCTCATTCCGACGCTGAACGCGGCGGAGAACATCACGCTGCCGATGGACATCGCGGGCCGCACCCCGGACGCGGAGTGGCTGAAGCAGGTCATCGACACGCTGGGCCTCGGCGACCGGCTCAAGCACCGTCCCGCGCAGCTCTCCGGAGGGCAGCAGCAGCGAGTGGCCTGCGCCAGAGCCCTCGCGTCGCGGCCGGAACTGATCTTCGCGGACGAGCCGACGGGGAATCTGGACTCGCGCGCGGGCCTGGAGGTCCTCGGGTTCCTGCGCGAGGCGGTGGACGACCTCGGGCAGACCGTCGTGATGGTGACGCACGACCCCGGCGCGGCGGGCCACTCCGACCTGGTGCTCTTCCTCGGTGACGGCCGCCTCGTGGACGAGATGCCACAGCCCACGGCGGAGGCGGTCCTGGAGCGCATGCGACTGTTCACCGGGGGAAACCCCCACAACTCCCAGCCATAGAGAGGCCGTTGTGCTTAAGGCGACGCTCAGGAGTTTCCTCGCGCACAAGGGCCGACTGGTCCTGTCGGGGCTTGCCATCGTCCTCTCGGTGGCGTTCGTGGCGGGCAGCCTGGTCTTCTCGGACACGGTGACCCGCACCTTCGACCGGCTGTTCGCGTCCACGTCCGCCGACGTCCAGGTGAATCCGAAGCAGGACTCCCTCGGCGAGTCGGTGCCGACCGGGGCGGTCGAGACCGTCCCGGCCCGCCTCGCCCGGCAGATCAGGTCCATCGACGGCGTCGCCGCGGCAAGGATCGACGCCGCCGCCGAGAACATCACCGTCGTGGACGACAAGAACAAATCGGTCGGCCCGACCAGCGGCGCCCCCACCATCGCCACCAACTGGTATGTGACGGACCGCAGTCCGGTCCGCCTGACCTCGGGGCACGCCCCGCGCGGCAGTGGCGAGGCGCTGCTCGACGCCGACACCGCCGACAAGAAGCACATCCGCATCGGCGACTCGCTCACCGTCCTCGCACAGCCGGGCTCCTTCACCGTGCGGATCGTGGGCATCGCGACCTTCCGCACCACCAACCCCGGCGCCGCGCTCGTCTTCCTCGACACGGCGGCGGCGCAGGCGAAGCTGCTCGGCAGTACGGACCGCGCGACGAGCATCTCCGTGGACGCGGCCCCCGGGGTGAGCGACGCCGCCCTGAAGCAACGCATCGCCCAACAGCTCGGTTCCGGCTACGACTTGAAGACCGCCGGCGAACAGGCCACGTCGGACGCGGCGGACCTCGGCTCGTTCCTCGACGTGATCAAGTACGTGATGCTCGGCTTCGCCGGGATCGCTGTCCTGGTCGGGATCTTCCTGATCGTGAACACGTTCTCGATGCTGATCGCGCAGCGCACCCGCGAGCTGGGACTGCTCCGTGCACTCGGGGCCGACCGGCGGCAGGTGCGGCGCTCCGTCCTGACGGAGGCGGTGCTGCTCGGCCTGGTGGGCTCGGTGCTCGGCCTGGCGGCGGGCATCGGGCTGGCGCTCGGCCTCATCAAACTCATGAGCGCGTTCGGGATGAACCTGAAGTCGACCGAGATGGTGATCGGCTGGGGGACACCCGTCGCGGCCTTCGCGGTCGGGGTCGGGGTCACGTTCGTGGCCGCGTATCTGCCGTCGCGGCGGGCGTCCCGGGTCTCCCCCATGGCGGCGCTCGCGGACGCCGAGATCGCGGGTGCGGGGCGGCCGCTGCGGGTGCGCGCCGTGGCGGGGACCGCAGTCGGCGTGGCGGGGGCGGCTGCTCTCGTGGGGTGCGCCGCGGCCACGAAGACGGCGAGCGCCTCGCTGCTCCTCGTCGTCGGCATCGTCCTGACGCTGCTGGCCACCGTGATCGCGGGCCCTTTGCTCGTACGTCCCGTGATCCGCGTCCTGGGCGGCGCCTTCCCCGCCGTGTTCGGCTCGGTGGGACGGCTGAGCCAGCGCAACGCGCTGCGCAACCCGCGGCGCACCGGGGCCACGGCTGCCGCACTGATGGTGGGGCTCGCCCTGGTGGCGAGCATGTCCGTGGCGAGCGCGTCGATGAGCAAGTCGTTCGACGAGCAGATCGACAAGACCCTCGGCGCCGACTTCACAGTCCAGAATTCCAACTTCATGCCCTTCCCCAAAGAAGTGACCGACCGAATCCGCGCCACGGAAGGTGCGGGGCTCGTGGTGCGCCAGCGGTTCGTGCCGCTCGCGGTGCGCCTGCCGGACGGCAAACGCGTGAAGACGACCGCAGCCGGCTACGAGGCACAGCTCGACGATGTCGCGCACGTCACGTACTCCCAGGGCGACTCGGCGGCGGCGCTCGCGCCCGGGAAGGTCGCGATGGACGCGGAGTTCGCCAAGGAGCACCACGCGCGCGTGGGCACGGTGGTGCCGGTGGATCTGCCCGGCGGGCGCACGGACCGGCTCACCGTCGCGGCCCTCACCGACCAGGGCAGCGGGGACGGATTCGGCATGTCCGGCGGCCTGTTCATGGGGATGGGGACGCTGGAGAAGTTCCTGCCCGACGGCCAGGACTCGGCGGTGTACGTGAACGCCTCCCCCGGCACGGGCGCGGACGTGCTGCGCGCCCGTCTGGAGAAGGCCCTCGATCCGTACCCACAGGTACAGGTGCGCGACCTGGCCGACTACAAGAAGCTCGTGCACGACCAGATCGCGGTGCTGCTGTACCTGGTGTACGCGCTGGTCGGGCTCGCGATCGTGATCGCCGTCCTGGGCGTCGTCAACACCCTCGCCCTGTCGGTCGTGGAGCGGACACGGGAGATCGGTCTGCTCCGCGCCATCGGGCTCTCCCGGCGTCAGCTGCGGAGGATGATCCGCCTGGAGTCCGTGGTGATCGCCGTGTTCGGCGCGGTGCTCGGGCTCACGCTCGGCGTCGTGTGGGGCCTCGCGATCCACGAGGTCCTGGCGCTCCAGGGCATGGAGGCGCTCGCCATCCCGTGGGGGACGATCGTCGCGGTCGTGGTCGGCTCGGTCGTCGTGGGACTCGCGGCGGCGCTCCTTCCCGCGCTGCGCGCCTCGCGCATGAACGTGCTGGCGGCCATCGCGCACGAATGATGTACTCGCCATGCGGTCTCCCGGCCGTTCAGCTCGTCCGTCGTCATCTCGCCCGAGTTCGACTCCCGCTGGTTCAACTCGCCCGAGGGTGAGGAGAGTTCATGAGTCGCGCGTTCCGGTTCGGCGTCAACATGGTCACCCCCGCGACCGGCGACGAGTGGCGCAAGCGCTGCCGCAGAGCCGAGGAACTCGACTACGACGTGATCCTCGTCGCCGACCATCTGGGCGTGCCCTCGCCGTTCCCCTCCCTGGTCGCTGCCGCCGAGGCGACCGAGCGCCCGCGTGTGGGCACGTTCGTCCTCAACGCCGGCTTCTGGAACCCGGTGCTCCTCGCCCGGGAGGTGGCGACCACGGACGCGCTCACCGGCGGCAGGCTCGAACTCGGCCTGGGCGCAGGCTACGTACAGGCGGAGCACGAAGCCGCCGGGCTGCCGTGGGGTTCGCCCGGTGAGCGCGTGGACCGGCTGCGGCGCGTCGTCGAGGAGCTGGACCGGCTGCTCGGGTCGGACGAGCATCAGCCGCGGCCGGCGCAGCGCCCCCGCCCGCCGCTGCTGATCGGCGGCAACGGCGACCGGCTCCTTAAGCTGACGGCCGAGCACGCGGAAATCGCGGCGTTCACCGGGGCGCGCTCCGTCCCCGGCGACCCGAGCGGGAAGCTCCAGCACCTCGCCCCCGGGGAACTGGACGAGCGCGTCGCCGCCTACCACCGTTTCGCGGCGGGTCGCGCGGAGCCCGCCGAGCTCAATCTGCTGATCCAGATGGTCACGGTGACCGACGACCGGCGGGCCGCGATCCGACCGGTCCTCGAACACATCCCGCAGTTCACACAGGACGAGGCGCTGGAGCTTCCGTTGCTGCTCGTCGGCACGGTCCGCGAGATCGCCGACCAGGTGCGCGCGCAGCGCGACCGCTACGGGTTCACGTACCTCACGGTCCTGGAGCCGTACATGGAGGCGTTCGGTCCGGTCATCGAGGAGCTGCGAAAGGGGTGAGGCGGTCCGCATCCTGAAATGGCGCACGGGCCCGGCCGCTCGGTGGTGGGATCGGACCCATGAGTGATCTTCGGATACGGGCCGCGACGCCCGACGACCTCGATGCCGCGCTCGCCTTCTGGAAGGTGGCCGCCGAGGGCACGAGCATCAGTGACGACCGCGCGGGCGTGGAGCGGCTCGTCGCCCGCGACCCCGAGTCCCTGCTGCTCGCCGAGCGTGACGGGGAGCTGGTGGGGACCGTCATCGCCGGCTTCGACGGGTGGCGCTGCCATCTGTACCGCCTCGCGGTGCAGCCGGACGCGCGGCGGCAGGGCGTGGGGTCGGCGCTGCTGGCGGCCGCGGAGGAAAGGTTCGTACGGCTCGGTGGGCGGCGGGGCGACGCGATGGTCCTGGACCGCAACGAGCGCGCGCAGCACGCGTGGCGTGCCGGGGGTTACGCGCCGGAGCCGCAGTGGACCCGCTGGGTCAAGCACCTCACGGACTGATCCATACCGGGCTGACACTCCGGACGGACACCTGCCGGACGGGCGCCTTCCGAACAGACACGGTCCGGACAGACACGGTCCGGGCTGACATCTTCCGGACGGACACCCAGCCGGTGCGGCCGGGCCGACGGCGTCCCGGCCGCACCGGCTTTGCCGATCCTTTACCATGGTTGCTCCACTTGTCCTGTTTGTTGTTCTGCTTCTTCTCCTGAAAGGTGTGAGCGTCCGCCCATGGGCGAGCCTCCCAGTACCCGGCGCCTGCGACATCGCGCGATACCCACCGCCCTGCCCGATCATGGGACGGAGGTGACCCGATGACCGAAGTGCTTCTGCTCGCCGTGGCGGTGCTGCTCTCGCTGGCCTGCGGTGCGTTCGTCGCGGCCGAGTTCTCCCTCACCACGGTCGAGCGTTCCGGCCTCGAGCGCGCGGTCGAGCGCGGCGAGCGCGGCGCCGCCGGCGCCCTCAAGGCCGTACGGAACCTCACCTTCCAGCTCTCCGGCGCCCAGCTCGGCATCACCGTGACCAATCTGGTCGTCGGCATGCTCGCCCAGCCGTCCGTCGCCAAGCTGATCGCGGGCCCCCTGGAGAGTCTGGGGCTCTCCCGCTCCGCCGCCTCCTCCCTGGCCCTGGTCATCGGCACGGCACTGTCCACGGTCTTTCTGATGGTCGTCGGCGAGCTCGTCCCGAAGAACTGGGCGATCTCGTCGCCGCTGGCCGTCGCCAAGCGCGTCGCGACGCCGCAGCGCTTGTTCAGCGCCGCGTTCCGCCCCTTCATCACGCACCTGAACAACACCGCGAACCGGGCTGTGCGCCGCTTCGGCATCGAGCCCGCAGAGGAGCTGGCCTCCGCGCGCGGACCGCAGGAACTGGTGGCCCTGGCCCGCCACTCCGCCAAGGAGGGCGCCCTCGAGGCGGACACCGCCGAGCTGTTCATGCGGACCCTGAACCTCGCGGACCTGACCGCCGAGAACGTGATGACGCCGCGCGTCCAGGTCGTGGCGCTCGACGCGCAGGCCACCTGCGAGGACGTGGCGAACGCGACGCGGGCCACGGGCCTGTCCCGGTTCCCCGTCTACCGCGGCAATCTCGACTCGGTCGTCGGCGTCGCACACATCAAGGACGTCCTGGCCGTGCCCGCCGAACTCCGCGGCCGCCGTTCCGTGTCCGATCTCATGCGCGAGCCGCTCCTCGTACCCGAGACCCTGACCGTCGACCGGCTCCTCGACCGGCTCTCCGGGAAGCGCACGATGGCCGTCGTCATCGACGAGTACGGCGGCACCGCGGGCGTCGCGACCGTCGAGGACATCGTCGAGGAGGTCGTCGGCGAGGTGCGGGACGAGCACGATCCGCACGAAACGCCGGACCTCGCGCCGGCCGGCAACGACGACGAGGGCCGCGGCCTCTACTCGGCCGACGGCGCCGCCCGCACCGACCAGCTCCAGCGGGTCGGACTGCGCGTCCCCCACGGCCCCTACGAGACGCTCGCCGGCCTGGTCGCGACCGAGCTCGGCCGGATCCCGGCCGTCGGCGACAGCGTCGAGGTGGCCGGATGGCGGCTCGACGTCGTGGACGCCGCGGGTCACCGCGCGGCCCGCGTCCTGCTGCACGCGCCCATGACCGGGCAGTCCGACGACGCCCCGGAGGGGGACCGATGACCGCGATCCAGCTCCTGATCGGTCTGGCGACGCTGGTCGTCAACGCCTTCTTCGTGGGCGCCGAGTTCGCCCTGATCTCCGTACGCCGCAGCCAGATCGAACCGCGCGCCGACGAGGGCGACCGGCGGGCGAAGAGCGTCATGTGGGGCCTTCAGCACGTGTCGGCGCTGCTGGCCGCGGCGCAGCTCGGCATCACGCTGTGCACCCTGGTGCTCGGCATCGTCGCCGAACCCGCCATCGCCCATCTTCTCGAGCCGCTGTTCGACGCGGTCGGCGTGCCGCACGGCCTGGTCCACCCGATCTCGTTCGTGATCGCGCTGACGGTGGCCACGTATCTGCACATGCTGCTCGGCGAGATGATCCCGAAGAATGTCGCGCTCGCCGAACCGGTGCGCAGCGCGCTGCTGCTCGGCCCGCCGCTCGTGACCCTCGCGAAGGCGCTGCGTCCGGTGATCTTCACGGTCAACGCCTTCGCGAACGGGCTGCTCAAGCTGTTGCGTGTCGACGTCAAGGACGAGGTGTCCGCGACGTTCTCGGACGACGAGCTGGCCCGTCTCGTCAAGGACTCGGGCGACGCGGGACTGATCGACGACCGCGCCCAGGAGCGCCTGCGCGACGCGCTCGAACTGGGCCGCCGCCCGGTCAGGGACGTCGTCCTGCCGCTGGAGCGGGTGGTCTACGCGCATGTGGGCGTCACGCCCGAGCAGCTCGAGCAGCTGTCGGCCCAGTCAGGGTTCTCGCGCTTCCCCGTGGTCGACGACAACCGCCGCATCGTCGCCTATCTGCATGTGAAGGACGCCCTGGACGCGTCGCCGCGTGATCTGCCGTTCCGGATTCCGGACATGCGGTCGATCGCGCGCGTCCGCGAGACGACGCCGCTCGACGACGTCCTTTCGGCGATGCGCAGCAGCCGTACGCATGTGGCGGCGGTCCTCGGCTCGGACGGGCGGCTCGCGGGTCTGGTGACGATGGAGGACGTCCTGCGGGAGCTGTTCGGCCAGCCCGCGTGATCTCGACGCCGTGTGCCCGACGTCGGGCACACGGCGCCTCGTCGGCCGTCCCATGGCCCGGGTTACCATCGCTTCCGCCATGCAGAAAAATGCCAACCACATCAGTTACAGCAGCCTCGTCACGGTCGGTGACTCGTTCACCGAGGGCATGTCCGACCTGCTGCCCGACGGCTCCTACCGAGGCTGGGCCGACGTACTGGCCGGCCGGATGGCGGCCCGCACCCCCGGCTTCCGCTACGCGAACCTCGCCGTGCGCGGCAAGCTCATCGGCCAGATCGTCGACGAGCAGGTGGACGTCGCGGCCGCGATGGGCGCCGACGTCATCACGCTGGTGGGCGGGCTCAACGACACCCTGCGCCCCAAGGTCGACATGGGCCGGGTACGCGGGCTCCTCGAAGAGGCCGTCGAGAAGCTGGCGCCGGCCTGCGAGCGGCTCGTCCTGATGCGCAGCCCCGGCCGCAACGGGCCCGTGATGGAGCGCTTCCGGCCCCGCATGGAGGAGCTGTTCGCCTGCATCGACGACCTCGCGGCGCGGCACGGCGCGGTGGTCGTCGACCTGTACGGGCCGCCCGTCCTCGGTGACCCCCGCATGTGGGACGTGGACCGGCTGCACCTGACACCCGAAGGGCACCGCCGGGTCGCCGAGGCCGTCTGGCAGGCGCTCGGCCACGAGCCCGAGGACGACTGGCAGGCCGTGCTCGCGCCGACCGTGCCGCCGGGCTGGGGCGCACGCCGCGTCGCCGACGCCCGCTTCGCCAAGCAGCACCTGGTCCCCTGGATCGGCCGCCGCCTGACGGGCCGCTCCTCCGGCGACGGGCGCCCGGCGAAGCGGCCTGAACTGCTGCCGTACGAGGCTCCGCGCTCCTGACCCGCCGGGACGGCGGGCGGCGCGCGCCGCCCGCCCCGCCCTCGTCGCTTCCGACGCTTGGGGCCCTGGCGCCGGCCCGCACGATTCGCCGACGGGATCCGTTGGCTGTTCTACCGGCGCACGTACCAGTGCAGGTCAGAGGCGATAGGGCAGCTCACTCGGCATGCGGCCCGAGCGTGGCCTCGATCCTCCCTCGGCGAGCGCCTCGTCGAACGCGGCCGGCCGGAACAGGGCGTCGGCAGTGTGAGGCGGGCGTGATGGCGGTGCACGAGTCTTTCGACGGGTCTTCCGGTGATATGTGGTCCGGTGACAGGGCGCCGCCGGGGGAAACGGCAGCCCTGTCACCCACTGGCCCGTCCGCTACCAACCGCCTCCGCAGGTGATGACCTCACCGCTCACGTAGTTGGCCTCGGGCAGGCAGAACATGAAGACGGCGCCGGCCGCCTCCTCGGGGGTGCCCGCGCGGCCGAGCGGGATGCCCCGCTCCAGCTGGGCGAGCAGGTCCGGGTTGACGCCCACGGGCAGCTTGCGGCCCTGGATGTCGATGCTGGCCTCGCCGCCGGCCGGCGCCTCGGTGAGGCGGGTGCGGATCAGGCCGTACGCGACCGCGTTCACGTTGACGTTGTAGCGGCCCCACTCCTTGGCGAGGGACTTGGTCAGGCCGATGATGCCCATCTTGGCGGAGGAGTAGTTGGCCTGGCCGACGTTAGGGCATCTCCGGCTACGAGAACTACCGCTACGACCTGCGGCTGCTCTACTCCCCCTCGCTGGAGCCGTGCACCGGCAGACTCCGCGAACTACGCATCACGCCCTTCCAGACCCGGCGGATGCGGCTTCGGAGGGCGTCGGCGAAGGACTGCCAGTGGCTTCAGGACCGCCTGGGCCGGATCAGTCGCGGCTTCGGCTCGCGCATCGCGTACGACCCGGACGGCATCCTCACCCTCGGCGTCGACGGGTCACCCGTCCAAAACGGCGCCCGGTCGGCATAAGCCCGTGAGGGACGACGGCGTCCGGCTCACCGTCCGGCCCAGCGTGGCCGCGGCCCGGGCGAACCTCATAGCGTCGACGACGGCCGCACCGCCCAGGTCGTTGTTGAAGTACACGTACACGTCGTCCTGGTCCGACCAGGCGTCGGCGATGCGTCCGGCCCAGGACTTCAACGCCTGCCGGCCATAGCGGGGCGGCGGCTGGGCGATGCCGCCGTGGAAGCGCACGTACCCCCAGGACGCGGTACGCCACAGCGGCGTCACCGGCCGTGATCCCCGGTCCGCCCAGCACAGCGCGCTGCCGTGCCGCTCGAGTACCGCCCGAAGCTCCCGCCCCGCGTCCCACCACGAGGTGTGCCGCAGTTCAACAGCTACCCGAACCGTGCTTGAAAAGCAGCCCAGGCAGGCATCCAGCGCCCCGACGTCCTCCCGGAGGTGGGGCGGCAATTGCAGCAGTACGGGCCCCAGGCGGTCACCAAGGCCCTCGGCACGGTCCAGCAGACGGTGCACCGGCTCCTCGGGGTCGCGCAGCCGCTTCATATGGGTCAGATAGCGGCTGGCCTTGACCGCCATGACGAACCCCTCAGGCGTCCGCTCCCGCCAAGACCCGAAGATCTCCTTCGTCGGAAGCCGGTAGAAGGCGTTGTTGTTCTCGACGGTCGCGAATCGCCGGGCGTACTCCTCCAGCCACAACCGCTGCGGCAGGCCGGGCGGGTAGAGAGCGCCGCGCCAGTCCTCGTACTGCCACCCCGAGGTTCCGACGAGCATGGCCATGCTCGACCCCTACCCGCGAGAAATGGGTATATCCATAACAGAACGTGATGAAATCGCCGAATGAGCCCGCACGGAGGGATTCTGGAAACTGCTGGAATCAGAGAGACCGGAGCCTGAGGAGGCACGTCATGACACACGCCGAAGAGTGGAAGGTCGGCGTCTACCTGACCGAGGAGGACGGCATTACCAGAGCCCGGGCAGTGCTCGCCAACGGGAAGACGCAGATGGTCGGACGCGGCAAGGCGCGCTGCAATCCCCAGGACGTGGAAATCCCCGCGATAGGGGACGAGCTCGCGGCGAGCCGGGCGATGCGCGACCTGGCCGGTCAGCTGATGCACGCCGCCGACCGGGACCTGGCGGCGGTGGGCGCCGTACCCGATCCGCCGCCGCGCACCGCCTACGGCTGGCCGGATGACGCGGGCCTGGCCAGGTAGGCGGCCTCGCCGCCACGGCTGAGCGTCGTACCGTTCCGACATGCACGATTCCGCGGCACCGACAACGAGGACGCGGGCTTCGCGGCCCTGCACGACGTAGCCCTGCTCAGCGCCATGTACGGGATGTTCGCCGGGGCCGCGCACCCCTTCGCCCTGATCCGCAAGGAGGACATCGACCCCGCGTCGCTCGCCCCGCTGCTGCCGACTGGCTCGTCGCGATGGCCCCGGCAGTTCACCAGACCGCCGATCATCTGCGGAGCGGCGACTACGCCAAGGGCACCGTCTCCAACCTCGCCATGCAGGTGGCTGGCACGCCGACCTTCCTGAGCACCGCCGGGGTGCAGGGTGTCAGCCCGCAACTGCCCAGCCCCTACTTCGAGTCAATGTGCCGCCGCCTGGCCGAGGACAGCGGCGAGGAGGATCTGACGGGCGTAATCGACCTGCTGGTGCGCTGACCAGCCAGCTGCTGCCACAGAAGCGACCGTGCTGGTCACAGTCCTCAACGAGACGCTGTGGACCAGCACTTTCACAACACGCTCTAGCCCTCACGTTCACAGCGGGCCCGCGTGCCGGGCCGAACACCGCTGCTGTGACCTGCACTTGGGAACCGGCCTCGTCGTACGCGGCAAGGACGCCCCTCTCGACGCGCAGCAGGCGCTGGGCGGCTGGGTCGTCGATTGGCTTGAGCAGGCGATCGGGTCGTCGGCGCGATGTTCGACGATCACGAATCCGGCGCCGGTGGCAGGCATGAGGACGCCGCGGGGAAGGGCCAGGGCATCGAGTCCTTCGTCGCCCTGGTCCAGCGGTTTGATCCTGGTGTCGAGGTTGCCGCGCAGCGCGCGGACGGTGAGCTGGGGGGAAGCGGATGCGGAGCCGGGCAGCTCGGCGTGGGGCGATGGCGCCGACACTGATCCCGGCCGCAGCTCTCGAAGGGGCGTCGGGTCAGCTCCGGCCGCCAGTACGACGGCGTCGCGGGAGTCCTGCCGGGGCACTCCGCATCCCATAACGACGTCACTACTCCGCGTACTCGAAAGCATCGGAATGCCGCACCCACCGAGATGAGCGCAGCACCTGCTCCTGAGCTGACCGCTCACCCGCCCGTCTCACACGCGTCTCACGCCCGTCTCACCAACGTGACGTGACGAGAACGGCCAAGAAGTCTCTGACCTGTACGTTCCTACACCACATGGATGGTTCGGAGCTTGTATGGACGCCCGGTAAACTCCGTGCACGTGACTGCTGCGCCTGCAAAGCCCCGTATCCCGAATGTTCTCGCCGGACGCTACGCCTCCGCCGAGCTCGCCACTCTCTGGTCCCCCGAGCAGAAGGTGAAGCTGGAGCGTCAGCTCTGGCTCGCCGTGCTGCGCGCGCAGAAGGACCTCGGGATCGAGGTGCCGGACGCCGCTCTCGCCGACTACGAGCGCGTCCTCGACCAGGTCGACCTGGCCTCCATCGCCGAGCGCGAGAAGGTCACGCGCCACGACGTGAAGGCCCGCATCGAGGAGTTCAACGCCCTCGCCGGCCACGAGCAGGTCCACAAGGGCATGACGTCCCGCGACCTGACGGAGAACGTCGAGCAGCTCCAGATCCGGCTCTCCCTCGAACTGGTCCGCGACCGCGCCGTCGCCGTCCTCGCGCGCCTCGGCAAGCTGGCCGGTGAGTACGGCGAGCTGGTGATCGCCGGCCGCTCGCACAACGTCGCGGCGCAGGCCACGACCCTCGGCAAGCGCTTCGCGACCGCCGCCGACGAGCTGCTCGTCGCGTACGCCCGGGTCGAGGAGCTGCTCTCCCGCTACCCGCTGCGCGGCATCAAGGGCCCCGTCGGCACCGCGCAGGACATGCTGGACCTGCTCGGCGGCGACGCGGCGAAGCTCGACGAGCTGGAGCAGCGCATCGCGGGCCACCTGGGCTTCTCGCAGGCGTTCACCTCGGTCGGCCAGGTCTACCCGCGCTCCCTCGACTACGAGGTCGTCACCGCGCTCGTGCAGCTCGCGGCCGCGCCGTCCTCGACCGCCAAGACGATCCGTCTGATGGCCGGGCACGAGCTCGTCACCGAGGGCTTCAAGCCGGGCCAGGTCGGCTCGTCCGCGATGCCGCACAAGATGAACACCCGCTCCTGCGAGCGCGTCAACGGCCTCATGGTCATCCTGCGCGGCTACGCGTCGATGACCGGTGAGCTGGCGGGCGACCAGTGGAACGAGGGCGACGTGTCCTGTTCCGTGGTGCGCCGCGTCGCGCTGCCGGACGCGTTCTTCGCGCTCGACGGTCTCCTGGAGACGTTCCTGACGGTGCTCGACGAGTTCGGCGCGTTCCCGGCCGTCGTCGCCCGCGAGCTGGACCGCTACCTGCCGTTCCTCGCCACGACGAAGGTCCTGATGGCGTCGGTGCGGGCGGGCGTCGGCCGCGAGGAGGCCCACGAGGCCATCAAGGAGAACGCCGTCGCGTCGGCGCTGGCCATGCGCGAGCAGGGCGCCGAGCGCAACGAGCTGCTCGACAAGCTCGCCGCGGACTCGCGGATCCCGCTGGACCGCGCCGGGCTCGACGAGCTGATGGCCGACAAGCTGTCGTTCACGGGCGCGGCGAGCGACCAGGTCGCGACCGTCGTCGCGCGCATCGAGGAGATCGCCAAGCAGCACCCGGAGGCCGCCGGCTACGCGCCCGGAGCGATCCTCTGACCCGGCTGACCCCCGCGGACCTGGAGGCCGCTCGCGACCGCATCGTCCCCGATGTGGTCGCGAGCGGCCTCTCCGTGCTTTTCTGCGGGATCAACCCGGGCCTGATGACGGCCGCGACGGGCCACCACTTCGCGCGTCCGGGCAACCGCTTCTGGCCGGTGCTCCACCTGTCCGGGTTCACGCCCCGGCAGCTGGCCCCCGCCGAGCAGGAGGAACTCCTGTCGTACGGGCTCGGGATCACGAACGTCGTCGCGCGGGCCACGGCGCGGGCGGACGAGCTGAGCGGGCAGGAGTACCGCGACGGCGGCCGTCTGCTCACCGCCAAGGTGGAGCGGCTGCGGCCGCGCTGGCTCGCGGTCGTGGGCGTGACGGCGTACCGGTCCGCCTTCGGGGAGCCGAAGGCGAAGATCGGACCGCAGGAGCGGACGATCGGCGGAACCCGGGTGTGGGCGCTGCCCAACCCCAGTGGTCTGAACGCGCATTGGACGGCGGCGACGATGGCCGAGGAGTACGGGCGGCTGCGCGCCGCCGCCTCGGGGGACGACGGCGCGGGGCTCCCCGGCTGACGCGGCGCGTGACGGGTTGCGCGGTGGCGTGCGTCAGGGCTTGCGGGCCAGGACGCCGAACTGGGCGACGATCGGCCCCTCGTCGGCGCCGTCCGTCCGCCAGCGCGCGCAGGAGACGAGGCCTGGCTCCAGGATGTCGAGTCCGTCGAGGAAGCCCTCGACCTCGGCCCGGCCGCGGGCGGTGATCGGCGGTGTCGCGTTCTCGTTCCAGAAGCGCATCGCCTCCTCGTTCCCCTCCCCGCCCAGTTCCAGCGTGGGGTGCGTGACCACGAGATAACTGCCGGAGGGGACCGCGTCCACGAGGTGGCGCACGATGGACGTGGCCTCGGCGGTGTCGAGGATGAAGTTCAGGATGCCGAGCATCATGACCGCGACCGGCCGGCCCAGGTCGAGGGTGCCGGAGGCGGCGCGGAGGATGGCCGCGGGGTCATGCGCGTCCGCGTCCACATAGCTGGTGGCGCCCTCGTCCGTGCTGGTGAGGAGCGCGCGGGCGTGCGTGAGCACGATCGGGTCGTTGTCGACGTAGACGACGCGGGAGTCGGGGGCGATGCGCTGGGCGACCTCGTGAGTGTTCTCGGCGGTGGGCAGGCCCGTGCCGATGTCGAGGTACTGGCGGATGCCTGCCCGGCCGGCGAGGTAGGTCACGGCGCGGCCGAGGAAGGCCCGGTCGGCGCGCGCCACTTCGCCGATGCTGGGGTACATGGAGGTGACCTGGTCGCCGACCCGCTGGTCCACCTCGTAGTGGTCCTTGCCGCCGAGCCAGTAGTTCCACACGCGGGCGTTGTGCGCGATGTGGCTCGCGGTCCGCTCCCCCGGCTCGTGCCCGCTCTGCTCGCTCACGTGCTCTCCCTCGCCTCGGTCGTGCCATGATCCGCTGCCAAGATCCCATGGTGGCACGGGAGTTCCCGCATACGGGGACCAGGCGCGTCGTCAGGGCGGGTCCACGTCCGTGACGGCGGCGACGAGCCGGAAGGGCAGGTCCTCCGCGCCGAGCGGGATGCCCAGCACGATCCACCGCCCGTCGGCCTGCCACAACTGGACGTCCGGAACATACGCGCTGAGCGCGGCCCAGGGCTCCGGTATGTGCTCCCCGCCCTCGACCGCGCGCAGGCTGACGCTCCACAGGCTGAACCACTGCGGCTCCCCCCAGCGCTCGGTGAGCACCGACGAGAGCCCGTCCCGGTCGGCGACCCACTGGTCCTGAGCGGCGCCCTCGGGAGCCGGCTCCCGGAGTTCGTCGCACGTCGCCAACTCCGCGATGTGGTAACCCGGTCCGCCGGAGCCCGCGTCCGATCTGCCGTGCTCCGCGGGGAACTCACGGGAGCGCAGCAGGTCGATCGTCGCGAGATGCTGTGCGGTGCTCATGACGCCCAGTAAAGCGGCCACCACTGACATTTGGCGGGGCGTCCGGCGGTTACGAGTCCCTGCCGTTACGCGTCCCTGCGGCGCAGCGCCCACCAGCCGGCGAGGAGCGCGGCCGCCGCCCACGCGGCGGTGACGGCGAGCCCCGTCCACGGCCCGAGCGTGCCGGCCGGGTCCTGGTGCAGGACCTGTTGTCCGGCGTGGTCCGGCAGGAAATCGGCGACGGAGGCGGCCATGTCGCCCACGACGAAGGACACGATCAGGATGAAGGGGATGAGCAGGCTCAGGACCGCGACCGCGCTGCGCAGGACGACGGTGAGACCGGCCGCGAACAGGGCCATCAGCGCAAGATAGAGGCCGCCTCCGACGCAGGCGCGCAGCGCGCCCGGATCGCCGAGCCCGAGGGCGTAGGACCCCATGAACGCCTGCCCGGAGAGGAACGTGACGAACGAGGTGAGCTGGCCCGCGACAACGGCGAGGGCACCGACGACCGTCATCTTCGCCGCGTAGAGCAGATTCCTGTTGGGGACCGCGGCGAGGGAGACGCGCAGGGCGCCGTTGAGATACTCCGAGGACACGGCGGTCGTGCCGAAGGCGATGGCCGCGATCTGGCCGAAGTTGAGTGCGTGGAAGGCCCCGAAGAGGAGGTCGGCTCCCTCGTTGTCCGCCTCCGCCCGGCCGACCGCCGCGGTGGCCAGGACGTTGATGGCTACGGTCACGACGAAGACCGCGAGGAGTGAGCCGGCGCTGGCGCGCACCGACCTCACCTTGATCCATTCGGAACGCAGTACGGCGGTGGTCGACATCGTCAGGCCTCCTGGAGGGGGGTTGTGGCGGACGCGAACTCGGCGGCGTCCGCGGTGAGGGCGAGGTAGGCCTGCTCCAAGGAGGCTGATTCGTCGGCGAGTTCGAGGACGGGGATGCCGTCGGTGGCGGCGAGCGCGCCGATCTCCTCTGCGCGCGCCCCTGCGACGGTCCAGCGGCCGTCGCCGGTGGCCACGGCTTCGAGTCCCTTGCGGCGCAGTGCGGTGTGCAGGCTCGCGGGGTCGGTGGTGCGGACACGGGCGCGCCGCTCGCTGTGCGCGTCGATGAAGTCCTGCATCGGGGTGTCGGCGAGCAGCCTGCCCCGCCCGAGGACGACGAGGTGGTCGGCGAACGTGGCGGTCTCGTTCATGAGGTGGCTGGAGACGAGGACTGTGCGGCCCTCGCGGGCGAGGCCACGCATCAGTTCGCGGATCCAGATGATGCCTTCGGGGTCCAGGCCGTTGGACGGTTCGTCGAGCATCACGACCTGCGGGTCGCCCAGGAGTGCGGCTGCGATGCCGAGGCGCTGGCGCATGCCCAGCGAGAACGTCTTGATCCGGCGCCCGGCGACGGCCGCGATCCCGGCGAGCTCCATGACCTCGTCGACCCGGCGCACCGGGATGCGGTTGGCGGCGGCGAGGACGCGGAGGTGATCGCGGGCGGTACGTGAGCCGTGTGCGGCCTGTGCGTCGAGGAGGGCGCCGACCTCGCGCAGGGGTTCGTCGAGCGCCCTGTAGGGGCGGCCGCCGACGGTGGCGGTGCCCGAGGTCGGCCGGTCGAGGCCGAGGACGAGGCGCATGGTGGTGGACTTCCCGGCGCCGTTCGGGCCGAGGAATCCGGTGACCCGGCCGGGCCCGACGCTGAACGTCAGGCGGTCCACCGCGCGGGTCGTGCCGTACTCCTTGGTGAGCTCTTGGACGTCGATGCTGGTCATGGCTCCAGCCTTGCGGCCGCGCCCCCGCCGGGTCCTCCCCCGGGCGTGGAGAGCGTCTCCCCCATGAGGGGGAGCCGTTCGCGCCCGCACCGCTGGCACGATGGCGGCATGTCCCGCCTCCTCGCGCCGCTGACCCGCGCGGTCACGTACACCCGCTGGCTGCATCTGCTCGTCGGCGCGATCATCGCCCTGGTGTGCGGGTCGGTGTACCCGGGGCTCACCCGGCCGGGGTACGGGCAGTGGGCCCTGATGCTGTTGATTCCGGTGCCGCTCCTCATGGCGGCCGCCGTGATCCCCGTGGTGCGCAGGGCCGAGGGTCTCCAGGCCCGCCTGATGCTGTTTCCCGGTGCGCACGCGCGCGTGGAGGACGGTTCGGGTCCACGGGAGGCGGGGGTGTCCGTGGCGCCGTCGGCGTCGTGGCGCGACCGGGGCAGGACCGCGGTGTGGTTGGTGCTGCGTCTGTGGGCCGGCTGCGCGGTCGCGTTCGTGACCGGCCAGTTCATGGCTCTCGCCCTGGAACTGGTCGACGCCACGTCGGGCGGCCCCGCCGAGGCAGAGTCCCTCATCCCCGTACCGGGGCACGGCTGGGCGTATGCGCTGCTCGTGCCGGTGCCGCCGCTGGTGCTTGTGGGAGTGGTCGCGCTCGCAGGGCGCCTGATGGCCTCGGCCGCCCTCGGTCTGCTCGGGCCGTCCGCGGCGGAGCGCCTGGCCGCCCTGGAGGAGCGCACCGAGCAGCTGCTCGAACGCAATCGCATCGCCCGCGAACTCCACGACTCCATCGGGCACGCGCTGACCGTCGCCGTCGTGCAGGCCGGCGCGGCGCGAGCCGCCGCCGATCCGGCGTTCACCGACCGCGCCCTGGACGCCATCGAGGAGACGGGCAGGACGGCCCTGGAGGACCTGGAGCGGGTCCTGTTGGTGCTGCGCGAGTCGGAGCAGCCCGCGAGCCGCCGTCCCACGCTCACGGAGGCGGACCGTCTTCTGGACTCGGCGCGCGCCTCGGGAGCCGAGGTCGACGCGGAGGTACTCGGCGCGCTGGACACGGTGCCCGGTCCCGTCTCCAGAGAGGGCTACCGCATCCTTCAGGAGGCGCTGACGAACGTCCTGCGCCACTCGGGGGCCGTTCCGATCCGGGTCGCCGTCACGGTCGACGACGCCCGCCTGTGGCTCGACGTACGCAATCCGCTTCCCGTGGGCGCGCCGGTGAACGGCCAGAGCAGCGGGACCGGCAGCGGTTTGCGGGGGATCCGCGAGAGGGCGGCGCTTCTCGGCGGACGGGCGCGGACGGGTCCCGACGAGGGGCAGTGGCGGGTGCACGTCGAGCTACCGCTCGGCTGAACCCGTCCCCACGTATGCCCCGACCGCTCCCCTAGGCTGTCCGGATGCCGCTCACCGTGCTCCTTGTCGACGATGAACCGCTGGTCCGCGCGGGGTTGCGCGCCGTGCTTTCGGCGCAGCCGGACATCGAGGTCGTGGGCGAGGCGGCCGACGGCGCCGCCGTGATCCCGCTCGTCCGGCAGCTGCGTCCGGACGTGGTCGCCATGGATGTGCGCATGCCTCTCCTGGACGGCATCGAGGCCACGCGCGCAGTGCTGCGCAGTGTGTCCGAACCGCCCAAGATCCTCGTGATCACGACGTTCGAGAACGACGAGTACGTGTACGGGGCGCTGCGGGCGGGCGCCGACGGGTTCCTGTTGAAGCGTTCGCGGCCGGCCGAGATCGTGAACGCGGTCCGACTCGTGGCCGAGGGCGATTCGCTGCTGTTTCCCGCGGCCGTGCGGCGCCTCGCGGCCGAGTACGGCAACACGTCGGCGCGGGAAGCGATGGACCGCGCGGCGCTCACGGAGCGGGAGGCGGACGTACTGCGCCTCATGACTCGGGGCCTGTCCAACTCCGAGATCGCCGGCCACCTCGTCGTGGGCACGGAGACGGTCAAGTCGCATGTGAGCGCCGTCCTCGCCAAGCTCGGGGCGCGGGACCGGACGCAGGCCGTCATCGCCGCCTACGAATCCGGTTTCGTCTCGCCCGGCTGAGCGCCCCTTCATCCCGCCCGGCTGAGCGTCCCGGGACACAGAAGTGCACCCGCGCTCGCCGGTGTCCGCCGCGGCGAGTACGATCCGCCCAACACGCGCGCGAGCTGGGAGGACGGACGTTGGGGCGGCTGACCGGCGGGGACCCCTCTCTGCTACGGCGGATCAACTCCGCGGTGGTGCTGCATGCCCTGCGCGCCACGGATCTTGCGACGCTCACCGAGATCACCCGGGTCACCGGGCTGTCCCGGCCCACGGTCGAGGGCGTCGTCGAGGGGCTCATCGCGGCGGGGCTCGTCGTGGAGACGGCCGTCGACGACAGCGGGACGCGGCGCCAGGGGCGGCCCGCGCGCCGGTTCCGCTTCCGGGCCGAGGCGGGGCATCTGCTCGGTCTGGAGATCGGCCCGCACCGCGTGGCCGCGGTCCTGTCGGACCTGGACGGCAAGGTGCTCGGCACGGCCGCGAAGGACGTCGACGAGACCGCTCCGGCCGACGAGCGCATCGAGCGGCTGCGGACCGCGGTCGCGGACCTGCTGCGCCGCGCGGGCGTCGCCCGTAACTCGCTGCGGGCGGTCGGCGTGGGCAGCCCCGGCATCGTGGAGGCCGACGGCACCGTGCGCCTCGGCACCGCCCTGCCGGAGTGGACGGGGCTTCAGCTGGGCGAACGGCTGCGGCGCTCCTTCAAGTGCCCGGTCCTCGTGGAGAACGACGCGAACGCGGCGGCGGTGGCCGAGCACTGGAAGGGCGCGGCGACCGAGTCCGACGACATCGTGTTCGTGCTGGCGGGGCTCAGCCCGGGCGCGGGCGCACTGATCGGTGGCCGGCTGCACCGCGGGTACGGCGGCGCGGCCGGGGAGATCGGGGCGCTGCATCTCCTGGGGCGCGAGGTGCGTCCCGAGACGTTGCTCTCGACGACGGACGAGCCTCTGCACCCGCTCGACGAGCAGGCCGTGGCGCAGGTCTTCGCTCTCGCGCGCCAGGGCGACGAGCGGGCGGGCGCGGCCGTCGACCGGTTCCTCCAGCGGCTGGTGCACGACGTGGCGGCGCTGGTGCTCGCCCTCGATCCGGAACTGGTCGTCGTGGGCGGCTGGGCGGCCGGCCTGGACGGCGTACTGGAGCCGCTGCGCCGGGAGTTGGCCCGCTACTGCCTGCGGCCGCCGCGCGTGGCCCTGTCCGTTCTGGGCGAGGCGGCGGTCGCGACCGGGGCGTTGCGGCTCGCGCTGGATCATGTCGAGGAACAGCTGTTCGCCGTCGAGGGAACGGTCACGGCGCGCCGCTAGCCGGAAACGCACCAGACACCGAGGGCCCACCGTGAAAGATCACGGTGGGCCTATACGGATTGCGGCGCGCTCGGCGTGCGCGGAGTGCGGCGCCCGGATTGCAGCGTGCGCGAGTCAGGAGGCGCGTCGGTCCGGGCCGTGGTGGATCTCGACACCGCCCGAGTCGCCGAAGGTGAGGCGGCAGGTGTCGGCGCGGTAGGTGGCCACGGAGACCGCGGCCGTCTCGCCCTCGCTGAAGAACCGGGTCGTGACGACGAGAACGGGCGCACCCGGCAGCCGGTCGAGCTCCTTCGCGTCGTCGGCACGGGCCGAGCCCAGCTCGACGGCGCGGTCCTGGCCTTCGAGCCCGAGCCGCCGCAGCTCACGCAGCACGGAACGCGCGCGTGAGGGCCCCGACGGGGCGTCTATGGCGGAGAGTTCGGGCACGGACGACGACGGTACGTACAGCAGCTCGGCAGCGACGGGCTGGCCGTGCGACACGCGCGTACGGCGCACCCGGTGGACGCGCTCGTCGGGCGCGGTGCCGAGGATGCGGGCCACGGCCGCCGGCGGCACCGCGAGCTCGCTGTCGACAGCCTGCCAGGCATCGCCGTCGGCGTCGCCGGGCCACTCCTGGTCGTCGGACGAGTCGACCGCCACGCCCACACGGGGCGGCGCGACGGTGGTGCCCACGCCACGGCGGCGCTGGAGCCTGCCTTCGAGTTCGAGCTGTTCGAGCGCCTGCCTGAGCGTGGCACGGGCGACTCCGAAGCGGGCCGCGAGGTCCCGCTCGTTCGGCAGGATCTCTCCCACGGCGAACTCGGAGTCGAGTGCCTCGGTCAGCACGGTCTTGAGGTGCCAGTACTTCGGCTCCGGCGCCGTTTCCAACTGCGTGGTCCCCACCCTGTCCTCCGCAATCGCCGTGTCCCTGCTGCGTTTAGCGCCCTTGTTTATTAAAGGTTCCTGCACTATCTCTGCGAGGGTAGGCCCGCCCTCCGACTTGGTCAAGACCAATCCTTGGTCCGCTCCGTGGCCCGCGGGTGCTCTGCCACAGAGCGTTCATGGCGGTCCGCAGAGCGTTCACGCCACGTTCGCGAAACGACGAGAGCCCCCACCCGGTCGGCGGGGGCTCTCGGTGACGGCGGACGGCGCGGAGGGGACGTCAGGCGAGCGACACGAGCTTGTCCGGGTTGCGCGCGATGTAGACGCACTGCACCTGGCCGTCGGCGACATCCACCTGGAAGACACTGTCCGGCTTGCCGTCGACGAGGACGAGCACGGCCGGACCTCCGTTGAGCTCGACGATCCGGAAGGTGAATCCGGTGCCGCCGCCCTTGGCGACGCCGAGCAGGAAGCGGCCCACCTTGTCGGCGGACTCGATGACGCGCAGCGGCGCCTTGGACTTGCCGCCGCTGTCGCCGACGAGGCGGGCGTCGGGCGCGAGGAGCGCCATCAGGCCCTCCAGGTCCCCGCCCGTCGCGGCAGCGAGGAAGCGCTCGGTGAGGTCGCGCTGCTCGACGGGGTCGACGTCGAAGCGCGGCCGGCGCTCGTCCACGTGCTTGCGGGCACGTCCCGCGAGCTGGCGCACGGCGGACTCGCTGCGCTCGAGCGTGGTGGCGATCTCGGCGAACGGGAACCCGAACGCCTCGCGGAGCACGAACACGGCGCGCTCCAGAGGCGAGAGGGACTCCAGGACGACGAGGACGGCGAGCGACACCGACTCGGCGAGTACGGCCGCCTCCGCGGTGTCGGGCGCGGTCGGCCCGAAGTCGGTGACCAGCGGCTCCGGCAGCCAGGGACCCACGTACGCCTCGCGCCGGGTCTGCGCCTGCCGCAGCCGGTCGATGGCCAGGCGGGTGGCGACGCGGACGAGATAGGCGCGTGGTTCGCGCACCTCGTCGCGGTCGGCCTGCGCCCAGCGCAGCCAGGCGTCCTGGACGACGTCCTCGGCGTCGGCCACGCGGCCCAGCATGCGATAGGCGACCCCCATCAGGACCGGCCGGTGTTCTTCGAAGACCTCAATCACGGTGTCGGTTGCCACCCCTCCATCCCAACGGACGCGGCGGCACGTGTCCAGGTGGAATCGGTGCGTCGGTGACCACAAACGGCTCCGCGTCGGGCTTCGCTCCCCCGTCCCCCTTGAACTGGGAGCTACTGAGCGGTAATTGTTGCTGACAAGCAGTCTAAGGAACCGTCGCGCCGGCGTCGGGGACAGGGAGCGACATGGCCACAGAGGTGTCCTTCAGCATCGAAACCCCCGATGGCCCCCGCGAGGTGACCGTCGCGTACGAACGCGTGGGCACCGGGGAGCCCCTGCTTCTCCTGCACGGGATCGGCCACCACTGGCAGGCCTGGGCCCCCGTGATCCCGGTCCTGGCCGCCGAACGCGACGTGATCGCCATCGACCTGCCGGGCTTCGGCGCCTCTCCCGCGCTGCCCGACGGCGTCCCCTACGACCTGCCGACGGTGGCGGCGACGCTCGGCTCGCTCTGCGCGGCCCTCGGCATCGAGCGGCCGCACGTGGCGGGCAATTCCCTGGGCGGTCTGCTGGCCCTGGAGCTCGGCCGCGAGAAGCTCGTGCGGTCGGTCACCGCGCTGTCGCCCGGCGGGTTCTGGTCGCAGGCCGAGCGCCGCTACGCGTTCGGCACGCTGCGCGCGATGCGGCAGGGGGCGCGGACGCTGCCCGTTCCCGCGATCGAGCGGCTGTCCCGGTCGGCCGCGGGCCGGGCGGCCCTGACGAGCACCATCTACGCCCGCCCCGGCCGCCGTTCACCCGATGCGGTCGTCGCGGAGACCCTGGCCCTGCGCCACGCCCCCGGGTTCGCGCAGACCCTCGCCGCGGGCCTGGACGTGCAGTTCACGGACGACGTGCCGGACATCCCGGTGACCGTCGCCTGGGGCACCCGCGACCGGCTGCTCCTGCGCCGCCAGGGCATCAGGGCCAAGCACGCCGTTCCCGGAGCCCGCCTCGTGCGGCTGCCCGGCTGCGGTCACGTCCCCATGAGCGACGACCCGGCGCTCGTCTCCCGCGTCATCCTGGACACCAGCCGCTGACCGCGCGCCGAACACGCCGGAGCCCAGCGCCACTCCGGAGCCGACGAGGGCGCTGCCGACGGCCTGCGCGACGCCGTACGTCCCGGTGCCGACGACCGGCGCGGTGCACGCCGCCGCCACAGGGATGAGCCCGGAGAACAGGGTGGCGCGCTCGGCGCCGATGCGCTGCATGCCGATGTACCAGCACACGAAGCCGATCACCGTGACGACGGCGGCCTGCCACAGCAGGGCCGTCGCCTCGGTGGCATCGGGTACGCGGAGCATGTGCGTGCCGTCGAGCACCGCGCCGACGAGGGCCGACTCCAGGGCGGCGACGCCGCAGACCGTGCAGGACAGCAGCTTCGGGCCGAGGGGCCGCAGCACCGGCACCGCGAGGACGGCGAAACCGACCTCCCCGATGAGGGCTCCTACGGAGAACAGGAGGCCGGCCGTGTCCGTGCGCCCCCAGCCCTGGACGGTGAACGCGCCGACGGCGACCAGCAACGCCCCGTAGAGGACGGCCCGTTGGGGCCGACGGCCCGCGAGCACGGGTACGAGCACTGCCACGACGACCGGGGCGCATCCGACGAAGACTCCGGGGACGGCCGGTTCGGCGCTGCGCTCGGCGGCGAGCACCGCGAGGTTGAAGCCGACCATCCCGACGGCCGCAAGCAGGGCGAGACGCCCCCATCGGCGGCCGGTGAGGTGGCGCAGCGGCGCCGTGCCGCCCCGGCCGAGGAGCGGCAGCAGAAGCAGGCAGGCGAGGGCGTACCGGACGAACTGGCCGCCTGCGTAGGGGTAGTCCCCGAGGACGCTGTTGGCGGTGAAGGAGGCGCCGACGAGGACGCAGGCGAGGGCGGCCGGCAGGGCCCCTCGGATCGAGTGCGCGTTCATGGCCCTGACGCTAGGGAAGGCGGCGGCCCGGATTAAGGTCCACGTTCATGACGTCATCGGGGACCAATCCGCGTACGGCGGACGGTGGCGGCCAACCATCGTCCGCTGCCTGGGAGTTACTGCTTCCCGCCGCATCGGCGCCCGCACGCGCGCGTGGCCGCGGTCTCCAGGCCGCACTGCGGGACGCCGTCAGGTCGGGGCGGCTCGCGCCCGGGACACGGATGCCGTCGAGCCGCGATCTCGCGGCGGATCTGGGCGTCTCGCGCGGGCTGATCACCGAGGCGTACGAGCAGTTGACCGCCGAGGGGTATCTGCGCAGCGGGCGCGGCGCGGGGACCTGGGTGGGCGGGGCGGTGCGCGCCGCGGCGGCGGCCGGAGTGAGGGACCTGGCGCCCCGTCCGCCGGGCACGCGCGCCGACTTCGTGGCGGGCAGCCCCGATCTGTCGCTGTTCCCGAGGGCCGCGTGGGCGGCGGCGCAGCGCGGGGTGCTGGCCGAACTGCCGCACCACATGCTGGGCTACCCGGATCCGCGGGGCATCCCCCGGCTGCGTACCGCGCTGGCGGAACTCCTCGCGCGGCGGCGGGGCGTGGTCGCCGATCCGGAGCGGATCATCGTCTGCTCCGGGGTGGCCCAGGCGGTGACGCTGCTCGGATTCGTGCTGCACGCGCGCGGGGAGCGCTCGGTGGGCGTCGAGGACCCGGGGAGCCCCGATCTCGGTTCACTGTTCGCCTCGGCCGGCGTCGGCACGACCCCGCTGCCCCTGGACGGCGAGGGGCCGGCCATCGGGCCGCTGCGGGACGCGGGGGTGCGCTCCGTGGTGACCACGCCGTCCCACCAGTTCCCCTCCGGCATCGCCTGCTCACCGGCGCGCCGCACTCAACTCCTCGACTGGGCACGGTCGGTGGACGGCCTCGTCATCGAGGACGACTACGACGGCGACTTCCGTTACGACCGCGCACCCGTAGGAGCGCTCCAGGGGCTCGACCCGGAGCATGTCGCGTACACGGGCTCGGTGAGCAAGTCGCTCGCCCCGGGGCTGCGGCTCGGCTGGATGGTCGTGCCCGCGGGTCTGACCGACGAGGTCGTCGAGCGCAAGCGCTACATGGACCTCGGCAACCCCGCCCTCGACCAGGCTCTCCTGGCCCGTTTCATCGAGCGCGGCGACTACGACCGCCAGTTGAGGCGCTGCCAGCGCACCTATCGAGAGCGGCGCGACACCCTGGTGGCCGCGCTCCACGAACATCTGCCGGGCACTCAGGTGACGGGGATCGCCGCCGGGCTGCACGTCATCGCCTGTCTCCCCGAGCGCTACGGGTCGCAGAAGGCGCTCCTCGAACGGGCCTCGGCGGCCGGGGTCACCGTCCGCCCGCTGAGCCACTACGGCACCTCGGACAGCGGCGACGGCGGAGTGCGGCTGGTCCTCGGGTACGCGCATCTGCCGCCGGCCCGGATCGCGGAAGGCGTACGTCTCCTGGCGCGCGCGGCTCATGAGAGGGCCACGCGCGCGTGAGCAGCGGCGTGGGCATGTGAGGCGACGCAGCGCGCCGGGTTCCCCGATCCCCAGGGGCAGTTGTTCACTTGGGGTTCGCGTGTGCGCCGTGGTGAGCCCGTAGGTGTGGCTTCGCCGCGGCGCCCCCGCAGTGGTGGCACCGCACTGTCGGAACCCGTTTCTGGAGGCGTATTCATGTCACACCGTCCGCCGAGTTCTCTGCCCGGCCGCCGCGGGGTGCTGCGCGGCTCGCTCGCCGCTTCGGCCGCCCTGGCGCTGCCCGCCGTGGGCTCGGCCGCAGCCCCGGCCTTCGCGCTGTCGGGTCGCCCGAAGGCGGCGTGGGGTGTTCAGGCAGGGGACGTCGGCGCGCACTCGGGGCTGATCTGGACGCGCTCCGACCGGCCCGCCCGCATGATCGTGGAGACCTCCGCGACGGAGTCGTTCCGCCGGTCCACCAGGTGGCACGGGCCGCTGATCGGCGCGGGCACGGACTTCACGGGCACCACCCGCCTGCGCGGCCTGCCGCCGGGCGAGCAGATCCACTACCGCGTGGTGCTCGCCGACCCCGACGACCCCCGCCGCACGGGCGAACCCGTCACCGGCACCTTCCGCACCACCCCCGTGGGCCGCCGCGACGGGGTGCGCTTCCTGTGGTCGGGCGACATCGCGGGCCAGGGCTGGGGCATCAACCCGGACATCGGCGGTTATCGCGTGTACGAGGACATGCGCGCCCTCAACCCGGACTTCTTCCTGTGCAGCGGCGACAACATCTACGCCGACGGCCCGATCCTGCCCAGCGTCACGCTGCCCGACGGCCGGGTGTGGCGGAACGTCACGACGGAGGAGAAGTCCAAGGTCGCCGAGACGCTGGCCGAGTTCCGCGGCGCGTTCCGCTACAACCTCCTCGACGAGAACGTGCGACGCTTCAACGCGCAGGTGCCGTCGATCGTCCAGTGGGACGACCACGAGGTCCACAACAACTGGTACCCGGGCCAGATCCTGGACGACGCCCGCTACACGGAGAAGGACACGAACGTCCTCGCCGCGCGGTCCCTGCGGGCGTTCAGCGAGTACTTCCCTGTCTCCACCCTGGCGCCGGGCGACGACGAGGGGCGCGTGTACCGGGTCCTGCGGCAGGGGCCCCTGCTCGATGTGTTCGTGCTCGACATGCGCTCGTACCGCAACGCCAACTCCCCGGGCCGGCAGCCCGACGACGCGACCGGGATCCTCGGCGCGCGGCAGCTGGCCTGGCTGAAGCGTGAGCTGTCCCGGTCACGGGCCGTCTGGAAGGTGATCGCCTCCGACATGCCGCTCGGCCTGGTCGTGGCCGACGGCAAGGTGAACTACGAGGCCGTCGCGCAGGGCGATCCGGGAGCGCCGCTCGGCCGCGAGCTGCAGATCGCCGAGCTGCTGCGCCACATCAAGCACGACCGGATCACGGGCACGCTGTGGCTCACGGCGGACGTGCACTACACGTCGGCGCAGCACTACGACCCGTCGCGCGCCGCGTTCCAGGACTTCGAGCCGTTCTGGGAGTTCGTCTCCGGCCCGCTGGCGGCGGGCGGTTTCCAGGCGGTGAAGCTGGACGGCACCTTCGGCCCCGAGCAGAGCTTCGTCAAGGCGCCGGACCGGGCCAACACGTCCCCGATGGAGACCCCTCAGTACTTCGGCGAGGTCGACATCGACGGCGGCAGCGGCGAGCTGACGGTACGGCTGCGGCAGCAGGGCGGCGACGTGCTGTTCTCCAAGGTGCTCCAGCCGGGGCGGGTCGGCCAGTAGGGGACCAAGGCAGCCAAAGAGGACATAAGCAGTCTTTACCCATCGGTCACAAAGCGTTCGTGATCACGCAACACGGTTCCTTCACAGTGGCTGCATGAGTCCAGACATGTCTGATGTGAGGCGGGCCAAAAACGGCCGCCCTGTCCACCACTGGCGGCGCGACGTCGTCGAGCTCGCCGCCCTGTTCACGGCCGTGGCCGTCGCGGACGCCGTGGCGAACCTCGTCGGTCACGGCCCCGACGGCCCCGCGCTGCTCGCCATCTCGGCGGTCGCGCTCCTCGCCACGGCCGGATTCCACACATGGTGGGCACGCCGCCACAACCACGCACCCCCGACAGGCGATACCGACGCCCGGCGGCTCCCCACGGAGCACGCCGGGCAGTCGGAACAGCCCGACACAGAGGTCCCCGCGGGCGCCGCCCCGCAGGCGACGAACGAGGCCACGGCCACCGCGCTGTGGCGCATGCGGACGACGGTCCGTGACGAGCCGGGGTCGCTCGCGGCGCTGTGCACGGCGCTCGCCCCGCTGCGGGTCGACATCCTGAGCCTCCAGACGCACCCCCTGGGTGAGGGCACCGTGGACGAGTTCCTGCTGCGCGCGCCGCAGGACCTGCCCGCCGCCGAACTCACCCGGAACGTGTCCCTGGCCGGCGGCTCCGGCACCTGGATCGAGCGGGCCGACGCCCACGACCTCGTGGACGCGCCCACCCGCATCCTCGGTCTCGCCACGCGCACGGCCCTGGACGCAGCTGAACTCCCTCTCGCCCTACGCCAGTTGCTCGGCCGGTGCACCATCAGGTCGCTCCCGGCCACGACGATGGGCGGCCGAAGGACCGAGAGCGCGCCCGTGGAGGGGGCGCTCGAAGGGACCGTGATCCGGCTCCGGGCCCCCGAAGGCGGCGTGATCACCGTGGAGCGGCCCTATCTGCCGTTCACGCCCACCGAGTTCGCGCGCGCCCGCGCCCTGGTCGAGCTCGATGCGCGGCTCGGCCCGCGCATCCCACGCAGCCAGGACGTCCTGACGCTCCCCGAGGGCAAGGCGATCACCGTGCGCCGGGCCGACTCGGACGACGTGGAGGCGGCCAAGGAGATGCAGGAGCGGTGCTCCCGCGCGACGCTGAGCAAGCGCTACCACGGGCCCGTCGGCGACGCGGACCGCTACCTCAACCACCTGCTCAGCCCCCGCTTCGGCCGCACGCTCGCCGCGCAGACCGCGTCGGGCCGCATCGTCGCCCTCGGGCATCTGCTGTGGGACGGCGACGAGACGGAGATCGCGCTGCTCGTCGAGGACGACTGGCAGCGCCGCGGCATCGGCACCGAGCTGCTCGGCCGCCTCGTGGCGATGGCGGTCGAGGCGGGCTGCGAGAGCGTGTACGCGGTCACGCAGGCGTCCAACACCGGGATGGTCGCGGCGATGCGCGGCCTCGGACTGCCCCTCGACTACCAGATCGAGGAGGGCACGCTGGTGATCACGGCGCGCTTGGAGACGACTGCGGTCAGGTCGCGGCTGCCGTACGAGGGGCCCCGCGCGGCGTACGAGCCGGCCGACCGGCACTGAGGTCCGGACCGGCGCTGAGGTCCGGACCGGCCGGGACCGGCTCCGCGCGAGCCGGCCCGGACCGGTCCGCTCCTGCGTCTGTCCGGCCCGGACCGGTCCCCTCCTGCTTCTCTCCGGTCCGGGCAAGCTCCTCTACGTCACTCCGGCACCCGTAGGCACGCCTCGGCCGCACGCCCCGTGACAGCGCCCGGCTCCCCCAGTGCCTGATCCAGGTCCGCCCACAGGTCCTCGACGTCCTCAAGACCCACCGAAAGCCGCAGCAGCCGGTCGCTCACGCCCGCCGACCTGCGGTCGCCTGCGTCGACGATGCGGTGGCTGATGGACGCCGGGTGCTGGATGAGCGAGTCGACGCTGCCGAGGCTGACGGCGGGCGTGACCAGGCGGACCGTGCGGATCACCTCGTGCGGGTCGCCCACGGTCTCGAAGGCGACCATCGCGCCGCCGATCCGCGGATAGTGCACACGCGCGATCCGCGGGTCACCGGACAGGCGCGCCGCCAGTTCGGCCGCCGTCGCCGACGCCGCCCGGACGCGCACCGGCAGCGTCGCGAGGCCGCGCAGGAGCAGATATCCGGCGAGCGGATGCAGCACGCCGCCCGTCGCGAACCGCACCTGGCGCAGCTGCCGGGCGAACGCCTCGTCGCAGGCCACGACGCCGCCCATGACGTCCCCGTGCCCGCCGAGGAACTTGGTCGCGCTGTGCAGCACCAGCCGCGCGCCGTGCTCGACGGGCCGCTGGAGGACCGGCGTGGCGAAGGTGTTGTCGGCAAGGAGCGGCACCGTTCCGCACGAGTGGGCCACGGCCCGCAGATCGAGCTCGGCGAGCGTCGGATTGGCGGGTGACTCCACCATCACGAGCCCGGTGTCGGGCCGGATCGCGTCCGCGATGCCCGCCGGGTCCACCCAGGTCACCTCGGTGCCGAGCGCCCCCGCGGTGAGCAGGTGGTCGCTGCATCCGTACAGCGGCCGGACGGCGACGACATGGCGCAGCCCGGCGCCGCTGCGTACGAGCAGCACCGCGGTCAGGGCCGCCATGCCGCTCGCGAAGGCGACCGCGCTCTCGGTGCCTTCGAGCCGGGCGAGCGCGGTCTCGAAGCGGCCTACGGTCGGATTGCCGAGCCGTGCGTACACCGGCGGGCCCTCGTCGACGACGCCGTCCGCCGCGAACGCGTCGATGCGGGCGGCCTCGCCGCGGCTGTCGTACGACGGGTACGTGGTGGACAGGTCGATGGGCGGGGCGTGCAGACCGAGACCCGCGAGGTCGTCGCGGCCGGCGTGCACGGCTTCGGTGGCCAGGGCCCGCCCGTGGGCGGGGCCCGGGCGCATCCCTGCATACAGGTCGTTGTCCATGGGCGACAGCCTGAACAACGGCCGGGGTTCGTCGGACAAACCCCGTGCTACGTTCGGCCAATGGCTGATTCCGTCGTACTTGATCCGGTCGATCTGCACATACTGCGCCTCCTCCAGAACGATGCCCGCGTCACCTACCGGGACCTCGCCGAGCAGGTCGGCGTCGCGCCGTCCACCTGCCTCGACCGCGTGACGCGGCTGCGCCGGTCCGGCGTGATCCTCGGGCATCAGCTGCGCCTCGACCCGGCGAAGCTGGGCCGCGGGCTCCAGGCGCTGCTCTCGGTGCAGGTGCGACCGCACCGGCGCGAGCTGGTCGGCCCGTTCGTGGAACGGATCCGGGCGCTGCCGGAAGCGCGGTCCGTCTTCCATCTGACGGGTCCCGACGACTACTTGGTGCATGTCGCCGTGCGCGACACCGCCGACCTCCAGCGGCTGGTACTCGACGAGTTCACGGCGCACCGCGAGGTGGCGCGCGTCGAGACGCGGCTGATCTTCCAGCAGTGGGAGTGCGGCCCGCTGCTGCCCCCCTCCGCCGACGCCGTCGGTGAATCTTGATGACGCGGCCGCCCACCCCGTACGACGATGGCGGCATGTCAGATTCGTCAGCCACAGCAGCAGCCGTCACCGGACCGCTCCCGCGCGAAGTCGCCGACACCTACGTCGACGATCTCATCGCCCTCGACCCCGTCACCGGCACCTACCTCGGCGTGCCCGAGAGCCACAGCAAGCTGCCCGACCTCTCACCGGCCGGCCAGGAGGCCCTCGCCGATCTCGCGCGGGCCACCCTCGCGCGGCTCGACGAGGCCGAGCGCAGGCCCGGGGCCGACAGCGCGGCCGAGCGCCGCTGCGGCCGGCTCCTGCGGGAGCGGCTCACGGCCGAGATCGCCGTGCACGACGCCGAGGAGAACCTGCGGGCCGTCACCAATCTGGGCGGGCCCGTCCACAACATGCGGGAGGTGTTCACCCTCACGCCGACCGCGACGGACGCGGACTGGGCGGCCGTCGCGGAGCGGCTGCGCGCCGTGCCCGGGGCGCTCGCCGGGTACCGCGAGACGCTGTCGCTGGGCCTGGAGAAGAAGCTCCACGGCGGACCGCGGCCGACCGCCACGTTCATCGGGCAGCTCACCGAGTGGGCGGGCGAAGGGCGCGGCTGGTTCGAGGACTTCACCGCGGACGGGCCCGACGCGCTGCGCGCCGAGCTCGACGAGGCCGGCAGCGCCGCGACGGCCGCGGTGGTCGAGCTGCGCGACTGGATGCGCGACGTGTACGCGCCCGCGATCGAGGGCTCGCCCGACACGGTGGGCCGCGAGCGGTACGCCCGCTGGTCGCGCTACTACAACGGCACGGACCTCGACCTCGACGAGGCGTACGCGTACGGCTGGGCGGAGTACCACCGCCTGCTCGGCGAGATGAGGACCGAGGCGGAGAAGATCCTGCCCGGTGCCGCGACGCCGTGGGTGGCGCTCGCGCACCTCGACGAGCACGGCACGCACATCGAGGGCGTGGAGGAGGTGCAGCGCTGGCTCCAGGGCGTGATGGACGAGGCGATCGAGGCCCTCGACGGCACGCACTTCGAACTCGCGGAGCGGGTACGGAAGGTGGAGTCCATGATCGCCCCGGCGGGCAGCGCCGCGGCGCCCTACTACACGGCGCCGTCGGAGGACTTCACGCGGCCGGGGCGCACCTGGCTGCCGACGATGGGCCAGACCCGGTTCCCCGTCTACGACCTGGTCTCCACCTGGTACCACGAGGGCGTACCCGGTCACCATCTCCAGATCGCGCAGTGGACGCACGTCGCGGACAGCCTCTCCCGCTACCAGGCGAGCGTCGGCATGGTGAGCGCCAACGCCGAGGGGTGGGCGCTGTACGCGGAGCGTCTGATGGACGAGCTGGGCTTCCTCACGGACGCCGAGCGGCGGCTCGGATATCTGGACGCGCAGATGATGCGCGCGACCCGCGTCATCGTCGACATCGGCATGCATCTGGAGCTGGAGATCCCGGCGGACTCGCCGTTCCACCCGGGCGAGCGATGGACGCCCGCCCTCGCGCAGGAGTTCTTCGGCGCGCACAGCAGCCGGCCCGCGGACTTCGTGGAGAGCGAGCTGACCCGCTATCTGTCCATCCCCGGGCAGGCGATCGGCTACAAGCTGGGCGAGCGCGCGTGGCTGCTCGGCCGCGCGGGCGCGCAGGCGAGGCACGGGGACGCGTTCGACGCGAAGGCCTGGCACATGGCGGCTCTCTCGCAGGGATCGCTCGGCCTGGACGACCTGGTGGACGAGCTGTCCCAGCTGTAACCCGACTGCGGGCGGCGGCACTTGGCGGCTGCCGCCCGCACATCCGTCCCGGCGCTCGCTCAGCAGCCGCAGTCGTCCGAGTCCACCGGCGCCGTCAGCGGGTCGGCGTCGCGCTGCGCGGGCCCCTCCCACGTCTCGTAGGCGAAGCCCTCCCGCGCCCAGTACTCGAAGCCGCCGAGCATCTCCTTGACCTGGAAGCCGAGTTCGGCGAGGGCGAGAGCGGCGCGCGTGGCGCCGTTGCAGCCCGGGCCCCAGCAGTACGTGACGACGGGCACGGACCTGTCGAGGAGCTGTTCGGCCTGCTCGGCGATGAGCGCGGTGGGCAGGTGGACCGCGCCGGGTACGTGCCCCTGGTCCCACGAGGCGGTGGAGCGGGTGTCGATGACGACGAAGCCCGGGTCCCCGTCCGCGGCGAGCGCCGAGGCGACGTCGGACACATCGGCGTGGAAGGCGAGGCTCGCGCCGAAGTGTGCGGCGGCTGCGGCGGGGGACGCCGGGGGCACACGGAGCACGGAGTTGGGGGTGACGGTGGTGGTCGCGGTCATGATGTCGGCCTCCCGGGCGGATCGCTGCGGGCCGCACGACCGTGCCGCCCTCGACCAGAAATCTATGGTCCCTGACGATCTTCCTGAAGTGACGATCCCCGGCATCACCCTTGATCTGCCGGGGATGTCCCTGCTATTCCTGCCGCATGACCGGTGAATCCCCGTACACCCCCGACGCCACCGACTGGCGCATCCTCGACGTCCTCCAGCGCGAGGGCCGGGCGAGCTACGCCGAGCTCGCCCGGGCCGTCTCCATGTCCGCGAGCGCCGTCACCGAGCGGGTGAAGCGCCTCGAGGAGGCCGGGGTGATCGCGGGGTACGCGGCGGTGGTCGTCCCCGAGCGGATCGGCCTGCCCATCCTGGCGTTCGTACGGCTGCGCTATCCGAACGGGCACTACAAGCCGTTCCACGACCTCGTCGAGGTGACGCCGGAGATCCTGGAGGCGCACCACGTCACCGGCGACGACTGCTTCGTCATCAAGGTCGCGGCCCGCTCGATGAAGCACCTGGAGGAGGTCTCCGGCAGGATCGGCGCGCTCGGCTCGGTGACGACCAGCGTGGTCTACTCGTCCCCACTGCCCCGGCGGCCGCTCGGCCACTGACCCGCCGCCGAAAGTGGCTCAGGTCCGCTGCCGTACGACCGAACCCGACCGCCCCTTCACGATCTCCAGCTGCGCGTGCACCCGGCGCCGCAGGTCGGCGACGTGGCTGACGATGCCGACGCTGCGGTCCCGCTCGCGCAGGGAGTCCAGGACGTCGAGCACCTCGTCCAGGGTCTGGTCGTCGAGGCTGCCGAAGCCCTCGTCGATGAAGAGTGTGTCGAGGCGGACGCCGCCCGCCTCGTCCGTGACGACGTCCGCGAGGCCGAGGGCGAGGGCGAGCGACGCGAAGAACGTCTCGCCGCCGGAGAGTGTCGCGGTGTCCCGTTCGCGCCCCGTCCATGCGTCGACGACATGCAGGCCGAGGCCCGAACGGCCGCGCCCCGAACGGCCGTCGGAGTGCACGAGCGTGTAGCGGCCCGACGACATGCGGGCCAGCCGCGCGGTCGCGGCGGCCGCGACCTGTTCGAGCCGGGCCGCGAGCACATAGGACTCCAGGCGCATCTTGCGCTCGTTGTCCGCGGACGTCCCAGCCGCGAGGCCTGCCATGCGCGCCACGCGGTCGTACGCGGCGCGCAGCGGTGCGAGCCGTCGCACCGCCGTGGCGCAGCGGGCCGAGAGCCGGTCGATCTCGGTGCAGCGGCGGGCCGCGTCGTCGCGCGCGGAGGCCGCCTCGCGCACCCGTCGGTCGGCCGCCTCGGCGGCATACAGCGCCGCGGCCACATCGGCGGGCGCCTGCCGGGCCGCCGCCGCGGTGTCGTCCTCGGCGAGTACGGCGCGCACCGCGGCCTCCTCGGACTGGCGGGCGTCGAGCCGGTGTTGCAGCTCCCGATGCTGGGCGTCGTCCAGGAGGGCGGCGCCGGCGGCCTCCGGCGTGTCGAACCCGGCGCGGAAGGCCGCGTCGGCGAGTCGCGCGTCCGCGTCCTTGAGCCGTTTGGCGGCCTCGTCGGCGCCCCGGGCGGCGTCCGCGGCGGCCGTGAGCTGCGCGGCGAGGCGTTCCAGCTGCACGGCGCGCGCACCCACACTGGCCTCCGACCCGCGCGCCTGGGCCAACTCACGCTCCAGGACGCCCTGTTCGCGGTCGACACTCTCGCGCAGGGTGGCGCGGGCGACGGCGCGACGTGCGGCTTCCTGCTGCGCGGCGAGTCTGCGGTCGTGCTCGCCCTCCGCCTGACCGAGGGCCTCACGCGCGGCGTGCAGCCCGGAGGCGAGGCCGCGCGCCTCGGCGTGTCGCGCGCGCAACTCGTCGGCCGCATCGGCGAGTTCCAGGGCGGATGCCTCTCCGGCGGCGGCCGTCGCGGCGGCGAGCGACTCGCGCACTGCGGCGAGCCGGCTCTCCTGCGCGGTGCGCGCGTCGTCCGCGCGGCGGTACGCGGCGAGGGCGGACTCCTCGGCGTCGCGGCCCACGTGCTCCGCGGTCTTGCGCATGGGGTCGGGGTGGTCGGTGGACCCGCACACCGCGCAGCTCTCGCCGGGGACGAGCTGCGCGGCCAGCTCGGCCGCGATCCCGTTCAGCCGCTGTTCCTTGAGGCCGAGCCAGTGCTCATGGGCGGCCGCGGCTTCCTCGCGGGCGCGCAGGGTGCGGGTCCGGGCGTCGGCGGCCTCGCCGGTGAGCCGGTCGCGGCGCCGGGCGGACTCCAGCTTCTGCTGCGCGGGCTCCAGTTGACCCACCAGGTGTTCGGCGCGCGTCGCGGCGTCCTGCGCGGACTCGACGGCTTCCTGGAGCGCGGCCCGGGCGCTGTCCCAGCCGTCGAGCCAGCTCGCCGCGTCCTGGAGCAGTTCGTCGTCGGCGCGCTCCTCGCGGTCGAGTCCGTGGCGCTGCCCGGCGAGTTCCGTCAGGCGCAGCTCGGCGCGCCGGGCGGACTCCAGGCCGCCCAGCTCCTCGGCCGCCTTCCGCGCGGCGGTCGCGAGGCCCGCCGCGCCGGCGCCGTCGTACGACTCGGGCAGCGCGGCACGCGCGCGTGTGTCCTCGCTCGTGGCCCTGCGGTGTTCGGTTTCCGCGGCCTCGCGCAGCGCGAGTGCGGGGGCGACGGCCTCGGCCTTGCGGCCCCACGCCATGCGCTCCTGGACCCGCCGGTGTTCGTCGGCACGCTCGTCGAGCCGAGCGGCCCGCTCCCGCGCCTCCTCGAACCGCCGCTGCAGCCGCTGCACTTCCTGTACGCCGGCCAGGTCGCGCTGCGCCTCGGTGCGGGCCGCGTCGGCGGCGGTCAGCGCGAGGTGCGCGACGGTGAGCCGCTCGCGGGTGGTGGAGCGGGCGACGGCGGCCCAGGTGAGGACGGAGTCGGCGAGCCCGGGGTCGCCGGGCGCGGCGTCGGTGGCGGGCAGTTCGACTATGTTCCCTGCGGCCTGCTGCATACGGTGGGCGTCGGCGAGCAACTCGGCGTCCGCCGCGCGCACTTCGCTCTCGGCGGCGCGGCGCCGCTCGGCGAGCCGCTGCTCGGCCGCGGCGAAGCGCCGGGTGTCGAAGAGCCGGCCGAGGAGCTTGCCGCGGGCTTCGGCGTCGGCCCGCAGGAACCGCGCGAAGTCCCCCTGCGGCAGCAGGACGACCTGGCAGAACTGTTCCTTGCTCATGCCGAGGAGCTGGCTGATCTCCTCGCCGATCTCCTGGTGGGAGCGGCTGAGGTCCTTCCAGGTGCCCGCCGTGGCGTCGTACTCGCGCAGCCAGCTCTGGGCCTTGTCCGTGGTGGTGCCCGTGCCACGCTTCTTGGGACGCTCCCACGGGGGCTGCCGGGTCAGCTCCAGGCGGCGGCCCGCGACGGTGAGGTCGAGGGCGACCTCGGTGCGCGTACCGGGCGCGGCGTGGTCGCTGCGCAGGGACGTGCCCTGGCCGCCGCCCTGCCGGGCGCCGGGCACCGAGCCGTACAGGGCGTAGCAGACGGCGTCGAGGACGGAGGTCTTCCCGGCGCCCGTCGGGCCGTGGAGCAGGAAGAGGCCCGCCGACGACAGGTCGTCGAAGTCGACTTCCTGGCTTGCGCCGAAGGGTCCGAAGGCGGTGATCCGCAGTCGGTGGAGCCTCATCGGGCGACCTCGCGCCGGGTGTCGTCGATGCGTACGGCGTCGAGCGCCTCGCGCAGGACGGCGCGCTCGCGCTCGTCGGGTCCGGCGCCGCGCACGTGGGAAACGAAGTCCTCCGCGATCTGCTGGTCGTCGCGCCCCTTGAGCCGCTGCGCGTACGAGACGTCGGGGTCCTCGGGGGCGCGCTGCGGGTCGAAGGTGAGGCTGAGGGTGTGCGGGAACCGCTCGGTGAGGCGGGCCATGGGGTCGTCGGGCCTGACCGGGTCGGTGAGGGTGGCCTCGACCCATGCCTCCTCGTGCGTGGCGAGGTCCGGGCGCGTGAGCAGGTCCGCGAGGTCCCCGCGGATCCGGGCGAGCGGCCTGGGGACCGGGCAGTCGACGCGCTCGGCGGACGCGAAGCCGTCCGCGTCCAGGTCGACGAGCCACATGCTCTTGCGGTGGTCGGCCTCGGAGAAGGAGTACGGGAGCGGCGAGCCGGAGTAGCGCACGCGCTCGGAGATGACCTGGCTGCCGTGCAGATGGCCGAGCGCCACATAGTCGACGCCGTCGAAGACACCGGAGGGGACGGCGGCGACTCCGCCGACAGTGATGTCGCGCTCGCTGTCGCTGGCCTCGCCGCCGGTGACGAAGGCGTGCGCGAGAACGACGGACCGGGTTCCTGCCGGGCGCTCGGCGAGATCGGCCCGCACCCGGTCCATGGCGGCGGCCAGGACGGCCTCGTGGCCCGGCTTCGACACCGCGAACTCGTCCTTCACCAGCGCCGGTTCGAGATAGGGCAGTCCGTACAAGGCCACGTCACCCGAGGCGTCGGGGATCAGGACAGGGGTCGCGCAGGCGCCGGGGTCGGTGCGCAGGTGGATGCCGGCGCGGCCGATGAGCCCGGCGCCGACGCCGAGGCGGCGCGCCGAGTCATGGTTCCCGGAGATCATCACCGTGGGGATGCCCTGCTCGGCGAGGCGGTGCAGGGCGTCGTCGAACAGCTCGACCGCGGCGAGAGGCGGCACCGCGCGGTCGTACACGTCGCCCGACACGACCACCGCGTCGACGTCCCGCTCACGGACGGTCGCGACGAGGTGACCGATGAACTCGGCCTGGGCGCCGAGCATGTTCACCCGGTGGAACGCCCGGCCGAGATGCCAGTCGGAAGTGTGCAGCAGCCTCATGATCCCCGAGACTAACGGGCGGGTCGGACATCACGGGCGGCTACTCGCGTATCGGCACCTGCTCCGCCCCGCACGCGTCCCGCCCGCCGGTGCCGGTCACGCGTCCCCGTACGCCTCTCCCCCCAGCTCGAACTCCGCGGTGCCGGCGGTGACATCGGCCAGCCATGCGCGGAACGTGTCCACGTCGGCGTCCGGCAGACCGATCTCGATCGTGACCGCCTCCCCGTAATGGACGTCACGCACCTCACGTCCCGTGGACCGCAGATCGTTCTGCACCTTGCCGGCGCGCTGGTGGTCGACGGTGACGGTGGCGAGCCGGAAGCGGCGGCGGGTGAGAGTGCCCAGCGCGTCGAGCGCCTCGCCGACCGCTCCTCCGTAGGCGCGGATGAGGCCGCCCGCGCCGAGCTTCACGCCTCCGTAGTAGCGGGTCACGACGGCGACGACGTACCGCATCTCGCGGCGCGTGAGCATCTGGAGCATGGGGACACCCGCCGTGCCGCCCGGTTCGCCGTCGTCGCTCGCCTTCTGCACGGAGGCGTCGGCGCCGATGACGTACGCGTAGCAGTTGTGGGACGCGGTGGGGTGCTCCTTGCGGATGCGCGCGACGAAGTCCTGGGCCTCGCGTTCGGTGGCCGCGGGCGCGAGCGCGCACAGGAACCGGGAACGGTTGATCTCGGTCTCGTGCACGCCCTCACGGGCCACGGTGCGGTACTCGTCCTGCATCCGGCCAGCGTATGCCGCGTGCCGGGGTTCGTTCGCCCCCGCCCGTCGCCCGGGTCACGCGGTGGTGAATACTCGCTCGTCGTCGCAGCGGTCGCGGGACGTTCTGTCCTGCGGCTTCCTGCGGGATGCACGCCCAGGGTCCGTACCGGCACGACAGAAAGCAGTTCCGCCCATGACCGGCACGCAGGCCGAACGCGCCGAAAGCACGGCCGTCCGGCCGCCGTCCCCGCGATGGCGGTCCTGGCTCCTCGAGGGTCTGAGCGAGACGACGGCCCGGCATCCGGGACCGCACGGCACGCCGCCGGCCGAGCACAAGGGCCACACCTGGTGGCGGGTGATGTGCCTGACGGGCGTGGACTACTTCTCGACCCTCGGCTACCAGCCGGGCATCGCCGCCCTCGCCGCGGGACTGCTCTCCCCGCTGGCCACCCTGGTCCTGATCGCGCTCACGCTCGGCGGCGCGCTGCCGGTCTACCGCCGCGTCGCCAAGGAGTCCCCGCACGGCGAGGGTTCCATCGCGATGCTGGAACGGCTCCTTCCGTGGTGGGCGGGGAAGCTGTTCGTCCTGGTGCTGCTCGGGTTCGCCGCCACGGACTTCATGATCACGATCACGCTGTCGGCGGCGGACGCCGCGGCGCACGTCGTCGAGAACCCCTTCGCGCCCGCCTCGCTCGACGGCGCGAACACCTGGATCACGCTGTTCCTGGTGGCGGGCCTCGGCGCGGTGTTCCTCAAGGGATTCCGTGAGGCGATACGGGTGGCGGTCGTGCTCGTCGCCCTCTATCTCATGCTGAACGTGGTCGTACTCATGACCGCCGCCTGGCACGTCCTGACCGAGCCGGTGAAGATCGGCAACTGGTGGGACGCCATGACCGCCGCGCACTCCTCGCCCGTCGCGATGATCGGCGTGGCGCTCCTCGTCTTCCCGAAGCTGGCGCTCGGCATGTCCGGCTTCGAGACGGGCGTCGCCGTGATGCCGCAGGTACGCGGCGATGCCACGGACACCTACGAGCGGCCCGCGGGACGGGTGCGGGACACCCGCAAGCTGCTCACCACGGCCGCGCTGATCATGAGCGGTTTCCTGCTGCTCTCCAGTCTCGCGACGACGATCCTCATCCCCCAGTCCGCGTTCGAGAGCGGCGGCCCGGCCAACGGCCGCGCCCTCGCGTTCCTCGCGCACCAGTACCTGGGCGAGGGCTTCGGCACGGTGTACGACGTCTCCACGATCGCCATCCTGTGGTTCGCCGGCGCCTCCGCACTCGCGGGGCTCCTCAACCTCGTGCCGCGCTATCTGCCGCGCTACGGCATGGCCCCGGAGTGGACGCGCGCCGTCCGCCCGCTGGTGCTCCTCTTCATGGCGATCGCGGTCTTCATCACGCTCTGGTTCAACGCGAACGTCGACGACCAGAGCGGCGCGTACGCGACCGGTGTCCTCGTCCTGATGCTGTCGGCGTCGTTCGCCTCGACGGTCGCGGTGCGCTCGCGCGGGCGCCGGGCCGCGACCATCGGCTTCGGGGCGATCACCGCCGTATTCGGGTACACGCTCGTCACGAACGTCATCGAGCGGCCCGACGGCATCAAGATCGCCCTCCTCTTCATCGTCGGCATCCTCCTCACCTCGTTCGCGTCGCGCGTGCACCGCGCGTTCGAACTGCGGGCGGGCGACGTCACGTTCGACGCGACGGCGGCGCGGATCATCGACGAGGCCGCGGGGCACGGCCCGCTCCGGATCATCGCGAACGAGCCCGACGAGCACTCGAAGGCCGAGTACCGCGCCAAGGAGTACAGCCAGCGCGAGCAGACCCACATCCCGGACGGGCGGCCCGTCCTGTTCCTCGAGGTCTTCGTCCACGACTCGTCGGACTTCACCGCGCCGGTGGAGGTCCATGGGGACGAGAAGCACGGCGTACGCCGCCTGCGCGTCCAGGGCGCGGGCGTGCCGAACACCATCGCGGCCGTGCTGATGAGCCTGCGGACCCGCACGGGCGAGATGCCGCACGCGTACTTCAACTGGACCGAGGGGCACCCCGTCAGCCATCTGCTGCGCTTCCTGGTGTTCGGCGACGGCGAGGTCGCGCCGGTCACCCGCGAGGTGCTGCGCCGCGCCGAGCCCGACCCCGCCCTGCGGCCCCGCGTCCACGTGGGCTGACCTGCGCGCGCGGCACTCCGGAATAGGATGTGGCGCCCGCATGCGGGGGACGGCCGGGACGGAGGGCGAGGGGACATGACGCGGGACGGACACGACGGCCGGCGGCCGCGGCGCCGGGGCCAGGGCGAGCTGGAGGCCCAGGTCCTCACGGCGCTGTGCGAAGCGCCGGGCCCCGTGCCGGCGGCGTGGGTCCAGGAGCGGATCGGCGGCGACCTCGCCTACACGACCGTGGTGACGATCCTGACGCGCCTCCTCGCGAAGAGCGCGGTGACCCGCGTCCGCGACGGCCGCTCCTTCCTGTGGACACCGGCCGCCGACGGGGCGGGGCTCGCCGCCCTGCGGATGCGCAAGGTGCTCGACGGCGAGACGAACCGCGAGGCGGTCCTCGCGCGCTTCGTCACCGCGCTGCCGCCGGGCGACGAACAACTCCTGCGGGACCTCCTCGAACAGGCGGAACGGCCGGACGCAGCCCCCGGCCCCGGCGAAGGCGAAGGCTGAGCCGGGCGATGGGCGTCTTCGTCTTCCTGCCGCTGGTGCTGCCACTGACGGCGTGGCCCGTGGCGCGCCTGGCCGAGCAGCATCTCCACCCGCGCACCGCGACCCGTCTCCTGACGGCCGTCACGGGAGTCATGGCCTCGTGCAGCACGCTGTGCCTGGCGCTCCTCATGGTCGTCGGCACGGCCCAACTGCCCGGGAATCCGCTCCCCGACGGCTGGTCGGACCCCGAGGTGCGGGCGGCCGTGCCGTACGACGAGGTGGCGGGCAGGGCCGCGATCCCCGCCCTCGCCGCCGTGCTCGTGGTCTGTACGCGGGTCGTCGTCCGGCACCACTTGGTGCGGCGCCGGGCCAGGCGGGCGCTCGCCGGCCTTCGCGCGCCGGGCGTCGCGGTCGTGCCGGACACGGAGCCGTACGCGTACGCGCTGCCCGGCGGCGACCGCGATCGGGTGGTCGTCACGACCGGGCTGCTCGCCGTCCTCACCGGACCTGAGCGCAGGGCGCTGTTCGCGCACGAGCGGGCCCATCTGGCGGCCCGGCACCATCGCCATCTGCTGGTGGCGCACCTGGCGGCGCGGGCCAATCCGTTCCTTCTGCCGCTGCGCACGGCGGTGGCGTACTCGACGGAACGGTGGGCCGACGAGGACGCGGCGCGCTCCGTGCACGACCGCCGCGTGGTGGCCCGCGCGATCGGCAAGGCCGCTCTCGTCCCGCGCGCCGCGCCGGCCCCCACCCTTGCGGGCCTCGCGGCGCCTGGCCCGGTTCCCCGCCGTGTCGCGGCCCTCCTGCGCCCGGCCCCTACGGCGCACAGCTGGCCACCGGTCGGCACGGGGATCGGTCTCGCGGCCTGGGCGGCGGCCGCAGGCACAGCCGCGTCGGCGATGTCGTCGGCGAATTCGGCGGTGACCATGATCCGCATCCTGCACGCGGCCACGTTCCTCTGACCTTGTCCGGGGGGAATCCCGCAGGGCACCGCCCTGTTGACTCCGGAGAACGCCCGTCGACCCCAGGAGGCAGCGCATGTACGGCGATCAGGAGACGGTCCGCAGGATCCTCACGGAGCTCGGTGACACCTGGGCGGTCGTGGGCCTCTCCTCGAACAGGGCGCGCGCCGCGTACGGCGTCGCCGAGGTCCTCCAGCGCTTCGGCAAGCGCGTCGTCCCGGTCCACCCGAAGGCCGGAACGGTGCACGGCGAGCAGGGCTACGCGTCCCTCGACGAGATCCCGTTCAAGGTCGACGTGGTCGACGTCTTCGTCAACTCCCACCTCGCGGGCCAGGTGGCCGACGAGGCCCGCGCGATCGGCGCGGAAGCGGTCTGGTTCCAGCTCGGGGTGATCGACGAGGCGGCGTACGACCGCACGCGCGAGGCGGGTCTCGCGATGGTCATGGACACGTGCCCGGCGATCGAGATCCCGCGCCTGGGCTGAGGCGCTCCGGCCTGAGCGTCCCCGTCCTCACCTGCACGCGATCGGCTCGATCGCCCCGGGCCACCGCTCCACAACGCTCCCGGTGCGCACATACGCGTCCAACTTGTCGGCGGAGAGCCACAGTTGGCGCCGGCCGTCGCGGTATCCGGTGTCCATGGCCCCCTCGGGCAGCCGCGTCTTCGGCCCGTACGAGGAGTGCAGGAGCTCGCGGGGCAGCGAGTGTTCGGGGTCCCGCAGGTACTGGCGGTCTCCGAGGTGGAGGAACTCCGCCGACTGCCAGTCGCAGTGCTCGGGGCCGGCCGTGCTGAAGATCTCGGACGCGGGGGCCGGTCGCCCCTTGCGGTCCGCCCACACCCGGATGTCGAGGTGCGCGCGGTCCCGACGGGCGAACTCGGACGGATCGCACTGGGCATACGTCTCCAGACCCCAACCCGGCCTGCGCGGCAGGTCCTTGGCGACGATCACGGCCACGCGGGTGCGGCCGCCGACGTCGTACGAGTACAGGACGCGACGGCCCGCCTCCCGCTCGACGCGATAGCCGCGGCGCGGCAGGGACCGGGAGAACTCGTCGGCCACGAGCGCGCTCAGGGCCTGGTCCGGCGAGTCCGCGCCGTCCGACGTGCCCCAGCCGTCGTCCCCGCTGCCGCCCTGGTACGGCTTGCCCGCGCATTCGAGGGCGAGGACGGAGGCGCCCCCGCCCTGGACGTTGTCCTCGTCACCGTCGATGTCGGGCGCCTTCGCCTTGAGCGGACCGCGGTAGGGGGCGGCCGGCGAGGATCCGGTCACCACCAGGCCCTCGGGGACCGGCGTGCCCGTGTCGCAGGCCGCCACGGACACCAGCGACACCAACGCCGCCACCAGCACGGCCGCCGTCCGGATTCTCATTCCTCGCCCCACCCGCTTCTCCAGCCCTGCCCCGCGCCGCTGCGCGGAGCCGCTCCTCAGACGCGGCGGCCTCCGGGTTCGTTCACCGGCGGGCGGATCAGTTCACGCCGAGCCCTTCGAGGACGACCGCGCCGGGCAGGTCGAGGAACGCCTTGCCGGGCACGATGAGCTTGCCGCGGCGCGTCCCGCTGCCGATCAGGACGTGCGGTCGGTCGACGACCGCCGCGTCCACGAGGAGCGGCCAGTCGGCGGGCAGCCCGATCGGGGTGATGCCGCCGTACTCCATGCCGGTGGCCCCGGTGGCCGTCTCCATCGGGGCGAACGATGCCTTACGGGCGCCCAGTTGACGCCGTACGACGCCATTGACGTCGACCCGGGTGCCGGAGAGGACCAGGCAGGCGGCGAGCGTCGTCTCACCGCCGCGCTTGCCCGCGACGACGACGCAGTTCGCGGAGTCCTGGAGCAGCTCGGGGCCGTAGTGCTCGACGAACGTGGCCGTGTCCGCCCACTCGGGCTCCGTGTCGACATGGATCAGCTGCTCCGCCGGGACCGTGCCGTGCCAGTTGCGTACGGCGTCGGCCACCGGGTCCGTGAGCAGGTCGAGCGCTTCGGGAGCGGGGCGGACGCGGTCGAAATTTCCGATGGGTGCGCGCATGTCGGCACGCTAACAGCCGTCCGGGGCGGGTGAGTCGGGCGTCTCAGCGTACGGGCGGCACCGATACGGCCATGGTCATCTCCATCGCCTCGGTGCCGTCGTTGCGGTACGTGTGCGAGGAGTCGGCCTCGAACGAGACGCTGGATCCGGCGGGCACGCGGTACTCGGCGCCGTCCACGACCAGGGTCAGCTCGCCGGCCGTCACATGGAGCAGCTCGACCGTGCCCGCGGGGTGGGGGTCGGAGCCGCTGCCGTCGCCCGGCTCCAGGCGCCAGTCCCACATCTCCAGGGGGCCGGGGGCCTCGGTCCCGGCGAGCAGGCGGTTGTAGCTGCCGCCTTCCGTGCTCCACAGGCGTACGGCCTGCTCGGGCGGGACGATGCGGACCTTCGGGCCCTGCTCGTAGTCGAGCAGGGTGGTGATGCTGATGCCGAGCGCGTCACCGATCTTGACGACGGTGCCGATGCTGGGGTTGGTGCGGGCCTGCTCGATCTGGATGAGCATGCCGCGGCTGACTCCGGCGCGGGTGGCGAGACCGTCGAGGGTGAAGCCCCGCTCGGTGCGCCAGCGCTTGACGTTGCGGCCGAGGGACTGGGTCAGCAGATCGAGGTCCGACACATTCCGTCCAATATTCTGGATGACAGAGTTCAATTCATTGAACTAACCTGTGGTGCAACAAAGCATTCACCGATGTTCACCACACTGTACTGCGAGGCAGACCATGACAGCACTCTTCGCCCTGGCCACCAGCCTCATGTGGGGCCTGGCCGACTTCGGCGGAGGGCTCCTCACCCGGCGAACGCCGGCGCTCACGGTCGTGGTGGTCTCGCAGGGCATCGCCGTCACGGTGCTCGGCGCGATCGTGGCCGCGACCGGCGCCTGGAGCGAAGCGGGTCCGCAGCTGTGGTTCGCGGTCGCGGCCGGTCTCGTCGGCCCGGTCGCCATGCTCGCCTTCTACAAGGCCCTCGCCCTCGGCCCGATGGGTGTCGTCTCGCCGCTCGGCTCGCTCGGCGTCACCGTCCCCGTGGCCGTCGGCCTGGTGCTCGGCGAGCGTCCCGGGCTGCTCCAGTTCGCGGGCATCGGCGTGGCCGTCGCAGGGGTGATCCTGGCCGGCGGTCCGCAGTTCAGGGGCGCGCCCGTACAGCGCCAGGCCGTCCTGCTCACGCTGCTCGCGGCGTTCGGCTTCGGCGCGGTGATGGCCCTGATCGCGGAGGCCTCGACCACCGTGACGGGACTCTTCCTGGCGCTCTTCGTGCAGCGGGTGACGAATGTGGCGGCGGGCGGCACGGCCCTGTACGTGTCCGTGCGGCGCGGCGGCCGGGCGCTTCCCGAGGACGGCGGGATGAAGGTCGTCCGGTCGGCGCTCCCGGCGCTGGCGTTCGTGGGCCTCGCCGACGTGGCGGCCAACGGCACGTACGCGATGGCCGCGCAGCAGGGCCCGGTCACCGTGGCCGCCGTGCTCGCCTCGCTCTACCCCGTGGTGACGGCGCTGGCCGCGCGCGGTTTCCTCGGCGAGCGGCTGCGCGGGGTACAGGCCGCGGGGGCGGGCCTCGCACTGGTGGGCACGGTGCTGCTGGCGACGGGTTAGGGCCTGATCCGAACGAAAGGCCCTAGGCGCTCGCGCCCGGCTGCTGTACGCCCTCTTCGAGCTCTTCCAGGTCGGCGAGCGCGAGGAGTTGTTCGGGGGTGACGCCTTCGGGGATCGGGGCGGGGGCGGGCGTGCGCAGCGGCGGCTGCCACCCGTTCTCCTCGTCCCAGCTCCGGACGACCCGGGCGGGCGCCCCGGCCACGACCGCGTGGTCCGGCACCTCGCCACGCACGACGGCACCGGCGGCGACCACGACGTTCCGGCCGATCCGCGCGCCGGGCAGGATCACCGCGCCGGTGCCGATCCAGCAGCCGGGCCCGATCTCCACCGGCTCCATGCGCGGCCACTGCTTGCCGATGGGCTGGTGCGGGTCGTCGTACGAGTGGTTGGTCGAGGTCACGTAGACGTACGGCCCGAAGTAGCAGTCGCTGCCGATCGTCACCGTCGTGTCGGCGATGACATGGCTGCCGCGGCCGAGGACGACGCCGTCACCCAGGCGCAGGATCGGCTCGGAGCCGAGGTCGAGGTCGGGCATCAGGCCCGCGGTGAGGGTGACCTGTTCAGCGATGATGCAGTGCGCGCCGAGGTGGATCCAGGGCTCGCCGAAGACCGTGCCCTGCGGGAAGGCCAGCTTGGTGCCGTGGCCGAGGGACCCGAATCGGTAGCGGCCGGGATGCGCCGCGGTCACCGCGCCCGCGCGCTGCGCCAGGCGCCAGCCCGCCTGCACCGCGCGATGGGCGAGGCGTCCGGTGAAGTCGCGGGATGAGAACGCGTTCCAGTTCTTCGGCACAGCCTCACGTTACTCAGACGTACGCCACCGCGCAGAGCCCTGGCCTGTGATCTTCGCCCCACGCGGCACCCGCTCGGGGCCGTCCCGTACGGTTCGCTCTGGCGCGGCACAGGCTGTACGGAAGACCGAAGAGGAGACAGAGCGATGGGCCAGCAGGCACTCATCACCGGGATCGGCGGCAAGGATCCGGAGCTTGATGAGGAGGCGTTCGCCGCGCCGACCTCGGTCGTGATCGGCGAGGTCACCCTGCACGCCGGGGCGAGTGTCTGGTACGGCGCGGTGCTGCGCGCGGACTGCGGCCCGATCGTGCTCGGCGCCGACAGCAACATCCAGGACAACTGCACGGTGCATGTCGACCCCGGCTTCCCGGTGACGGTCGGCGAGCGGGTCTCCGTCGGGCACAACGCGGTCCTGCACGGCTGCACCGTCGAGGACGACTGCCTCGTCGGCATGGGCGCCACGGTCCTCAACGGCGCGGTGATCGGCGCCGGTTCCCTGGTCGCCGCCCAGGCCCTCGTCCCGCAGGGAATGCAGGTCCCGCCGGGCTCACTCGTAGCCGGCGTCCCCGCCAAGGTGAAGCGCCCGCTGACCGAAGAGGAGCGGGCCGGCATCACCCTGAACGGCACGCTCTACGTGGAGCTGGCGAAGGCCCACCGCGCGGCGCACGAGGACAGCTGACCGGCCTGGTCAGTCGGCGGCCGGGACCGGCTCTGCCTCGGCCGCCGTCTTCTTCGCCTTGCGCCTGACGATCAGCATGGAGGCCACGCCGATCAGCACGGCCGCGCCGAGCCCGTAGTACGAGAACCGCTTGAGCCAGTCCTCGGCGACCACGCCGATGTAGTAGATGACGGCGGTCGTGCCGCCGGCCCAGATGACACCGCCGAGGAAGTTCGCGATGAGGAACTTCCAGTACGGCATGTGCAGCACACCCGCGAGCGGGCCCGCGAAGATGCGCAGCAGGGCGACGAAGCGGCCGAAGAAGACCGCCCACATGCCCCACTTCTCGAAGGAGCGCTCGGCGGTCGCGACATGGGCCTCGCCGAAGTGCCGCGGGAACTTCTTGCCGAGCCAGGCCAGCAGGGGGCGTCCGCCCTTGCGGCCGATGGCGTATCCGATGGAGTCGCCGATGACGGCTCCCGCGCTGGCGCAGGCGCCCAGGATGATCGGGTTGACGTCACCGTGCTGGGAGGACAGCAGCGCCGCCGAGACCAGGACGATCTCTCCCGGCAGCGGGATGCCCAGGCTCTCGAGGCCGATGACCCCGGCCACCAGGGCATAGATGGCGACCGCCGGTACCGTGTCGAGCCACTCCTGGACGTGCAACGCCGATTCCTCCCGTGTCGGTGGGCGTGTGCCCGGCGTGCACTCCCCCGCGTGCGCACGCCGGGCAGCCTACCCGGTCAAGGGAAACGGAGATGTCCGGCTCAGCTGTTGGGGCGCAGCGTCCAGACGACTGTCATCTCACCCGTGATCGCACCGTCGGCGCGCTGGATCGCGACCGTCACCGGGAACTCGGGGCGCTCCCCCGCGTCGAGCTCGGCGACCACGTCGGCGGCCGGGCGGCCGAGCGTGGCCGTCGCCGTGACGGGGCCCATGGCGAGCTTCTTGTACGCGATGTCGGCGCGCACGGCGAGCGGCACCGCCCGCGACAGCTGGTCCCCGAAGGCGGCAAGGACGATCGCGCCGCTCGCGGACTCGCCGAGCGTGAACATCGCTCCGGCGTGCGGGCCGCCGACGTGGTTGTGGTACTCGTTCTGGTCCGGCAGGGCCACCACGGCCTTCTCCGGGGTGGTCTCGAGGAATTCGATGTTCAGGGTCCTGGCCATCGGCACGGTGGCGGCGAGCATCTCGCCGATCGACATCTGTTCTGCGCTCATGCGGCGTGATGTTACCCGCGAGTAGCGACCTTGGCCATCCTCGGTCCGGCGGTGGCTCTATGGTTGCTCGCCATGTGGCCAGGAGAGCAGGGTCCCGGGGGCGAGCAGAACCCGCAGGGCCGCCAACCGAATCCGTACCAGCAGCCCAACCCGTATCCGCAGCCGCCCGGACAGCAGGTCTGGAACGCGCCCACGATGCCCGCCGGTTCACCCCAGCCGTCACCCGAACCCCCGAAGCGCAGACGGACGGCTCTCATCGCCGTGGTGGCCGCCGCCGCGGTCGTCGTCGCGTCCGTGGTCACCGGGGTCCTCGTCCTCGGCGGCGACAAGGACAAGAAGGACGACAACGCCGGACCGGGCCCCACGAAGTCCTCGGCGGCCGCGCCGAGCGCGACCGGCAACCCGCGCGCGGGCGGCGGTGTCGAGCCCACCGTGCGTGGCTGGAAGACCGTGGTGAACACCGACCACGGCCTGGCGTTCGACGTTCCCTCCACCTGGCTGGTGAAGTCGAACGGCTGGGTCAACTGGGTATCCAAGGACGGCGACCCGCGCGAGAAGCCGCTCATCGCCATGAGCAACCCGGCCTTCCTCGAAGAGAAGTGGTGCGTCTCCGACGACGACAAGGACGGCAACGAGGAGGAGTCCTCGCTCGGCGCGACCGGGTCGCGAGGCAACAACGGCGCCAAGAGCACTGAGGAAGCCGCCAGCAAGGACGCCACGATGTGGGTCTACGGCGCGTACTCGCAGCCCGACAAGAAGAGCATCACCACGAAGCCGGCGGAGTCGTACACCACCGCGTCCGGCCTCAACGGCAGCCTGGTGACCGCCTCTTCGACGGGCGTCAAGCAGAAGAAGCACGGCAAGTGCTCCTCCGACGGCAAGGCCGCCGTGTTCGCCTTCAAGGACGCCGACGGCGACTTCGCGTCCTGGTCGTTCTTCGGGCCCACGGGCGTCAAGGGCGAAGTACCCGACGCCACGGTCAGGAAGATCCTCAGCACCGTGCGGCTCGTGGACGTCAGCGACTCCTGACACGCGGCGCGGTGACGAGGCCGCCGGCGAACCGTTGCACGTCCGGTACAGGGCGACGGTGCCGGCGGCTGCCAGGACCTCTATTGTTGTGCGCCATGTGGCCAGGACAGCAGCCGCCCGGGGGCGAGCAGAACCCGCAGGACCAGAATCCGTACCAGCAGCCGGGGTACCAGCAGCAGCCCAACCCCTATCAGCAGCCGGGCTACCAGCAGCAGCCCAATCCGTACCAGCAGCAGCCCGGGCAGCAGCCTCCCGGGCAGTGGGGCGCTCCCACCGTCCCGCTCGGCGCTCCCCAGCCGCCGAGCGGCAACGGCGGCGGCAACAAGACGAAGATCACCGCGATCGTCGCGGCCGCGGCCGTCGTGGTCGCCGCGGGCGTGACCGGGTTCCTCGTTCTCGGTGGTGACAAGGAGGACAAGGCGGACCCCAAGCCGTCCAAGTCCCCCACGAAGTCGGCCTCCAAGGACCCCAGCGCCGACGCGAGCGAAACCGCGAACCCGCGCGACCCGTCGAACGCGCCGAAGGCCACCATCGAGGGCTGGCAGGTCGTCGTGAACCCCAAGTACGGGACCGCGTTCGACGTACCGGCCGACTGGGTCGTCAAGTCGGACGGCCTGATCACCGGCTTCGACGACGCGAAGGACGAGGGCGCCAAGCCCCTCATCACGATGTCCGCACCGGCGTTCCTCAAGGAGAAGTGGTGCACGTCCGACGACGACAAGGACGGCACTGAGGACAGCAGCGCCCTCGCCGGGGCGGGCACCAAGGGGCAGAACGGCGCCAAGAACACCCAGGACGTCGCGCGCAACGACTCGGCGTGGTGGGTGTTCGGCGGCTACACCGACCAGAAGGACTCGTCGAAGAAGCTCCTGAAGATCGGTAAGCCGAAGGACTTCACGACCGCTTCCGGCGTCAAGGGCAGCGTGGCGACCACTACATCGTCCGGCGTACCGAAGACCGGCAAGTGCGACACGGACGGCAAGGCCACCGTGTTCGCCTTCAAGAACTCCCAGGGCGACTTCGTCTCCTGGACGTTCTACGGCGCCACGGGCGTGAAGGACGAGGTCCCGGACGCCACGGTGCAGAAGATCCTCAGCACCGTCCGCCTCCAGGGCGACCCCAGCGTGGACTGAGCCGCACACAGCACGGCGTCCGGACCGCCCGGTGAAGGGCAGGCCGGACGCTGTCAGCGGCGCGATGCGATCAGCGCAGGTAGTTCCGGTAGACCCACCGGCCGGAGATCGCGTCCTCGGTCACCTTGCAACTGCCGATACACACCCACGGGTTGCCGGAGCTGTTGGTGCAGGCCCAGTAGGCGTGCACCGAGTTGTTCTTGTACACGTAGCCGATCACGGCCGCGTTCGCGGAGATCGAGGAGTGGACCGGCACCTTCTCCTCGGCGACCGTGTAGTCGTGGCTGGCCGGCGCACACGTGGTCGCGGCCGCCGAAGCGGGCGTCGCCGTCACGACGGGGAGTGCGGCGGCGCCGGCGAGCGCGGCCGCGGCCAGCAGAGACGAGAAGTACTTCCGCATTTCATCCCTTTCCTCGAGAACCACTAGGTTCCCGGGTCAGATTTATCATGAACATGCCACGAAATTCATGATCAATCTATCGGGGTGACGCGCCAGTAACAATCACATTCGGCGAGGCCGAAAGAATCTCGTTTGGCAAGTCGGACCCGCTGCGGCGATAGTCCCTCAGTGAACTCTCCCGCCGCCTCCCCGCTCAGACCCCGCCGACCCGCGTGGGCGGGCCGCAACTACAGCCTGCTGGCGGTGGCGGCGTTCGTGACGACCCTCGGCAGCAACGGCGCGCTGATCGCGTCCGCGTTCGCGGTGCTCGAGACGGGGGGCGACGGAGGGGACGTCGGCCTCGTCGCCGCGTCACGCACCCTGACGCTCGTCCTGTTCCTGCTCGTCGGCGGAGCCGTCGCCGACCGGCTGCCGCGACACCACGTGATGGTCGCGGCCAACGCGCTCAACTTCCTCTCCCAGGGCGCCTTCGCGCTGCTCGTCCTGACCGGAAAGCCCGAGCTCTGGCAGATGATGCTGCTCAGCGCGCTGGGCGGCACCGGGCAGGCCTTCTTCAACCCCGCCGCCGAAGGCATGCTGATGTCGTCGGTCGACCGGGACCAGGCCAGCCGCGCCTTCGCCCTCTTCCGGATGGCCATGTCCGGCGCGGCCGTGGGCGGCGCGGCGCTCGGCGGCGCGATGGTCGCGGCCATCGGGCCCGGCTGGGTGCTCGCCGTGGACGCGGTGGCGTTCGCCGTCGCGGGGGCGCTGCGCTCGTTCCTCGACGTCAGCCATATCGCGCCGCGCGAGCCCGGCGGGGGCCTCCTCGCCGATATGCGCGACGGCTGGCAGGAGTTCATCGGCCGGCCGTGGCTGTGGAGCGTCGTCGCGCAGTTCTCCGTCGTGGTCGCGGTGGTCGGCGCCGCCGACGCGGTCTTCGGCCCGCTCGTCGCGCGCGACTCCCTCGGCGGACCGGGCCCCTGGGGACTCGCCCTCGGCGCGTTCGGCGTCGGAACCGTCGCCGGGGCGTTCCTGATGATGCGGTGGAAGCCGCGGCGGCTGCTGCTCGCCGGGACCCTGTGTGTGTTCCCGCTGGCGCTGCCCTCGGCGGCGCTCGCGGTGCCTGTGCCGCTCGCCGTGCTCGTCTGCGTGATGTTCGTGAGCGGTGTGACGATCGAGGTGTTCAGCGTCTCCTGGATGACGGCGCTGCACCAGGAGATCCCGGAGGACAAGCTGTCCCGGGTCTCCGCGTACGACTGGTTCGGCTCCGTCGCGATGGTGCCGGTCGCCACGGCGCTCGCGGGTCCGGCGGAGGCCGCCTTCGGCCTGTCCCCGGCGCTGTGGGGCTGTGCGGCGCTCGTGGTCGTGGCGACAGGCGCGGTCCTGTTCGTGCCGGAGGTACGGCAGCTGACGCGCCGCTCCGATGCCGACCAGCAGCCCGCGACGCCGGAGCCCGTCTCAGCCGATCCCGAAGGAGCCGCCGGGCGGCTCGGGTGAGGGCACCGCGTCCTCGTCCCGTACGGGCTTCGCGCTGCCGGTGAAGCGGCGCAGCTGAGGGCCGTGCTCGACGCGGGCCGGGAACGCGTCGGCCGCGGCGCGCCGGGCGAGCGCCGCGATGTCGAGTTCCTCGTGGGAGGCCACGAGGACGGTGTTCCCGAAGCGCCTGCCGCGCAGCACGGCGGGCTCCGCTATCAGCGCGAGATGCTCGAACACCGCTGAGAACGTGGCGAGTTGGGAGCGGAGGAAGGCGAAGGGGGTGCCGTCGGCGAGGTTCGCCGCGTAGACGCCCGTGGGACGCAGGACCCGCTCGGCGGCCTCTGCGTACGCCACGGTGGTCAGGTGGGCCGGGACGCGGGAGCCGCCGAAGACGTCCGCCACGAGCACGTCGGCGCTGTCGGCGTCGGCCGACTCCAGCCAGGTGCGGGCGTCGGCCCCGTGGACGGTGATCCCGGCGCCGTCGGGGACGGGCAGATGCTCGGCGACCAGGGCGAGCAGCCCGCGGTCCGCCTCGACCACGTCCTGACGTGAGCCGGGCCGCGTCGCCGCCGCATAGCGCGGCAGGGTCAGCGCGCCACCCCCGAGATGCAGCACGTCGAGGGGCTTTCCGGGCTCGTCCGCACAGTCGAGGACATGGCCGAGCCGGCGCGCGTACTCGAATTCGAGGTGTTCCGGCGCGTCCAGATCGACGTATGACTGCGGCGCCCCGCCGACCGTGAGCAGCCAGGCCCGACGCCGGTCCACGTCGGGCATCAGCTTGGCGGTGCCATGATCGACGGTCCTGGTCACGGGTATCGGCTCATCCACGCTGTCCATTGTGCCGGGCGGCCGGGGCATCGGACGCCGCACAACATTCGCCACCGCCTTCCTCAGCCCCACACCTCCGCCACCCCCGCCACATGCGTCGTCGCCTGATCCCGGCCGGCTCGGGCCGAGGGAGCACGGTGGGTCGGGTCGAGGCTGTTGTGGCCCATCGCCTTTCTGGTGGTGCGGTTCGGGGTGATGAGGGTGACCCTCGCCCCGCCCGCGGTGAGGCGTTCCGCCTGGGCGCGGGCCGATTCGAGGGTGCCGCCGCCCGCTGCGACCGGGGCGATGATCACGACGCGGTCGTGACCTTCGGCGAGGTGCGCGTTGGCCGGGGAGCGGACGCCGCCGTCGATCCAGCGGCTGTCCTCGAACGTGACCGGCGGCCAGACGCCCGGCACGGCGCAGCTGGCCGCGACGGCGTCGACCAGGCCGACGCCGCTGCCCCGGTCCAGGACACGGAACTCGCCGGTCGTCGCCCGTACCGCCGTCACCAGGAACGGCCGCTCGGGCCAGCTGTGCGAGACGAGCCGCCCCGCGATGACCGCGCGGCGCGTCGCCTCGTCCGGGGTGTCGGCGGCCAGCGCGATGTGCCCCGCCTTGCGGCCGAAGTCCTCGGGGGTACGGGAGGTGAGCGCGGCGCGGGCGTGGCGGAGGGTGGCGGCCGGACTCAGATGTCCGGGGATCTCCCCTACGGGCGCGGCGAGTTGGCGCTCGTACAGCTCGGCGGGGGTGAGTCTGCCGGAGGTGAGCTGGGCGCCGACGACGGAGCCCGCGGAGGTGCCGATCACGGTGTCGGCGTCCCACAGATCAGCACCTGCTTCGGCGAGGCCGTGGAGGATTCCACAGATCCAGCCGATGCCGGAGAGGCCGCCGCCCCCGAGTACGAGTGCCCTGCCCGCCACGTGAGACCTCCTTGCCGGCGCCGGCGTCCAGTGTGGACGACGTGCGACCGCCCGCCTCCCGCGGGGTGCGGGAGGCGGGCGGTGCGGTTCAGCCGACGGAGCTGACGGTGCCCGCGCCGACGGTGCGCCCGCCCTCGCGGATCGCGAAGCCGAGCCCCGCCTCGAGGGGCATGTCGCGGCCGAGCTCGACCGTCATCATGACGGTGTCCCCGGGCCGGGCGACGGCGGTCTCGCCGAGGTCGACGTCTCCGACGACGTCCGCGGTCCGCAGGTAGAACTGCGGCCGGTAGCCGGTGGCGACCGGTGTCGTCCGGCCGCCCTCGGCCGCCGAGAGTACGTACACCTGGGCCGTGAAGCGGCGGCTCGGGCTGACGCTGGCGGGGGCCGCGACGACGTCACCGCGGCGGACCCCGTCGCGGGGCACGCCGCGCAGCAGCAGCGCCACGTTGTCCCCTGCCTGCGCCTCCTCCATGGGCTTGCCGAAGGTCTCCAGGCCGGTGACCACGGTCGCCGCCGCGTCGGTGTCCGCGCCGAAGATCTCGACACGGTCGCCGACACGCACCCTGCCGCGCTCGACGGCCCCGGTGACGACCGTGCCGCGCCCGGTGATGGTGAGCACGTTCTCCACCGACAACAGGAACGGCGCGTCCACGTACCGCTCGGGCATGGGCACATACGTGTCCACGGCGTCGAGCAGCGCGTCGATCGCCCCGGTCCAACGGGGCTCACCCTCAAGGGCCTTGAGCCCGGAGACCCGCACCACGGGGACCGAGTCGCCGCCGTACCCGTGCGCGGAGAGCAGCTCGCGGACCTCCAGCTCGACGAGGTCGGTGAGCTCCTCGTCCCCCGCGTCCGCCTTGTTCAGCGCGACGACGATGTGGTCGACGCCGACCTGGCGGGCGAGCAGGACGTGCTCGGCGGTCTGCGGCATGACCCCGTCGAGCGCGGAGACGACGAGGATCGCCCCGTCGAGCTGCGCGGCCCCGGTGACCATGTTCTTGACGTAGTCGGCGTGGCCGGGCATGTCGACGTGCGCGTAGTGGCGGGTGTCGGTCTCGTACTCGACGTGCGCGATGTTGATGGTGATGCCGCGGGCGGCCTCCTCCGGGGCGCGGTCGATGCGGTCGAAGGGCACGAACGTGCCGGCGCCGCGCTCGGCGAGGACCTTGGTGATGGCGGCGGTGAGGGTCGTCTTGCCGTGGTCGACGTGGCCCATGGTGCCGATGTTGAGGTGCGGCTTGGTGCGCACGTATGCCGTCTTGGGCATGACTGGGTGGTTCCTCCCGGAACGTGTTCCTCGACGGAACAGGGTGTGATGGCCTCCTTGATGAGGCGGGGACCCCGGAGTCCTACCGACCCTCCCCCTGCGGGGTCCGCCGGAATGTCCGGAGAGGGTCAGCTTCGGGCGCCGTCTGCTGCGGCGGCCAGGAAGACGGCAGCCTTCGCAGCGTCCGCGACTGCGGACGTGGCTGCGGGGAAGGCGTGCCGGAACATGACGCCGATCATTGCCTACCGAACGGCGCAGGTCGAATGGTTTTCCGGCGGGCCGCTCGGCCCTGTCTCCCGTGGGGCGTAAGGGAGTTCAGGGGCCGATGTTCTTCAGGGCCTCACGCACGGACAGAGGCGCGAGCCGGTCCCGATGGGCGGCGACGAAGGAACGTACGGCATCGGGGTCGGTCTTCGCGTACTCACGCAGGCACCAGCCGATGGCCTTGCGGATGAAGAAGTCGGGGTGCGGGGCCTGGCGCAGGCAGTAGCCGAAGAGGCGCTCCGTGTCGGTCGTCTCCTTGCGGCGGAGCTGGTGCAGGAGCGCGGTGCGGGCGATCCACAGGTCGTCGTCCTCGATCCACGCGTCCATGTCCTTCTCAAGGCGCGGGTCGGCCGCGACGAGCGCGCCGACGACGTGCGCGGCGAGCAGGTCGACGGTGTCCCACCACGGGACCGTTGACACCAGGTGCCGGGCGACGGGCAGGAAGCCGGACGAACAGCGGCCCACGTAGCGGCGCAGGTAGTCGACCGCGAAGTACGCGTACTCGCGCTCGGGCAGCTCCCAGCAGCGCAGCGCGAGCGCGGTGCAGTCGGCCTCGTTCGGGCGCGGGGTCCCGGCCAGGACGGTGCGTGAGAGCGCACGGCGGACGGGGGTGGTGAGACCGAGAAACGGGGCCACGTCCTTCATGTACGCGCGCATCTGCCCGGCCCGCTCGGGGTCGGCCGCCGTGGGGTACACGGAGGTGAGCCGCTCCAGCAGAGTGTCGGCCGGCGCGCTGCGCGGGACTGTGACGGTCATGCGACACAACCCTACGGCGCACATACATATCGGTCGGTTAGTCTCCCCGGATGCCCGACACCGTTGCGACACGTCCCGAGGGACTCGCCGCCGCCCGGCCGGCGGGCCTTGTCCTGCGCTGCACGAGAGTTCTGCTGTCTCCATGGTCTCGGCTGTCGCTCCTGGTGGTGCTGCTCGCCGCGGGCGGGGCGATGGTGTTGCTCTTCCAGCCGCAGAGACTGCTCGCGGACGGCTGGCCGCCCCGGATGAGCGGCGCCGCCGCGGTCGTCCTGTTCGGTGTCGCGTACGGCCTGTGCACGGTGGCCTTCGTTCCCCGGCCGCTGCTCAACCTCGCGGCGGGCGCGCTGTTCGGTTCGCAGCTCGGCACTCTGGCGGCGCTCGGTGGGACGGTGCTCGGCGCCGGGGTGGCGTTCGGGCTCGGCCGGGTGCTCGGCCAGGAGGCGCTGCGGCCCCTCGTTCGCGGCCGCTGGCTGAAGGCGGCCGACGGGCAGCTCAGCCGGCACGGCTTCCGGTCGATGCTGGCGGCACGGACGTTTCCGGGGGTGCCGTTCTGGGCGGCCAACTACTGCGCCGCGATCTCGCGCATGCGCTGGGCGCCCTTCCTTCTCGCCACGGCGATCGGCTCGGTCCCGAACACGGCGGCCTACGTCGTCGCCGGGGCCAGGGCCTCGACGCCGACGTCGCCCGCGTTCCTGATCGCGATGGGTTTCATCGCGCTGACCGGCCTCGCGGGTGCGGTGGTCGCGTGGTGCAAGCGCGACCGCCTCCGCGGCTGACACACCCCTGGAAGCCCACCGGCTCCCCTGCTGACGCGCCCCTGGAGAGATTCAGAGCGCTTCCAGGACGGTCGCGTTGGCGAGCCCGCCCGCCTCGCACATGGTCTGGAGTGCGTAGCGTGCGCCGCGGGCGCGCATCGCGTGGACCAGGGTGGTCATCAGACGGGTGCCGCTCGCGCCGAGCGGGTGGCCGAGCGCGATGGCGCCGCCGTGCACGTTCAGCTTCGCCGGGTCGGCGCCGGTCTCCTGGAGCCAGGCGAGGACGACGGCCGCGAACGCTTCGTTGACCTCGAACAGGTCGATGTCGCCCAGCTCGAGACCCGCCTTGCGCAGCACCTTCTCGGTGGCGGGGATGACGCCGGTGAGCATCAGGAGCGGGTCCGAGCCGGTGACGGCGAAGCTGTGGAGACGCGCGAGCGGGCGCAGGCCGAGCCGGGCTGCGTTCTCGCTCGTGGTGATGAGGACGGCGGAGGCCCCGTCGTTGATGGGGCTCGCGTTGCCCGCGGTCACCGACCAGTCGATCTGCGGGAAGCGCTCGCCGAGGTGCGGGTCGTAGTAGGCGGGCTTGAGCCCGGCGAGGATCTCGGCGGTGGTGCCGGGGCGCACGGACTCGTCGCGGGTGATGCCTTCGAGGGGCGCGACCTCGGCGTCGAAGAGCCCGTTCGCCCAGGCCTGGGCGGCCTTGCGGTGCGACTCGACGGCGTAGGCGTCCATCGTCTCGCGGGACAGTGACCACTTGGCGGCGATCAGCTCGGCGCTGATGCCCTGCGGGACCAGACCTTCCGGGTAGCGCTCGGCGACGCCGGGACCGAACGGGTCGGCACCCTCGGTCACGTTCGACCCCATCGGTACGCGGCTCATGGACTCCACGCCACCGGCGATGACCATGTCGTAGGCGCCGGAGATGACGCCCTGCGCGGCGAAGTGCACGGCCTGCTGGGACGAGCCGCACTGGCGGTCGACGGTCGTGGCGGGCACGGACTCCGGGAAGCCCGCCGACAGGACGGCGTACCGGGTGGTGTTCATGGCCTGCTCGGCGACCTGGTCGACGGTGCCGCCGATGACGTCGTCGATCTGCGCGGGATCGATCCCGGCGCGCCCGACGAGGGTGCGCAGGGTGTGGGCGAGGAGTTCGACGGGGTGGACATGTGCGAGCGTCCCGTTCGGCTTGCCCTTGCCGACGGGGGTGCGTACGGCTTCGACGATGACTGCGTCACGCATGGTGCGGGCCTCCTTGGCCGACGGGTCGGCGCCCGGCGCCGATTACCAGTGAGTAGGAAAACTGAACTCACCATAACCCCGTAGGTTGGAAAAGCAAACCCTCGATTACACTGGTGCGCATGCCCGCCGCCAAGGACCCGCGCCCCTGCTCGATCGCCGACACGCTGGCCGTGGTCGGCGAGAAGTACTCGCTCCTGGTCCTGCGCGAGGTGTGCCTCGGCAACGGACGCTTCGACCAGCTGGTGCGCAACATCGGGGCGCCGCGCGACATCCTCGCGACGCGTCTGCGCCGTCTCGTCGACGCGGGAATCCTGAAGAAGGTCGCCTACCAGGAGCGCCCGCAGCGCTTCGAGTACCGGCCCACCGCCGCGGGGCTCGAACTGGAGCCGGCCCTCATGACCCTCATGGCGTGGGGCGACCGCCATCTGCGCGACGACGGCGACCGCCCGATGGTGATCGAGCACGCCTGCGGCAACGAACTGGTCGCCGTAGTGACCTGCGCCGCGTGCGGCGACGCCGTCCGCCACGAGGACCTGAGCGCACATCCGCAGGCCCCGGGCTGGACCAAGGCGGGACCGGCCGCGGCGTAGCTGCCGCCCCGAGTGGAGAGGCCCTGTCGTCGTCTCTTCATACAAGGGCGCTACGCTGCCCCACGGCGGGCGCCCTTCCATTTCCGTACCCCTTGACCAGTACGGCCTCGCCCGTCCGTCCTTCCTTTCTCCGTGTCCGCCTCTGGCCTGCGCGTCTGCGGTCAGCTCACGTCAGCACTTGGATCGCGTAACTTCATGTCTTGGTTCGAATCATTCATCCTCGGACTCGTCCAGGGGCTGACCGAGTTCCTGCCCATCTCGTCGAGCGCGCATCTGCGGCTGACCGCGGCCTTCGCGGGCTGGCACGACCCGGGAGCCGCGTTCACGGCGATCACCCAGCTCGGTACGGAGACGGCGGTGGTGATCTACTTCCGCAAGGACATCGCGCGGATCATCTCCGCGTGGTTCCGCTCCCTCACGAACAAGGCGCTGCGCAGCGACCACGACGCGCAGATGGGCTGGCTCGTGATCGTGGGATCGATTCCGATCGGCGTGCTCGGTGTCGCGTTCAAGGACCAGATCGAGGGCCCGTTCCGCGATCTGCGGCTGACCGCGACGACCCTCATCGTGATGGGCATCGTCCTCGGCATCGCGGACCGTCTCGCCGCGCGCGACGAGGTCGGCGGCAAGCACCGAGCGGTGCGGGAGCGCAAGGGCCTCAAGGACCTGAGCGTCAAGGACGGTCTGATCTACGGCGTCTGCCAGGCCATGGCCCTGATCCCCGGAGTCTCGCGCTCCGGCGCGACCATCAGCGGCGGTCTCCTCATGGGGTACACCCGTGAGGCCGCGGCCCGTTACTCGTTCCTCCTCGCGATCCCCGCGGTCCTGGCCTCCGGGGTCTTCGAGCTGAAGGACGCCGGCGCCGACGGGTCCGTCTCCTGGGGCCCGACCGTCTTCGCGACGATCATCGCCTTCGGCGTCGGGTACGTGGTCATCGCCTGGTTCATGAAGTTCATCTCGACCAAGAGCTTCATGCCGTTCGTCTACTACCGGATCCTGCTCGGCATCGTGCTGATCGCGCTGGTGACGGCGGGTGTCCTGAGCCCGCACGCCGGGGAGTCGGCGGGCTGACCGGCCCGGCTTCCACCGGACGGGCCAACCCCCGGGCCACTTCCCTACCTCGGCCGCGCCTCCCACGGCCAGCGCGCGTCGCCGCCCCGCTCGACGAGCGGGATCAGGCGGAACGCCTGGTCCGTGAGGCCGCCGAACGCGTGCCGGTTCGCGCCGCCCGAAGGGGTCGCGCCCACCTTGTACCCGGCCATGTTCCACATGTGGACCGGCACGTCCCTCGGCACGAGCGCGTCGATCTCGGTCTCGGCCATGCCGCCGAAGCCCTCGGCGTTCGACGGGAACCAGCCGGGCCGGGTCTGCTCGTCGGTGACGACGACGACACGGTCGTGCCCGGAGAAGTGCTTCTTCACCGCGGTCGGGATGTCGGTGCCTGAGATCTGCCCGAACCTCTCGACGAGCCGCAGCACACTGCCGCCCCTCCGGAAGTCCAGACGCCGGCTCTCCATCCCGAACTCGACGAGCGTCGGCAGCTCCGCGCGCATCGCGAGCGCGGCTCCGAACACCGCCGCCTGCTCGGCGAGCGGGATGTCCGAGCGGTGCGGCGTCGACCATGCGCAGCCGGGAAACATCGACGGCGACCGGTCCACCAGGATCAGCGAACGGCCGGGCAGCGCGGGCACACCGGCCAGCGAGTGCGCGAGCGCCCGCTCCAGAGCGTGCCCCCAGCGCAGCGACGGGGCGTGCTTGTACGCGGCCCAGAAGCGGAACGGGAACATGCGCGAGCGGCGCACCTCCTCCGGGTCGGCGAACCGCGCCGCCACCCGCTCCGCGACCTCGTCCGAGACACCGGCCTCGTCGAAGTTGCGCAGGTTCCGCGCGAGAGCCATCAGCCCCATGGACGGGATGACCGCCTCCCACGCCGCCGCGTCCATCGGCCGCTGCAGCCACCCCGCCAGGGACTCCCAGGTCATGGCCGCCTCGGCGAGCCGGCCGGCGTCCGTGGTGAGCAGCGCGTGGCGCTCCTCCACCGGTACGCGCATCAGCCGCTCGCGGGCGCGCAGGGTACGCAGCCGCTCCGGGATCTCCTCGGCGTTGCCGTGCCGGCGGTCGAGGGCGTGCTGGAAAAGGTCGCCCTGCCACGGCTTGTCGGCGGCGGGCGCCGGGTGCGCGAGATTGAGGACGTCACCGAACCGGTAACCCTTGGAGTCGGTGTCGTACTTGAGGAGCGAGCGCTCGTTGTAGAGCCGCTGGACGGCGTCGGCGATGCCGCGCTTCACCGGCTTCGGCAGGCGCCGCCCGTACCGCGAGGTCCAGTAGCCGAGCAGCTCGCCCGGCTCGTCGGCGCGCTGGAGGACGCTGTCGACGACCTGACGGGAGTGGCCGGGCTCGCCCGCGTCGATGCGGGCCTTGACGAACTCGGCGGCGCCGACGAGCGCGGCGGTCCGCATGTTCCCCTCGCCGCGCAGCCAGCCGAGCAGGCCCGCGGTCCACTCCGGGTCCTCGACGGCGAGCTGCCGTACGAGGGTGCTGTACCGGTCGTCGCGGTCGTCCGCGGACTCGTAGAAGGCGCTCGTGGCGACGAGGTTCGAGACGGAGAGCAGGAAAAGTTCGCTGCGCGCGTCGCGCAGGTATCCGGTCGCGCCCTCGTGCGTGCGCGCCCTCTCGCCCGTCACGGTGGCGATCGGCGACCGGCCCACCGGGCGGGTGCCGCGGGTGTTGAAGCGTGCCATGAGGCGGCCCCTCTCTGCGGAGGGGAAGCACCGCGTGCGGGCACGCCGAATCGGGGCGCGGCCCTGCTGGGTGCCTCCCGAGATCAAGTCGGCCCGCGGCGTGCGTTCATGAGAAGAAGTAGCCGCGGGCCCGCGCACCGGGAGGTGCGTGACGTGTGCTGCCCAGAGATCAAGATCGGTGCAGGTACAAGGTGCTCTGCCGACTGAGCTACGCCGGCCCGAAGCCGACGACGGGACTCGAACCCGCGACCACCCCATTAACAGTGGAAGTAACCCGCTCCTTCGCACCTGGGCATGCCGCAACTGTAGTGACGGGACGCGACGCTGCCACCTGGTTTTTCGCCGACCGGTCCGAGCACGATCGGCCCCTCCCCGACGGCCCTTGCCAGGGACTGCCAGCCAACTGATCGATGTTTACGATCACTTGGCGAATATGTTCCGTCGCTTAGGGTTCCCAGTGGGCGGCACGCACCCTAGCCTTACCGCATGCCGCTTGAGTGTTCGGGTTCCGCGCGGTCTGCCGAGGAAGTCAACGAGCAGATCCGCGGGTTGTGGTTGCGCGCGGGTGGCCGGCTCTCCACCGAGCAGCGCGCTCAGTACGCACGGCTCGTCACCGAGTGGGCGATCGCGGTCCGTACAGAGGTCGTCCAGGCCGCGGCCTGACACCCCGTCAATACTGAGTCCGGTCGGCCTTGTCGATCTGCCTGTCAACGGACTTCGGCGTTCCAGCGCCAGGACGTGAGCCGCTCCACGCCGGGCAGCTCACCACGCCCCGTCGCCCACAGCAACGTACGCCAGGGGTCGTCGCCCTGCGGCGCGTCGGGGAACAGCCGGGCGAGTGCCCTGGCACATAGGCCGGCCGGCGGGGCCCAGTCGAGGCCGAGGCCCTCGGCGATGTCCTGCGTGTGGACGAGGGTCTCCACGACGCCCATCGCGCCGAAGCCCACGGGGTCCGAGAGGCCGAACACATGGTGGGCGCGGGTCTCGGGCGCGGCCGTCCGCACCATCGCGACCAGCAGGGCGCCGCTCGCGTCGATCACCTGGAGCAGTCCCGCGGGGCCTGCGTCGCGGTTCGCGAAGATGACGTTCGCGGGGCCGCCCGGACTGCGGCGCGTCCAGACGAACGGCACCTCGGTGTCCAACGGCGGCTTCGACGGACCGAGTTGGGCCGCGTACGCGAACAGGTCGTCGGCCAGATGCTCGGCCGTCTCCCAGCAGTCCCACTCCAGCGAGCCGGCCCTGACGCTCCAGTCGGCGGCCGGCGCCCCGCCGAAGGTGTCCAGCGCGAGCCGCACGGAGTGCGCGAGGTCGTCGGCGGCGGTCTGTGAGGCGCTCTCTGAGGACATGGCGAGAAGGTACCAATGATCACTGTCGCGGTCTCCCCCGTCGCGCCCCTTGGATCTGCGGTTCCGGTGCTCAAGACTGACTCAATGACACAGCGCGTAGAACTCGCCACCGTGATGGACCGACTCGCCATCGAGGAGCTGATCACCGACTACGCGGTGTCCGTGGACGACGGGGACTGGACGGCGTACCGCGGACTCTTCAGTCCGGACGGGCGCGCCGACTACCGGCGGGCCGGCGGCATCGAGGGCACCGCGGCCGAGATCACCGAGTGGCTGACGCGGACGATGGAGCTGTTCCCGATGCGCCAGCACCTGATCGTCAACCGGCGCCTGCGCTTCGGGCGCCTCGACAACGACACCGGCGACACGGCCGACGTGCAGGCCGACTACATCAACCCGATGCGGTTCGCCGGTGACGGCGCAGGTACCGCCGCCGATGCGCCCTCGAAGGCTCCCTCCGACACTCCCTCCGGCGCGCCCGACTTCGTGTGCGGCGGCCGCTACGCCTTCGCCCTCGTGCGGACGCGCTCCGGCTGGCGGCTGGGTGGGGTGACGGTGCACGAGAAGTGGCGCCGCACGGAGGGCACCGCGGCGGCCACCACGCGCTGACGCGACCGCCCCCGATGCCCACTGTCAAAGATCGTCCCCGGCGCGCACACTGAAGGCACGTACCGGGCGTCGGACGACGAGGGAGGCGACGCATGGACGGGTCGGGCGGGGATGGTCGGTCGCGCTCGTCAAGTACGACGCAGGCGTGGCCGGTGTCGGCGGTTCCGGCGTCGTGGACGGCGCCCGCCGCGTCGTGGCAGGGCATCGCTCCCCGCCTCGCGGCGTCCCCCTGGTGGCGTGGTGTCGCCGCCGTTTCGGCGGGCGCGCTGCCCGCCCTCGCGTTCCCGGCTCCGTCGCTGTGGTGGCTGGCGTACGTCGCGCTGGTGCCGTGGATGCTGCTGGCCCGCTCGGCCCCCACGCCGCGCCGCGCGGCCCTCGACGGCTGGCTCGGCGGACTCGGGTTCATGCTGTCGGTGCACCACTGGCTGCTGCCGAGTCTGCATGTGTTCACCGTCGTGATCGCGGCGCTGCTCGGTGCGCTGTGGGCGCCCTGGGGCAGGCTGCTGCGGCGGCTGCTCGGCGGCACGCCCACGCGTGGGCAGGCGGCCGCCGCCCTGGTCGCGGTGCCTTCGGCGTGGCTGATGGTCGAACTGGTCAGGTCCTGGCAGGGGTTGGGCGGCCCGTGGGGGCTCATCGGGTCGAGCCAGTGGCAGGTGCAGCCCGCCCTGCGCGTCGCGTCGGTGGGCGGGGTGTGGCTGGTCAGCCTGCTCGTCGTAACGGTGAACACTGCGATCACCGTCCTCCTCGTGGCGCGCAGCGCCCGTACGCCCGCGGTGGCGGGGCTTCTGGTGACGGCCACGGTGACGACGGTCTCCTGGGCCTGGGCCCCGCGGCCCGAGCCGGACGGCCCGGTCAGGGTCGCCGTCGTCCAGCCGGGCCCCATAGGCGGCGCCGACAGCGGCGAGAAGCGCTTCGACCGGGAGGAGGAGCTGACCCGCGGCCTGGCCGGGCGGGGTGTCGACCTGGTGGTCTGGGGCGAGAGCAGCGTCGGCTTCGACTTCTCGCAGCGGCCGGACCTGGCGCGCCGGATCGCGGCGCTCTCGCGCGAGGTGGGCGCGGACATCCTGGTGAACGTGGACGCGCGCCGCGTCTCCCCCGGCGGCGCCCCCGGCATCTTCAAGAGCTCGGTCCTGGTGGGCCCGGACGGCCTCACGGGGCAGCGCTACGACAAGATGCGGCTCGTCCCCTTCGGCGAGTACATCCCGGCGCGCGCCCTGCTCGGCTGGGCCACGTCGGTCGGCAAGGCCGCGGGCGAGGACCGGGTGAGCGGGACCCGGCAGGTCGTGATGGACACGCGGTCCGCGCGGGACAGCGACCTGCGGATCGGCCCTCTCGTGTGCTTCGAGTCGGCGTTCCCCGACATGACACGGCGGCTCACGCGCGACGGGGCGCAGGTGCTGCTCGCGCAGTCCTCCACGTCCACGTTCCAGCACAGCTGGGCCCCCGAGCAGCACGCGTCGCTCGCGGCCGTACGGGCCGCCGAGACGGGCCGTCCGATGGTGCACGCGACCCTGACCGGGGTGTCGGCCGTGTACGGCCCCGACGGTTCACGCGTCGGTCCGTGGCTCGGCACGTCGGCGAGCGCGGCCCGCGTCTACGAGGTGCCGACGGCGCACGGCACGACGCTGTACGTGCGGTTCGGGGACTGGCCGGTGCACGCGGCCGTCACCGTGCTCGCCCTGCTGGGCGCGTCGGAGGCCGTCCGCCAGTTCAGGCGGCGAACCGCTGCACCTCACGTACGACCTGCTCGCACAGCACATGCGTCTCCAGCGCGTCCTTGGCACTGAGGACCTTGCCCGCGCGCACACCGTCGAGGAAGCCGAGGACCACCTGCTCGATGCCGCGCTGGCGGGCCACCGATACCCAGTCGCCACGGCGGCGCACGGTCGGCTGGCCCTTGTGGTCGATGACTTCGGCGAGGTTGACGACCTGGCGCTTGGTGTCCTGCCCGGAGACCTCGAGGATCTCCTCGGTCGAGCCGCTGAGCCGGTTCATGACGCCGATCGCCGTGAACCCGTCCCCGCCGAGCTGGAGCACCACGTGGTGCAGCAGGCCGTCCTCGACCCGGGCGCGCACCGACACGTCGTCGATGGGCCCGGGCACGAGGTAGCGCAGGGTGTCGACGACGTGGATGAAGTCGTCGAGGACGAGCGTGCGCGGGTCCTCGGGCAGCCCGATCCGGTTCTTCTGCATCAGGATCAGCTCGCGGGGGTGTTCGGCGCACTGCGTGTAACCGGGCGCGTGACGGCGGTTGAAGCCGACGGTGAGACTGACGCCGCGCTCCTCGGCCAGCCGCACGAGGCCCTGCGAGTCGGCGAGTTCGTAGGCCAGCGGCTTGTCGACATAGGTGGCGACCCCCGCTTCGAGCAGCCGCGTCACGATCTCGGGGTGGACGGCGGTCGGCGCGTGCACGAACGCCGCGTCGAGCCCCTGCGCGAGCAGCGCGTCCAGGTCGGTGTGCCGACGCTCGGCGGGGATGTGGTGCGTGTCCCCGACCAGTCGGAGCGTCGCGGGTGTGCGGGTCTGCAGATGCAGCTCAACCCCCGGCAAGGTGGTGAGCACCGGCAGATACGCCTTCTGCGCGATGTCTCCGAGTCCGATGCAGCCGACCTTCACGTCCGTCTTCTCCCTCGCCCCGGGCCGCCTGTGTCCGACTAGGCCCTCTGTGTCTGGGCAGCATACGGCCGCTGCGGGGGCCGCCAGTCCGCGATCTCGTCGAATCCGCGCAGCATGACGGCGGGTCCGGTCTTGTCGAGAGCGGCGATGAGGATGTTGCGCAGCGCCGTCGCGGGCCGGTTGCTGAGCATGTTCACCCGGCCCAGGCCGACGGCCTTGCGGGCGATGGCGGTCGTACGGGGCCTGCGTGCGGCGGTGTACGCGGCGAGGCCGAGGGAGTCGGGGTGCTCGGGGTCGGCGTGGTGGGCGAGCACGACGGCGTCCTCGATGGCCTGGTTGCCGCCCTGGCCGAGGGTCGGGGGCATGGCGTGGGCCGCGTCGCCGAGGAGCGCGACCCGGCCGCGGTGGAAGGCCGGCAGGGGTTCGGTGATGTGGTGGACGTCGTGGCGCAGGATCTCGTCGGGCGCGGCCGCGTCGATGATCGCCGGGATCGGGTCGTGCCAGTCGCCGAAGCGGCGCAGCAGCTCGGCCTTCTCGCCGTCGGGGGCGTGGTGGCCGGCGGGGGCGACGGCTGCACCGTAGGCGTAGACCGTGCCGTCCGCGAAGGGGTGCGTGCCCCAGATCCGGCCGCGTCCCCAGGTCTCGTGCTGAGCGAAGGGCCTGCCGAGGGGCGGGACGAGGAGGCGCCAGGTGGTGAACCCGGCGTAGACCGCGCCCGGGTGGGCGGGGAACAGGGCGCTGCGCACAACGGACCTGATGCCGTCGGCACCGACGACGAGTTCGGCCTCGAATTCGCCTTCCGGAGTGGTCACGCGGGCGGGGCGGGCCGGGTCGTCCTCGACGCCGGGGTCGGCGAGCGCCGCGGCGGACGCGGTGCGTACGACTCCGTCGGGGAGACGGGACGCCAGCTTGTCGATCAGGGTCGCGCGGTGCAGGAGCACGAGGGAGCCGCCGAAGCGCTCGGCGGCGGCCTTCGCGTCGGAGCGCGAGAGCCAGCGCCCGCTCGGGGTGCGCAGGCCGCCCTCGCCCTCCCACGCGGCCAGGCACCGGATCTCCTCGCCGAGGCCGATGACGTCGAGGGCCCGCTGCGAGTTGGGGGCGAGGGAGATCCCCGACCCGACGGGCTTCAGTTCGGCGGCCCGCTCCAGGACGGTGACGTGCCATCCGCGCAGGCCGAGCGCGACGGCGGCGGTGAGGCCGCCGATGCCGCCGCCCACGACGACCGCGCGGGGCCGCCGCCCGCGGCCGGCGGCGCCATGCGCTCTTGCTCGCGCCGGTGCCTTGCCCGTCGAGTCGGCCAGTTCGGTGGGAACCGTTGATTCCATCGATTCGGCAGTCATGGCTTCGCGCTCCTTACGTCTCACAACGCCGGCTCGTCCCATCGGGCTCACTACACCTGTAGTGAGCCCGTTCTCGACGGTACTACATCTGTAGTTCCAGCGGTAGGTTGGGACCATGTCCGCACGCACCAGCCCCACGAGCGCCGCCGGCGCACCTCGCGCCGAAGTCATCGCCGACGCCGCACTCGATCTGCTCGCCGAGCGCGGGATGCGGGGCCTGACGCACCGAGCGGTCGACGAGGCGGCGGGCCTGCCGCAGGGGTCGACGTCGAACTACGCACGGACCCGGCTCGCCCTCCTGGAGGCGACGGTGCGGCGCCTCGCCGTGCGCGAGTCGCGGGTGCTCGCCGTGGACGAGCTGTCCGATCCGGCCGGCGGGATCCACTCGCTCGTCGACGGCATGGCGCTCGCGCTGCACCGCTATCTGATGAACCACCCTCAACTGCTGATCTGCCGTTACGAGTTGGCACTTGAGGCGACGCGACGGCCCGAGCTGAGGGCATTCTTCGACGCGACGGGACGGCAGTTCCACGAACCGCTCACCGCGCTGCTGCGCGCCGCGGGGTCCCGGGATCCGGAGCGGCACACACTGTCGCTGGTGGCCTGGTCCGAGGGGATCATGTTCTCGTGCGTGGCCGGGGCATTCCACGCGTCGGTCCCGGACCTGGCGGACCTTCGGGAGGGATTCGGGGAGCTGCTGCGCGGGATGCTCGCCGCGTCCCCGTCCTGACCTGCGCGTCACCCGTGCGGGGCATCATCGGCCGACGGGCGCGCCACGAGAGTCCGTAGCCGCCAGAGTTGCGCAGGTGCATCGATCGACGACCTCAGCAGCGCTTCTGCTCACGGTGGCGGCCACGGCCGCAGCGGTGTCCGGTTGCGTGAGCGTACGGCAGCCGGAGCCTCCGGCCGTGTCCCCCAGCGCACCGGCCGCTCCGGCTGCGCCCCGCCCCGACGGCCGGGCGGAGCCCCAGGTCGTGCAGGCGCCGGCGCGGGAGGCGCTGGACCGGATGGGCCGTACGCCACCGGCCCACTCGCCCTCCCCCGGGCCGACCCGTGCGCCGCGCCCGCCCCAGCCGCCACGCCAGGAGGCACCCCGTCGGTCGGGCCCCGACCACGCGGCGCGCCCCGCGGCACCTGCGCCGCGCCACCCGCACACGGCGGCCCCCGCGGCGCCGGGCGTCCCGGGCGATGTGTGCGCCCTGGGCAATCAGTACGGCAAGTGGAACCCGGACAGCCCCGAGGCCCGCATCTGCCGGGAGACGTACGGGAGGTGAGGCGGGCGGGGGTGGTACGGGGATGAGGCGCGACGGCGGGCGGGGCGGGCCGTGCATCAGGCAGAGGGGCCCGGCGAGGGGGTGACCGTCTACGAGCTCCGTCTGGGCGGCCCCAGCGGCTCGCCCCCCGCGGAACCCCGACCCGGACCCTCGTCCGCGCCGGGCGGCATCGCCGCGACCCGCTGTTCCAGGCGGGCGATGGCCGCCCGCACACCGTCCCCGTAACCGTCGTCCCCGAGCGCGCCCACCACGGCGCGCGCCTGTGTCAGATGGCTGCGGGCCGCGTCGGGGCGGCCGAGCTTCACATAGTCCGCCGCCAGGTTGAGGTGCAGCGAAGGGTAGAGCGCGCGGACCGCGAGCGACTGCTCGTGGCGGGCGAGCCGCGCCTCGGTCAGGCCCTCGGCGGCGGACAGGGCCCGCAGGTCCCACGCCAGCTCGTGGTCCGGGTCGTCCTGGGCGTCCGCCATGTAGTGCGCGAGCGTGCAGCGGTGGAGGGGGTCGCCGTCCTCCCCGATCTCCGCCCACAGGCCGAGGTACCGGTCCCTGGCCTCCTCGCGGTCACCGGCGTGATGGAGGATGATCACCTGCCCGATCCGGGCCATCATGGCGTCGTCCGCCGCCTGCTCCCGCTGCTCAGCCACAGGTCCTCCACGCTCGTATGCCGATCGTCCAAGCCGATAACGATTCCGACGCTATCGCCAGCCGCTGACAATCCCCGTCAGGCGCGGGCGGGGGTCCCTCCGGGGGCCGGGCGGTCACGGCACCCGGAGGGACACGCACCCGTGGACGTCAGCCCAGGTCCGGAATCCGCCAGTCGATCGGCGTGTGACCCTGCGCGGCCACCGCCTTGTCGATCTGCGTGAAGGGATGCGAGCCGAAGAACTTCTTCGCGGAGAGCGGCGAGGGGTGCGCGCCCTTCACCACGACGTGGCGCTCCTCGTCGATGAGGGGGAGCTTCTTCTGCGCGTAGTTCCCCCACAGGACGAACACGGCAGGGTCGGGCCGGTCGGCCACCGCGCGGATCACCGCGTCGGTGAACTTCTCCCAGCCCTTGCCCTTGTGCGAGTTGGCCTCGCCGGCCCGCACCGTGAGCACCGCGTTCAGCAGGAGGACGCCCTGCTCGGCCCACGGCATCAGATACCCGTTGTCCGGGACCGGGTGGCCGAGCTCCTCCTTCATCTCCTTGTAGATGTTCCGCAGGGAGGGCGGCGTCTTCACGCCGGGCCGCACGGAGAAGCACAGACCGTGCCCCTGCCCCTCCCCGTGGTACGGGTCCTGGCCGAGGACAAGGACCTTGACCCGGTCGTACGGGGTCGCGTCGAGCGCCGCGAAGACCTCCTCGCGCGGCGGGTAGACGGGACCCTTCGCGCGCTCCTCCTCGACGAACTCGGTGAGCTCCTTGAAGTAGGGCTTCTGCAGCTCCTCGCCGAGGACGCCGCGCCAGGACTCGGGCAGCATCGCGGTGTCGGTCACGTCAACAACCTCCGGGGTACGGTCACTTCACGGCCGTACGAGGCACGGCCGCTGCACACCCCAGAACCTACCCGCGGCCACTGACAACGGGCCCCGGCGGCCCGCCTACCAGCTGGTCTTGCGCTGCAGCTCCCACATCATCATGATCGTCGACGGGTCGAGGGCCCGCTCGCCGCCCGAGATCTCCTCGCTGGCCGCGATGTACTGCTTGCCCTGCCACAGCGGCAGCAGCCGGGCGTCGTCGACGAGTATCTGCTGAGCGCGCTTGAACTGGCCCACCACGGCGGCGCGGTCGCTCTCGCGACGCGACTGCGGCAGCAGGTCGTCGGTGATCTCCTTGGACGCGTAGGGCGTTCCCAGCGCGTTCTGCTCGCCGACGAAGGGCGCGATGAAGTTGTCCGCGTCCGGGAAGTCGGGGAACCAGCCGCGACCGAAGGCGGGGTACTCGCCCTTGCGGTATCCGGCCTCGAACGTCTTCCAGGGGCGTCCCTTGATGGTGACGTCGAACAGTCCGGACGCGTCCAGTTGCCGCTTGAGCTCGGTGAACTCGGCGCCGGTCGCGGACCCGTAGCGGTCGGTGGTGTACCAGAGGGTGAGCGGGACCCGGTCCGTGATGCCCGCCCGGGTGAGGATGTTCTTGGCCTTGGCCGCGTTCGGGTCGCCGAAGTCGTCGAAGAAGCCGGTGGTGTGCCCGGTCAGGCCCCTCGGGACCATCGAGTAGAGCGGTTCGACGGTGTCCTGGTAGATCTTGTGGGCGATCGCGCCGCGGTCGACGACCTGGGCGACGGCCTTGCGGACGGCGGACTTGCGCGCCCAGGGGTCCTTGGGGTTGAACACCAGGTAGCTGATCTCCATGCCCGCGCCCTCGACGAGCTGGATGCCGTCCTTGGTCTGCTTGCCCTGGAGCCCCACGACGTCCGACGCGGCGAGCCCGCGGTACGTGGCGTCGATCTTCTTGGCGCGCAGGGCGCCGACCATCGAGGCGGAGTCCTTGAAGTAGCGGATGGTGACGGCGCTGTTCTTGCGCTCGGCGAACCCGTCGTAGTGGTCGTTCTTGACGAGCTCCGCCTTCTCGCCGTCGGTGTACGCGTCGAGTGCGTACGGCCCCGAGCCGGCGATCTTGCCGTCGTCGCGGACCGCGTCGGCCGGGTACTCGGCGGGGTCGACGATGGACATCGCCGGTGTCGCGAGCACGAAGGGGAAGGTCGCGTCGGGCTTGTTCAATGTGAACGTGATGTCACGGTCGCCCTTGACATCGACCGATTTCAGGCTGCCGAGGAGCCCCTCGGGGCCGCCCTTGACGTTGATCCTTCTGATGCGGTCGAAGGAGTACTTGACGGCCGCCGCGTCGAGCTTGTCGCCGTTCGAGAACTGCATGCCCTCGCGCAGCTTGCAGTGGTAGACGCTGTTGGAGGGGTCGGTGAACTCGCAGCGCTCGGCGGCGTCGGGCTTGGGCTCGGAGGCACCGGAGGGGAAGCTGACGAGGGTCTGGTAGACGTTCCTGAACAGCTCCCAGGAACCGTCCCAGGACGCGGCCGGGTCGAGGGTGCTCGGCGCGCTGGTGGTCCCCACGACGATGGGGTCGGTGTCGTCCGACTCTCCGGAGGACATCAGTCCACATCCGGCAAGGAGCGATATGCACGTTATCGCCGCCAGCTGACGGGGGCCCTGGATCCGGTTGAACACGCGCGCGCTCCTCGATCGGCCATGCCACAGGTCGGGAGACCATACCGCAGTGCCCCGCCGGGCCAATGGGGCACTCCGGCAGGGCACTTGATGCGTACGTACGCGACGTACGCGGGGAACTTCAGTTAAGCGAGCTTGGTCCGAAACGGCCTCGCGGAGGCTTTGTCAGCTGACGCCCGCATTGAGGAAGATTCCGCCGTCGACCACGAGGGTCTGGCCGGTGATCCAGTCGGACTGCTGCGAGGTCAGGAACGCGGCGGCGCCGCCGATGTCCTCCGGCACGCCGAGCCGGGCCAGCGGGTAGGCGGCCGCGGCCTCCTCCTCGCGCCCCTCGTAGAGGGCCTGCGCGAACTTCGTCTTGACCACCGCCGGGGCGATCGCGTTGACCCGCACCTTGGGCGCGAACTCGTGCGCGAGCTGGACGGTCAGGTTGATCATCGCCGCCTTGCTGATGCCGTACGCGCCGATGAACGGAGACGGGGCGAGGCCCGCGACGGAGGCGATGTTGACGATCGCCCCGCCGTTCTCGCCCTGCCACGCCTTCCACGTCTGCTGGGCGAAGCCGAGCGCGGAGACGACGTTGGTCTCGAAGACCTTGCGCGCCACGTTCAGGTCGAGCTCGGCGATGGGGCCGAACACCGGGTTCGTACCGGCGTTGTTGACCAGGAAGTCGACGCGGCCGAAGGCCTCCATGGTGCGCTCGACGGCGGCGGCCTGGTGCGCCTCGTCGTGGGCCTTGCCGGCGACGTACATGGCCCGGTCGGCGCCGAGCTTCTCGACGGCCTCCTTGAGGGCGTCCTCGCCGCGTCCGGTGATGCACACGCGGTCACCGCGGGCGACGAGCGCCTCGGCGACGCCGTAGCCGATGCCGCGGCTCCCGCCGGTGACGAGGGCGACCTTGCCGGAGAGCTCAGGGAGCTGGGATGAAGTCATGTCCGTTTCCCCCGGCCCTAGTTGAGCGGTCCGCCGGCGACGTACATGACCTGGCCGGAGACGAATCCGGCCGCCTCGCCGGTGAAGAAGGCGATGGCGTTGGCGATGTCGTCGGGCTTGCCCACGCGCTGGACCGGGATCTGCGTGGCGGCGGCGGCCTGGAACTCCTCGAAGCCCATGCCGACACGGGCGGCGGTGGCGGCCGTCATCTCGGTGACGATGAAGCCGGGGGCGACGGCGTTCGCGGTGACGCCGAACTTGCCGAGCTCCTTGGCGAGGGTCTTGGTGAAGCCCTGGAGGCCGGCCTTGGCCGCCGAGTAGTTGACCTGGCCGCGGTTGCCGAGCGCCGACGACGAGGACAGGTTGACGATGCGGCCGAACTTGGCGTCCACCATGTGCTTCTGGACGGCCTTCGACATCAGGAACGCGCCGCGCAAGTGCACGTTCATGACGGTGTCCCAGTCCAGGGCGCTCATCTTGAACAGCAGGTTGTCGCGGAGCACACCCGCGTTGTTGACGAGGATCGTCGGCGCGCCGAGCTCCTCGGCGATGCGCGCGACGGCGGCCTCGACCTGCGCCTCGTCGGCGACGTCGCAGCCGACCGCGAGGGCCTTGCCACCGGCGTTGGTGATCTTCTCGACGGTGTCCTTGCAGGCGGCCTCGTCGAGGTCGATCACGGCTACGGCGCGACCCTCGGCGGCCAGACGTACGGCGGTAGCGGCGCCGATGCCGCGTGCGGCACCGGTGACGATCGCGACGCGCTGCTCAGTGGTGGACATGCTCTTCGGTCTCCTCGCCCTAGAGTGCGGCCCTCACGTCCCAACTCGGTGAGCGACCGCTTAGTACCCTGTGGACGTGACGCTAGAAGTCCTGGCACCCGGTGTCAACGTACCCACCGGGTGCGACTGATCACTCACCGCGAAGGGGCCACCGCGAGGTCACCTCACCAGGAGGTCGAGAAGCCTGTCGACCTCTGCCTCGGGGTCCTCGGTGAGACCGGTGTGCACGGGTCCGGGCTGCACGACCGTGGAGCGCGGCGCGACCAGCCACCGGAAGCGCCGGCCCGCGTCGTCGTCCGCCGCCTGGCCCGCGTCGCCGCCGCCTCGGCAGTGCCGTTCGACGGCGGCGAGCGACGCGCGGACGCCGGTCACGTCCGCCTCGGGGTCGAGGGCGCGCAGCTTCGCCTCGTCGAGGTGCGTGAGCGCGCGGACGTAGGACTTGGCGCGGCAGTAGACGACCACGCCGGCGTTGATCTGCTCGCCGCGCTCGACGCGCGGGACGACGCGCAGCAGCGCGTATTCGAAGACGTCTCGGCTGGTCGCGGTCACCGGGTGCCGCCCTTCACACTCGCCGTGCCGGTCAGCCAGCCCGAGGTGCGCGGGACGCGGTCGGGATCCCGCTCGGGCAGGCCGATGCGTTCGTGGACGGTGGCCGCGCGGGGCAGCAGCACGGCGGCGTACGCGCGCCGCACCGCGTCGGGGTCGTCGAAGCCAGGCTCGTCGGCGAGCCAGGCGTCGGGGACGTCGGCGGTGACCTCGGCGAGCAGTTCCTCGGTGAGCCGCGGCGCGAGCTCCGCCGCGGCCGCCGCGACATCGGGCGCGAAGGGGGCGAGGGCGTGGTCGGAGGCGTCGTACGGGCGGGCCGCCGCGGCCTCCGCGCCGCGCCAGTTGTGGTGCCAGATCATGCTCGCGCCGTGGTCGATGAGCCACAGGTCGCCGTGCCAGACCAGCATGTTGGGGTTGCGCCAGGACCGGTCGACGTTGTTGATCAGGGCGTCGAACCAGACGACGCGCCCCGCCTCCACGGGATCCACCTCGTAGGCGAGGGGGTCGAAGCCGAGCGCACCGGAGAGGTACCGCATGCCGAGGTTCACGCCACCGCTCGACTTGAGGAGGCCCTGCACCTCCTGGTCGGGCTCGCCGAGGCCGATCACGGGGTCGAGTCCGATCCGCACGAGCCCCGGCACCCGGAATCCGAGCCGCCGCGCGAGCCCTCCGCAGATCACCTCCGCGACAAGCGTTTTGCGGCCCTGTCCCGCGCCGGTGAACTTCATGACGTACGGGGCGAGATCGTCGGCCTCGACGAGCCCGGGAAGTGATCCGCCTTCCCTCATGGGGGTGACATAGCGGGTCGCCGTGACTTCGGTGAGCATTGCCCCAGGTTAGGCGACGCATCATCGCCGTACGAAAGTCCGTCCGGTGTTGAACATTCCGGTCCCGCGGCCCGTACGAGTGAGGGCCACCCCCCTCGAACCGAAGGGAAACACCAGTAATGACCGCTTCGCACGAGTCCGTATCCGCCCCGACCCGCCGTACCGTCGTCGCGGCCGTGGGAGCCGCCGGTATCGCCGCCGCGCTCACCGCGTGCGGGAGCTCGGACGATTCGTCGTCCTCCGAGCCGGCGGGGAACGCGGCCAACGACGGCGCGGCCAAGGACGGGGCAGGGAAGGAACTCGCCAAGACCGCCGACATCCCGGTCGGCGGCGGAAAGATCTTCGGTGACGCGGGCGTGGTGGTCACGCAGCCGAAGAAGGGCGAGTTCAAGGCCTTCACGAACATCTGCACCCACAAGCAGTGCCCGGTCACCGCGATCGAGGGCGGCACCATCAACTGCCCGTGCCACGGCAGCAAGTTCTCCATCGAGGACGGCAGCGTGAAGCACCCGCCCGCCGCGCAGCCGCTGGCCGCCAAGGAGATCACCGTCTCGGGCGACTCGATCACGCTCGCGTAGCGACGCGGGTCAGCGGCCTCGGCGCGGGCGCTTCCAGCAGGTGAGCACGTCCTGTGTGGACGTCACGGTGGCAACGAGGGCGAGCGTGTTGCGGATCATCGCGGGGGTGTAGTCGGACGGCACCCCCGCGATCGCGTCGGCGGGCACGGCGACGGTGTAGCCGCGGTTCACCGCGTCGAAGACGGCGTTCGGTATGGCGACGTTCGCCGAGACGCCGGTGACGATCAGCGTCCGGCAGCCGAGGTTGCGCAGCAGGGCGTCCACGTCGGTGCCCGCGATGGGCGAGAGGCCGTGCAGCCGGCGTACGACGATGTCCTCGTCCGCCACCTCGACGGGCGGCGCGATCCTGACCGCAACGGTGCCGGAGATCTGCTGCACGGGCAGGCGCGCGGCGGCGCGGAACAGGCGTCCGTTGTGGTTGGCGCCGCGTCCGTCGGGCCGCCGCTCCGCCACGGCGTGCAGCACCTGTACGCCGCTCTCGTGCGCACCTGCGACAAGTCGCGCCACATTGCCGAGCGCCCCGGACGACCTGGCCTCCTCGGCGAGTTCGGGCAGGGCGCTGTCAGGGCCGACGACCCCCTGCTGGCACTCCACGGTCAGCAGTACCGCGGTGGCCGGATCGAGCAGTTCGGCGAGCTCTTCGTACGACGGCACGGGGTCCCCCTGTCGCAGGCGTCCTGAGCGGCGAGAGATTAGCCACCATTGCGCCACGGGGGAAGACACCGCATGCTTCTGATCTGACACATCGTCAGCAAGAAGCCCTCGAAGGGGAGTACGCATGGCCGTCACACAGCGTCGGGGCCGCAAGATCATGATGACGCCGGCCGAGCTGGACGAGTTCCTGGGGTCCCAGCGCACGTGCCGCGTCGCCACCGTCTCGCCCGACGGCTCCCCGCACGTCAGCACCCTGTGGTTCGTCTGGGACGGCGCCTGCCTGTGGCTGTACTCGATCACGCGCAGCCGCCGCTGGGCCGACCTGCTCAAGGACCCCCGCATCGCCGTCGTGATCGACGCGGGCGAGGAGTACGGGGAGCTGCGCGGCGCCGAGCTGTCGGGCATGGTGGAGTTCGTCGGGGAGAGCCCGCGCACCGGCGAGGCCGTGCCCGAACTGGACGTCCCCGAGCGGCTGTTCGCCCGCAAGAACTTCGCGATGGACGAGATGGCGCACGACGGCCGGCACGCCTGGGCCCGGCTCACGCCCGACAAGATCGCGTCGTGGGACTTCAGGAAGCTGGCGTCGCTCTAGCTCACGCTTGGGGGGCCGTCTCCTGGGGAGCCATCTCTTGGGAGCCACCCCCTGGGGCGACGTCCCCGCCCAGACTCGCCCCCACGCTCCGGAGCGCCCTCACCGCCGCCCTGATCGACGGCCGCCGGTCCGCGTCGGCCCGCCACACGACGTAGACGTGCCGGCGTACGCGCCGGCGCACCGGCACGGTCACCACCCCGTCCGGCACCGGATCGCGCCCGAGGAGCGGCGCCACGCACACACCGAGCCCGGCGGCGACGAGGCCGAGCTGGGTGTGGGTCTCGGCGGCGCGATGGCCGATGCGGGGCTCGACGCCCTTGGCGCGCAGCGTGAAGAGCAGCCACTCGTGGCAGAACTCGCCCTCGCCCCACGTGATCCACTCGTCGTCGGCGAAGTCCTCCAGACCCACCTCGCGGCGGCCTGCGAGGGGGTGGTCCGCCGGCATCGCGACATCGGCGGGGTCGTCGAGGATCGCCGCCTTGACGAGACCGTCGGGGAGCGGCATCGGCTTGTTGTACCAGTCGAGCACGACTGCCAGGTCGAGGTCGCCGCGCACGACCCCGGCAACCCCCAGCTCGGGCTCCAGCTCCTGCGAGCGCAGCCGCAGGCCCGGGTGCTCCGCGCGCAGAGCCGCGAGGGCGCGCGGGAAGAGACCGCGGGCGGCGGTCGGGAACGCGGAGATCCGCAGCTCCCCCACGACCTGCCCGCGGTGCGCCTCCAGGTCGGACTGCGCGAGCTCGACCTGGGACAGGATCCGCCCGGCGTGCTCGGCGAGCAGCCGCCCGGCGTCGGTGAGCCGCACTCCCCTGCCGTTCTTGGCGAGGAGCTGCTGCCCGACCTCGCGCTCCAGCTTGGCCATCTGCTGCGAGACGGCGGACGTCGTGACGTGCAGCCCTGCCGCGGCGCCGCTGACGGACCCGTGGCGGGCGAGTGCGTCGAGGGTGCGCAGGCGCTCCAGGTTCAACATGTAAGTGATGCTAAGCGATACCAGGGAACAAGTCTCGCTTGTGCTAAGAGGTTGTGGGGCGGCATCGTTATGCCCATGAGCACCGTCGCCTCCTCGTCGCCCCCTGCGACTCCGGCCCCCGCGCCTTCCGAGATCTCTGCCGACAACCCTGCCTCCTCGCCTTCCGAGATCCCTACCGGGTCCCCTGCCTCCGCCCGCCCCCGCCGCGCTCTCGACTGGCGCGTCCGCTTCGGTGTCCTGTCGCTGATCTGGGGCTTCAGCTTTCTCCTCATCAAGGTCGGCACCGAGGGCTACGCGCCGTTCCAGGTGACGCTGGGGCGGCTGGCGTTCGGTACGGCGGTGCTCGCCGTGGCCATGGCCGTGAAGCGTGAGCGGCTGCCGAGGGGCCTGCGGACGTGGGGGCACATCGCGGTGGCGGCGCTGCTGCTCAACTCCCTGCCGTTCTCGCTGTTCGCGTTCTCCGAGCAGACGATCCCGTCGACGCTGGCCGGTATCTGCAACGCGACGTCACCGCTGTGGGGCATGGCCCTGTCTCTGGTGGCGCTCTCCGAGGACCGGCCGACGCGCCGCCGGGTCGCGGGGCTCGGCATCGGCTTCCTCGGGGTGCTCACGGTCCTCGGCGTGTGGCAGGGCTTCCACGGCCTGGACCTGGCCGGCACGGCGATGGCGCTGCTCGCCTCGCTGAGCTACCCGGTCGGCTGGATCTATCTGCGCCGTACGCTGGCCGGGACCGGCCACTCGAACCTGTCGCTCTCGGGAGCGCAGCTCCTGATGGCCACGGTCCAACTGGCCGTCGTCACCCCGCTGTTCACCACGCTCCCGGCCCACCTCCCGGTCGTGCCCCTGCTCGCGATCGTCGCCCTGGGCGCACTCGGCACCGGCCTCGCGTTCCTCATCCAGTACGGCCTGGTGGCGGAGGTCGGTCCGACCACGGCGCAGATGGTCACGTATTTCATCCCGGTGATCGCGACGGCCGCGGGGGTCGCCCTGCTCGGCGAGTCCCTGACCTGGTCCACCCCGATCGGCGCGGTGATCGTGCTGGCGGGCGCGGCACTCACACAGTCCAGGGCGCGAACCCCTCGGCGCAGCGCTCAGCCGTAACGGCGCGCGGGGGCCGGCCCGGTGGCGGACGCGACGGCGTCGGCCACCGGGCCGATGTCGTCCGCGCCGAGCGTCGACACCGTGATCCGCACCCCGGGCGCCGCCCCCATCCGGAAGCGCGCCCCGGGCGCGACGGCCCACCCGGCGTGCAGCAGCCGCGCGACCGCTCCCGTCTCGTCCGGCACGGGTACCCACACGTTCAGGCCGCTGCGCCCGTGCGCCTCGACCCCGCGCTCGGCGAGGGCCGCGATGAGCGCGTCGCGCCGGCGCCCGTAGGACGCGGCGACGGTTCCGGTGTCCACCGCCCCCTCGGTCCACAGCCGCGCGACGGCCCGCTGCAGGATGCGGCTCACCCAGCCGGGACCGAGGCGCTGGCGCCCTTGGACCCGGTCGACCGTGACGGCGTCACCCGTCAGCACGGCGATGCGCAGGTCGGGCCCGTACGCCTTGGCTGCGGAACGGACGAACGCCCAGTGCCGCGTCACACCGGCGAGCGGATGCAGCGGCAGGTCGACGATCCCGTGTCCGTGGTCGTCCTCGATGAGCAGTACGTCCTTGTGGGCCGCCAGGACCTTGCGCAGGGCACGCGCGCGTGGGGCCGTGACGGCGGCGCCGGTGGGGTTCTGGGCCCGGTCGGTGATCACCAGGGCCCGCGCACCCGCGCCCAGGGCCCGCTCCACCGCGTCGGGCAGCGGCCCGTCGTCGTCCACGCCGACGGGCACCACGCGCAGCCCGAGCGCCGGGACCAGGTCGAGCATGCTGCCCCAGCCCGGATCCTCGACGGCGACGGCGTCGCCGGGCTTCAGGTGTGCGGCAAGCACCCGCTCGATGGCGTCGAGGGAGCCCGAGGCGACGGCGACAGGCCCCTCGGGGACCCCGTCCTCGTCGAAGGCCACGCGCGCGTGGCGGGCCAACTCCGGCTCGAGGGGCCCGTCCCCGTAGAGGACGGGCGCCTTGTCGCCCTGCGCGGCCGCCCAGGCGAACGCCTCGGCGAGCGGGGGCAGCAGGCCCGTGTCGGGATTGCCGTTCGAGACGTCGCGCACCCCGGCCGGTACGTCGACGCGGATCAGCTCGCGGGCCGTCGTGGCCGGCTTGGACCGTACGCGGCTGCCGCGGCGCCCCGCGGTCTCGATCACTCCGCGCTCGCGGAGCGTGCGATAGGCGGCCGCGACCGTATTGGGATTGACCCCGAGATGCTGGGCCAACTCCCTCATGGGCGGCAGAAGTTGATCCGGCTGCAGGTCACCCTTGCCCACCGCGCGCTCCACGCTGGCCGCAATCTCTGCTGCGCGCCGTCCTTCGATCGGATACTCTCCTAGCACAAAGCATATTATGCACTAGTGCAATGGAGTTTGCAATGAGCGTGGCATCCGAGCCCGGCACCGTCGCTTCCGGGGACGCCTCCGCCCCCTACCCGGCGACCGACCGCACCGTCCCGGCCCGCATGCGCGAGCGGACGTACTACGACCGTGAGCTGGTCCACTCGATACTCGACGAGGCGTACATCTGCCATCTCGGGTTCGTCCGCGACGGCTCCCCCGTCGTGCTGCCGACCCTGTACGGCCGCGTCGGCGAGACGCTCTACGTGCACGGTTCGACGGGCGCGCGCGTCCAGCGCATGGCGGGTGCGGCCGACCCCGGTCTGCAGGTCTGCCTGACGGTCACCCACGTCGACGGTCTGGTACTCGCGCGCTCCGCCTTCCACCACTCCCTCAACTACCGCTCCGTGGTGGTGCACGGCCTCGCCCACCAGGTGACCGACCGCGACGAGAAGCGCACGGCGCTCGACGCGATCGTCGACCACGTGGTGCCGGGCCGCGCCCAGGACTCGCGCCCCGGGAACGACAAGGAACTCGCGGCGACGTCCGTCCTGCGCCTCGACCTCGCGGAGGTCTCCGCGCGGGTCCGCGCCGGCGGCCCCAACGACGACGAGGAGGACCTCGGCCTGCCGTACTGGACCGGCGTCGTCCCGCTCACCAAGGGCCACGGCGCACCGATCCCGGCCGACGACCTCGCCCCGGGAATCGCCGTGCCGGACTACCTGGCGGGTCTGTAGGACACTCCTACGGCGGTCAGGGCGAGCCTTCCCCGGTGGGCGTCGGCACGCGCACCGGGGCGCCCGGGTCCGGCTACCTCGCCCGCGCCTCGGCCACGGCGAGCCCCGTCACCGCGGCCAGCATCAGGACCGTGCCCGCCACCGTCGGCGCGGTCAGCCGCTCACCGAGCAGCGCGACCGCGATGACGGCGGCGCTCACCGGTTCTAGCAGCATGATCACCGAGACGGTCGCGGACCTGACGACCGCGGCGCCCGAGAAGTACAGGGCGTAGGCGAGCGCAGTGGGTACTGACGCGATGTAGACCAGCATCCCCAGGACCTGGAGCGGCTGGGAGGTGTGCGGCACCAGCCCCTCCAGCGCACCGAGCGGCAGGAGGCTCACCGCGGCGACGGCGAACGTCAGGACGGACGTGTCGAGTTGATCGCCCGACCGGCCGTCCCGCCCGAACCACCGCGTCACGAGGGTCATCACGGCGTATCCGGCCGCGGAGACCAGGGCCCAGGCGACCCCGGCGGGACGCACGGCCGCGCCCCCGCCGCCGAGCACGAGGACAGTAAGGCCCGCGAGCGCGCCCAGGACGGCCAGCAGCCCGCCGCCGCCGAGGCGTTCGCCCATGATCAGGCGCGCGCCGAGGGCGATGAGTACGGGTCCCGCGCCCAGGGTGACCACGGTGGCGACGGCGAGTCCGGTCGCCTGGACCCCCGCGAAGTACGCGGTCTGGAAGACGCTCAGGGCGATCCCGGTGACGGCGATCCGCACCGCCCTGCGCAGGCGCGGTTCCGCCACGGGCCGGGTCCTGCGCGGTCGCAGGGCCCGCGCCACGAGCAGCAGTGCGAGGCCGCCCACGCAGCGCCAGAACGACAGGGCGGCGGGGCCGAGGTCGCTGGCCCGGAAGACCAGCGAGGCGGCCGCGCCGGCGGTGCCCCAGGCGACGCCGGCGACAACGAGGTAGAGGAGTCCGCGCCCGACGGGCAACAGCGGTGCTGCCCCGGCGGGCGACGTACGGGACGAGGTGTCGGCTGAGTCAGCCGCGACAGTGTGCGACACGTGGTTCTCCACGAAGAATGGCCTCCGCGCCCCATGAATGGGGGCGGGGCAGGGACACGGACTGTCGTCTGCGGGCAGCCGTGAGCCGCTCGGGTCGTCCCGAGCCGGATCTTCGTCAGATGGGTCGCCGGAGCGCAATGCTCCGGACGGCCACCGCCCGCGTTACGCGGCCGGGGGCGGAAGCACGAGTGCGCGTGAATGCATGATCAACACCCTACTTCGCGCTGCCGCGACCGGACAACGTCTTGTCCGGCGACTGCGGGGACGCCTCGTTCGGGGCGGCCCCACCGGCCACGGCCACCACCTCGGGCTTCGCCGGGGCCGAGGACTGCGCGATGAACGCCCCGACCAGGACGACCGCGCCGCCGACGATCTGCGGTGCCGACAGGTGCTCACCCAGGAGCACCCAGGCCAGCACGGTCGCGATGACCGCTTCCAGGCAGGCCACGACGCCGGCCACCTGGGGCGAGAGCCGGCGCACGGAGAGGACTCCGGTGACGTAGGCGATGACCGTGGCGATCAGGACGATCCAGCAGAGCAGCAGCCACGCGGGCACGGAGGTGCCGTTCATCGAGGCGCTGCCGCCGAGCACGGACCAGTCCATACCCCAGGGGCGCGCCACGGCGGTCAGGACGAGGGCGCCGACGAGCAGCCCGTACGCGATCACGCCGAGCGGATCCGGCGCCCGGTCGCCCGCGTCGCTGCCCTGGTCGGACAGGACGAAGTAGCCGACCTGGCAGCAGGCGGCGGCGAGGGCGAGCAGCAGGCCGATCAGGTCGACGCTCAGGCCCGCCCACACCTCGACGACGCAGGCGAGACCGCCTACGGCGAGGACCACGCCGAGCGCGGCGGCGCGCGTCACGGGCCTGCGCTGCACGAAACGCACCCAGCCCAGAACCAGCGCGGGGGCGAGGTACTCGATGAGGAGCGCGACGCCGACGGGGATACGAGAGATCGCGGCGAAGTAGCAGGCCTGTACACCGGCGACGGCGAGCAGGCCGAAACCGGCGAGCAGCGCGGGCCGCCGGACGACCAGGGAGCGGTGTCGCCAGGCGACGGGCAGCATGACGAGCGCGGCGCCGGCGACGCGCAGCCACACCACGTGGAGCGGGTCGAGACCCGCCTCGATCAGCGGCTTGGCCGCCACACCCGAACCGCCGAAGGCGAGCGCCGAGACAAGGGCGAGCCCCAGTCCGACACCTCGCCCGCGGTTCACCTGAAGTCCCTGAGACGCATGCACCGGCACATCATGACAGCCGGCGTCATGACCGTCATCCCCAATGACCCCTGTCTCACGTGCCGGACGCGCCGGGCAGGACGAACTGGAGGGCACGGCCTCAAGAGCCGCACCCCCGAACAGAACCAAGCCTCAACACAAAGCCAGGCCTCAGCCCCAAACCGCCCGCCTCAGCACTCGGCCTCGACATGCCGCCGCAGGCTCTCCGCATCGACCCCGGCCCGCCCGAGCACCTCGACCGCGCGGCACTCCCGGTCCGCAGCGAGCGAGGTGAGGAGGTCGACGCCGCGCGCACGCGGGTCGCCGCGGCGCTCGGCGCGGTCGAGCGCGGCCTCCATCGCGGCGGCCGCGGCGGGCGACCAGCCGAGCCCCGTCACGACGGGCACGGCCCCCGAGTCCTCGACGGTGCCCTGCCACTGGAGGCCGTAGCCGATGCTCCGCTGCACGAGATAGCCGAGGAGGCGGGCCAGCTGCGGGCCGCCGTCGAAGGCCTCGCGCACCTGCGGGTCGGTCTCGAGGAGCGAGTGCAGGAGGTGCGCGGTGTCGATCTGACGGTCCCCGTCGCGGACGGCTCTGCGGCGAGCGCCGGCCACCACCGAGGCGAGCTCGGGACTGAGCCTGGCGTCAACATCTGCACGGCTGTGGCCGCTTGCCGCGGCCTCGGACGGGGTAGGGCTTTGCACATCTCCCACCTCATCAGCCCCTGTCCGGCCGGGCATCCCCGGCGGGAAGCATTTCCACGTCCGACACAAGGTGGGCACGCATGAGCGGGTTCTCCTCCTTACGGATGAGATCGCGCCTTTTTTACCCGGCGGGGCGCGCGCCGCCTTGCACAGCGCCACTCACGCAACCGCAGACATACCGGAACTCGTCCTTCACAAGTATGAAGAGCAGGTGCTGGCTCGTGGCCCTGCCAGCGATCGACGGCAGACAGTACGTGTATCGGGTGTACGCACCCGACGACGCACTGCTCGCCGACCTGTTCTGGGACGCCTGGCACTGCCACGACGAGGGACCGTTCCCGCGCGCATCGGACCTCTTCGACGCCGCGGTCATCGAAAGGATCGGCTGACGACGGCCCACCCTCTCCCCACTTCTGACAGTTCATCAGTATTGAATGTTCGCGGTCCTGCGGCTACTTTCCGCGACACCACGGCTGCGCCCGCCGCAGCTCTCGTCGAGAAGGGGTGGTCGCATGGCCGAAGTCAGCGCGGAAGCACGGATAGGGGCACCCGCGGAGAAGGTCTGGGCCCAGCTCACCGACTTCACCGCGTACGGGGAGTGGAACGCCACGCACACGAGCTTCCCGAAGGGCGCCCCGACGGCGCTCGAAGTGGGCGGCACCTTCGAGGAGAACATGAAGCTCATGGGCTTCCCGGCGGAGGTGACCTGGACCGTCGAGGACCTGGAGACCACCCGCACCCTCGCCATCAAGGGCAAGGGTCCGATGGGCGTCACCGTCGGCACGCGCTACACCCTGACCGCGGACGGCGACGGCACGACGGTCCGCATCGACGGCGAGTTCACCGGCGCCGCAGTGTCCCTGATGGCGGGCAAGCTCAAGGACTCGGCGACGGCCGCGCTCAACGAGTCACTGCGCAAACTGGCCGGTCTCGTCGCCTGAGCCGGCCCGACGCGCGCGCGAACACGTGAAAGGCGCCCCGCACGCTCGGTGCGGGGCGCCTTCATCTGTCGGTACGGGGAATCCCCCCGGCGGATCTCAGTCCTCGTCGGCGAGGATCAGGTACAGCTTCTTGCGGGCGTCATTGATGACGGTCAGCGCCTTCTCGCGCTGCTCCTTGCTGCCGGTCTTCCAGACCTGCCCGAACGCCTCCATCAGACCGAAGCCGGCCTGCCGGATCTCGTTCAGGCTGTCCCAGTCGACCCCGCGCCCGGCCTCTTCCCACGGGGCGTCGGGCCCCTCGTCGGCCGCGGAACGGCCCGACTCGGTGAGCGCGAACAGCTTCTTGCCGCCCTCGCTCTCGCTGGCGATCAGGCCCTCGTCCTCGAGCAGCTGAAGGGTCGGGTACACCGAACCCGGGCTGGGCTTCCACGCCCCGCCGCTGCGCTCGGCGATCTCCTGGATCATCTCGTAGCCGTGCATCGGACGGTCCTTCAGGAGGGCCAGGATCGACGCGCGTACGTCGCCGCGCCGTGCCCTTCCACGAGGTCCGCCCCGGCCGCCGCGCCCGCCGCCGCCCCAGGGTCCCGGGCCGAAGCCCGGCCCGAAGGGGCCGAAGGCGGCGCGCCGCCCTTCGAAGCCGCCCCGACCGGGATGGCCGGGCCCGCACTGTCCATGTCCGTGTCCGTGTTCATGCTCGTAGCCATGGGAACGCATCGCAATCATTCCTTCCATCGTTGATCGGTCGCGATGCGTCAACGATATATCGGAACTGTTCGGCTGACAACCCTGTGCCGGTCCAGCTCTCCCGAATTGGCCTTGGCCTGCACGTTCGCCGTCCCCGTAGCGTCAGCCCATGCGCATTCGAATCGTGGACGCCTTCACCGACCGCCCCTTCGCCGGCAATCCGGCCGGCGTACTGCTCCTCGACGACTTCCCCGACGACGCCCGACTCCAGGACATCGCCACTGAGGTCAACCACGCCGAGACGGCCTTCGCCCACCCGCTGCCCGCCGGCGGCACCGCCAGCTGGGCGCTGCGCTGGTTCACCCCCTCCACCGAGGTCGACATGTGCGGCCACGCCACCCTGGCCACCGCGCACGTGCTGCACAGCACCGGCGCGGCCGACGGCCCGGTCCGCTTCGCCACTCGCAGCGGCGTGCTCGTCGCGACCCCGCACGAGGACGGCACGATCTCGCTCGACTTCCCGACCGCGCCCCTGACTCGTATCGAAAGCCCCGAAGGGGTCGCGGCCGCCCTGGGCGCCGAGCCGCTCTCCGTCCACGACACGGGCCGCCAGGTGGGAGACCTGCTCGTCGAGCTCGCCGACGAGAGGACGGTGCATGCCCTCGCACCCGACCTCAAGGCCCTCGCCGCCTGTTCCGAGCGCGGCGTCATCGCCACCGCCCGCGCCGCGAACCCCGACGGCGCCTACGACTTCGTCTCCCGCTGCTTCTTCCCCCGCGTCGGCATCGACGAGGACCCGGTCACCGGCAGCGCCCACACGGCCCTCGCGCCGTTCTGGTCCCCGCGCCTCGGCCGCGCCGAACTCACCGGCCTCCAGGCCTCCGCCCGCACGGGCTTCGTCCGCACCGAACTGCGCGGCGCCCGCACCCTGCTGACCGGCAGCGCCGTCACGGTCATCGAGGGAGACCTGCTCGCCTAGGGCCTCTCCCCCGATCCGAAGGAAAGGCCCTGGCACGCCGCAGGGGGCGTACGAAGATCTCGTACGCCCCCTGCATCCGGCACCCGCCCCGGCCTCACGCCGTGGGCAGCCACCCGACCTTCCCCGCGAGCAGCGCGTATCCGACGAACGCGCCGATGTCGAGCAGCGAGTGCGCCACCACCAGCGGCCCGACCCGCCCCCACCGCCGGTACAGATACGCGAAGACCAGGCCCATCGCGAGGTTCCCGAAGAAGCCGCCGATGCCCTGGTAGAGGTGGTACGAGCCGCGCAGCACCGAGCTGGCCACGATCGCCGTGCCGGGCGTCCAGCCCAACTGCCCCAGCCTGCGCAGCAGATAGCCGACGACGATCACCTCCTCCAGGACGGAGTTCTGGATCGCCGAGAGGACCAGGACCGGATACTTCCACCACACGTCGGGCAGCGCCTCCGGCACCACCGTGAGGTTGAAGCCGAGGCCACGGGCCGCCAGGTAGAAGGCGATACCCGTGCTGCCGATGACCGCCGCGATCACCGCGCCACGGGTCGCGTCGAAGAACGGTCTCGTACGGTCGAAGCCGATCGTCCGCATCCCGGCGCCCTCGCGCAGCAGCAGATGCGCGACGAGCGCGACCGGCACGAGCGCGCTCGCGATCCCGAACAACTGCCACGCCAGATCAAGCCACGGCCGCCCGGGAGCCGCCGAGGCGTTCAGGGTCGCCGCCTGGTCCTTCAGGCCCCCCGGTTTGGTGACCGATCCGACAAAGCTGATCAGCGCGGACACTCCGCTCGCACCGAGCGAGAGCGCCAGGACGAGCAGTGTCTCGTTCCGAAGAATCCGTCGCGAAAGCCGCTCGTTCGGAAAAGAATCGGCCACCGCACCCGCCTCCGCCTGCACACCTGCCTCCAGTTGAGTAATCCCGCCTCATCCCCCACCTAGCCCCGCTAGGGTCTCGAATACAGGTACGAAGATCGCGCGCGACAGGCCGGGGGGACGAAGGCCGTTCTTTGGTGTACCTCTCCCCTTCCGTCGGGCCAGACCGAAGGAAGGGCACCACCGCATGGGACGTCACAGCTTGCCCGACGAGTATGGGACGGACGCGGTCGGCCCCCGCCCTCGCACGCGCGGCCGGACCGTGGCCATCGCGACGGCGCTGGTCCTGGTGGTCGCCGGGGGCACGGCTCTCGCGGCCAGGAGCGGCCTGCTCTCCTTCGGCGGGGCCTGCGACGGCAAGACGGTCCACCTCGACATCGCTGCCTCGCCCGATGTCGCCCCCGCGCTGCGCGACGCCGCGGACCTCGCCCGCAAGAAGCATCTGACCTCCGACGGGCAGTGCCTCGACACCCGCGTGCAGGCGGGCGACTCGTACAAGATCGCCGATTCCCTGCGGAAGGGCGGGAAGGGCGCAGGAGACTACGAGGCGTGGGTGCCGGATTCGAGTCTGTGGATCCAGCGCGCCGGCCTCGGCGGGAACGCCACCCCGGTCACGGCGATGGGCAACATAGCCTCCTCCCCCATCGGCATCAGCATGGTGCCGTCGGCCGCGAAGAGCATGGGCTGGCCCGCGAAGCATTACACCTGGGCGCAGTTGACCGGCGCGGCCATGGAGGGCGACAAGCTGCGGCTCGGGACCGCCGACCCCGCGCGCAGCGCGACCGGTCTCCTCGCCCTGACCCAGCTGGGCGCCTCCACCAAGAAGTCCGGGTCGGAGGGCGACACCCAGGCCGCCGCCATGGCCAAGGCGCTCTCGCAGCGCACCACCGACAGCGACGGCCGGCTGACCGACACCCTGGCGCGCGACTCCTCCGGCACCGAGCAGGGCAATCCGCGCCGCAACCAGGCGCTGTTCCTCTCCGAGCAGTCCTCCTTCCGGTACAACGCGACCGCCGGCGACAAGGACGGGCTCGACCTCTTCTACCCGAAGGACGGCTCGCCGCAGCTCGACTTCCCGTTCGCCCTGGTCGATGAAGGCGACAAGTCGACGGACGAGCGGCGGGCCGCCATCCGCTTCATGACCCTGCTCGGCGAGGACGCCGGCATCCGGATCCTGGACAGGCACGGCTTCCGGACGGACGACGAGGAGCCCTCGGACGCCGTGGTCGCCGGGGCGGGCGGCCGCAGCCCGCAGCCGTACGCGACGTCGGACTCCGAGCCGCCGACGGACAAGGAGCTCCAGGAAACCCTCGGCGTGTGGACGATCACGGTGCAGAGTGCCCGGATCACCGTGGTCGTGGACGCCTCCGCCTCCATGGCGAACTACGTGCCGGGCCGCAACCAGTCCCGTATGGAGGTCACGAAGGCGTCGATGCTCCAGGCGCTCGCCACGTTCACGCCCGAGGACGAGATCGGCCTGTGGGAGTTCGCCACGCTCCTCGACGGGAACCGCGACTACCGCAAGCTCGTCCCCACCGAGCGCCTCGGCGACCGCAAGGGCGGCGGCACCCAGCGCGACAGGCTGTCCGAGGCGTTCAGCGGTCTCCAGCCTGTTCCGGGCGGCGCCACGGGTCTTTACGACACGACGCTCGCGGCCTACGAGGAGGCGACGTCGTCCTACCGGAGCGGCAAGTTCAACGCCCTCGTGGTCGTGACCGACGGCGCGAACCAGGACCTCGGCTCCATCTCGCGCAGCCATCTCGTCTCGCGGCTCCAGAGTCTCGCCGACCCTCAGCACCCGGTGCCGCTCATCGCCATCGCGGTCGGCCCGGACGCCGACAAGGACGAGGTCGAGCAGATCGCCGGGGCCACCGGCGGCTCCGGTCACCAGGTCAGCGACCCGGCCCAGATCCACGCGGTGATCCTCAAGGCGATCGTGGAGGCGGGCGCCAAGGGCTGACCGGGCTCAACCGACATGCCCATCAGCCCAGTTGCACCGCCGGTGCCGGGAGCCCCACCAGCCACGTGTGCACCGGGTCCCCGGCGTGCATCAGCTCGCAGTAGCGCCGGGTGGTCGCCGCGAGCGCCGCGTCGCGCTCCAGGCCGCTCTCCAGCGCGCGGTGGAACGTGGCCGCCTGCCACGACGCCCCGTTGACCCGCCGCCGGCAGCGCTCCTCGATCACCCCGAGGTAGAAGTCACGGTCGGCCGCCTCGACCCCCCAGGCGTCGAGCCCGGCGGCGGCCAGCGGCAGCAGCTCGTCCCGTACGAGCGTCACGACGGGCACCTTCTCGACCCCGCCGAAACGGCCCCGGCGCGGCCAGTCCAGGCTCGCCTCGATCCCGTACCGGCACGCCTCGTCGAAGTTGCGGGCCGCCGCGTCGAAGGGCAGACGGGTCCAGACGGGGCGGGCGTCCTCGGCGAGGGCGCGTACGACGCCGTAGTAGAACGCGACGTTCGCGATGACGTCGGTGACGGTGGGGCCCGCGGGCAGGACGCGGTTCTCCACGCGCAGGTGCGGCTTGCCGTCGGCTATCCCGTACACGGGCCGGTTCCAGCGGTAGACGGTGCCGTTGTGCAGGACGAGTTCGCCGAGTGCCGGGACTCCGCCGTCGTCGATGACGCGCAGCGGCTCCTCGTCGTCGCACAGGGGCAGCAGAGGCGGGAAGTAGCGCAGGTTCTCCTCGAAGAGGTCGTACGCGCTGCTGATCCAGCGCTCGCCGAACCAGGTGCGCGGTCGCACCCCTTGGGCCTGGAGCTCGGGCGGACGGGTGTCGGTCGACTGCTGGAACAGGGGCGGCCGCGATTCGCGCCACAGCTCATGTCCGAACAGGAACGGCGAGTTGGCGCCGACCGCGACCTGTACGGCAGCGACCGCCTGCGCGGCGTTCCACACGTCGGCGAAGCGGGCGGGCGTGACCTGGAGGTGCAACTGCACGGAGGTGCACGCCGCTTCGGTCACTATGGACCCCGAGCTGCAGCGCAGGTGCTCCACCCCGTCGATGTCGACCACGAAGTCCTCGCCGCGCGCGGCCACCATCTGGTCGTTGAGAAGGCTGTAACGGTCCACGTCGGACAGGTTCGCGGAGACGAGATCATCGGGCGCGAGCGTCGGGAGAATGCCGATCATCACGATCCCGGCGTCCACCTCGTTCGCTTTCCGGTGGGCATAGGCGAGGCCGGTTCTGAGCTCCTCGGCGAGCCGGTCGAGAACCCGGCCTTCCAATCGATGGGGGGCAATGTTCACTTCCAGATTGAACATTCCGAGTTCGGTCTGGAAATCACGGCTCGCGATGCGCTCGAGAACTTGCGCATTCATCATTTTCGGCATGCCGTCGGCCCCTGCGAGATTCAACTCGATCTCCAGGCCCATCAGATTCTTCGGGCGATCGAACCGCTGCTCCTCCAGGAGCCTCTCGAGCCCCACCAGACACTGCTGCAGCTTCCTGCGGTAGTGCCGTCGATCGGACAGGTCGAACGCGCCCGCCACGACCTTCTCCCCCATGGAAGCGTCCCTCCTCGCATGGTCGACCCGGCCACCCGGCCGCTGTGTCACGGTGGATGATGCCCAGGCAATGTGATCGATAACGCCCCGCTCTCCGTCGCGGGCGAGTAGGCTCGCAGCAGTTGTCACGGGGCACATTCACGAGGCATGCAGCATGTCGAAGCGCTGGTTCCATCTAGCCTGGTGATAAACACCGACGAGAATCGGCCGTCCGCTCGCCGTGAAGATTACGAGGTCACGGACCCGGCTCCGCTGGAAATCGGGAGATTCCCCTCATCTCGCCGACCGAATAACGCCTTGCCGAGCATTTTCGAGACGGCTAGCCGAAACACCGCGTGAACACGCGTCGTATAAACTCCGCGAACGAGGCAGAGAGTTGGCGCTCGCGGTACCTGCCCCCGCCCCCTCTGGCCCGGTCAGCAGACAGCGCCGTCCGCTCGTCCCGCCACGCCCTCGATCCACCGTGCCTGTCGAATGAGAGGCGACCCACCATGCCGCTGCATGTCCCTCCGGCTCCCGCGCCCGCCCTGCGCACCGTCCTCACGGCCCTCGGTTCCCCCACCGCAGTCCGCGAGGCCCGCACCCCCTCCCTGCGCTCCGCCCAAGGGCCGGCGAGCCCCGAACTACCGTTGCCCGTCCACGTACTGGACCGGGTCACGGGCAGCGCGGGCCCCTCGCCGACCCGACTCGCCGGCTGGCGGTTTCTGATCCGCTGCGGGGAGCGCGCGGTGGCCGCCGCCGACACGATGCTGACCGCAGACGGCTGGGCGTTCTCGCACTTCTTCGAGGGCCCGTACGTCGCGGCCACCGAACGCGCGCTACGCCAGGCCGAGTCCCTGCCCGCGGCCTACCAGCCGCGTCTGCTCTCGGTCCCGGAGCTGTACATGCTCACCCTGTGGCTGCACGGGGACTGCAACGCCGACGCCTCCACGGGGCATCCCGCGGCCAGTGACCTCCTGGTCCCGCTCGCGCCCGCGCCGCCCGGCATCGCCGCCCACCGCCCACACCGGGTCGCCGAACTGCTGCCCGTCCTCACCCATCGACTGACCCCCGCGCCACTTCTGGGCTCACCCGCCTGACGCGACCGGGCCGCCTCACGCGCCCGCGCCCCGCTACCGATGCCGACCGGTCGCGGGGCGCAGCCGTGCCCTGGCCCGCCCTTCCGGACTAGCCCGGTCAGGCCACCCCGAACCACCCGAAGGGACAGTGCAGTTGGGGTGAACCGTCCGCACGGGTGACGCGTCCTCATCCAGTGAGGACCGCTGCGACGAAATACCTGCGGATTGACGCCCGTGGGGCAACACTGGGTTCCGGACCGACCGACAAACGGGGGGCGGCCATGAACAACGATTCGAGCCGCAGGACAGACAGCGACATCACACCCATCACCGACATCACTTCACAGGGAAAGATCCCATCCATGTGCCAGCACCAGCCACCGTGCCCGTCCGCAGACTCCGCCGACCGGGAGGCCGCGCTCCCTGTGGCCCACCACCCCGAACAGGGCTGGAGTCTGCTCTGCAACGGCGTCCTGCTCTTCGAGGACACCGGTGAGTTGCTGCCCAACGGCCAGATCATCGCTCCGCACCGCCCCGTGCACGTCGTGACCGCGGCCTGAGCGGATCCGGACGCCCACGGCGTCCCCCGTACGAAAGGGCCGGCCCCGGGAAACCCCGGAACCGGCCCTGACGCATGTCAGCGCGAGTATCAGTCCTCGTACGCGTCCATGGGCGGGCACGAGCAGACGAGATTCCGGTCGCCGTACGCCTGGTCGATGCGGCGGACCGGCGGCCAGTACTTGTCGGCGGCCACGACACCGGCGGGGAAGACCGCCACCTCGCGGCTGTACGCGTGCTCCCACTCGCCGCCGAGCGCGGCCGCGGTGTGCGGCGCGTTGCGCAGCGGGTTGTCCTCGGCGGGCCACCGGCCCGAACCGACCTTCTCGATCTCTCCGCGAATGGCGATCATCGCCTCGCAGAACCGGTCGAGCTCGGCCAGGTCCTCGCTCTCGGTCGGCTCGATCATCAGCGTCCCGGCAACCGGGAACGACATGGTCGGCGCGTGGAACCCGTAGTCGATGAGCCGCTTGGCGATGTCGTCGACGCTGACGCCGGTCGCCTTCGAGATCGGGCGCAGATCGATGATGCACTCGTGCGCGACGAGGCCGCCGGGGCCCGTGTACAGCACCGGGAAGTGCGGCTCGAGACGCTTGGCGATGTAGTTGGCGCTCAGCACCGCGACCTGCGTGGCCCGCTTGAGGCCCTCGCCGCCCATGAGACGCACATACGCCCACGAGATCGGCAGGATGCCCGCGGAGCCCCACGGCGCCGCGGAGATCGGGCCGACGCCGGTCGCGGGTCCGGCGGCGGGCTGCATCGGGTGGTTGGGCAGGTACGGCGCGAGGTGCGCGCGGACGCCGACCGGGCCGACGCCCGGACCGCCGCCGCCGTGCGGGATGCAGAACGTCTTGTGCAGGTTGAGATGCGAGACGTCGCCCCCGAAGTGGCCCGGCTTGGCGAGGCCCACCAGGGCGTTCAGGTTGGCGCCGTCGACGTAGACCTGGCCGCCGGCGTCGTGCACCTGCGCGCAGATGTCGGCAACGTGCTCCTCGAACACACCGTGCGTCGACGGGTAGGTGATCATCAGGACGGCGAGCTCGTCGGCGTACTGCTCGATCTTGGCGCGCAGGTCGGCGATGTCGATCTCGCCGTCGTCGGCCGTCTTCACGACGACGACCTTCATGCCGGCCATCACGGCGCTCGCGGCGTTGGTGCCGTGCGCGGACGACGGGATGAGGCAGATGGTGCGCTGGTCGTCGCCGTTGGCGCGGTGGTAGCCGCGGACGGCGAGGAGACCGGCCAGCTCGCCCTGCGAACCGGCGTTCGGCTGGAGCGACACCTTGTCGTAGCCGGTGACCTCCGCGAGGCGCTCCTCCAGCTCACGGATGAGCGTGAGGTAGCCCTGCGCCTGCTCGGCAGGCGCGAAGGGGTGCAGCTGGCCGAACTCGGGCCAGGTGACCGGCTCCATCTCCGTCGTCGCGTTGAGCTTCATCGTGCAGGAGCCCAGCGGGATCATGCCGCGGTCGAGCGCGTAGTCCCGGTCGGCCAGCTTGCGCAGGTAGCGCAGCATCGAGGTCTCGGAGCGGTGCGCGTGGAACACGGGGTGCGTCAGGTAGCTGTCCCCGCGCAGGAGGCCCGCGGGCAGCGTGTCCTCGGCGGCCGCGTCGAGCGCGTCGACATCGGCCTCGACACCGAACGCGGTCCAGACGGCGCCCAGTTGGGTACGCGTCGTGGTCTCGTCACACGAGATCGACACGTGGTCGGCGTCCACCAGGTGGAGGTTGACGCCACCCTCGCGCGCGGCGCTGACGATGTCGGCGGCACGCCCGGCGGCCTTCACGGTCAGGGTGTCGAAGTACGCGCCGTGCACGACCTCGACACCGCCGGCCTTGAGGCCCTCGGCGAGCAGCGTCGCGTACCGGTGGGTGCGCCGCGCGATGCCCTTGAGTCCGTCGGGTCCGTGGTACACGGCGTACATGCCGGCCATGACGGCGAGCAGCACCTGAGCGGTACAGATGTTGCTGGTGGCCTTCTCGCGCCGGATGTGCTGCTCACGGGTCTGCAGCGCGAGGCGGTACGCCTTGTTGCCGTCGGCGTCGACGGAGACGCCCACGAGGCGGCCGGGCAGGCTGCGCGCGAACTTCTCGCGGACCGCCATGTAGCCGGCGTGCGGCCCGCCGAAGCCCATCGGGACGCCGAAGCGCTGCGTGGTACCGACGGCGATGTCGGCGCCGAGCTCGCCGGGCGAGGTCAGCAGCGTGAGGGCGAGCAGATCGGCAGCGACCGTGACGACGGCACCCAGCTCGTGAGCCTGCTCTATGACCGGCTTGATGTCGCGGACAGCTCCGGAGGCGCCGGGGTACTGGATCAGGACGCCGACGACGCCGCGCTCGGCGACCTCGGCCGGGATGCCCTCGGAGAGGTCGGCGACGACGACCTCGACACCGGTCGGCTCCGCGCGCGTCTGGATCACGGCGATGGTCTGCGGCAGCGCGTCCGCGTCGACCACGAAGGCGCCGTTCTTGACCTTGCCGATGCGCCGCGACAGCGCCATGGCCTCGGCCGCGGCCGTGCCCTCGTCGAGCAGCGAGGCGCCCGAGGTCGGCAGGCCGGTCAGCTCGGCGACCATCGTCTGGAAGTTGAGCAGTGCCTCGAGCCGGCCCTGCGAGATCTCCGGCTGGTAGGGCGTGTACGCCGTGTACCAGGCCGGGTTCTCCATGACGTTGCGCAGGATGACGGGCGGCGTGAACGTGCCGTAGTAGCCGAGTCCGACCATCGAGTCGAGGACCTGGTTGCGGTCCGCGAGGGAGCGGAGTTCGGCAAGCACCTCGGCCTCGGTGCGGGCCCCGGGAAGATCGAGCGCCTCAGCGCTCTTGATCACGTCCGGGACCGCGGCCGCCGTCAGCTCGTCGAGCGAGCCGTACCCGACCTGCGCGAGCATCTTGGCCTGCGCGGCTTCATCCGGACCGATATGGCGCTGCTCGAAGGGGATTCCCTGCTCCAGCTGGGAAAGCGGAATACGGTTGGCGGTCATTGCGGAGGCCTCCTGGTCACTACGACCTGCGAGGGGCACCACGGCGCGGGTGCCCGGACGGCCTCCCCCTCTGTCATCTCAACCTGAGAGCTTCACCGGCGTGCCCACATCACGAAGGGCATGCCGACTTTCACCGTCGGTGAGAGCGGAGGCCTGAACGCCCGCCCTGCTTTCCAGAGTGACCTCGTCCGTGCGGTACAGGGGCCTGAGAGATTCCGGGGAGGAGTTGCTCCTTCGGCGCCTCCGGTGTCATCCGGAGGACTCTCCCGCACGGGGTCAGCAGCCATGGCCAGCCTACCAGCGGCAACAATGCCCCCGGCTTCGAGTGGCCGCCGTCACCAATGTGCACTTTGGTAGTGCTTACGGATGAGTTGCGATCAGCTGGAGGGCCCCGTGCAGACCGATGTCGATCCGCGAAACCTGATCGGCCGCAAGGCGTTCGACCGCAACGGAGCCAAAATCGGGACTGTCGACGAGGTCTACCTCGACGACGCGACCGGGGTCCCGGAGTGGGCGGCCATACGCACAGGCCTGTTCAGCCGGGACGCCTTCGTCCCCCTGGAGCCGAGCGAGCTGGTGGAGGGCACCCTGCGCATCCCCTTCGAACGCTCCTTGATCAAGGACGCCCCCGACTTCGGGGTCGGCCGTCACCTCTCCCCCGAACAGGAGCTCCAGCTCTACCACCACTACGGGCTCGACATCACGGGCCCGGACGACCCCGAGCCCCCTCAGGACCGCAACTTCGGCAAGATCGCCGGCACCTCAGACGACACCTGACCCGGCACCCTGCTCCCTTGCCTCAACCCGCCTCACGTCGCCCTCCGCCACCAGCGGCAGCGGCTCCGCGGGGACGAGCGCGGGGTCGTCGGTCCGGAACGTACGCACCCGCCCAGGCTCCGAGTACGGCGTCTCGAAGCGCACCGTCACCCGCCCGAGCCCGCTCCCCTGCACCCACCCGTGCCCGAACTCCTCGTGTCGCACGTCGTGCCCGGCCACCCAGCGCCGGTCCGCGGCCTCGACGACCTCTTCGGCAGCCACCCGGCCCTCATCCCCCGCACCATCCACCCCTTCCGTCTCCCCCTCACCCCCGGCCGCGTGCGCCTCGGCCTCGGCCTGCGCCCGCGCCTGCGCGAACAGATCCTCCTGCGTGTAGTCGGCCAGACCCGTCACTCCCACGCCCAGCAGCCGCACCCCGCCCGTCGTGTCCACGGACTCCAGGAGCCGCGCCGCCGCCTCCCGCACCACCGCGGGGTCGTCGGTGGGCCCGCGCAGGGTCTCGGATCTCGTCAGCGTGGAGAAGTCGTAGCGCCGCACCTTGAGGACCACGGTCCGTCCCGACCGCTCCGCCCCCCGCAACCGCTGCACGCACCGCTCCGCAAGCCGCTGTACCTCGGTCCGCACCCGCACCCGGTCGTGGATGTCCACGTCGTACGTGTCCTCGACCGACACCGACTTGGCGTCCCGCTCGGCCACCACGGGCCGGTCGTCGTGCGCGAGAGCCATGGCGTACAGCGACGCCCCGTGCGACTTCCCCAGCAGCCGTACGAGCTCGTCCTCGCCCGCCTCCGCGATCTCCTCGACCGTGGTGATCCCGGCGCGTCTCAGATGGTCCCCGGTCGCCGGCCCCACGCCGGGCAGCGTGCGCACGGACATGGGCCCGAGCATGGCGCGCTCGGTGCCGGGCACGATCAGGAACAGACCGTCCGGCTTGGCCTCCTCGGAGGCGATCTTCGCCAGCATCTTCGACGCCGCGATCCCGACAGAGCCGGTCAGGCCGGTCACGGCCCTGATGTCCTCCCGCAGCCGCTCACCGACCAGCCGCGCCGACGCGGCGTCCCAGGCCGCCTCACCGGCCTCCAGATCGACGAACGCCTCGTCGAGGCTCAGCGGCTCCACCAACGGCGACAGCTCCCGGAGCAGCCCCATCACCTGCTCGCTGACCTCGCGGTACAGCTGGAAGCGCGGTACGAGATACGCGGCATTGGGAGCGAGCCTGCGCGCCTGGCCGATCGGCATCGCCGAGTGCACCCCGAACACCCGGGCCTCGTACGAGGCGGTGGCCACCACCCCACGAGGCCCGATCCCTCCCACGACCACGGCTTTCCCGCGCAGGCTCGGCTTCGATGCCTGCTCCGCCGAGGCGTAGAAGGCATCCATGTCGAGATGCAGGATCGTGGGCGCGGTTCTCACATGTCCGATGCTGCCCTACGGCACTGACAATGCCCCGCCGGACGCATCGACCCAGCTCACACCGCGCGGTTGCGCCGTCTCGCGAGCTCGTCAGCGGGGTTGTTCCCGTGGAGCGTCTCACCGGTGTCGATGCGCTCCCCGTGCAGCTGCGACAGGGCGCTCTCGACGTCCCGCCACACCACGCCGACCGCGATACCGAAGATGCCCTGACCGCCCTGGAGCAGATCGTGGACCTCCGTCGGCGAGCTGCACTCGTAGACGGTGGCGCCGTCGCTCATGAGGGTCAGCCGCTCCAGATCGCCGAAGCCGCGCTCCCGCAGGTGCTGCACCGCGGTGCGGATGTTCTGCAGTGAGACACCGGTGTCCAGGAATCTCTTCACGATCTTCAGGACGACGACGTCCCTGAAGCTGTAGAGCCGCTGGGTCCCCGACCCGTGGGCGGGGCGCACACTCGGCTCGACCAGACCGGTCCTCGCCCAGTAGTCCAGCTGTCGATAGGTGATACCGGCCGCCGCACACGCGGTGGGTCCCCGGTATCCGACCTGCTCGGGCGTCGCGTCGTCATCCCCCTGAGCGACCACCGGCAACACCGTCGGCCGACGCGGAATATGACCGGCCGCGTGGCCGTGAAGCGAGTACGGGCCGCTCTCCGCCGGACTGTGTCCGACGCCCCCAGCCGTACCGTCGCCGCTGCTTCTCACGCCGACCTCCTCTTTGACCTGCCTTCTCGACGGTAGGCAGTCACCAGGGGTGCGTCAACGATCGCCACACTCGGCACGCCGAGTGATAATCACCCTACGAGTGGTTTCCCGTACCTCACCGCGGGGAAAGGCTAGCCGAATGGTCCGGCCGGGCCCCCGGCGCGGCAGCGGCCGCCTTCCGGCGGCCGCTCGCGTCACTGACTGTTGGTCCCGAAATCCTCGGGCGAGATCTGGTCGAGGAATTCGCGGAACTTCTCCACCTCGTCCTCCTGCTCGTCCGGGATCGCGATCCCGGCGTCATCGAGCACACCGTCACTGCCGTAGATCGGCGTACCGGTGCGCAGCGCGAGCGCTATGGCGTCCGACGGGCGGGCACTGACCTCGACACCGCTCGAGAACACCAGTTCCGCGTAGAAGACGCCTTCGCGCAGGTCCGTGATGCGTACTTCCGTGAGCTCCTGCCCGACCGCCTCCAGCACGTCCTTGAAAAGGTCGTGCGTCAGCGGGCGTGCGGGGGCCATGCCCTGCTGTGCGAAGGCGATGGCCGTCGCCTCCCCCGGTCCGATCCAGATGGGGAGGTAGCGGTCGCCTCCCACTTCACGCAGGAGCACGATCGGTTGGTTGGAGGGCATTTCGACCCGGACACCTACGACGTCGAGCTCGTTCACACAGCAACCCTAGGACGTGCCCGGCAGGTTTGGGTAGTCGGGCACTCTTCGATCGCCGGACGCACACCGCGCGAGCACCCCTCGGATCAGGGCAGACGCACGCCGAGCGCGGTCTGCACGAGCGCCCCGTGAAGCTTCACGGTCAGCCCCGCCAGCTCCTTCGCGCGGGCCTGGGCGTGAGCCCTGGTCTGGGGATTGCGATGCCGTCGCAGTGGCGCGACGACCTGTTCGACCAGACCGGCCTCCCGGTCGGCAGCGGCCTTCATCGCCCGCAGATGCCGCGGCTCGATCCCGAAACGGCCCAGTTCCATGACCAGCTCGGCGACCGTGACCGCTTCCGCGTCGTATCCGCCCTCGGGCAGCGGCGCGATGAGGCCGTACGACTCCCACTCGTCGAGCTCGGGGGACTCGATGCCGGCGGCGGCAAGGAGCTCGTCACGGCCCACACGGGCCGCTGTCGGCCCTTCGCCGCCCTCTGGGGCCCGGCCGTCCTCGCTGTCGCCCGGCCGCCCCGTAGAGGGCAGCGTGATCGCTTCTCCCCGCTCCAGGGCGTCGAGCTGTTCCTTGATGACCTTCAGAGGCAGGTAGTGGTCCCGCTGCATGCGCAGTACATGGGCAAGTCGCTCGACGTCGTCCGGGCTGAACTTGCGATACCCCGAGGGGGTTCGCTGCGGCTCGATCAGCCCCTCCGACTCCAGGAACCTGATCTTGGAGATGGTGACTTCGGGGAACTCGTCGCGTAGCACGTTCAGCACGGTGCCGATGCTCATCAGCCGACTGTCCGTGAGGGCGATGCCGTGACCGGCACCGCCCTTCGGTGTTTGAAGCATGGACCTTCCTGACAGGTCAGATGCCCCGCTGGCTCGCGTAGAAGACCAGCCGGTACTTGCCGATCTGCACCTCGTCGCCGTTCGACAGCGTGACCGCGTCGATCCGCTCCCGATTGACGTACGTGCCGTTGAGGCTGCCCACGTCACTGACGGTGAAGGCGCCGTCGGCCCCGCGACGGAACTCCACGTGACGGCGCGAAACAGTCACGTCGTCAAGGAAGATGTCGCTCTGCGGGTGCCGCCCCGCCGTGGTCAGTTCGCCGTCGAGGAGGAAGCGGCTGCCCGAGTTCGGACCGCGTCGCACCACCAGGAGCGCCGAGCCGAGCGGCAGGGCGTCGACGGCGGCCTGCGCCTCCGGGGAGAGCGCCGGCGACAGCGTCTGACCGGTGACTTCGGCGTCGTAGGCCTCAAGGCCCGAAATGGAAATCGTCGAGGTCGTCTCGGACGGACGCTCGGCTCCGGCGCGCAGGGGCGCACCGCAGTTGGAGCAGAACCGGCTCGCCTCGGCGTTACGGTTCCCGCACCTCGTACACACCAGTGCCGACATGGACGGATCCTCCTGCCGCGGCTGCCCCGCGGGGGCATGGGACGCATACGGATCGGGGGTAAACCCTCCACCCGCACTTGAGGTTGACGGTTCTCCGAAACCTATGCGGCCGGACGCGGCAGGGTCAACAGACGACGCGCCCTGTCCGCCCGAAATGTCACCGCCCTGAGGACCGACCTGATCACGGAACAGCGGGCGCTCCGCCCCCTGCACCTCCGCGTCCTGGGTGCGCGGTGCACGATGGCGGGCAGTGGCATTGGCATTGCCGCTGTCCTCACGTGCGCTCTTGCCGAACAACTTCGCAAACAACTTCACGGGCGATTCCCCTTGACCGAAACAGACCCGCCCGTGGGGCAGGACGAACCCTGATTGCACACACCGCCATACATCGGCGACACAGACATCCTCACAACGTCCGTATCCGCCAAACAGTTTCCACCACGCACCCCGCTTACGGTGCGCCGACCCCCCGCAACCTCATGCCCTGGCCGGACCGCCCCCATTCGCCCCCACCTCACTGGGACGACGACTGAGCGTAGTCAGGCCGCTTCGCCGGTCGCAAGGCGTCCACGACGATCTTCTGCGCCTGTGTCACGGTAACGGTGGCCTGCTCCTTCTCCAGAGTCTGAACCACCCCACCAGGGATATTGAGCGCCGGCTCCAGGTCCTGCGGCTTGCCGATGACCTTGAAGACGAAAGGCTCGCCGATCTTGTGACCGTCCACACTCACCTTCCCGCCGCTCGCATCCGTCAAATACGTGTCGGCCACGACCCGGACGTCGTTCACCTGGATCGCCTCGGCGCCCGCCGCGCGTAGCTCCTGGATCGCATCGAGCAGCATGTCCGCCTGCACCGCGCCCTTCTTGTCGGTGATCGTCAGCGTGATCCCGGGGCCCTGCGCCGCCACGGTGCCCGCCAGAATGCCGAGTTGCCGTTCCCTCTCGACCGTCTGCTTGCGGGCCTCCTCGGCCTGGTCCGAGCTGTTCTCCAGCTCGGTGCGCTGCCCCTCGAGACGCTGCTTCTCATCTCCCAGACGCTGAGTACGGTCATCCAGTTCATCGAGGATGCGTACGAGATCTTCCTGACGTGCGCCGCGCAGCGCGCTGCTGTCGCTGTTGGACCGCACCTGGATGGCCAGCCCCAGGCCGAGCACGAACAGCAGGACGGCGACGATGAGTTGCGCACGGGAGACCCGCGGCGGCCACAGCCCCTTGGCCAGCCGCTGACGTCCGGTCAGCGACGGGTTCTTCGTCTCCGCGGCCGACACTTCCGCGTCGTCCCTGCCGTCCCCGCCGTCCGCCGCTTCGGGAGCGACCTCGTCCGGCAGTTCCTTGCGCAGGCGGTGCTGCTCGTTGTCCTTGTTCTTGTTCTCGTCCTCGGACATCGGCCTCACGCCCGGAAGATGTGCCGCCGGATGGCGGCCGCGTTGGAGAAGATGCGGATACCGAGCACCACGACGACGCCGGTGGACAGCTGCGCGCCCACCCCCAGCTTGTCGCCCAGGAACACGATCAGGGCCGCCACGACGACGTTCGACAGGAACGACACGACGAAGACCTTGTCGTCGAAGATCCCGTCGAGCATCGCCCGCAGGCCGCCGAACACCGCGTCGAGGGCCGCCACCACGGCGATCGGAAGGTAGGGCTCGACCACCGCCGGAACCTCGGGACGGACGAACAGTCCGACCACGACTCCCACGACGAGGCCCAGTACGGCGATCACGATGTGCCCTTCTCTGTTCTCGGCTGTGCTGTACGTACGGTCACGCTCGGCGCTGCGGGCAGGCGGACGTCGTCCTGAGCGGAAATGCTGGTCCGGATCCCGAAGTTCTCCTGCAGCGCGTGCAGGTACAGGCCGTCAGGGCTGTTCTGGAACCGGGTACTCAGCCGCTGGCCGTCCCCCACCGCGAGCACCGTGTACGGCGGCACGAGCGGTCTGTTGTCGACCAGTATCGCGTCACCCGCCGCGCGGATCGCGGACAGGGCCGTCAGCCGCTGTCCGTTGATGGCTACGGCCTCGGCACCGGACTGCCAGAGCCCGTTGACCACCCGCTGCATGTCCCGGTCGCGCACCCGCCCCGTGTCCGAGAACCCGGTGCTCTCGCGCGGCCCTCCGCCGCCCTGGTCGGCTTCCTTGGCGTCGTCGACGACCAGCTTCACTCCCGGCCCGTGCACCGCCGTGGCGCCGGAGAGCAGACCGACCAACTCGCCTTTGTCGCCGCCGTGTTTCTTCAGCGCCTCACGCTGGCGGTCGCTCACGTCGTTGCGGAGCGTGTCCACCTTGCGCTCGAGCTTGTCCGCGGCGTCCGTCTCCCGGTCGATACGGGCGATCAGCTCCTCGCGCTCCTTTGCCACGACCGGTGCCGCGACCCGCGCCTGCGCCGCCCCCACCGTCACCACGAGCGCCGCGAGGACGAGCCCCGCCGCGAGCCCGAGCTTGGCCCGCAGGGTACGCGGCATGCCACCGCTGCCCTCGGCCTTCCTACGGGCCGCCGCCTCCGCGTATCCGTCGTCGAGGCTGTGGTCCATCACGTTCGTCAGCAGCGACATGGAGGCGTCGGGACGTCTGGGGCTCACGGGGCGTGAGGGACTGCTCCGATCGGGGGGCTGCTGCGGCATGCCGCACATCGTCGCACGTGGTGGCCTCTACCTCCGAATGGCCCCACCGGCGGGCCGGTCGACGCCTGTGACAGGGGACGACCGGCCCGCTCGGCGGCTCAGCGACCGGCGCTGTCCACGACTGCCGCCCACTCGTCGAGCAGCTGCTGTGCCGACGCGTCGTCGGGCCCCTCGGCCCACAGATGGGTGACGGCCTCGGCCGGGTCGGGCAGCACCATCACCCAGCGCCCGTCCGCCTCGACGACCCGCACGCCGTCGGTCGTGTCGACGGACCGGTCGCCGGCCTCCTCGACGACCCGCCGCATCACGAGCCCCTTCACCGCCCACGGAGTCGCGAGGTCCCGCTTGAGTACATGCGCCCGCGGGATCCGCGCGTCGATCTGGCTCAAGGTCAGCTGCGTCCGCGCCACGAGCCCGATCAGCCGGACAAACGCGGCCGCGCCGTCGAAGACGGAGCTGAACTCCGGAATGATGAACCCGCCGCGACCGTCACCACCGAAGATGGTCCCCTCGTCCCGCCCGACCCGAGTGAGGTCGTCCGGCGACGTGGTCGTCCACTCCACCTGCGTCCCGTGGTACGCGGCCACTTGCTCGGCGATACGCGTCGTGGTCACCGGCAGCGCGACCCGGCCGCTGCGCCGCTCGGCGGCCACCAGGTCCAGCATGACCAGAAGCGCACGGTCGTCCTCGACGATGCGGCCCTTCTCGTCCACCAGCGACAGCCGCTCGCCGACCGGGTCGAACCGGACGCCGAACGCGGCCCGCGCGGACGCCACGATCTCCCCGAGGCGCACCAGCCCGGAGCGGCGCGCGTCCCGCGTCTCGGTCGGCCGGGACTCATCGAGCCCCGGGTTGATGGTCAGCGAGTCGACACCGAGCCGCCCGAGCAGGCTGGGCAGCACCAAACCGGCACTGCCGTTCGAAGCGTCGACGACGACCTTGAGCCCCGCCTCCGCGATCCCCGTCGTGTCGACATTCCGCAACAGGGAACCTGTGTACGAGTCGAAGACGCTCGACGGGAAGTGCAGATCGCCGATCTCGCCGGGGAACGCCCGCCGGTACTCCTGCCGCGCGTACACCCGGTCCAGCTTCCGCTGGCTGGCCTGCGAGAGGTCCGCTCCCCGCTCGTCGAAGAACATGATGTCGACGGAGTCAGGCACTCCGGGCGTCGTACGGATCATGATCCCGCCGGCGCTGCCCCGCGCGGTCTGCTGCCGGGCGACTGGCAGCGGCACGTTCTCCAGGTCGCGTACGTCGATGGCGCTGGCCTGCAACGCGGAGATGACCGCGCGCTTCAGGGCTCGGGCACCTCGCGAGTGGTCACGGGCCGTGGTGACGGTCGAGCCCTTCTTGAGCGTCGTGGCGTACGCTCCCGCGAGCCTTACGGCGAGTTCCGGGGTGATCTCCACGTTGATGATGCCGGAGACGCCACGGGCGCCGAAGAGATGCGCCTGGCCCCTGGACTCCCAGATCACCGAGGTGTTGACGAAGGCGCCGGCCTCGATGGTCTTGAACGGATAGACCCGGACGTTGCCCTGGATAATCGATTCCTCACCGACCAGGCACTCGTCGCCGATGACGGCGCCGTCCTCGACGCGGGCGGCCCGCATGATGTCGGTGTTCTTGCCGATGACGCAGCCGCGCAGATTGCTGTGCTGTCCGATGTACACGTTGTCGTGGACAACGGCCTTGTGCAGAAAGGCCCCGCTCTTCACGACGACGTTCGAGCCGATCACGGTGTGCTCGCGCAGCTCGACGTCGGCTTCGACCTTGGCGTAGTCGCCGATGTACAGCGGACCGCGAAGCACGGCATCCGGATGAACCTCGGCACCCTCTGCGACCCATACGCCGGGCGAGATCTCGAATCCGTCGATCTCTACGTCGACCTTGCCCTCGAGCACGTCGGCCTGCGCCTTGACGTAGCTCTCGTGCGTGCCGACGTCCTCCCAGTAGCCCTCGGCGATATAGCCGTAGACCGGCTTGCCTTCCTTCATGAGCTGCGGGAAGACGTCACCGGACCAGTCGACCGACACATCGGCCTCGACGTAGTCGAATACCTCGGGCTCCATGACATAGATGCCCGTGTTCACGGTGTCGGAGAAAACCTGGCCCCAGGTGGGCTTCTCGAGGAAACGCTCGACCTTTCCCTGTTCATCGACGATGGTGATGCCGAATTCAAGGGGGTTGGGAACACGGGTCAGGCAGACCGTGACCAGCGCACCCTTTTCCTTGTGGAAATTGATGAGGTCAGTGAGGTCGAAATCGGTCAGAGCGTCACCGGAGATCACAACGAAAGCGTCGTCCTTGAGTGCTTCCTCTGCGTTCTTCACACTGCCGGCTGTGCCGAGTGGCTTCTCCTCATTGGCATAGGTGAGCTCCATTCCGAGCTCTTCGCCGTCCCCGAAGTAGTTCCTGACGAGTGATGCCAGGAACTGCACGGTGACGACGGTCTCGGTGAGCCCATGCCGCTTGAGCAACCGCAGCACATGCTCCATGATCGGCCGGTTCACTACCGGCAGGAGCGGCTTGGGCATACTCGAGGTCATGGGGCGAAGGCGCGTGCCTTCGCCTCCAGCCATTACGACGGCCTTCATGTCGGAAGCGTCCTCCTTGAAGAGACGACTGTCTAGCCGACTTCGCCCGTCCGGATGGACCCGCAGATCTCAGAGTGCGGGCCGACCTGGCCTCGAATACCGCCACATGGGCGAGCTCAATCGGCCTTGGAGTCCGCCCTGACCAGTCGGCGGACCTGTACTACGTAGAGGATTCCTGCCCACCAGTAGAGCGTTGTACCCCATCCTGCGAACGCCCATCCGAAAATAGCAGCGAGCGTGTTGATCCAGCCACTTCCGTCACTGAGGAGCAACAGGGGGAACGCATACATGAGGTTGAACGTGGCGGCCTTGCCGAGGAAGTTCACCTGCGGCGGAGGATAGCCGTGCCGGCGGAGGATACCCACCATCACCAGGAGAACCAGCTCTCGGGCAAGCAGTACGGCCGTCAACCAGATCGGCAGAATCTCGCGCCAGGTGAGTCCGACGAGCGTGGACAGAATGTAGAGCCGGTCGGCCGCCGGGTCGAGGAGCCGGCCGAGGTTGCTGATCTGATTCCAGCGCCGGGCGAGCTTCCCGTCTAGATAGTCACTGACACCGCTGAGCATCAGGACCAGAAGGGCCCAGCCGTCGCTTTTGGGCCCGCCGAACTCGGGCCTGAGGATGAGCCACAGGAACAGGGGTACGCCAAGGAGACGCGCCATGCTGAGGATGTTCGGGATGGTGAGCACCCGGTCCGTCTGGACACGGGTCTCCTGGACCTCCACCCGGGGGCCTCCTGTGGGGAAATGAGCCGACGATGCCCCCTGACCTTACCCTCAGCACTCTTGGGGCCGTGCAGAGGGGTGCAACAAGAATTGCCGCACAACGCTTGGAACACAACGCAGAAAACCCCCGTAACAGGATTCTCATCCGTTACGGGGGTTTTCTTCAAAAATAGTTCGGCGGCGTCCTACTCTCCCACAGGGTCCCCCCTGCAGTACCATCGGCGCTGTGAGGCTTAGCTTCCGGGTTCGGAATGTAACCGGGCGTTTCCCTCACGCTATGACCACCGAAACACTATGAAACTGTCAACCGCACCACGCTCTGTGACAAACGTGGGGTTGTTCGTGGTTTCAGAACCAACACAGTGGACGCGAGCAACTGAGGACAAGCCCTCGGCCTATTAGTACCAGTCACCTCCACCCGTTACCGGGCTTCCAGATCTGGCCTATCAACCCAGTCGTCTACTGGGAGCCTTAACCCCTCAAGGGGGTGGGAATACTCATCTCGAAGCAGGCTTCCCGCTTAGATGCTTTCAGCGGTTATCCTTTCCGAACGTAGCCAACCAGCCATGCCCTTGGCAGGACAACTGGCACACCAGAGGTTCGTCCGTCCCGGTCCTCTCGTACTAGGGACAGCCCTTCTCAATATTCCTACGCGCACAGCGGATAGGGACCGAACTGTCTCACGACGTTCTAAACCCAGCTCGCGTACCGCTTTAATGGGCGAACAGCCCAACCCTTGGGACCGACTCCAGCCCCAGGATGCGACGAGCCGACATCGAGGTGCCAAACCATCCCGTCGATATGGACTCTTGGGGAAGATCAGCCTGTTATCCCCGGGGTACCTTTTATCCGTTGAGCGACGGCGCTTCCACAAGCCACCGCCGGATCACTAGTCCCGACTTTCGTCCCTGCTCGACCCGTCGGTCTCACAGTCAAGCTCCCTTGTGCACTTACACTCAACACCTGATTACCAACCAGGCTGAGGGAACCTTTGGGCGCCTCCGTTACTCTTTAGGAGGCAACCGCCCCAGTTAAACTACCCATCAGACACTGTCCCTGATCCGGATCACGGACCCAGGTTAGACATCCAGCACGACCAGAGTGGTATTTCAACGACGACTCCACAACCACTGGCGTGGCCGCTTCAAAGTCTCCCACCTATCCTACACAAGCCGAACCGAACACCAATATCAAACTGTAGTAAAGGTCCCGGGGTCTTTCCGTCCTGCTGCGCGAAACGAGCATCTTTACTCGTAGTGCAATTTCACCGGGCCTATGGTTGAGACAGTCGAGAAGTCGTTACGCCATTCGTGCAGGTCGGAACTTACCCGACAAGGAATTTCGCTACCTTAGGATGGTTATAGTTACCACCGCCGTTTACTGGCGCTTAAGTTCTCAGCTTCGCACACCCGAAAGTGCACTAACCGGTCCCCTTAACGTTCCAGCACCGGGCAGGCGTCAGTCCGTATACATCGCCTTACGGCTTCGCACGGACCTGTGTTTTTAGTAAACAGTCGCTTCTCGCTGGTCTCTGCGGCCACCCCCAGCTCGGAGAGCAAGTCTCCTCACCAGTGATGGCCCCCTTCTCCCGAAGTTACGGGGGCATTTTGCCGAGTTCCTTAACCATAGTTCACCCGAACGCCTCGGTATTCTCTACCTGACCACCTGAGTCGGTTTAGGGTACGGGCCGCCATGAAACTCGCTAGAGGCTTTTCTCGACAGCATAGGATCATCCACTTCACCACAATCGGCTCGGCATCAGGTCTCAGCCTTAATGTGTGACGGATTTACCTATCACACGGCCTACACCCTTACCCCGGGACAACCACCGCCCGGGCTGGACTACCTTCCTGCGTCACCCCATCACTCACCTACTACAAGTCTGGTCCGTCGGCTCCACCACTTTCCTTTCCCCGAAGGGTCCGGAACGGCTTCACGGACTTAGCATCGCCTGATTCAATGTTTGACGCTTCACAGCGGGTACCGGAATATCAACCGGTTATCCATCGACTACGCCTGTCGGCCTCGCCTTAGGTCCCGACTTACCCTGGGCAGATCAGCTTGACCCAGGAACCCTTAGTCAA